>NZ_JAJSOH010000006.1 GCF_021277265.1 Kineosporia rhizophila
GGGCGAGGACCTGGGTGGTGCGGTCACCGGAGGCGGGGACGATGGGCGGTCGGCACATGCCGTCCATGTGCAGTGCCTTGCCCAGAAGGTCCGCCCCCTCCTGGATGTTGTCGAGTTCGGCGTCGCTGAAGGGGGCATCGAGCCCGGCCGCGCGGGCCAGGTCCCACCGGTGGACGTACATGTCCCAGACGTAGAACTGTCCGAAGGTGGCCCCGATCGTCGTGGGCCCGAAGAACCAGTCGATGGGCCGGTCGACGAGGTCGGCGTCGGCCAGGGCTCGGAGCACGCCGTCGGTGTGCTGAGCCCACGCGCCGACGGGATCAGGGGCGGTGTCCGGGGCGTCCCCCAGGACGACGCCGTTCGTGGTCAGCGTCTCGTTCTGAGTCTGGATGAGGTGGGCAAGGACGTCCCGCGCGCTCCAGCCCTCGCAGGGGGAGGGGGCGTCCCAGTTCTGCGGCGGCACAGCGGTCACGACGGCGGTCAGCGGGATCACAGCGGTTCGGTACTGCGCCAGGATGTGCGTCATGGATGGACGCTATGAGCAGGTCTTGGGGCAGGGATTGGCGAAACCCGACACCGACCCCGACACCGACACCGGTGTCGTGGTGAGCACGGTACGTAGGGCGCCGGAGGAACTGGCGCATCTGACCGACACTGCTGGGCCGGTGTACCGGTACGCCGCGAGCAGCGACCTCGGGGGTGTGCTGCGCCGCTTCTGGATCCCGGTGTGGTCGGTGCCCTCCGGCGCCGAGGCGCCGCAGAGAATGTTGCAGGACCCGGCCTGCCTGATCGTGATCACTGGGGACGATGCCCGTTTCTACGGCGTCGCGCCCGAACTGTCGGCGACAACGCTGACCGGGCAGGGGTGGGCGGTCGGAATGGTGCTGGCCCCGGCCACGGGCTTCCGGATGGCGGGCCAGATCGACGGCCTGAACGACCGGTACCTCGATCTGGCGCAGGTGCTCGGCGACGACGGCCGGGCCCTGGCCGGCCGGGTGCAGAACCTCATGGCACCGGATCCGCACGACGCTGCGGCCCATCGAGCCGTCATGGACGTGTGCGAGGGCGCCTTACGTCGGTTCCTGCCTCTCGACGCCGAGAGTGAACTCGTCAACGCCGTGGTGGAGGCCGTCGAGAACGATCTGGAACTGCTGCAGGTGGCCCAGATCTGTGAGCAGTTCGGCATCGGCGAGCGAGCCCTGCAACGTCTGCTGCGCCGCCGCCTGGGACTCACACCGAAATGCCTGATTCAACGTCGGCGGTTGCAGGAGGCCGCCGAGAGGCTGCGCTCGCAGGCGGTCACGCAGGCCGAACTGGCCGCTGCCGTGGGCTATGTCGATCAGTCGCACATGATTCGCGACTTCGTGCACATCACTGGGACGACCCCCGGACGGTTCGTCGCCGCGCACCGGCCGTGACCCGGCCCGGTGGTCAGTAGGACCAGTTGGTGCCAGAGCTTCGCCCAGAACTTATGGCGCCCGTCACATTGCCGCATCTGATGCAGCGTTCCTCCCTCAGCGACCACTACGGCGAGAACAAGAGTGAGGGAAGGATGGTGTGGTGATTGTTGACGAACGGCTCGGCCTCGGCCCGGCGGCCGATGCCGATCTGCTGGCGTCGATCCGCGCAGGGAATCAGGAGGCGTTCACCGAGCTCTTCGAACGGTATGCGCAGACTGTCTGGAACTACGCCTACCGGCTGACCGCGTCGTGGGCCGAGGCCGAGGACATCGCCGGCGCAGTGTATTTGGTGCTGTGGCGACGAAGGCACGAGGTGCGCATCGTCAACGGCAGCGCCTTGCCGTGGCTGCTGAAGGTGACCAACACGCTGGTGCGCAACGAACGCCGTCGATTGGCAAGGTATCTGCGGGCCTTGCCCCGGATCGCTTCGCACCAGGCCGACCGTGACCACGCTGAGGAGTTCAGCGAGCAGGCGGCGGCCAGAGCCCGGCTGGAGCGGGTGCTGCACGCCGTGCGTCGCCTGCCCCGGGCCGAGCGGGAGGCTGTGGAGTACTGCGCCCTGGGGCGAATGGCGACCGGTGACGTCGCCGAACTGCTCGGGATCACCGAGGCCAGCGTGCGCTCGCGACTGTCGCGCGCCCGGGCCCGCCTGCACACGATGACCGACCTGAACGACGAGGACTGACATGACGGACGCTCTTGACCAGGCGGCGCTCGAACCGGATCGGGTGATGCCGGATGATGTGCGCCGCCGGCTGCGATCCCGGGTCTCGCCCCGGTCGACATCACCCCGCACCTATCTGGCCACCGGCCTGAGTGCCACCGCGGTCGCCGGGGTGGCGGTGCTGGCGATGCTGGGGGGCGCGCAGTTGCAGAACGGTGGCCCCGGTCTGTCGGTGGCTGCGGGCGACTCGGACCTGGCCGAGCAGGGTGGGTGGACGCAGGAGGATCTGCGGAAGGGCAACCACTTCTGGACGGCTGCGGAACGCTACGACGCGACCGCGAACTGGGCTCCTGCGGAAGCGATTCAGCGGTGCGCGGCCGACCGACCAAGTTGGAAACCTTTACTGACTGCCTCGGCTCGGGGGGTGACCGTGGTCGCCTTCGCCGACGGCGACGAGCGGATCTTCTGCGAGCTGACGGCCGAGTCGCTCACCCTGTCCCGGCCCGTTCCCGCGAAGAAGAGCGCGGGCGAGGCCACGATCGAAATGGTCTCTCCCCTCGGTACAGTCGCTGGTCTGGCCTCAGCCGACGTCACCCAGGTACTCCTGTCTCCCGGTTCCGACCCTGATCCGACGGATGCGGCCGTGATCAGTAACGGGGTGTTTCTGCGTCCCAACTCGGTTCCTGCGGGCAGCACGTCGTTCCAGGTGAAGGTGAACGGCGCGCTCCAGACCCAGCAAGCGCCGTCCAGCAGCCAGAGCCACGCTGTCGAAGATCCCAACCTGAAGACGAACGACCTGGCCAACTGCACGCGGGAAACCGACCTGCCCGTGGCTGATCCGGGCCGCTGGCAACGCGGCGCCGGGCACGACCTCGACGGCGAACACCTGCAGCTGTGGAGCTACGACGGGATGCTGGCGATCTGCCGCACCGATGCCTCGGGCATCGGCTCGGTGGAGGTGGTGACCAAGGAAGACCCCACGACCACCACCGAACCAGAACTCGCTGCCGCCAAGGACCTTGGCGCGACCCGGGAAATCTTTTTCAACTTCCAGCCCGACTCCGGAGGCCAGTCCAGCGACACGGTGGCCCTGGCCGGAGCGGGCCTGCCCACCGGTGCAGCCACCGTCGAGGTGACCCGCCCACGATCAGATCTGCTGAGTACCCGCGTCGTCGGGGACACCTTCCTGCTCACCGGGATCCGGCTGAACGAGACCGGCACCGGAACCGATCCTTCCACCCTGACCGTCCGCGACGCCGATGGAGCAGTTCTGGTCCGCATAGACCTGGCCGATCTCTAACCCGGCAACCGCACCTTCGTCACCCCGCCGGTTCCGGTGCTGATCCAGGTCGGCACCCCGCACCTGCCGCCGGATGCGGGGAAGATCGGTGAACTGGCCGACCTTCCCCGCCAGCTGAGAGGTTGCCGCTCGGCGAGCCGCGTCAGCTCACAGCTGGGCCTCGTCGTCGAACTCGTGGGCCTGCACGCCCTGAACGAAGGCGCGCCACTCCGGGACAGTGAAGCTCAGGGTGGCGAGGGCGCGGTTCTTGGTGTCCCGCACGTGGACCATGCCGTCGCTGCGTCCCACCTCGACGCACGCTCCCTGTTCGCTGAAAGTCGACTTGTGGAAGGCAATGTCGGGGACCGCGCCGGTGGTCAGGTCGTTGCCGTCGGTGGCGCTCACAGGTACTCCTCGATCGGTGTTGAGCTGTCGAAAACGCTCTGGAACTTGTCGTTCATGCTCGCCACCACCTGGCGGTCGTCGGTGTGCGCACCGCCCACCCAGCTCTCGGTGTAGACGATGGCACGGGACCGGCCCCCGGCCCGGAAACGCAGGATCGTCGCGGCACCCCGCACCGCCGAGTGAGCTCCCGAGGAGATCAGGTGGACGCGGATCTGTGCGTACTCCTCCCGGACCAGGCGCAGCAAGTGGCTTTTGAGTTCGTCCATGACCTTCTTGGACTCGACCTCCCTCAGGAGGACTTCCTCGTCCAGGGCCACGCGCAGCTGCGCGCGCCCCAGCGTCAGGCGCTGACGTTCCATGCGCAACGCGACCACCACATCAGCCGCAGCTCCGTGCGCGCCGTCCAGTCGCGCTGTGGCCGCGGCATAGTGGGGAGTCTGGATCAGCCCGTGCATCCCACCGAGCGAGTCCACCCCCACGGCATGTCGTTCGAAGGCCAGGTACTCGCGGAAAGTCGGTTGTACCGCGGGAACCTGCGAGTTGACCTCCGCACCGGCTCGAGCCCGCATGTCCTCCAGTTCGTCGGCCTCCACGTCCGAGAGCCGGAAGACCTTGCGCATCTGCTGGATGTCGCCTGGGCGCAGGGCGAAGCCGCCTTTGTTGCCCTCGATCCGGTTCCACCGCGACTCCGAACCCAGACCCACGCCGGCCATCTGCTTGTACGTCAGGCCGGCGCGCAGACGGTACGCCTGGATCTGCTGCACCAATAGCCATCGTGTGATGCCGGGCCATTCCCTCCCGTCCTGCGATGGTTCGTCCCCTGTTTCGACCACCACGTCAGCCTACTGATACGTAGAAAAGCCACCATGAGGGAAAACCCCTGCATACCTGTCATATAGGCCTGGCATCGTGACAGGTAGTCAGACAGCCAGGCCATTTGTCAGGATTTCTTGCGAGTAGCCCGACCAGGGCTGCTGAAGCAGGTGCTGGCCGGACTTCCACGGGGGGAGCCCGGTCCGCACCGCTTTCCCCCCGCTCGCAATCGATGGGACAGCGATGCCGAACGAGCCACGGAACAGTGCCTACGGCCAGGAGTCGGCCGAACCACCTGCCCCCGACTCGTTCGTCAGTTTCGTCATCCCGCGTCCCCGCCTTCCGCTCGGTAACGCTCCGGCCGACGAGCGCGTCGTGGGGCGGGCGCGGCGCACGCGATCACATGGGCGGGCCTTCCTGGTCCCGCGTCCCCGTCGCTCGCCGACGGAGCCTTCGTAGATCGCTCAGTCTCTTGAGGCGCCCATTCGGGCAATCGTGGACAGTGATCGGCTCCTGACCGGTCGATCCTGCCCGCAGAGAGCACGAGCAATGGACGTCAGAGGTGGCCGTCAGGCACGGGGTGATCGACTAGGCTGCGCCGGTGACTGCGCCTGACTCTGCACCGCGCCGGCTCCTGCTCGTCAACGGGCCGAACCTGAACATGCTGGGTACCCGCGAGCCGTCGCTGTACGGCAGCGACACCCTGGCCGACGTCGAGGCCAGCGTCGTCGAGGTGGCGGCCGGGCTCGGGTTCGAGGTCCGGGCGGTGCAGAGCAATCACGAGGGTGTCCTGATCGACGCGATCCACGCGGCCCGGTCGGACTGCGCGGGCATCGTGATCAACCCGGGTGCGCTGACCCACACGTCGGTCGCCCTGCGCGATGCCCTGCTCGCGTCCGAGTTGCCGGTCGGCGAGGTGCACCTGAGCAACGTCCACAAGCGTGAGCCCTTCCGGCACCACTCCTACGTCTCGGACATCGCCGAGGTCGTGGTCGTCGGTGCCGGCATTCACGGCTATGCCTTCGCCGTGCAGCAGATCGCCCGCGTCGTCGGCTGACGGCACGGGCGATCCGGCGGGAGCGGACTAGGACTCAGCGGTTCACCGGCGCGCCGATCGGCGCCGGGTCCGGTGCTGGGCCGCCGAGCTGGGCGGTTGGGATGTCCTTGGTCTCGCGGGCGGTGGCGGCGGAGATCGCCGCGGTGATGGCGATGACCGCGGTGAAGCCGGCGGTGACCTTCCAGCCGCCCTCCTCGACCCCGCCGAGCGCGGTGACGATGGTCGGCGCGAAACCGGCCATCAGGAAGCCGAGTTGGGTGCCGATGGCCAGGCCCGAGAACCGCACCCGGGAGTTGAACATTTCGCCGTAGAACGAGGGCCAGACGGCGTTGGCCGCGGCGTAGCCGAACGAGAAGGTCAGCACGGCCAGGGCGAAGGTCAGCAGGTCGTTGCCGGAGCTCATGGACAGCAGGTAGAACGGCATGAACGCGGCGCTGGAGAGCGCGCCGTAGATGAAGACCGGTTTGCGCCCGATGCGGTCGGCCACTGTCGCGAACACCGGCTGCGTGCCGAGGGCGACGATGTTGGCGACCACCACGAGCCACAGGGTGATCGACTCGTTGACCCCGACCTCCTTGCCGTAGGCGATGGCCAGGTTGCCGAACACGGTGGAGACGGCCGCGATGAACGCGCAGAACACCACGCGCAACACGTCCGCCCAGTGGTGGCGCAGCAGATCGGCCAGCGGGATCTTGGCGATCTGGCCGGTGGCCTGCTTGCGGGCGAATTCCGGCGGCTCGTGCAGGGTTCGGCGGATCACCCAGGCGACCACCACGACCAGGGCGCTGAGCCAGAACGGGATGCGCCAGCCCCAGGAGAACTTGATGTCGTCGGGCATCGCGACGACCGGCAGCATGACGAGCGCGGCCAGGATCTGACCGCCCTGGGTGCCGGTCAGGGTCCAGGAGGTGAAGAACGAGCGACGGTCGTCGGGCGCGTGCTCGAGGGTGAGCGAGCTGGCGCCGGCCTGCTCACCGGCGGCCGAAAGGCCTTGCAGCAGGCGGCAGAGCACGAGCAGGGCGGGGGCCGTCCAGCCGATGGCGTCGAAGGAGGGCAGGCAGCCGATCGCGAAGGTCGCCACGCCCATCAGGACGAGGGTGAACATCAGGACCCTCTGCCGTCCGACCCGGTCGCCGAAGTGGCCCAGGATCACCGCTCCCACCGGGCGGGCGACGTAGGCGAAACCGAAGGTGGCGAACGACATCACCTGTGCGGAGGCGTCGTCGTCGGGGAAGAAGACCTGCGGGAAGATCAGCGCGGCGGCGGTGCCGAAGACGAAGAAGTCGTAGTACTCGACCGCGCTGCCCATGAAACTGGCGAGGGCGGCCTTTCTGGGGGTCTTGATGGTGGGGTCCGGTGTTTCCACGAGTTGCCTCCTTGCAATCTGGAAATGAGCCCCGGTCAGGCGACCAGGGACCGGAAGTGCTGGAGCATGCGGGCGGCGTCCGGGGTTCGGCCGGTGATCAGATGGAAGGCGTCGACGGCCTGGTGGACGGCCATGTGGCCGCCGTCGAGGGTGCGGCAGCCGGCGGCGCGGGCTGCTTGCAGCAGCGCGGTCTCCAGTGGCCGGTAGACGATGTCGGCCACCCAGAGTCGGGCGTGCAGAAAGGTGGCGTCGAGGGGGAGTCCGGGGTGGTCGGCCATTCCGGTCGGGGTGCAGTGCACCAGGCCGTCGGCCTCGGACAGCAGCGCGGAGAGTTTCTCCGGGCTGCTGGTCTCGACCTGTGCGCCGGGGTACCGGGCCGACAGGTCCTGGGTGAGGGCGGTGGCCCGTTCGTGGTCGACGTCCACGATGCTCAGGCGTTGGGTGCCCAGCCCGAGCAGGGCTGCGGCGACTGCACTTCCGGCCCCACCGGCCCCGATCTGGACGACGTGCCGGGTGTCGGCCCCGGGCAGCCCGGTGGTGAAGGCGGCCTCGAAACCGGTGAGGTCGGTGTTGTACCCGACCGCCCGGCCGTCCTCGAACACCACGGTGTTGACGGCGCCGAGGTCGGCCGCCCGGCGCTCGACCCGGTCCAGATGAGGCACCACGATCTGCTTGCAGGGGTGGGTGATGTTGAAGGCGTCGTAGCCGAGCAGCCGGCCGTACCGGACCAGGTCGCCGACGTCGGAGGCCGGTAGGCCGAGCGCGGGCAGGTCGATGGTCCGGTACAGGTACTCGATCCCGTGGTGGCGGGCCTCGGCCATGTGCAGGGCCGGGGTCAGGGAGGGGCCGACCCCGGCGCCGATCAGGCCGGCCAGGTAGGCACGAGTCATGGGGGACCGCTCCCATCGGTATGTACTAAATGGTTCGTACGTTGGGAGTACAGCACGTGGCCGCAGGCCCGGGCAAGGGGATGCGGCTCAGTCCGCCGTAGCGGTCAGCCAGGCCACGACGACGTCACCGATCATCGCGCGCAGGTGCTTGCGCTGGAGCGGGGACTGCAGGTCACGGCCGAACAGGTAGCCGAAGGTGTGCTGGTTGGCGACCTGGAAGACGCAGTAGGAGCTGATCACCAGGTGCACGTCGATCGCGTCGACGTCCGCCCGGAAGACCCCCGTGGCCCGGCCCCGGGCCAGGAGGTCCTCGAGGAGCCCGGCGACCGGCGTGGCCAGCTCGCGCACCGACTCGATCCGGCGCAGGAACTCACCCCGGTGGATGTTCTCGATCGAGACCAGGCGGATGAAGTCGGGGTGGGCGTTGTGATGGTCGAACGTGAGCTCGGCCAGCCGGCGCATCGCCTCGACCGGTTCCAGATCGCCGACCACGAGAGCCTGCTCGGCGGCGCGGATACCGGCGTAGGCGTTCTCCAGGACAGCGACGTAGAGCTGCTCCTTGCCGCCGAAGTAGTAGTAGATCATCCGCTTCGTGGTGCGGGTGCGCTCGGCGATCTCGTCGACCCGCGCGCCGGAGAAGCCGTCCTCGGCGAACACTGCGGTGGCCACCTCGAGCAGTTCCGCCCGGGTCCGCTCGGCGTCACGGGTTCGTTCGGCCGGCGACTTGCTCACGGCAGCACTGTAGTGCGTCCCCGGACAGGCCTTGAAGCAGCGTCGCCGTTAATGTACTAGTTAGTTCATTGCCGAGCTCCGGAGGCTGCCATGAAGCGGTCCATCGCCACGGTCTGCCTCAGCGGCGGACTGACCGAGAAGTTGCACGCCTGTGCCGAGGCCGGGTTCGACGGCGTCGAGGTGTTCGAGCCCGACCTCGTGGTCGCCGCGCAGTCACCCGAGGAGGTCCGCGCCCTGGCCGACCGGCTGGGCCTCACCCTCGACCTGTACCAGCCGTTCCGGGACTTCGAGGGCGTGGACCCGGCGACCCTGGAGGACAACCTGCGCCGTGCCGAGGCCAAGTTCGCGCTGATCCGCCGCCTGGGCATGGACCTGGTCCTGGTCTGCTCGAACGTCGCCACCGCAGTGGTCGACTCCGACGAGGTCAGCGCCGCCCAGCTGCGCCGCCTGGGCGAGCTGGGGGCCCGCTACGGCGTCCGGATCGCGTTCGAGGCACTGGCCTGGGGCCGCTTCGTCGACGACTACCGGCGCGCCTGGCGGATCGTCGAGCTGGCGGACCATCCGAACGTCGGCATCTGCCTGGACTCCTTCCACATCCTCTCGCGCGGCCACGACCCCGCCCAGATCGAGGAGATCCCGGGAGAGAAGATCTTCTTCGTCCAGCTCGCCGACGCACCGGCCCTGTCGATGGACGTGCTCCAGTGGTCACGCCACCACCGGCTCTTCCCGGGCGAAGGCTCGTTCGACCTCGCCACCTTCGTGGCCCACGTGCTGCGCACCGGCTACGACGGGCCCCTGTCCCTGGAAGTCTTCAACGACGTCTTCCGGCAGACCGACGTCACCCGCACCGCCGCGCACGCCCTGCGCTCGCTGGTCTGGCTGGAGGACGCCGCCGCGCTCCGGCTCCAGGACCGGACCGACCTGCTGCGCCTGCCCGAGGCCAAGGCCCCGACCGGGTTCGATTTCGTGGAGATCCGCGCCGAGGACACCGCGGCGGTCGAGACCCTGCTGGAGCAGCTCGGATTCACGTTCCGCGGACGCCACCGGTCCAAGCCGGTACGACTCTGGAGCGCCGGAGACGCCCGCGTCGTGCTCAACCAGGAGCAGGCCCGCGACCGTGCACCGCACCTGGCCGCCATCGGCTTCGACGTGGACGACCCTGCCGCCACGGTCGATCGGGCCCAGCAGCTGATGGCACCCCGCGTGTACCGCCGCACCTACGCCTCGGAACTCCCGCTCCAGGGCGTGGCCGCCCCCGACGGCACCGAAATCTTCCTCTGCGACTCGACCGCGGGCACCGACGCCCCGTGGGTGGCCGAGTTCGAGGGCGGCGCCGAACCGGGGCCGAGCCCCACCAGCCCGATCAGCCCGATCAGCCGGGTCGACCACGTCAACATGGTCCAGCCCTGGGAGGACTTCGACGAGGCGGTCCTCTTCTACACCTCCGCCCTGGGACTGGACGCCGAGACCGGTGTCGAGGTCGCCGGCCCCCACGGCCTGGTCCGCAGCCAGGTGATGCGCTCGGTGGAGGGCGCCGTCCGCCTGCCTCTCAACGTCGCTCCGGCCGCGTCCTCGGAGCTGGCCCAGCACGTGGCGTTCGCCTGCGACGACGTAGCCGCGGTAGCCCGTAGCGCTCGCGCCGCAGGCCTGCGATTCCTGCCCGTGCCGGCCAACTACTACGACGACCTCGCGGCCCGCTACGGCCTTCCCGACGCCGTCATCGCCGATCTGCGTGAGCTCGATCTGCTCTACGAACGTGATGCGGCAGGCGAGTTCGTCCACTTCTACACCCGCACCGAGGGTGACGTGTTCTTCGAGGTGGTCGAGCGCCGGTCCCGCTACGACGGTTACGGCGCCGCGAACGCCCCCGTCCGCCTCGCCGCCCAGAGCCTCGGCCGAGGTAAGTAGGTCTTCACCGAAAACCCCGATTGAGGACGCTTGTGAGGACCGACGCTGGAACGCTCAGGAGGTTTCAGGGCACCTCGGGAAAGCCCGGCTGCTCCGGACCGTGTGGGATGTCGATGCGTTCTTCACCGGTGCGCAGGGCTCGCAGCACCACCCGGGCCACGTATTCGGGGGAGTGCGCGACCAGACCGGCCGGAAGTTCACCCCCGGCATAGAACTCGGTGTCGGTGACCGACGGCAGGACCATGCTCAGCTGGACGTTGTCGTCGGCCAGTTCCATGCGCCCGACCTGGCTCAGCCAGTTCACCGCGACCTTGGTGGCCGGGTAGAGGCAGTTGCCCGCCATCGGCATCTGGGTGGCGCCCGAACTGATGTTGACGATGCGTCCCCGTCCGGCCGCCCGCATGTGCGGCAGGACTGCCTGGATCGCGCTCACGACGCTGACCACGTTCAGGTTCAGCAGATCCAGGAACGCGGCCGGCTCCAGCCCGTCCAGGGCGTGGAACGACCCGGCGCCGGCATTGTTGACCAGCCCGTCCACCCGTCCGAACCGCTCCACCGTGGCCTGGGCCAGTGCGTTGACCTGATCCGGGACCGTGACGTCGGTGGGCACGGCCAGCGCACCGTCCAGTTCCTCGCTCAGCACCTGCAGACGGTCGGCCCGACGGGCCGCCAGCACAGGATGAGCCCCCGCGTCATGCAGCAGGCGGGCTGTCGCCCGGCCGATCCCGGAAGAGGCTCCGGTGACGATGATGACCTTGTCCTCGAGGGTGTCGCTCACTGTTGTTCTGCTCCTGCTCTTGTCCTGCTCTGGTCCGGTGAATCGCCCCCTAGTCAAGGTCCGCGGAGGATGAACGGGGAAGGATCATCTGGCTCTCGATTGATACCTTGCGCATATGAGTGAGTTGGAAACGCGTCAACTCCGGTACTTCGTCGCCGTGGCAGAGGAGCAGCACTTCGGTCGCGCCGCGCAACGCCTGGGCATCGCGCAGCCACCGCTCTCGCGCGCAATCCGCGACCTGGAACGGCAACTGGGCGTCCAACTGCTGGTGCGTACCACCCGTCAGGTGGCCCTGACCCCGGCCGGCCAGGCCCTGCTGGAAGACAGTCGCACGGCCCTCGACGCGGTGACCCGGGCTGCCAACCGAGCCCGTCAGGCCGGTCAGGACCAGCCCCGGCTGCGGCTCGCCCTCAAGGCCGACCACGACGGTGGCCTCCTGACCAAGATCCTGGGCGCCTACGACGTCCTACCGGTCGAACTACTGCTCGGCGTCTACGGCGAGCAACTTCCGGCCCTGCACGAAGGGCGGGCCGACGTGGCCCTCATGCACACGCCTTTCGAGCAACGCGGGCTGGACAGCGAGCCACTGATCACCGGTCCCCGCGTGGTCGCCCTGGCCGCCTCGGACCCGCTGGCCGCCGGTAGCCGCATAGGGCTGGCCGACCTGGCGGGACGGCGTCTGCCGGACGGGCAGGCGGCAGACGCGGGGTTCCCTAAGTCCTCGACCCCGTCCCGACCGCTGCTGGACCACTCGCAGATCTTCAACCTCATCGAGGTCGGGAACGCTGTCTGGTTCCTGCCGACCTGGGTGGCCGATCGCCTTCCCCGGCCCGGCATCACCTACCGGCCGGTGGAAGGGCTGGAACCGGTGACGCTTTCGGTCGTCTGGCGGGCCGAAAACCGCTCGGCCGCGGTGGCGGCGTTCGTGCGAACCGCCCAGCAGATCGCCCAGCCCGCTGACTCTCCAGCGCACGGAACGGAAGGTCTTGGGCCCGTGACCACCGAAGCCGCCGGGCGGCCTTGAGAACCCATCCAGCACGGGTGATCAGGGTTCGGGAATTACCAGGCTCGCTGCGCCTACGGCCAGTACCACGCCTCAGGCCAAGCGCCGCGTCGGCCACCGCGCGAGGTCGGCCTCCAGCAGCGCAGGGTCGCGCGGTTCCGGTACCTCGCCGAGGATCTCCAGGCGGGTGATCCGCTCGATCCGGAAGCCGCGGATCGCATCACGCAGCCGGCACCAGCCCACCAGCAGCCAGGCATCACCCGCCCGCAGAAGACCCATCGTCTCGACGTCACGAACGGTGCTGGTGGACAGATCGGGGCCGCCGTCCTCGTTCTCGCCCAGATAGGTCAACCGGACCAGACGGCGAGCGGCGATCACGTCGGAGAGCAACCCCAACGGCACCGCATCGTCCGTCGGGGCGACGGCGTCGATGACCTGAATCATCCCGAGCATCTCGTGCACGGCGCCGCGGTGCTCCTCCTGCATGACCGCGGCGATCTTGGCGCGGGCCCGGCGGGCGGCCGCCTGGTACGGCGAGGACTCCAGCAGCGCGAGGCCGGCGAGCACCGCCAGCGATTCCGGAGCAGACAGGTTCAGCGGCGGCAGCGAGTACTCGCGCAGGATCGAGTAGCCGCCCGCCGCCCCCTGTTCGGCGTAGACCGGGACCCCGGCCAGCTGGAGCGACCTGAGGTCGCGTTCGATGGTGCGGGCCGAGACCCCGAACTCCTCGGCGAGCCGGGCGGCCGACCACGGCCGGCGCGCCCCGCGCAGCAGATCCACGAGGGCGTACTGCCGCTCGGCGCGCTTCATCCTCCAAGTCTGGCAGAGGCCGCCACCGGCACCGATGGCCCCCAACCGATGGGCCTCAGCTGAGCATGCTCCGCTGACCGCCGACGGACCACACCCGGCGGACCCGGCCGTCCGCGTCGAAGTCGAAGACGTCCACGCCGCCCGCACGCTGTCCGTCCGCTTCCACGTCCCACAGCAGTCGGCCGTGCTCGCCGTCGATCGCGTCGGCGATGCGGGTGAAGACGGTCTCGGGGTTCTGGCCGTGCCACCAGTCCAGGTACTGCGCGAAGTCCTCGGCGCTGCGAATGTCGTCCGCCGGGGTCGACCCGTCGGGCTCGGTCACCGCGAAGTGGATGCGGAAGTCGTCGGAGCAGATCTGACGGGCGAGGTCGCCGTCGCTGTTCCACATGGTCAGCCACAGGTCGAGCGAGTGCCGGGCGGAGGTGGTCGTGACCGTGGGGTTCGGGTTCTGGGTCATGCAGGCAACCCTGGACCGCCCGGGCGACAACAGTGTGTCGGTGTTGCCGACATTTCCTCCGCAGGACAGGACCTAGCCGTACAGCCTGCGCTCCAGCGTCACTGCGTGCTGCTGCACCTGGGCCACGAGCTCGCGGTAGCGCTCCGGTGTCGCCTGATCGGCCCGGAAGGTCACCGCCAGGGCCACCGCCGGCCAGCCGCTGCGATCGCGCACGGCCACGGCGACCGACGCCAGACCTTCTGCTATCTCACCGTTCTCGACCGCGTAACCCCGGGCCCGGGTGGCCAGCAGTTCCTCGCGCAGCTGTGAGTACGATTGCGGCGGAAGCGGATTGGCGGCGAAGGCCTCCGGGCCGGGGAAGATGGCGCGCACCTGCTCACGAGGCAGCACGGCCAGCAGGGCCCGCCCGCTCGCGGTCAGCGAGCTCGGAAGCCGCACCCCGACATCGGTGACCAGAACCGGCCGACCGGGCGCACGCTCGTCTGCAAGATAGACCACGTCCCGGCCCAGCAGGACGGCGAGGTGCCCGCTCTCGCGCACCTTGTCCACCAGGTTGGCCAGCACCGGCCGGCCCAGCCGGGTGACCGGTTCCTGCCGGGTGTACCCCGAGCCCAGCTCGAAGGCCGCGATGCCCAGCCCGTACCGCTTGTCCTCGGGATATCTCAGGACGAAACCCCTCTCCTCCAGCACCCCCAGCAGCCGGTAGACGCTCGAGCGGGGCAGATCCAGCGTGCGAGCCAGGGTGGCCGCCGCCACCGGACCCCGCTGCAGGCCCAGAAAGGACAAAATGCGCAGAGCCGCATCAACGGTCGGAGCCGGTGCTGTGCCGCCCATCACGTGCTCCTCCCGCATAAGCCAATGTCCAGCATCCTAGACACCGGCCTGGTCCGAGGCCTAGAGACCGCACCCTGCGCAGCAGTGAGATAGCGGCCATGACAGACGCTTACGCACCCCTCGGCGAGCACGACGTCCTGATCGGCACGGGACCGGTGAGCGTCGCGGACGTCGTTGCGGTGGCCCGCCACGGCCGCCGGGTGGCCCTGGACCCGATCGCGCTGAAAGAGGTCGAGGCTTCCCGCGCCCGGATCGAGGCCCTGGCCGTGGACGCGGAACCGCACTACGGCATCTCCACCGGCTTCGGCGCTTTGGCCACCACCTTCATCGCTCCGGAGGCCCGCACCCAGCTGCAGCGCAGCCTGGTGCGCTCGCACGCGGCCGGATCAGGGCCCACGGTCGAGGACGAGGTCGTGCGCGCGCTCATGCTGCTGCGCCTGTCCACCCTGATGACCGGCCGCACCGGCGTGCGCCCCACCACCGCCCAGGCCTACGCCGACCTGCTGAACGCCCACCTGACCCCGGTCGTGCACGAATACGGCTCGCTGGGATGCTCCGGCGACCTGGCCCCGCTGTCACACTGCGCTCTGGCGGTCATGGGCGAGGGCGTGGTGCGCACCCGCGAAGGCGTCGAGCTGCCCGCGGCCCAGGCGCTGACCGAGGCCGGTCTGCAGCCCGTGGTGCTGGCCGAGAAGGAAGGGCTGGCGCTGATCAACGGCACCGACGGCATGCTCGGCCAGCTCGCCCTGGCCCTGCACGACCTCACCAACCTGTTCAGCGTCGCCGACGTCGCCGCCGCGATGAGCGTCGAAGGGCTCCTCGGCAGCGACGCCGTCTTCGCCGTCGACCTGCACCAGCTGCGCCCCCACGACGGCCAGGGCATCGCCGCGGGGAACATGCGCCGTCTGCTGGCCGGCTCCCCGATCGTGGCCAGCCACCAGGGCCCCGAATGCACCCGCGTGCAGGACGCCTACTCGCTGCGCTGCGCACCGCAGGTGCACGGCGCCGGCCGTGACACCCTGGCCCACGCCGACGCCGTGGCCGCCCGGGAACTGGCCTCGGCGATCGACAACCCGGTCGTCACCCCGGACGGGCGGGTCGAGTCCAACGGCAACTTCCACGGCGCCCCCGTGGCCTACGCGCTCGACTTCCTGGCCATTGCCGTGGCCGACCTGGCCAGCATCTCCGAACGCCGCACCGACCGCTTCCTCGACCCGGCCCGCAACCAGGGCCTGCCCGCCTTCCTGGCCCACGACGCCGGCGTCGACTCCGGGCTGATGATCGCCCAGTACACCGCCGCCGGCATCGTCAGCGAACTCAAGCGCCTGGCCAACCCCGCCTCGGTCGACTCGATCCCCAGCTCGGCCATGCAGGAGGACCACGTCTCGATGGGCTGGGCCGCCGCCCGCAAGCTGCGCAGGGCCGTCGACGGCCTCACCCGCGTCCTGGCCATCGAAATCCTCACCAGCAGCCGCGCCCTGGACCTGCGCGCACCCCTGACCGCCGCACCGGCCACCGCGGCCGTGCTCGCCGTGGTGCGCGAGCACGTACCGGGGCCCGGCCCGGACCGCTTCCTGACCCCCGAGATAGACGCCGTGGTGCAGCTGATCGCCTCGGGCGCCGTCACCCGGGCTGCGCGCTCGCAGGTGGATCTCGACTGACCGGGGGCACCGCCCTCGGCATCTCCCGGGCACGGCAGAATCGACGTCCATGAAGGCTCTGGTTCTCGACCGCCCTGTGGCTCTGCTTCGGCCGGCCGCGTGAACACGAACAGCAGCCCCGCCGGCGCAGAGGTGGTGACGCTGGCCAGTGACCTGATCCGGATCGACACCACCAACACCGGCGACCCCGACACGACGGTGGGGGAGCGGTCGGCCGCCGAATACGTTGCCGCCCAATTGGAAGACGTCGGTTACCAGGTCACGTACCTGGAGTCGGCTCCCGGGCGGGCCAACGTCATCACCCGCATCCCGGGGGCCGACCCGGCCCGCGGGGCCCTCCTGGTGCACGCACACCTCGACGTGGTCCCCTTCGATGCTTCGGAGTGGCGGGTGCACCCGCTGTCCGGCGACGTCGACGACGGTTACCTGTGGGGTCGAGGAGCGGTCGACATGAAGCACATGGCGGCCATGACGCTCGCGGTCGCCCGGCAGTTCAAGCGCGACGGCACGGTACCCCCACGCGACCTGGTACTCGCCTTCGTCGCCGACGAGGAGGCCGGCGGGGTGTTCGGGGCCCAGTGGCTGGTGAAGAACCACCCGCAGCTCTTCGAGGGCGTCAGCGAGGCGATCGGCGAGGTCGGCGGGTTCTCCGTGACCCTGGCCGACGACGTGCGCGGCTATCTGGTGGAGACCGCCCAGAAGGGCTCGATGTGGCTGCGGCTCACCGCCCGAGGGGTGGCCGGGCACGGCTCGATGATCGGGCACGACAACGCCGTGGCGAAGCTGGCGGCCGCCGTCACCCGCCTCGAGCAGCACGAGTTCCCGCTGGTCCTGACCGGCCCGGTCCGCGACTTCCTGACCGTCGTCGGGGAGATCTCCGGCGTCCCGTTCGACGAGGACGACCCGCAGGCGGCGGTGGCCCGGCTGGGCAGCCTGTCCCGGATGATCGGGGCCACCCTGCGCAACACCGCGAACGTGACCGTGTTCCAGGCCGGTTACCGGGACAACGTCGTGCCTTCCGTGGCCCACGCCGTCGTGGACGGGCGGTTCCTGCCCGGTCAGGGCGAGATCCTCGAGCGGGACGTACGAGCGGTGCTCGGGCCCGAGATCGAGTTGCAGGTCCGTTCGCTGCCGGCGGTCGAGACCACCTTCGACGGCCACCTGGTCGACCGGATGGCGGCCGCGATCCGCACGCAGGACCCGACGGCCCGGCTGCTGCCGTACATGCTGTCGGCCGCCACCGACGCCAAGTCGTTCCAGCAGCTGGGCATTCGCAACTTCGGCTTCGTCCCCCTGCGGCTGCCACCCGACCTGGACTTCACCGCCCTGTTCCACGGGGTGGACGAGCGGGTCCCGACCGACGCGCTCGAGTTCGGAACCGCCGTCCTGCAAAGCTTTCTGTCCGACTGCTGAGGGTGCGCCGGGATCAGAGCCCGCGGTCGGCGGGTTGCCCGTGGTGTGACGAACGGGCCACGTGCTGGGCCACCCGCTGCGCCTCGATCCGGATCTGGCGCAGCATCCCGCCCAGCGTCACGTCGTAGCCGATGAAGTAGAGCCCGGGCCGGGCCGGGACTCCCGCATGCGCCACCGGAAGGCCGTCACTGTCGAACAGCGTTGCATCATCGAAAAGTTCGCCTAGTCCAGTGGTGTAGCCGGTGGCCGCGACCACGGCATCGGGTCGCAGGCTCGTCCCATCGGCCAGCTCCACGCTGTCAAGGGTGAAACTCTGCACGGCGGCGACCGGTTTCACCCGCCGCTGCTGAATGTCCGCGACGATCCCCACGTCCTGCAAGGGCACGTAGCGCGAGGTGCGCAACCGTGTCTTCAGGCCCACGATCGGGCGGGAGAGACCGTAGGGCCGTAGGTCCGGGATCTCGACCCGGGCCAGGCCGGCTGCGACGGGATCGAAGATACGCTCCGGCAGCCCGCCGAGCAGGAGGCCGTTCATCTGGGCCGGCCAGCCCGCGACCGTGCGGCGCACGATGTGCGGCGGGGTGCGCACCGCCAGGCTCACCGAGGCAGCACCGCCCTCGGCGAGGTCACTGGCGATCTCGGCGCCGCTGTTGCCGGGTCCGACGACCAGAACGTCCTTGCCCCGGAACGGTTCGGCATTGCGGTACTGGGACGAGTGGATGAGCTGACCGTTCCAGGACTCGCGGCCGGGCCAGTCGGGGATCAGGGGAGTGTGAAGGTAGCCAATGGCGATGACCAGCGTGCGGGTGCGATGGGTGGCGCCGCCGGCCAGGTGCAGCGACCAGCCACCGTCGCTGGCCGACTCGACTCGTTCGACCGTCGTGCCGGTCCGTACGTCGAGGTCGAACTTCTCGGCGTACGCCTGCAGATAGCTGACCAGGTCGTCGCGGCGTACCCACCGGCCGAACTCGCGAGGCATCGCCAGCCCCGGCAGCGCTGAAAGTCGCCGCGTGGTGTGCAGACGCAGGCGGTCGTACCGGCCGCGCCAACTGGCTCCGACGGCGTCCCCACGCTCGAGGACGACGCTGTCCACGCCGTGGCGCTTCAGCTGAGCCGCCACCGCCAGGCCGGCCGCGCCGGCACCCACGATGGTCACGTCGGAGAACAACAGGCACTCCTCATCCTTGAGCTGCCGGAGGGTACAGAACATGACATAGCGGGGTGCCCTACCGCAATGGTCGGCCGGGCTCAGCGTGCTGAAACGGTGAGCGACGGACGGCCGAGACACTCGTCGCCGTCCCGTATCCGCGTGGGCCCGGCCGACCTCGCTACTCGGCCCCGGCGTTGTTGAGTTCGGCGAGCCTGCGCAGCAGGGGCGGGGCGTCGAACGGGTCCAGGACGGCCTCGATGAGCACCATCTGGTCGCTCGGAGCCTCCTCGAGGGCGGCCCGTAGTTCGGTCGTCGTCTTCACCGTGCGGGTGTGAATGGGCGTCTGGACCAGGGATTCGGCCAGGGCTGTCCAGTTCCAGGGGGCCACGTCGTTGTAGCCGGCCTTGGGGCTCTGCAGGGCCCGCTCGATCGTGTAGCCGGCGTTGTTCAGCAGCAGGATCACCGGGTTCAGGCCGTAGCGAGCGATGGTGCTCAGTTCCTGCACGGTCATCTGCGCGGCCCCGTCGCCGATCAGCAGCACCGGGCGCCGGGAGGGATCAGCCAGGCCCTGGCCCAGGGTGGCGGGCAGGGCGTAGCCGATGGAGTTCCAGATCGGCTGGGCGTGGAAGACGGTGTCGTCGGGGAAGGTCAGGGAGGCCGCGCCCCAGAACGCGGTGCCGGTGTCGGCCAGCAGCGCGGTGCCTTCGGGCAGCCACGACTGCACCGCGCGCCAGAGGTTCTCCTGGGTCAGGTCCTCGTCCTCGTGGTCAGGTAGCAGCACGTTGACGGGCGTGGCAGCGCGTTCGAAGTCCACGCCGGAGCACAGCGCGGCCAGTTCCTGCACTGCGTCTGCGAAATGGACGGGGTAGGAGGTCTCGCCGATCCGGGAGAAGGTGGCGTGCACCTGCAGGGTGCGTTCGTCGGCCGGGCGGTGGGTGAAGAAGCCCGACAGTACGTCCGAGGCCACCGTGCCCAGTTCCAGCACCAGGTCGGCCTGGGCGACCAACTGGGCGCTGCGGGCGTCCACCATTGTTCCGGCGTACACGCCGTGATTCAGCGGGTCGGACTCGTCGATCACGCCCTTGGCGGCCAGCGTGGTCACGATGGGGATGCCGGCCGAGCGGGCGGCCTGCAGTACCTGCGCACCCAGACCGAACCGGGCAACCAGGTGACCAACCACGAGAACGGGGCGGACAGCGTCTTCAAACAGGTGTGCCAGGGCCTCCCGCAGACGCAGGGCGGCCGCCTCGTCGCGAACCGGAGTCAGGGGAGTGGCCAGTGGCGCGGGGTCGACCGGCAGGGTGGCCAGGTCCTGCGGGATGCTCAGGTAGGCAGGCTTGCGGTGGGTGATCGCGGCCAACAGCACGGCGTCGATCTGCTCGGTGGCGCGCTCGGCGGTGACCGTCTCCACGGCCACGCTGATCTGTCGGTAGGCGTGCTCGAACCGGTCGAAGACGCCGTCGGCGAGGGTGTGGTGCACCAGTCGGCCGGCCTGGACCGCGGCCGTGCGGGGACTGCCCACGACGTGCACCACCGGCACGTCCTCGGCCGCGCTGCCCGCCACCGCATTGATGCAGCTCAGTTCACCCACACCGTAGGTGGTCACCAGCGCCGCCAGCCCCCGGGTGCGGGCGTAGGCATCGGCCGCGTACCCCGCGCCCAGTTCGTTCGGTGAGCCGACCCAGGCCAGACCCTCGACCTCGTTCAGGTGGTCGAGCAGGGTGAGGTTGAAGTCGCCGGGCACACCGAACAGGTGCTCCACACCGGCCTGCCGCAGCCGCCGGCCCAGGTACTCAGCGAGATTCATCCTCATGGGCATCAACATGCGATCTTGGAAGCAGACTGCGCAAGACCCGAGAGCCGGGCTGAGCATTCTGCGCAACTGCCCCGACGAGGCGGTGAGAGACTGAGCAACATGACACCTCTGGATGGCACGGACGCCCGCATCCTGCTCGCCCTGGACCGCAACCCCCAGGCGACGGTCGTGGCGCTGGCCAACGACCTGGGCCTGGCCCGCAACACCGTGCAGGCCCGGCTGCGGCGGATGGAGACCAGCGGCGCCCTCGGTTCCACCAGCCGCCGGGTCGAGCCCGAGGCCCTCGGGTACCCGCTGATGGCCTTCGTCACCGTGACCATCAGCCAGCGCATGCGCGACCAGGCCACCGCAGCCCTGGCCGGCCTGCCGGAGATCGTCGAGCTGCTGGCCACCACCGGCGACGGCGACCTGCTGGCCCGGGTGGTGGCCCGCGACACCGCCGACCTGAACCGGGTCACCGAGAGCCTGCTCGACATGCCCGGGATCGTGCGCACCAGCACCTCGATCGTGCTGAAGAAGATCCACTCGCTGCGGATGGACCTGCTGCTGGAACGCCTGGCCGACCGCTGAGGACCCGTCCCCGCGCGGACGGCTGCACTGGTGCAATCAGCCCGGGTGCCCATGATGAGGCCCATGACCGTCCCCTCTCTGGCCGAAGCGCTGGAAACGCTGCGCTCACGCGTCGGTGACCTGCGGCTGGACCTGTCCGGGCCAGGAGCCGGGCAGGCCCGGCAGACCCGGTCCGAGCTCGCCGGTCAGGTGGACGACTACCTGCTGCCCCGGCTGCGCCAACTCGACGCCCCACTGCTCGCGGTGGTCGGCGGCTCCACCGGCGCGGGTAAGTCCACCCTGGTCAACACCCTGATCGGCGCCAACGTCACCAAGGCCGGCTGGCTGCGCCCGACCACCCGCGGGCCGGTGCTGGTCTGCAGCCCCGACGACCGGCGCTGGTTCACCGAGGACCGGATCCTGCCCGAACTGGCCCGCACCAGCGGCGACGGCAGCCAGGGGGGTGGGCGCAGCCTGCACGTGGTCGCCGACCCGGGCGTCCCGGCCGGGCTGGCCCTGCTCGACGCCCCCGACATCGACTCGGTCGTCGCCGAGAACCGCCAGCTGGCCGCCCAGCTGTTGTCGGCCGCCGATCTGTGGATCTTCTGCACCACCGCCGCCCGCTACGCCGACGCCGTGCCCTGGGAGATGCTGCACACCGCCCAGCAACGCAGTACCGCACTGGCCGTGGTGATCAATCGCGTACCGCCCGAAGGGCTGCGCGAGATCAGCTCGCACCTGGCGGCCATGCTCGACCAGAACGGCCTGGCCCGGGCCACCCTGTTCGCGATCCCCGAGACCGGCCTGCACAACGCCGACGACCGGCTGCCCGAACAGATCGTCGCACCCCTGAGGGCCTGGCTGGACGGCCTGGCCGGCGATGCCGACGCCCGCTCCGAGGTCATCCGCACCACCCTGGACGGTGCCCTGCAGAGCGTTCGCGCCCGAGTGTCGTTGCTGGCCCGGGAAGTTGACGAGCAACTGGCGGCGGCAGCGGTGCTGCGCGACACCGCCGAGGACTTCTACGCCGAGGCCGTGCGGGAATTCGACGACGGCATCCGCAGCGGCAGCGTGTTGCGCGGCGAGGTGCTCAGCCGTTGGCAGGAATTCGTCGGAACCGGCCAGCTGACCCGCAACCTCGAACAACAAGTGGGCCGGTTGCGTGATCGCCTCACCGCATTCGTCACCGGCCGCCAGGCTCCCACCGCAGCCGTGGAAGAAGCCCTTGAAAGCAGCGTGCAGACGCTGCTGCGTTCGGCCGCCGAGCGCGCGGCCGAACGCACCGTCGACGCCTGGGGCGACAGCCCGGCCGGACGCGCCCTGCTCGCCGACCGCGCGCCCACTCTCGGGCACACCTCGCCGGAGTTCTCCGCCGCTCTGCAACAGGAGATCCGGGCCTGGCAGGGCCGCGTGCTGGAGTTGGTCAGTGCCGAAGGCGGACAGAAACGCTCGATGGCCCGGCTGGCATCTTTCGGCACCAATGGCGCCGGGCTGGTGCTCATGCTGGCGGTCTTTGCCCAGACCGGCGGACTCAGCGGGATCGAGTTCCTGGTCGCTGGAGGAACTTCCGCCGCCAGCCAGAAGGTGCTCGAGGCGGTATTCGGAGACAGCGCCGTACGCGCGCTCGCCACCCGGGCCCGCGCGGATCTTCTCGAACGCGTAGAATTCCTGTTGGGCAACGAAAAACAGCGGTTTTTGGACGTCGTTGAGGGCGCATCCCCGGATGTCGAGTCGTCGACGGGGTTGCGTAGAGCTCTGGAAGACTTCGAAAAGGTGCGCCGGAGCGCTCGTTCCACGACACGTCCGGGCGCGGTCGGCATTCCGGGGAGTAACTGATGCTGCTCACCGGGCGACGTTCCGGTCTCGCTGAGCGGCTCGATGCCCTGCAGGAGGTGCTTACCCTCTCGCACGGGCGCCTGGATCCGGCGGTCGTCGCGGAAGCGGAACAGATCGCGGCCAAAGCGAGTGATCGGCTGCGGTTCGGGGAGTCGCGCACGGTGGTGGCGTTGGCGGGAGCCACCGGCAGCGGCAAGTCGTCACTGTTCAACGCGCTCGTAGGAGAACCACTTTCGCAGGTGGGCATGCGCCGCCCGACAACGGGGGCGGCACATGCGGCGGTGTGGGGCAGTAGCGACGCGACGGCGCTGCTGGACTGGCTGGAAGTGCCCCGCCGTCACCTGCTGGGCGCCGAATCGGTGCCTGAGCTGGACGGTCTGGTCCTGCTGGATCTTCCCGACGTCGACTCGGTCCAGCAGGGCAACCGGCTGGAGGCCGAGCGGCTCATCGAGCGGGTGGACCTCCTGGTCTGGGTCCTCGATCCGCAGAAGTACGCCGATGCCGCCGTGCACGAGCGCTACCTGGCCCCACTGGCCGCGCATGCCGACGTGATGCTCGTTGTCCTGAACCAGGTCGACCGCCTGCCGCCGCAGGCCCGCGCCGGATGCCTGGACGACCTGCGCGCCCTGCTGAAGTCCGAGGGCCTCGCCGCAGCAACGGTTCTGCCCGCATCGGCGAGCACGGGTGATGGAATCCAGGCTCTGCGGGGCGTGCTGGCCAAGAATGTCGATGCCAAACAGGCTGCGGTGCGCCGACTGTCAGCGGACCTCTCAGTCATAGCCGAACGCCTGGACGAGAGCTGCGCCGGCGCCGCGGACCAGGCCATCACGGCCGCCGACCGTAAGGCCCTGACGCGTGCCCTGGGTGCGGCGGCGGGCGTGGACGTGGTGAGCGAGGCCGTGGCCGGGGCCTACCGGTTGCGGGCGCGCCGGGCCACCGGCTGGCCGGTGACCGCCTGGACGTCACGACTGCGTCTGGACCCGGCCCGGCGCCTTCGCCTGCGCGACGAACCGTCGGAATTGGTACGCACCTCGCTACCGGCACCCTCGGCCCTGCAACGCGCGCACGTGGACAATGCGCTGCGCCAGATCAGCGACCGGGCCGCGGGCGGGCTGCCCCAGCCCTGGCCGCAGGCAGTCCGCCGGGCCGCCAGCAGCTCTCAGGAGCGCATGCCCGACCTGCTGGACCAAGCCGTGGCCGGCACCGACCTCGGCCTGGGCCGGCGTCCCTTCTGGTGGCGGGTCGCCGGAACCCTGCAGTGGCTGCTCCTGGCCGCCGCCACGGCCGGGCTCGTCTGGCTGGTGATGCTGTTCGCCGTGGCCTGGCTGCAGTTGCCGGATCCTCCACTGCCGCACTGGGGTCCGCTGCCGGTACCGACCGTGCTGCTGGTGGCCGGGCTGCTGGCCGGGTTCCTGCTCGCTCAGGTCTGCGGGCTCTTCGCGCGTACCGGAGCCCGGCGGCGGGCCCAGCTGGCACGCCGCCGACTGGAAGAACGGATCAGCCGGCTCGCCGACGAGACGGTGCTGGAGCCGGTCGAGCGCGAACTGGCTGCGAGACGGGAGTTCTGCACCGTGCTGGCTCGTGTGCGCGGCTGAGACCCACCAGGGCGTGTTCGCCGGCCTCGCCGTCGTGTGCGTCATGGCTTTCTGGTCCTGTTCGGTCCGGGCAGCCCCGGAAAGGCCTGCGTGAGGGCCTCCCTGCAGTCCCGCGCCTGCGGTTGACCGACGTTCGACGGAAAAAGGGGTTCGCTCCGCCCTGGGCGGCGGCGAGCCTCTTTTCGCGTGATACATCGCCTGCTCGGAAATGGGCAAGGGAAATGACCCGGAAATGCGCCGGGCGGTCTTACTGCCCTTGCTGAATATCACTAGAGGCCACCGAAAGGCGATACCCAGGTTCGGGTCTAGGTGTTTCAATTCGGCCATTGACGCATGTCCGGTCACCGGCGACACTCCATGAACGAACCGGACGGTGGCCGGGGAGCGGGGGCTTGAATCAGCGGCGGGATTCGATCGCAGAAAACATTTCGAATTCTATCGCTTCCCCCATCGCCGTGATCAAAAATGTGAACGTTAACAACGATGTTGACGTGGTCCCCAGGAGGTACGGATGTTGAGGAAGCGGGCTGGCGCACTGCTCGCGGCGGCGCTGATGGTGTCGGCGCTGGCTGCCTGTGGTGACGACGAGGGCAGCGGCTCCGCCGGTGGTGGCGGTGGCGGCGACGGCAAGCTGGTGCTCGGGTTCTCCCAGGTCGGCGCCGAGAGCGGCTGGCGTACGGCGAACACCAAGTCGATCCAGGAGTCGGCCGCGGAGGCCGGTTACGAGCTGAAGTTCTCCGACGCCCAGGGCAAGCAGGAGAACCAGATCAAGGCGATCCGCTCGTTCATCACCCAGCGGGTCGACGTGATCGCGTTCTCGCCGGTGGTCGAGTCCGGCTGGGACACGGTGCTGAAAGAGGCCCAGGACGCCGAGATCCCGGTGATCCTGACCGACCGGGCGATCGACTCCCCGGACGAGAGCCTCTACGAGAGCTTCATTGGCTCGGACTTCGTCCTGGAGGGCAAGAAGGCCGGTGAGTGGCTGGTCGAGGAGTACAAGGACGAGACCGGTCCGGTCAACATCGTCGAACTTCAGGGCTCGCCCGGCGCCGCCCCGGCGAACGACCGCAAGGCCGGGTTCGCCGAGGTCATCGCGGCGGAGCCGGAGAAGTTCAAGGTCATCGCCTCGCAGACCGGTCAGTTCACCCGGACCGACGGCAAGCAGGTGATGGAGACCTTCCTGAAGTCGCACGACGACATCGACGTGCTCTACGCCCACAACGACGACATGGGCCTGGGCGCGATCGAGGCGATCGAGGCGGCCGGCCTGAAGCCGGGCGAGGACATCAAGATCATCACGGTGGACGCGGTCAAGGACGGCATGACCGCGCTGGCCGACGGCAAGATCAACTTCATCGTGGAGTGCAGCCCGCTGCTCGGGCCGCAACTGATGGAGCTGGCGCAGACGGTGGCCGACGGCGGGAGCGTGGAGAAGCGCGTGCTCACCGAGGAGACCACCTTCACCCAGGAGCAGGCCAAGGAGGCTCTGCCCGACCGCAAGTACTGATCACACCCGTGAAGAGTGCGCGGCCGGTCCGGACGGACCGGCCGCGCACTCGCACGGTGGAACCGCCGACGCCCGCAGAAACGGAGTAACCATGGGCGACGATGCCCCGGTCCTGGAGATGACCGGTATCCGCAAGGTCTTTCCCGGTGTGGTGGCCCTGGACGGGGTCGACCTGCGCCTGATGCCGGGTGAGGTGCACGCCCTGATGGGCGAGAACGGCGCCGGGAAGTCCACTCTGATCAAGGTTCTCACCGGCGTGTACGACATCGACGGCGGTGAGATCCGGCTCGACGGCAGGCCGGTGCGCTTCTCCGGCCCGCTGCCCGCGCAGCAGGCCGGCATCAGCACCGTCTACCAGGAGGTCAATCTCTGCGCCAACCTCTCGGTGGCGGAGAACATCCTGCTCGGCCGGGAACCCCGGCAGTTCGGCAAGATCCGCTGGAGCCAGACCCGGCGCCGGGCCCGCGAACTGCTCGAGCGGCTCGACCTCGACCTGGACGTGAGCGCCCCGCTGAGCTCCTACTCGCTGGCCATCCAGCAGATGGTCGCGATCGCCCGCTCGCTCAGCAACACCGACATCGACGCCAAGGTGCTGATCCTCGACGAGCCGACCTCCAGCCTGGACGCCTCCGAGGTGGCCCAGCTGTTCGCGGTGATGCGCCGGCTGAAGGCCGAGGGCGTGGCCATCGTCTTCGTCTCGCACTTCCTCGACCAGGTCTACGAGATCGCCGACCGGATGACCGTTCTGCGCAACGGCCGGCTGGTGGGGGAGTACCGCACCGCCGAACTGCCGCAGATGGAGCTGGTCTCCAAGATGATCGGCAAGGACCTGGCCACCCTGGAGGACCTGGAGCAGCAGCCCCGCGAGGCCACCGCCCGGATCGAGCGCGGTGAACCGCTGGTGCAGGCCGAGGACCTGGGCCGCAAGGGTGGCATCGAGCCGTTCGGGCTGCGCATCCACTCCGGTGAGATCGTCGGTCTGGCCGGTCTTCTGGGCTCCGGGCGGACCGAACTGGCCCGCCTGCTGTTCGGCGCCGACCGGGCCGACGAGGGCAGGCTGAAGGTCGACGGCAAGCCGGTCACGCTGCGCACCCCCCGGGCCGCGATGAACCGCGGTATCGCCTTCTCCTCGGAGAACCGCCGCACCGAGGGCATCGTCGGCGACCTGAGCGTGCGCGACAACATCATCCTGGCCCTGCAGGCCTCCCGCGGCTGGATGCGGCCGGTCTCCCGGCGCCGGGCCGACGAGCTGGTGGACAAGTACGTCAAGGCCCTGCAGATCCGCCCGGCCGACCCTGACCGGCGGGTACGTGACCTCAGCGGCGGCAATCAGCAGAAGGTGCTGCTGGCCCGGTGGCTGATCACCGAGCCCCGGCTGTTCATCGTGGACGAGCCCACCCGCGGCATCGACGTCGGGGCCAAGGCCGAGATCCAGCGGCTGGTCGCCGAACTGGCCGACGGCGGGATGGCCGTGCTGTTCGTCAGCGCCGAGCTGGAAGAGGTGCTGCGGCTCAGCCACAAGATCGAGATCCTGCGCGACCGGCGGCTGGTGGAGGAACTGGAGAACACCGACGCCGTGGACGCGGACCGGATCATGCAGACCATCGCCGGCGGCACGGTCGCGGACACCGAAGGGAAGGCCGCGTCATGATCACGAACCTGACCCGGCACCGGCTGTTCTGGCCGTTCGCCGTCCTGGTGCTGCTGCTGGTGCTCAACCTGTTCTTCTCGAACAACTTCTTCCGGATCACCGTGCAGGACGGGCACCTGTTCGGCACGATCATCGACATCTTCCGCCGGGCGGCGCCACTGACCCTGGTGGCGATCGGGATGACGCTGGTGATCGCGACCGGCGGCATCGACCTGTCGGTCGGCTCGGTGATGGCCGTCTCCGGGGCCCTGGCCTGCCTGCTGATCGGTGACCTGGGCGATCCGCACAGTGTCGCCGGAGTGGTCGGTGCCGTGCTCCTGGCCCTGCTGCTGTGTCTGGTCCTCGGGGTGTGGAACGGGTTCCTGGTGTCGGTGATCGGGATACAACCGATCGTCGCCACCCTGATCCTGATGGTGGCCGGGCGCGGTCTGGCCCAGCTGATCACCGACGGGCAGATCCTCAACGTCACCTCCGACCCCTACCGGGTGATCGGCGCCGGGTACTTCCTCGGTCTGCCGGTGTCGGTGCTGATCGCCGCCGCCGTCCTGGTCGTGGCCGTCCTGCTGACCACCCGCACCGCCCTCGGCCTGCTGCTGCAGGCGGTCGGCGGCAGCCCGGCCGCCTCCCGCCTGGCCGGTATCAACGCCCGGGGCCTGACCTGGCTGGTCTACGTGATCGCGGCGGTCTGCGCGGGCATCGCCGGGCTGATCTACAGCTCCAACGTGGCCAGCGCCGACAGCAACGCCGCGGGCAACCTGATCGAGCTCGACGCCATCCTGGCCGTGGTGATCGGCGGCACCGCACTGACCGGTGGGCGCTTCTCCCTCGCCGGGACCGCCCTGGGCGCGATCCTGATCGAGACCCTGAACATCACCATCCTCAGCGTCGGCATCCCGGTCGAGGCCACCCTGCTGTTCAAGGCGGTCGTCGTGGTCGTCCTGTGCCTCGGCCAGTCCGCCGCCTTCCGCGCCCGGGTCCTCGGACGCGGCACCAAGCCCCAGCCCGCGCTCACCACGAAGGAGGCCGCGGCATGACCGAGACCACCCGGGCCGAACCGGACGTGGACCTGAGCGCTCCCGGGCCCACCGTCACCAGCCGGCGCACCGTGCAGATCAGCCGCCGCCACGTGCCCGTCCTGGCCACCCTCAGCCTGCTGGCCTTCATGTACGGCCTGGGCGTGGTCAACTACGACGGCTTCGACCACCCGCAGGTCGTCCTCAACATCTTCGTCGACAACGCCTTCCTGCTGGTCGTCGCCGTCGGCATGACGTTCGTGATCCTGACCGGCGGGATCGACCTGTCGGTGGGTGCGGTGGTCGCCCTGACCACCACCCTGGGGGCGACCCTGCTGCAGGCCGGCTGGCCGGCCGGGGTGGTGCTGCCGCTGCTGCTGGTCCTGGGCACCGGGCTCGGCCTGTCCATGGGGGCGGTGATCCACTACTTCAAGGTGGAACCGTTCATCGCCACGCTGGCCGGGATGTTCCTGGCCCGCGGCCTGGCCCTGCTGATCGACCGCAACTCGATCCCGATCGACAACGGCTTCTGGGTCAGCATCGCCCAGCAGCGGATCCGTTTCGACCGCGGCGTGTTCATCTCCTCCAGTGTGATCCTGGCCCTGGTGGTGGTGCTGATCGCGGCGATCGTGCTGACCTGGACCCGGTTCGGCCGCTGCGTGTACGCGATCGGCGGCAACTCCGACTCGGCCCTGCTGATGGGCCTGCCGGTGGCCCGCACCCGGATCGCGGTCTACGGCATCAGCGGCTTCTGTGCCTCCCTGGGCGGGGTGATCTACAGCTTCTACACGCTGTCCGGGTACAGCCTGCACGGCAACGGCCTGGAGCTCGACGCGATCGCCGCGGTGGTGATCGGCGGCGTGCTGCTGGCCGGTGGCTCCGGCTACCTCTTCGGCACCGTGCTGGGCGTGCTGGTGCTCGGCCTGATCCAGACCATCATCACCTTCCAGGGCGACCTGAGCAGCTGGTGGACCCGGATCGTGGTCGGCGTGCTGCTGTTCGCCTTCATCGTGCTGCAGCGGGTGGTCACCGGTAAGAGCGCGGTGAGATCCGGCGGCTGAGCCCTACTGCCGGTAGGGATCGACGAGCAGCGTCGGGGTGCGGGCGGTCTCCAGCACGGACTCAGGAAAAGCCGGACCAGCCACACAGGTCCGGGCCCGGGTCCGGCCGGAGGCCACCAGCACCCCGAGCGTGCCCAGATCACGAAGGTCGCGCTGAGCCTGCTGGGTGCTCAGCCCCTCGGCCTGCTCGTAGCGGGCCCGGCGCACCCGGCCGGTGATCGCGACGTCGTGCAGAGCCGAAACCGTCCGCGGGTCCAAGCCCAGGGGGCGGATCGCCTGCTCGAGCTGGGACCACACCGCCGCCGAGCGGTCCCAGCGTCCCTGCACGGTCTGGGCCTGCTGGTGGTAGGCGAGCAGGTTGAACCGCAGCCAGTCCGTGACGTCCTGATCGGGCGCATAGTGCGGGCCCCGCGCATTGAGCCGGCGGTAGTACTCCCAGGTGTTTCCCGGGCGTCCCAGCCAGGCCTCTATCGAGGAGAACTCCGGCGCCAGAACACCTTCGCGGGCGATCAGCAAGGTCTGCAGGGAACGAGACATCCGGCCGTTGCCGTCCGACCAGGGGTGGATGGAGACCAGATGCAGGTGCGCCATGGCCGCGCGCACCAAGGCGGGGCTCCCGTCGTCGGTGTTGAGCCAGTCCACCAGTTCCGACATCAGCGCCGGCACCTGGGCGACATCCGGCGCGGTGTAGGCGGCCACTGACGGGTCTCGTGGATCGGTCACGTAGACCGGGCCCGGCCGCCATTGGCCCGCCGGTCGGCGCGGGGTGTGCCGATGGCCCTGGAGCATCCAGTGCAAGGCGTTGAGCAGGCTCTTGTCGTAGGTGAAGTCACCGACGTCGTGGAGCGTCTGTAGATAGGTCATCATCCGCTGGTAGGCCAGCGTCTCGTCCCGGTTCTCGGCCGACACCTCGACATCGCGCTCGCCAGCAATCAGGTCTTGGACGTCGATCGTGGAGACTCTGAAACCCTCGATGGCGTTCGACGCCGCTACCGCATCGGCCGTGAGGTACCCGCGCATCCCCGCCACCCACGGCTCTGGGGAGTCGAGGAGCAGGTGCCGCAGGTGTGCTCGCCGGTTGTCGATCTGCGCCAGCACTGCCGCATCGGCCCGGTTGAGCCGGGGGGTCGGGAAAAGCACAAATCAAGCTTAGGGTGGGTGGCCCCCTCAACGTGCGGGAGAGGGCCGAATCGGGTTAAAAAGGATCTCTACGGGTGACAACGATGTGACCTTGGGGGAGATCCGGATGTCGCAGCCTGTTCTCTGGTGCGTTTCCTTCGACGGGGCGCCGCTGTCCGGCGTCGTGGTCGAGTCGCTGAAGCTGGCCAACGCCTTCCGGCAACGGGGGCATCGGGTGTTGCTGGACATCGGGTACGACATCAAGGCCGACAAAGGACGTTTCTTCGCGCCTTACACCGACGAGGTCACCAGCCTGCCGGGCTGGGTCGAACTGGTCCGGGTCGCCGGTATCGACAGTATTCCTTGGTACAACACCGCTTTCGTGCGATCCACGCTGGCCGGGGTGGCGCGGGGGCAGGGGCCGGGTGGCTGCTACGAACCTGTGGTCGAGGCGCTGACCCGGCGGATCGTGGCCACCTGGCAGCAGTACGGGGTCACGGCGGTACTGGTCGAGAACGGCACGCTGCCCGAGAACATCGCCTACAGCGAGGCGCTCTACCGGGCGATCGAGCGGTACGGGAAGCAGTTGGGCCACGAAAAGCCCTTCGTGCTGTGGCGCGATCACGACCTGATGTGGAACAGCGAGCCCTCGACCGGCAAGTACGGCCGCCCGCCGTACCCGCTGGCGCCCAAACCCCGCAACTCGCCGTACATCCGCTACCTGGCCCTGCACGAGGAGGCGCGGCGCCGCACTCTGGAATGGGTGCCTGGACTGCGCGATCTGCAGGTGCTGCCGAACACCTTCGACTTCGAGAACACCGCCGTGCAAGCGGGATTCCGCGAAGTCTACGGGATCCCGGCCCAGGCGGCACTGATTGCGCGCTGCACCCGGCTGATCCCGCAGAAAAGGGCCGACCGCGAGATCGATCTGCTGGCCCGGCTGCGGCACCGCATTCACGACCGTCCGGTGTACCTGTTCCTGGCCGGCGATCCTTCCGAGCATCCGGCTACGGTGACGTCCCTGCGGGCACAGGCCGAGCGGCTGGGGGTGGCCGGGCAGGTGGTGTTCGGTGGCCGTCTGGCTCCTCGAGACGTCGCGCCGAGTCACGGCTTCTCCGTGGCCGACCTGCTCGCCGAGGCCGATCTGCTGTCGTTCCTGACCTCGTACGACTACGAGAGCTACGGCAATCCGGTCGGTGAGGCGGTGGCGTCCGGAGTTCCCTTCCTGACCACGCGATACGCGCTCTACGACACGGTTTACGGTCGGAAAGGACTGCAGGCGCCGGTCCTTCCGATCTCTGCCGATGACCAGGCTCCACTCACCGACGACTTCGTGAACGAGGTGGTCGCGCTCCTGACCGATCCTCTGCTGCGTAGCCGGGTGGTGGCTCACAACCGTCGTTGCGGGCAGCAGTATTTCGCCCAGAGCCGGGCCGCCGAGGTGGTCGAAGAGCTTCTGACTATGGACGTCCGTGGCGACGAAGGTCACGAGGAGAGCGTTTACGGGGAGGCGGGTAGGGCGGCTGTTCCGCCGCTGAGCGCGCGCACGCGGATGACGGTGGTGATTCCGGTGCGTGACGAGGCCGCCAACCTTCCCGCCGTGATCGATTCGCTGGCTGGGCAGCAGGGCCCGGACGGCCTGATCGACCGTGACCTGTTCGATGTTCTGCTGGTGGACAACAACTCCCGCGACAACACCGTCAGCCTGGCCCGGGATCTGGCCGCCCAGCACGAGGGATTGCGGCTGTGGGTGATCGGCGAGCCGGAGCAGGGTGTTTCGTGTGCCCGGCGAGCCGGCATGGACCTGGCGGCGCAGCGAGCCCAGCAGCGCGACGGTGACGATGCGACGCAGCGCTTCTATCTGGTCTCGGCCGATGCCGACTGCCGGGTGGCGCCGGACTGGCTGTGGGAACTGCTGAAGGCCATGGACGGTGAGAAGGCCGCGATCGGGGTGTGCGACTACTACTACGACGCAGATCATTTCAATGGACGTCCGTTGTTGTGGGATGCGATCGACCGCACCATCCGCTGTCGGCAGGTCGCGTGGTCGCGCTTCGGTGGCTTCCCCGACGGCAAGGGTTTCGCGGTGGACCGGCGCTCGTACCAGCGGGTCGGCGGGATCGAACTGTCGTACCAGCTGGAGCACGGACGATTCGTCAGTCACCTCTCCGACGACTGGGACTTCGGCATCCTGGTGCGGGCCAGTGGTGAGGACATCGTCTACGTGCCGAACTCCCGGGTGGAGATCAACCCGCGCCGCGTCGACCACGCCCTGGACGAGGTGGTGGCCGGTCAGGCCTACGGCTCGGGCGGGATCATCACGATGCGCGACATCCGGCCCAGCGAGCCGGGACCGGTCACCGGCCGGGACCTGACCGAGGCGGAAGCACTGCAGGCCTGGGAGTTCTCGGTCAAGGACTTCATGCCCAAGAACATGATCCTGGCCGCCGTGCTCACCCCCTCGCTGCTGGACGACGAGGGCGTGATCGACCTGCTCTCACCGGCCCTGGCCCGACGGATGGCCGAACGCATCCCGCAGATCACGGCCGAGACCGGCTTGGTCGACTACACCCCCATCCACTCGTACAAGACGCCCTGCTTCCGGCTGTACTTCGAGTTCGCGGACGAGTTGTTCGCCCGGCTGCGCGCCAAGGTCGGTCCCGAGATCGGATATCCGCCCCCGCTGCCGCAGTGCCTGCAGGAGATCCGCGACACCGGTGACGAGAACAGATTCCGCGAGTTCGTGCGCCACTACTGCGAAGACCGCGAATCCGGAGCGGCCCACGACTACTTCGGCAACGGGGGAGTGTTCTGAGGTGAACCCACTCGAATCGCTGACCCGACTCGACCCCGACTACCCGCGCCCAGCCGTCCTCAATCTGCTGGCCGCCCCGCACAACGAGCGCCTGCTGGAGTATGTGGCCAACGACCCCTTCGGTGCGCACGTCTTTCCCGGCGACATCCCTGATGTGGCACCGGAAGCGTTCCTGGACGACCTGGACGCACAACTGGCCGACACCCGTCCCATCCATCTGTGGTCGTACATCCCGACCTGCAGCTACCGCTGCCGCTTCTGCCAGTACCCGGTGGTCATCGTCAAGGGCCCGGCCGACGTGACTCGGGAAAAGATCGACCACTGGGTGGATCTGAACATTCGCGAGGCGCAGTTGTGGCTGCAGCGGGTGCCCCGGCTGCGCGAGGCCCCGGTGGGGGAGTTCAACGTCTTCGGCGGAACCCCGTCGCTCATGGGCCTGGACTCGGTGTCCCGGCTGCTGAACTTCTACCGGGAGAACTTCGGTTTCGGCCCGGAGACCACCGTCCGCTTCGAGGGCGACCCGACCACGCTCACCCCCGACCTGCTGGCCCGGCTGCGGGAGCTGGGGTGTGACAAGGTCTCCTGCGGGGTGCAGTCGTTCGACGACCAGGTGCTGAAGCTGAGCGGACGTGAGCACACCGAGACCGAGTGTCACGAGTTCCTCGACGCCACCGAACGTCTCGGGTTCGACTGGGTGACCATCGACCTGATGTACGGCCTGCTCGACCAGACCGTCGCCGGGGTGCAGCGTGACCTGGAACAGGTGCGCCGACACCGGGTTCCCGGGGTGGTCTGCACCAAGCTGCACCTGCGTTCTTACACCGACACCCGCACCGGGGTCGCCGGCGACCGGCCGGCGGCCTGGCAGTTCCCCAGCTACCGCAACCGTCTGGCCGAGGCCGGGCACCGCTGGCCGACCCTCGGCGAGCAGTACCAGATGCGCGAGGTGCTGGCCGAGGGGCTACGCGCCGACGGGTACGGGGAGCACCCGACCATGTACTTCCACCGCGCCGACAAGCCGCCGGAGACCTGGAAGTCGATCATGGTGGATCAGGACCGGCAGGACGCGGAGGTGGCGATCGGGCTGGGCGGTAGTTCCAGCTGCCGCCGCTCGGAGGCGATGACCGAGGTGAACGCGGGCCGCTACGCCCAGCTGGTGCAGGCCGGGCAGCTGCCGCTGACCTCGGCCACCCGCTTCGGCCCGACCGCCACCGAGGCCCGGGCGATCAAGATGGCCCTGAGTACCCTGCAGCCTCTGCGCGACGACCTGCACCGCGAAAGGTTCGGCGGGCGTTCGCTGTTCGACGAGCCCTGGAACCGGCGCTGGCTCGACCTGGAGCGCCGCGAGCTGGTCGTCACCGACCGGGCCGAAGGCTCGGTGCGGCTGACCGCGCCCGGAGCGGTGCTGGTCGAGGCCATCATGAACACCGAGTTCTGACCGGGTTCTGACCGGGTTCTGACTGGGTTCTGACTGGGGCGTCCCAGTCCCTACACTCGCCGGGCCACCGACGAGTGAAGGATCACCATGCTGCACGTACGGGTCATCGCACCGGCCGAACTGACCGACAGGGTCGTGGAGCGGCTGGACCGGGACGAGGCGATCACGCACGTGGTGGTCCTGCCCTCGGTCGCGCTCTCGCCGCCGGGCGACCTGATCGAGTTCGACGTGGTCCGGGAGGGCGCCAACGGCATCCTGGCCGACCTGAACGAGCTGGGCCTGCACCAGGACGGCGCGATCGTGCTGGAACGCATCGACACCTCGATCTCGGCGGCGGCCGACCGGGCCGCGCGCAGTGCCCCCGGGCTGGGGGTCGACGCGGTGGTGTGGCGCGAGATCGAGCAGCAGACCGGGGAGGAGTCGCGGCTGTCGGTGTCCTTCCTCGCGTTCATGGTGATCGCCATGGTCATCGCTGCCGTCGGCGTGCTGCTGGACCAGCCCATCCTGATCGTCGGCTCGATGGTGGTCGGCCCGGAGTTCGGCCCCCTGGCGGCGTTGTGCGTGGGGCTGGTGAAACGCCGCGGCGCGCTGGTGCGCCGTTCCGCAGCAGCGCTCGGGGTCGGCTTCCCGGTCGGGATGATGCTGACGGTGGTGGCGGTCTGGCTGCTGACCGCGGCCGACCTGGTGGACCGCTCGATGCTGACGGCCGAGCGTCCGCTGACCGACTTCATCTGGCGTCCCGATGCCTTGAGCTGGGTCATCGGCTTCCTCGGCGGTGTGGCCGGCATCCTCTCGCTGACCTCGGCCAAGGCGGGCACGCTGGTCGGGGTGCTGATCTCGGTCACCACCGTCCCGGCGGCGGCCAACGCGGCGGTGGCCCTGGCCTACGGTGTGCGCGACGAGGCGGTCGGCTCGTTCTTGCAGCTGGTGATCAACCTTGCCGCAATCGTCCTGGCCGGGGTTCTGACGCTTCTCGTGCAGCAGGTGGTCTGGCGCTTCGGCGCCGCAAGGGCGTAAACCTCAGGTGGCGGGGCGGATCATGACCTGCGACTCGGTGCCGGGCAGGAGGCGAACCGTTCCCACCGTGGCGAAGCCGTGCCGGGCGTAGAGCCGGGCGCTGCCGGAGGTGGTGGCCTCGAGCGCGGTGGGGGCGGGGCTCTGGTCGATCAGGTTCAGTCGGTGGGCCAGTAGGGCCGAGCCGATTCCGCGACCTTGCCGGCGGGGATCGGCCGCCACGTCCTGCACGAACCAGTGCGGCTCAGCCGGGCGGTGTTCTCGAACGGCCCGTTCCTGGCGTAGGCCCCGGCCGATCGTGCCGCCCAGTCGGGCCGCCGCTGATCCGGCGGTCCGGCGCCACCACGAGGCGGGCCGGTCGGGGCGGGGAGTGGTGAAACGCAGAGCCCCGACGAGGAGTCCACTGGTCTCGTCCACCGCGACGTCGAGGGCGTTGACCCCGGCGCCGGACAGATCGGCGAGCATCAGCCAGCGGATGTTACGGGCGCGCCGCTCGGCGCGAGGCATCAGTGCGGCCCACAGCGGATCGTGCTCGAAGGCCCGGGCGAACAGGTCGGCGACCGGCGCGACGTCGTCGGCGGTGGCTGCCCGCACAAGGACCATGCCGTCAGCCTACAGACCGCTTGATCGGCCGAATCTGGCCGCGCCGGAGCCGGATGTCACGTCAACCCGGCTCCTTCGGCAAGACGGCGGATGACGTCGGCCGCGGGGCCGGTGGGGGCGTTGCGCCACCCGCTGCCGGCCCACAGGTGCAGACGGTCGGCGTCGCCGGCCTTCCCGGCAGCCTGCCGCAGTGCGCGGGTCAGATGATGCACAGCGGGGTAGGCGCTGGGCCCTTGGGGGTGTCGGTCGGTGAACCCGTTGCGCAGCGCCCGTGCCGGTCGTCCGGTGAAGGCCCGGGTCAGGACCGTCTCGGTGAATGCCGGGTCGCCGAGCGCCTGCCGGTGGGTGGCGGAGGTACCGGCCTCGTCGGTGCGCAGCAGCAGTGTGCCCACCGCGACGGCCTGTGCCCCGGCCTGCAACGCGCGGCGCACCGCCTCGGGGCCGTCGACACCACCGGCCGCGACCACCGGCAGGTCGACCGTCTGCAGCACCCGCCGAACCAGCACGTCAGTGTCGACCGGTTCCGGGAGCTGGGTGGGATCGAAGGTGGCGCTGTGCCCGCCTGCGGCCGGGCCCTGAACGACGAGGCCGTCTACGCCTGCATCGTCGGCCAGCCGTGCCTCCTGCGGGGTCGTGACACTGGCCAGCACCCTGCTTCCGGCGTTCTTCAGGACGGTGATGTCAGGCGCATCAGGCAGGCCGAAGGTCAGCGAGACCACCGGAACGGGATGCCGGACCAGCAGGGCGATCTTTTCCCGCCAGTGATCGTCGTCAGTGACCGGCGACGGGTCGAGCTGCAGCGCGTGAACCGCGGCCTCTTCTTCGAGTTCCCTTGCGTAGACGGCGAAAGCGGTTGCATCGATCGGGGCGGTGGACGGGACGAACAGGTTCACGCCAAACCCCGTCCCGGTCGCCCGGAGCTGCTCGATCTCCGCGGAAAGAACCTGCGGTGACTTGTATCCGCCGGCCAGGAACGGAAAGGCGCCGGCCGAGGCCACCGCGCGGGCCAGGGCTACGGTCGAGGGGCCGCCGGCCATGGGCGCGGCAACGATCGGGAGCGCGGAGTTCAGCAGGGCTGCGTGCACACCCTGTTCTATCAACGTCGAGACACGGTCTGGGCCGGGGCGCGGACGCGTCCGACGACGCAGGAGATCGGAGACAGACGCCGGATGTACCAAGCCCGAAACGCCACCCCGGGCGCGGTGCCCTGCGTAGATTCAGAGGCGACCAAGCAATCGGACTGGAGGTCTTCCGATGACCCTTACCAAACACCGGCGTCTGGTGACCGGTCTGGCCGTGACCACGTCGGTGATGGCCGCCGGCACCTCGGCCGTGATGTTCTCCGGCTCCGCCGAGGCGGTCAGCCGCCCGGCCACCGTGAGCATCGGCAACGACCTGGTGTTCCAGGCGGCCCCGGGCCAGCTCAACCAGCTGACCATCACCAAGAGCTGGGCCGCGCCCGAGGAAGATCCCGGTGGCTACGGCGGCGGGGAGTACACCTATCGGCTGGACGACCGGGTCGAGATCGAGGCGGACGAGGACGGGTGCACCTACCCGGACGCTTCCGACCGCACCCTGGTCGTCTGCACCTTCGTCCACGGCTACGGTCAGGACCCGGGCGAGGTCGGCTATTTCAACCTCGGGGACAAGAACGACACGGTGAAGTTCGTCAACCCCGGCGACTACTACGCCAACGACCGGGTTCATCTCGGGGCCGGGAACGACACCTACACCAGCAACCAGAAGGCCCCGGACGCCAGCTACGTCATCGGCGGAGCGGGCCACGACACGATCACCACCGGTGAGCAGATCGGTGACGTGAGCGGCATCCTCGGCGGCACCGGTGACGACACGATCCGGACCTGGGGCGACTACGGCTACGCCGGGGTCCAGGGGCAGGAGGGCAACGACACGATCTACGGCGGTGACGGTGAGCAGCGTTTGAACGGTGGGGCCGGTGACGACGTGATCCGGGCCGGAGCCGGCAAGGACCTGGTCTGGGGCGGTCCCGGGCAGGACACGCTGTACGGGGGCACCGCCGCCGACGAGATCTACGGCAACAGCGGGAACGACAAGCTGTACGGCGGTCCGGGCAGCGACACCCTGTCGGGTGGTCCGGGGAAGGACCTGATCAAGCACGACTGACGAGGTGCCGACCCAGGTGGCGGTCCGGCTGTCTGAGCGCCGTCGGCCCGGAACCTGACCGGGTCGGCCTGCGTCCAAGCCGGGTGAAGAGGACCAGGACGGGGTTCGGGACATGGACGGCGCTGACGGCGCCGACGGCGCTGGTGGTCCTGCTGGCCGGCTGCGGGACGGGCCAGGACGGGGCCACACCGCAGGACGGGCCCGGCTCGGTGAGCGAACAGATGATCGGAACCTGGTACGCCTGGGACATTCCCGGCTACCAGGCCACCGACTTCGGCCTTCAGACGTTCGACGAGGCCTGGATCGAGTTCCGCGACGACGGCACCTGGTCGGCCAGCGACGGCTGCAACGGGGCGGGCGGTAAGTACGAGGTCGGTGCCGACGGAGACTTCAGCGCGACCAAGCCGGGGCCTCAGACGGCCATCGGGTGCGCGAATGTGCCCAACGACCGGACCTTGTACACCTCGTCGAAGGTCGCGGTCGTCGACGGTGTGCTTGTTCTGAGCAATCAGTACGACAACATCACAGGTCGGTACCTGCGCGAACCTCAGGCTGCTCCCTCCGGCACACCCGGTGGAGCGCCCTGATCCCGCAGGCTCTACCGGGAAGGAGGCCGCCGGCCGGGACGGCCTCCTTCCCGAAGTGGTCAGCCGGAAACCTCTTTGGTGCCGTCCGAAGAAGGCCCGGTGCCCACCGAGTTCTCGGCCGGGCCGAAGAGCCGGTCCTCGTCCAGGGCCGAGGTCTGCACGATCAGCACGTCGCACCGGGCGTGCCTGACCACCTCGCCGGGCACCGAACCCAGCTGCTGCCCGTCGCTGGCCCCCAGTCCGCGGTTGCCGACGACGATCAGGTTCGCCGGGTTCGTGCCCACCGCCTCGAGCAGGGCCTGGGCCGGGTCGCCGGCCACCAGACGCTGGTCGATGTGCCGGGCCCGTTCCCGGGTGAGGTTGGTGATCGACTTCTCCAGCGCCTGCCGGGCGGCGTCGGCTCCGTACAGATGCTGGTGCTCGCCGGCCACCGGAGCGGCGACCTCGCCCTCCCGGTAGGCGGTCACGACCACCAGCCGGGCCTGCGCGGCCTGCGCCACCTCGGCCGCCCGGTCCACCGCGTACAGGCTGGTGGCGGTGCCGTCGGAACCGACCACGACCTGGTCGTAGACGGTGATGCTGCGCCGGCTGCCCAACGGCACGATCGGCGACTCGTCGGCCTCGTCGGGCGGGTTCACCCAGAGCATGGCCACGGCGCCGATGCCCAGCAGCACCCCGGCCAGGACCATCGCGTTGGAACCCTTGCCGTCCAGCAGATGGTTGAAGATCCAGCCGAAGGTGAGGGTCTGCACCAGCATCGGCACGACGATCATCATGTTCAGGATGCCCATGTAGACCCCGGTGCGGCGGGCCGGGACCATGCTGGCGACCATCAGGTAGGGCACCCCGACCGCGCTGGCCCAGAAGATACCCACGCCGATCATCGGGATCAGGGCCAGGTACTGGTTGTCGATGTTGGCCAGCCAGATCAGCGCCGCCGAGGCCAGCCCCAGAGCGGCCGCGTGCACCCGCTTGGCGCCCATCCGCTGGGCCAGGCCGACCAGGAACAGCGCCGAGATCATGGTGACGAAGTTGTACGTGCCGTTCATCAGGCCGGTCCAGGCGATCTCGTCGCCGCCCGAGCCGGCCTCTCCGGGCGCCGCCCCGAACACCGTCTCGCCGAGGCTGACGGCCAGGAACTGCCAGTAGATGAACATCGCGTACCACTGGAAGGCGAAGACCACGCCGATCTTGTGCATGGCGACCGGCATGGTGCGCACGGCGTCGGCGATCTCGCGCACCGCGTAGGTGACGCCGCGCGGAGCCGTCCGCATCTCCTCGAGATCCTCCTCGGAGGGCGTGAGTTCGCGAGTGCGGGACATCGCCGTCAGCACCGTCAGCAGGATGCACACGGTGCCGAACATGAAGACGACGTACATCCAGTACGGCACGCCGTTGCCCGCGGTCTCGTTCAGCGCGTCGACCTTCTGCAGGGCGAACAGTGAGACGTTGGCCAGCACGGCCCCGGCCCCGGTGAACATGCTCTGGGTCAGGAAACCGCGCGCCAACTGGGATTTCGGCAAGCGGTCGGAGATGAAGGCCCGGTACGGCTCCATCGAGGTGTTGTTGCCGGCGTCCAGTAGCCAGAAGCAGATCACGCCCAGCCACAGCGCTCCCACGAATGGGAACGCGAAAAGGATGGTGGCGCAGAGGATTGCGCCGGCCACGATGAACGGGCGCCGTCGACCCCAGCGTGGGTGCCAGGTCCGGTCGCTGATCGCCCCGATCAGGGGCTGGATGACCAGTCCGGTGATCGGGCCGGCCAGGTTCAGGATCGGCAGCTGGTCGGGGTCGGCCCCGATCAGCAGGAACAGCGGGTTCACCGCCGACTGGGTCAGGCCGAAACTGAACTGCACCCCGAAGAAACCCAGGTTCATCAGCAGCAGGGCCTGGGTGCTCATCAGGGGTTTGCGATCGATCCCCTCCGCGTCCGAGGAGTCCGAGGAGGCGGAGTGTGCAGTCGTGGTGGTCATGGCGGCCCCTTTGCCGACGCGATCCGACGCAGATCTCCATTTGACGCTAAGCCTGCTCCGGGCGCCCCGCAAGACAGTTGAGGTCCGGAAGTCGACCTGGCGCATTTGACATCGATTTCTGCAAAGCTCCTTTTGATCAACGACTTCTGGATCTCGGTCCACCTCTCGACGGCGCGCGAACCGTGCCTTAGCGTTTTGCTCGGGTGGATCGCCCGGCCCGGCACTCGACGATGAGGAGCTGACGGTGAGCAGATGGAAGTCCGTCCTGGTCGGCGTCGACGGATCGCCCGGCAGCCGCAAGGCACTGGCCTGGGCCGCGGCCGAGGCCGCCGACCACGGGGCCGAGCTGGTCGTGCTGAGCGTGTGGGAGCCGGCCCTGCTGCCGCCGGTGGGCAGCGGCAGCGTGCCCGTGGGCAGCCTGCCGGTGCCGGGGGAGCAGGCCGCCGCCGACCTGGTCCAGGTGATCCACGAAGAGCTGGGCGCCAGTCCGCCGGTCGTGGCACAGCCTCAGGTGAAGCAGGGCAACCCGGCCGAGGTGCTGATCGAGCAGTCCGCCTCGGCCGACCTGCTGGTGGTGGGCACCCGGGGGTACGGCGGTTTCGCCGGGCTCGTCCTGGGGTCGGTCAGTCAGCACGTCGCCGCCTACGCCCGCTGCCCGGTGACCGTGGTGCGCTGAACCCAGCCCCTCGTCCTCAGGTACCGAAGAACTGACCTGTGGTACCGGATCCGGGCCTGAGGCCGGGCCGGGGGCCTGGACCTGTCTACAGTGCCGAACGTGGCATCGTGGATCTCCCGGCTGGGCCCTGCTGACCTCCTCTTCGGAGCGGCACTGCTCGCGGCTCTCGTATCGGTACTGGTGTTCGTGGCCCAGCGGGGCGCCGGGGCGCGCAAGCTGGTCGGGATCGGAGCGTTCGGCGGGTACCTGGTCGTCCTGGCGCTGATCATTCTCTGTCCCCTGCCCGGCCCGGCACCCGAACCTGCGTTCCCGGGCGCCCCGGCCGTACCGCTGCTCCAGATCTCCACCGAGGTCGAGCTGCGCGGGCTGCTGACCAGTGGCCTGGGTGACCAGAATCTGCAGAACCTGCTGCTGGGTGTGCCGTTCGGGTTCGGTCTGCCGTTCCTGCTGCGGCGAGGGGGACGGTGGCTCATCGCAGCGTGCCTGCTGTTCGGCGCCGGGCTGGAGGCGAGTCAGGCAGCGGCCTCGCTCCTGGCCGGCTGGGCCTACCGGAGCATCGACGTCAACGACCTGATCGCCAACGACCTCGGTGCGCTGCTCGGTCTCCTGCTGTTCTCCGTCGCCAACCAGTGGTTCTCGTTCCGACCCGGCCTTGCGGGGCGGGCCGTGCTGCTCGGCTCCCCGGTCGCGGCCGGCGTCGTCGCCCTGGCCCTGCTGGCCGGGCCGCGGCCGGGCCTCGAACCGGGGGTGAACTACTGCGAGGTGCCACCCGCCACCGTCACCGAGGTCGAGGGCTACTCGGTGTTCGCCGACCATGACGTGGTGTGCCTGACGAACCAGCAGGGGTTCCTGACTCTGCTGCCCGGGGACCAGACCCCGGCCGTCGAGTCCCCTCAGGCCGAAGTGGTCAATGTGGTCGGCCTGGTCCCTGTCGGGACGACTCGGGTGCGGGTGGATCTGGGGGACGGGCAGTCCGCCGAGGCCCGGCTGGTCCCGGTGGCAGGGATCGACGACTGGACGGTCTACGTGGCGGCGATGCGGAAAGGCCCCCTCGACGATTTCACCGTGCAGGTGACGCGGTTCGCCGCCGATGGAACGTCGGTGGTGCAGCCGGCTGTACCTTGAGACCCCGGCTACCGGTCACCGCAGGACGCACGGTGCTGGAAGGTCGGCTGCACCCGGTGACGAGAGGTGGGCGCAGACGGATCGGCGATTCGCTTCACCATGAGTTCGACTGCCCGCCAGCCCATCTGAGCCGTGTCCTGGCGCATCGCCGACAGCCGGGGCTCGAACAGGTCAGCCCAGTCGAAGTCGTCGTAGCAGACCATGGCCACGTGCTCGGGGATGCTCAGGCCCAGGGTGCGCAGGGCCCGCACGGTCCCGATCGTCATCGCGTTGTTGCCCACCACCACCGCGCTGGGACGGTTGCGGGCCGAGAACGCCTCCAGCACGACCTGTTCGGCGACCATGCTCTCGCTGGCGCCGTCCAGCAGGAGGGCGGGATCGGGATCGAGGTCACGCTCGGCCACCACGTGCCGGAATCCGGCGATCCGTTCCTCGGTGGAGTGCAGACCCTTCAGGCCGGTGACCATCGCGATGCGCCGGTGGCCCAGGTCGGCCAGGTGGGCGGTCAGCTGCGCGGTGGCCTCGAAGTTCTCCGGGGCGATCTGGTCCAGGTCGGCGTCGGCGAAGCGGTCCATCAGCACGGTCGGGACGGCCGCGGTGCTCAGGAAGGGCAGGGCCCCGGCGGTGGTGGTCGCCGGTGCGGGGGCGAGGATCACCCCGTCCACCCTCCGGTCGACCAGTTGCTCGACGATCTGGCGCTCCACCTCGGCGTCGTCGTGGGTGTCGCCGAGCATCAGCATGTAGCCGGCCGCCCGGGCCCCGGCGTCGACCGAGCGGATCAGTTCGGCCAGGTACGGGTTGGCCGCCGAGGAGATGGCCAGTCCCAGCGCCATCGTGCTGGAGGTGGCCAGGGACCGGGCGACCGCGTTGTGGCGGTAGCCGGTGGCGATGATCGCGTCCATCACCCGCTCGCGGGTGTCCGCGTTGACGGCTCTGGTGCCGTTGAGGACGTGGGACACCGTGGAGGCGTGCACCCCCGCCAGGCGGGCGACATCTGCCATGGTCACCATCGGAAGGCTCCTCAGTCGATCTTACGCGGCCGTTCCATCCTGGCCCGGATACATGTCCGTATCCATTGCCCGGGTCCAGGTCTGTCGATATCCGTATGAAACCCGTTTGAGACTGGACGGCAGACAAGCGCTTGCGCAAGCGCTTGTACCAATTTATGTTGGTTAGCGCCGGGACCCCAGGGACTGATGTGACGGTTGCCGGAAGTCCGCAACGAGGCGGAGGAGGTCGTGATGTCCATGGCGACGGACTGGGTCGCCGGTGTGGCCGTGCCCCCGGCACCAGGTCGCCGGCCCGGGCCTTCCGTCAGGATGCTGATCGGTGGGCCGAGCCGCCGGCCGTTCGTGACGACCGCCCGGCGCGTGTTCCGCAGCCCGGTCGAGGCCGGACCCGATGTCCGCCCGGTCGACGAAATGATCTGCTCTTGAACAAGTTTTATCGTCGAAGGCGTGCTTGCCGCAGTTAAGCTGTCGCCGACGCAGGCGGTGGACCATCACCGGGAACCTGCGGTCGTACGCGGTGTGTGCAATGTTGTGCGCGACAGTCTGATTCAGAGAAACTGCCAAGGCCCGGCCGGTCTGCGAGCGCGCTGCCCGACCTGCTGACGCTCAGCCAACCACGTGGGAGGCCGTCGAATGACAGTGTTGTCACCTGACGCCGACAGTTGGTCCAGCCAGATTCGGACCTCTGTCCAAAATACCGTGCGAGCGGGCGATTTGGATTTCCTGATGGCCGAGTACGCGGCCGCGGCGCGTGGGGAGACCCGGTGCGTCGTGGTCGAGGGGCCGTCCGGTGGCGGTGCCGGTGAGCTCCTGGCCACGTTCGTGCGCAAGGTGCGAGCGGCCGGTGCCCAGGTGCGCCGCCACTCCTGCCGAGCCGTCGAGGCGGACCTGGGTTACGAGGCGCTGCAGCGGCTCACCGGGCAGACGGTCGAGGGTCCTCTCATACCGCAACGACTTTCGCAGTCGTACTTCCGGATCTTCTCCGACCACCTGCGGCAGGGTCCGGTGGTGGTGGTCCTGGAACAGGCCCACTGGTGCGACGAGGCGTCCCTGCGCTGGCTGGAGCTTCTGCTCAGACGGTGCCGCGGGCTGCCGTTGCTGCTGGTCATGAGTCAGAGACCGGCCCTGCTGCCGCAGTGGCACCGCCTGCTGGACGCGGCCGGCCCGTCCGTGCAGCGGCGGAGCCTGGTCCTTGACGCGGTCGAGGACAACGATGTCTACGAGTGGCTGGTGCGGTCCTGGACACCGGCCGTCGACGTGCTCTTCGCCCACGAGTGCCGGCGGCTCAGCGTGGGCCTGCCCGGTCTGCTGCATCGCCTGCTCACGCGGTTGCAGGAGGTCGCCTGCCCGCCCGGCCCGGCCGGGATGGAGACCCTGGCCGAGGTCGGCGCGCAGTTGCTGGCCGATCACACCGAATCGGTACTGCGGGGCCATCCCCCGCACGTGCGACGCCTGGCCGAGGCGCTGGCGGTGCTGGGACAGCCTGACACCGAAGTGCTCGCCCTGCTGGCTCCCGTGCCGGCCGCTCTGATCCCCGGCTCACTGGAACTGCTGCAGCACGAGGGCCTGCTCGAGAGCCGGGCCAGGATGCCCGAACAGGTCCGCGAGGCGGTGCTCGAGGGCATGGGAGCGAGCGCCCGCACCGCCCGGCACGAACGGGCGGCGCGGCTGCTGAACGACACCGGAGCGGCCGCCGAGCAGGTGGGGGAGGTGTTGCTGCGGCTTCCCACGGTGGCCGAGCCCTGGATGAAGGAGATCCTGCGGCAGGTCGCCGACCAGGCCGAACGGGCCGGCGACGTGACCGGGGCGGTGCGCTGCCGGGCCCGTCTGGTCGAGACCGGCGAGCGTGACGTCGAGGACCTGGTGGCCTACGCCCGGGTCCTGGCCCATCTGGAACCCGGCCGCGCCCACCGCCTGGTGCAGGAGGCGTTGCGCACCGGGCCGGGAGTACGGGTGCGGGCCGCTCTGGCCGTGCAGTTGGGCAAGTCGGCGATCCTGCTGGGTACCGTCGCGGAGGCGATGGCCGAGCTGAGGTCGGTGCTGAACGACCTGGCCGGTGCGCCCGGCAGCGGTGCCGAGCGCATCCAGGTGGAGTCGGCCCTGCTCATTCTGGCCTGCCACGAGGCCCCGGTGCGGCCGGGAAGCAGCGCCCACCGCCGAAACACCTCTCAGCAGCAGACCATTGAGGACGGCGTAGCGTCCCCTTTTGATCGAGGCTCCCAGTTCCCGCGGCCCGCCCCGACCGTCAGCGACCTGGCCGTGGCGCTGGGCCGGGCCCGGGAGTGCGGGTGGATGATGCCCGAGGCCGGACCGGGCGGGCCGCAACAGCTGCCGTGGTGGACGGCGGCCGCGCCGGCCCTGCTCAGGTGCGAACGGCGGCAGGCCCGGGTGGTTGCCGAACCGACCGTGCTGCAACAGGAAAGGCCCTGGATCCGGCTTGCGGCCCAGCTGGCCACCCAGACCCGGGTGCTTCCGCGCTCCCGCCGCGGCGGTGTCCTGACCCCCAGCGAGGAGCAGGTGGCACGGCTGGCCGCCGCCGGCACCAGTAACCGCGAGATCGCCGCCACCCTGGTGATCTCGCTGCGTACCGTCGAGATGCACCTCACCAGCGTCTACCGCAAGCTCGGCATCACCGGCCGGGCCGGTCTCGCCGGGCCCGGGCCGCGGCCGGCCCGGGACGACCGGGCCCGGCTCGGGGCCTGAGCCGGGCGCCGTCCTCATCTTTGTGTCTTCCCCTAGCGAATAGCGGATTTCGTTGCCCGGCCGCCACGAGGTTGCGACATTGGTCTCACTTCGGTGGTTCCCCCGAAGGGCCTGAGCGCCCGCGGTGCGGGCCCGGCGACCGCGGCGAGGGAGAGGTCCTGATGACGAAACGGGCACTGATCACGGGAATCACCGGACAGGACGGTTCGTATCTGGCCGAGCATCTCCTGGCCCAGGGGTACGAGGTGTGGGGGTTGGTGCGCGGGCAGGCCAACCCCCGCCGCTCCCGGGTCAGCCGACTGGCCGGTGAACTGTCCTTCCTGGAGGGCGATCTGCTCGACCAGGCCAGCCTGACCTCGGCGGTGGACCGGATCCAGCCCGACGAGGTGTACAACCTGGGCGCGATCTCGTTCGTCCCGATGTCCTGGCGCCAGGCCGAACTGGTGACCGAGGTGAACGGGATGGGGGTGCTGCGGATGCTGGAGGCGATCCGCACGGTCAGCGGCTACGACACCTCGCGAACCCCCGAGCGCAGCAACCGGATCCGCTTCTACCAGGCTTCCTCCTCGGAGATGTTCGGCATGGTGGCGGAGAGCCCGCAGTGCGAGACCACCACGTTCTACCCGCGCAGCCCCTACGGGGTGGCCAAGGCCTACGGGCACTTCATCACCCGCAACTACCGCGAGTCCTTCGGCATGTACGGCGTCTCCGGCATGTTGTTCAACCACGAGTCACCGCGGCGGGGAGCCGAGTTCGTCACCCGCAAGATCACCATCGCGGTGGCCCAGATCAAGCTGGGTCTGCAGGACAAGCTGTTCCTGGGCAATCTCGACGCGGTGCGCGACTGGGGCTTCGCGGGCGACTACGTGCGGGCCATGCACCTGATGCTGCAGAAGGACGACCCGGCCGACTACGTGATCGGAACCGGGCAGATGCACTCGGTGCGCGACGCCGTCCGGATCGCCTTCGAGTGCGCCGGCCTGAACTGGCACGACCACGTCGTCATCGATCCCGCCCTGGTCCGCCCCGCCGAGGTGGAGACGCTGTGCGCCGACTTCGGCAAGGCCCGGGCCGAGCTGGGCTGGGCGCCGTCGGTCGACTTCCCCGAGCTGATCCGGATGATGGTCGAGTCCGACCTGCGCCGCGCCAGTGACGAGCGCCGGTACAGCGAGATGGTTCTGGACGCGGGCTGGTGACGTACCCCAATCGGTCCACCCCACAGAGGATCCCGGCAGCGGTGCCGGGCCGGACGACGCAATCGGAGGACAGGTCATGCACACGATGAAGGCCTTGCTGACAGGTGGCCCGGAGACAGCCATGGGAAGCGGGATCGTCGAGGTCCAGAACCTGGCGGAGACCGTGAAGATCGCCTTTGCCGCCGGGTACGAGCACTTCCGCCACCACGGCGAGGTGCGTCACGTCGACGGCCAGGAGATGCCGGTGTTCGCCTGGTGCGGCCGTACCCGGATCGCCGAATAACACGTCCGCACAAGGCCGGTCCGCCGAGGTTCTCCCTCGGCGGACCGGCCTTTCTGGTCAGTGTTCGACCAGTGCCGCGGTGCGCAGTTCCTCGGTGACCGCGGAAGCGTGTTCGGTCAGGTAGAAATGGCCACCGGGCCACACCCGGATGCGGAACCGGTCGCGGGTGTGCTCCTGCCACTCGCGGGCCTCGTCCACCGTGCACTTGGGGTCGCGGTCACCCACCAGCACCGTGATCGGGCAGGAGAGCCGGCGCTCGCCCGGCAGGGTGTACAGTTCGGCCGCCCGGAAGTCGCTGCGGATGGCCGGCAACGACATCCGCATGATCTCGTCGTTCAGCAGCGCGGCATTGCCCGGGTCCATCGACCTGATCTCGGCCAGCAGGCCCTCGTCGTCCAGTCGGTGCACCGCCTCGTCGCGCGTGGTGCCCGGTCCTCGTCGGCCCGAGGCGACCAGCGACACCGGAGCGCGGCCGGCCTGCTCCTGACGCCAGGCCACCTCGAAAGCCAGGGTGGCGCCCAGGCTGTGACCGAACAGGACGGTCGGCAACGGTTCCTGGGTCGCCAGCACCGCGGTGATCTGGTCGGCCATCGTGGCCACGTCCGGCAGCAGCGGCTCGTGCCGGCGGTCCTGCCGCCCGGGATACTGCAGCGAGATCACGTCGGTCTGCGGGGCCAGCGCGGTGGCGATCGGGTGGAAGTAGCTGGCCGCACCGCCGGCGTGCGGGAAACAGACCAGCCGGGTGCGGGCTTCGGGGGCCGGGACGTACCGGCGCAGCCAGAGCCGGGGGTCCGGTTCGGAATCGATCACGTCAGTCGCCGTCCTTGTCGGGGTGTCGGGTGGATCCTCCAGCCAAGCGTCCAGGGTGCCGTGATGCCCCTAGATTCACCAGGTCCGCCCGGCCCGTGATGGTTTCCCTAGAGAACTCGTTGAGGCGTTGTCCGGCCCGGCCGCGGTGTCCCAGGCTTCGTGGGAGGTCGTCCGACACTCACGCGGAGGCAAAGGTGGACACGAACACGGACGCCCGGGGCCCGGTGGACCGGCTGGTGATCGTCGGAGCCGGGGTGATGGGCACCGGCATCGCCGCCATGGTGCTGGGGCAGGGGTTGCCGGTGGTCCTCGTCGACCAGGACGCCACCGTTCTGGGCACGGCGGCCGATCGGGTGCACCGCCAGATCCGGCACGGGAACCTGCTGGGCGCCTTCTCCGAGCCCACCGATCCCACCGGTCCAGGTGACTTGGTGCTGACGCAGGACCTGGAGGCGGTGAGCGGGGCGAGCGCCGTGATCGAGGCGATCGTCGAGGAGGCGGCGGCCAAGACCAAGCTGCTGACCGAGCTGTCCGACCGGGTGCCCCCCGGAACCCCGCTGATCACCAATACTTCCGGGATCCCGGTGGACGAGCTGGCCGACTCGACCGCCCGTCCCGAGGACGTGATCGGCACGCACTTCATGAACCCCGCGTACCTGATCGGCATGGTCGAGACCGTCCGGGGCCCGCGTACCTCCCAGGTCACCCTGGAACGGGTGAGTGAGCTGCTCGGCCGGCTGGGGCGCCGGGTGATGGTGGTCCAGGACTCGCCCGGCTTCGTCACCAGCCGCCTGCTGCACCCCCTGATCAACGACGCGGCCCGCCTGGTCGCGGCCGGCACCGCGCCGGTCGAGGCGGTGGACCAGCTGATGCAGGGCTGCCTGGGCCACCCCACCGGGCCGTTGCGCACCGCCGACCTGATCGGCATCGACAACCTCGTCGACGCTCTGGGCGTGCTGGCCGCCCGCACCGGCAACCCCCACTACCGGCCGTGCGAGCTGCTGGTCGAGATGGCCCGCGCCGGCCGGCTGGGCCGCAAGAGCGGAAGCGGTTTCTACGAATACGGAGAGGTGGCGCTGTGAGCAGCGATACGGGAGTCGGCACGAACCAGCAGACTCAGCAGACTCAGCGGATCGGTGACGAGGTGGCCGAGCACCTGTCCCGGATCGTGAAGGCGCCGGTGCCCCGGGACGAGGACCTGTTCGCCTCCGGGCTGGTGCCCTCGGTGGTCGCCATGGAGCTGATCGTGCATCTGGAGGCCACCTACGGGATCGCCATCACCGGCCCCGACCTCAAGCTGGCCAACTTCCGCACCGTCGAGCGGATCTCCGCCCTGGTGCAGCGGCTGCGCGAGCAGCCGGCCTGATGGCGCTCACCCAACCCGGGCCGCGGCCGGATCACCTGGAGCCATCGGACGGCCCGGACGACCTGGACGATCTGGCCCGGCAGGTCGAGGACTGGGTGGCCGGCCAGGCCGGTCAGTGGGACCTGGACGGCCGGCTGCCGGTCGCTCTCCTGCGCCGGATGTCGGCCGCCGGAGCACTGTGCACCCAGGTCCCGCGCCAGTACGGAGGGCGCGGCGCCACCAGCTCGGCCAACGGGGAGTTCACCGCCCGGGTGGGCGCGCAGTGCTCGTCGTTGCGCAGCGTCCTGACCTCTCAGGGCATGGCGGCCTGGGTGATCGAGCGGCTGGGCAGCGAGGACCAGCGCGGCGAATGGCTGCCCCGCCTGAGTGGTGGGGCCCTGGCCGCGGTGGCGTTCAGCGAGGCACAGGCCGGAAGTGACCTGTCGGCGATCAGCACCACGATCCGCACGGACGGGCACGAGGTGGTGATCGAGGGCGACAAACTGTGGACGACGGCCGCCACCTACGCGGACATGATCGTGGTGATCGGTCGGCACCAGGACGGCGCGGCGGCGGTTGTCGTCCCGGCCGATGCTCCCGGAATGTCTCTACGACCGCTACCGGCGCCCTCCGGGTGCCGGGCGGCCGGTCACGCCGACGTGAGCCTGCGCGGCGTCCGTCTGCCCGCCTCCGCCGTCCTGGGCGGTGGTGACCAGGCGCTGCCCATGCTGATCACCACGGCCCTGGCTTCGGGCCGGCTGTCGGTGGCCTGGGGGTGCGTGGGCATCCTGCGCGCCTGCCTGGCCTCGGCCTCCGCCCACGCCGCCACCCGCCAGCAGTTCGGGCGCACGCTCGGCCAGCACCAGCTGGTGGCCGGTCATCTGGCCGATCTGCTGGTGGCCGAGCGCTCGGCCACCTGGGCCTGCCAGGCGGCCAGCCGGCGCTGGGACGACCGCTCGCCGGACCTGGTGATCGCCACGGTGCTGGCCAAGCAGGTGGCGGCGACCCGGGCCACGCACGGCTCGGCGCTGGCCGCCCAGGTGCTCGGCTCGGCCGGGGCGCAGGACGGGCACGTGGTCTCCCGGGCGCACCGCGACGCCCGGCTGATGGAACTGATCGAGGGGACGACCGAGATCTGCCGGACCCTTCTGGCCGGTCACGTCCTGGCCGGGGTGAGCAGATGAACAGTCCGACGAGTACGGCCGTCACCACGCCGGTGAAGTGCCTGGTCTGGGACCTGGACAACACCCTGTGGCGAGGCACCCTGCTGGAGGGTGACCAGGTGGTGCTGACCGACGAGATCCGCGAGCTGGTGGCCCTCCTCGACTCCCGGGGCATCCTGCAGTCGGTGGCCAGCAAGAACGACCAGGACCTGGCCTGGGCCCAGCTCGAGGCGCTCGGGCTGGCCGAGTTCTTCGTGCTGCCGGAGATCGGCTGGGGGGCCAAGTCGGAGTCGGTGCGCCGGATCGCCGAGGGGCTGAACTTCGCCACCTCGGCCGTCGCGTTCGTGGACGACCAGCCGGCCGAGCGCGCCGAGGTCTCCGCCCGGCTGCCGGACGTGCGGTGTTACGACGCGGCCGAGCTGGCGCAGCTGGCCGCCCGGCCGGAGTTCGACCCCGAGGTCACCGGCGACGCCCGGGAACGGCGCCGGATGTACCAGGCGGGTTTCCGCCGGGACGCGGCCCGCAGCGACTTCCCCGGACCGGACGAGGACTTCCTGCGCTCGCTCGACATCGAGATGCAGATCCGCCGGGCCGACGCCGCCGAACTGGCCCGCGTCTCGGAGCTGACCGTGCGGACCAGCCAGATGAACGCCACCGGCGTGCCCTACTCCGGCGATGAACTACAAGACCTGACCGCCGACCCGGAGCACGAGGTGCTGGTGGTCTCGATGTCGGACCGGTTCGGCTCGCACGGCGCGGTGGGCGTGCTGCTGCTGGAACGCAGACCCGGGCTGTGGCGGCTCAGGCTGCTGGCGACCTCCTGCCGGGTGGTGAGCTTCGGCGCCGGCACGGTGATCCTGAACTGGCTGATCGATGCCGCGCACACCGCAGGGGTGCACCTGGCCGGGGACTTCCGGCGCACCGAGCGCAACCGGATGATGGACATCGCCTATCGCTTCGCCGGTTTCGAGGACGCGACGTGCGCCTGCCTGGCCGGGCTCGATTCCGGAACCGCTCCGGACGGGCTGCAGCACCTGCACCTGGTGCCCACCGCCCACCCCGCCCCGACCACGATGCGGCTGAGCTCGCCGACGCTGTTCGGGCGCACATCGTGATCGAGTACGTGACCGCGCTGCTGGTCGGCCTTCTCAGTTCCTCCACGAGAGCCGACAGCCCGTTCGAGACGAGGTGGGAGCCGTGGCCGAGCAGTTGGCGACCGGGGCCGAGCTGACCGGCTACCTGAGGGCGGTGTCCCTGCGGGAGGACGAGGTGCTGCGCGACCTGCGACAGACCACCGCCGAGCTGCCCTGGGGCGAGGCCATGCAGGTGCCGCCCGAGGAGGGGCAGTTGCTGGGGCTGCTGGCCGGGCTGACCCCGGCCCGCATGCTGCTGGAGATCGGCACCTTCACCGGCTACAGCACGCTGTGCCTGGCCCGCGCGCTGTCTCCGGGGGGCCGGGTGGTGACCTGCGACATCACCGACCGCTGGGCGCCCATCGCCCGCCCGGCCTGGCAGCGGGCGGGAGTGGCGGACCGGATCGAGGAACGCTTCGGGGACGCCGCCGTGAGCTTGCAGGAAGTGGAGAACGACTACGGTCGGGGTGGTTTCGACCTGATCTTCATCGACGCGGACAAGTCCGGCTACCCCGCCTACTACGAGGCCGCGTTGCGTCTCGTCAGCAAGGCCGGGCTGATCGTGGTGGACAACACGCTGTTCTTCGGCCGGGTGTTCGACCCGGGCCACGACGACCCGGACACGGTCGCGGTGCGCGGGTTCAACCAGGCGCTGCTGGACGACGAGCGCGTGGACATCTCGCTGCTGCCGATGGCCGACGGGATCACCCTGATCCGCCGTCGCCGGTGAAGCAGCGGACGGGAGAGTGACGATGCCGGACATCCAGGCCGACCGGGACGCCTGCGTGGGCGCCGGGCAGTGCGCAATGATCGCGCCCGCGCTGTTCGACCAGGACGACGAGGGCATCGTGGTCACCCTCGCCCACCGACCACCGCCGGAGCACGAAAGCGTTGCCCGCCAGGCGGTCCGGCTCTGTCCCGCCCGGGCCCTCGCGCTGATCGAGCAGGGCTGAGCCAGAGCTGAGCCAGGGCTCAGCCAGAGCTGAGCCACTGCGGGACCGGAGTGATCCGGGTAAGGACCGACGCGCCGACGAACTAGCACGGATGGGTTGATCTGACGTGGACGACAACGAGGCCAAACTCCGCGACTACCTCCGGCGCGCGACCGTCGACCTGCGCCGCAGCCGCACCCGGGTCCGGGAACTGGAGGAGAGCACCCGGGAGCCGCTGGCGGTGATCGGGATGAGCTGCCACTACCCGGGCGGGGTGCGCAGCCCCGAGGACCTGTGGCAGTTGGTCTCCGGCGGAGTGGACGCGATCGGCCCGGTCCCGCCCGACCGGGGCTGGGACCCGGCCCGACTGCGCCTGGCCGGCTGCGACCGCGGTGGATTCCTGGCCGAGGCCGCCGATTTCGACGCGTCGTTCTTCGGTGTCTCGCCCCGTGAGGCGCTGGGCATGGACCCGCAGCAGCGGCTGCTGCTGGAAACCACGTGGGAGGCGGTCGAACGGGCCGGCCTCGACCCGCGGACCCTGCGCGGCAGTCGTACCGGCGTCTTCATGGGCGCCATGTCACCCGACTACGGCGACATCCTGCCGGTCGACTTCGACGCCTTCGGCCTAACCGGCACCTCCAACAGCATCCTCACCGGGCGGCTGTCCTACCTGCTGGGGCTGGAGGGCCCGGCCGTCACCGTGGACACGGCCTGCTCCTCCTCGCTGGTGGCGCTGCACCTGGCGGCCCGCTCCCTGCGCGCCGGGGAGACCTCACTGGCCCTGGCCGGGGGCGTGACGGTGATGTCCACGCCGGCCGGCTTCGTGCACTTCGGCCGCACCGGGGGACTGGCCCCGGACGGGCGCTGCCGCTCCTACTCCGACGACGCGGCCGGCGTGGGCTGGGCCGAGGGCGTCGGTGTGCTTCTGCTGGAACGGCTTTCCGACGCCGAACGCAACGGCCACCCGGTGCTGGCCGTGCTGCGCGGCACTGCGGTCAACCAGGACGGCGCGTCCAACGGCCTGACCGCCCCTAACGGCCCGTCGCAGCGACAGGTCATCCGGGCTGCCCTGGCCGACAGCGGGCTGACCCCGGCCGACGTCGACGCGGTCGAAGGTCACGGCACCGGAACCACTCTGGGTGACCCGATCGAGGCCCAGGCCCTGCTGGCCACCTACGGCGCGGACCGGCCCGAGGAACGTCCGCTGTGGCTGGGCTCGGTGAAGTCGAACATCGGTCACACCCAGGCCGCGGCCGGCGTGGCCGGTGTGATCAAGATGATCATGGCTCTGCAGCACGGCGAACTGCCCGCGAGCCTGCACTCGCAGACCCCCTCCAGCCACGTGGACTGGAACGCCGGCAACGTCCGGCTGCTCCACCGGCCGGTGCCCTGGGAGCGGTCCGAGCAGCCGCGTCGGGCCGGCATCTCCTCGTTCGGCATCTCGGGCACCAACGCCCACGTCGTGATCGAGGAAGCCCCTGCGCGAACCCCGGCTGCACTCCCGGAAGCCCGCACTGGACAGCCGCTTCCGGTACTCGTCGCGGCCCGGTCGCCACAGGCGCTACGGGCACAGGCCGCGCGCTGGGCCAGCCACGTCGTGGGCGAGGACGTCACGGTCGCCGCCGTGGCGCGGGCCGCCGCCACGTCCCGGACCTCGTTCGAGTTCCGGGCGGCGGTGACGGCTACCGAGCCGGCCGAGCTGGCCGCCGGCCTGGCCGCCCTGGCCTCGGGCGACTCGACCCCCGGTCTGGTACAGGGCCGCGCGCGCGAGCAGGCCCTGGTCGCGGTGTTCTCCGGCCAGGGCGGGCAGCGGCCGGGCATGGGCGCCGGGCTGTACCGGCGATTCCCGGTCTTCGCCCAGGCCTGGGACGAGATCGAACAGCAGATGGGCCTGCCCCTGCAGGAGCTCGCCGACGGTGACCTCGCCCGGACCGGCGACGCCCAGCCGGTGCTGTTCGCATTGCAGGTGGCCGCGTTCCGTCTCGCCGAGTCGTGGGGGCTGCGACCGGACGTGCTGGTGGGGCACTCGGTCGGGGAGATCGCGGCGGCCCACGTGGCCGGTGTCCTGTCACTGGCCGATGCCTGCCGCCTGGTGTCCGCCCGGGCCCGCCTGATGCAGGCGCTGCCCGTGGGCGGCGCGATGGTGGCGGTACAGGCAACTGAGGACGAGGTGGCGCCCCTGATCGCGCCGGTCGCCGACCGTGTGTCGGTGGCTGCCGTCAACGGCCCGCAGTCCGTCGTGCTCTCCGGTGCCGAGGCCGAGGTGCTGCGGATTGCGAGCCAGTTCGCGCGCACCCGCCGTCTGCGGGTCTCGCACGCGTTCCATTCGCCTCTGATGGCGCCGATGATGGACGAGTTCACGCACCTTCTCGGCGAACTCACCTTCGCCGAACCGCACTTTCGGGTCGAGTCCTCGGTGCAGGCCGACGCCGACCTGAGCGACCCGGACCACTGGGCGCGACACGTCGTTGCCCCGGTGCGTTTCGCCGATGCCGTCACCCAGGCCGTCCAAGGTGGCGAAGGGACGTTCCTGGAGTTCGGCCCGGACGGGATCGCCACCGCCATGGTGCAGGAGACCTGGCCCGAGGCCCCGGCCGTCGCACTGCTGCGCTCGGGGCAGGACGAACCGGAGGCCGCGCTGCAGGCCCTGGCCCACCTGCACGTGAACGGTGTCGAGCTGGACTGGGACCAGGTCCTGCCGCCCGCCCGCCCGACCGCCTTGCCCACCTATGCCTTCCAGCGGGAACGCTTCTGGCCGCTGGCCGGGTGGAACGCGGACGCCCGCGGGCTGGGCCTGACCGATGCCGACCACCCCCTGGTCGGAGCGGCCGTGCGGCTGGCCGACTCCGACGGCGTGCTGCTGGTCGGCCGCGTCGGCCTGAGCAGCCACCCGTGGCTGGCCGAGCACCGGATCGCCGGAACCGCGGTCCTGCCGGCGACTGCCTTCCTCGAACTGGCGGTCCGGGCCGGCGACCAGACCGGCTGCCGTCAGGTGTCCGAGCTGACCGTGCTCGAGCCCTTGGTGTTCCCCGAGCAGGACGCCCTGGCCCTACAGGTGTCCGTAGGCCCGCCGGACGGGTCCGGCCGTCGTGGGCTGGACATCTGGTCCCGCCCGGCCGAGGGCGAGGACGTGCCCTGGACCCGCCACGCGACCGGCGCTCTGCTGTCGGACAGTGGCCCGGCGCCCGATGCCGAGGCTACCTGGCCACCGCCGCAGGCCCGGTCCGTGGACCCCGGCGAGATCGAGCAGCAGTTGGCCGGGCTGGGCGTCACCTACGGCGAGGCCTTCACCGGGCTGCGAGCGGTGTGGGTCGGCGAAGGTGAGGTCTTCGCGCAGGTCGAGCTGCCGGCCCAGTTGACCGGTGCCAGCGCCTACGGAGTGCACCCGGCGCTGCTCGACGCTGCTCTGCAAGCCACCCCGTGGGCCGGGCTGGAGCCCGTTCCGGGCGGACGCCTGCCCTTTTCCTGGAGCAACGTGGTGCTCTGGTCCGCGGGTGCTCGGGAGCTACAGGTCCGGCTGAGGCGCACCGGCCCGGACAGTATTGATCTGCTGGCCCTCGACGTCGCCGGGAACCCGGTGCTGACGGTCGAAGGGCTGGTGCTGCGGGAGGCGTCTGCGCTGACGGCTGGGCAGGACCCGGTCGTGCGGGATGCCCTGTTCGAGACCAGTTGGGTCACGCTGCCGCAGAACGGGTCTGTGCCGGAGTCGGACACTCTGCACGTGATCACCACGGCCGGGCCGGGTGACGATGTGGTTGCCTCGGTCCACGCCGCGGGCGCCCAGGTGCTGGCCGGTCTGCAGGACTGGCTGGCGGGCGAACAGCCTGATGATGCCCGGTTGGCCGTGCTCACCAGGGGCGCGGTGGCGGTCTCGGGTGAGGAGGCGGTGCGGGACCTGGCGGGTGCCGCGGTGGCCGGTCTGGTACGTACCGCCCAGGCTGAGCATCCCGGCCGGATCGTGCTGGTGGATGCGGTGCCGGGTACCGAGGTGCCGTGGGCCGCTGTGCTGGCCAGTGACGAACCGCAGGTGGCGGTCCGGTCGGGTGCGCTGCTGGCTCCCCGGCTGGTGCGGCTCACCGCCTCGCGGGATCAGGATGCCCAGGCGGGTCAGGCGGGTCAGGCGGGTCAGGCGGGTCAGGCGGGTCAGGCGGGTCAGGCGGGCCAGGCGGGCCAGGCAGGCCAGGCAGGCCAGGCAGATCAGGCGGCGGGAGCGGTCCTGACCGACCAGGTGCCGGCCTGGCCCACCGAGGGAACCGTGCTGATCACCGGCGGCACCGGCGGCCTGGGCGCACTGACGGCCCGGCACCTGGTGACCGCTCACGGTGTGCGCCGCCTGCTGCTGACCAGCCGACGCGGCGCCCAGGCCCCCAGGGCCGAAGCACTGCGCGAAGAGCTTTCGGCGCTGGGTGCCGAGGTGTCCATCGTCCCCTGCGACGTCGCCGACCGCGCCCAGCTGGCCGCTGTCCTGAAAACTGTTCCACCGCAACACCCGCTGACCGCTGTGGTCCACACCGCAGGCGTTCTCGACGACGGGGTCCTGACCGGCCAGAACCCCGAGCGGCTGGCCGCGGTGCTGCGTCCCAAGGTCGACGGGGCCTGGAACCTGCACGAGCTGACCCGTGACCTGAACCTGCAGGCGTTCGTGCTCTTCGGGTCGCTGGCCGGGGTGCTCGGAGCACCCGGCCAGGCCGGCTACTCGGCCGCCAACGCCTTCCTCGACGCCCTCGCCCAGCACCGCAGAGCCAACGGACTTCCGGCCCTGACTCTCGCCTGGGGCCCGTGGGCCGCGGACGCAGGGATGGCCGGAACCCTGACCATGACAGACCGAGAACGTCTGGCGCGGGCGGGAACTCCGGCCCTCAGTGAGGCCCAAGGGCTGGCCCTGCTCGACGCGGCACTGCGTGGGCAGGCCGCCGCGATCACCGCGGCGCGGCTGGATCTGGCCGCCTTCCGCAGCTCCGGCGCCGTGCCTGCCGCCCTGCGCGCACTGGTCCGCTCCACCCGCCGCGCGCCGGCCTCCTCAGCTCGCGGAGGCGACGGCTCGCTCGCCCGCAAGCTGGCCCGGATCGAGGCCGCGGACCGGCAGTCGTACCTGGTCGAGCTGGTAAGGGCCGAGGTGGTCACCGTGCTCGGGCACGCCTCGTCGGCCGGGGTCGATCCGCGCCGCGAGTTCCGTGACCTGGGCTTCGACTCTCTGACCGCGGTCGAGCTGCGCAACCGGCTGGGCACCACCACCGGCCTGAAGCTGCCGGTCACCGTCGTCTTCGACTACCCGACGCCCACCGGCCTGGCCGATTTCCTTCTTGCCGAACTGCTGGACGAACACCCGGAAGTGATTTCCACCGCGGCGAAGACCGATTCGCCGGAGGATCCGGTGGTGCTGGTGGGCATGGCCTGCCGGTACCCAGGTGGGGTGCAGTCGCCCGAGGACCTGTGGCAGCTGCTGCGCGACGGGCGGGAGGGGATCGGTCCGTTCCCGGCCGACCGAGGCTGGGACCTGGCCGCGCTCTACCATCCGGATCCCGACCAATCAGGGACGTCCTACACCCGTCACGGTGGTTTCCTCTCCGATGCGGGTGGTTTCGATGCGGAGTTCTTCGGGCTCAGCCCGCGTGAGGCATTCGCCACGGACGCGCAGCAACGGTTGCTGCTGGAGACGTCCTGGGAGGCGCTGGAACGCGCCGGCGTGAATCCGGCGGCGTTGCGGGGCAGCCGGACCGGGGTGTTCGCCGGAGTCATGTACAGCGACTACGCGAACCTGTTGACGGGCGCGGAGTTCGAGGGCTACCGGGGAACCGGAAGCGCCGGGAGTGTCGCGTCGGGGCGGATCTCGTATGCGCTGGGTCTGGAGGGCCCGGCCGTCACGGTGGACACCGCCTGTTCCTCGTCCCTGGTCGCCCTGCACCTGGCCGCCCAGGCGCTGCGCACCGGCGAGTGCTCGCTCGCCCTGGCGGGCGGGGTGACGGTGATGGCCACCCCCGGCGCTTTCGTGGAGTTCTCGCGGCAGCGCGGGCTGTCCCCGGACGGGCGCTGCCGGTCGTTCGCCGACGACGCGGACGGCGTGGGCTGGTCCGAGGGTGTGGGCATGCTCGTGCTGGAGCGGCTTTCGGACGCCGAGCGCAACGGTCACGAGGTGCTGGCCGTCCTGCGCGGATCGGCGGTGAACCAGGACGGCGCCTCCAACGGCCTGACCGCGCCCAACGGTCCCTCTCAGCAACGCGTCATCCGTCAGGCGCTGACCGCGGCGGGCCTGACTCCGAGCGACGTGGACGCCGTGGACGGGCACGGCACCGGCACTACCCTCGGAGACCCGATCGAGGCCCAGGCGCTGCTGGCCACCTACGGTCAGGAGCGGCCGGCCGAGCGGCCGCTGTGGCTGGGGTCGGTCAAGTCGAACCTTGGGCACACCCAGGCCGCGGCCGGGGTGGCCGGGGTGATCAAGATGGTTCTGGCCATGCAGTACGGTGTGCTGCCGCGCAGCCTGCACGCCGGGCAGCCCTCGGGCAAGGTGGACTGGAACGACGGGGCCGTGCAGTTGCTGGCCCGGGAGGAACTCTGGCCCGAGGGCGACCGTCCGCGCCGGGCCGCAGTCTCGTCCTTCGGGATCAGCGGCACGAATGCCCATGTCGTGCTGGAGGCGCCCAGCGCACCGGTTCCGTCCGCCGAGGCCGGTGGGCCCACCAGGTCTGGCGAGACCACCCAGCCCGCCACCGAGCCGGCGGCCGTCACTGAACCTGGACCGATCGTCCCTCTGCTGGTCTCGGCCCACACCGAACCCGCACTCCGATCCCAGGCGGCCCGACTGGCCGCGTATCTCGACCGCACCGGCGCCCAGCCGACCGACATCGCCCATGCGCTGGTGACCACTCGCGCCGACCTGGAACACCGGGCCGTGATCCTGGCCGACCAAGGCCGCACGGCGATCGGGGCGCTGCAGAACCTCATCGCCGGACAGGCTTCACCCCATTTGATCACCGGCCCGACCGAGGGCCCGGCCCCGCGCATCGCCTTCGCCTTCAGCGGCCAAGGTGCTCAACACGCGGGCATGGGACTTGGCCTGTACGAACAGTTCCCCGTCTTCACGCAGGCTCTGGACGAGGCCCTGACCGCGGTCGGACTGGATCGCCAGGCGCTGGCGGATGCCGAGCAACTGGATCGCACCGGGATCACCCAGCCCGCGCTCTTCGCCCTCGAGGTCGCCCTGTTCGCTCTGGTCAGGTCGTGGGGGGTGCGGCCGGCGGCCCTGATCGGGCACTCGGTGGGCGAGATCGCGGCGGCGCACGTGGCCGGAGTGCTTTCGCTGCCCGATGCGGCCGTGTTGGTGCGAGCGCGCGCCGAGTTGATGCAGGCATTGCCCATGGGTGGGGCGATGGTGGCTCTTCCGGTGAGCGAGGGTGAGCTGGGTGAGCTGCCAACCGGAGTCAGCCTGGCAGCGGTCAACGGGCCGTCCTCGGTGGTGCTTTCCGGCGACGAATCGGCTGTGCTCGAGTTCACGGCCCAGTTCCCGCGCCGCCGCCGGCTTTCGGTCTCACATGCGTTCCACTCGTCGCTGATGGAACCGATGGTGGATGCTTTTCGCGACGTGGCAGCGGGTCTCACCTTCCATGAGCCCCGGATTCCGCTCATCTCGAACGTCACCGGACAACTGGCCACCGAGGCCGAGTGGGGCGACGCGGACTACTGGGTCCGTCATGTCCGGGAGGCCGTCCGATTCGCCGACGGGGTGCGGGCCTTGGCCGAATCCGGCGTGCAGGGCCTGCTCGAGCTGGGCCCCGACGGTGTGCTGACCGGCCTGGCGCAGGACAGCCTGCCCGCCGATGCCCTGCTGGTGCCGCTGCTGCGCAAGGACCGGGACGAGACCACGGCGGCCCTCACCGCACTGGCTCGCCTGCACACCCGGGGCGTCTCGGTGGACTGGACGGCGCTCGTTCCGGTCCGTCGACCGGCCGAGGCATTGCCGACCTATGCCTTTCAGCATCAGACTTTCTGGCCGCAGGCGCCGGCCTCCGGTCAGGACGGTCCGCTGTGGGCAGCGGTGGACGAGGGTGATGCAGCCCGGCTGCAGGCCCTGCTGGACCTGCCTGACCTGGCCGCCGCCACCGACATGCTGAACGCACTGGCGGCCTGGCGGCAGCGTGACGTGGTCAGCGACGCGCGCCGCTACCAGGTCGGGTGGAGCGAACTGCCCGAGGCCGGGCTGACCGACGCCACGGGCAAGACCTGGGCCGTGCTGGGGGCGGACCAGGTGCCGCCGGAGGAAACGGCGCTTCTGGAGGCCGCTTTTGAGGCCGCCGGAGCCCAGCTCACATCGGTTGCCGAGGCGGTCGACGGGATACTCTCGCTGCACGCACTGGGCGAGGACCCGGTGGCCCCGACCCTCGATCTGGTGAGCCGGCACGTCGCCGGCCCCGAGGACGTCCCCTTGTGGTTGGTGACCAGGCGGGCGACCACCGATCCCACGGCCGCCCAGCTGGCTGGGCTGGGCCGCGTGGCCGCGCTCGAAAGCCCTCGTGGCTGGGGTGGGCAGATCGACCTGGACGGTCCGCTGACCGAGGCCGTCGCCACCCGGCTGGTCGCCGCCCTGCATCGCGGCGGTGAGGAGGACCAGTTCCGGATCACCGAGCGGGGGACCGAGGGCCGCCGGCTGCGCAAGGCCGGCCCGGCTCCGGCCGCGTCCGACTTCACCGTTGCCGGCACGGTGCTGGTGACCGGCGGAACCGGTGCCCTGGGCAGCCAGGTGGCGCGCTGGCTGGCCGCCCGCGGGGCCCGGAAACTGGTGCTGCTGTCTCGCCGGGGCCCGCAGGCGCCGGGTGCCGTGGATCTGGCCGCTGAGCTGAGCGGGAACGGTGTCCAGGTCGAGGTGGTGGCCTGTGACCTGAGCGACCGGCAGGCGCTGGCCGCGGTTCTGGCCGAGCATCCGGTCGATGCGGTGATCCATGCCGCCGGGCTGGGGCAGGCCGACGAGCCGCTGGCCGGGACGTCCCCGGACCGTTTCGCCGAGATCGTGCAGGCCAAGGTGGACGGCGCCCGGCATCTCGACGAGCTGCTGGCCGACCGGGCCCTTCAGTTCTTCGTCCTGTTCGGATCGGTGGCCGGGGTCTGGGGCGGAGCTGGGCAAGGCGCGTACGTGGCGGCCAACGCCGCGCTGGACGCGCTGGCCGCCGACCGTCACGCCCGCGGTCTGCCGGCCACCTCGATCGCCTGGGGAGCCTGGGGCGGAGAAGGGCTGGCGGCCGACGACGTCTTCGCCGAGCAGATCCGGCGGCGGGGCCTGGGACTACTGCCGCCCGACGAGGCCGTGGCCGAACTGGGCCGCGCCATCTCCTCCGGACAGCCGCAGATGGTCGTCGCGGACGTCGAATGGGACCGCTTCCTGCCGGTCTACACCTCCGGACGGCCATCCGCGTTCTTCAGCGAACTGCAGGCCCCGGCCGAGAGCGCCCCCACGGGTGAATGGGCCGAGCGCCTGAGCGCCATGAGCGAGTCCGAACGCCGCCGCACACTGCTGGATCTGGTGCGCAGTGAGGTGGCCGCCGTGCTCGGGCACAGCTCCGGCGCCGCGGTGGGGGAGCGGAAAGCGTTCCAGGAAATGGGATTCGACTCGCTCACCGCGGTCGAGCTACGCCAGCGTCTGGTCTCGGTCACCGGTCTGGACCTGCCCACGACGCTGGTCTTCGACCACCCGAACCCGGCCGACCTGGTGCAGTTCCTGCAGTCGCGGCTCAACGGCCGGACCCGGTCACCGATCGCCTCCGGCCCTGCAGCGGCCTCGCAGGAGCCGATCGCCATCGTCGGGATGGCCTGCCGCCTGCCCGGCGGCGTCGCGTCCCCGGAAGACCTGTGGGATCTGGTGCTCGAGGGCGGCGACGCCATCTCGGGTTTCCCGGCCGGACGCGGCTGGGACCCGGAGGCGTTGTACGACCCGGATCCGGACCGCAGCGGGCACACGTACACGCTCGAAGGCGGATTCCTGCACGAGGCCGACCAGTTCGACGCCGCGTTCTTCGGGATCTCGCCCCGTGAGGCGCAGGCGATGGACCCGCAGCAGCGTCTGCTGCTGGAGACCGCCTGGGAGACTCTGGAACGGGCCGGTCTGGACCCCGACGCGCTGCGCGGCAGCCGGACCGGCGTGTTCGTCGGTTCCAGCGCTCAGGAGTACGGCGCCGGGGTGGGTGAGGGCGCCGAAGGTCATCTGGTCACCGGCACCCTGCCCAGTGTGCTGGCGGGTCGTCTGTCCTACGCCCTCGGGCTGCGGGGGCCGGCGGTCATGGTCGACACCGCCTGCTCGTCGTCGCTGGTGGCGCTGCACCTGGCCGTGCAGTCGCTGCGCAGCGGGGAGAGCACGCTGGCCCTGGCCGGCGGGGTCACGGTGATGACGACCCCGGCCGCGTTCGTGGCGTTCAGCCGGCAGCGGGCCCTGGCCGCCGACGGCCGGTGCAAGGCCTTCGCCGAGGGCGCCGACGGCATGGCCCTGGCCGAAGGGGTCGGTCTGCTGCTGGTCGAGCGGCTGTCCGACGCCCAGCGCAACGGTCACCCGGTACTGGCGGTGGTGCGGGGATCGGCGGTCAACCAGGACGGAGCCTCCAACGGCCTGACCGCACCCAACGGCCCGGCCCAGGAACAGGTCATCCGCGATGCCCTGACCGCCGCCGGACTCACCGCTGCCGAGGTGGACGCGGTGGACGCGCACGGCACCGGAACGGCGCTGGGCGACCCGATCGAGGTGCAGGCCCTGCAGGCCGCCTACGGGCCGGACCGCCGGCAGCCGCTGCGGGTGGGCTCGGTCAAGTCCAACATCGGCCACACCCAGTCGGCCGCCGGTGTGGCCAGCGTGATCAAGATGGTCCAGGCGCTGCAGCACGCCCGGCTGCCCCGCACCCTGCACGTCAGCGAGCCGTCCTCGCGGGTGCGCTGGGCCGACGCAGCGGTGCAGCTGCTCACCGAAGAACAGGACTGGCCGGTGACCGGTCGCCCGCGGCGGGCTGCGGTGTCGTCGTTCGGGATCAGCGGGACCAACGCCCACGTCGTCCTGGAACAGAGCCCAGCCGACACCGGTGTGGCGGACGAGGCGCCAGAACCGGGCGTCCTGCCGTTCCTGATCTCGGGTCGAGGGCGGCCGGCCGTGCGGGCCAACGCGGGCCGGCTGGCCGCGGTCGTCCCCGGCGTCGAACGCCGCGACCTGGCCTGGTCGCTGGCCACGGCGCGGGCTCGCCACGAGCACCGGGCCGTGGTGGTCGCCGCAGACCGGGAAGAGCTTTGGACGGGGTTGCGGGCGGTCGCTGAGGCGGCGCCTTCAGCTGGGGTCGTGGAGGGAAGTGCGGACGTCTCGGGCCGGGTCGTGTTCGTCTTCCCCGGCCAGGGCGCGCAGTGGGTCGGGATGGGGGCCCGGCTCCTGGACGCGTCGCCGGTGTTCGCCGAGCGCCTGGCCGAGTGTTCGCTCGCCCTGGCCCAGTACGTGGACTTCTCAGTGCTGGACGTGCTGCGGGGTGCGCCGCAGGCCCCGGCCCTGGAACGCGTGGACGTGGTGCAGTGCAGTTCGTTCGCGGTGATGGTGTCGCTGGCGGCGCTGTGGCGCTCGCACGGCGTGCAGCCGGACGCCGTGATCGGCCACTCGCAGGGGGAGATCGCGGCCGCCTGCGTGGCCGGGGCCCTGAGCCTGGACGACGCGGCCCGGGTGGTGGCCCGGCGCAGTCAGGCCATCGCGGCGACGCTGGCCGGGGCCGGAGCGATGGCGTCGGTGCAGTTGCCGGTGGCTCAGGTGCAGGAGCGCCTGACGGCCTGGGGCGGCCGGCTCTCGGTGGCGGCCGTCAACGGCCCGGCGTCGGTGGTGGTCTCCGGCGACGTGGAGCCGATGGACGAACTGCTGGCCGAGCTGGCCGGGCAGGAGGTGCGGGCCCGGCGGATCGCGGTGGACTACGCCTCGCACTCGGCCCAGGTCGAGGCCCTGGAAGATTCGCTGCAGAGAACACTTTCGCGGGTCCGGCCGGGTCGGACCGAGATCGCGATGCTCTCCACCGTGACCGGGCAGTGGCTCGACGGCACCGAGCTGGACGCTCGTTACTGGTACCAGAACCTGCGCTCGCCGGTGCAGCTCGAACCGGCCGTGCGCTCGCTGCGGGACGGCGGTCACCACGCCTTCGTCGAGATCAGCCCGCACCCGGTACTGACCGTCGGGATCCAGGCGACCCTGGAGGACGGCCCGACGAATGTGGACGTGCCGACCGTGGTGCTCGGGACCCTGCGACGGGACCAGGACGACCAGACCCGGGTGCTGACCACTCTGGCCGAGGCCTGGGTTCGGGGCCTGCCCGTTGACTGGAACACCGTGCTGCCGGCCGGGCAGCGCATCGACCTACCCACCTACGCCTTCCAGCACGAGAGCTACTGGGCGCTGCCGGTCGAGAAGAATGCTGCGGCAGCCGATCCGGACAGCGAGCGGTTCTGGTCCGCAGTCGAGCGGGCCGACCTGGACGAGCTGACGGCCGGGCTGGACGTGGAACCGGACGCACTGGTCGCGGTGCTTCCGGCCCTGTCCGGCTGGCGGCGCGCCGCCGGGGAACGCTCGCTCACCGAGTCGTGGCGCTACCGGGAGGTCTGGCGTCCGCTCGCCGAGGACCTGCGCCCCCTCGAAGGGAACTGGCTGCTGGTGCGCTCCGCCGAAGACTGCGCGGTGGCCGACGCAGTCGAAGCCGCGCTGCGCGATCACGGAGCCACTGTCCGCCCGGTGCCGATCGGCCCGGAACAGACCGGCCGGGCCGCGGTCGCCGAAGCCCTGGCCGACCAGGCACTGGACCTGCGGGCAGTGGTGTCGGTGCTGGGACTCGCGCCGCACGGTCTGGCCGCAACCCTCGGCCTGGTGCAGGCACTGGGCGATCTGAGCCTGGACGCGCCGCTGTGGTGTCTCACCCAGGGCGCGGTCAGCACCGGGCGCAACGACCTGCTCACCGCGCCCGAACAGGCGCAGATCCTGGGGCTGGGGCGGACTGCGGCCCTGGAGCATCCTCAGCGTTGGGGCGGGCTGATCGACCTGCCCGCCGATCTGGGCCCCAGAACCGCGCGTTCGTTGGCGGCGGCCCTGGGTGGGAGCTCGGGCGAGGACCAGCTGGCTGTGCGACCGGGTGGGCTGCTGGCCCGGCGCCTGGTGGCGGCGCCGGCACCCCGCAGCGCGGCGCCCGACTGGACACCCCAAGGCACGGTACTGATCACCGGCGGCACCGGGACCATCGCCCCGCACGTGGCCCGCTGGCTGGCCGGTCTCGGCGCCACCGACATCGTGCTCACCAGCCGCCGCGGCGACCAGGCCCCCGGCGCCGCCGACCTGGTGGCCGACCTGACCCGGGCCGGCGCCCGGGCCGAGGTGCTCGCCTGCGACGTCAGCGACCGCGACGCCGTGGCCCAGCTGCTGCAGCACCTGGCCGGCCAGGGCCGGGCGGTGCGCACCGCCGTGCACGCGGCCGCCCAGATCGAACTGCGCCCGCTGGCCGAGACCACCCCCGAAGAGTTCGCCGCGGTGCTGGCGGCCAAGGTCGACGGCGCCCGGCACCTGGCCGATCTGCTCGACCCGGAGATCCTGGACCGGTTCGTGCTCTACTCCTCGACGGTCGGCATGTGGGGCAGCGGCGCTCACGGGGCCTACGCGGCCGGTAACGCCTACCTGACCGCGCTCGCCGAACAGCGTCGCGGCCAGGGGCTGCCGGCGACCGCGGTGGCCTGGGGCATCTGGTCCGACGACCGGGCGCTGGGCCGGGTGGATCCGGAGCAGATCCGGCGCAGCGGGCTGGACTTCATGCCCGCGGCCCAGGCCCTTGCGGCGCTGCGGCGGGCGCTCACCGACGACGAGGTGGCGCTGACGGTGGCCGCCGTGGACTGGGAACGCTATTACCCGGTCTTCACTTCGGGGCGCGACACCCGCCTGTTCAGCGAGCTACCAGCGGTGCGCCTGCTGACCACGGCTGCGCAGGAGGCGCCGGCCCAGGTCGAGGGCGAGTTCGCGACCAGGTTGCGACAGGTGCCCGAACGCGAGCGCGAGCGGCTCGTCCTGGACCTGGTGCGCGCGCAGGCGGCCAGCGTGCTCGGCCACTCCGGTCCCGAGGCGGTCCCACCCACCAAGGCCTTCCGCGACATCGGTTTCGACTCCCTCACCGCCGTGGACCTGCGCACCCGACTGGCCACGGCGACCGGCACGACCCTGCCCACCACCCTGGTCTTCGACCACCCCACCGCCGGGGCACTCAGCGCCCACCTGCTCACCCTGCTGACCCCGGGCGCCGGGGGAGGCTCGGCCTTGATCCGGGCCGAGGCCGACTCCGAGGAACCGATCGCGATCGTCTCGATGGCCTGTCGCTACCCCGGCGGCGCCGACTCACCGGAACAGCTGTGGGACCTGATCCGCGACGGGGTGGACGCCATCTCCACGTTTCCGGCCGACCGGGGCTGGGACGCCCAGACGCTGTACGACCCCGACCCGGACCGGCCCGGGCACACCTACTCGGTCAATGGTGGCTTCCTGCACGAGGCGGCCGCCTTCGACGCGGGCTTCTTCGGCATCTCGCCGCGCGAGGCCCTGGCCATGGACCCGCAGCAACGCCTGCTGCTGGAAGTGGCCTGGGAGACCTTCGAGCGGGCCGGGATCGAACCGGGCAGCATGCGGGGCAGCCGCACCGGGGTGTTCGTCGGCGCCAGCTACCAGGACTACGCCGGTGAGGGCGGTGGCGCCGACGGTCACGAGATCACCGGGGCCATCCCGAGCATCGCTTCCGGGCGGATCGCCTACCTGCTGGGGCTGGAGGGCCCCGCCCTCAGCGTGGACACCGCCTGCTCGTCCTCACTGGTCGCACTGCACCTGGCCTGCCAGTCGCTGCGCTCCGGCGAGAGCTCCCTGGCCCTGGCCGGAGGCGTCGCCGTGATGTCCACCCCGGCCGCCTTCGTCGGCTTCAGCCGGCAGCGGGCGATGGCCCCGGACGGGCGCTGCAAGGCCTACTCCGACGACGCCGACGGGATGAGCCTGGCCGAGGGCGCCGGACTGGTCATGCTCGAGCGGCTGTCCGACGCCCGGCGCAACGGCCACCCGGTGCTGGCGCTGGTCCGGGGATCGGCGATCAACCAGGACGGCGCCTCCAACGGCCTGACCGCCCCCAGCGGGCCCGCCCAGGAACGGGTGGTCCGGCAGGCCCTGGCCAACGCCGGTCTCGCCCCGGCCGAGGTCGACCTGGTGGAGGGGCACGGCACCGGGACCCGGCTCGGGGACCCGATCGAGGCGCGGGCACTGCTGGCCACCTACGGAGGCGACCGCGAGCGTCCTCTGTTGCTGGGGTCGGTCAAGTCGAACATCGGGCACACCCAGATGGCCTCCGGCATCGCCGGGGTCATCAAGGCGGTGCTGGCCATGCGTCATCGGACCGCCCCGCGCACCCTGCACGCCGACACCCCCAGTTCGCACGTGGACTGGTCGGCCGGCGCGGTGGAGGTGCTCACTTCTGAGCAGCCGTGGCCCCGGACCGGCCGGCCGATGCGGGCAGCGGTCTCCTCCTTCGGGCTCAGCGGTACCAACGCTCACACGGTGCTGGAGGAAGCTCCGTCCGAAACGCCCACCGAGCGCGAACTGGTTGGCCCTCAGACGCTTCCGATTCTGCTGTCGGGGCAGGACGAGTCCGCCCTGCGCGCCGGGGCCGCTCGCCTGGTGTCCGCCGCGGACCGCCTGCTGGACGAACCTCTGGATCTGGCCTACTCCCTGGCCGCCACCCGAACCGCACACACCGAGCGGGCGGCGATCCTGGCCTCGGACCGCGACCAGGTGCTGTCGGCGCTCACCCACCTGGCGTCCGGCACGCCGGATCGGGCCATCCTCCGGGGCACGGCCAAGTCGTCCCGCCTGGCCTTCCTCTTCGGGGGCCAAGGAGGACAGCGGCTCGGTATGGGGCGCGAGCTCGCCGAGACGTATCCGGTGTTCGCCGCGGCCTGGGACGAGGTCCTGGCTCAGCTCGATCCCGGACTACGGCACGTGGTGCACGGAGACGACGCAGCAGCTCTGGAGCAGACCGGGTGGACGCAGCCCGCGCTGTTCGCCTTCGAGGTTGCACTCTTCCGTCTGCTGGAGTCGTGGGGTGTGCAGCCGGACGCGGTCGCCGGGCACTCGGTGGGCGAGATCGCGGCGGCGCACGTGGCCGGGGTGCTCTCGCTGGAGGACGCCGGCCGCCTGGTCAGTGCCCGGGCCCGGCTCATGCAGGCCCTGCCCGAGGGCGGGGCCATGATCGCGATCCAGGCCACCGAGGCGGAGGTCTCGGCCCGACTGGAAGGATCGTTGTCGATAGCCGCGGTCAACGGCCCGCGCTCGGTGGTGGTTTCCGGCGACGCGAGTGCGGCTGCGTCGCTGGCCCAGGCCTTCTCCGTAGAAGGACGCCGGACTCGCCGGCTATCGGTCTCGCACGCCTTCCACTCGCCGCTGATGGAACCGGTGCTCGACGAGCTCGACACGGTCGCGGCCGAACTGGATCACCGTCCGCCGATGCTTCCTCTGGTTTCTGGGGTCACCGGTCAGATCGCGACCCTGGAAACCCTCAGCGCACCGGGCTACTGGGTGCAGCATGCCCGTGGCACCGTTCGTTTCGCCGATGTGGTGCACACTCTCGCAGCCAGCGGGGTGAAGGGCTTCCTGGAAGTCGGGGCAGACGCGGTGCTGACCCCGATGGTCGGCGAGACGCTCGGGCCGGACCCCGACCTGACGGTGCTACCGACCCTGCGCCGCGACCGCAGCGAGACCGAAGCGCTGCTCACCGCCCTGGCCGGCCTGCACGTGCGCGGCTTCGCCGTGGACTGGGCCGAGTTCTACCGCGGCACCGGCGCCCGGCGGATCGACCTGCCCACCTATGCCTTTCAGCGGCGCCGTTACTGGCCCAAGACCGCGGCCGGTGCGCCCACCGCGGCCGGGCGCTACCAGGTGCGCTGGCATCCGGCCGTGAACGGCGACGTTCCGGCGTCCTCAGGCCGTCGGCTGGCACTGGTCCCGGCTGCTCTTCAGGACGATCCCTGGATCGGCGCGGTGCTCGCAGCGCTCGGTGACGTGACGGTCCTGCCCGTTGCCCAGATCGACCGGGCGGCGCTGGCCGAGCAGTTGCGCTCGGCCGCTTCTCCCGGCCAGATCGTGTCTTTCCTGGCCCTCAGCGACACGTCGGAGGGTCTGCTCGCCACCCTCGCGCTGGTGCAGGCCCTCGGTGACGCTGGTCTCGGCGCGCCGGTGTGGTGCCTGACCCGAGGGGCGGTCAGCACCGGCACCGCGCAACCCCCGTCGTCCCCGATTCAGGCGGGTGTGTGGGGCCTCGGCCGCACCATCGCCCTCGAACGGCCCACGGCCTGGGGCGGACTGCTCGACCTACCCACCGAACTCGACCCCACCGTCCTGAAAAGGCTTTCGGAAGCCCTCGCGCTGGGCGGGGACGAAGACCAGATCGCGGTGCGGCGGGCGGGGGTGTTCGTCCGTCGGCTGGTGCGCTCGCCGCAGACGCGTTCCGGTCGGGACTTCCGGCCGAACGGGACCGTGCTCGTCACCGGTGGCACCGGAGCCCTGGGCAAGGAGGTGGCCCGCTGGTTGACCGGTCTGGGCGCGGCGCGGGTCGTTCTCGCCGGGCGACGGGGGCTCGCTGCCCCCGGGGCTGAGGAACTGGCGCAGGAGCTGGGCACGGCGGTCGAGATCGTGGCCTGCGACGTGTCCGACCGGGAGGCGCTCACGGCCCTGCTGGAACGGACCGGGCCCCTACAGGCGGTGATTCACGCGGCCGGGGTGCTGGACGACGGTGTGTTGCACGGTCTCACTCCGGAACGGCTAGAGACGGTGCTGCGGGCCAAGGTCACGTCGGCCTGGCTGCTGCACGAGCTCACGGGCTCGGCCGACCTGGAGGCGTTCGTCCTGTTCTCCTCCACCTCCGGAGTGGTCGGCTCAGCCGGCCAGGCGAGCTACAGCGCGGCCAACGCCATGCTCGACGCCCTCGCCGAACACCGGCACGGGCTGGGTCTGCCCGCCACGTCGATCGCCTGGGGTCCCTGGGCCGGCGACGGGATGGCCGCCGGTGAGGGCGTCGGCGACCGGCTGCGGCGTGGTGGTCTGCGTCCGTTGGCCCCGGCCGCCGCAGTGGCCGCGCTGGGGGAAGCAATCAGCAGCGGCCAGCCCACGGTCGTCGTCGCCGATCTGGACGAACCGCGATTTGCCGCTGCCTACAGCGCTTCCCGGCCGAACCCGTCTCTTATTGAGATCGCCCCGCCTCACCGTACGGTGACCGCAGCGGCCGATCCCGTCCCGGTTTCCGGACGCGCTGAGCACCTGCTGGATCTGGTGCGCACCCAGGCCGCCGCCGTACTCGGGCACGACGACACCGAGCCGGTCTCCGCCGATCGTCCCTTTGCCGAGCTGGGATTCACCTCTCTGACCGCACTGGAGCTGGGGAACGCGTTGTCCGCGGCCACCGGTCTGAGCCTGCCCGCTACGCTGATCTTCGACTACCCGACTCCGCGTGACCTGGCTCGGATGCTGAAGGGCACGCTGACCGGCGCCGACCAGACGGCGACGCCGACCGCAGTCCGCCCGGTGGACGACGACCCGGTGGTGATCGTCGGCATGGGCTGCCGGTTCCCGGGCGGCATCACCGGCCCGGATCAGCTGTGGCAGTTGCTGGTCGAGAAGCAGGACGCGATCTCGGCCTTCCCGGCCGACCGGGGATGGGACCTGGACGCCCTGGCTGATGGGTTGTCGGTCACCCGCGAGGGCGGATTCCTCGACGACGTGGCCGGTTTCGACGCTGAGTTCTTCGGCATCTCACCGCGCGAGGCCCTGGCCATGGACCCGCAGCAGCGCCTGGTGCTGGAAACCGCCTGGGAGGCTCTGGAACGCGCCGGGATCGACCCCCTGGCGTTGCGGGGGGACCAGGCCGGGGTGTTCGTCGGCACCAACGGCCAGGACTACGGCGGTCTGCTGCGCTCGGGCACCGAGGACGTCCGTGGTCATGCCGCCACCGGCACCACGGCCAGCGTGCTCTCGGGCCGGCTGGCCTACTCCCTGGGGCTGACCGGCCCGGCCATCACGGTGGACACCGCCTGCTCGGCCACACTGGTGGCCATGCACCTGGCCGCCCAGGCGCTGCGCTCGGGTGAGTGCTCCCTGGCCCTGGCCGGCGGCGTTTCGGTGATGTCCAGCCCGGACTCGTTCGTCGAGTTCAGCGCCCAGGGCGGACTGGCAGCCGACGGCCGCTGCAAGTCCTTCGCGGCCGGGGCCGACGGAACGTCCTGGTCGGAGGGTTCGGGAATGCTCGTACTGGAGCGGCTTTCGGACGCTCGTCGGCTCGGCCACCCGGTGCTGGCCGTCGTCAAGGGCTCGGCGGTCAACCAGGACGGTGCCTCCAACGGTCTGACCGCACCGAACGGCCCGTCGCAGGAGCGGGTGATCCGCCAGGCCCTGGCCAGCGCCGGGCTCACACCGGGCGATGTGGACGTGGTCGAGGCGCACGGCACGGGGACCGAACTCGGCGACCCGATCGAGGCCCGCGCCCTGCTGACCACCTACGGGCAGGACCGGGCGCCGGAACGTCCGCTCTGGCTGGGCTCGGTGAAGTCCAACCTGGGGCACACCCAGGCTGCGGCCGGGGCCGCCGGGGTGATGAAAATGGTGCTGGCCATGCGGCACGGCATGCTTCCGGCGACCGTGCACGTCGATCAGCCCACACCACACGTGGACTGGACGAGGGGTGCAGTCCGGTTGCTGACCGAGGCGCAGGACTGGGCATCGGATCAAAAACCGCGACGAGCCGGCGTTTCCGCGTTCGGGGTCAGTGGCACCAATGCGCACGTCATTCTTGAGCAGATTGAGGACGACTCTCCCGCAACGACCGTGGACAGCGGCCCGTTGAGCGGGACGTTGCCCTGGGTGGTCTCGGCCCGGTCGGAAGCCGCGCTGGCCGAACAGATCGAGCGGCTGACCAGTTCGCCGCAGTTGGTGGCCGAGACGGGCGCGGGACTGGCCCGGCGGGCGGTGCTGCCCCAGCGCGCGGTGCTGCTGGCCGGGCCGGACGGTGTTCTCGAGGTCGCCCGCGCCGGTGCCGCGGAGAACGGCCGCCTGGCCTACCTCTTCGGCGGGCAAGGCGGCCAGCGCCCCGGCATGGGCCGTGAGCTGGCCGAAGCCTTTCCTGCGTTCGCCATGGCTTGGGACGAGGTGCTCGCCCAGTTCGACCCTGAGCTGCGCGAGGTGGTGCTGGGCGAGGATGCGGTGGTTCTGGAACGCACCGAGTGGGCTCAGCCTGCGCTGTTCGCCTTCGAGGTGGCGCTTTTCCGGCTGCTCGAGTCGTGGGGTGTGCGCCCGGACACGGTTGCCGGGCACTCGGTGGGGGAGATCGCGGCCGCTCACGTGGCCGGGGTGTTCTCGCTGGAAGACGCCTGCCGTCTGGTGGCAGCCCGTGGCCGCCTCATGCAGGCGCTTCCCTCAGGCGGAGCGATGCTTTCGGTGCGGGTGAGCGAGCAGGAGGCACTGGACGAACTGGCTGACCGGCCCGAGGTGGGCCTAGCAGCGGTGAACGGGCCACGGTCGGTGGTTCTGGCCGGGCCGCGCGAAGATCTGGAACCTCTGGCGCTGGCCTGGGCGGCGCCGCAGTACCGGGCGACCTGGCTGTCGGTCAGCCACGCCTTCCATTCGCCGCTGATCGATCCGGTGCTGGACGAACTTCACGCTGTGGTGGCCGAACTGGATTTGAGGACGCCGGAACTAAACCTGGTCTCCACGGTCACCGGATCACGGATCACGGATGAGATCTGCGATCCGGCCTACTGGGTGCGGCACGCCCGGCAGACGGTCCGCTTCGCCGATGCGGTCCGGACGCTGCGCGAACAGGGAGCCACCTGGTTCGTGGAGGTCGGGCCCGGGGGAGCGCTGGCTGCTTCCACCCGACTGGTCATCGAGGACGAGAGCTCTTCGGGCCGCCGGTCCCTGGTCACGCCGTTGCTGCGACGCGAGGTGGGCGAGGTCGAGGCGGTCCTGACCGGCGTCGCCAACCTGTGGACGGCCGGGGTCCCGGTGCGGTGGAGCAGCTTCTACCCGGGCATCACCGCGGACTGGGGACAGCTGCCCACCTACCCGTTCCAGCACCGGCGGTACTGGCCGGAGCCTGCTGCCGCCAAGGCCGATCCGCGCGATGCGGCCTTCTGGGACGCGGTGGAGCAGACCGACGCCCCAGCCGTCGCCGAGCTGGTCGGGTTGCCCGCCGAGGCCTTGCAGGACGTGCTGCCGGCGCTGAGCAGTTGGCGCCGCGAGCGTGACCAGGTGCAGGCGGCGCAGGAGTGGTGCCATGCCTGGCGGTGGAGCGCTCTGCCCACGCCAACGATGGCGACTCCCGCGGGTAAGTGGCTTGTTGTCGGCCGTGACGGTGATGCGGACGTTCCCGTTCCGGCGGGTGCGGTGCGAGTTGAACTCGGCTCGTTGACCGAGCAGATGGGGGATCACGCTGACGCGGTTGGTGTGCTGTTGCTGCCGCGCGCTGCCGACCCAGGCACGTTGCTGACCCTGCTTCGGGCCATGGATGACGCGGGCCTGGACGCGCCACTGTGGTGCCTGACCCGGGAGGCGGTCGTCGCGGGGGTTTCCGATCCGGCCGGGTCGCGAGCCGGGGCCGCGGTGTGGGGCCTCGGGCGGGTAGCGGCGCGAGAGCAGACCGGTCGCTGGGGTGGGCTGATCGACCTGCCTGCCGAACTGGATGATGCCGGGCGCGCCCGGCTGCAGAGCCTGCTCGCACAGGGGCGGGCGGGAGAGGAACAGACGGCGATCCGGGCGGGCAAGGTGCTCGGACGCCGTCTGGTCCGGACCGCCGCTTCTGCCCGGGACGTTTGGCGGCCGGAAGGCACGGTCGTGGTCAGCGGGGACGCCGCTGATGTGGCTGGGCCGCTGGTGCGGTGGTTGCTGGAGTCGGGGGCGGAGCGGGTGGTGGTGACCGGTCCGGGCGACCTGACGGACCCGGCCGTTCCGACGCGCTCGGTGAGCCAGGAAGGTCCGGTGAGCTCCGTGGGTTCGGCGAGTTCGGTGGGCGAGGCGGGCTCGGTGGGCTCGGTGGGCTCGGTGGGCTCGGCAGGCCTGGTGAGTGAGGCAGGCCCCGTGGGTGAGGCAGGCCCCGTGGGTGAGGCAGGCCCGGTTGGAGCTGCCCCGGCCGAGGGCCTGATCCGCCGGCCCTTCGCCGATCTGGGCCAGGTGATGGCGGAGTTCGCTCCCAAGGCGGTGCTGCACACGGTGGCACCGGGCGCTCCCGGGGCCTTGGGTGAGCTCTTGCCGGAGCAGGTGGAACAGGAGTTGGCCGAGGTGGCGGCGTTCGAGGCAGCCTTGGCCGGTCACGAGCCGAAGCTGGTGGCCGTGTTGTCGGGGTTGCCGGCAAGTTGGGGCCTGACCGGCCGGGCGCTGGATGCCGCGAGCTACGGAGCCTGGGATGCGCTTGTACAGCAGATGACGGGCCCGGACCGGGTGGCGGTGTCGGTCTCCCTGGCGGCCTTCGAGTCCGGCGCCGCATCCGAGGCCAGGCATCAGCGGCTGAACGGACTTCCTCCCATGAGTTCAGCTCCGGCGCTACGGGCACTGGCGCGAGTCCTCGGAGGCGGCGAACCCGAGCCCTTGATCGCAGATATCGACTGGACCACGGTTGCGCCCAGCTTGTTCGCCGGCCGCGCCACCACCCAGCTGAACGATCTGCCCCCAGCCCGGAAGGCCGCCGCCGAGGCAGCCCGCTCGAAGACCCGCGAATCCGACCTCGGCGAACACCTGCGTGGTCTGCCGAGGGCCGAGCGGGAGGCGGAGGTGCTGGCGGAGGTGCTGGAGCGGGTTGCCCTGGTGCTCGGACACTCCGGTGCCGCCTCGGTCGATCCCGACGTGCCCTTCCGCGACCACGGCTTGGATTCCCTGACCGCAGTCGACCTACGAGACCAGCTCACCCCGTCCTTTGGTCCAGATCTGCCGGCCACCCTGGCCTTCGACCACCCGACCGCCCGCGAACTCGCCGCCCACCTGACCGCCGAACTGCTCGGCGGCCTCGAGACGCAGGACGGCCCGGCCGCCTCGGCCGAGACCACCGACCCGATCGTGATCGTCGGGATGGCGTGCCGATTCCCGGGTGGGGCGAACTCGCCCGAAGAGCTCTGGCAGTTGCTGGAGAACGGCACCGACGCCACCGGCGACTTCCCCTCCGACCGGGGCTGGGACCCGGCCGCGACCAGCTTGCGGCGGGGCGGATTCCTCGACAACGCAGCCGACTTCGACCCGTCCTTGTTCGGTGTCTCACCGGCCGAGGCGCTGGTCATGGATCCGCAGCAGAGGCTTGTGCTGGAGGTCGCCTGGGAGGCCTTCGAACAGGCCGGAATCGACCCGCGCAGTGCTCGCGGCTCGGAAGTGGGGGTCTACGTCGGTGCTACCGGCGGCGACTACCGGCCCCCGCGAACCAGCCGTGGGCAGGTGCAGACCGCCCAGGCGGCGGCGGTGATCGCCGGGCGGGTGTCGTACTCGTTCGGGCTGCAGGGACCGGCCGTCACCGTGGACACGGCCTGCTCCTCCTCGCTCGTCGCGCTGCACCTGGCCGCGCAGGCGCTGCGTTCGGGGGAGTGCACGATGGCCCTGGCCGGCGGTGTGGCCGTGATGTCCACGCCGGTCGCCTTCGTCGAGTTCGGCGAACTGGGCGCCCTCTCGCCGGACGGGCGCTGCCGCGCCTTCGCCGACGGGGCCAACGGCACCGGCTGGTCCGAAGGCGCCGGAATGCTGATGCTGGAACGAATGTCGGACGCCCGCCGCCAGGGCCACGAGATCCTTGCGGTTCTGCGGGGGTCGGCGGTCAACCAGGATGGCGCCTCCAACGGCTTCACCGCACCCAACGGGCCTGCCCAGCAGAAGGTTCTGCGGCGGGCTCTGGACAGCGCCGGACTGCGGCCCGCAGACGTGGACGTGATCGAGGCGCACGGCACCGGCACCGCCCTGGGCGACCCGATCGAGGCGCAGGCGCTGATGGCGGTCTACGGCCGGGACCGCGAGCAGCCGGTCCTGCTCGGGTCGGTGAAGTCCAACATCGGGCACACCCAGGCCGCGGCCGGGGTGGCCGGCGTGATCAAGGCGGTGCTCGCGATGCGGCACGGTGTCGCCCCCGCCACCCTGCACGCCGCGCAACCCTCGTCGCACGTCGACTGGCGGTCCGGAACCCTGCACCTGCTGGACGAGGCCCGGCCCTGGCCCGACTCCGGACGTCCCTTCCGCGCCGGTGTGTCGTCGTTCGGGGCGACCGGGACCAACGCGCACGTCATCCTGGAAAATGTTGAGCCGCAGCCGCTTGCGCCCAAATCCGAGCGGTGGCCGCTGCTCGTGCCGCTCGCTGCGCGCACCGGCCCGGCTCTGCGAGGGCAGGCGCGACGTCTGCTGACCCACCTGGAGTCGCAGCCGGAGCAGACGCTGACCGATGTGGCCTTCTCGCTGGCGACCACGCGGTCCGCGCTGCCGTTGCGAGCCGGGCTGGTGGCCGCCGACCGGAGGCAGTTGCTCGTCGCGCTGGACGCTTTGGCGAACGGTGAAGCGGAAGCCCCGGCGGTGCAGGGCCGGGCCGGCTCGGGCAAGCTGGCCTTCCTGTTCTCCGGGCAGGGGGCTCAGCATCTCGGTATGGGCAGCGAGTTGCGCTCCCGGTTCCCGGTCTTCGACCAGGCCCTGGCCGAGGTGTTCGAAGAGTTCGGCCGCCACTTGCCGGAACCGCTGGCCGACGTGCAGTTCGGCGGCGACCCGGACCGGCTGGACCGCACGGACTGGGCGCAACCGGCCCTGTTCGCCACCGAAGTCGCGTTGTTCCGGCTGCTGGAGAGCTGGGGGCTGCGCCCGGATGTGCTGGCCGGGCACTCGATCGGAGAACTGGCCGCCGCGTACCTGGCCGGGATGCTCAACCTGCCCGACGCCTGTGCGCTGGTCGCCGCCCGCGGTCGGCTGATGGCCCAGCTGCCGCCCGGCGGAGTGATGCTGGCCGTGCGGGCAGACGAGAAGGACGTGCTGCCGCTGCTGACCAACAATCGGGTGTCCTTGGCCGCGGTGAACGCGCCGGGCTCGGTCGTGTTGTCGGGGGCTGAGGCGGACGTCCTGGCTGTCGCCGGGCAACTGCCGGGCAAGGTGCGCCGGCTGAAGGTCTCGCACGCCTTCCACTCGTCCCTGATGGATCCGATGCTGGAGGAATTCCGGTCCGTGGCCGAGAGGCTGACCTATCGGCCGCCTACGCTCGCACTGGTCTCGACGGTCACCGGTGAACCGGTCGACACCGAACAGTTCTGCACGCCCGAGTACTGGGTGCAGCAGGTGCGCCGTCCCGTCCGGTTCAGTGCCGCGGTGGCATCGCTCGCGGCGGCGGGGGTGAGCCGGTTCCTCGAGGTGGGTCCGGATTCCGTGCTCGGTAGTCAGGCCGAGATGTCGCTGTCCGACGACAGCGTGGTGGTGTCGGCGCAGAAGGCGGGGACCTCGGAAGCGCAGGCCCTCCTCACCGCGGTGGCTCGCCTGCACGTGGCCGGTATCAGCCCGGACTGGTCGGCCCTGTACCCGGGGGCGCACCGGGTGGCCCTGCCCACCTACGCCTTCGACCGCCAGCGGTTCTGGCCCGACGCCGAGCCCCGTCACGAGGTTGCCCCGACCACTGCGGACGGAGAGTTCTGGGCCGAGGTGAGTGAGGGCGACACCGATGCCCTGGCTGAGCGTCTGGGCCTGCCCAGCGACTCGCTGGACGCGGTGCTGCCGGCCCTGGCCGGATGGCACCAGCGGCAGAAGACCACGTCGGTGCTGAATTCCTGGCAGTACCGGACCGGCTGGCAGCCCTGGGCGCCGACCGAGGTGGCCGGTCGGCCCGGAACGACGGGGCCGACGGAACCTGTCGCCGGAAAGAGGTGGCTGGTCGTGGTTCCGGCCGCGCACGCCGACGATCCGTGGGCCCTGGCCGTCGCGGCCGCTCTTCCTGGAACGGCAGAAGTGCTCAGAGTCGCCCAGCCAAACCCGCAGCACCTCGCCGACCGCCTGCCGCAGGCCGCCGAGGCCGTCGTCTCCCTCCTGGCCCTGGCCGGGCGCGAGGGCCCAGCGCTGACCGCAGTTCTGAGCCAGGCCCTGCAGCAGGCCGGCCTGCGGGCGCCGCTGTGGTGCCTGACCCGCGCCGCCACCTCTGCGGGTGGTTTCCAGGCCGGGCCTGATGTCTGGCAGGCCGGGGTCTGGGGGCTGGGCCGGGTTCTGGCCGTGGAACAGCCCGAAACCTGGGGCGGCCTGATCGACCTGCCCGAGACGGTCGAGGGGCATACGTTGTCGGCCGTTCTCACCGCCGAGACTCCGGAGGACCAGTTCGCCGTTCGGGACGACGAGATTCTGGTGCGTCGCCTGCTGACCGGCTCGGCCAATGAACAGGAGTTGGGCCCGGAGTGGCGGCCGGACGGCACCGTTCTGATCACCGGTGGTACCGGCGCCCTGGGCCAGTACCTGGCCCGGCATCTGGCCGGACGGGGAGCCAGGCACCTGGTGTTGGCGGGACGACGCGGACTGGAGGCTCCGGGCGTCCATGATTTGAAGAAGGAACTGGGGGCGCAGGGGACCACGGTCGATGTGGTGAGTTGCGATGTCTCGGACCGAGAGGCCCTTTCCCAGGTGCTGACCCAGTTCCCGCCGCGAGCGGTGCTGCACGCGGCCGGCGTGCTGGACGACGGGGTGGTGAGCACCTTGACCCCCGAACGATTCGCCGAGGTCAGGCAGGCCAAGGCCGATTCAGCGGTGCTCCTGGACGAGTTGCTGAGCGAGGCCGACCTGTCTGCGTTCGTGCTCTTCTCCTCGGCTGCTGCGGTGTTCGGCAGCCCGGGGCAGGGCAGTTATGCCGCGGCGAACGCGGTGCTGGACGCGCTGGCCGAACGGCGCCGGGTGGCGGGCCGAGCGGGTGTGTCGATCGCCTGGGGTACGTGGGGCGATGCGGCGCCAGGTGCGGGCATGGTCGGTGACCGTGCGGTGCAGGGTTCGGTACGGATGGGGGTGCGCCCGATGGATCCGGCACTGGCGGCCCAGGCTCTCGACCGGGTCTGCGCCGGTTCCGCGCCGGCCGTGATCGTGGCCGACATCGACCGGGAACGATTCGCCCGCAACGCCTTCAGCCGACCGCGGCCCGACCGTCTGCTCGCGGACCTGCCCGAGTACCAGGCTCTCGACATCGCTCCCCAGGAGCCGACCGAGGTAGTGGCGGACCTTCGGGGACGACTGTTGTCGCGTCCTTCGGGGGAAAGGCCGGGGCTGGTGCTGGACGTGGTCTGCACTCAGGTGGCGGCCGTGCTCGGCTACTCCGGGCCGGGACAGGTGGAGACCACGACCAGTTTCGGCGACCTCGGGTTCGACTCGGTCAGCGCGATCGAGCTGCGCAACCGGCTGAACGCGGCGACCGGGCTGACCCTGCCGGCCACCCTGGTCTTCGACCATCCCTCGGCCCAGGCCCTGGCCCGGCACGTCCTCGGCCAGCTGATGCCCGAGGAGCAGCCGGACGAGGAGAGCCGGGTGCGGGAGCTGCTGGCCACGCTCAGCCTGGCCCAGTTGCGGCGCAGCGGGCTGCTGGACACCCTGCTGCAGCTGGCCGACGCGCCCGAGGCCGAGGCGTCGAGCAACGGCCACAGCAACGGATCCTCTGACGGTCTCGACCAGATGGACCTGGACGAGCTGGTGCGGGTGGCTCTGCAGAACGAGGACTGAACGGACGAAGCCCCCGGCCCTTACGGGTCGAGGGCTTCGTCGTGGTCAGAGAAGAGTCAGTCCCAGCGCACCGGGAGCTCGTGCAGGCCGAAGAGCACGCCGTCGTACTTGATCGCCAGATCCTCCGGGGCCACGTCCAGCCGTAGGTTCGGCAGCCGCGAGAACAGCGCGCCGAAGGCGATGTCGAGCTCGGCCCGCACCAGGTGCTGCCCCAGGCACTGGTGCACCCCGTAGCCGAAGGCCACGTGGTGTCGGGCCGAGCGGCTCGGATCGAACTGCCCGGCCCGCTCGAAGGTCGTCTCGTCGTGGTTGGCCGAGGCGCCGAGCGGGACGATCCCCTCACCGGCCCGGATCAGCTGCCCACCGATCTCGACGTCCTCCACCGCCACCCGCAGCGCCACCCGGTCGGCCACCGACAGGTAGCGCAGCACCTCCTCGACCACGCCCGGCGCACCGATCCATTCGGGGTTGGTCAGCTGCACCACCACCCCGAGACCGATGCTGTTGGCCGTGGTCTCGTGCCCGGCGATCAGCAGCAGGAGCGCCACCCCGGACAGTTCCGGCCCGCTGAGCACGTCCTTGGCGACCAGCCGGCTGAGCAGGTCCCGGCCCGGGAAGCGGCGCTTGCTGGAGATCAGTTTGGTCATGTACTCCAGCAGTTCACCGGCCGCCTCCTCACGCTCGGCGTCGGTGGCCGAGTACCGCACCAGCACCTGGGTCCGGCTCTCGAACAGGTCGTGGTCGGTGTACGGCACCCCCAGCAGTTCGCAGATCACCAGCGAGGGCACCGGCAGGGCGAAGGTGGGCACCAGGTCGGCCCTAGGCGGTCCGGCCAGCAGCGTCTCGATCCGGCCGTTGACCACCCGCCGGATCGCCTTGCGCAGCTCGGCGATGCGGCGCACGGTGAACTCCGGGATCAGCGCCTTGCGGAAGCGCGAGTGCTCCGGCGGGTCGTAGCCGACGAACCAGCCGGGTACCGAGTCCCGCAGCGGCACCGTGCCGTTCGTGCCGATCTGGGGGAAGCCCGGATGCATCGGGTTGGAACTGATCCGCGGGTCGGTGAGCACGGTGCGCACGTCCTCGTAGCGGGCCACCAGCCAGACGTCGGTGCCACCGGGCAGGGCCGAGCGCACCAGCCCGGGGGTCTGGCGCAGGTGCGCGTACTCCGCCGGCGGGCCCAGTTCACCCCGCGCGCGAGCCGGGAACTCGATCGGTCTGGTCGTCATCGGGGGTCCTCCCGCTCAGGGTGCTGAGAATCAGGTCGGCCGCCGCCGCACGGCCTCCGGCCGCCCGCTGCTGGGCCGCGAAGAACTGGGCGCGTTCGGTGAACGACGGTTCGTTCAGCACCCGGGTGAGCTTGTCCAGCACGTCCGCCACCCGCAGGTCGTGCGGGCGGTCGAGGGTCAGGCTCACCCCGGCGTCCACCCCGCGGACCGCCTGGTCGTGGCAGTCCACCCAGAGCGGCCGGTTCACCAGCGGCTTGCCGAAGTAGATGCCCTCGTGGAAGCTGTTGCCGCCGGCGTGGGTGAAGAACACCCGCACGTGCGGGTGGGCCAGCGCGTCCAGCTGCGAGGGCAGCCAGCTCTCCACCCGCAGGTTGGCCGGCCACTGCTCCCGCGGCGGCAGCAGGTGCTGCTGCTCGCGGCCGAGCTTCCAGAGCACCTGGTGCCGGTCGCCGAGCCGGCGGGCCACCTCGACCATGTTGTGCACCTGCGGCCGGGTGAGCCGGGTCAGGGTGCCGAACGCGACCAGCACCACCGACTCGTGGGCGTCCAGCCAGGCGTTCAGGTCCGGGTCGGGCTCGGCCTCCGGCAGGGGCGGCACCACGGCCCCCAGCATGCGCAGCTTCTCGGGGACGTCGAACTCGTACTCCAGCCCGAAGACCGAGTAGCAGAGCACCAGTTCGGCATGGTCGACCTTGGCGCGGGGAAACAGCGTCTCGGCCGGGATGCCCATCTCGGTGCGCCCGGGAATGGACTTGCGCAGCGTGATCTGGACGGCCGGATGCAGGAACATCAGCCCGGCGCGGGCCCGGAAGTAGGCGTTGTAGAGCTTCTGCCGGCGGTTCATCCGCCGGGGCAGCCCGGTGTGCAGCATCGGGAAGTCCAGCCCCATCTGCAGCACCATCAACGTGCTCGGCATGAACGGCGAGCTGAGCACGTAGGGGATGTTCCGGGTGACGGCCACCTCGACCGCGTAGGTGCTCATGCTCTCGATCACCATCAGCGCCGGCTTCACCTGCTCGACCAGGGCGTCCAGGGCGCGGAACTTCGGGTAGCGCAGCCGCAGGTCGTAGGTGTGCCGGACCACCGCCCGGTGGGCCCGCCAGCGCGATCGCTGGGTGACCTTGCGGAAGGTCCGGTCGTCCCACGTCTTGGCCGAGAACTCGCTGATCACCGGGCCCAGCGAGCCGAAACGCACCGGGGCGGCGGCACTCAGCGCCTCGACCTCGGCCCGCATCGGCTCGTCGGTGGCGAACCACAGGTCCGGCACCCCGCGGCGGGCCAGTTCGCCGGCCACGACCATGAGCGGATTGGCCAGACCGGCCTCCGGCATGCTGACGAACATGATCGGTCTGCGGCCTGGGTCCATCGCAGCGCACCTTCCTGGTCGGGCCGTCCGGACGAGGGCTCCCGCCCGGGAGGCTAGGCCGGGCCGGCACAGGGGATTCCCTAGAAGGCCCGGGACTCAGGTCTAGGGTTTTACGCGGTGGATCGCCGGTTCTACTTCGTCGGTGGACGACACCAAGGTTCTCGAAGCCCTCCGGACCTCCCTGCGAGACGCCGATCGGTTGCGCAGGCAGAATCGGCAACTCGTCACCGCCGCCACCGAGCCGATCGCGATCGTCGGTCTGGCCTGCCGGTTCCCCGGCGGCATCAGCGATCCGGAGCAGTTGTGGCAGCTGCTGGAGGCCGGCGGCGAGGCGATCGGCGACGCCCCGGCCGACCGCGGCTGGGACCCGGACGTGCTCGGCCGGGCCGGGCTGCGCGGTGGATTCCTCCACCACGCAGGCGCCTTCGACGCCGCGTTCTTCGGCATCTCCCCACGTGAGGCCCTGGGCATGGACCCGCAGCAGCGGCTGCTGCTCGAGGTCGGCTGGGAAGCCTTCGAGCACACCGGGCTGGACCCGCGCACCCTGCGGGGCAGCCGGACCGGGGTGTTCGTGGGGATGAGCGGGCAGGACTACTCGTTCCTGACCTTGCGCTCGCTGGACGACGTCTCGGGGGACGTGGGGACGGGGACCGGTGGGGGTGCGGCCTCCGGACGGCTGTCGTACACGATGGGCCTGGAAGGGCCTGCGGTGACGGTGGACACGGCGTGCTCCTCCTCGATGGTGGCGATCCATCTGGCGATCCAGGCGCTGCACAACGACGAGTGCGGGCTGGCCCTGGCCGGTGGGGTCACGGTGATGTCCACGCCGGGTGGGTTCGTGGAGTTCAGCCGTCAGGGTGGGCTTTCTTCGGACGGGCGGTGCCGGGCCTTCGCGGACGGGGCCGACGGAGTCGGCTGGGGGGAGGGGGCCGGTCTTCTGGTGCTGGAGCGGCTTTCGGCGGCCCAGCGCAACGGTCACCGGGTGCACGCGGTGATTCGTGGCTCGGCGGTGAACCAGGACGGCGCCTCCAGCGGCCTGACCGCGCCCAACGGCCCTGCGCAACAGCGAGTGATCCGGGCGGCGCTGGAGTCGGCCGGGTTGTCCGGGGCCGACGTGGACGTGGTGGAGGGCCACGGCACCGGCACGACTCTGGGCGACCCGATCGAGGCTCAGGCCCTCTTGGCGACCTATGGGCAGGATCGTGAGAACCCTCTGTGGCTGGGCTCCCTGAAGTCCAATATCGGCCACACCCAGGCCGCTGCTGGGGTGGCCGGCGTGATCAAGATGGTCCAGGCGCTGCGGCACGAGGAACTGCCGCGCACTCTGCATGCCCACCAGCCCTCGACCCACGTCGACTGGTCGGCCGGGGCCGTGTCGCTGCTCACGGCACCGGTGCCCTGGCCCGCGGTTCAGGAACGCCCCCGGCGGGCGGGCATCTCGTCGTTCGGTCTCAGCGGGACCAACGCCCACCTGATCCTGGAGCAGCCCCCGGCCGAGGAATCGGCGCCGGCCGCGCCCCCGGTCGAGCACCCACTTCCGGTACTGCTGTCCGGCCGCTCGCCCGAGGCGTTGCGGGCTCAGGCCGCCCGTCTGCTGGAAACGCTCTCCGATGAAACTGCTTTGGTGGATATAGCCTGGTCGGCGGCCACCTCCCGCACCGCCATGGAGCACCGCTGTGCCGTGATGGCCGCGGACCTGGAACAGGTGCGGGCAGGCCTGGAGGCTGTGGCCGAGGCGCTGCCTTCGCCCTTGGTCCGGCAGGACATCGCTTCACGCGGCCGACTGGCGTTCGTCTTCTCCGGTCAGGGCGGGCAGCGCAGTGGCATGGGCCGCGAGCTCTACCAGCGGTTCCCGGTCTTCGCCGAGGCCTGGGACGAGATCGCCGAGCACCTGGGCCTGCCGTTGAGCGATCTGGTGGCGGGTGATCTGAGTCGTACCGGCGATGTTCAGCCAGCGTTGTTTGCGTTGCAGGTGGCGCAGTTCCGGTTGTTGGAGTCGTGGGGTGTGCGTCCGGATGTTCTGGTCGGGCATTCGGTGGGGGAGATTGCGGCTGCGCATGTGGCTGGGGTTTTTTCGCTTGAGGACGCGTGTGTGCTGGTGGGTGCGCGGGCTCGGCTGATGGAGGCGTTGCCTTCGGGTGGGGTGATGGTGGCGGTGGTGGCGTCGGAGGACGAGGTGCTGCCGCTGCTGGCCGGTCTTGAGAGCGAGGTGTCGATTGCGGCGGTGAATGGTCCGTCGTCGGTGGTGTTGTCGGGGGTTGAGGACGCGGTCCTGCGCGTGGCTGGGCGGTTTGCGAAGACTCGGCGGCTGAGGGTCTCACATGCGTTCCACTCGCCGCTGATGGCACCAATGCTGGACGAGTTCGCGTCCGTGGTCGGTCGGGTGCAGTTTGCCTCGCCCACGGTTGCGCTCGAGTCCTCGGTCGAGGCAGGGGCCGATGTGGCCTGCGCCAACTACTGGGTTCGGCACGTCATGGCACCGGTTCGGTTTGCGGACGCCGTCCAGGCCGGCGCTGCCGACGTCCACCTGGAACTGGGGCCCGACTCGGTGGCCACCACGATGGTGGCTGAGGTACGTCCGGCGACCACCGCCGTCCCCTTGTCGGTGGGCGACCGCAACGAACCTGAGGCCGCCCTGGAAGCCCTGACCCGACTGCATCTGCGCGGTGTTTCCGTCGACTGGCAGGCTGCGCTGACCTGGACGCGGGGGCGGCGGATCGATCTGCCCACCTATGCTTTTCAGCGGGAACGGTTCTGGCCGGCCGCCGTTGCGGCCCTCAGGTCCTCAGGCGGCGCACCGGTGGACGACGCGGCTTTCTGGTCTGCGGCCGAGGCCGGCGATGCGGGCGCGGTGGCCGAGGTGCTGGCGGTGGATGAAGAGGCCGTGCGTGACCTCCTGCCCGCGCTGGCGGCCTGGCGGAAGGGCCGCCGGGACGAGGCCGTGCTGGATGGTTGGCGATACCGATCCGTGTGGCGCGTGCTGGACGGGACGGAAGCTGGGAGCGGGCAAGGGACAGCGGGCACCCCGGACGGGCGGTGGCTGGTTCTCGTGCCTGGCACGGCCTCGGCCGGCCGATGGCGTGATGAGCTGGTCGCTGGGATGGGCGATGTCACGGTGGTTGCGGCTGTTGATCGCTCTGGCTTGTCCGAGGTGGCGGGCACCACGTGGGCGGGTGTCCTGGTGTTGGCGGGTGCCGTGGCTGCTGCTGACGGGGGTGGGGGCGCCGAGGCGGCCGGGGAGCCCACGCTTACGCTTGCCGAGGACTCCGCCTGGGTCGCCGCGATGTTGCAGGGGCTGGGCGATGCCGGGATAGGCGCCCGGGCCTGGGTGCTCACCCGCCAGGGCATCTCGGTCAGCCGCTCGGACGAGGTCGGTTCCCTGTCACAGGCGGCGGTCTGGGGACTGGGCCGGGTTGCGGCTCTGGAGCACGTCGATCGCTGGGGCGGCCTCATCGACCTGCCGCAGCGGATGGACGAGCGAGTCCTGAACAGCCTGCGTTCGATCCTGGCCCGCCGGCTGGACGGGGAGCTCGCGGTACGTCCGAGTGGCGTCCTGGCTCATCGACTGGCCCCGGCCCCCGTTCGTCCGGACAACGCTTGGGAGCCCTTGGGCGAGACGGTTCTGATCACCGGCGGCACCGGTGCTCTGGGCTCGCTCGTGGCTCGGTGGGCCGTCGGGGCCGGGGCAGCGCGGGTGGTTCTGCTGAGCCGCCGGGGCGACGCCGCGCCTGGCGCCACCGCGCTGCGGGACGAGCTGGGCCCGGCGGTCGAGCTGGTGGCCGCCGATGCGGGCGACCGCGAGCGGATGAGCCGCGTGCTGGACGACTACGAGGTGACGTCGGTGGTGCATACCGCCGGTGTTCTGGACGACGGGGTTCTCGACGGTTTGACGCCGGAGCGCTTCGCCGGGGTTTTCGCGTCCAAGGTGGCCTCGACCGTCGTCCTGGATGAGCTGACCCGCGATCGCCCGCTGACCGCCTTCGTGGTGTTCTCGTCGGTGGCCGGAGTGCTGGGCAATCCGGGGCAGGCCAGTTATGCGGCCGCGAACGCGGTGCTGGATGCGGTGGCCGAGCGTCGGCGGGCGGCCGGGCTGCCGGTCGTCTCGGTGGCCTGGGGAGCCTGGGCCGGGGCGGGGATGGCTGCCGGTATGCGCGGTGGTCTGGCGCCGGAGCTGGCGGTGCGGGCGTTGGCTCAGACCGGCGCCGGTGCGGTGGGGCCGATCGTGGTGGCCGATCTGCAGCGTCCTGAGATCGTCCGGGCGTACTCGGCCCGTTCTAACCCGGTCCTGAGCGAACTGCCCGCCTACCGCTCCACCACGGCGCAACCGGTTGGGGGTTCCACCTCTCGACAGGGGTTGAGTGCCCTGCCGGCTGCCGCCCGCGCCGCGTCCCTGGTGGACCTGGTCCGGGCGACCGCGGCCACCGTCCTCGGGCATTCCGGGCCGGAGGCGGTGCCGGCCGACCGCGCCTTCAGCGATCTGGGCTTCGACTCACTGAGCGCAGTGACCTTCCGCAATCAGCTGATGGCGGCCACCGGAACCACGCTGCCCGCCACCGTCGTCTTCGATCACCCGACCCCGCGAGCCCTGGCCGAGCGGCTCGCCAACGATCTGCCCGGCGAAGTGAGCGCGGCCGACGAGCCCCGGAACATCGCCCCGACAGACGATCCGATCGTCGTGGTCGGCATGGCCTGCCGCTTCCCCGGGGGCGTGAGCAACCCCGACGAGCTGTGGCAGATGCTGGTGCAGGGCCGGGACGCGGTCTCCGACTTCCCGGACGACCGGGGTTGGGACCTGGCCGCCCTGCAAATGTCCAGCGACACCCTCCGCGGTGGATTCCTTTCCGGCGCGGCCAACTTCGACGCGGCCTTCTTCGGGATCTCACCCCGTGAGGCCCTGGCCATGGACCCGCAGCAGCGGCTGGTGCTGGAGACCACCTGGGAAGCACTGGAGTCGGCGGGCACCGACCCGCACTCGTTGCGCGGCAGCCGGACCGGTGTCTACCTGGGCACGAACGGCCAGGACTACTCCGACCTGGCCCGCGCCCTCCAGGCCGACCGCGAGGGAATGACCGGCACCGGCATCGCGGCCAGCGTGGCCTCCGGCCGGATCTCGTACGCCCTCGGCCTGGAGGGGCCGGCGGTGACGGTGGACACCGCGTGCTCCTCGTCGCTGGTGGCCATGCACCTGGCCGGGCAGGCCCTGCGCTCGGGCGAGTGCGACCTGGCGGTGGCGGCCGGGGTGACGGTGATGTCCACGCCCGGTGGTTTCGTCGGCTTCAGCGGGCAGAACGGCCTGGCGGTGGACGGGCGGTGCAAGGCGTTCTCCGACTCGGCCGACGGCACGTCGTGGTCCGAAGGCGTGGGAGTGGTCGTGCTGGAACGACTCTCGGACGCGCGGCGCCGCAGGCATCGGGTGCTGGCGGTGCTCAAGGGTTCGGCGGTGAACCAGGACGGCGCCTCGAACGGGCTCACCGCGCCCAACGGCCCGTCTCAGCAGCGGGTGATCCGGGCCGCGCTGGCCTCCGCCGGGCTGTCGGCCGCCCAGGTGGACGCGGTGGAAGCTCACGGCACCGGAACCACTCTGGGTGACCCGATCGAGGCGCAGGCGCTGCTGGCCACCTACGGACGCGACCGCGAGCGTCCACTGTGGTTGGGGTCGATCAAGTCCAACCTCGGGCACACCCAGGCGGCAGCGGGGGTGGCCGGTGTGATCAAGGTGATTCAGGCGCTGCAGCACGAAACGCTGCCGCAGACGCTGCATGTCGACCAACCTTCACGAAAGGTCGACTGGGGCTCGGGCGCGGTCACTCTGCTGACTCGGGCCCAGCCCTGGCCGGTCGCCGAAGGAGAACGGCGGCGGGCCGGAGTCTCGTCGTTCGGGATCTCCGGCACGAACGCCCATCTCATCCTGGAGCAGGCGCCCGACGAGCCGCAGGTGCCGACGAGGGCCGCCCGTCCGGACGAGACGCTGCCGGTGCTCCTTTCGGGGGCAACGGCCCAGGCTCTGAGGGCTCAGGCCCAGCGGCTGGCCGCCTTCATCGCCGACGGCGACCATGCCTTGACTGATATCGCCTGCGCTTCGGCAACGTCCCGGGCCGCTCTGGAACACCGGGCGGTAGTGCTGGCCCATGACACGACCGGTCTGACCGAGGGCCTTCACGCTCTGCTGGACGGTTCCCCTTCTGCTGGCCTGGTGACCGGCCAAGCGACGGATCGGCGCCTGGCGCTGGTGTTCTCGGGGCAAGGCGGTCAGCGGACCGGCATGGGGCGGGTTCTGCGTGAGCGGTCGGAGGTGTTCGCCCGCGCCTGGCACGAGGTGGCCACCGAGCTCGACCCACTGCTGGACCGTCCCCTGGACGAACTGGTGAAGGGTGATCTGGGTCGTACCGGCGATGTGCAGCCGGCGTTGTTTGCGTTGCAGGTGGCGCAGTTCCGGTTGTTGGAGTCGTGGGGTGTGCGTCCGGATGTTCTGGTCGGGCATTCGGTGGGGGAGATTGCGGCTGCGCATGTGGCTGGGGTTTTTTCGCTTGAGGACGCGTGTGTGCTGGTGGGTGCGCGGGCTCGGCTGATGCAGGCGTTGCCTTCGGGTGGGGTGATGGTGGCGGTCGCGGCGTCCGAGGCCGAGGTGCTGCCGCATCTGGATGGTCTCGAAGCAGAGGTGTCTGTTGCGGCGGTGAACGGGCCGTCGTCGGTGGTCTTGTCGGGGGTCGAGGATGCGGTTCTGCGCGTGGCCGGGCGGTTTGCGAAGACTCGGCGGCTGAAGGTCTCGCATGCGTTCCACTCGCCGTTGATGTCGCCGATGCTGGACAAGTTCGCTGCTGTCGTGAGGCGGCTGGAGTTCCGGGCGCCGCAGATTGCGATTGCCTCGACGGTGGGGGCCGGTGCGGACCTGTCCGCGCCGGAATACTGGGTTCGTCACGTCGCTGCTCCGGTGCGCTTCGCCGAAGCTGTCGGATCGACCCGCGCTGATGCGTTCCTCGAGCTCGGCGCGGACGGTGTGGCCTCGGCCATGATCGGATCGGCGGCCGCGGTCCCGCTGCTGCGCGGTGACGGCAACGAGATGTCGCAGGCCCTCGAGGCGGCTGCCCGGGTGCACGTGCTGGGCGTGCGTCTCGACTGGGCACAGGTGCTCCGGGAGACCGGTGGCCGTTCGATTCCGCTGCCTACGTATGCGTTCCAGTCCGAGCGGTACTGGCCCGAGGGGCGTCTGACGGCGCCCGTCGGGGGGCAGGGTCAGGCCGACGGAGCGCTGTGGCAGGCGGTGGAGTCCGGTGATGCCGATGCTGTGGCCGATGTGCTGGGACTGGCCGGGGATCAGGTGCGTGAGGTCGTGCCGGCACTGAGCGCCTGGCGGCGGGGCAAGCAGGACGAGGCGGTGCTGGACTCGTGGCGTTATCGGTCGGTGTGGCGGGCTCTGCCGGAGGGCGCGCCGGCGTCTGAGCGGCCGGGCGGGCGGTGGCTGGCGGTGTTGCCGGACGAGCCGGACTCATGGGCGCAGTCTGTGTTGGCCGGGCTGGACGCCGGCTATGAGGTCGTGATCGGTGCCGGCCGCGAGCAGCTGGCAAGTATCGGGCCGGGCCCGTGGACCGGGGTGGTGGTGCTGGCAGGGCTCGGCACCGGTATGGCCGCGCATGGGGGTCCTGCCGCGCCCGACCGGGCAGCCGTGGGTGATAGGGCGGTCGCGGGTGACGGGGCGGTCGCGGGTGACGGGGCGGTCGCGGGTGACGGGGCGGCCCCCGGCGATGGAGTGGCCTTGAGCGATGGGGTGGCCCAGGACGATGCGGTGGTCCATGGCGCGGGCGAGGCTCGGGCCATGGGAAGGGCTTTGCGCGACGGGGCGGCCTGGGTGGCCGGGGTGCTGCAGGGGCTGGGTGACGCCGGCGTGCAGGCGCCCGCCTGGGTGATCACTCGTCAGGGCGTTTCGATCACCCGGTCCGAGGTGCCCGACTCCTTGGCGGCAGCCGGAATCCGGGGTCTGGGCCGGGTGGCGGCCCTGGAACACCCCGAGCGCTGGGGTGGCCTGATCGACCTCCCGGCCGAGGTCGGAACGGTCGAGCTGACACGGCTGAAGGCCGCCCTGTCGCAACCGGAAGAAGGCGAGCTGGCGATCCGCTCGGCCGGCCTGTTCGCGCGGCGCATGGTCCCAGCGCCCGTCCCCTCCGGCGCGGCCTGGGCTCCCGCGGGCGACACGGTCCTGATCACCGGCGGTACCGGCGCGCTGGGGGCAACGGTCGCTCGCTGGGCGGTGAATGCGGGAGCGGCACGGGTGGTGCTGCTGAGCCGACGGGGCGAGGCTGCCCCGGGGGCTACGACCCTGCGGGAGGAGCTGGGCTCGGCGATCGACCTGGTGGCGGGCGACGCGGCCGATCGAGCCCTGGTGGACCAGCTGCTCACCGACTTCGGGGTGACGGCGGTGATCCACGCCGCCGGTGTGCTGGACGACGGTGTGCTGGACAGCCTGACGCCCGAGCGGTTCGCCGAGGTGTTCGCGGCCAAGGTCGATTCCGCGCTGGTCCTGGACGAGCTGACCCGGCGTCCGCAGGTGCGGGCACTGGTGCTGTTCTCCTCGGTGGCCGGGGCCCTGGGCAACCCGGGCCAGGGCAACTACGCCGCGGCGAACGCAGTGCTGGACGCGGTGGCCGAGCGTCGGCGGGCCGAGGGCTGGCCCGTGGTGTCGGTGGCCTGGGGAGCCTGGTCGGGTGCCGGTATGGCCGCAGGTGTGCGCGGCGGTCTCGACCCCCAGCTGGCGGTCAAGGCCCTGGGCCAGATCGGCGCCGGAAGTCTGGGGTCGCTCGTGGTGGCCGACCTGCAACGGCCGGAGGTCGTCGAGGCGCACAGCACCCGGATCAACCCGGTCCTGTCGGAGCTGGCGGCCTACCGGCGGACGCAGGCCGAGCGGGCTGCGACCGACGACGCGGCGGCCACACTACGCCGGCAACTGCGCGAGCTGGCTCCGGCCGCCCAACAGACCCGCCTGCTCGACCTGGTTCGGGCGCAGGCCGCGGCCGTGCTCCGGCATGCCTCCGCCGAAGCCGTCCCGGCCGATCGTGCGCTCAGTGACCTGGGCCTGGACTCGCTCTCGGCGATCGAGTTGCGCACCGGACTGGCCGCCGCCACCGGCCTGGCCCTGCCCACCACGCTGGCCTTCGACCATCCCACGCCTCACGCCCTGGCCGAGCATCTGCTTGCTGAGCTGGCCGGCGTCCCCGGCTCAGAGAACGTCTTGCGCCTTCCGACCGCCTCGGCCCCGGACGACCCGATCGTGGTGGTCGGCATGGCCTGCCGCTTCCCGGGGGGAGTGAACAACCCGGACGAGCTGTGGCAGCTGCTGGTGCAAGGACAGGACGCGGTCTCCGACTTCCCGGACGACCGGGGCTGGGACCTGGCCGAGGTGGCGACGAGCAGCGACACCCTGCGCGGGGCGTTCCTGTCCGGCGCGGCCGACTTCGACGCGGAGTTCTTCGGCATCTCACCCCGGGAGGCGCTGGGTATGGACCCGCAGCAGCGCCTGCTGCTGGAGACGGCCTGGGAGGCCCTGGAGTCGGCCGGGCTCGATCCGACGGCCCTGCGCGGCAGCCGGACCGGCGTCTACGTGGGCTCGAACGGGCAGGACTACTCCGAGCTGGCCCTACGGCTGCAGGTCGGCCGGGAAGGAATGACCGGCACCGGGGTGGCGGCCAGTGTGGCCTCGGGCCGGGTCTCGTACGCGCTGGGGCTGGAGGGCCCGGCCGTGACGGTCGACACCGCCTGTTCGTCGTCGCTGGTGGCCATGCACCTGGCCGGGCAGGCCCTGCGGGCGGGGGAGTGTGGGCTGGCGCTCGCCGGTGGGGTGACGGTGATGTCGACGCCGGGTGGTTTCGTCGGCTTCAGCGGGCAGAGCGGTCTGGCCGTGGACGGCCGGTGCAAGGCGTTCTCCGACTCGGCCGACGGCACGTCCTGGTCCGAGGGCGTGGGAGTGCTGGTTCTGGAACGGCTCTCCGAAGCGGAGCGCAACGGGCACGAGATCCTGGCCGTGATCAGAGGATCAGCGGTCAACCAGGACGGGGCCTCGAACGGGCTCACCGCGCCGAACGGCCCGTCGCAGCAGCGGGTGATCCGGGCCGCGCTGGCCTCCGCCGGTCTGCGGCCGGACGAGGTGGACGCGGTCGAGGCGCACGGCACGGGAACCACTCTGGGCGACCCGATCGAGGCGCAGGCCCTGATGGCCACCTACGGACGGGACCGCGAGCGTCCCTTGTGGTTGGGGTCGGTCAAGTCGAACCTCGGCCACACCCAGGCCGCCGCGGGCGTGGCGGGCGTCATCAAGATGATCCAGGCGATGCGGCACGAAACCTTGCCCCGGACCCTGCACATCACGCAACCTTCCTCACACGTCGACTGGAACGCAGGGCGGATCTCCCTGCTGACCGAGCCCGCGCAGTGGCCGGCCGGGGAGCGTCCGCGCCGGGCCGGTGTCTCGTCGTTCGGCCTGTCGGGAACGAACGCCCACCTGATCCTGGAACAGCCCTCTGCGGCAGCGCAGATACAGCCTGCGGTCACCGTTCCGGGCGTTCTTCCGATCGTGCTGTCCGCCGCCTCACCGCAGGCTCTGCGGGCTCAGGCCGAACGCCTGGCTGCGCACCTGGAACAAGTGCAGCCGGACCCCGCCGACGTGGCCTGGTCGTCGGCCACGGCCCGTTCGAACCTCGAGTTCCGGGCCGCGGTGCTGGGCGCAGGAAGCGCGGAGTTGATCGATAAGCTGCAGTCTTTCGCGGCAGCAGGACCGGAGTCGGGAGTTCTGTCCGGCCGGGCTCGCAGCGGAGAACTGGCCATGGTCTTCCCGGGGCAGGGACGCGAGCGTACCGGCATGGGGCAGGGGCTGCGGCAGCAGTTCCCGGTCTTCGCCCAGGCCTGGCACGAGGTGGCCACCGAGTTCGAGCCCTTGCTGGACAAGCCCCTGGACGAGGTGGCCGCCGGGGACCTGGAGCGCACCGGCCGGGCCCAGCCCGCGCTGTTCGCTCTGCAGGTGGCGCTTTTCCGGCTGTTCGAGTCGTGGGGTGTGCGTCCGGACGTCCTGGTCGGGCACTCGGTGGGGGAGATCGCGGCGGCGCACGTGGCGGGCATTCTTTCGCTGTCGGACGCCTGCCGGTTGGTGGCGGCGCGGGCCCGGTTGATGGACGCGTTGCCGGACGGCGGCGCGATGGTGGCGGTCGCGGCCTCGGAGGACGAGGTGCTGCCACACCTGGCCGGCCTCGAGGACAGCGTCTCGATCGCCGCGGTGAACGGGCCCACCTCAGTGGTGCTTTCCGGTGTGGAGGGCGAAGTTCTGGCAGTGGCCGGGATGTTCGCCAAGACCCGTCGGCTGAAGGTCTCCCACGCCTTCCACTCACCACTGATGGCCCCGATGATGGACGAGTTCGCCTCCGTGGTGCGGCAGTTGCAGTTCGGTGCGCCTTCGGTTGCGCTGGTGTCCACGGTCGAGCCCGGCGCCGACCTGGCCTGCGCCGACTACTGGGTGCGCCACGTGCGGGCCACTGTCCGGTTCGCTGAGGCCGTCCAGACCATCTCGGCGCAGCGGTATCTGGAACTGGGCCCGGACCGGGTGGCCAGCGCCATGCTGCCGGACCTGCACCCCGAGGCCCTGGCCGTGCCCGTGCTGCGACCCGACCACCCGGAAACCGCAACCGCTTTCGAGGCCGCGGCGACCCTGCACGTCCATGGTTCGCCCGTGAACTGGACTTCGGTGCTCGCAGGCACCGGTGGCCGTCGCATCCCCCTACCCACCTACGCCTTCCAGCACCAGCGGTTCTGGCCCACCGGCACCACGAACGCGGCCGCGAACGTCGCCTCGGCCGGTCTGGCCGAGGCCGGGCACCCGTTGCTGGGGGCCAGCGTGCCGATGGCGGGCTCCGACGCGGTGCTGCTCACCTCCCGGCTGTCCGTCTCCACGCACCCCTGGCTGGCCGACCACGTGGTCGGCGGCACCGTCGTGTTCCCGGGCACCGGCTTCCTGGAACTTGCGGTCCGGGCCGGGGACCAGGTCGGCTGTGACCGCGTCGAGGAGATCACCCTGGCCCGTCCGCTGGCGTTCTCCGGTAGCGCCGCGATGGCCGTCCAGGTGGTGGTCGGTGAGCCCGACGACGAGGGACGTCGTGCCGTGGACATGTACGCACGGCCGGCCGAGCAGGCCGGCGCCGGCGGATGGACCCGGCACGCCACTGGACGGCTGGCCGCGGGCGCCCACGAAGATTCCTTCGACACTGTGCACTGGCCGCCCGCCGGCGCCGAGCCGGTCGACCTGACGGGGGCCTACGAGCGGCTTGCCACCGGCGGACTGGCCTACGGCCCGGTGTTCCAGGGGCTGCGGGCCGCCTGGACCCGGGACGGCGAGGTGTTCGTCGAAGTGGCTCTGCCCGAACAGGTGGCCGACGCCGACCGTTACGGCCTGCACCCCGCCCTGCTCGACGCGGCCCTGCACGCCGTGCCGTACGCCGGCCTGGAACGGCTGACCGACGGCGCCGGACGAATGCCGTTCACCTGGTCCCAGGCGAGTCTGCACGCCGCCGGTGCCGCCGCCCTGCGAGTGCGGCTGCGCAAGACCGGCGACGAATCGGTTTCCGTCACCGCGGTCGACCTCACCGGGGCCCCCGTGTTCTCGGCCGAGGAGCTCCTGCTGCGGCGGGTTCCCACCGATCAGATCACGGCCGCCCGGGCCGAGGAACCGGCCGGCTCCTTGTTCGGGCTGGAGTGGGTGGCCGAGCCGCCGCCCCGCTCGCCGGTGGATGCGGTGGCCGGTCTGGACGTGGTGCAGCTGGACGGCGGGCTCGCCGATCTGGACCTGACCGACCGCCCGGCCCCGGACCTGGTGGTCTTCACCGTGCCGCGGGCCGGTGACGACGAGGGGCCCGCGCACGTGCACGCGACGACCGTGCGGGTGCTGGAGCTGCTGCAGGAATGGCTGGCCGACGAGCGCCTCACCGAGTCCCGCCTGGTGCTGGTCACCGAGAACGCGGTGGACGTGCCGCAGGAGGGTCTCGATCCCGAGGACGTGGTGCCGCTGGATCTGGCCGGGGCCGCCGTCTGGGGGCTGGTGCGTAGTGCCCAGGTGGAGAACCCGGACCGGTTCCTGCTGGTCGACATCGACGAGTACGAGACTGATCTGTCCGCGGTCCCGCCTCTGCTGGCCTCCGGTGAGCCGCACGCCGTGCTGCGTGACCACGTCCTGCTGGTTCCCCGCCTGGTTCAGCACGACCGCAGTACTCAGGCCATCGGCCCCTGGAACAGCGATGGGACGGTTCTGGTCACCGGGGGCACAGGAGGGCTGGGTGCTCTGGTGGCCCGGCACCTGGTGACCGAGCACGGGGTACGTCGGCTCGTCCTCACCAGCCGGCGCGGCGCGTCGGCTCCGGGCGCGGCCCAGTTGCAGGAAGAGCTGACCACGCTGGGGGCCCAGGTGAGCCTGGCCGCCTGCGACGTGGCCGAGCGGGACCAAGTGGCCGCGCTGTTGCAGGATCACCAGGTCAACGCCGTGGTGCACACCGCCGGCGTCCTCGACGACGGCGTCCTGACCTCGATGACCCCGCAGCGGATGCACGACGTGCTGCGGCCCAAGGTGGACGGGGCCTGGAACCTGCACCAGCTCACCGCCGACCAGGAGCTCACCGCGTTCGTTCTGTTCTCCTCGGTGGCGGGCACGATGGGCGCACCGGGGCAGGGCAACTACTCGGCCGCGAACGCCTTCTTGGACGGGCTGACTGCAGCCCGGCGTGAGGCCGGCCTGCCGGGGGTCTCGATCGCCTGGGGACCGTGGGCCCAGACCGCCGGGATGACCAGCAGCCTCGACGCTGCCGACGTGCGCCGCCTCTCCAGGGCCGGGTTCGTCCCGCTGCGCCCCGACCAGGCGCTACGGCTGTTCGACGCCGCGACCGCCGGCCGCACCTCGGTGGCCGCGGTCAACCTCGACCTGACCTCGGTCGCGGCCGGGCTGCCGATGCTGAGCAGACTGCCGGTCCCCGGGTCCACACCGACCGATCGGCCGACGGTCACCCGCACTGTCGTGGACAGCCGCGGCACCCTTCGCGAGTTGCTGCTCGGGCTGCCTGCGCCGGGCCGCCGCGACCACCTGATCCGGATGGTGCGCGACCAGGTGGCCCGGGTGCTCGGGCACGGCTCGATCGCCGGGATCGAGCCCGGCAGCCAGTTCACCGACCTGGGGCTGGACTCGCTGGGCTCGGTGGAGCTGCGCAACGGCCTGGGCACGCGGACCGGTCTGACCCTGCCCTCCAGCCTGATCTTCGACTACCCGACCGTGTCGGCGCTGGCCGCCTACCTGCTGGAGCAGCTGGTGCCGGCCGCGGACGAGCCGGACGACGGCCGGGCCCTGCTGGCCGAGCTGGCGCGTTTCGAGACGTCGCTGAACGCCGGGCGGCTGGACGACGTGACCCGCAGTGGGCTGGCCACCCGGCTGCGGCATCTGCTGGCCGCGGTGTCGGCGACGGCCCCGCCGGACCTGCACCGCAACGGCGGCGCGGCAGCGCCGGCCGACGAGCTGCAGGCGGCCAGCGCCGATGAACTGTTCGCCCTGATCGACCAGGAGTTCGGCCGTCGGCCGGGCGGTTCGGCGGGCTGATGTGAGGTCTCGGCCCGGCCCGGGGCGGCCGGTCGAAGACTAGGCGTTTGCGGACCTGGGCTCGGCTTGAATCGGTTCCGGAGGCGGACGGCGGACGCTCGTGAGGGCGCCCGCCGTCTCAGCTACGGCATCGAGGAGTGGCCTGCATGTCCGAAGACCAGAAGCTCGTCGAGTACCTCAAGTGGGTCACCTCGGATCTTCGGCAGACTCGGCAGCGACTGGAAGAGGTGGAGTCCGGCCGGCACGAGCCGATCGCCATCGTCTCGATGGCCTGCCGCTACCCCGGTGGCGTGGCTTCTCCCGAAGATCTCTGGCAGCTCGTCGATTCCGGCCGGGAGGGAATCGGCGACTTCCCGACCGGCCGCGGCTGGGACCTGGACGCCCTGCGCGGTTCCGGTGAGGACGCCGCCCAGGGCCGGGCCAGCGCCACCAGCGCCGGCGGATTCCTCTACGAGGCGGACCGTTTCGACGCCGCTTTCTTCGGCATCTCGCCGCGCGAGGCGCTGGCGATGGACCCGCAGCAGCGGATCCTGCTGGAGACCGTGTGGGAGGCGGTCGAGCGGGCCGGGATCGACGGGGACTCGCTGCGCGGCAGCCGCACCGGTGTCTTCGCCGGCCTGATGTACCACGACTACGCCTCCAGCCGGTTCGACTTCCCGCCCGAGTCGATGAGTTTCATCAGTACCGGCACCGCCGGCAGCGTGCTGTCCGGCCGGGTCTCGTACACCCTCGGCCTGGAAGGGCCCACCCTCACCCTGGACACCGCGTGTTCCTCCTCGCTGGTGGCCGTGCACCTGGCCGCCCAGGCCCTGCGCTCGGGCGAGTGCACCCTGGCCCTGGCCGGCGGGGTCACCGTGATGGCCACGCCCGGGCCCTTCCTCGGGTTCAGCGCCCAGGGCGGACTGGCCCCGGACGGGCGGTGCAAGTCGTTCGCCGAGGCGGCCGACGGCGTCAGCTGGGCCGAGGGCGCCGGTGTCCTGATGCTGGAGAAGCTGTCCGACGCCCGGCGCAACGGGCATCCGGTGCTGGCCGTGATCCGTGGTTCGGCGGTGAACCAGGACGGCGCCTCCAACGGCCTGACCGCCCCGAACGGCCCTTCCCAGCAGCGGGTGATCCGGGCCGCCCTGGCCTCGGCCGGACTGTCCCCGGCCGAGGTGGACGCGGTCGAGGGGCACGGCACCGGCACCACGCTGGGTGACCCGATCGAGGCCCAGGCCCTGCTGGCCACCTATGGCCAGGACCGCGAGAACCCGCTCTGGCTGGGCTCGCTGAAGTCGAACATCGGCCACACCCAGGCCGCGGCCGGGGTCGCCGGGATCATCAAGATGGTGATGGCGATGCGGGCCGGCACGCTGCCGCGCACGCTCAACGTCGACGCGCCCACCACCCACGTGGACTGGAGTGCCGGCTCGGTCGAACTGCTGGCCGAGGCCCGGGAATGGACCGAGAACGGGCACCCGCGCCGGGCCGGGGTCTCCTCCTTCGGTATCAGCGGCACCAACGCCCACCTGATCCTCGAACAGGCCCCTGCCACCACCCTGGACGCGCCAGCCGATAACAGGCCGTCGCCGACCCATGAGCCCGCAGCGGTCCTGGTCTCGGGCCGTTCCGAGTCCGCCTTACGGGCCCAGGCCGCCCAGCTCGCCGACTGGATCGACCAGAACGACACAGTCAGGGCGCTGGACGTCGCCCGTTCGACGGCCACTACGCGCACCTCCTTCGAGCACCGTGCCGCCGTGCTCACCGCCGCGACCGGCGATCTGGTCGGCGTTCTGCGTGCCCTGGCGGCCGGGGAGGCCGACCCCCGGGTGGTGCGCGGTCAGGGCTCGGGCGACGGCCTGGCCTTCGTCTTCTCCGGCCAGGGGGCGCAGCGCCCGGGCATGGGGCGTGAGCTCCATCAACGATTCCCGGTCTTCGCCGCGGCCTGGGACGAGGTGGCCGCGCAGCTGGATCCGCTGCTGGCCCGTCCGCTGGCCGAGACCCTGGCCGGTGACCTGACCCGCACCGGTGACGCCCAGCCCGCCCTTTTCGCCCTGCAGGTGGCGCTTTTCCGGCTGGCCGAGTCCTGGGGTCTGCACCCGGACGTGCTCATCGGTCACTCGGTGGGCGAGATCGCCGCGGCCCACGTGGCCGGGATCTTCTCGCTGGAGGACGCCTGCCGCCTGGTGGCGGCCCGGGCCCGGCTGATGGACGCGTTGCCGGACGGCGGCGCCATGGTCGCGGTGCAGGCCGCCGAGCAGGACGTGCTGCCGCTGCTGGCCGGACTCGAGGACCGGGTTTCCATCGCCGCGGTGAACGGGCCGTCCTCGCTCGTGCTCTCCGGTGACGAGGCCGTGGTGCTCGATCTGGCCGCCCGTTTCACCAAGACCCGCCGACTGAGGGTCTCGCACGCCTTCCACTCACCGCTGATGGCACCGATGCTGGACGAGTTCGCCGCCGTGGTGGCGGGCCTGCAGTTCGGTGAGCCGCAGATCCAGATCGCCTCCACGGTCGAGGACGGCGCCGATCCGGCCACACCTGACTACTGGGTGCGCCACGTCAGCGCCCCGGTCCGGTTCCAGAGCGCGGTCGAGCGGGTCGAGGCGGGCACCTTCCTGGAGATCGGCCCGGACGGGGTGACCAGTGCGATGGTCGCCGGGCTGCGCGAGTCGGCGGTCACTGTGCCGGTTCTGCGGGCGGACCAGGACGAGCCGTCCTCGGCGATCCAGGCCCTGGCCCGGCTGCACGTGGCGGGCATCCGCCCGGACTGGGCCGCCTTCTACGCCGGCAGCGCGGCTCAGGTGCTGAACCTGCCCACGTACGCCTTCCAGCGCGAGTCGTACTGGCCCTCCGGGATGCGGGTCGCAGACGTCGGCGGGCTCGGGCAGACCGCCGCCGGGCACCCGCTGCTCGGCGCCGCGACCTCCCTGGCCGACTCCGGCGGGGTGCTGCTGACCGGCCGGTTGTCGCTGCGGACCCATTCCTGGCTGGCCGACCACGAGGTCGCCGGCCTGGTGCTCTTCCCCGGCACCGGCTTCCTGGAACTGGCGGTCCGGGCCGGCGACCAGGTGGGCTGCGACACCGTTGAGGAACTCACCCTGGCCGCGCCGCTGGTGCTCGGCGAGGACGACACGATGGCAGTGCAGATCGCGGTGGGAGAGGCCGACGGCAGCGGCCGCCGCACAGTGGGCATCTACGCCCGCCGGTTGCTGGCGACCGACGACGAACCCTGGACGCAGCACGCCTCCGGCGTCCTGACCAGTGGGGCCGGCGTGTCCTCGTTCGACGCCTCGGTCTGGCCGCCGGCCGGGGCCACCGCGATCGACCCCGAGGGCGTGTACGAGCGGCTGAGCGAGGGCGGATTCGTTTACGGGCCGATCTTCCGCGCCGCCCGGGCGGTCTGGCAGCACCAGGGCGAGGTCTTCGCCGAGATCGCCCTGCCCGAGAGCGTCACCGACGCCGGCTCCTACGGTGTGCACCCCGCCCTGCTCGACGCCGCCCTGCACCCCTGCCCGCTGGCCGGGCTGGACGAGGTCGAGGGCGGGCGCGTGCCGTTCGCCTGGTCGCAGGTGCGACTGCACGCCGCCGGAGCGTCGGTGCTGCGGGTGCGGCTGGCCCGCACCGGCCCGGAGTCGGTCTCGGTCACCGCAGTCGACACCGAGGGTGCGCCGGTCTTCTCGGCCGGCTCGCTGGTGCTGCGGCCGCTGGCCACCGGCGAGGTGCTGGCCGCCCGCAGCGCCACCCGCTCTTCGCTGTTCCGGCTGAGCTGGATGCCCGCCACAGTCGCCAACACGGTCACCGGCTCGGGTGAGCTCGACGTGCTGCGTCTGTCCGATGCCCTGGGCGCCTCAGTGGACCGGCCCGGCCCGGGCGAGCCGGGTGCTCTGGGCGAACTTGCTGCCCTCGAACGGGTTCCGGCGGTGGTGACCGTGCGGTTGGCGACCGGTCCGGCCGGGCCCGAGGCTGCGCACGAGCTGTCCGGCCAGGCTCTGGCGCTGCTTCAGACCTGGCTGGGCGATGAGCGTTACGCCGACTCCACCCTGGTGCTGATCACCCAGGGTGCGCTGGGCGTGTCCGCCGGAGAGGCACCGGCCGGCCTGGCGGCGAGCGCGGTGTGGGGGCTGGTGCGGTCGGCGCAGTCCGAACATCCCGGACGCATCGTCCTGATCGACACCGAAACCGACGCCGAAACAGACACCGAAACCGGCATCGGCGTCGACACGGACGCCGAGGACGACGCTGACCTGGGTGACCGTCTTCCAGGGCTGCTCGCGCTGGGCGAGCCGCAGATCGCACTGCGCGGGGACGAGGTCCTGGTTCCCCGTCTGGCCCGTGCCGAGCAGCCGGACACCGCCGCAGCCGCCTGGCCCAGTGACTCCCAGGTCCTGATCACCGGTGGTACCGGTGGGCTGGGAAGCCTGCTCGCCCGTCATCTGGTGGCCCGTCACGGCGTTCGCAACCTGGTCCTGACCAGCCGCCGCGGCCCCCAGGCGCCCGGCGCCGACTCCCTGCGCGCGGACCTGGCCGCGCTCGGGGCGGACGTCACCCTGGTGGCCTGTGACCTGGCCGACCGCGAGGCGGTGGCCGCCCTGCTGGCGGAGCACCCGGTGACCGCGGTCGTCCACACCGCCGGGGTGCTGGACGACGGGGTGCTGGCCGCCCTGACCCCGCAGCGACTGGACATCACGCTGCGTCCCAAGGTCGATGCCGCCTGGCACCTGCACGAGCTGACCCGGGACCGGAACCTGACCGCATTCGTCCTCTATTCGTCGATCGCCGGCACCACCGGCGGCACCGGGCAGGCCAACTACGCCGCCGCCAACGCCTGGCTCGACGGTCTGGCCCAGACCCGCGCGGCGGCCGGGCTGCCCGGCCTCTCCCTGGCCTGGGGCCCCTGGAGCCCGGAAATCGGTATGACCAGCGGACTCTCGGATGCCGAGGTGGACCGGCTGAACACGGCCGGCACGCCCCCGATCAGCGCCGAGTTCGGTCTGGCCCTGTTCGACGCCGCCCTCGGCCTGGACCACCCGGTCGTCGCCCCGGTCCGGCTCGACCTGGCCGCGCTGCGCTCGCAGGGCGTGGTCTCACCGATGCTGCGCGCTCTGGTGCGGGGAAGCCGCCGCACCGCCGTGGGCGGGTACCGGGCCACCGACTCGCTGTTGCACAGGCTCTCCGCCCTGGGCGCCGGCGAGCGTCTGGAGGCCGTCCTCGACCTGGTGCGCACCGAGGTCGGCATGGTGCTCGGCCACGTCTCGGCGGACACCGTGGAGCCCCGTCGCGAGTTCCGCGAGCTGGGGCTGGACTCGCTCACCGCGGTCGAACTGCGAAACCGCCTGTCCTCCGCGACCGGTCTGCGCCTGCCCTCCACGCTGGTCTTCGACTACCCCACGCCCTGGGTGCTGGCCGAGTTCCTGCTGGCCGAACTGCTCGACGAGGACCAGCAGGCCGAGACCGTCCAGACCGGCCGGCCCGGCCAGCAGGCTCAGGACGACCCGATCGTGGTGGTCTCGATGGCCTGCCGCTACCCGGGCGCGGTCTCCTCGCCCGAGGACCTGTGGCGTCTGGTCAGCGAGGGCGGCGACGGGATCGCGGCGTTCCCGGACGACCGCGGCTGGGACCTGGAGCGGCTGTACGACCCGGACCGTCAGTCCCGCGGCACCAGTTACGTACGCGAGGGCGGATTCCTGCGGGGAGCGGCCGAGTTCGACGCCGGCTTCTTCGGGATCTCGCCGCGCGAGGCGGTGGCGATGGACCCGCAGCAGCGGTTGCTGCTGGAGACCGCCTGGGAGACGTTCGAGCGGGCCGGGATCGACCCGAAATCGTTGCGGGGCAGCCGCACCGGGGTGTTCTCCGGCCTGATGTACCACGACTACGGCTCCGGCCGGGTGCAGTTCCCGGCCGAGTCGATGAGCTTCCTCGGCACCGGCACCTCGGCCAGCGTGCTCACCGGCCGGGTCTCCTACACCTTCGGCCTGGAGGGCCCGGCCGTCACGGTCGACACCGCGTGCTCGTCCTCACTGGTCGCGATCCACCTGGCCGCGCAGGCCCTGCGCTCCGGCGAGTGCTCGCTGGCCCTGGCCGGGGGCGTCACGGTGATGTCCCAGCCGGGCGCCTTCATCGACTTCAGCGCCCAGGGCGGGCTCGCCGCGGACGCCCGCTGCAAGCCGTTCTCCGACGCGGCCGACGGCATCGGCTGGTCCGAGGGCGTCGGTCTGATTCTGCTGGAACGGCTTTCGGACGCCCGCCGGAACGGTCACGAGGTCCTCGCGGTGGTCCGCGGTTCGGCGGTCAACCAGGACGGTGCCTCGAACGGGCTGACCGCCCCCAACGGTCCCTCCCAGCAGCGGGTGATCCGGCAGGCCCTGGCCGCCGCCGGGCTGCAGCCCGCCGAGGTGGACGCGGTCGAGGGGCACGGCACCGGAACGACTCTGGGCGACCCGATCGAGGCCCAGGCGCTGCTGGCAACGTATGGGCAGGATCGGGAACGGCCGTTGTGGCTGGGCTCGATCAAGTCGAACATCGGCCACACCCAGGCCGCGGCCGGGGTGGCCGGCGTGATCAAGATGATCCAGGCGATGCGCCACGGCGTGCTGCCCCGCACCCTGCACCTGGAGGAGCCCTCCACCCACGTCGACTGGAGCGCGGGCGCGGTCGCACCGCTGACCGAGAGCACGCCGTGGACCGAGGCCGGCCGGCCGCGCCGGGCCGGGGTGTCCTCGTTCGGGATCAGCGGCACCAACGCGCACGTCATCCTGGAGCAGGGCGAACCACTGCCCGAACCGCTGGACAGGCCGGCTCCGGCCGCCCTGGCCTGGGTGGTGTCCGGGCGTGGAGAGCAGGCCCTCCAGCAGCAGCACGAGCGCCTGACCGAGGCCACCGCCGAGCTGGATGCTCAGGACGTAGCCTTCTCCCTGGCCTCGTCCCGTGCCGTGTTCGAGCACCGTGCGGTCGCCGTGGGCGCTGACCGGCAGGCCCTGGCCGGCAACCTCGGCGGCATCAGCGGGGTCGCCGACGTCGAGGGCAAGACCGTGTTCGTGTTCCCCGGCCAGGGGGCGCAGTGGGTGGGCATGGGCGCCCGGCTGCTGCAGGAGTCGCCCGTGTTCGCCGCGCGGATGGCCGAGTGCGCCGCCGTGCTGCAGCCGTTCGTGGACTGGTCGCTGCTGGACGTGGTGCGCGACGGCGATCTGGACCGGGTGGACGTGGTCCAGCCCGCCTCGTTCGCGGTGATGGTCTCGCTGGCCGCGATCTGGGAAGCCGCCGGGGTGAAACCGGATGCGGTGATCGGGCACTCGCAGGGGGAGATCGCGGCCGCGGTGGTCGCCGGGGCCCTGACCCTGGCCGAGGGCGCCCGGGTGGTGGCCCGGCGCAGTCAGGCCATCGCCGGTCGCCTGGCCGGGCGGGGTGCGATGGCCTCCATCGCCCTGCCTCTGGAGCAGATCGCCGTCCCCGAGGGCGTTTCGGTCGCGGCGGTGAACGGGCCGCGATCGGTGGTCGTCGCCGGAGAACCGGCTGCGGTGCGGGCCCTGGTGCAGGAGCAGATCGCGGCCGGGGCCCGGGCCCGGATGATCGCGGTGGACTACGCCTCGCACTCGGCGCACGTCGACGCGCTGGAGGCCGAGCTGGCGCAGCTGCTGGCCGGTCTGTCGCCGCAGACCCTGACCGTGCCGATGCTGTCCACCCTGACCGGTGAGTGGCTGGAGGGCCCCGAGCTCGACGCCGGCTACTGGTTCGCCAACCTGCGTAACCCGGTCGCCTTCCACACCGGGGTGCAGCGGCTGCTGAGCGAGCGCTTCCGGGCCTTCGTCGAGGTCAGCTCGCACCCGGTGCTCACCGTCGGAATGCAGGAGACGATCGACGAGGCGGACGTCGTCGCGGTCACCGGGGGCACCCTGCGGCGGGATCAGGGTGGCTGGGACCGGGTGCTGAGCAGCCTGGCCGAGGTCTGGGTGCGCGGCGTGGCGGTCGACTGGGCGGCGCTGCTGCCCGGGCGCCGGGTCGCCCTGCCCACCTACGCCTTCCAGCACGAGCGCTACTGGCCGCAGCCGGCTCCGGCCGCCACCGGCGACGCCGGGGGCCTGGGCCTGATCCCGACGGCCCACCCGCTGCTCGGGGCCGCGGTCGGCCTGGCCGGTGGCCAGGGCGTGCTGCTGTCCGGACGGGTGTCGGTGTCGAGCCATCCTTGGCTGGCCGGGCACGTGGTGGGCGGCACGGTGCTGTTCCCGGGCACCGGCTTCCTGGAGCTGGCGGTACGGGCTGGGGACCAGGTCGGCTGCGACCGCGTCGAAGAGCTGGTGCTCACCACGCCCCTGGTGCTGGCTGGGCAGGACGCGCGCATGCTCCAGGTGGTGGTGGGCGGCCCGGACGAGGGCGGCCGCCGCACCCTGGACATTTACTCCCGTCCGGCCGAGGACGGCCACGACGAGCCGTGGGTGCAGCATGCGACCGGTCTGCTGGCGGTGGGGGAGCGCACGGCCGATTTCGATGCCGCGGTCTGGCCACCGACCGGCGCCGAGGCGCTCGAGGTGGAGGGCGGCTACGAGCGCCTGGCCGCCGGGGGTCTGGAGTACGACGGGCTCTTCCGGGGCCTGCGCGCGGTCTGGCAGCGGGGAGAAGAGGTCTTCGCCGAGGTCGCGCTGCCCGAGGCCGAACCTGAGGCCTTCGGCCTGCACCCGGCCCTGCTCGACGCCGCGCTGCACGCCATCCCCTACGTGGGCCTGGACGCGGCCGAGGGCAACCGTCTGCCGTTCTCCTGGGGAGAGGTCTGCCTGAATGCGCGGGGCGCGAGCGCGCTGCGGGTGCGGCTGGTGCGCACCGGGCCGGAGACGGTCTCCGTGGCCGCCGTGGACGGAGCCGGGGAGCCGGTCTTCTCGGCCGGTTCGCTCACGCTGCGGGCGGTCTCGCCCGGCCAGCTCGCGGCCGACGGTGCCACGGCCACTCGCGATGCCCTGTTCCGGCTGGCCTGGACAGCGCTGCCCGACCCGGGCGGCGCCACCGACGAGATCCCCTTCCTGACTGGTGATCTGGCTGCTCTGCCGACCGTGACGGACCTGGTGGGGCTCGAAGCGCGCTCCACCGGTGAGAACCCGGTGGCCGAAGCGCATGAACTCACCGCGCTGGTGCTGGGCCGGGTGCAGGAGTGGCTGGCCGACGAGCGCACCTCGGCCGCGCGCCTGGTGGTGGTGACGCGCGGCGCGGTCTCGGTCGCGGGCGAAGAGCCGGATCCGGCGGGTGCGGCGGTCTGGGGTCTGGTGCGCTCGGCGCAGTCCGAGAACCCGGACCGGCTGCTCCTGCTCGACCTGGAACCTGATGCTGCGCTCCGGGTTCCGGCCGGTCTGACCGGCTACAGCGAGCCGCAGCTGGCGGTGCGCGACGGCGTGGTCTGGGCGCCCCGGCTGGCCACGCTCAGCTCCGGCGACGGTCTGGTGCCGCCGGTGGGGGTGCCCTGGCGTCTGGGCAGCCGTCGTAAGGGCAGTCTGGACGCGCTGGACCTGATCGCCTGGCCCGAGGGTGCCGGCGAGATCCCGGCCGGGCACGTGCGGGTGGGCGTGCGCGCGGCCGGCCTGAACTTCCGCGACCTGCTGGACAGCCTGAGCGCCCTGGGCTGGTTCCAGGGCAAGACCGGGTGGATGGGCGGCGAAGCGGCCGGGGTGGTGCTCGACAAGGCCGCCGACGTGACCGACTTCGAGATCGGTGACCGGGTCACCGGCATGTTCAACGGCTCCTTCGGGCCGGTCGCCGACGTGCCCGCGATGGCCCTGAGCACCTTCCCGGAGGACTGGTCCTTCGAGGACGCGGCCACCATTCCGGTGGTGTTCCTGACCGCCTACTACGGCCTGGTCGACCTGGCCGACCTGCGCGCCGGGCAGAAGGTCCTGATCCACGCCGCCGCGGGCGGTGTGGGCATGGCGGCGATCCAGCTGGCCCGGATGCTGGGCGCCGAGGTCTACGCGACGGCGAGTGAGCCGAAGTGGGACGTGCTGCGGTCGCTGGGTATCGACGACGAGCATCTGGCGTCGTCGCGGGATCTGGCGTTCGAGGAGAAGTTCCATTCCACGGCGGGCAGTTTCGACGTGGTGCTGAACTCGCTGGCCAACGAGTTCGTGGATGCGTCGGTGCGGTTGGTGCGTCCGGGTGGCTGGTTCCTGGAGATGGGCAAGCTCGACATCCGGGAGGCCGGTGACTACCCGGAGATCAACTACCACTTCTACGACGTGCTCGACCCGGGCCCGGAGCACCTGCACCACCTGCTCGGCGTGCTGATGGACCTGTTCGGCCGACGCGCGCTGCACCCGCTGCCCTCGACGGTGTGGGACGTGCGGCGAGGCCGCGACGCGTTCCGGACGATGAGCCAGGCCAAACACACCGGCAAGATCGTGCTCAGCATCCCGACGGGCTGGGACGCCGACGGCACCGTCCTGATCACGGGCGGCACCGGGACCCTGGGCGGCGAACTGGCCCGGCACCTGGTGGCCACCCGCGGCGTGCGGCACCTGTTGCTGACCAGCCGTCGCGGTCTGGACGCACCCGGGGCAACCGACCTCGTGCGCGACCTCGAGGCCGGCGGCGCCCAGGTCAGCGTGGTAGCGGCCGACGTGGCCGACCGGGACCAGGCTGAAGCCCTGATCGAAGGCGTGGACCCGCGGCACCCGCTCACGGCCGTGATCCACACCGCGGGCGTCCTGGACGACGGTGTGGTCTCCGGCCTCACCCCGCAACAGCTTTCGGCGGTGCTGCGGCCGAAGGTGGACGCTGCCTGGAACCTGCACGAGCTGACCCAGGATGCGGATCTGGCCGCGTTCGTAGTGTTCTCCTCTTTCACCGGCCTGATCGGCACCCCCGGCCAGGCCAATTACGCCGCGGCCAACACCTGGCTCGATGCCCTGATGACCCGGCGCCGCGCCAGTGGTCTGCCCGGTCTGTCCCTGGCCTGGGGGCTGTGGGAACAGACCAGCGAAATGACGAGTGTGGTCACCGGGTCGGGTCTGGAGCGGATGGCCGCGGCCGGGATGCCGGCGATCAGCACCGAGCAGGGCATGGCCCTGTTCGACGTGGCCATCGGTTCGGACGAGCCGTTGGTGGCCCCGGTGCCCGCCGACCTGAAGGCTCTGGGCCGGGGCCGGGTGGCACCGCTGTGGCGCGGCTTGGTGCGGGGCAGCCGTCGCTCGGCCGTGGCCGTCACTTCCGACCTGAACGGGCTCGCCGCGCAACTGTCCGGTCTCGCCACGGCCGAGCAGCTGAAGCTGCTCACCGACGTGGTGCGCACCCAGGCCGCTGCGGTGCTGGGTCACGCCTCGGCCGAGCAGATCGACCTGCGCCGCGAGTTCCGCGAGCTGGGCTTCGACTCGCTCACCGCGATCGAGCTGCGTAACCGGCTGGGTTCGGCCACCGGGCTGCGTCTGCCCTCCACGCTGGTGTTCGACTACCCGACCCCCGGCGCCGCGGCCCAGTACCTGCTCGGTGAACTGGCCGGCACCACGACCAGCCCGAGCGGCCCGGGCGCGGTCGCGCCCCGCAGCTCCGACGCCGACGACCCGATCGTCATCGTCTCGATGGCCTGCCGCTTCCCCGGCGAGGTCAGCTCGCCCGAGGACTTCTGGCAGCTGCTGGCCGAAGGGCGGGACGCGGTCTCCGGCCTGCCCCGCGACCGCGGCTGGGCGGCACTGGACCAGGACGCCGCCGGTGGATTCCTCTACGGTGCGCCGAACTTCGATGCTGCGTTCTTCGGCATCTCTCCACGTGAGGCCCTGGCCATGGACCCTCAGCAGCGTCTGCTGCTGGAGACCGCCTGGGAGACGCTGGAGCGCGCCGGTATCGTGCCGGCCGAGCTGCGCGGCAGCGAGACCGGCGTGTTCGTGGGCGCGGCATCTTCCGGTTACGCGGCCTCGCCCGAGGCCCGCGGACACGTGATGACGGGTCAGCTCACCAGCATCGCCTCCGGTCGGCTGTCGTACACGTTCGGCCTCGAGGGCCCGGCCGTCACCGTCGACACCGCCTGCTCATCGTCGCTGGTCACCATCCACCTGGCCGCCCAGTCGCTGCGCTCGGGGGAGTGCTCCCTGGCCCTGGCCGGTGGCGTCAGCGTGATGGCCACCCCGGCCGCGTTCAGCGAGTTCGACGCCCAGGGCGGGCTGGCCGCCGACGGCCGGTGCAAGGCCTTCGGGGCCGAGGCGGACGGCACCGGCTGGTCCGAGGGGGTCGGCCTGGTTCTGCTGGAACGGCTCTCGGACGCCCGTCGCAACGGGCACGACGTGCTCGCAGTGATCAAGGGGTCCGCGGTCAACCAGGACGGTGCCTCGAACGGCCTGACCGCCCCGAACGGGCCCTCGCAGCAGCGGGTGATCCGCCGGGCCCTGGCCGCAGCCGGACTCTCCCCGGCCGATGTGGACGCGGTGGAGGCGCACGGCACGGGCACCACGCTCGGCGATCCCATCGAGGCTCACGCGCTGCTGGCCACCTACGGCCAGGAACGGGAACGTCCGCTGTGGCTGGGGTCGGTCAAGTCCAACCTGGGGCACACGCAGCTGGCTGCGGGTGTGGCCGGTGTGATCAAGATGGTGCTGGCCCTGCAGCACAACCAGCTGCCGCAGACCCTGCACGCCGAGAACCCGTCCGAGCACATCGACTGGGCCGGCGGCGACGTCCAGTTGCTCACCCAGCCGGTGCCCTGGGAGCAGAACGGTCATCCGCGCCGGGCCGGGGTCTCCTCGTTCGGGATCAGCGGCACCAACGCCCACCTGGTTCTGGAAGAGGCCCCCGACCGTAAGGAGCCGGTCCCGGAACCGCAGCCCGACCTGCCGCACCCGGTTCCGGTGCTGGTCTCCGGCCGCACCGCTGCGGCCCTGGGGGCCCAGGCCGCCCGTCTGAGCGACTTCCTGATCAACACCGAGACTTCGCGCACCGACCTGTCCTGGTCGAGCGTCAAGGCCCGCTCGGTGTTCGAGCACCGGGCCGTGCTCCTGGTCCGCGACGCCGCCGACCTGTCGGCGGGGCTGACCGCGCTGGCGCAGGGCCGCTCCGCGCTCGGGCTGGTGCAGGGCAGCCGTTCCGACACCGGTGGTGGCCTGACCGTGGTCTTCTCCGGCCAGGGCACCCAGCACACCGGCATGGGCCGAGAGCTGTACCAGCGCTTCGGCGTGTTCGCCGCCGCCTGGGACGAGGTGGCCCAGGCCCTGGGCCTGCCTCTGGACGAGGTGGTGACCGGGCCGCTGGAGCGCACCGGTAACGCCCAGCCGGCCCTGTTCGCGCTGCAGGTGGCCCTGTTCCGGCTGGCCCAGTCGTGGGGTGTGCAGGCCGAGACGCTGATCGGGCACTCGATCGGCGAGATCGCGGCCGCCCACGCGGCCGGTGTGCTCTCCCTCGCCGACGCCTGCACCCTGGTCCGGGCCCGGGCCGCCCTGATGCAGGAGCTCCCCTCCGGGGGCGCCATGGTGGCGGTCCAGGCCTCGGAGACGGACGTCCTCGCGCACCTGGCCGGCCACGAAGACGAGGTCTCGATCGCGGCGGTGAACGGACCGCAGTCGGTCGTGCTGTCCGGCGACGAGCAGACGGTGCTCCGGATCGCCGCGAACTTCGCCAAGAGCAAGCGGCTGAACGTTTCCCACGCCTTCCACTCGCCGCTGATGCGCCCGATGCTGGCCCGGTTCGCCGAGACCGTGCGCGGCCTGGACTTCCGGCCCGCCCAGATCCCGGTGCACTCCACGGTGGAGGCCGGGGCCCGGCTGGACGACCCGGACTACTGGGTGCGGCACGTCACCGCCCCGGTGCGCTTCGCCGACGCGGTGACCGACTGCCCGGCCGGCACGTTCCTGGAGATCGGGCCCGGCGGGACGGCCGCGGCCATGATCGAGGAGATCCGGCCCGAGTCGGCCGTGCCGATGCTGCGCGCCGACCGGGACGAGGTCGAGGCCGCGACCGAGGCACTGGCCCGGCTGCACGTGCGCGGTATCGCGGTGGACTGGCAGCCCCTGCTGCCCGACGGCCGGCGCATCGCCCTGCCCACCTACGCCTTCCAGTCCGAGCGCTACTGGTCGGTGCCGACGCAGCGGCCCGGCAACGTTGCCGCCGCCGGTCTGCGCAGCGCCGAGCACCCGCTGCTCGGGGCCGAGGTCGGCGTCGCCGGCACTTCCGAACTGCTGCTCACCGGACGCCTGTCGCTGAGCAGCCACCCGTGGCTGGCCGACCACGCGGTCGGCGACGTGGTGCTCTTCCCCGGCACCGGATTCGTGGAACTCGCGGTGCGGGCCGGGGACCAGGTGGGCTGCGACCACCTGGAGGACCTGTCGCTGACCACGCCGCTGGTGCTCGACCCAACCGGCGCCCTGTCGCTGCAGGTCCGGTTGGACGAGGCCGACGAGCTGGGCCGGCGCACCGTGGACATCTACACCCGGTCGGCCGAGGCCTCCGACGACGAGCCCTGGACCCGGCACGCCACCGGGCTCCTGAGCCCTGGGGGCGGCGCCGCGGCGCTGACCGAGCTGGCCGAGTGGCCTCCGGTCGGTGCGGAAGCGGTGAACCTGGACGGCCTGTACGAGCAGCTGGCCGGGCAGGGCTTCGGCTACGGCCCGCTGTTCCAGGGCCTGCACGCGGCCTGGCGCCGTGGCGAGGACGTGTTCGCCGAGGTGCAGCTGCCGGACGAGAGCAGTGCCGGGCAGTTCGGACTGCACCCGGCCCTGCTGGATGCCGCCCTGCACGCCAGCACCTTCCTCGACCTGGGCGCCGGGGACGAGGGCGTGCGCCTGCCCTACTCCTGGTCCGGGCTCGACCTGCGGGCGGCCGGGGCCACCACGCTGCGGGTGCGCCTGACCCGCACCGGCCCCGAAAGCATCGCGATCACCGCCGTCGACGGCCAGAGCGCCCCGGTGCTCGACGTGCGGGAACTGGCGTTCCGCTCGGTGCCGGCCGACCGGCTCGGCGCAGCCCGCCCGGACCACGCCGGTGGCCGGGACTCCGTCTTCCGGCTGGAGTGGAAGACCCTTCCCAACATCTCCGAGACCCCGATGGAAGCCGTTCTTCTCGACCCCGACGGCTCGCCGACGTCCCTCGATCCGGTGCCCCCGGTCGTCCTCTGGCAATTGCCCGAAACCGTTGCGAGCGAACCGCTCACCCGAGTGCGCGAGCTGACCACGCACGTCCTCAGGATGCTCCAGGAGTGGATCGCCGACGAGCGCTACGCCGCTTCCCGGCTGGTGATCCGGACCGCGGACGCGGTGAGCGACCCGGGCGTGGCCGCGGTGCAGGGCCTGGTGCGGTCGGCGCAGTCGGAGAACCCGGGCCGGTTCGTCCTGGTCGAAGGTCACGGCGTGATCCCGGCGGCCGTTCTCGAGACCGGTGAACCCCAGATCGCGCTGCGGGCAGGCGAGGTTCTGGTGCCGCGTCTGGTCCGGGTGGTCGCCCGGCCTCCGGCCCCGGCCTGGGACAGCGAAGCCTGCGTGCTGATCACCGGTGGTACGGGGGGACTGGGTGCTGTGCTGGCCCGGCACCTGGTCACCGAACGTGGGCTGCGCCGGCTGGTGCTGGCCAGTCGGAGGGGACCGGACGCTCCCGGGGCGCAGGCGCTGCGCGCAGAGCTGTCCGGCCTGGGCGCCGAGGTTGCGGTGGTGGCCTGCGACCTGAGTGATCGTGACTCTGTCGCCGGGCTTTTGGACCAGCACCCGATCACCGCCGTGGTGCACGCGGCCGGAGTGCTGGAGGACGGGGTGATCGGGTCGCAGTCGTCCGAGCGTCTGGACACGGTGCTGGCGCCCAAGGCGGACGCCGCCTGGCACTTGCACGAGCTGACCGCCGACCGTGACCTCACGGCGTTCGTGCTGTACTCGTCGGTGGCCGGCCTGCTCGGCGCGCCTGGGCAGGGAAACTACGCGGCCGCCAACGCTTTCCTCGATGCCTTGGCCCAGCAGCGTCGGGCCGCCGGTCTGCCCGCCACCAGCCTGCAGTGGGGGCCTTGGGACGCGGCCGACGGTATGGCCGGCGCGCTCTCCGGCTCGGGCGCCGGCCTGCCGATGATCAGCGCTGAGCAGGGTCTGGCCCTGTTCGACACCGCGCTGGCTCTGGACGAGGCGGTTCTGGTGACCGCCCAGCTGGACCCGGCCGCGCTCCGGGGCCTGACCGACCTGCCGCCGTTGGTGCGCGGTCTCGTGCGCGGTGGCCGAAGGACGGCCGTGGGCGGCGGTCAGGCGGTCAGCACGCTGCTGCAGCGTCTGAGTCCGCTGGAGCCGGGCGAGCGCCTGGAGATCGTGCTGGACCTGGTGCGCACCGAGGTCGCGATGGTACTCGGCCACGTCTCGGCCGACACCGTGGAGGCTCGCCGGGAATTCCGCGACCTGGGTCTGGACTCGCTGACGGCGGTGGAACTGCGCAACCGGCTCTCCGGTGCGACCGGGCTGCGGGTGTCCTCGACGCTGGTGTTCGACTACCCGAACCCGCTTTCCCTGGCCGAGTTCCTGCTGTCCGAGCTGCTGCAGGAAGACGGGCCGGGTGCGCCCGTGGAGCAGCTGGCCGGACGGGCGGACGATCCCATCGCAGTGGTGTCGATGGCCTGCCGCTACCCCGGCGGTGTCGCTTCGCCGGAAGACCTCTGGCGTCTGGTCAGCGAGGGCGGCGACGGGATCTCGCCGTTCCCGCCCGGGCGGGGCTGGGACCTGGACGGCCTGTACGACCCGGACCGGGAGGCCCGTGGCACCAGCTACGTGCGCGAGGGTGGATTCCTGCACCAGGCCGGGGACTTCGACGCCGGTTTCTTCGGGATCTCGCCGCGTGAGGCGGTGGCGATGGACCCCCAGCAGCGGTTGCTGCTGGAGACCTCGTGGGAGGCGTTCGAGCGGGCGGGCATCGACCCGGCGACGTTGCGGGGCAGCCGGACCGGTGTGTTCGCCGGGCTGATGTACCACGACTACGCCTCGGGCCGGATGCGTTTCCCCGAGGAGTCGATGGGCTTCCTCGGTACCGGTACGGCCGGAAGTGTTCTCACCGGTCGCATCTCGTACGCGTTCGGCCTGGAAGGGCCGGCCGTGACCGTGGACACGGCCTGTTCCTCGTCGCTGGTGGCGATCCACCTGGCCGCCCAGGCCCTGCGCTCGGGGGAGTGCTCCCTGGCGCTGGCCGGCGGGGTGACGGTGATGGCCACACCGGGGCCGTTCATCGATTTCAGCGCCCAGGGCGGGCTGGCCTTGGACGGCCGGTGCAAGTCGTACTCGGACGCGGCCGACGGAGTCGGATGGTCCGAGGGTGTGGGTGTGCTGGTGCTGGAGCGGCTTTCGGACGCTCGCCGCAACGGCCATGAGGTGCTGGCGGTGATCCGGGGTTCGGCGGTGAACCAGGACGGCGCGTCGAACGGGCTGACCGCTCCGAACGGGCCGTCGCAGCAGCGGGTGATCCGGGCGGCACTGGCTTCGGCCGGTCTGCAGCCGGCTGATGTGGATGCGGTCGAAGGGCACGGCACCGGAACCACTCTGGGTGACCCGATCGAGGCCCAGGCGTTGCTGGCGACCTATGGGCAGGACCGGGAACGGCCGTTGTGGCTGGGGTCGGTCAAGTCCAACATCGGGCACGCTCAGGCCGCCGCGGGAGTGGCCGGGGTGATCAAGATGGTGCAGGCCATGCGCCACGGGGTGCTGCCCCGCACCCTGCACCTGGACGAGCCTTCGTCGCACGTGGACTGGTCGACCGGGGCGGTCTCGCCTCTGAAGGAGCAGGTTTCGTGGGACACCGACGGACGTCCGCGGCGGGCCGGTGTCTCCTCGTTCGGAATCAGTGGGACGAATGCGCACGTCCTGATCGAAGAAGGCCCGCAGCCGGCCCTTCGGGCAGGTCGGCCGACTGTGCCGGGTGCGGTGGCGTGGGCTCTGTCGGCCAAGAGCGAGGCTGCTCTGGGTGGGCAGGCGGAGCGGCTGGCCCAGGTTGCCGGTGAGCTGGAGCCGGTGGATGTGGCGTTCTCTCTGGCTGCTTCTCGAGCCGTTTTCGAGCATCGCGCGGTTGCGGTCGGTGCAGGTTCGGTGGAGCTTGTGGACGCTCTGGGTGGGCCTTTCGGTGGAAGCGTCCAGTCGGTGGGTGGCATCCAGTCGGGCCCGAGCCTTGGTGGCCGGCTTTCGTCGGCCGGTTTCGTTTCCGGGGTGGCTGATGTGGACGGCCGCACGGCCTTTGTGTTCCCGGGGCAGGGGGCGCAGTGGGTCGGTATGGGGGCTCGTCTGCTGGATGAGTCCCCGGTCTTCGCGGCCCGGATGGCTGAGTGTGCGGCGGCGTTGGAGCCGTTCGTGGACTGGTCGTTGCTGGATGTGGTGCGCGGTGGCGAGGCGCTGGACCGGGTGGATGTGGTTCAGCCGGTTTCGTTCGCCGTGATGGTGTCGTTGGCGGCGGTGTGGGAATCGGCTGGTGTGAGGCCGGATGCGGTGGTGGGGCATTCGCAGGGTGAGATCGCGGCCGCTGTCGTGGCCGGGGCGCTTTCGCTGCAGGACGGTGCTCGGGTGGTGGCGTTGCGGTCGAAGGCCATTGCTGGCTCGCTGGCGGGCCAGGGCGCGATGGCCTCTCTGGCACTGCCGGCGGCTGAGATCACCGTGCCGGAGGGCGTTTGGGTTGCGGCGGTGAACGGGCCACGGTCGGTGGTCGTCGCTGGTGACCCGGATGCAGTGCAGGCGCTGGTCGATGACTACGCGGCGCAGGGTGTGCGGGCGCGGATGATTGCGGTGAACTACGCCTCACACTCGGCGCATGTCGACGCCTTGGAGGCCGAGCTGGCGCAGGTGCTGGCCGGGCTGGAGCCTCGGCCGGTGTCGGTGCCGATGCTGTCGACCCTGACGGGTGAGTGGCTGGAAGGCCCAGAGCTCGACGCGCAGTACTGGTTTGCGAATCTGCGTAACCAGGTCGGGTTCTTCGCGGCCGTGGAGCGGTTGCTGGGGGAGCGGTTCCGGGCCTTCGTGGAGGTCAGCTCGCACCCGGTGCTGACCGTGGGCGTGCAGGAGACCATCGACCAGGCGGACGTGGTCGCGGTCACCGGTGGCACGTTGCGGCGTGACCAGGACGGCTGGGACCGGGTGCTGACCAGTCTGGCCGAGTTCTGGGTGCGCGGGCCGGCGGTGGACTGGGCGGCTCTGTTCCCCGGTCAGCGGGTCACCCTGCCTACCTATGCCTTCCAGCACCAGACCTACTGGCCCAGCGCCCCCCTGCCCACGACCGGTGACGCGGCCGGGCTGGGCCTGGTCGCGACGGCCCACCCGGTGCTCGGCGCGGCGGTGGGCCTGGCCGGCGGTCAGGGCGTGCTGCTGTCCGGGCGGCTGTCCCTGCGCACCCATCCCTGGCTGGCCGGTCACAAGGTGGGCGAGACGGTCCTGTTCCCGGGCACGGGCTTCCTCGACCTGGCCGTGCGGGCCGGGGACCAGGTGGGCTGCGACCGGGTGGAAGAGCTGACCCTGCTGACCCCGCTGACCCTGGACGAGCACGTCCAGGTCGCGGTGCAGGTCTGGGTGGGCCCGCCCGCGGACGCCGGTGACCGTACCGTCAGCATCTACTCGCAGACCGCGGACGAGGTGGACGAGTCGGCCTGGACACAGCACGCCACCGGCCGCCTGGCCGTGGGCGAGCGTACGGCCGGCTTCGACGCCACGGCGTGGCCGCCGGCCGGAGCCGAGCCGATCGACCTCGAAGGCGCCTACGAGCAGTTGGCCGCGGGCGGTCTGCACTACGGCGAGCTGTTCCAGGGGCTGCAGGCGGCCTGGCTGCGCGATGGTGAGGTCTTCGCGGACGTTGTTCTGCCGGAGACCGAGGCGGAGGGACCGACGTTCGGGATCCACCCGGCCCTCCTGGACGCGGCGCTGCACGCCATCCCGTACGTGGGGCTGGACCAGGCCGAGGGCGTACGTCTTCCTTTCTCCTGGGAGGAGGTCTGCCTGCACGCCCAGGGGGCTCGGGCCCTTCGGGTTCGGCTCACCCGCACCGGCGCTGACTCGGTCTCGCTCTCGGCAGTGGATCCGGGCGGAGAGCCGGTGCTCTCGGCCGAGAACCTCACCCTGCGTTCGGTGGGCGCCGGTCAGCTGACGGCCGAGAGCGCGTCTGGATCGCGGGACTCGTTGTTCCGCCTGAGCTGGACGAAGCTTCCGGACCTGGCTACGGCGGAAGGCCCGGAGCCGGTCGAGCTGACGGAGTTCGACGCGGTTCCCGCCCTGGTACGGCTGACCGTGAGCCCGGCGGCCGACCCGGTGGCAGCCACCCACTCGACCACCGCCCAGGTGCTGCGGCGCCTGCAGGACTGGCTGGCCGACGAGCGCACTTCGGCCTCCCGTCTGCTGGTGGTGACCCGGGGTGCGGTGTCGGTGAGCGGTGAGCAGCCGGACCTGGCGGCCGCGGCGGTCTGGGGGCTGGTGCGCTCCGCGCAGTCCGAGAACCCGGGCCGCTTCGTCCTGCTCGACCTGGACCCGGCTGCGGCGGAACCGACCGACCTGGCCTCCGTGGCCATGGCGGACGAACCGCAGTTGGCGGTGCGCGAGGGGGCGGTGTGGGCGCCGCGCCTGGCCGCCCTCAGCACGGGCGACGGCCTGCTGCCGCCGGTCGGAGTGCCGTGGCGTCTGGGCAGCCGTCGTAAGGGCAGCCTGGACGCGCTGGACCTGATCGCCTGGCCCGAGGGCGCCGAGGAACTGCCGGCCGGTCACGTGCGGGTCGGGGTGCGGGCCGCCGGGCTGAACTTCCGCGACGTGCTGGACAGCCTGAGTGCGCTGGGCTGGTTCCAGGGCAAGACCGGCTGGATGGGCGGCGAGGCCTCCGGCGTGGTGCTGGAGACCGCCCCGGACGTGACCGGGTTCGCGATCGGCGACCGGGTCACCGGCATGATGGAGGGCGCCTTCGGGCCGGTCGCGGTGGTGCGGGCCGACAAGCTCACCACCTTCCCGCAGGGCTGGTCGTTCGAGGACGCGGCCACCGTCCCCGCGGTCTTCCTCACCGCTCACTACGGTCTGGTCGACCTGGCAAACCTGCGGGCCGGGCAGACCGTGCTCATCCACGCCGCCGCCGGCGGCGTAGGCATGGCGGCGATCCAGCTGGCCCGCATGCTCGGGGCCGAGGTCTACGCCACCGCCAGCGAGCCCAAGTGGGACGTGCTGCGCTCGCTCGGGATCGACGACGACCACCTGGCGTCGTCGCGCGACCTGGCGTTCGAGGACAAGTTCCGGGCTGCGACCGGTGGCTTCGACGTGGTGCTGAACTCGTTGGCGAACGAGTTCGTGGATGCGTCGGTGCGGTTGGTGCGTCCGGGTGGCTGGTTCCTGGAGATGGGCAAGCTCGACATCCGGGAGGCCGGTGACTACCCGGAGATCAACTACCACTTCTACGACGTCCTCGACCAAGGACCCGAGCGGCTGCGCAGCGCGATGGCCGAGATGATGGTCCACTTCCGCGCCGGCACCCTGCAGCCCCTGCCCTCGACCGTGTGGGACGTGCGGCGAGGTCGGGACGCGTTCCGCACGATGAGCCAGGCCAAGCACACCGGCAAGATCGTGCTCAGCATCCCGGCCGGCTGGAACCCGGACGGAACGGTCCTGATCACCGGCGGCACCGGTACCCTGGGCGGCGAGCTGGCCCGGCACCTGGTGGCCACTCACGGCGTGCGGCACCTGATGCTCACCAGCCGTCGCGGCCTGGACGCGCCCGGGGCTCTCGACCTGGTGCGTGACCTGGAGGCCGGCGGCGCGCACGTGAGCGTGGTGGCGGCCGACGTCGCGGACCGGGGCCAGGCCCGCGCATTGATCGAAGGTGTGGACCGGCAGCATCCGCTCACGGCCGTGATCCACACCGCCGGTGTGCTGGACGACGGCATTCTCACCGGCCTGGACCCGCAGCGTCTTTCCGACGTGCTGCGTCCCAAGGTGGACGCCGCGTGGAACCTGCACGAGCTCACCCAGGACGCGGATCTGGCCGCGTTCGTGGTGTTCTCCTCGTTCACCGGCCTGATCGGCACCCCCGGCCAGGCCAACTACGCCGCGGCCAACACCTGGCTCGACGCCCTGATGACCCGGCGCCGCGCCAACGGTCTGCCCGGTCTCTCGCTGGCCTGGGGGCTGTGGGAACAGACCAGCGAAATGACCGGCGCAGTTAGTGGTTCCGATGCCGGGCGGATGGCCGCGGCCGGGCTGCCGGCGATCAGCACCGAGCGGGGCATGGCCCTGTTCGACGCCGCCATCGGTTCGGACGAGCCGATGGTCGCTCCGGTGCCCGCCGACCTCAAGGCCCTGGCCCGGGGCCGGGTCGCTCCGTTGTGGCGTGGGCTGGTGCGTACCCAGCGCCGGACCGCCGTGACCAACGCCGTGGACGAGGGGGCGCTGCTCGGGCGCCTGAACGCGCTGTCGGCCGAGGACCGGCTGACCTACCTCACCGACCTGGTGCGCGGCCAGGCCGCCGCTGTGCTGGGGCACGCCTCCCCGCAGGACCTGGACCTGCGCCGGGAGTTCCGCGAGCTGGGCTTCGACTCGCTCACCGCGATCGAGCTGCGCAACCGCCTCGGCTCGGCCACCGGGCTGCGTCTGCCCTCCACCCTGGTCTTCGACTACCCGACCCCCACGGCCGTGGCCCAGCACCTGCTGGACGAGCTGCTCGGGGCGAGCGCCGAGCCCGGCGCCGTGGTCACCCGCAGCTCCGACGTCGGCGACCCGATCGTGATCGTGTCCATGGCCTGCCGGTTCCCCGGCGGCGTGAACTCCCCGGAGGACTTCTGGCAGCTCCTGGCCGAAGGCCGCGACGCGGTCTCCGGCCTGCCCACCGACCGGGGCTGGGCCCCGATCAGCCGCCAGGTCGAGGGCGGATTCCTCTACGACGCAACCCGCTTCGACGCCGGCTTCTTCGGCATCTCCCCACGTGAGGCCCTGGCCATGGACCCCCAGCAGCGTCTGCTGCTGGAGACCGCCTGGGAGACCTTCGAACGCGCCGGTCTGCGCCCGGAGCAGCTGCGCGGCAGCGAGACCGGGGTGTTCGTCGGGGCCACCGACTCGGGTTACACCGGCCCCCCGGAGAGCCAGGGGCACGCCCTGACCGGGCACCTGGCCAGCGTGGCCTCGGGCCGGGTCTCCTACACCTTCGGCCTGGAGGGCCCGGCCGTCACCGTCGACACCGCCTGCTCGGCTTCTCTGGTGAGCCTGCACCTGGCGGCCCAGTCCCTGCGCTCGGGGGAGTGCTCCCTGGCTCTGGCCGGTGGTGTGGCCGTGATCGCCAGCCCCGCCGTCTTCGGGGAACTGCACGCCCAGGGCGGGCTGGCCGCCGACGGTCGGTGCAAGGCCTTCGGGGCCGAGGCGGACGGCACCGGCTGGTCCGAGGGTGTCGGTCTGATTCTGCTGGAACGGCTTTCGGACGCCCGTCGCAACGGGCACGACGTGCTCGCGGTGATCAAGGGCTCTGCGGTCAACCAGGACGGTGCCTCGAACGGTCTGACCGCCCCGAACGGGCCTTCGCAGCAGCGGGTGATCCGCCGGGCCCTGGCCGCGGCCGGACTCTCGGCCGCTGATGTGGATGCGGTGGAGGCGCACGGCACGGGTACCCGTCTGGGGGACCCGATCGAGGCTCACGCGCTGCTGGCCACCTACGGCCAGGAACGGGAGCGTCCGTTGTGGCTCGGCTCGGTGAAGTCCAACCTGGGCCACACCCAGCTGGCTGCCGGGGTGGCCGGTGTGATCAAGATGGTGCTGGCGCTGCAGCACAACCAGCTGCCGCAGACCCTGCACGCCGAGAACCCGTCCGAACACATCGACTGGGCCGGCGGCGACATCCAGCTGCTGAGCCAGAGCGTGCCGTGGGAGGAGAACGGCCACCCGCGGCGGGCCGGTGTCTCGGCCTTCGGGATCAGCGGCACCAATGCGCACGTCATCCTCGAACAGGCCCCCGGACAAGAGATCTCTGAGCCGACGGTCGATCCCACCCCGGCTCAGGCCTGGATCGTCTCCGGGCGCACCGAGCCGGCCCTGCACCGTCAGGCCGCCCGGCTCAGCGCTTTCGGCCAGCGCCACGACCTGGCGCCGGCTGACGTCGCCTACTCCACCGCCACCGGCCGCAGCCTGTTCGAGCACCGGGCCGTCGCCATCGGCCAGAACTCCGCCGAACTGCGGGCCGGACTGGACGCGATCGACTCCGGCCTCAAGACCGCCGACCTGGTCACCGGCATGGCCGACCTGACCGGCAAGACCGTTTTCGTCTTCCCCGGGCAGGGCACGCAGTGGGCCGGGATGGGCGCCCAACTGCTGGAGGAGTCGCCGGTCTTCGCGGCCCGGATGGCTGAGTGCGCGGCCGCGCTGGAACCCCACGTCGAATGGTCCGGCTGGTCGCTCCTGGACATCGTCCGCCGGGCCGAGGGGGCGCCGACGATCGAGCGGGTGGACGTCCTCCAGCCCGTCTCGTTCTCGGTGATGGTCTCGCTCGCAGCGGTGTGGCAGTCGGCCGGGGTGCAGCCCGAGGCCGTCGTCGGACACTCGCAGGGCGAGGTCGCGGCCGCCTGTGTGGCGGGCGTCCTGAGCCTGACCGACGCGGCCCGGATCGTCGCGGTGCGCAGCCGGCTGATCGCCGACCGGCTGTCCGGGCACGGCGCCATGCTCACCGTGATGTCCGACGAGACCACCGTGCACGCTCAGCTGGACGGGCTGGCCGACCGGGTCGCCGTCGCGGCGGTGAACGGCCCGCGCGCGGTGACCATCGCCGGTCACCCCGAAGCGATGGACGTGCTGGAGCAGCGCCTGGTCGCAGCCCGGCTGATGCGCTGGCGGCTGGAAGGTGTGGACTTCGCTGCCCACTCACCGGCGGTCGACGCGATCGCCGAAGACCTGCTCGACCGGCTGGCCGGTACCCGGCCGACCGCCGGGCACACGCCCCTGCTGTCCACCACCACCGGCCGGTGGAGCGACGGCGCCGACCTGGACGCCGCCTACTGGGTGCGCAACCTGCGCGACACGGTGCGCTTCGCGGATGCCGTGAAGACCCTCGCCGAGCAGGGCTTCAGCAACTTCCTGGAGATCAGCGCGCACCCCGCGCTGTCGCTGGGGATCGAGGAGACGCTCGACCAGGTTCAGGCGCCGGCCGTGGTGACCGGCACGCTGCGCGAGGAGCAGGGTGGCTGGGCGCAGGTGCTGCGGGCTTTCGCCCGGGCCTTCGTGCGCGGTGTGCCGGTGGACTGGCCCGCGCTGCACGCGGGCACCGGGGCGCGGCGGGTGAACCTGCCCACCTACGCGTTCGAGCGGCAGCGCTTCTGGCCGACCGGCAACCGTGGCGGCGACCCCAGCGGTCTGGGCCTGGTCTCCACCGGGCACCCGCTGCTGGGCGCCGTGCTGCCGCTGGCCGGATCGGGCTCAGTGGTCCTCACCGGGCGGCTGGCCGCTCACACCCACCCCTGGCTGCTGGAGCACGCCGTCGGGGAGACCTCAGTCTTCTCCGGTGGTGGGTTCGCCGAGCTCGCGCTGCGGGCGGCCGAGGAGGTCGGCTGCCGGCTGGTCGAGGAACTGACCCTGGACCAGCCGCTTCTGCTGGGCACCGAGGTGCCCACCGCCGTCCAGGTCCGGATCGCCGAGCCGGACGCGGACGGACGACGCGAGCTCTCCGTGCACTCGCGGCCCTCGGTCGCCGGGGAGGACGAACCCTGGACCCGCCATGCCACCGGCGTCCTGGCCGAACGCGCCGAAGGCGCCGCCGATCTGGCCGAGCAGGCTGACGAGCTGAGCGCAGCCGAGCTCGGTGTCTGGCCGCCGGAGGGCGCCGAGAGCGTCGCTCTGGAGGGCAGCACCCACATCCATCACGGCAACGCCTTCCAGGGCCTGCGCGAGGTGTGGCGGCGCGGCGACGAGGTCTTCGCCGAGGTCGAGGCGCCGGTGCAGGTGGAGGACGCCGCCTCGTTCGGCCTGCACCCGGCCCTGCTGGAGGCCGCCCTCCGTGGGGCCACCCTGCTGCTGGGTGAGCCGGAGCGGATGCTCGCGTTCTGGTCCGGCCTGGCCCTGCACAGCGTGGGCACACACACCCTGCGGGTGCGCCTGACCGCGGCCGGCCCGGGATCAGTGCGGCTGATCGCCGTGGACGCCGCAGGTGCGCCCGTCATCACCGCGGAGTCGGTCGGCTTCCGGCCGCTCGACCTCACCCTGTTCACCGGCCGCACCTCGGCCGGTTCCGGTTCGCTGTTCCGCATCGATTGGGTCCCTGCCGACGCCGGCACCGGCCCGGCCGGGACACCCGCCGCGGTGGCCCGGGCCGACGCGGACCTGCAGGGCATCGAGGGCTCGCCGGAGCTGGTGGTGGTCACCCTGCGCTCGGCCGCCCAGAGCGCCGACGCCGTGCGGGACATCTGCGAGCGGGCCCTGGCCCTGGTTCAGAACTGGCTCGGGCAGGAGCGTTTCACGGACTCGCGCCTGGTGGTGATCACCCGGAACGCAGTTGCTGTCCGGGACGAGGAACCGGTGGCCGATCCGGCCGCGGCCGCTGCCGTGGGCCTGCTGCGTAGTGCCCAGGCCGAGCACCCGGAACGCCTCGTCCTGATCGACACCACCGAAACCACCGACCCGGCCCAGGAACTGGCGGCCGTGCTGGCCACGGGCGAGCCGCAGGTGGCGCTCCGCAACGGACAGGTCCTGGTCCCTCGCCTGGCCCGGATCACGCCGAGCGGGACCGCGCCGACGACCGACCCGACGACCGCTTCGACGACCGCGCCGACGGCCGGCTGGGACCCGGACGGGACCGTGCTGATCACCGGCGCCACCGGCGGTCTCGGCGCCCAGCTGGCCCGCCACCTGGTGCACCGCCACGGCGTCCAGCACCTGCTGCTGGCCAGCCGCAGCGGCGCCCAGGCCGAAGGCGCCGAGGAACTGCTCGGCGAACTCACCGCCGAGGGCGCGCAGGTCACCCTGAGCGCCTGCGACCTGGCCGACCGGGACGCGGTCGCCGCGCTGCTCGGGGCCGTGCCGGCCGAGCACCCGCTGACCGCCGTGATCCATGCCGCCGGGGTGCGCGACGACGGGGTGATCGACGGACTCACCCCGCAGCGCCTCACCACGGTGCTCGGGCCCAAGATCGACGCCGCCTGGCACCTGCACGAGCTGACCCGCGAACAGGACCTGGCCGCGTTCGTCCTCTATTCCTCGATGGCGGGCCTGCTCGGCGGGGCCGGACTGGCCGGGTACGCCGCGGCCAACGCCGGTCTGGACGCCCTGGCCCAGTACCGGCACACCCAGGGGCTGCCCGCGACCGCGCTGATCTGGGGCGCGTGGTCGAAGGAGAGCGGCATGTCCGCGCAGCTCTCGGACGCCCACCTGGACCGGCTCACCGCCACCGGTCTGCCCCTGCTGACCGGCGAACAGGGCCTGGAGCTGTTCGACGCCGCTCTCGGCACCGGCCTCGCCGTCGTGGCCCCGGCCCGGCTGGACCTGCGGGTGCTGCAGTCCCACGACGACCTGCCGCCGCTGGTGCAGGGGCTGGTGCGCACCCGGCGCCGCTCGTCCGGATCGCAGGCCCGGCGGGCCGATGCGGTGCTGCTGCGGCGGCTGGCCGGGATGCCCGAGGCCGACCGGGTGCGGCACCTGCTGCAGCTGGTCCGGGTGGAGGCCGCGGCCGTGCTCGGCCACGGTTCACCGACCGCGATCGACCCCCGCAGCGAGTTCCGTGACCTGGGCTTCGACTCGCTGACCGCCGTCGAACTGCGCAACCGACTGGCCGGCGCGGCCGGCACCCGGCTGCCCGCCACCCTGGTCTTCGACTACCCGACCCCGCAGGAGCTGGCCACCTTCCTGCTCGCCGAGATCATCGGCACCCAGCCGGGGGCACTTTCCCCGGCCGTGGCCACCACCGCGCTCGACGACCCGATCGTCATCGTCGGGATGAGCGCCCGCTACCCCGGAGGCGTGTCCTCGCCCGAAGACCTGTGGCAGCTGGTAATGGCCGAACGCGACGCAATCGGCCCGCTGCCCACCGACCGGGGCTGGGACGCTCACGGCGAACTGTCCTACCAAGGCGGATTCCTCGGCGGCGCAGCCGACTTCGACGCCGCTTTCTTCGGGATCGCCCCACGTGAGGCGATCGCCATGGACCCGCAGCAGCGCCTGCTGCTGGAGACCGCCTGGGAGGCGTTCGAGGCCGCCGGGATCACCCCGGACCAGTTGCGCGGCAGCCGGACCGGCGTCTTCGTCGGGGCTCCGGCCTCGGGCTACCAGCCGCCGGAAGACGCGCAGGGCTTCTTCGCCACCGGCCAGTCCGGCAGCGTCGCTTCCGGACGGCTGTCCTACACATTCGGCCTGGAAGGGCCGGCCGTGACCGTGGACACCGCCTGCTCCTCCTCGCTGGTGGCCATGCACCTGGCCGCTCAGGCGCTGCGCTCGGGTGAGTGCTCGCTGGCACTGGCCGGTGGCGTCACGGTGATCACGACGCCGCTGGGCATCGTGGAATTCGGCGTGCAAGGCGGACTCTCGGCCGATGGCCGGTGCAAGTCGTTCTCCGACGCGGCCGACGGCACGAGCTGGTCCGAGGGTGTCGGCCTGGTTCTTCTGGAAAGGCTTTCGGACGCTCGTCGGCTCGGCCACCCGGTGCTGGCGCGGCTGCGCGGATCGGCGGTAAACCAGGACGGCGCCTCCAACGGACTGACCGCCCCCAACGGCCCGTCCCAGCAGCGGGTGATCCGGCAGGCTCTGGCCTCGGCCGGGCTGCTGCCGAGCCAGGTGGATGCGATCGAGGGCCACGGCACCGGCACCACGTTGGGTGACCCGATCGAGGCCCAGGCGCTGCTGGCGACCTACGGGCAGGACCGCGAACGGCCTTTGTGGCTGGGCTCGGTCAAGTCGAACATCGGGCACAGCCAGGCCGCCGCCGGGGTGGCCGGGGTGATCAAGATGGTGCAGGCCATGCGCCACGGGGTGCTGCCCCGTACGCTGCACCTGGACGCGCCCTCCAGCCACGTGGACTGGAGCGCCGGGGACGTCGAACTGCTCACCGAGACCCGGGAATGGCCGAGCAACGGTCACCTGCGCCGGGCCGGCGTGTCCTCGTTCGGGATCAGCGGCACCAACGCGCACGTGATCCTCGAAGAGGTCGCACCGGAGGCGGTACCGGACTCGTCGCAGCCTGAACTGGTTCTGCCGGTGACGGTCTCGGGTCGCTCGCCGCAGGCGTTGCGGGCCCAGGCCGAGCAGCTGGCCCGGTTCGTGGCCACGGGTCTGCCCGTCGGCGCCACCCTGACCGATCTGGCGGGCTCGACGCTGACCACCCGCGCCGCCTTCGAGTACCGGGCCGCGGTCCTGGCCGATGACCTGCAGTCGGCCGTCACCGGGCTCACCGCCCTGGCCGAGGACCGTCCGGCCCCGGGCGTGCTGAGCGGTCGCGAAACCGATGGCCGGCTGGCCTTCGTCTTCTCCGGTCAGGGCGCTCAGCGCACCGGCATGGGACGGGGCCTGCACGAACGGTTCCCGGCCTTCGCCCGGGCCTGGGACGAGGTCGCGGCTGCCCTGGGCCTGCCGCTGGACGACCTGGTCGCGGGTGACCTGAGCCGTACCGGTGACGCCCAGCCGGCCCTGTTCGCGTTGCAGGTGGCGCAGTTCCGGCTGCTGGAGTCGTGGGGCGTGCGCCCGGACGTCCTGGTCGGCCACTCGGTGGGGGAGATCGCGGCTGCGCACGTGGCCGGGGTTCTCTCGCTTGAGGACGCGTGTGCTCTGGTGGGTGCGCGGGCTCGGCTGATGCAGGCGTTGCCTTCGGGTGGGGTGATGGTGGCGGTCGCGGCGTCCGAGGACGAGGTGCTGCCGCACCTGGCCGGTCTTGAGGATGAGGTGTCGATCGCGGCGGTGAACGGGCTGGCCTCCGTGGTCCTGTCCGGCACCGAAGAGGCCGTGCTGCGCGTGGCCGGCGAGTTCGCCAAGACTCGCCGGCTGAACGTCTCGCACGCGTTCCACTCACCGCTGATGGCCCCGATGCTCAGCGAGTTCGCGGGCGTGGTGCAAGGGCTGCGGTTCCGCCCGCCGGCCATCGCGATCGCCTCCACCGTCGAGCCGGGCGCCGACCTGGCCTCGGCGTCGTACTGGGTGCGTCACGTGAGCGCGCCGGTCCGCTTCGCCGACGCCGTCCAGGCCGCCGAAGCAGGCAGCTTCCTGGAGCTCGGGCCGGAGGCCGTGGCCACCGCCATGGTGCTGGAAAGCCGCCCGCAGGCCGCCGCCAGTGCGCTGCTGCGCACCGACCGGGCCGAGCCGGACACCGTGCTGGAGGCCCTGACCCAGCTGCACACCGATGGGCTGGTCGTGGACTGGGCCGCCTACCTGCAGGGTCTCGGCGCCCGTCGCCTGGATCTGCCCACCTACCGGTTCCAGCACCAGCGCTTCTGGCCGCGCGGGCACAGGACGACCGACGCCCGGGGCCTGGGCCTGGTGGCGGCCCGGCACCCGATGCTGGGCGCTGCCGTGCCGGTGGCCGGTTCTGACAGTGTCCTGCTGACCGGACGCCTCTCGCTGCGCACCCACGTGTGGCTGGCCGACCATGCCGTCGGCGGGAACGTCCTGTTCCCCGGCACCGGCTTCCTGGAACTGGCGGTCCGCGCCGGCGACCAGGTCGGCTGCGACCGGGTGGAGGAACTCACCCTGGCCGGGCCGCTGGTCCTGACCGACGCAGAGGCTGTGGCCGTGCAGGTCTCGGTCTCCGGGCCGGACCACGCCGGCCGCCGTGACCTGCAGATCCACACCCGCCCGGCCGGGGCCGAGGACGAGCCCTGGCGTCAGCACGCCACCGGTCTGCTCGCCACCGGCCGCGGCGGTGCTCGGCCCGGCCGGCCCTTCGAGGCTGTGCTCTGGCCCCCGGCCGGCGCGGAACCGCTGGCCGTGGACGACCTGTACGAGCAGCTCGCCGAGGGCGGGTTCGCCTACGGCCGGACCTTCCAGGGGCTGCAGGCGGCCTGGCAGCGGGACGGTGAGGTGTTCGCCGAGGTCAGCCTGCCCGAGTCGGCCACCGCCGACGCCGCGCACTTCGGCCTGCACCCGGCCCTGCTGGACGCCGCGTTCCACGTCCTGCCCTTCGCCGGTCTGGCCGACGGCGGACGCCTGCCCTTCTCCTGGTCCGACGTGTCCCTGCACGCCCAGGGCGCCACCGAACTGCGGGTCCGGGTGACCCGCACCGGGTCCGAGGCCGTCTCGCTGGACGTCGCCGACCTTTCCGGCGCGCCGGTGCTGTCGGTCGGCTCGCTCGTCCTGCGACCGGTTCCCCAAGGCGCCGCCACCGCCCCGAACGCGGCACTGAGGGATGCGCTGTTCGCTCTGGACTGGACTCCCGCCGAACCGGCGCCCGCGCAGCCGGGGCTGACCGACGTCCATGATTCGGTGGACTGGACCGAACTCGGCGACTCGACCCCGCCCGTTGTCACCTACCGCATCGCCGCGCCCGACGACCTGCCCGACCCCGTCGCCCGCACCCGGGCCATCACCGAGCAGGTGCTCGCGGTCGTGCAGAAGTGGTTGTCCGACGACCGCTTCGCCGACTCGCGACTGGTGTTCCTGACCGAGGAATCGGCCGATCCCGCCGTGGCCGCGGCGGCCGGGCTGGTCCGCAGCGCCCAGGCCGAGAATCCCGGCCGGTTCGTGCTGGTGGACCACGACGGGCAGATCACCGGACCGGCGCTGCAGGCCGCCCTGGCGGCCGCCGAACCGCAGGTCGCCGTGCGCCAAGGCGTCGTGCACCTGCCCCGCCTGAGTGCAGTGCCCCCCGCCGGGACCGGACCGCGGGAGTGGAATCCGGACGGGACGGTGCTGATCACCGGCGGCACCGGCGGACTGGGGGCCCTGCTGGCCCGGCACCTGGTGACGAAGCGGAACGTGCGCCACCTGGTCCTGGCCAGCCGACGCGGGATCGAGGCGCCGGGAGCGGCCGACCTGGCCCAGGAGCTGAGCGCTCTCGGCGCCCAGGTCACGGTGGCCGCCAGCGACGTCTCCGACCGGGCCTCGCTGCAGGAGCTGCTCGACGCGATCCCGGCGCAGAACCCCCTGTGCGCAGTGATTCACACCGCCGGCCTGCTGGACGACGGCGTGGTGGGGGCGCTGACCCCCGAGCGTCTGGACACCGTGCTGCGGCCCAAGGCCGAAGGCGCCTGGAACCTGCACGACCTGACCAGCGATCACGACCTGGAAGCCTTCGTCCTCTTCTCGTCGCTGGCCGGCGTGATCGGGGCGCCGGGTCAGGCCAACTACGCTGCCGCGAACGCCTTCCTCGACGCCCTCGCCGCCCAGCGCCGGGCCGAAGGAAAGGTCGCGCTGTCCCTGGCCTGGGGTGGGTGGGCCCAGGACGCCGGCATGACCGGCACGCTCGAGGAGAGCGACCTGCGCCGGATGAGCCGCGCCGGAATGCCCGCGCTGACCGCTGAACTGGGCCTGGCGCTGTTCGATGCAGCCACGGCCACCGACGACCACGCGATGCTGCTACCAGTCCGTCTGGACCGGGCCGCGGTGCGGGCCGCGGGCGAGATCCCGCCATTGCTGCGCGGACTCGTCCGGCCTGCCCGCCGCCTGGTCAGTGGGGGCGAACAGACCGCGTCCGGTCTGCTGCAGCAGCTGGCCCCGCTGGAGGCCGAGGCCCGCCGCGAGGTGCTGATCGACCTGGTTCGCACCGGTGTCTGCCTGGTGCTCGGGCACGCCACCACGGAAACCGTCGACCTGCGGCGGGAGTTCCGGGAGCTGGGCTTCGACTCGCTCACCGCGGTCGAGCTGCGCAACCGGCTGGGTGAGATCACCGGCCTGCGGCTGCCCGCCACCCTGGTGTTCGACTACCCGACCCCGGCCGTGCTGGCCGACCATCTGCTCGCCGAGATCCTCGGTGAGCACGGTGATCTGACCGCATCGACCGATGCGGGGGCCGGTGCCACGGCTACCGACCCGATCGTCATCGTCGGGATGAGCTGCCGTTACCCGGGCGGCGTGACCTCGCCTGAGGGCCTGTGGAACCTGGTGGCGCAGGACGTGGACGCGATCTCCGGTTTCCCGGTGAACCGGGGCTGGCCGGAACCCTCCGGCAGCGGGGCGGACGCGGCGCCCGGCTCGCCCAGGCTCATCCGCAGCGGCGGGTTCCTCCACCAGGCCGGAGATTTCGACGCCGGGTTCTTCGCCGTCTCGCCGCGTGAGGCGCTGGCCATGGACCCGCAGCAGCGCCTGCTGCTGGAGACCTCGTGGGAGGCGTTCGAGGCGGCCGGGATCGACCCGGGCAGCCTCCGCGGCAGCCGCACCGGGGTGTTCGCCGGCGTGATGTACCACGACTACGGCATGGACGCGACGTTCCCGGACGACGTGCTGGGATTCCTCGGCACCGGAACGGCCGGAAGTGTGATGACCGGCCGGGTTTCGTACACCCTCGGTCTGGAGGGCCCGGCGGTCACGGTGGACACCGCCTGCTCCTCGTCCTTGGTGGCTCTGCACCTGGCCGCCCAGGCGCTGCGTTCGGGTGAGTGCAACCTGGCTCTGGCCGGCGGTGTGACGGTGATGGCCACCCCCGGCCCGTTCGTGGACTTCACCGGGCAGGGCGGGAACGCGCCGGACGGGCGGTGCAAGTCGTACTCCGCCGCCGCCGACGGTGCGGGCTGGTCCGAGGGCGTGGGCATGCTGGTGCTCGAGCGGCTCTCGGACGCCCGGCGCAACGGTCACGAGATCCTGGCCGTGGTGAAGGGCTCGGCGGTCAACCAGGACGGCGCCTCCAACGGGCTCACCGCCCCGAATGGACCTTCCCAGCAACGGGTGATCCGCCAGGCCCTGGCCAACGCCGGAGTCAGCGCGGCGGACGTCGACGCTGTGGAAGGGCACGGCACCGGAACGGTTCTGGGTGATCCGATCGAGGCTCAGGCGGTGATGGCCACTTACGGGCAGGACCGGGAGCGCCCGATCTGGCTGGGCTCGATCAAGTCCAATATTGGGCACACCCAGGCGGCCGCCGGTGTGGCCGGGGTGATCAAGATGGTCCAGGCGATGCGGCACGGCGTGCTGCCCCGCACGCTGCACCTGGACGAGCCGTCGGCGCACGTGGACTGGTCGGCCGGAGCGGTGGAACTGCTGCGGGAGAGCATCGACTGGCCGGCGGTGGAACGTCCGCGCCGGGCCGGGGTCTCGTCGTTCGGGATCAGCGGGACCAACGCTCACGTGGTGCTGGAAGCCGCGCCCGAGGTCTCGGTTCCGGTTGTCCAGCGGGCGGAATCGCCGGCCATCGCCTGGACGGTCTCGGCCAAGAGCGGTTCCGCGCTGGCTGAACAGGCCGAGCGGCTCGCGGAGGTCGCCGGTGAGGTTGAGCCGGTGGATGTGGCGTTCTCGCTGGCTGCTTCACGAGCCGTTTTCGAGCATCGTGCGGTTGCGGTCGGTGCGGGTTCGGTAGAGCTTGTGGACGCTCTGGGCGGGCTTTCCGGCCGGAGTGTCCAGTTCGGTGGCCGGCCGTCCGGATCCGGAACCGTTTCCGGGGTGGCGGATGTGGACGGCCGCACGGCGTTGGTGTTCCCGGGCCAGGGGGCGCAGTGGATCGGTATGGGTGCTCGTCTGCTGGATGAGTCGCCGGTGTTCGCTGAGCGGATGGCTGAGTGTGCGGCGGCGTTGGAGCCGTTCGTGGAGTGGTCTCTGCTCGATGTGGTGCGCAGCGGTGCTGATCTGGACCGGGTTGATGTGGTTCAGCCGGTCTCGTTCGCGGTGATGGTGTCGCTGGCGGCGGTGTGGCAGTCGGCGGGCGTTCGTCCCGATGCAGTGATCGGTCATTCGCAGGGTGAGATCGCGGCTGCGGTCGTGGCCGGAGCGCTGACCTTGCCGGACGGTGCTCGGGTGGTGGCGCTGCGCTCGCAGGCCATCGCTGGGTCGTTGGCCGGGCGCGGTGCGATGGCTTCGGTGGCGCTGCCGGTGGCTGAGGTTGTTGTTCCTGGCGGTGTTTCGGTCGCAGCGGTGAACGGGCCGCGGTCGGTGGTGCTGGCCGGCGACCCTCAGGCTGTTCAGGCGCTGGTCGACTCGTACGCAGAGCAGGGCGTGCGAGCCCGGATGATCGCAGTGGACTATGCCTCGCACTCGGCGCACGTGGACGCGCTGGAGGCCGAGCTGGCGGAGGTGCTGGCTGGGCTGGAGCCGCGGCCGGTGTCGGTACCGATGCTGTCGACTCTGACGGGTGAGTGGCTGGAAGGCCCGGAGCTGGACAGCGGCTACTGGTTCGCGAATCTGCGGAGCCCGGTTGGTTTCTTCGCAGCGGTGGAGCGGTTGCTGGGGGAACGGTTCCGGGCGTTCGTGGAGGTCAGCTCGCACCCGGTGCTGACCGTGGGCGTGCAGGAGACGATCGACGAGGCAGACGTGGTGGCCGTCGCGGCCGGGACGTTGCGGCGGGACGAGGGCGATTGGCGGCGGGTGCTGACCAGCCTGGCCGAGGTCTGGGTGCGCGGGGTCGCCGTGGACTGGGCGGCGCTCTTCCCGGGCCGACGGGTGCCGCTGCCCACGTATGCCTTCCAGCACCAGACCTACTGGCCTGAGCCGGCCACCGACGCCCTGGGCGACGTTTCCGCCGCTGGGCTGGTCGCTGCCGACCACCCGATGCTCGGCGCCGTGGTGGAACTGGCCGACGGTCAGGGGCTTCTGTTCACAGGCCGGCTCTCCCTGGCCCGGCAGCCCTGGCTGGCCGATCACACCGTTCTGGGTGCTCGGGTGGTACCCGGCGCGGCCTTGCTGGAACTGGCCGTCCGGGCCGGTGACGAGGTCGGCTGCCGCCAGGTGGAAGAGCTGACTCTGCAGGCTCCGATGGTGCTGCCGGAGACCGCCGCGCTGCGCGTGCAGGTGACCGTCGGCGCGGCGGACGCGCTGGGTAACCGCAGCATCAGCATCGACTCCCGGCCGGAGACGGCAGGCGACTGGGTGCGGCACGCCACCGGTGTCCTGGCCGAAGCTCCGATGGAAACAGACCAGTTCGACGCCACGACCTGGCCTCCGGTGGGAGCTGAGCCGGTCGACGTGTCCGGGCTGTACGCGAACTCCGAAGCGCTGGGCCTGGAGTACGGGCCGGCCTTCCAGGGCCTGCGCGCGGCCTGGCGAGGTGACGGCGAGGTCTACGCCGACGTGCGGCTGCCGGACGGGCTCAGCGACCAGGCCTCGGAGTTCGGCCTGCACCCGGCGCTGCTCGACGCCGCTCTGCACGCCGCTGCGCTCACCGGTTCAGTGGAGGCCGGTCCGGCCCGGCTGCCGTTCTCCTGGCAGGGCGTCACCCTGCATGCGGCTTCCGCCGACCTGCTGCGGGTGAGGCTGCGCACCGAAGGTCCGGACCGGATCACGCTGGCCCTGGCCGACGCGGCCGGAGCGCCGGTGGCCACGATCCGCTCGCTGGCCGTGCGCCCGGTGGCGGCCGAGGAGTTGACGAGGCCGGCCGACGTCACCGGACCGTCGCTGTTCGGACTGCAGTGGAAGACGCTTCGCCTGCCTCAGCCGACGCCGGCCGCCGGTTCCTGGGCCGTCATCGGTGAGGGAGTGCTGGCGGACCGCCTGAGGGAGTCCGGCCCGGGCCTGCCCGGACCGGACTCCGTCGCGGACGTCACCGTGCTGATCCTGGATGCCCACGCCCACCTTCCGGTGACCGAAGCAGTTCAGGCGACCACCGCGTCCGTGCTCGGAGCGGTTCAGGAGTGGATTGCCGCGCCACGGGACGCGGACGCGAAGCTGGTTGTGGTCAGCACCGGTGCGGTTCGGTCGATGGCGAGTGACCCGGCGCCGGACCTGGCTGCCGCCTCGGCCTGGGGGCTGCTGCGCTCGGCCCAGAGCGAGGAGCCGGGCCGGATCGTGCTGCTCGACCTGGAAGCCGGCGTCGTGGAAACCGGCCTCGTGGAAACCGGTGCCGAGGAAACCGGTGCCCTGGAGGCTGATGCCCAGGAAGCCGCTGCCTCGCAATCCGGCTCGCTGGAGGCCGGCCACCGGGAACGCCGTGCCGTGAAGCCGGGCGGCCTCGACGCCGGTGGCCTCGACCTGGTGGGCCTCGTGACGGCCGTCCTGGCCAGCCAAGAACCACAGGTTGCGGTGCGTTCGGGAGCTGCCCTGATCCCGAGCCTGTCCCGGCTGGTCACCGACCAGGCCGGTCACGACCTGCACCCGGCGGACTGGGACCCCGACGGCACGGTCCTGATCACCGGCGGCACCAGCGGTCTGGGCGCGCTGTTGGCCCAGCACCTGGTGACCGCGCACGGCGTTCGCCACCTGCTCCTGGCCAGCCGTCGCGGGCCGGACGCACCGGAGGTCGATGACCTGTTCGCGGATCTGCGTCGAAGCGGTGCCGAGGTACAGGTGGCCGCCTGCGACGTCTCGGACCGGGAAGCCGTGCAGGATCTCTTGGCCGGCATCGATCCCGCCCACCCGCTGACCGCGCTCATCCACACCGCGGGCGCGCTGGACGACGGCCTGCTCACCTCCCTCGACCCGCAGCGCCTGGCCACCACCCTGGCCCCGAAGGCCGACGCCGCCTGGCACCTGCACGAGCTGACCCGCGAGCTGGATCTGAAGGCGTTCGTGCTCTACTCGTCCTTCGCCGGACAGGCCGGGGCGCCGGGGCAGGGCAACTACGCGGCCGCCAACGCCTTCCTCGACGCGCTCGCCGAGCACCGCAACGCCGCCGGGCTGCCCGGTCGCTCCTTGACGTGGGCCGCTTGGGCCCAGCGCACGGCCCTGACCAGCACCGCAGACTTCGACCGCTTGGCCCGGACGGGTCTGCCGGCGCTCGAAACCGGTGACGGACTGGCGCTGTTCGACGCCTCCTTCAGCGCCCCGGCCCCGGTGGTGGCGCCGCTGCACATCGACCTGAGTGCCCTGGGCTGGGCCGCGCAGATGCCCATCCTGCGGGGCCTGGTGCCCGGCCACAGGCCGGCCCGCCGCACCGCCTCCGGCGCCTCGGCCTCCGGCCTGAGCGACACCCTCCTGGCCCTGCCCCCGGCCGAGCGCCTGCCCCGTCTGCTCGAACTGGTGCAGGTCCAGGCCGCGGCCGTGCTCGGACACCCCGACACCGGGCAGGTCCGGGCCACCAGCACCTTCCAGGAACTGGGCTTCGAATCGCTCACCGCCGTGGAACTGCGCAATCGGCTGGGTGGCGAGACCGGGCTGCGCCTGCCCGCGACCATGATCTTCGACTACCCCACCCCGCAGGTGCTGGCCGGGCACCTGCTGGAGGAACTGGCCGGCACCGCGCCCTCCACCGCGCCCGCCACCACGGTCGCGGCCCCGGCCGCGCGGACCATCGACGATCCGATCGTGATTGTCGGCATGGCCTGCCGCTACCCCGGCGGCGTGGCCTCCCCGGACGACCTGTGGCGTCTGGTCGCCGACGGCACCGATGCGATCACCCCGTTCCCGGACGACCGCGGCTGGAACGTCGACGCGCTGTACCACCCGGACCCGGACCACCCGGGCACCTCCTACACCCGGCACGGCGGATTCCTGGCCGAAGCGGCCGACTTCGACCCGGCCTTCTTCGGGATGTCGCCGCGCGAGGCCACCGCCACCGACGCCCAGCAGCGTCTGCTGCTGGAGACCTCCTGGGAGGCGATGGAGGGCGCCGGGATCGACCCGACCACGCTGCGGGGCAGCCGCACCGGCGTGTTCACCGGCGTGATGTACAGCGACTACGCCTACCTGCTGGCCGGTCAGCCCGAGCTGGAAGGGCAGCAGGGAACCGGCAGTTCACCCGCCGTCGCCTCCGGCCGGATCTCCTACACCTTCGGCCTGGAAGGCCCGGCGGTCACCGTGGACACCGCCTGCTCCTCTTCGCTGGTGGCGCTGCACCTGGGGGCGCAGGCCCTGCGCGCCGGGGAGTGCTCGCTCGCCCTGGCCGGTGGCGTCACGGTGATGTCGATGCCCAGTGTCTTCACCGGATTCTCGCGGCAGCGCGGGCTGTCGGCCGACGGTCGGTGCAAGTCCTACGCGGATGCGGCCGACGGTGCGGGCTGGTCCGAGGGCGTGGGCATGCTGGTGCTGGAAAGGCTTTCGGACGCTCGCCGCAACGGTCACGAGGTACTGGCAGTCGTCCGGGGTTCGGCGGTGAACCAGGACGGCGCGTCGAACGGTCTGACCGCTCCGAACGGGCCTTCGCAGCAGCGGGTGATCCGGGCGGCCCTGGAATCGGCCGGTCTGCAGTCGGCCGATGTGGATGCGGTCGAAGGTCACGGCACCGGGACGGCTCTCGGGGACCCGATCGAGGCCCAGGCACTGTTGGCCACGTATGGACAGGACCGCGAACGGCCGTTGTGGCTGGGGTCGATCAAGTCGAACATCGGGCACGCCCAGGCCGCGGCGGGCGTGGCCGGGGTGATCAAGATGGTGCAGGCCATGCGCCACGGCGTGCTGCCCGCCACCCTGCACGTCGACGAGCCCTCCAGTCACGTCGACTGGTCGGCCGGTGCGGTGGAACTGCTGCGCGAACCGGTCGAGTGGACGGCCGGTTCACGGCCCCGCCGGGCGGGCGTCTCGTCGTTCGGCATCAGCGGGACCAACGCGCACGTGGTGCTGGAGCAGGCTCCCTCGTCGCCGGCCCCACAGACATCCGACTGGACGTCCCCGGCCACGGCTTGGGTACTTTCGGGCAAGAATGCCGCTGCCCTGGCCGGTCAGGCCGAACGGCTTACGGACGCTGTCGGCGGGCTTGAGCCGGTCGATGTCGCCTTCTCGTTGGCGGCCTCGCGGGCGGTGTTCGAGCACCGTACGGTTGCGGTGGGTGCGGATGCGGCCGAGCTTGCGGACGCCTTGGGCGGGCTCTTCGCGCGAGGTGTCCAGTTGGCGGGTCCGATCCAGGATCTCGGTGGCCGGCCTTCCGGTGCGGGAACCGTTTCCGGGGTGGCTGATGTGGACGGCCGCACGGCCTTCGTGTTCCCGGGCCAGGGGGCGCAGTGGGTCGGTATGGGGGCTCGTCTGCTGGATGAGTCGCCGGTGTTCGCTGAGCGGATGGCCGAGTGTGCGGTGGCGTTGGAGCCGTTCGTGGACTGGTCGCTGCTCGATGTGGTGCGCGGTGGCGAGGCGCTGGACCGGGTGGATGTGGTCCAGGCAGTTTCGTTCGCGGTCATGGTCTCGTTGGCCGCGGTGTGGGAATCGGCCGGTGTGAAGCCGGATGCGGTGGTGGGGCATTCGCAGGGTGAGATCGCGGCCGCTGTCGTGGCCGGGGCGCTTTCGCTGCTGGACGGTGCTCGGGTGGTGGCGTTGCGGTCGAAGGCCATTGCCGGGTCGCTGGCCGGTCGTGGCGCCATGGCGTCGGTGGCCTTGCCGGCGGCTGAGATCACCGTGCCGGAAGGTGTTTCGGTTGCGGCGGTGAACGGTCCGCGGTCCGTGGTGCTGGCGGGCGACCCTGCAGCCGTTCAGGCGCTGGTCGATTCGTACACCGAGCAAGGCGTGCGAGCGCGGATGATCGCGGTGGACTATGCCTCGCACTCGCGGCACGTGGACGACGTCGAGGCCGAGTTGGCCGAGGTGCTGGCCGGGTTGGAGCCGCGGCCGGTGTCGGTGCCGATGCTCTCGACGCTGACCGGTGAATGGCTGGAAGGCGCCGAGCTTGACGCGGGGTACTGGTTTGCGAACCTGCGTAACCCGGTGCGGTTCCAGGCTGCGGTGGAGCGGCTCCTGGGGGAGCGGTTCCGCGCGTTCGTAGAGGTCAGTTCGCATCCGGTGCTGACCGTGGGTGTGCAGGAGGCTATTGACGAGGCGGACGTTGTGGCCGTCGCCGCGGGCACATTGCGGCGGGACGAGGGTGACTGGCAGCGGGTGCTGACCAGCCTGGCCGAGGCCTGGGTGCGCGGGGTGGCGGTGGACTGGGCAGCGTTGTTCCCGGGCCGACGGGTTGCCCTGCCCACCTACGCCTTCCAGCACCAGCGGTACTGGCCCAGCGGTGGCCGCTCCGGCGACGTGGGCGGTCTGGGGCAGGCGGCGATCGGGCACCCGCTGCTGGGTGCGGCCGTCGCGGTGGCCGGGGCCGACAGCACCCTGCTCACCGGCCGGCTCGCAGCGGCGAACCAGCCCTGGCTGAACGCCTTCGCCACAACGGCCAGCACCGGGACCGGCGACATCCTGGTGCCGGCCTCGGTCCTGGTCGAAATGGCCGGCTTGGCCGGCGACCAGGTGGGCTGCGACCGGATCGAGCACCTCGACACCGGCACAGCGATGGTGCTGGGCGCCCGGGAAACGCTCTCGGTGCAGGTCCGGGTGGAAGCACCGGACGCCGCTGGGCGCCGCCCGGTCGAGATCTACGCCCGGCCCAGTGTCGGCGAGGCCGTCTGGACCCGCTACGCCAGCGGTGTGCTCGCCGTGGCGGCCGGGTCTGCGGTGACCTTCTCGGCGCGGGAGTGGCCGCCGGCCGGTGCGACTCCGGTGGACCTCGACGACCTGTACGAAGACCGCACCGCTGTCGTCCTTTCCGGCAATTCCGACCCGAGCCCGCTGCGGGCGGCCTGGCGCAGGGCCGACGAGGTGTTCGCCGAACTGCTCCTGCCCGAGAGCGTCGGGTCCGGAACGTTCGGCCTGCACCCGGTGCTTCTTGACGCGGTGCTGCATGCCGCCGGTGTCTCGGGTGGCTCCGCCGACCGCCCGGTGGCCTGGTCCGGGCTACGCCTCTACGCGACCGGGGCCACGTCGGTGCGGGTTCGGCTGGCCCCGGTCGGCGCCGATCGGCTGTCGGTGATGGCCGTCGACCAGGCCGATGAGCCGGTGCTCTCGGTCGAGGCGGTGACCGTGCAGGCACTCGACCCGGCGGCCCTGCCCTCCGGCCCGGCCGCCCTCACCAGCGACGCCCTGTTCCAGGTGGCCTGGCGGAACGTGGAAGTTCCGGCGGACCCCGCGGCCCAGCCTGAGCTGGTCGAGATCGCTCACCTGTCGGAACTGGCCACCCTGCAGTCAGTCCCGCCACTGGTGGCGCTGCCCGTCGTCCAGACGGACACCGATGTGGTGCCGTCGGTGCACCGTCTGACCGCAGAGGTTCTGCAGGCGCTGCAGACCTGGCTGGCCGATGAGAGGACCGGCGGATCCCGCCTGGTCCTGCTCACCAGGGGAGCGGTGAGCGCCCTGGACGGTGAGCCGGTGCCCGACCTTGCGGCCGCCGCGGTCTGGGGTCTGGTGCGCAGCGCGCAGGCCGAGAACCCCGACCGGTTCGTCCTGCTCGACCTGGAGTCCGGCCGGGCTGCTGACGGGCTGGGCGTGGCGCAGCGGCTGGGTGCGGCGGGTGTGACGGTGGCGCAACGCATGAGCGTGGCCGAACCGCAGGTGGCCGTCCGCGACGGGCAGGTGCTGGTGCCGCGTCTGACCCGGGCCACGCCCGCCCGGCCGCCGGCCTGGAACCCCGCCGGCACGGTCCTGGTGACCGGCGGTACCGGTGGCCTGGGCGCGCAGGTGGCCCGGCACCTGGTCACGGCGCACGGGGTCAGGCACCTGGTGCTGGCCGGACGCCGCGGTGAGAACGCCCCCGGCGCAACCTCGTTGCGGGACGAGCTGACGGCCGCCGGGGCCGAAGTCGTCTTGGCTGCCTGCGACGTCTCGGACCGGGCCCAGCTGGAGACGCTCCTGCAGCAGATCCCGGCCGAGCATCCGCTGACCGGCGTGGTGCACACGGCCGGCGTGCTCGACGACGGAGTCCTGAACGCCCTGGACGCCGAACGGCTCGAGACCGTGCTGCGGCCCAAGGCCGACGCGGCCTGGCACCTGCACGACCTGACCCAGCACCTCGACCTCGACGCGTTCGTGCTCTTCTCCTCCGCCGCGGCCACGCTGGGCGGCGGCGGGCAGGCCAACTACGCCGCGGCCAACGCCTTCCTCGACGCGCTGGCCGCCCAGCGACGAGCCGACGGCCGGGCTGCGGTGTCCCTGGCCTGGGGCTTCTGGGCGCAGGGCACAGGAATGACGGGCGAGTTGTCCGAGGCCGACGTGCGCCGGATGAGCCGTTCCGGGGTCAGCCCGATCCCGACCGAACTGGGCCTGGCCCTGTTCGACGCCACCACCACGGCCGAGCGCGCGGCCCTGATGCCGGCCCGGCTGGACCTGGCCGCCCTACGCCGCGCCGGTGAGATCCCACCGCTGCTGGGTGACCTGGTGCGTCGCGCCCGCCGCACGGCGGCGACGGGCCCGATGGGGGAGGCCGGTCTGGCCGACCGCCTCGCGGGCCTGGACCAGGCAGCCCGGCTGCGGGCGATGGGTGATCTGGTGCGCGAGCAGGCCGCCGCGGTTCTCGGGCACTCCTCGCCGTCGTCGATCGACCTGCGCAGTGAGTTCCGGGCCCTGGGCCTGGACTCGCTGACCGCGCTGGAACTGCGCAACCGGATCGGCGCGGCCACCGGCCTGCGCCTGCCGGCCGGGCTGGTGTTCGACCACCCGACGCCGGAGGCACTGGCCCGGCACCTGCTGGGCGAACTGCTCGGGCACGTCGGCGAGGTGGTCAGCGCCAGGACAGCCGTCAGGACCGGTGCGGTGGCCGACGACCCGATCGTCGTGGTGGGTATGTCCTGCCGCTTCCCCGGCGGGGTCAGCAGCCCCGAGGACCTGTGGCAGCTGCTGGAGAACGGTGTGGACGCGGTCACGCCCTTCCCGACCGACCGCGGCTGGTCGATCCCGGCCGACCGCTCTCCGCAGGGCGGCTTCCTCACCGGGGCCACCGAGTTCGACGCCGGCTTCTTCCGGATCTCCCCGCGCGAGGCCGTGGCCATGGACCCGCAGCAGCGCGTGCTCCTGGAGACCGCCTGGGAGGCCGTGGAGCGCTCCGGGGCCGACCCGCAGCGCCTACGCGGCAGCGACACCGGCGTGTTCATGGGCACCAACGGCCAGGACTACTCGGCGCTGCTGATGGACTCCGACGACGACGCCGTGCGCGGGCACGCCATCACCGGCCTGTCGGCCAGCGTGCTGTCCGGGCGGCTGTCGTACCTGATGGGTCTGGAGGGCCCGGCGGTCACCGTCGACACCGCCTGTTCCTCCTCGCTGGTCGCCATGCACCTGGCGGCCCAGGCCCTGACCTCCGGCGAGTGCTCGCTGGCCCTGGCCGGTGGCATCACCATCATGTCCACCCCGGCCTCCTTCGCCGGGTTCGACGCCCAGGGCGGTCTGGCCCCGGACGGGCGCTGCAAGGCCTTCGCCGACGGCGCCGACGGCACCGGCTGGTCCGAGGGGGCGGGCGTGCTCGTGCTGCAGCGGCTTTCGGACGCGGTGCGGGAGGGCCGGGAGATTCTGGCCGTGCTACGTGGATCGGCGGTGAACCAGGACGGAGCCTCCAACGGTCTGACCGCCCCCAACGGACCCTCGCAGCAGCGGGTGATCCGCCAGGCCCTGGCCAACGCCGGCTGGGAGGCCCAGGACGTGGACGCGGTCGAGGGGCACGGCACCGGAACCCGCCTCGGCGACCCGATCGAGGTGCAGGCCCTGCTGGACACCTATGGGCGGCAGCGGCCGCGGCCGCTGTGGCTGGGCTCGATCAAGTCCAACTTCGGCCACACCCAGGCCGCGGCGGGCATGGCCGGGGTGTTCAAGATGATCCTGGCCATGCGCCACGGGGTGCTGCCGCGCACCCTCCACGTGGACCGGCCCTCCGGCCACGTCGACTGGACGGCCGGTCCGGTGCGGCTGGTCACCGAGGCGGTGCCGTGGGAACGCGAGGGCCGTCCGCGGCGAGCCGGCGTCTCCTCGTTCGGGATCAGCGGCACCAACGCCCACGTCCTGCTGGAGGAAGGCCCGCAGACGGTCGAGGCAGCCGCGACGCAGACGGATTCGCCCCTTCCGGTACTGGTGTCCGGGCGGTCGGAGGCCGCCCTCCAGGCCCAGGCCGCTCGTCTGGCCCAGCACCTGCGCCGGCACCCGGACCTGACCGTCGCCGACCTGGCCTGGTCGCAGCTGAGCACCCGCTCGGCCTTCGAGCACCGCGCGGCGGTCACCGCCGGGAGCACCGACGAGGTGCTGGCCGGCCTGGCCGCGATCTCCGAGGGCGCGGCGAGCCCGGCCGTGCTGACCGGGACCGACCGCGGTGGGCAGCGCCTGGCCCTCAGCTTCTCCGGTCAGGGCAGCCAGCGGGCGGGTATGGGCGTCGGGCTGGGGGAGCAGTACCCGGTGTTCGCCGAGGCCCTGGAAACCGTTGCCCGCGAGCTCGACCCGCTCACCGGCGTCCCTCTGCTGCAGTTGCTGGACGACGAGGCCGCGCTGCAGCGCACCTCGGGCAGCCAGCCGGCCCTGTTCGCCCTGCAGGTGGCTCAGTTCCGGCTGCTGGAGTCGTGGGGCGTGCGGGCCGACGTCCTGGTCGGGCACTCGGTCGGGGAGATCGCGGCCGCCCACGTGGCCGGGGTGCTCTCGCTGCCGGACGCCTGCCGGCTGGTGGCGGCCCGGGCGAGATTGATGGACGCTCTGCCGGACTCGGGCGCGATGGTGGCGGTTCAGGCCTCGGAAGCCGAAGTGCTGCCGCTGCTGGCCGGTCTCGAGAGTCAGGTGACGATCGCGGCCGTGAACGGCCCGACTTCAGTGGTGCTCTCGGGTGTCGAGGACGTGGTGCTGGAGCTGGCCGGTCACTTCGCCAAGACCCGCCGACTGAAGGTGTCGCACGCGTTCCACTCGCCGCTGATGGCGCCGATGCTGAGCGAGTTCGCCGCCGTGGTGGAGGATCTGGAGTTCCGGGCACCGGCGATCCCGATCGTTTCCACGGTGCAGTCGGGGGCCGATGTGGCCACCGCCGAGTACTGGGTGCGGCACGTCAGCTCGCCGGTGCGCTTCGCCGACGCGGTACGTGACTGCGGGGCTGCGATTTTCGTCGAGCTCGGCCCGGATGCGGTGACCAGCGCGATGATCTCCGAGGTGGTCAAGCCGGCGCCGGTCACCATCCCGATGCTGCGCGCCCGGCAGGACGACGGGGCCGAGACCGGCCGGGCCCTGGCCGCTCTGCTCGTGCACGGTGTCCCGGTCGACGAGACTGCCCTGCGGGGTGGGGCTCGCCGGATTTCCCTGCCCACCTACTCGTTCCAGCGAGAGCGCTACTGGCCGCAGACGTCCGTTGGTGGTCGCAAGCCGGCCGGGGCGGCAGCGGACGCGGACTTCTGGAACGCGATCGAGTCCGACGACCTGGGCTCCCTGGCCTCCACCCTGGGCGTGGACGACGAGGCGCTCGGGGCCGTACTCCCGGCCCTGACCGGCTGGCGGCGCAGCCGTGAGGAGGGTTCGCTGGCCAACTCGTGGCGTTACCGGGTCACCTGGAAGGCACTGGACCGGGCTCCGGCCGGAGGGGCCGCTCCGACCGGGCAGTGGCTGGTCCTGGCTCCGGAAGGCAGCGCCGGCAGCGAGTGGGTGCAGGGCGTGCGCCAGGCACTGGACACCCCGTCCGAGCTCCTGGCCGTGCCCGGCGCCGACCGGCACGAGGTGGCCGCGCGCATCCGCGCCTTGGGCGAGCGGCCCTGGGGCGGGGTGCTGTGGCTGACCGACGGCCTGGCCCTGGTTCCAGGGGAGTCCTTAGGAGCCGCCGTGTCACATTCGCCGCAGTCGATGCCGTCGGGTGTCGCCGCGGAGGTGTCGATGACGATGAGTGTGATCCAGGCCCTGGCCGATGCCGGGGTGACCGCCCGGATGTTCGGCGTCACCCGCGGCGCCGCCTCGATCGGGCGGATGGAGCCGGCGCCCGGCCCGGCGCCGGCCGGGGTGTGGGCGGTCGGCCGGGTCGCCGCGCTCGAACAGCCCCAGCGCTGGGGTGCTCTGGTCGACCTGCCCGGCACCCTGGACGACACCGTCGCCGCCCGCTTCCGGCAGGTCCTGGCCGGCTGGGGCGACGAGGACCAGCTGGCCGTGCGGGGGGCCGGGGTCTTCGGGCGCCGGCTGGTCCAGGCCCCGGCCTCGGGGCCGGTGGCCGAATGGGCACCGACCGGAACGGTTCTGATCACCGGCGGCACCGGCGGACTCGGATCGCTGGTGGCCCGCAAGCTGGCCCGGCAGGGAGCGTCGCACCTGGTGCTCACCAGCCGCCGTGGCCTGGAGGCCCCCGGCGCCGAAGAACTGCAGGCCGAACTGACAGCGGCGGGGACCCGGGTGGACGTCGTCGCCTGTGACGTCACCGACCGGGATGCGCTGAGCGCGGTGCTGGAGCAGTTCCCGCCCTCGGCCGTCGTGCACACCGCCGGCGTGAACCGCTCCACCGCCCTCGCCGACCTGGATCCGGCCGAGGCGCAGGAGGTGGCCGCGGCCAAGGTCCTCGGGGCACTCAACCTCGATCACCTGCTGGGCGAGCGCGACCTGGACGCGTTCGTGATGTTCTCGTCCATCTCCGGGGTCTGGGGCAGCGGCGGGCAGGCGGCCTACGGGGCGGCCAACGCCGCTCTGGACGCCCTGGCCGAACAGCGCCGGGCCCGGGGGCTGACCGCGACCTCGGTGGCCTGGGGTGCCTGGGCCGGTGACGGTATGGCCGCGGACGGCGAGACCGAGCAGTACCTGGCCCGGCGCGGTGTGGTCACGATGGCCGCCGAGCCGGCGCTGCGGGCCCTGTGGTCGGCGATCGCCCGCCGCGAGGTGACGGTGACAGTGGCCGACATCGCCTGGGACCGGTTCGTGCCCGCCTTCACCGCCGGCCGGCCGAGCCCGCTGTTCACCGACCTTCCCCCGGTACGGGCGGTGCAGGACGGCCTGGCGCAGGAACGGCGCAGCCAGGAGTCGGCCGCGTCGGCCCTGCGGGAACGGCTGCTGGCCCGGCCCGCGGCCGAGCGCCCGGAGCTGCTGCTGCAACTGGTGCGCGAACAGGTGGCGGCCGTGCTGCGGCTGCCGCAGGACGAGCCGGTGGCGGCCGCCAAGGCGTTCAGCGACCTGGGCTTCGACTCGCTGACCGCGGTCGAGCTGCGCACCGGGCTCAGTGCGGCGACCGGGCTGGACCTGCCCGCGGGCCTGGTCTTCGACCACCCGACCCCACAGGCCCTGGCCGCCTTCCTGGCCCGCGAGCTGGCACCCGACGCCGCCGGTGACCCGGAGCACGGGGTGGAGGGGCTGCTGGCCGCCGTCGACCGGATGGCCGCCGAGGTCCGCACCCTGAACGGCGACCAGGCCGGCCGCGACCGGGTGGAGGAACGCCTGCGCTCGCTGCTGGCCGAGGTGACCGGGCACCGACCGGCCTCCGCGGTCCGGGAGCGGCTGGTGACCGCCTCCGACGACGAGCTGTTCAGCCTTCTCGATGACGACCTCGGTCATTCCTGACCGCTAAGGAGCCTCGCCGTGTCGATGAACGAAGAGAAGCTGCGCGACTACCTGCGGCGGGCTGTCGCCGACCTGCACGACACCCGCGAGCAGCTGCACACGCTCGAGGCCGCGGCCCGGGAACCGCTGGCGGTGATCGGGATGGGCTGCCGGTACCCGGGCGGGGTGGCCTCGCCGGAGGACCTGTGGCGGCTGCTGGCCGAGGACGGTGACGCGATCTCGCCATTGCCCGCCGACCGCGGCTGGGAGCTGCCGCCCGGCGACCCGCGGCGCGGCGGATTCCTCGAAGGCGCAGCAGATTTCGACGCGGCCTTCTTCGGTATCTCACCGCGGGAGGCGCTGGCCATGGATCCGCAGCAGCGGGTCCTGCTGGAGACGGCCTGGGAGGCGGTGGAGCGGGCCGGGCTGGATCCGGCCGGGCTGCACGGCACCCGCACCGGTGTGTTCATCGGCGCCAGCGGGCAGGACTACGGCCAGGTGCTCAGCCGGGCGCCGGGCGACTCGCAGGGGCACGCGGTGACCGGACTGGCCGGCAGCGTGGTCTCCGGGCGTCTGTCCTATCTGCTCGGCCTGGAGGGCCCGGCCGTCACGGTGGACACCGCCTGCTCCTCTTCGCTGGTCGCCCTGCACCTGGCCGCGCAGGCGCTGCGGCTGGGCGAGTGCACGCTGGCGGTGGCCGGTGGGGTCACGGTGATGTCCACCCCCGGCGGCTACATCGGTTTCGAGGGGCAGGGCGTGCTGGCCTCGGACGGCCGGTGCAAGGCCTTCTCCGAGGCGGCCGACGGGGTGGGCTGGTCCGAGGGCGCCGGGGTGCTGCTGCTGGAAAGACTTTCCGACGCCGAGCGCAACGGGCACCGGGTGCTCGCCGTGATCCGTGGTTCGGCGGTCAACCAGGACGGAGCCTCCAACGGCCTTTCCGCCCCCAACGGCCCGGCCCAGCAGCGGGTGATCCGGCAGGCCCTGGCCAACGCGGGCCTCACCACCGAGCAGGTGGACGCGGTGGAGGGACACGGCACCGGCACCGCCCTGGGCGACCCGATCGAGGCTCAGGCCCTGATCGACACCTTCGGCCGGGACCGGGCCCGCCCGCTCTGGCTGGGGTCGGTCAAGTCGAACATCGGCCACTCCTCGGCCGCCTCCGGCGTGGCCGGGGTGATCAAGATGGTCCTGGCCCTGCAGCACGGAAGGCTGCCCCGCACCCTGCACGCCGCCGAGCCCTCGTCCCGGGTCAACTGGCCGGCCGGACCGGTCCGGCTGCTGTCCGAACCGGTCGACTGGCCCCGGCAGGAGCAACCGCGCCGGGCCGGCGTGTCGTCCTTCGGGGTCAGCGGCACCAACGCCCACGTCCTGCTGGAGGAGGCGGCCGACGTCCCGGCCCGGGCGACCGCCCCCGAGTCCCCGGCCGCGCTGGCCTGGCCTCTGTCGGCCCGCACCGAACCTGCCCTGCAGGAACAGATCACCCGTCTGGCCGGGCACGTCACCGACCAGGGCCTGGACGCTCTGGACGTGGCCGCCTCCCTGGCCTCGACCCGAACGCTCTTCGCGCACCGGGCGGTGGCGGTCGGGCTGAAACGTGACGACCTCACCGGCGACCTCAGCGGCGCCGGGCTGATCCGCGCAGTGGCCGACGTCGAGGGCCGCACCGTGTTCGTCTTCCCCGGCCAGGGCGCGCAGTGGACCGGCATGGGGGCACGGCTGCTGGAGGAGTCGCCGGTCTTCGCCCGGCGCCTGCAGGAGTGCGCGGCCGCGCTGGAACCGTACGTCGACTTCTCGGTGCTGGACGTCGTGCGGCAGATGCGTGACCTGGACCGGGTGGACGTGGTCCAGCCGGTCTCGTTCGCCGTCATGGTCTCCCTGGCCGCGGTCTGGGAGTCGGCCGGAGTACGCCCGGACGCGGTGATCGGGCACTCGCAGGGCGAGATCGCGGCCGCCTGCGTGGCGGGTGCCCTCAGCCTTCCGGATGCGGCCAAGGTGGTGGCCCTGCGCAGCCAGGCCATCGCGCAGCAGCTGTCCGGGCACGGCGCGATGGCCTCGATCCCTCTGCCTGCGGCCGAGATCCAGCTGCCGGCCGGGGTCGGGGTGGCCGCGCAGAACGGGCCGCGTTCGACCGTGCTGGCCGGCGACGCGATCGCCCTGCAGACAGTTGTCGAGCAGCAGGTCGCGGCCGGGGTCCGGGCCCGGATGATCCCGGTCGACTACGCCTCGCACTCCGCCCAGGTCGAGCTGGTGCGCGATCAGGTGCTGGACGCTCTGGCCGGGCTCGGTCCGACGGTGCCCTCGATACCGATGCTCTCCACGCTGACCGGTGAATGGGTGGGCGAGGCAGACCTGGACGCGGACTACTGGTTCCGCAACCTGCGCCACACGGTGAACTTCCACCAGGGCGTGGAACGGCTGCTGGACGAGCGATACCGGGCTTTCGTCGAGGTCAGCGCCCATCCGGTGCTGACCGTGGGAGTCCAGGAGGCGGTGGACGACCGTCGGCTCAACGCGGTGGTGGCCGGCAGTCTGCGTCGTGAGGACGGCGGCTGGGACCGGGTGCTCACCTCACTGGCCGAGGTCTTCGTGCGCGGCGTGCGGGTGGACTGGGCCGGGCTGTTCGCCCAGGGCCGGCCGGCCGACCTGCCCACCTACCCCTTCCAGCGGGAGCGCTTCTGGCCCGACGGCGAAGGAGTTGCCGCCGGCGACGTGACGGCGGCCGGGCTGACCGGTGCCGGGCATCCGCTGCTGGGTGCCTCGCTGAGCCTGGCCGGCGGGGGCGGCCAGGTGCTGACCGGCCGGATCTCGCTGCGCTCACAGCCCTGGCTGGCCGGGCACACCCTCGGCGGGCAGGTCGTGCTGCCCACCGCCGCCCTGGTCGAGATGGCCGGGCGGGCCGGTGACCAGGTCGGCTGCTCCCGGATCGAGAACCTGACCCTGCTCAGCCCGGTGGTGGTCCCGCCCGAAGAGGGGATCACGGTGCAGGTGTGGGTCGGCGAGCCGGAAGGTTCGGAGAACACCCGCACGGTGAGCGTGCACTCCCGGGTCTGGGGGCCCGGCCACGACATGGACGACTGGACGCTGCACGCCGAGGGCCGGCTGTCCGACGCCGGGGAACCACCCGCGGCGCCTGAGGGGGCCTGGCCACCGCCGGGTGCCCAGCCGCTGGAGTCGGACGACTGGACCGATCGCTGGGCCGAGGACGGCTTGGAACTTGGCCAGGCCTACGTCGGTGTGAGCGCGCTCTGGCGTCGGGGCGAGGAACTGTTTGCTGAGATCTCGCTGCCCACGGGCGTCTCCTCAGCCAGCTCCTACGGCATGCATCCGGTGCTGCTGGACACGCTGGCCCGGGTCGGCGGCCTGCAGGTGGCCTCCGGTCTGGTCTGCGACTGGCACGGGGTGAGCCTGCACGCCGGGGGCGCCACCACCGTGCGGGCCCGGCTGAAGCGCACCGGTGAGGACCGGCTGTCGGTGTCGGCCGTGGACACCGGGGGTGCCGCGGTGCTCTCGGTGGACGCGGTGGTGCTGCGCCCGGTCCGACTTCCGGCTGTGGAGACCGCTGCCGATCCTGTCTACTCGGTGGTCTGGCAAGACGCGGCCGACAGCGCGGCCGTCTCCCCCTCCGCCCCACCGGTCGAGGTCAGCGACGCCGCCGAGCTGGCCGGTCTGGCCGAGGAGCAGCCGGTGCCGGCGCTGGTCGTGGCCCGGGTGGGAGCGGCCGCACGGTCGGACGTGGTGGCGGCAGTGCACCAGCAGACCGCCCAGGTGCTTGAACTGCTGCAGGCCTGGCTCGCTCAGGACCGCTTGGCCGGCTCCCGACTGGTGCTGGTGACCCGGGGTGCGGTCGCCGCCGACCCCGGAGCGGATGTGAGCGACCTGGCCGGGGCTGCGGTGTGGGGGCTGGTGCGCAGCGCCCAGTCCGAGAACCCCGACCGCTTCCTGCTCGTCGACCTCGACCCGAATCCCGAACCGGATCTCGGCCCGGACCTCGAGCCCGACGAGAAGCGGGCGGTGCCGTTGTCGGCCGTGCTGGCCTGCGCCGAACCGCAGACGGCAGTACGCAACGGCAAGGTGCGGGTACCGCGTCTGACCCGGGTCGAGCCGTCCACCCTGCAGCCGGCTTTCGGACCGGAGTCCCGGGTCCTGATCACCGGCGGCACCGGCGGCCTGGGCGCGCTGCTGGCCCGGCATCTGGTCACCCAGCACGGTGTGCGCCACCTGGTGCTGGTCAGCCGCCGCGGCCCGGAAGCCCCGCAAGCCACCGAGCTGATCGAAGAACTCACCGCACTGGGGGCCGAGGCCGAGGCCGTGGCCAGCGACGTGGCCGACCGCGCGCAGGTCGAGCAGCTGCTGGCCGGCCGGACGATCACCGGGATCGTGCACGCGGCCGGGGTTCTCGACGACGGCGTGATCGGCTCGCAGACCCCCGAGCGGATGGCGAGGGTCATCCGTCCCAAGGTGGACGCCCTGTGGCACCTGCACGAACTGGCGACCGAGGTCTCCGAGTTCATCGTCTTCTCCGGCCTGGCCGGTGCCCTGGGAGCGCCCGGACAGGGCAACTACGCCGCAGCCAACTCCTTCCTCGATGCCTGGGCCCAGCACCGCCGGGCCACCGGCCGCCCCGGCCGCAGCCTGGTCTGGGGCGTGTGGGAACAGAACACCGGGATGACCGGCGGCCTCGGCGACATCGATGTCCGGCGGATCCAGGCATCCGGTCTGCCGCCGATGACCGACCGGCAGGGCCTGGCCCTGTTCGACCAGGCGCTCACCCTCACCGATCCGGTGGTGGCGGTGGCCCGCTGGGACCTGCCCGCCTTCCGCGCGCTCGGTGAGATCCCGCCCCTGATGCGAGGTCTGGTGCGCGGTGGCCGCCGGTCAGCGGCCGGCGGACCGGCCACCGGTGCCGATTCGGGCCTGCTGCGCAAGCTCATCGGGGCACCGCCCTCGCAGCAGCAGCACGTGGTACTCGAACTGGTGCGGGCCGAGGCGGCGCGCGCGCTCGGCCATCCCTCGGCCGAGCTGATCGACACCCGCAGCGAGTTCCGCGGTCTGGGCTTCGACTCCCTCACCGCCCTGGACTTCCGCAACCGGATGTCCACCGCCACCGGCCTCCGGCTGCCCGCCAGTCTGGTCTTCGACCACCCGACCCCCACCGTCCTGGCTGACTTCCTGCTCGGTGAACTGCTCGGCCGGCAGGAGGAAACGGTGGTCACCGGGGCCGCGGTCACCGGTGACCCGGTGGTCGTGATCGGGATGGCCTGCCGCTACCCCGGCGGCGCGCACAGCCCCGAGCAGTTGTGGCAACTGGTCTGCGACGAGGGTGACGCGATCACCACCGCGCCCCACGACCGGGGCTGGAAGATCCGCGCCGACCGCCCCATGCTCGGCGGATTCCTCGACGGGGTGGGTGACTTCGACGCCGGCTTCTTCCGGATCTCGCCGCGTGAGGCCCTGGCGATGGACCCGCAGCAGCGACTGCTGCTGGAGACCGCCTGGGAGACGATCGAGCGGGCCGGGATCGACGCCACCACCCTGCACGGCAGTCCCACCGGAGTTTTCGTCGGAGGCACCGGCACCGGCTACCAGATGCAGGCCGACGCCTCCGGTCACCTGCTCACCGGCATGACCACCAGCGTCCTGGCCGGCCGGCTGTCGTACACGCTGGGCCTGCAGGGGCCCGCCTTCACCGTCGACACCGCCTGCTCCTCCTCGCTGGTCGCCCTGCACGTGGCCGCGCAGGCGCTGCGCAACGGCGAGTGCTCGCTGGCCCTGGCCGCCGGGGTGACGGTGATGGCCACCCCGATCGGCTATTCGGAGTTCGAGTCGCTGGGGGGCCTGGCGGCCGACGGGCGGTGCAAGGCCTACTCCGACGCGGCCGACGGGATCGGCTGGTCCGAGGGCGTGGGTGTGGTTCTGCTGGAGAGGCTTTCGGACGCCCGGCGCAACGGGCACGAGATCCTCGCGGTGGTGCGGGGGTCGGCTCTGAACCAGGACGGAGCCTCCAACGGCCTGTCCGCCCCCAACGGCCCGGCCCAGGAGCGGGTGATCCGTCAGGCGCTGGCCAATGCGGGAGTGGCTGCGCACGAGGTGGACGTGGTCGAAGGGCACGGCACCGGAACGACTCTGGGTGACCCGATCGAGGCCCAGGCGCTGCTGGCCACTTACGGTCAGGATCGTGAACGGCCGTTGTGGCTGGGCTCGGTCAAGTCGAACATCGGGCACGCCCAGGCCGCCTCCGGGATGGCCGGGATCATCAAGATGGTGCAGGCCCTGCGTCACCGTCGGCTGCCCCGCACCCTGCACGTGGACGCGCCCTCCACGCACGTGGACTGGTCGGCCGGAGCGATCGAGCTCCTGCGCGACCCGGTGGACTGGAACCCCTCGGATCATCCTCGTCGGGCGGGGGTCTCGTCGTTCGGGGTCAGCGGAACCAATGCCCATGTGGTGCTGGAAGAAGCGCCTGAGCAGCCGGAGCCGTCAGCGCTCCGGCCCGTTGCTCCGCCGGCGACGGCTTGGCCGGTCACGGCCAAGAGTGCTGCGGCGTTGGTCGGTCAGGTCGAACGGCTCACGGACGTGGCCGGCGGGCTTGAGCCGGTCGATGTCGCCTTCTCGTTGGCGGCCTCGCGGTCAGTGTTCGACCATCGCGCAGTCGCGATCGGTGCCGGTTCTGTAGAGCTTGTGGACGCTCTGGGCGGGCTTTCGGGTCGAGGCACCCAGTCGGATGGTGGCATCCGGTCGGCCCACTTCGTTTCCGGGGTGGCTGATGTGGACGGCCGCACGGCCTTTGTGTTCCCGGGCCAGGGTGCGCAGTGGGTCGGGATGGGCGCGCGTCTGCTGGATGAGTCGCCGATCTTCGCGGCCCGGATGGCTGAGTGTGCGGCGGCCTTGGCGCCGTTCGTGGACTGGTCACTGCTCGATGTGGTGCGCAGCGGTGCCGATCTGGACCGGGTTGACGTGGTTCAGCCGGTGTCGTTCGCAGTCATGGTGTCCTTGGCGTCGGTATGGCAGTCGGCCGGCGTGGAGCCGGAGGCTGTGATCGGGCATTCGCAGGGTGAGATCGCGGCCGCGGTCGTAGCCGGAGCCCTGAGCCTGCCGGACGGTGCTCGGGTGGTGGCGTTGCGCTCTCAGGCCATTGCCGCGAGGCTGGCGGGCCGGGGTGCAATGGCTTCGGTGGCGCTGCCGATGGCTGAGATGAGCGTGCCGGAGGGTGTTTCGGTCGCGGCAGTGAACGGGCCGCGCTCGGTGGTGGTGGCCGGCGACCCTGAAGCCGTGCAGGCGCTGGTGGACTCCTGCACCGCGCAGGGTGTGCGGGCGCGGATGATCGCGGTGGACTATGCCTCGCACTCGGCCCACGTGGACGACGTCGAGGCCGAGCTGGCGCAGGTGCTGGCCGGGCTGGAACCACGGCCGGCCTCGGTGCCCATGCTGTCGACGCTGACCGGTGAATGGCTGGAAGGCACCGAACTCGACGCGGGGTACTGGTTCGCCAATCTGCGGAACCCGGTGCGATTCCACACAGCGGTGGAGCGCCTGCTGGGGGAGCGGTTCCGGGCCTTCATCGAGGTCAGCTCGCACCCGGTGCTGACCTTCGGGGTGCAGGAAGCGATCGACGAGCAGGACGCGGCCGCAGTGGTGACCGGCACCCTGCGCCGCGACGAGGACAGCTGGGCCAGGGTGCTGACCAGTCTGGCCGAGGTCTTCGTCCGTGGGGTGGCGGTGGACTGGGCCGCCCTGTCTCCCGGCCGGCGGGTTCCGCTGCCCACCTATGCCTTCCAGCACCAGCGGTACTGGACCGGCGCTCAGGCGGCCGGTGATGCCAGTGGTCTCGGGCAGACCGGGATCGGTCACCCGCTGCTGGGAGCCGCCGTCGGCCTGGCCGGTGGCGACGACGTGCTGCTGACCGGGCAGATCTCGGTGCAGGCCCAGCCCTGGCTGGCCGACCTGCAGCTGGCCGTACCGGAGGGAATGGGGGACGAGGCGCAGCGCCGGATCGTGGTTCCCGCCTCGGTGCTGGTCGAGCTGGCCGGGCTGGCCGGTGATCAGGTCGACGGCGAGCGCATCGAGCGGCTGGAGACCCCACGGCCGCTGCTTCTGGGGCCCGAGGAGACGCTGGCTCTGCAGGTGCGGGTGGGCGACGCCGACGACGCCGGACATCGGCCGGTCAGCGTCTACGCCCGCCCGGCCGGGGACGGTGTTCTCGACCAGGCGCCGTGGGTGGCCTACGCCACCGGCCTCCTGGGCAGCCACAGCGCAGCTGAGCCGGCCTTCGACGGGTCGGAATGGCCACCTGCGGGCGCGGTTCCGGTCGGCGTGGACGAGGTGTACGAGCAGTGGGAGGCCGACGGGCCGGGTATCGGTCCGTCCTATCGAGGGCTGCAGGCGGTCTGGCAGCGCGACAGCGAGGTCTTCGCCGAACTGGCCCTGCCCGACCCGGCCGGTGAGCCCGGCACGTTCGGGATGCACCCGGCCCTGCTCGAGGCCGCGCTTCAGGCGAGCGTGCTCCTGGATTCCGGGACCGATGCCGGTCCGGCCGAGGCGACGGTGGCCGAGTGGCGCGGGATCCGGCTGCACGCCACCGGTGCCACCCGGATGCGGATCCGGCTGAGGGCCGACGGGCCCGGCCGGTTCTCGCTGGCCACCGCCGACGGGGCCGGCGCGCCGGTGATCACCGTCGAGAGCATCGAACTGCGGGCCCCCGAGCACTCCGCGTCCACTTCTGGCACTGGGTGGCTGAGGCCGGAGTCCTGGCTGCGGGAGACCTGGACCCCCGCTCAGCCCCTGGCCCCGGTGGCGGGGGTGGCCGACCCGCAGCTTCCGGACCTGGCGTTCCTGCGCCTGGACGACGAACTGCCCGAGGAACCGGTCCCACCGCTCGTGGTCGTGCAGATCAGCCGGCCACCCACCGGCCCGGACGTTGCCCGTTCGGTGACCGAGGACGTCCATGCCCGGACAGCTCGGGTGCTGGAACTCTTGCAGACCTGGCTGGCCGAGGCGCGCTTCAGCGACTCCCGGCTGATTCTGTGCAGCCAAGAGGCGGTCTCGGCCACCACCGCCGAGCCGGTGACCGACCTGGCTGCGGCCGCCGTCTGGGGCCTGGTCCGTAGCGCCCAGTCCGAGAATCCCGACCGGTTCCTGCTCGTCGACAGCGACGTGGTCGAAGGGCTGCCGGTAGCGGCGCTGATCGCTTGTGCCGAACCGCAGATGGCGGTCCGCAGCGGCGTGGTCCTGGTGCCCCGACTGGGCCCGGCCCACGCCGGAGAGGAACCGGCGGCCGAGTTCGGCGAAGAGTCCAGTGTCCTGATCACCGGCGGCACCGGAGGTCTGGGAGCTGCCCTGGCCCGGCACCTGGTCCGCCGCCACGGCGTCCGCCGGCTGCTCCTGGTCAGCCGGCGCGGCCCGCAGGCCCCCGGTGCGCCGGAGCTGCAGCAGGAACTCACCGAACTCGGCGCGACCGTCTCGGTGCAGGCCGCCGACCTGGCCGAGCGCGAGCAGGCCACGGCGGTGTTGTCGGCCCATCCGGTGAACGCCGTGGTGCACGCGGCGGGCGTCCTCGACGACGGGTTGATCCAGAGCCTCACCCCGCAACGCCTGCGCACGGTCCTGCGGCCCAAGGTGGACGCGCTGGTCAACCTCGAGGAACTGGCCCCCGACCGCACCGCGTTCGTCGTCTTCTCCGGCCTGGCCGGGGCCCTCGGTTCGCCCGGCCAGGGCAACTACGCCGCGGCCAACTCGTTCCTGGACGGCTGGGCCCGGCAGCGCCGGGCCGCCGGCCGGCCCGGCCTGTCCCTGGCCTGGGGTCTGTGGGAACAGGCGACCGGGATGACCGGGGCGATGAGCGAGAACGACGTCCAGCGCTCCCGGGCGGCCGGGCTGCCGCCGATGTCCACCGAAGAAGGACTGGCCCTGTTCGACGGCGCCTGCCGCACCGGCGACGCCGTGGTCGCGGTGGCCCGCTGGGACCTGAGGGCGGTCCGGGCCCGAGGCGAGGTGCCCCCACTGCTGCGGTCTCTGGTGCGCTCCGGCCGTCGCGCCGCGGTCGCCGCCACTGGTGACGCCGGTTCGGCCCTGGTCCGACAGATCCGCTCGGCCTCACCGGCCGAGGCCCTGACCCTGGTGCAGGACCTGGTCCGCAGCCAGGCAGCCCGGGCGCTGGGACTCTCCCCGGGCGAGCAGCTCGACCTACACACCCAGTTCCGGGACATCGGCTTCGACTCGCTGACCGGCCTGGACTTCCGCAACCGGGCCGGGGCGGCCCTGGGCCTGCGGCTGCCCGCGGGCCTGGTCTTCGACTACCCCACCCCCCGCGTGCTGGCCGACTTCCTGCTCGGCCAGATCCTCGGCCAGGCCCAGTCGGAGACGGTCGTGGCCGCCCCGCCGTCCACCGACCCGATCGTCATCGTCGGGATGGCCTGCCGGTTCCCCGGCGGCGCGGACAGCCCGGACCACCTCTGGCGCCTGGTCCACGAGGGTGTCGACGCGATCGGGCCGGCGCCGGACGACCGCGGCTGGCCGGTGTCGCCGAACCCGCTGCGAGGCGGTTTCGTGCCCAGCGTCACCGACTTCGACGCCGCCTTCTTCCGGATCTCGCCGCGTGAGGCGCTGGCGATGGACCCGCAGCAGCGGCTGCTGCTCGAAACTGCCTGGGAAGCAGCCGAACACGCTGGGATAGACCCGTCCCGCCTGCGCGGCAGCGACACCGGCGTCTTCGTCGGCGGCACCGCCATCGGCTACGAGGTGGACGTCGAGTCGTCCGGGCACATGATCACCGGGCAGACCACCAGCGTGCTGTCGGGGCGGCTGTCGTACGGACTGGGCCTGCAGGGGCCGGCGGTGACGGTGGACACGGCCTGTTCCTCGTCCCTGGTCTCGATGCACCTGGCTGCCCAGGCCCTGCGCGCCGGCGAGTGCTCGCTGGCCCTGGCCGGAGGCGTGACGGTGATGGCCACACCGGCCGGCTTCCTGGAGTTCGGGGCGCTGGGCGGGCTGGCCGGTGACGGCCGTTGCAAGGCCTACTCCGACGCGGCCGACGGAGCCGGCTGGGGTGAGGGGGCCGGGCTGGTCGTGCTGGAAAGACTGTCCGACGCACGCCGCCGCGGGCACACAGTGCTGGCCGTGGTCCGCGGCTCGGCCGTCAACCAGGACGGCGCCTCCAACGGCCTGACCGCGCCCAACGGCCCGGCCCAGCAGCGGGTGATCCGGCAGGCCCTGGCCAACGCCGGGCTGCTGGCGGGCGAGGTGGACGCGGTCGAGGGCCACGGCACCGGCACCCGCCTGGGCGACCCGATCGAGGCCGACGCCCTGCTGGGCGCCTACGGTCAGGACCGCACCCGGCCGCTCTGGCTCGGTTCGGTGAAGTCCAACATCGGCCACACCCAGGCCGCCGCGGGGGTGGCCGGGGTGATCAAGATGGTGCAGGCCATCCGGCACGGCGAACTGCCCGCCACCCTGCACGCCGAACAGCCCTCGCCGCACGTGGACTGGGCCTCCGGCCAGGTCCGGGTGCTGAGCCGGCCGGTGGAGTGGCCGACCACCGGAGCCCCGCGCCGGGCGGGCGTGTCGGCCTTCGGTATCAGCGGCACCAATGTCCACCTGATCCTTGAACAGGCCCCGGAGGCCGAGGCCGAGGCCTCGGCAAGTGACGAGCCCGGTGGCGTACTGCCGGTGCTGGTCTCCGGCCGCAGTGCCGCCGCGTTGCAGGCCCAGGCCGCCCGACTGGCCGAGGTGCACTCGGCCGGCCTGGACGACCTGGCCTTCTCGTCCGCGACCACGCGGGCCGATCTGGAGCACCGGGCCGTCGTGCTGGTCGAGAACCTCGCGGGCCTGAACGAAGGCCTGGCCGCGCTGTCGGCGGGCCGGCCCGACCCGGCCGTGGTGACCGGCCAGAGCAGCGGCCCCGAGCCCCTTGCCGTGCTGTTCTCCGGCCAGGGCGGGCAGCGGCCGGGAATGGGGAAGGACCTCTACGCCCGCTTCCCGGCCTTCGCCCAGGCCTGGGACGAGGCCGTACAGGCGCTGGAGCAGCACCTGAGCCACCCGGTCGAACTGGACGGCGACCTGAGCCGCACCGGGCAGGCCCAGCCCGCCCTGTTCGCCCTGCAGGTGGCCCAGTACCGGCTGATCGAGTCGTGGGGCCTGGCGCCGGAGGTGCTGGTCGGGCACTCGGTGGGGGAGATCGCCGCCGCCCACGTCGCCGGGGTGCTCTCGCTGGCGGATGCGGCCCAGCTGGTGGCCGTGCGCGCGGAGTTGATGGATGCCCTCCCCGGTGGCGGGATCATGGTGGCCGTCCCGGTCGGTGAGGACGAGGTCTCGTTGGAGGGGCTCGAGGACCGGGTGGCGCTCGCTGCGGTCAACGGCCCGCGCTCGGTGGTGCTCTCGGGTGAGCGGGACGCCGTCGAAGAGGTGGCGGCCCGCTTCGCCAAGAGCCGCCGGCTCGCGGTGTCGCACGCGTTCCACTCACCACTGATGGAGCCGATGCTCGAGGAGTTCGCGGCAGTGGTGCGGCGGTTGACCTTCGCCGCGCCGCAGATACCGATCGTCTCCACGGTGACCGGTTCGGCCGAGGCAGACCTGACCGATCCCGGCTACTGGGTCGAGCACGCCCGCCGCCCGGTGCGTTTCGCGGATGCGGTGTCGGTGCTGCAACAGCGGCGGATCGGCGGTTACCTGGAACTGGGGCCGGACGGCACCACCGCGGCCCTGGTGAAGGATGTCGTCGACGCAGCCGTGGTACCGCTGCTGCGCCGGGACCGGTCCGAGGAGCGCACCGCGCTGCAGGCCCTGGCCGGGCTGCACGTGCGGGGCGTCCCGGTCGACTGGGCCGCCGTGCTACAGCCCCTCGGCGGGCGGCGGGTCGACCTGCCCACCTACGCCTTCCAACGAGAACGGTTCTGGCCCAGCGGCGCTCAGTCCGGTGCCGGTTCTCCGGGCCTGCCCGGCGCGGTCGCCGTGCGGCACCCGCTCCTTTCGGCCGGTGTCCGTCTGGCCGATCCGGCCGGCTGGCTCTTCAGCACCACGATCTCGCCCCGCTCGCACCCCTGGCTGCAGGAGCACACGGTCGACGGGGTGGCGGTGCTGCCGAGCGGGGCACTGATCGAGATGCTCGGCCGCGCCGGGGACGAGGTGGGTTGCCCGGTGGTGCGGGAGCTGGAGGTGCTCAGCCCGCCGGTGCTTCCCGACCGCGGGCAGCTCGCCGTGCAGATCCGGCTGGACGATCCGGAGTCGGCGGACGAGCCGGAGATCCGCCGGGTGCGGGTGCACACCCGGGTCGAGGACGGCAGCAGCGACACGCAAGGGTGGACGCTGCACGCCACTGGAATGGTTGGCGCCGGGCGCGAGGGTGAACCGGTTGTGCCGTCGGCCTGGCCCCCGCCCGGAGCCTCGGCCCTGGACCGCCCGGCCGTCCCGTCCACGGTGACCGTGAACGGCCTGTGGCGCGTGGGCGAGGACCTGGCTATGGAGCTGGCGCTGGCCGAGCCGGGTCGGGCCACCGGATTCGGCCTGCACCCGGCGCTGCTGGAGACCGCCGGGACCTTGGTGGGTACAGGCCTGCCCTCGGTCTGGAAAGACGTGCAACTGCACGCGACCGGTGCCACTGCGCTGCGCATGCTGGCGCGCCACAACCCCGATCAGACGGCCTCGCTGGTGGCGACGGACCCGGCCGGCGCCGTGGTGGTCTCGGCCGGTGAGGTGCGGTTGCGGCCGGTCGGCCGGGAGGACCTGGTGTTCGGGACCGACCCGGACGAGCGGGAGATCCGCGACTCCCAGTTCCGGGTGAGCTGGGAACGCCTGGCCGATCTGACCGACCTGGCCCACGGCGTACCGGAAACGGTTCTGGAAGTGACCGGCCCGAGCCAGATCGGGGCCGAGACCGACACCCCGCCCGAGGTGATCGCCTTCCGGATCGCCCCGGCCGGCCTTGCCGACGCGCCGGCCGCGGTCCGCACGAGCACCGCCTCGGCGCTGGCCGTCCTGCAGGCGTGGCTCGGCGACGACCGGCTGTCCCGGACCAGGCTGGTCCTGATCACCCAGGGCGCCGTCGTCGCGCAGGACGAAACCGTCGCCGATCTGGCCGCCGCGGCCGTCTGGGGCCTGGGCCGCAGCGCCCAGACCGAGAACCCGGGCCGGCTCCTTCTGCTCGACGCCGACGGCCCCGACATTCCCTGGGCCCAGGTTCTCGGCAGCGGCGAACCTCAGCTCGCACTGCGGGGCCGCAACCTCTACGCCCCCCGGTTGACCCGGGTACCTCCGGCCTCGGCCCCGAACTCCTGGAGCCCGGACGGCACGGTGCTGATCACCGGAGGCACCGGCGGACTGGGCGCTTTGGTGGCCCGCCACCTGGTCGCCGAGCACGGCGTGCGCCACCTGGTCCTGACCAGCCGGCGCGGGCCGCAGGCCCCGGGCGCCGAGGAACTCGGTGACGAACTGCGGGCTCACGGCGCTCACGTGCAGATCGAGGCCTGCGACATGGCCGACCGGGAAGCGGTGGCCGGCCTGCTCGCCGCGGTTGCGGCCGAGCACCGGCTGACCGGGGTGATCCACACCGCCGGGGTGCTGGCCGACGGTGTGATCGGCTCCCTCGACCCCGAACGCCTGGACACGGTCTTCCGGGCCAAGGTGGACGCGGCCTGGAACCTGCACGAACTCACCCGCGAGCACGACCTGGCCGAGTTCGTCCTGTTCTCCTCCACGGCCGGCACGATCGGCAGCGCCGGGCAGGGGAACTACGCGGCCGGCAATGCCTTCCTGGACGCCCTGGCCCGGCACCGCGACCAGGCCGGGCTGCCGGCCCGGTCGCTGGCCTGGGGGCCGTGGGAACGCTCGGCCGGGATGACCAGCTCATTGGGGGACGTCGACAGTCGCCGGATCTCGCGCGGCGGGGTCCCGCCGTTGTCGGGTGAGCAGGGGCTGCGCCTGTTCGACGCCGCGCTGGCAGTGTCGGAGCCGGTGCTCGCCCTCACCCGGCTGGACCTGGCGTTGCTCGGCTCGGTCGGTGACATCCCGCTGTTGCGGGGTCTGACCGGGGGCCCGCGGCGCTCGGCGGCCTCCGCCCCGGCGGCCGAGAGTCTGGCCGCCGACCTGGCCCGGCACACCCCCGAAGAACAGCTGGAGCTGGTCACCGACCTGGTGGCCGGGCAGGTGGCCTGGGTGCTCGGGCACACCGGCACCGATCTGGTCGAGGCCGAACACCGCTTCTCCGACATCGGATTCGACTCGCTGACCGCGGTCGAGCTGCGCAACGCCCTCAGCGCCCGCACCGGGCTGAGGCTGCCGTCGTCGCTGATCTTCGACCACCCCACGGTGGGCCGGCTGGCCGCTCACCTGCTGGCCGAGATGGCCCCGGACACCGCGCCGGCGGCTCGCCCGGTACTGGCCGAGCTGGACGCCTTCGAACAGAGCCTGCGACAGGCCCCGCCGGACCTGGTGACCCGCACCGGCCTGGCCGTCCGCCTGCGCCGGCTGCTCGGTGAGCTGACCCCGGCGGCGAGCTCGGCCGAGGGCACGGGGCCGGGCGGCAGCGCCCGTGAGCGGCTCGACCAGGCGAGCGCCGACGACGTGCTCGCGTTCATCGACAACGAGCTGGGCCGTCGGCCCGGGCAGTGAACGCCGAACGCCGAACGTGAACGCCGAACGTGAACGCCGAACCCGTATCCCTGCGAAAGCGAGTGTCGCGATGACGGACGACCAGAAGATCGTCGACTACCTGAAGTGGGTCACGGCGGACCTGCACGAGACCCGCCGGCGCCTGGAGGAGGCCGAGTCCGGACGGCACGAGCCGATCGCGGTGGTCTCGATGGCCTGCCGCTTCCCGGGCGGGGTCGGGTCGCCCGAACAGCTGTGGCAGCTGCTGGCCGAGGGCCGCGACGCGATGTCGCCCTGCCCGCCGGACCGCGGCTGGCCGCTGACCCACATGGACCACCTCGCCGGTGGATTCCTCGACGCAGCCGGAGATTTCGACGCCGGATTCTTCGGGGTCTCACCGAACGACGCACTGGCCATGGACCCGCAGCAGCGGCACCTGCTGGAGGTGACCTGGGAGACGGTGGAGCGGGCCGGGATCGATCCGCTCTCCCTGCGGGGCACTCGCACCGGCGTGTTCGTCGGGACCAACGGTCAGGACTTCACCCACGTGGTCGCCGGGGCCGGCCCGCAGGTGCAGCAGCACGCCATGACCGGTCTGCCGGCCAGCGTCCTGTCCGGGCGGATCTCCTACACCTTCGGTCTGGAGGGCCCGGCCGTCACCCTGGACACGGCCTGTTCGTCGGGGCTGGTGGCGATGCACTGGGCCGCGCAGGCGCTGCGGGCCGGGGAGTGCACCAGCGCTCTGGTCGGCGGGGTGACCGTGATGACCACCCCGGGCGCGTTCGCGGGCTTCAGTGAAGGCCTGGCGGTGGACGGCCGGTGCAAGTCCTACGCCGACGGTGCGGACGGCACCGGCTGGTCCGAGGGCGTGGCCGTGCTTCTGCTGGAACGGCTTTCGGACGCCCGGCGGCTGGGGCACGACGTCCTGGCCGTGCTGCGCGGCTCGGCCATCAACCAGGACGGTGCCTCCAACGGCCTGACCGTGCCCAACGGCCCGGCCCAGGAGCGGGTGATCCGTCAGGCCCTGGCCGCCGCCGGGCTCTCCCCGGGCGACGTCGACGCGGTCGAGGGCCACGGCACCGGCACCACCCTGGGCGACCCGATCGAGGCCCAGGCGCTGCTGGCCACCTACGGCCAGGACCGCCAGACCCCGCTCTGGCTGGGCTCGGTGAAGTCGAACCTCGGCCACACCCAGGCGGTCGCCGGTCTGGCCGGGGTGCTGAAGATGATCCTGGCGCTGCAGAACGCACGGCTGCCGCGCACCCTGCACGTCGACCGGCCCTCGCAGCACGTGGACTGGTCGTCCGGGGCGGTCCGTCTCCTCACCGAGGCCGTCGACTGGCCGCAGCCGGAACGCCCACGCCGGGCCGGGGTCTCGGCCTTCGGGATCAGTGGGACCAATGCGCACGTGATCCTGGAACAGGCCCCGCCCACCGACTCGCCCCGGCCCGAGAGCACTTCCGGCCCGCAGCCGACAGCGCTGCTGGTGTCGGCCCGCTCGGCTTCCGGACTCCGGGGGCAGGCCGCCCGTCTGGCCGGATTCCTGAGCGACCCGGCCCAGGACGGGATCGACCTGACCGATGTGGCCCACTCCCTGGCTCATACCCGATCGACCTTCGATCACCGCGCCGTGGTTCTGGCCTCCAGCCCGGCCGATGCCACCTCGGCCCTGCAGTCGCTGGCCGAGGAACGCCTCGACGCCGCCGTGGTGCAGGGCCGCCGCAGCGCCCGCACCCGCTCGGTGATGCTCTTCTCCGGGCAGGGCGGGCAGCGATGCGACATGGGACAAGGCCTGTACCAACGCTTCCCGCAGTTCGCCGAAGCCTGGGACGAGGTCGCCGGGGCGCTCGACCCGCTGCTGGGCCGGTCGCTGACCCAGGACGTGCGGTCCGGGCAGCCCGGGCAACTCGCGGACACCGGGCTGGCCCAGCCGGCTCTGTTCGCCCTGCACGTCGCCTCCTACCGCCTGGCCCGCTCCTGGGGCCTGCGCCCGGCGGTGCTGGTCGGGCACTCGGTCGGGGAGATCGCGGCCGCCCAGGTGGCCGGTGTGCTCAGCCTGCCCGACGCGGCCCGGCTGGTGGCTGCCCGCGCCCGGCTGATGCAGGCTCTGCCGGAGGGCGGAGCGATGGTGGCCGTCCAGGCGCCCGAGAACACGATCGATCTGACCGGTTTCGAGGACCAGGTGTCCGTCGCAGCCGTCAACGGGCCTACGTCGGTCGTGCTCTCCGGTGCCGAGGACGCGGTGCTGGCCGTCGCCGGCCGCTTCGACCGAGCCCGCCGGCTCAACGTCTCGCACGCCTTCCACTCACCGCTCATGCAGCCAATGATGGACGAGTTCACCACCTTGGTGGCGGATCTGGACTTCCAGGAGGCGTCGATCCCGATCGTCTCCACGGTCACCGGGGACGATTCCGCCGACCTGACCGATCCGGGCCACTGGGTCACCCAGGTGACCGCACCCGTCCGTTTCGACGCTGCTCTGAGAGTGGCCGACCGGATCGCCGTCGGCGCCGCGCACCTGACCCTGGGCCCCGACGGCGCTCTGGCCGCGATGGCGGCAGAAGTGCTGACCGACAACGGATCCAGCGCCACCGTGCACCCGCTGCTGCGTGCCGACCACGACGAGACCGACAGTGCGACCCGCGCCGCGGCCGAGCTGCACGTGCGCGGACTGGCGGTCGACTGGGCGCAGATCCTCCCGGCCGGGCGGGTCGTCTCTCTGCCCACCTACGCCTTCCAGCACGAGCGCTACTGGCCGGCCCCCGCCCCGAACGGCAGCGCCACCGACCTGGGCGCCGCCGGGATCACCGACACCCTCCAGCATCCCGTGCTCGGCGCCGGGCTGGTTCCTGCGGCCGGGGGAGGGATGCTGGTCACCGGCCGCCTGTCCCTGCAGAGTCAGTCCTGGCTCGAGGCGTACCGGACCGACGACGAGGCCAGCTTGCCCGCCAGTACCCTTCTGGAGCTGGCGGTCCGGGCCGGCGACGAGGTCGGCTGCGACCGGGTGGAAACCCTGGAACTCACCGCCCCGCTCCGGGTTTCCTCCGAGACCGCCCGCACGGTGCAGGTCGCCCTGGGCGACGCGGACGAGCAGGCCCGGCGCAGGGTGAGGATCTTCAGCCGGGCCGCCGACGCCGCGCCGGAGGAGGAGTGGACCGAGCATGCCCAGGGTGTGCTGGTGGCCGGGGGCGAGCGTTCGGCGGCTTCCGGTTCACCGGTCTGGCCTCCCAGCGGTGCCCTGGCCGTCACCCTGGCCGAGCGCCCGGACTCCCAGGCCGGCCGACGCCCTGAAATGGTGCGCGGTCTCTGGCGCCGCGACGACGAGGTGTTCGTCGAAGTGGCCCGGCCCGAGGAGGAGGCCGAGGCCTACGGTCTGCATCCGGCCCTGCTGGACGCGGCCCTGGGGGTACTGCCCCTGGCCGGTGTGGCGGCCGCACCGCTGGCCTGGCAGGGAGTGAGCCTGCACGCGGAGGGGGCGTCGGTCCTGCGCGTGCGGCTGACCCGGACCGGGCCGGACACGGTGTCTCTGGTGGGTCTCGACGCGGCCGGCGAGCCCGTGCTGTCGGTGCACTCGCTCCGGGTGTGCGAGCCCTCGGCCCTCCCGGCCGGACCCCACGGCAGCGACGCACCGGCCACGTCACTGTTCCGGCTGAGCTGGAACCGGATCCCCGGCAGCGAGCACCTTCCCCAGGACACCCGGCTCGAGGTGGTGCCGTACCGCTCGCCGCTGTCGGCGACGGAGTCCGGCCCGGACGCCGTGGTCGTCGACCTGCGCCGCGACCAGAGCCTGCCGATGATCGAGTCGGTGCACCAGCTCACCCGGCGGGCGCTGGGCCTGATCCACGAGTGGATCGAGGACGAACGCTTCAAGACCGCCCGGATGGTCTTCCTCACCCGCGGCGCGATGGCGGTCACGGACGACGACCCGGTGCTCGACCTGGCCGCCGCCACGGCCTGGGGGCTGATCCGCTCGGCACAGGCGGAGAACCCGAACCGGTTCGTCCTGCTCGACCTCGACGACGGTTCCGAAGGCTCCGACGCCGTCGTTCAGGCGGCGCTGGCCACCGGGCAGCTCCAGGTCGCAGTCCGGGCGGGGGCTCTGCACGAGCCCCGGATCAGCCGGCAGGCACCGCTGCGCCGGCCCCGGTCCTGGAACCCCGACGGCACGGTCCTGATCACCGGCGGCACCGGCGGCCTGGGCGCCCGCCTGGCCCGCCACCTGATCACCGAGCGCGGGGTCAGGCACCTGGTTCTGACCAGCCGCGCCGGCCTGGACGCGCCCGGCGCCCGGGAACTACGCGAAGACCTGGCCGCCCTGGGCGCCAGCGCCCACATCGCGGCCTGCGACGCCGGTGACCGCACCGCCCTCTCCGCGCTCCTGGCCGAGATCCCGCCCGAGCACCCGCTGACCGCCGTGATCCACACGGCCGGGTACCTGGACGACGGCATCGTGGCCAGGGTGAGCCCGGACAGTCTCTCCTCCGTCCTGCACCCGAAGGTCGACGGCGGCTGGCTGCTGCACGAGCTCACCCAGCACCTGCCGCTGGAGGAGTTCATCCTGTTCTCCTCGGTGGCAGGCACCCTGGGCGGGGCCGGGCAGGGCAGCTACGCCGCCGCCAACGTGTTCCTCGACAGCCTGGCCCGCTACCGGCACCAGGCCGGTCTGCCCGCGACCGCGATCGCCTGGGGCCCCTGGTCGCAGGGCGCCGGCATGACCAGCAACCTGGCCAAGGTGCAGATCCAGCGGATGATCCGTACCGGTCTGCCGCCGATGGCCCAGCCCGACGGCCTGGCCCTGTTCGACGCGGCGATCGGCCTGGGCCGGCCGGAACTGGTGGCCACCCGCCTCAACCTGAACACCCTGCGCCGGGCCCGGGACATCCCGCTGCTGCGCAACCTGCGCCGTGGTCAGCGTCCCCGTGCCGCGTCCGCCCCCTCGGCCCAGAGCCGCTACGACCAGCTACGCGTCCTGCCCGAGGCGGTCCGCCGGGAAGAACTGCAGGCGCTCGTGACCGAGCGGGTCGCAGCCATCCTCGGGCACTCCGACGCAGACGCGGTCGACACCGAACAGGGCTTCCTGGAGATGGGTTTCGACTCGCTCGCGGTGATGGAGCTGCGCTACCTGCTCTCCCGGGCCACCGGCCTCGAGCTGTCGCCGTCCACCGTGCTCGACGAGCGCGATCCGCAGGGCCTGACCGAGTGGATGGTCGCCGCCTACGCCTGAGCCCGTCCAGTCCTGACCTCTCGACCGAAGGAAGTCCATGATCCAGGAAACCGCCCAGGCCCCGCCCGCCGTACCCGACCGGACCGAAGAGGTCGGTGAGCTGTACGACGAACTCGAGCACGACGTCCTCCATTTCGGCTACTGGGACGACGAGTCGGACCCCAGCTCGTTCACCGAGGCCTCGGCCCGGCTCACCGAGCTGGTCCTGCAGCGGCTCCGGCCGGCCGACGGGTCGTCGGTGCTGGACGTCGGCTGCGGCAACGGGACACCGGCACTAAGGGTGGGCGAGACCACCGGGGCGCGGCTGACCGGGATCACCGTGAGCGAGGAGCAGATCGGCCGGGCCTCCCGCCGGGCCGAGAAAGCCGGGCTGGCCGGGCGTCTGCGGTTCCAGCGGGCCGATGCGACCGCGCTGCCCTTCCCGGCGGACTCGTTCGACCACGCCTTCGCGCTGGAGTCGGTGCAGCACATGGACCGGCTCGCCGCCCTGCGCGAGATGGCCCGGGTGGTCCGCCCCGGCGGCCGGATCGTGCTGACCGACCTCTTCCGCCGGGCTCCCGCCCCGCCCCAGGGGCCACCGGTGATGGACGCGCTGGTCCCGATGTGGCGGATGAGCCCGCCGATCACCCTGGACGAGTACCCGGGGCTGCTGGAACAGGCCGGCCTGGAGCTGCTGGAGCTGAACGACGTGACCGCCCAGGTGATCCGGCGCAGCTTCACCGAGGTGCTCGGGCAGATCCAGCACGCCCTGGACAGCGGTCAGGCGGCCTCGATCCCCAGCGCCGGGCGGCTGGACCTGACCGTGGAGGCCAACCAGCGGGCGGTGCTGGACTTCGCCCGGCACATGACCGGCACCCGAGAGGTGGGCTACCTGCTGCTGACGGCGGCCGTCCCCGGCGCCGGGCAATGAGTTCCGAGAATGTTCCGAGACTGTGACGAGGGGACCAGCGATGCCCGAGAGTGCGACCACGGCCGGTCAGGAGCGCCTGGACCCGGGCGAGATCGAGTCCGTCTACGACCGGCTCGGCCTGGAGATCCTGCACTTCGGCTACTGGCACGACGACGCCGACCCGGCCACCCTGGAGGAGGCCTCGGACCAGCTGACCGACCTGGTGCACAACCGGCTGGCGATCCCGCCCGGGGCGCGCCTGCTCGATGTGGGCTGCGGTACCGGGGTTCCCGCGGTGCGGATCGGGGGCTCCGGCGACGCCTCGGTCCTGGGCATCACGGTCAGCGCCCGCCAGGCCGAGACCGCCACCGTGCGAGCGGGATGCGCGGGCCTGGGCGACCGGCTGCAGTTCCGGGTGGCCGACGCTATGGACATGCCGTTCGAGGACAACACGTTCGACGCGGCCTACGCCCTTGAGTCCATCCACCACATGGACCGGCCCACCGTGCTGCGCGAACTGGCCCGGGTGGTGCGCCCCGGCGGCACCGTCGTGGCCACGGACGTCTACCGGCGGGCGCCTGCACCGGCCGGTGGACCGCCGGTGCTCGACCTTCTGGCGCCGATGTGGATGATGACGCCGCCGTGCTCGTTCGAGGCGTATCCCGGGCTCTTCGAGGCGGCCGGGCTGCAGTTGGCCGAGCGGCGCGACATCAGCTCGGAGGTGCTGCCCCGGACGTTCGGGGCCGTGCGCGAACGGTTCCTGGCCGCGGTCGCGGCCGGTGAGGCGGCCTCGCTGCCGGCCACCGGCGAACTGGATCTCACCGATCCCGGGAACCAGTCCGCCGTGGTCGATTTCATCGGGCTGATGTGCGAAACCGACGAGGTCGGCTACGCGCTGCTGGTCGCCACCGTGACCGGCTGAGGACTAGGGAAGTACACAGGCGCTGCCCACGGATAGTGGGGGAGTGCCAGTGGACGGCACCGGCGGACGTGAGGAGATCAGGCCATGGACGCACCCGAAACCTCGACCCTGCAGATCGACGCGACGGCCCCGGCCGACGCCGTCGCCGAGCGGATCGTGCTCGACGGCTACACCCTCAGCCCGGCCGACGTGGCCCGGGTCGCGTCCCGGCCGGGCACGTTCGGGCTGGCGCTCAGCAGTGACGCCGCGGTGCGGATGAAGGCGTCGGTGCGGGTGAAGGAGCAGATGATCGACTCCGGGATCCCGATCTACGGAGTGACCACCGGCTTCGGCGACAGCAGCGGCCGTCAGGTGGGTGCCGCCAAGACCGCCGAACTGCAGCGCAACCTGCTGCGATTCCTGCGGGTCGGGGTGGGTCCGGTGGCGGCGCCGGAGGTGATCCGGGCGACCATGCTGATCCGGGCCAACTGCGCCGCCCGCGGCAACTCGGCGATCCGCGAGGAACTGGTGCGGCTGATCCTGGACCTGCTCGAGCACGACGTCCTGCCGCAGATCCCCGAGCGCGGATCGGTCGGCGCCAGCGGCGACCTGGCACCGCTCAGCTACCTGGCCGCGGCCCTGACCGGCGAGGGGCAGGTGCGCTGGAACGACTTCACCACCACGGCCGCCGAGGCGCTGCGGGCGAACGGGCTGCAGTCGCTGGAACTGCAGGCCAAGGAGGGCCTGGCGCTGGTCAACGGCACCTCGTTCATGGCCGCCTTCGCCACCCTGGCGCTGACCGAGGCCACCGAGATCGCCTGGGCCGCGGAGCTGTGCACCGCCTTCGCCACCGAGGTCCGGGGCGGCAGCCGCGACCAGTTCAGCGCCTTCCCCCACCTGCACAAGCCGCACCCGGGGCAGATCACCAGCGCGGTCGGGATCTCCGACCTGCTGGAGGGCTCGGCCCTGGCAGTCGGCGACGACGACCTGATGGCCGCCGGGCTGAGCGGCGACCAGACCTACCTGGAGCTGGAACAGCGCATCCAGGAACCGTACTCGATCCGCTGCGCCCCGCACGTGATCGGGGTGCTGCGCGACACCATGGGCTGGGTCGAGCAGTGGATGGAACGGGAGATCAACTCCTCCAACGACAATCCGCTGTTCGACGCCGAGGCCGGCCGGGTGCACAACAGCGGCAACTTCTACGGCGGCCACGTGGCCCACGCCGCGCAGGCGCTGAGCACCGCCACCGCCAGCGTCGCCGACCTGCTCGACCGCCAGCTGGCTCTGCTGGTGGACGAGAAGTTCAACCGCGACCTGACCCCCAACCTGATCGCCCGGGTGGCCCCCGACCACCCGGCCGCCGGCGTGCACCACGGTTTCAAGGGCGCCCAGATCGCCGCCTCCGCCCTCACCGCCGAGGCCCTGCACCTGGCCACCCCGGCGGGTTCGTTCTCCCGCTCCACCGAGGCGCACAACCAGGACAAGGTCAGCATGGGCACGATCGCCGCCCGGCACGCCCGCACCGTCGGGCAGCTGGTCACCGAGGTCACCGCCATCCACCTGCTGGCGCTGTGCCAGGCCGCCGACATCGTCGGGCCCGAGCGGCTGGGCCGGCACACCGCCCGCGCCCACGCCGCCGTGCGCGCCGGCATCCCGACGGTCGAGCAGGACCGGCCGATGGACCTGGAGATCCAGGCGGTCGCCGAGATGCTGCGGACCGGTGCCCTACGGGCCGCGGTCACCGGCAGCTGACCCCTTTCCTCAACCCCCATCGATTTCGGACGTCGCACCGGTGCGGGTTCGCTGCCCCTCCGGGTGGAGGAGCACAGCATGTCGGGTACGTCGGTCGACCTCAGTCCCGCTGCAGCAGTAGTCAAGATCGCCGGCCAGGAGCCGGGGCGGATCGCCGTGGTCTACGAGGACCGCCCGGTCGGCTACGCCGAACTCGCCCGCTCGGTGCGCCGACTGGCCGGTGCCCTGGCCGACGGCGGGGTGGGCCGTGGGGACCGGGTGGCCTACCTGGGACTGAACAGCCTGGCCTTCGTGCAGACCTACCTGGCGGCGGCCTGGCTGGGGGCGGCCTTCGTACCCGTCAACTTCCGCCTGGCCGCAGGTGAGGTCGAGCGGGTGCTACGGGACTCCGGCGCAGTCGCGGCCGTTCTCGAGCCCGGGCACGCGACCGTCCTGGCCGAGACCGGCGTTCGGCTGGGCGCGGTCCTGGTGGTGGACGACGACCCGGCCGTTCCTCTGCAGACGTCGCTGCCGGACGGCTGGCAGGCTGTCTCCGAGCGTGCCGACCTCGATCCGGGCCCACCGGTCGCACGACGCGAGAACGACCTTGCCGTGCTGATGTTCACCTCCGGTACCACCGGCCGCCCGAAGGGTGTGCAGCTGACTCAGGGCAACATCTGGTGGAACGGGGTGAACGTCGACTCGGTCACCGACTGCCGTCGTGACGACGTGAACCTGGCCGTGGCCCCGCTCTTCCACATCGGCGCCCTCAACTCCTTCACGTTGCGCAGTCTGAACCGCGGTGGCACCACGGTGATCCGCCGGGTCTTCGATCCCGCCCGCACCCTCCAGGACCTGGTCCACCACCGGGTCAACGCCCTGTTCGCGGTGCCGGCCATGTTCGCCGCGATCGCCCGGGTGCCCGGCTTCGCCGACGCTGACCTGTCGGCCCTGCGCACCCCGATCGTGGCCGGCGCCCCGGTGCCGCCGAAAGTGATCGCCGACTGGGCGGCGCGCGGCACCCTTCTGCAACAGGCCTGGGGACTGACCGAGACCGCGCCCTTCGCCACCTACCTGCCGGCCGCCCTGACCCTGGAGAAGATCGGCTCGGCGGGCTTCGCCATGCCGTTCACCGAGATCCGGGTGACCGACCCGGCCACCGGCGCCAGGGTCACCGAACCCGGCGCGCGCGGCCAGGTCTGCGTGCGCGGGGCCAACGTCACGCCCGGCTACTGGAACAACCCGGACGCCGACGCGGCGGCCTTCGACGCCGAGGGCTGGTTCCTCAGCGGAGACATCGGGCACCTGGACGAGGACGGCTGCCTGTTCATCGTCGACCGGCTCAAGGACATGCTGATCGTCGGCGGTGAGAACGTCTACCCGGCCGAGGTGGAGGCGGCCCTGACCACCTGCCCCGAGGTGGCCGACGTGGCCGTGGTGGGCGCGCCCCACGAGGCCTGGGGTGAGGCTGCGGTTGCGGTGCTCACCCTGGAGCCAGGTGCTTCGCTGACGCTCGGGGAACTGCGCGATCACGGCGCGGAAAAGCTTGCCGCATACAAGCTTCCGGTGCGGATGGTGGTGGTCGAGAGCATCCCGCGCAATGCGGCCGGCAAGTTCGACAAGAACGCCGTCCGGGATCTGGTGCAGACCGAGCCCGGTGGAGCTGATGAAGGTGCTGCCGAGCCCGCGCGACCGGCCGCGAGCCCGTCGCCGAAGGTGGCTGCGGATCCCGGACCCGGGCCGGCGGCCGCGACTGTGACCCGGGCCGAACTGTCCGCTCTGGTGCGCACCCTCACCGCAGAGGCCCTGGAGTGCCCCCCTTCCGAGGTCGAGAGCGACCGCACTTTCCTGGCCCTGGGTTTCGACTCGCTCATCGCCGTCGCCTTCCGTGACCGGCTCGCCGAGGCCGTCGGTCGTCCGTTGCCCGCCACCCTCGTCTTCGATCACCCCACCGCGGCTGACCTGGTCGACCACCTCGCCGATCCGGCCGGCGGTCCCACTGATCCCGGCGAGCCGCCCGCCCCGGCCGATCAGCCCGGTCTCAGCGACGACCCGATCGCCATTGTCGGCCTGGGCTGCCGATTCCCGGGTGGCGTGACTTCACCCGAGCAGCTGTGGAACCTGCTCACCGAAGACGGCGACGCAGTCTCCGGCTTCCCCACCGACCGAGGCTGGGACCTGGACACCCTCTACGATCCGGACCGCACCCGTCCCCGCACGAGTTCCGTGCGTGAGGGCGGATTCCTGCATGATGCCGCCGACTTCGACGCCGCCTTCTTCGGTCTGTCCCCCCGTGAGGCGCTGGCCACCGACCCCCAGCACCGTCTGTTGCTGGAAACCTCCTGGGAGGCGTTGGAGAACGCCGGAATCGCCCCACAGTCGTTGCGCGGCAGCCGCACCGGTGTCTACGCCGGAGTGATGTACCACGACTACGTCAATGCCGGCCGCCTTCCCGACGACGTGGCCGACCTGGCCAGCGTGGGCACGGCCGGAAGCGTGGCGTCCGGCCGCATCGCCTACACCCTCGGGCTGGAAGGGCCGGCCGTCACGGTGGACACGGCCTGTTCGTCCTCCCTGGTGGCCCTGCACTGGGCGGCGCGCGCTCTGGCGAGCGGGGAGTGCGACCTCGCCCTGGCCGGCGGGGCCACGGTGATGTCCACGCCCACCGCCTTCATCGACTTCAGCGCGCAGAACGGGCTTTCGCCCGACGGGCGGTGCCGTTCGTTCAGTGACGCGGCCGCCGGCGTCGGTTGGTCCGAGGGCGTGGGTGTGGTGGTGCTGGAAAAGCTTTCGGACGCTCGGCGCAACAATCATCAAGTGCTCGCCTTGGTGCGGGGATCGGCGGTGAACCAGGACGGCGCCTCCAACGGCCTCACCGCACCCAACGGGCCGTCCCAGCAGCGGGTCATCCGGGCGGCGCTGGAATCGGCTGGGCTGAGGGCCTCCCAGATCGACGTGGTGGAGGGACACGGAACCGGCACCCCGTTGGGCGATCCGGTCGAGGCTCAGGCGCTTCTGGCCACCTACGGGCAGGACCGGGAGCGCCCGGTCTGGCTGGGCTCGGTCAAGTCGAACTTCGGTCACACCCAGGCCGCGGCCGGGGTGGCGGGCGTGCTGAAGATGGTGCTGGCCCTGCGCCACGGGACGATTCCGCGCACTCTGTACGCGGACGAGCCGTCGAGCCACGTGGACTGGGCGTCCGGTGCGGTGCGCCTTCTGACCGAGCCGGTGCCCTGGCCCAGCGCCGAGGACGGGGTCCGGCGGGCTGCGGTCTCGTCGTTCGGGATCAGTGGGACGAACGCGCATCTGGTGCTGGAAGAGGCCCCAAGCTCCCCGGTCGATGCGGCGCAGGGTGACGCGGCGACGGTGGGGCGTTCGGCCCCTCCTGGACGAGCGGCCAAGGTTGACGCTGCGTCGGCGGACGCCCGGCCGGCGGTGCCGCTGGTGATCACTGGCCACTCCGAGCAGGCGCTCCGGGCCCAGGCGGAGCGGCTGGCTGCCCACGTCCGCCTTCCCCACGTTCAGAACCGGCTGCCCGAGCTGGCCTCAGCCCTGGCCCGGACCCGTTCGGTGCTGCGGCACCGGGCCGTGGTCATGGCCGGCGGCCAGGAAGAACTGCTGCTCGGTCTGGCCGCGGTGACGGCCGGCGCGGCGCCGGTGCAGGGCCGAGCGCGCGAAGGCGGCCTGGCCCTGGTGTTCACCGGCCAGGGGAGCCTGCATCGGGAGATGAGCCGGACGCTGGCCCAGCGCTTCCCCCTCTTCGCCGAACACTTCGACCAGGTCCTCGCCCAAGTGGGCACCGAGCCGGGGGTGCTGGAGAACACCGACCTGCTCGCCGAGACCGGAACCCAGCAGCGGGTGGTCTTCGCGGTGCAGGTGGCCTTGGTCGAGCTGCTGCGCTCATGGGGAATCCACCCCGACGTGGTGATCGGGCATTCGGTGGGGGAACTGGCGGCCGCTTGGACGGCCGGGGTGCTGTCGCTGGACGACGCGGCCCGCCTGGTGATCGCCCGCGCCGACCTCATGCAGACGCTGCCGCGAGAGGGAGCGATGGTGTCGGTGCGGGCCACCGAGGAAGAGGTGCGCCAGACGCTGACGGGCTGGGAGCAGCAGGTATCGGTTGCGGCGGTCAACGGGCCCGAAGCAGTGGTTCTTTCCGGGCATGAGCAGGCCGTGCTCCAGGTGGCCGAAAGACTGGGAGGGGGCAAACGGCTGACCGTCTCGCACGCCTTCCATTCCCAGCTGATGGATCCGGTGGTGGAACCACTGAAGCAGGTGGCCGCGACCCTGAGCTTCCACCCTCCCCGCATTCCGTTCGTGTCCACCGTCACCGGCGAGCCGATGGGGGAGGAGCTGTGCGCCCCCGACTATTGGGCGAGCCAGGTGCGAGCAACGGTGCGCTTCGCCGAGGCAGTGAGCCAACTGCCCAGCCTCGGGATCACCAACGTTCTGGAGGTAGGACCGGCTGCCGTCCTCACCCCTCTGGTCAACGCCACGCTGGGAGACGAGGTAAGCGCGTTACCGACCCTGCGTAGGGATCTGGCCGAGGACGTGGCCGTGCTTGAAGCGGCGGGCAAGCTGTTCGTCCGAGGGGTTGCGGTCGACTGGTCCGCCATAGTGCCGCTCGCCCAGCCGATCGCCCTACCGACGTACGCCTTCCAGCGCCAGCGGTACTGGCCCTCGTCTGAGCCGGCGGCGGTCTCGCTGGTCGAGTCTGTTCTCGCCCTGGCCGGCTCCGGGGCGGTGCTGACCAGCCGTCTCTCCCTGAGCCGACAGCCTTGGCTGGGGCAGCATCAGGTCGGCGGGGAAGCTGTCCTGCCCGCGGCGGCACTGGTCGCTCTCGCTCTGCGGGCCGGGCAGGAGGTCGGATGCACGATGCTGAAGGAATTCGTGGTCACGGCGCCGGTCGTGGTCACCGATCAGGAGCAGGAGCTCCAGATCACCGTCTCCGCGGAGAGCGCCGGCGAGCGCACTCTGCGGGTGCACGTGCGGGCCGACCGCGATCTGTCGTGGGTCGAACACGCCGGCGGACGAGTCGGCACGGCCGAGGCCAGCGCTCACAAAGCCACCCACGACGCCACCACGACGCCCCCGGACGAGGCATTGGCAATGGACGTCGGTGAGGTCTACCAGGGGTTCGAGTCGGGTGGACTGGAGCACGGGGAGATCTTCCAGGGCCTGCTGGGGGCCTGGCAGCACGGTACGGATGTGTACGCCGAGGTCGCCGGGCCCGAGGAAGCCTCCGACCCTGGCGTCGACATCCACCCGGCTCTGCTGGACGCGGCTCTGCATGCTGCCGACCTGATCGGCCAACCCCTTAGAGACGCAGCGGGTCCCGGCCGCACCCGTCTGCCCTTCGCCTGGTCGGGCGTGCGCCTGCACGCGAGCGGGGCCACCCGCCTCCGGGTACGCCTGAGCCCGAACGGCAGCGACACCGTCACCCTGGTCGCGACCGACCCGCACGGCGCGCCGGTGCTGACCGCCGATGCCGTCACCCTCCGCGAGCTGCCCAGCGGAAAAGCCACTACTCAAGGACGATTGTTCCGCACCCAGTGGGAAGCGGTGCCTGCCGGACCGGCAGTCGCAGCATCGCTGGAGCTGCTCGACTGGCTCAGCGACCCAGCCGAAGTGGCGTACCCGAGCGCTGCCGACTGCTGCCTGGTCATGCCTACCGAAAGTGAGCGGGAGGCAGCTCCCGAAAGCAGCGTGGCCCGACTGCGCGGCCAAGACCTCGCGGCCCAGTGTCTTGCCGAGGCCGACCGGGCCCGGCGTTGGGTGCAGTGGTGGCTGGGGGCACCGCAGTCCGAAGGACGGCTGGTGGTCGTCACCGAATCCCGGGGCGTCGCAGCCGCCGGAGTGCGGGGACTGCTGCGCTCCGCGCAGACCGAGCATCCCGATCGCTTCGTGATCCTGGAGACCGACGAGCCGCCCGCCGACGTGCAGAACCTCGTCGCCCGGGCGCTGCCCCTGCCGGAGCCGCAGCTTCGGTGGAATGGCAAGCGCTTCGAAGCGCCCCGGCTCACCCGCGTCGCACCTGAACGCTCCACCGGGGTCGAGTGGCCGGAAACCGTTCTGATCACCGGGGGGACCGGCGCACTGGGCAGCCTGACCGCCCGTCATCTGGCTGATCGATACGGTGTGCGGCGTCTGATCCTGGCCAGCCGGCGCGGCCCAGAGGCCCGCGAAGCAGCCAAGCTTGCACTGGATCTGCGAGCGATGGGGGCCGAGGCCGAACTGGTGGCCGTCGACCTGTCCGACCGCGAGGCGGTCAGCGGTCTGCTTAACACGTACCGCCCCGGAGCAGTCATTCACACGGCCGGGGTCGTGCAGGACACTCTGCTGAGCCGGATGGAGACCGCCGATCTGGAGACGGTTTACCGGGCCAAGGTCGTCCCGGCCCTGCTGCTGGACGAGCTGACCCGAGACCTTCCGATCACGCAGTTCCTGGTCTTCTCCTCGATGGCCGGAGTCCTGGGCAACCTGGGCCAGGGCAACTACGCGGCCGCCAATGCCGCGCTGGACGCCCTCATGGCCCGCCGCCGGGCGGACGGCCTGCCTGGTCAGTCGCTGGCCTGGGGGCCGTGGAAGGACACCGGCCTGGCCGCCGGGCTGACCGAAGCAGAACTGGAACACCTTGCCGGACAGGGCATTCTGCCCATTCCGGCCGAGCAGGGGGTCGCCCTGCTGGACGACGCTCTCACGATCGACTCGGCCACCGTCGTCCCGGCCTACCTGAGTCCCAGTGCACTCCGGCGCCGCCCCCGCATCCCAGCTGTACTCCACCGAATCGCGCCGTCCAAGAACCGACCCGCAGACAAGCAGCCGCGGGAAAAGGAGTGCGACTGGGATCGGGTGCACGTCCTCAACCTGGTACGGACCGAGAGTGCGCGCATCCTGCGTCATCCCGATCCCGCCGCGGTGGACCCGGACACCGGGTTCCTCGACCTCGGGTTCGACTCACTGATGTCGGTGGAACTACGCAACCGCCTGGCCTCGGTCACCGGTCTGGAACTGCCCGCCACCGTCGTGTTCGACCAGCCCACCCCACAGCGGCTGGCGACCTTCGTGGCCGGCCGGCTGGCCGGGACCACCGACGAGCCGGAGATCCCCGCAGAGACGGCCGAGGTCGACGACCCGATCGCGATCGTAGGCCTGGGCTGCCGCTACCCGGGCGGCGTGACGTCGGCGGACGACCTCTGGCGGCTCTTGGCCGACGAGACCGACGCCGTCTCCGCCTTCCCCGACAACCGCGGCTGGGACCTGGCCGCGCTCTACGACCCGGACCCCCGCCGCGCCGGCACCAGCTACGTCCGGGAAGGTGGATTCCTGGCCTCGCCGGGCGACTTCGACGCCGGTTTCTTCGGCATCCCGCCCCGTGACGCCCTGACGATCGACCCCCAGCAACGGCTTCTGCTGGAGACCAGCTGGGAAGCGCTCGAGCACGCCGGAATCGATCCGGCCGAGCTACGCGGGAGCCGGACCGGAGTCTTCGCCGGCGTGATGTACCACGACTACGACCGGCTGCTGCCGGGAGAGGAGTTCGAAGGCCTGCGGGGCAACGGCAGTGCGGGAAGCATTGCCTCTGGACGTATCTCGTACACGCTCGGGCTGGAGGGCCCGGCGATCACCGTGGACACGGCCTGTTCCTCCTCGCTGGTTGCCATGCACCTGGCCGCCCAGGCGCTGCGCTCGGGGGAGTGCTCCTTGGCCCTGGCGGGCGGGGCCACCGTGATGGCCACGCCCGAGGCGTTCGTGGAGTTCTCCCGCCAGCGCGGCCTGGCTCCGGACGGCCGCTGCCGGGCCTTCTCCGACCAGGCCGCCGGGGTGGGCTGGTCCGAGGGGGTGGGTGTGGTCGTCCTGGAGAGGCTTTCGGACGCCCGCCGCAACGGGCGTCCGGTACTGGCCCTGGTGCGCGGGTCGGCAGTGAACCAGGACGGCGCATCGAGCGGCCTCACCGCTCCCAACGGTCCGTCCCAGCAACGGGTGATCCGCCAGGCGCTCGCCTCGGCCGGGCTCAGGCCCGACGAGGTGGACGCGGTAGAGGGGCACGGCACCGGCACCCGCCTGGGCGACCCGATCGAGGCGGAGGCGCTCATCTCGGTGTTCGGCCGGGAGCGGGAGCGGCCGCTGCACCTGGGGTCGGTCAAGTCCAACCTCGGCCACACCCAGGCCGCGGCCGGGGTCGCCGGGGTGATCAAGATGGTCCAGGCGATGCGGCACCGGGTTCTGCCCCGCACCCTGCACCTGGATGCGCCCTCGTCCCAGGTGAACTGGAGCGCGGGCAAGGTGACTCCGCTGAGCGAGGCAGTGCCGTGGGAGAAGGACGACGGCCCGCGCCGGGCCGGGGTTTCCTCGTTCGGGATCAGCGGTACCAACGCGCATCTGATCCTGGAGGAGGCACCCGCACCCGCGGTCGCCGGGAAGGCGAGCACCGACGTCCGTACCTTGCCCTTCGTTCTTTCGGCCCGTGACGAGACCGCCCTGCGTGGGCAGGCCCGCCGGTTGCTCGAGGCCATGGCGACGAACCCGCCGCCGGCCGTCGACGACGTTGCCTCGGCCCTGGTGCGCAGTCGCACGTCGTTCGAGCACCGGGCCGTCGTGATGGCCGCGGATCCGCAGGAGCTGAAGCAGGGTCTGGCGGCCGTCGCCGAGGGAGCGCCGGGAATCGTCCGGGGACGGGCCGCTTCCGGTGGCCTGGCCATGATCTTCTCAGGGCAGGGGAGCCAGCGTCCCGGAGCCGGTGCCGGCCTGGCTGAGCGATTCCCCTTCTTCGCCGAGCGGTTCGCCCATGTCCTTGATCTTCTGGGCGTCGACCGGACTGTTCTGGACGACCCGGTGGCGCTGACCCGGACCGGCACCCAGCAGCGGGTGGTCTTCGCGACCCAGGTCTCGCTGGTGGAGTTGCTGGCTTCCTGGGGAGTGCGGCCGGACGTGGTGGCCGGGCACTCGGTCGGTGAGATCGCGGCGGCCTGGACGGCCGGTGTGCTGTCGCTGGAGGACGCCGTGCGGCTGGTCGGGGCCCGGGCCGATCTGATGCAGGCCCTGCCCGCGGGTGGGGCCATGGTCTCCCTCCGGCGGCCCGAGTCCGACGTGGTCGAGCACCTGGTGGCCGGGGTCTCGGTGGCGGCGGTGAACGGGCCGGCGGCAACGGTCGTCTCCGGGCCGACGCAGGCCGTCGAGCAGGTCGTCGCCCGGCTCACCGAGCGGTTCCCCGACCTCGGATCGCCGGACGGCCGGGGCATCCGGTGGCTGGACGTCTCGCACGCCTTCCACTCCGGCCTGATGGACCCGATGCTGCCCGAGTTCGAGCAGGTGGCGAGCGGGCTCACCCACCGACCGCCGCAGCTCAGCTGGGTCTCCACCCTGGACGGATGGGAGATGGCCGCGGGCGGGTGCTCGGCCGCCTACTGGGTGCGGCAGGCCCGCGAGACCGTGCGCTTCGCCGACGCGATGACGGCGATGGCGGACACCGGGCTGAATGCGGTCCTGGAGGTGGGCCCCGGCCCGGCCGTGGCCGTGCACGCCGCTTCGGTGCTGGGCCCGGGGACGCCGGTGGTCGCCGCCCTGCGCGGTGACCGGCCCGAGGACATCGCCCTGATCGAGGCGGTCGCCACGCTGCACACCCGCGGGTCGGCGGTCGACTGGTCCCAGCTGGTGCCGCCGGGATCCCCGATCACCCTGCCCAGCTACGCGTTCCAGCACACTACCTACTGGCCGGCGGCCCCGGAGCGTTCGGCCGAGGGCCTGGTCGAGTCGTGCGTACAGGCGGCCGGCACGGGGACGCTGGTTCTCTCCGGCCGGATCTCGACGACGCGTCAGCGGTGGCTGGCCGAGCACCGCGTCGGTGGCGCGGCGGTCCTGCCCGCCGCCGTCCTGGTCGACCTGGCGCTGCGGGCCGGTCGTGAACTCGGGCTCGCGCAGCTGGGCGAACTGCTGGTCACCGAGCCGGTGACGGTCACCGCCGAGGACACCCACCTGCAGGTCGTGGTGGGCGAAACCGGTCCGGACGGAACCCGTCCGCTGAGCGTGCACACCCGCCCGGACGAGGAACCGGCCTGGACCGAGCACGCCCATGGCCGACTGGGCGACGTGGCCCGGCCCGACCTGCCCATGCCGGTTCCGGCCGAGTGCGAAGCAGAACCCGCGGAACGGGTTTACGACCTTCTGGAGGCGGCCGGGCTGAACTACGGACCGGCCTTCCGCGGGCTGCGGAACACGTGGCGGCAGGACGGTGAGGTGTACGCCGACATTGCGGTGGAGAGCACCGGGGAGGCCGTCGCACCCACTCTTCTCGACTCAGCCCTGCACGCAGTGGCCGCCGCCGACAACGACGCGCCCATCGTCCCCAGGTTGCCTTTTGCCTGGAGAGGGGCGTGGATGGCCGATTCGCCGCTGCGCGAGATGCGGCTGCGGGTAACACCCCTGGGGCCGGACACGGTGGCCCTGCATGCCTGGGACGCGCAGGGCCGAACCGTTCTGGCGGTGGAATCGATCACGCTCCGGCCGGTCTCGCCCGAACGGGTACCGCGTGAAAATCTTTTCCGCTACGACTGGGTGGTGGTCCCGGCTGCTGAGAACCATTCTGCCCCGGTCGTCGTGGACTGGGACGCAGATCTGGACGCGACCGAACCGGAGGGCGCCACAACGGTGCTGCGGGTCCCGGCCGGTACCGATCCGGCCGAGCTGACCGGGCGGGCCCTCGCCTGGATGCGCTGGTGGCTGCGGTCGGAGCGCTCGGACGCCCGCCTGGTGTTCGTGGTTCCGGCCGACGACGTGGCCGCGGCCGGCCTGTGCGGCCTGGTGCAGGCGGCGCGGCAGGAGCAGGGCGAGCGTTTCGCGGTGGTCCAGGCCGACGATCCGGCCGGCCTCGACGTGCGCTCGCTGGTCGACGACGAACCGTGGCTGAAAGTATCGATCGACGGCCGGATCACGGCGCCTCGCCTGGTGCCGGCCGGGACACCGGACGGGGCGCCGCGGCCGTGGGCCGAGCCGGTACTGGTCTCGGGCGGCACCGGAGGACTGGGGTCGCAGGTGGCGCGGCATCTGGTCACCGAGCACGGGGTGCGCAGTCTGGTCCTGGCCGGGCGGCGCGGGGATCAGGCCGAGGGGGCGCGGACACTGGCCGACGAACTCACCGACCTGGGCGCCCAGGTGCAGGTCGTGGCCGCGGACCTGTCGCAGCGACCGGTGGTGGCCGACCTCCTGGCCCAGTACCGGCCCGGCTCGGTGATCCACGCAGCCGGTGTTCTGCGGGACGGGCTGATCGGCTCGCTCACCGACGACGACGTGGCTGCGGTGTTCGCCGCCAAGGTTGCTCCGGCTCTGCTGCTGGACGAGCTCACGGCCACCACGCAGCTGAGCCACTTCGTGGTCTTCTCCTCCCTGGCGGGCGTTCTCGGTAATCCCGGGCAGGGCAACTACGCGGCCGCCAACGCGGTGCTGGACGCCCTGGCCCGGCGCCGTCGGGCGGCCGGCCTGCCGGGTCAGTCACTGGCCTGGGGGCCGTGGACGGGCACCGGAATGGCTGCCGGCCTCGGTGCCCGGGAGCTGGCCCGGCTCAGCCGGCTGGGCAGCATTCCGATCTCGGCCGAGGAGGGACTGCGGCTGATGGACGCGGCAGCGTCCCTGGACGAGGCCGTTCTGGTCCCGGCTCACCTGGACCTGAAGGCGGTGCGAGCCGGAAGTGCAGGTCATCTGGTGCGCCGCCCGGGCCTCCCGACTCGCTCGGCATCGGCCGAAAGCACTGCGCCGCAGGAGTTCGCCGACCGGTTGACCCGGGTCCCGCCCTCCCGCCGCATCGAGCCGGTCCTGACCTTGGTGCGCGAGCAGGTGGCAGCCGTCTGCGGGTTCGCCGGTGCTGCGGCGATCGGCCCGGAGCTGGCCTTCCAGGAACTGGGGATGGAGTCGCTGGCCGCGATCGAGCTGCGCGACCGGCTGGCCGCAGCGACCGGTGTGGTGCTGCCGGCCACCTCGGTGTTCGACCATCCGACGCCGCGCGCGCTGGCGGCCGCGGTGCTGGCCGGGACGGAGCTGGACGAGTCGTCCGGCACCGACCGGCTGCTGGCCGGGATCGACGCGCTGGAGAAGTCCTTCGCCACCGCCGAGACGGATCCGGGGCAGTACGAGCGGATCGCCGGGCGGCTGGAAGGGCTGCGCCGCGCCTGGGCCGGACGCCGGGGGCTGGGGGCCGACTCCGGTGCGGAGGAGCTCGCCGACGTCAGCGACGACGAGATGTTCGAGCTGCTCGACAACGAGCTGAGCTGACGCATCCGGACCAGGGGGGACTAGGGGATCCCCCGTCCGGCCCGGCCTAGGGTCGGACCGGGGCAACCGTCCGACCGTCCGACTCGGCTGGCGAGGTCATGATGAGCTATCGATACCCGGTCTCCCGGCCGCAGTTCGGCGGGCGGGAGCTGGAACTTCTCTCGGAGGCGGTCACTTCGGGCTGGGTCTCCTCACAGGGGCCGTTCGTGGCCGAGTTCGAGGAGCGGTTCGCGGCCTGGACCGGTCGCTCCCACGGCGTGGCCTGCTCGTCGGGGACCACGGCGCTGACCCTGGCGCTGCGGGCCCTGGGGGTGGGACCGGGCGACGAGGTGATCGTGCCGGAGTTCACCATGGTGGCCTCGGCCTGGGCGGTCACCTACACCGGGGCGAGGCCGGTGTTCGTCGACTGCGGCGACGACCTGAACCTGGACGTCTCCCGGCTGGAGCAGCGGATCACCGGGCGGACCCGGGTGATCATGCCGGTGCACGTGTACGGGCGGCGCTGCGACATGGACGCGGTGATGCGGCTGGCCCGGGAGTACAACCTGCGCGTGGTGGAGGACTCGGCCGAGGCGCACGGAGTGGCGCCGGTCGGGGACATCGCCTGCTACTCGCTGTTCGCCAACAAGATCATCACGGCCGGGGAGGGCGGTGTCTGCGTCACCGACGACCCGCACCTGGCCTGGCAGATGGCGCACCTGCGGGGGATGGCGTTCAGCCCTGAGCACGACTTCGTGCACAAGAAGCTGGCCTACAACTTCCGGATGACCAATCTGCAGGCCGGGGTGGCGCTGGCCCAGCTGGAGCAGGCCGACCAGTTCCTGGCCGCCCGCAAGCAGATCGAGGCCTACTACGACGAGGGCCTGGCCGACGTCCCCGGCCTGACCCTGATGCCGCCGCGGGACGTGCTGTGGATGTACGACGTCCTGGCCGAGCAGCGCGAGGAGCTGCGGGAGCACCTGGCCGCCCAGGGGATCGAGACCCGCCTGTTCTTCCAGCCGATGAGCCGTCAGCCGATGTACTACGACGAGGGATGGGAACGCCTGCGGGCCGCGGACTTCGGACGGCGCGGGCTCTACCTGCCCACCCACGTGGGCCTGACCCGGGCCGACCAGGACGCGGTGATCGGCGCCGTGCGTGACTTCTACCGGTCCCGTCGGGCCGCCTGAGCGAAAGGACATCGACGATGATCATCGCCAGAGGTCTGGCGCGACGGTTCGACTCCGGGGGCCGCACGGTCGAGGCGGTGCGTGGGGTCGACCTGGACGTGGCCGCGGGCGAGATCGTCGCGTTCCTCGGCCCCAACGGCGCCGGCAAGACCACCACGCTGCGGATGCTCGCCACCCTGCTGAAGCCGACCGGCGGTCATGCGGTGGTGGGTGGGCACGACCTGTCCAGCGATCCGATGGGGGTACGCCGCAACATCGGATACGTGGCCCAGGGCGGGGGCACGGTCGACGACCGCCGGGTGAACGAGGAGATCCTGCTGCAGGGCCGTCTGTACGGGCTGTCGCGCCGGGCCGCGGCCGAGCGGGCCGCCGCGGTCCTGCAGCAGTTCGAGCTGACCGGTCTCGAGCACCGGCTGTGCTCGACCCTCTCGGGGGGCCAGCGCCGCCGGCTCGACATCGCCCTGGGCCTGGTGCACTCACCGGGCCTGGTGTTCCTGGACGAGCCGACCTCCGGCCTGGACCCGCAGAGCCGCAACAACCTGTGGAACCACATCCGCGCCCTGCGCCGCGACCACGGCCTGGCCGTCTTCCTCACCACCCACTACCTCGACGAGGCGGACCAGCTGGCCGACCGGGTGATCGTGATCGACCAGGGCCGGATCGTCGCCGAGGAGACCCCGGCCCGGCTGAAGACCACCGTCTCCGGTGACACGGTGACCCTCACGGTGCCGGGGGACCAGGCCGGCCCGGCGTCCCAGGTCGTGCAGCGCCACCCCGGGACGGCCGGGCTGCAGGTGCTGCCCCGGGCGGAGGATCCGCGCACCCACGAGGTCAGGTTCCGGGTGCCGGAGGGGGACCGGGCCGTGCCCGAGCTCCTGCGGGCCCTGGACGCGGCCGGGGTCCGGGCCGGCTCGGTGCAGGTGCGCAGGCCCAGCCTGGACGACGTCTTCTTCGCCCTGACCGGCACCGGCCTGCGAGAACCCGGGAAACCGGGGACCCCGGCGGACCACCTGCGGGAGGCGGTGCCCGGTGCTCACTGAGACCCTCGTGATCTGCCGCAGCGAACTGGCCGTGGCCCTGCGCAATCGCACCTGGCTCTTCATGGGCCTGGTCCAGCCGGTGATGTACCTGTTGCTGTTCGGGCCCCTGCTGGTCCGGATCGCGTTGTCCACCCCCGGTTTCCCGCCCGGCGGCGCCTGGAAGGTGCTCACCCCCGGGCTGGTCGTCCAGCTCGCCCTGCTCAACAGCATCTTCGCCGGCTACACGGTGCTGGCCGACGACAAGGCCGGGGTACTGGAGCGGCTGCAGGTCACCCCGGTCAGCCGGGCCGCCCTGATCCTGGGCCGGGTCCTGGTCACCGTCGGGCTCACCCTGGCCCAGTCGGTCGTGCTGATCGGGCTCGCGGTGCTGGCCTTCGGCCTGCGCGCGCCCCTGTTCGGGACCGTCGTGGTGCTGCTGATCGCGGCCTTCGTGTCGGTCAGCCTCTCGGCCTGCTCCAACGCCCTGGCCCTGAGACTGCGCAACGAACCGGCCTTCTCCTCGCTGCTCAACGTGGTGCTGCTGCCGCTGGGGCTGCTCTCCGGCATCCTGGTGCCGATCACCGCCGCGCTGGCGCCGACCTGGCTGTGGGCCGTCTCGCGGGCGAATCCGCTGGCCCACCTGGTCGACGTGGGGCGGGCCGCGTTCCGCGGCGAGGTGCCGGTGCCCGCCCTGCTGGGGGCGGGCGCACTGCTGGCCGTGATGACCGCCCTGAGTCTGCTCTGGGCCACCCGGACGTACCAGCGCGAGAGTCTCTGACCGGTGCTCGGCGGCCCGGATCGGCCCGGTTCGGCGCCGAAAGCCGGTCAACCGTGCCCGGAACGGTCCGGTCACCGATCGCTGCTGCGTGGCGGGCGCGGCGGTGTGGGGGGAATGGCAGGATCAGCCCTTGTTCACCTTTTGTTACGACCTGCGACGCCTGGAGCACGGTGCCGTGGCGTAGTGGGACGGCGGACGGAGGGCCGACGGCGCCGCTGAGGCGGCGGTCCGGGGGCAGTACGTGCACCGCTGGACAACGTTGTCCAGCGTTGAAGTGGGGAGGAACGGCACTTGACGGCCCAATTGCTGGAGCGGACAGCAGAACTGGCGGCGGCGCAGGAGGTGCGGCGGGCGGCCCGGACCGGCTCGGGGGGCCTGGTGATCGTGGCCGGCGGTCCTGGCGCCGGGCGCTCGGCGCTGCTGGAGGCCATCTGCGAGCAGACCGCCGGTGACCTCGTGCTCCGGGCGAGCGGCTCGGTACTGGAGCAGGACTACGACTTCGGTGTGGTCCGGCAGTTGCTGCCGCACCTGCTGTCGGCGATCCCCCCACGCCTGCGCCCCGGCCTGGGCAACGCGCTCGAACTGGTTGCCCAGCTCGTACCGGAGGACGAGGAACCGCCGGCCTGGCCCGCCCTCCTCCCGGCCCTCACCGCCCTGGTGGCCGGGGTCAGCCAGGAACAGCCCCTGACCCTGGTGGTGGACGACCTGCACTGGGCCGACACCTCGAGCCTGCGCTGGCTCGGCCATCTCGCCGCCCGGCTCGGCCACCTGCCGGTGAGCGTCTTCGCCGGGATCGCGGAGGGGGTGTCGGTGCCCGAGGGAGCCCTCCTCGAGCAGGTCCGGGCGCTGGCCGGGGCCACCCTGCAGCCGGCGCCGCTGTCTCTGGCCGCGGTCGGGGAACTGGTGCGCGACACCTTCGGCGTCGACGCGGACGCCGGGCTCAGCCACATCCTGCACCGGGTCACCGCGGCCAACCCGGCGGCGCTGGACATCGTGCTGCGCGGCCTGCGCGAGGAGGGTCTGCCGGTCTCCGGTCCGGGCCTGCAGGAGGTCGAGGAACGTGGGCACCTGTTGCTGCGCGATCGTCGTACCTACTGTCTGAGCCTCCAGCCACCTCTGGTGCAGGCGATGGCCCGGGCCATGGCGGTCCTCGGATCGGTGCCCAGTGACGACGCGGTCGGCCGGGACGCCTTCGGCCGGGTCGGGGTACTCACCGCTGCCGATCCGTGGGACCACGCCACCGCGGTGCGGTCCCTGGACCGGCTCGGTCTGTTCTCGGCAGGCGGTACAACGGTTTTCGTGCACCCGAGCGTGCCCGACGCGCTCTTGTCGGTGGTGTCGGTGGACGAGAGGGAGGAACTGCACCGGCGGGCCGCCAGCCTGCTGCACGCTGCCGGATTCCGTCCGGGCGACGTCGCTCAGCAGTTGCTGACCATCACCTCCGGGCACGCCGCCTGGGAGGCTGGAGTGTTGCGGCAGGCCGCCCGGGAGGCGTTGGAGCGCGGGGCCGGTCGCCTGGCGGCTGGCTACCTACGGCCGCTGTTGTTCGAGGCCCCACCCGGTTCGGCCGAGCGCGGCCGGCTCCTGATGGACGTGGCGGTCGCCGAACGAGGAGCCGACCTGGCCGCTTCCGTCCGGCACGTCACGCAGGCCCTGCTGGTACTGCCCACCGCGCAGGAACGAGGCGCAGCGGCGCTGTGCGTCCCACCCGGCCCGGCGGCCGCCACCCCGGCAGTGGCCGAGGCCTTACGGGAGGCCGGTGAGGCCCCGGCCGAGGACCCTGACTTCGCTGCCCGGATCGAGGCGCACCGACGGGCGCTGGAACCGGACACTCCGCAAGCCCTTGCCGCCTCGGTGGAACGACTTCAGACAATGGACGTCGATCAGCACCTTTGCGGCGAAGGTGGCCGTGAGTTGCTCGCTGTACTGCTGCGGGCGGGCACCGTCGGCGCCGGTCTGCGAGCCGGGACGGTGGCCGGTCTGGGGGCCAAGATCCTGCTGCGCGAGCCCGCCCGGTGGTCGGCCGCCTTCACCGTTCTGCCTTCGCTGATCCAGGTGATGGTCACTGCCGACGCAGTGGACCGGGCCGAGCACTGGGCCCTGACCTTCCTGCACGAGGCGGGCAAGGGCGACTCGGCTCCGGCGCTGGCTGTGGCGACCGCCGGGCAGGCGGTGGTCCGGATGGCCCAGGGACGCCTGCGGGAGGCCCGCGCCGCCGCGCACACGGCCATGGACCTGCCGGGATTCGACGCACCGGACTGGCCCGAGGTCTGCGGCTCGGTCGCCACCGTGCTGAGCAGCGTCGCTCTGGCCACCCACGAACCGCAGGCCTGCGAGCGGGTTCTGCAGTTGGCCCAGGCCACCGACGACCCTCGCGCGGCAGTGGCGGCCCGGACGGTGCGGGGTGTGCAGGCCCTGAGCCGCGGCGCGGTGGCCGAGGCGACCGACGCCTTCCGCTCCGCCGGTGCGCAGGCCGCGCGGCTGGGCTGGCACAACCCCCAGTGGATGCCCTGGCGGCCGGCCGTCGTCGAAGCGCTCGCCGCCTCGGGCCGACCGGCGCAGGCGGCCGATCTGGCCGAGGAGGAACACGCTGCCGCGCTCGACTGGGGCACGCCCACGGCGATCGGCCGGGCCCTGGGGCTGAAGGCCGCCCTGGCAGGCCCGGACGAGGCTCTGGACCTGTGGCGCGAGGCGGTGGGGGTGCTGGGCTCGTCACCGGACCTGATGGCCCGGGCCCGGGCGACCACGGCCCTGGCCCGCCAGTTGGAAGGTGCCCGGATGGCCGGAGCCGAGGACACTTTCGTCGAGGCGGCCCGGCTGAGCGCCGAGTGCGGTCTCACCGATGCGCCTCCTGTGCCCGGGCGGTCCCAGCCGGTCGGACCGCCCACGGCCGCAGTCACCGGGGCGGTCGCGGCCCAGTCGGCGAGACCGGCTGCTCTGCGGTCGGTGGGCGTGCGGGGGGTGGAACTGACCCCTTCGGAGGAGTCGGTGCTGGGCCGGGTCCGGCAGGGGTGGACGAACCAGCAGATCGCCGACTCGCTGGGGATCAGCCGCCGGGCCGTGGAGAAGACCCTGACCGGTACGTACCGGAAGTTCGGAGTACGGGGACGGACCGAACTGCTAGCGGTGTTGGGGAACTGAGCGGCGGTACGGAGGTTCGGACCGAACCGGCGGGGGCGGGTACGGAGGTACGGAGCGGGCAGCCACAGTCTTTCCCGGGGCGCCTCTGACATCGTTGACGTCGAAAATCCGGTGTGTGAGTCTCGGAGTAGATGCAGGTGACGGCGAGGTGGTCGAAAACAACGGCTGCAGAGCCCTTCCCGTATCCGCAGGACGCCTGCCCGGCCACGTTGCCGACCGGGCGGCGCTCCGGCGGAACCCTTCCCGGCGCATTTGTGATGGAGGAGCCCCACCATGAGCCAGTACCCCAGCGGCCCGACCCGGATCGCCCCCGTCGTGATGACCCAGTCGGTGGCCTCCAGCGTACGGCGGGAGAGTGCCCGGCCCGGCGTGGGCCCGCTGCCGGCCACCGCCAGCCTCGATGCCGACCAGGTGATCGTTGCGGCGAACCCGGAGTTCCACCTGACCTTCCGCCGGGCCCTGGGCGAGACCTGTGGCACGCACATCTACGACCTCTTCCACCCCAGCGCCGAGAGTGTGCTGCCCCGCAGTTTCGCCACCCTTCTGGAGGAACGGCGCACTCAGTTCGTCACCCGGGCACTGGGCCTGCGGGGCCAGGACGACGGTTTCTACGCAGAGGTGAGCTGCGTTGCGGTGCGAGGCGAGGACCAGTCGCTGCGCGGCTTCGTGATCCAGGTTCAGCCGGAAGAGGCCGTTCCCGGCAGCGTTTCGGTGGCCGGAGCGCCGCGGGCGCTGCTCAGCCCGCTGGAGTGCCGCATTCTCGAGGCGATGGCCACCGGCTCCTCCACGATCCAGATGGCCACCCGCTTCTTCCTGAGCCGGCAGGGCGTGGAATACCACGTGGGCCGGATGCTGCGGAAGTTCAAGGCGCCCAACCGGGCCGCGCTGGTTTCCCGGGCCTACTCGATGGGGGTCCTCAGCCCGGGCTGCTGGCCGCCGCACGTGGCCCAGGGCTACGTCAAGGCGGCGAGCTGAACCAGGGCGCCCACCGGCCCGCCGAAGCGCCGTTCAGTTCTCCGGCAAGGCAGCGAAGTCCCGCTCGGCCCTGCGTTACCACCCCAGTGCTTTCGATTCTGAGGACGTCCGTGGTCACCACGGTAGGAGCCGGCCGGTCGCCGGCGCTTCTCGACTCCTGACCGGTCCCGGCTCGGGGCGGGAGACCGGCGGGCGGATAGGCTACTAATTCGACCTGATTTGTATAGAATCCTGCGGAAAACGACTCGGCGCAGGCCTCCGTGCGGGGGCGGGCAGGGGAGACGCATGACGATCGTCAGTCGCAGGACACTGCTGCGTGGTTCGCTCGCCGCCGGCCTGGCCGGTCCGGCCCTGTTCGCGGCTGAGTCGGCCCGGGCCGCCGGGCCGATCGTGAAACCGTTGCCGCCCGAACTCTTCAACGTCTTCGGCACGAACGCCGAGACACGGTGGGAATCGTTGCGCGGCACCGGCTACCACACGCCCATCGACCGGTTCTTCGTCCGCAACCACACCTCCACCCCACTGATCGACCACCGCACCTGGCGGCTCGACGTGCACGGCAGCGGCGTCCGCCGGCCACTGCGTCTCAGCTATGCCGATCTGCGTGCGCTCCCGGCCCGTGAGGTGTCCGCCTTCATCGAGTGCACCGGCAACGGCCGCAGCTTCTTCACCTCTCAGCAGGGGCAGACGGTGTCGGGAACGGCCTGGAAGCTCGGCGCGGTGGGAGTGGCCCGCTGGCGCGGGGTTCCACTGTCCCGGGTGCTGGGCCTGGCGGGCGTGAAGCGTGAGGCGGTCGACGTGATGCCGGTCGGGCTGGACGCCGAATGGGTCGATGGCTCAGTGAACCGCGGTCACGTCCGGCGGCCGTTGCCGATCGCCAAGGCTCTCGACGACGTGCTTCTGGCCTACGAGATGAACGGCGAACCGCTGCCGCCCGACCACGGATTCCCGGTGCGGGTGGTGGTTCCGTCGTGGATCGGTATCGCCTCGATCAAGTGGGTCGGCAGTATCGAGGTCTCCAGCGAACCGCTCAGCTCACCGTGGGACACGAACTACTACCGGCTCTTCGGCCCGAGCTACCCGGCCGAGGGCAGTGCCCCGCTCACCGAGCAGGTGGTGAAAAGCGCCTTCGAGCTGCCCTTCCCGGCCACGGTCGGCGCGGGTCCGCAACAGCTCACCGGGCGTTCGTGGTCGGGCGGCGGCCGGATCCGGCGGGTCGAGGTCACTACCGACGGGACGACCTGGCGCCGGGCCACCCCGCACGGTGCGGCCGGTCGCGACGGCTGGCTGCGCTGGAGCGTTCCGTGGCGGCCGGAACCGGGCACCTATCAGCTGCGGGCCCGGGCTGTGGACGAACACGGCCACACTCAGCCCGAGCAGACCGAGTTCAACCGTCTGGGCTACCTGTTCGACGCAGTGGTGCGTCACCCCGTCACGGTCGTCTGAGCCGGCCGCGGTTCACCCTCGCAGCTGGGAGACGAGCAGATCGATGCGCTCGTCCTCGTGGCCTGGGCGTAGTCGCTGATTGCGGGTCAGGGCGGTGAGCCCGTGCAGGGCTGCCCAGAACACCTCGGTGAGGGTCTCCACGTCCTGATCGCCGGCGATGGTGGCGACCGCCTGGTGTAGTTCGATGTATCCGGCCGCCAGTTGCTCCGGGATGTCGTCACCGCCGAAACGTAGCCGGGTGGCCCGGGTGAACATGGCGTCGTACAGAGCCGGGCCGGCGGCGGCGAACGCGGTGTAGGCGCGAGCCACCGCGTGCACCGCATCGCCGGGCCCGGCCGCACGCCGGGCCTGCCCGAGGGCCTCGGCCAGTTCGCCGAAACCCTCGAGGGCAACGGCCTCGGTCAGGTCGTCGAGCGAGGCGAAGTGCTTGTAGATGACCGGCTGGCTGTACTCGATCTCGGCCGCCAGTCGCCGCGTGGTCACCGCTTCCCAGCCCTCACGCTCGGCCAGGGCCCGGGCAGTGTCCAGGATCAGCCGGTGCCGGGTGGAGCGTTCGCGGAGCCTGCGGTCTTCGGTGCCCATGCCCTGAGGTTAGCACTGCTACTGACGCTAGCGACGCTCTTGACGGCTAGCTCGGTGCAGAGTTAGCGTCGCTAGCGCTAGCAATGCTAACCATGGGAACGGGAGAACATCATGCTTGCTGTCATCGCCTACGGGATCGCCGTCCTGCTCAACGTCGGCATCATCTTCATCGGTACGCGTTTCCTGATCAGCCCCCGGGTGGCCGCCGCCGGCTACGGCGTACCGGCCGCGGAGTCGGGGGATCCGGCGTATCTGAGCATCAAGGGCGTACGCGACGCCGCCCCGGGCCTGCTCGGCCTCGCCCTGATCGCCTTCACCGACAACCTCAGCGTCGCCTGGTTCATGCTGGTCCTGGCCCTCATCCCGCTCGGCGACATGCTGATCGTGCTGCGCCACGGCGGAACCCGGGCCGCTGCCTTCGGCATCCACTTCACCACGGCCGTGGTCATGCTCATCGACGCCGCGTTGCTCTTCGCCCTCTGATCCGGCGGATGCGGCGCGTAGCCGGACCGGGGCCGTCCTGCTGCGGCAGACTCGCACCATGCAGTTCACCGCCATCGTGCAGCTGGACGGAAAGACCGCGACCGGGATCAACGTGCCCGACCACGTCGTCGAAGAGCTCGGCGCCGGCCGGCGTCCGGCGGTGCTCGTGACGATCAACGGGTACAGCTTTCCCACCACCCTGGGCGTCATGAAGGGCGTGACCAAGATTCCGCTCAACGCCCAGCACCGCTCAGCATCCGGCGTGGCGGCCGGCGACGAGGTGGACGTCGAGATCGTCGTCGACACCGGCCCGCGCGAGGTGGCTCTGCCCGCCGAGCTGCAGAGCGCTCTGCGGGGCGAGCCGGAGGCGGCGGCCTTCTTTACCTCGCTCTCGACGACCAACCAGAAGCTGTTCACCACTTGGATCGAGAGCGCCAAGAAGGCCGAGACCCGCGAACGTCGGGTGACCGAGACGATCGATAAACTCCGCGCCGGAAAGACCTTGCGATGATCCGGCCGACTCGTACCGGCATACCCCTGACCCGGCGGGCTCGACCGTGGACCTGACCCGGTGGAGCCTGCTGCGCTCGATCTGGCGCCTGACCCTCACCGTGCTCGTGCCCCTGCTCCTGGTCTCCGCGCTGGCCTACCCGCTCCTGCCCGACCGCGTGATCATCCACTACTCGGCGGGCGGGGCTGACGGCTACTCCGCTGCGGCTTTCGCCGTCCTGGCCCTGCCGGCCACCCTGTTGGTGCTCACCGCCGTCGTGTCGGTGTGGATCGTGGCCGGCCCGCAACTGCCCTCCGGTCGCTGGAAGGGCGGCTGGCCGGCGGTGTTGCTGCTGATCACCGTGGCGCACCTGGCCCTGGTGCTGGGCAGCTTCTGAGCCCGGCCGACGGGATCAGCCCGGGGAAGAGGCCGACATCTGCTGGATGCCGATGGTGGCCAGCAGATCGAGCTTGCTGCGGGCGTCGGTGCCCGGACGCGGGGTGTCCACCACCAGGCGCAGATTCGTGCCCTGGATGACGAGCACGTTGGAGTCGAGCGCGATGTCACCCACGTCCGGGTGCACGACGATCTTCTGCGCGGTCTGGTGCTCGCCCACCAGCTTCAGCGCCCAGAGCTCGCGGAACCGGGCACTGCGTTCCAGCCGGGCGATCAACGCCGCCACGTCCGGATCGCGGGGATAGCGACTGCTGGTGGCCCGCAGATCCGCCACCAGTGATTCCTCGAAGGCGCTGCGCTCGGCCGGGGTCTGCCGCACCCGGGTGGCCGCGCCCTCGAACTGGTAGATCAAGGCGTTACGGTCGTCGTCCGAGCGGGTCGTGGGATCGCCGAAGGTGGCCGCGAACAGCGCGTTGTAGTGCAGCATCCGCCAGGCGGCGTCGCACACCAGCACCGGGCTGGCAGTCAGTTGCTGGACGATACGGTGCACGCTCTGGGGGATCAGCTGCGGGACGAGCGCCGGGTTCTCGGCGTGCCCGGCCAGACGGAACAGATGGCCCTGCTCCTCGTCGGACAGCTGCAGGGCGCGGGCCAGGGCCGAGCAGACCTGGGCCGACGGCGTCCCGGCCCGGCCCTGTTCCAGGCGCACCACGTACTCGGGAGATATTCCGGCCAACTGGGCCAGCTCGGCCCGCCGCAGGCCCGTGACCCGCCGTGACGAACCGTGCGCCAGCCCCACGGCCCGCGGCTCCAGGCGATCTCGCCAGGCCCGTAACGCGACTCCGAGCTCGTTCATGCGGCCATTTTCGCTCATTACCGCTCATCGCTGTGGGGCCCGGAGTAGTACCAGCTGTACCAGGAAGTTCCGGGGCTCCCACCGATCCACAGGGCCGAGCAGCCTGGAACCCATGAACGAGACACCCGGTATGAACGTCTTCCTCACCGGCGGCAGTGGTTTCGTCGGCCAGCACCTCATCACCCGGCTAGTGGGCGACGGCCACACCGTCTGGGCCCTGGCCCGCAGTGACCAGGCCGCCCAGAAGGTCGAACGGGCCGGAGCCCGGCCGGTGCGCGGCGACCTGGCCGACCTGGCCGACCTGGCCGACCCGGCCGACCTGGCCGACCTGGCCGACCTGGCAGGCCTGGCAGACTTGGCCGACTTGAACGGTTCCGGTTCGCAACCGGCCTGGCTCAACTCGCTGCAGGAGAGTGACGTGGTGGTCCATGCGGCCGCGCGGATGGCTTTCTGGGGCGAGGACGCCGGATTCGAACGGGACAACCACCGGCCCACTCTGGCGCTGTTCCGGGCGGCAGCCGCCGCCGGCGTCCGTAGGTTCGTCCTGATCAGCGCCGCCGCCGTCTCCACCGACCGGAACCGGGGCCCGGCCGTCGTCGCGGAGGACACGCCCACCGGCGACTCCGTGATCGCCTACGGCCGGGTCAAACTCGCCACCGAACAGGCCCTGACCGAAACCGCCACCCCCGGAATGGAACTGATCATCCTGCGTCCCCCGTTCATCTGGGGCACCGGCATGACCACGCTCGACGAGACGGTCGCCTCGGGCCGGTTCGCCTTCATCGACAACGGCCGTCACACCATGGACTTCGTCCACGTCGCCAACCTGGCCGCAGCCACCGCGGCCGCTCTCACGCAGGGCCGCGACCGCGGCGTCTACTACATCACCCACGGCACCCCGATGGCGATGCGCGACTTCTTCACCCCTGTCATGGGTGCGCTGGGGGCGGACGTCAGCAAGGCGCCCAGCCTTCCGTTCGCCGTCGCCACGCTCCTCGGGAGAGTGTTGGACCGCACCGCCCGGATGCTGCGCCGGCCCACCCCACCGCCGCTGTACAACTGGCTGGTCGCGATCATGGGACGCGACCGGAGCTACGACATCACCCGGGCCCGCACCGAGCTCGGCTACCGCCCGGAAGTGACGTTCGCCGCCGGAGTGAAGGAGATGCGCGCCGCCGCGGGCCCCCGGGAGTGAGGTGACCCGGCGACTGCGGACCGGCCTCAGGTGTAGGTGATCAGCGCCGACTCGACCGCGGCCTGCAGCACCGACCGGGTGACCGGCTTGGGCACGAAGTGGGCCCCGAGGGCCCGGGCGGCGGCCCGGTCGGTGTCGAGCTCACTGGCACTCAGGAAGATCGCCGGGATCTGCCGGGTGACCGGGCGCCGGCGCAGGTACTGCAGTAGCTCGACACCGCTGTGGTCCGGCATCACGATGTCCAGCACGGCCACGTGCAGCGCGGGCGCCGGGACCTGCGTGCTGCCCTCGACCAGGTGCACCGCCTCGGTCGCCGAGGCGGCCCCGAACACGTCGTGCCCCATCCACTGCAGCCAGGCCTCCAACATCCGGCGGGTGTCCGGATCGTCCTCCACCAGCAGTATCCCCGCCATGACCATCCCTTCCCCGGGCCCGCGGCCCGTGCGCCGCCGGCCTCTTCGGCGCACTCGTCGGTCGCAGATCCCTCTGCCCCATCGGGTGGTTCCGGTCGTTGCTTGATGCCGATCTACCGACCGGTCACCGCCGGCGCGGGCCGAAGTGTTCGTCTGCCGGTGGTCCGCCGTTCCGGATCTGTCCGGCTGCCTTCAGCGGGCGGCCGCCATCCTCGGGAGGTGCTGAACCGCAGTCCGGCCCCGCCGAGTGCCTGCCGAGGGCTGCTGCACGCGGCCGGGATCGGGTTCGGGGCGCTGGCCCTGGCCTGGATGTTCCCCGCGGTGATGGGCACCGGCTGGATCGAGGTCGCGCGCACCCTGGCGGCCGTCCCGGCCCTGCCCCTGGCCGGTCTGGTCCTGCTGTGGGCGGCGGGCAAGGCCGCGCACTCGGTCTCGTTGTCGGCCGCGATGCCCGGGCTGGACTGCCGTCGCGCGCTCATGCTGAGCCTGACCGGCAGCGCCGTGGCCAACGTCCTGCCGCTCGGCGGTGCCGCCGGGATCGCGCTCAACTACCGGATGAGCCGGGGCTGGGGATTCTCCGCACCGGCGATCGCCACCTACGCGGTGGTGGTCAATCTTTGCGACGTCATGGTCAAGCTCTTCCTGCCGCTCGCCCTGGTGCCGCTGGTGCTGGGCGGCCATCTCCCGGCGCCGTTCTCCGGGTCCCTGATCCTCTCCAGCGTCATCGGGCTGGCTGTGGCCGGAGTCGCAGTCGCGGGGTTCCTGGCCGCCGGCCGGCCGGTGCGCCGCCTGGCCGGGCTGGCCTCGGAGCAGGCGATGCGCTCGCCGTGGCCCTGCGGATGGCGGGCGGCCCAGCGGCTGCTGACCGGGGCGGAGCAGATCTCGTCCCTGGCGCTGGTCACGATCGTCGGCGCATGGACGCGGCTGGCCCTGGGGCTGAGCGGGTACACCGGGCTGCTGTTCCTGCTGCTCGCCGCCTGCCTCGGCACGGTCGGTGCGCAGGTGCCGCTCGCGCTGGTGCTGGCGGCGTTCTGCGTGGAGCGGCTGCTGACCCTGGTCGGGATCACCCCGGCCGGCTTCGGCGTGGTCGAACTGGGGCTGGCCGGGGTGCTGATGCTGGCGCCGGCGGCGGCCGGAGCCGACGTCGCCTCGGGCATCCTGCTCTACCGGTTGCTCAGCGTGGGGCTGGGCATCCCGGTGGGCGGGGTGCTCCTGGCCCGGTGGCTCTGGTGCAGTCGGCGCGGGCCGCGACCGACGGTGGCGGTGCCCGCGATCGCCTTCCGCTAGCAGAGAACCCAGAAGGTACTCAGAGCGCGAACTCGGCCAGAGCCAGTTCGCCCAGCGACTTCTCGTCCATCGCCGGCCCGGCCAGCCGGGCCACGGTCAGGGCGTGCAGCGCAGGCATGCAGGCGCGCGTCTCGACCGTGCTCAGCCCCGGGTTGGTCAGCACGAAACCCAGCGTCACATCGAGGATCGAGCGCATCTGGGCGCGCAGCAGGCCCTCCCGCAGACAGGCCCAGGCGCCCTCGTGCATGGCCTTGGCCCAGACCCCGGACGGCCAGGAGATGCCGGACAACTGGGCCGGGGTGATCGTGCCGGCCTGGACCAGCTCGATCAGGTCCTGCACGGCCGCGGTGCGCGGGCCGTAGCCGAATTCGCTGTCTTCCAGCAGGTTCCCGCTCTGTCCGGCCTGCTCGTAGGGGGCTCGCAGAGCCTCGACCTGTTCGGCGCCCAGGTCCGGGCTCGCCCACGACGCGGCCACGGCCGCTGCCGCGACGGCCGCGGAGGCGGGCACCGTGCCGGCCCCCGGGACCGGAGCGATCGCCGCATCGGGCCACACCGCAGCCTCTTTCGCCACCAGCGCCCCGACCTGGGAACTGGTGCCGAACCGGCTCTGGGCCAGTTCGTCGGCGTTCACCGCGGCCCCCGCCTCCAGCGTGCTTCCGGCGGCCCGGAGGGTCTGCGGCAGAGTGGGCGCGTTCATGTCCAGCAGCGCCACCAGCGTCCAGGCCACCGAGTGCGCCGTCCGGTCCCGGTCGTGCCAGGCCTGGGCCAGCGCGAAGGCACCGTCCTGGCTGATCCGGAAGGCGGCGCTGAGCCCGTGCAGGACCTGGACGGCGGCCGGGTGGACGGCCGCGTCGGTGGCGAGCACAGTGGGCGAAGACAGGGTGTACACCTCTTCGACACTGCGGCCCGCGGCCGGGAACGGTCAACCGGCGCCGTGCGTTTGCCGGAGCTTTGATGACGATGCGTCGTTGCCGACTACGGAACGTCGAGGAAGGGTTGGTGAGACCCACGCATCAGTGGGGCGCCCGGAAGCCCGTCCATGGTCAGTCGCCGGCGTCCAAAAGCTCGCGTAGTCGTTCACCGCACTTCTCGTACTGCTCGGCCCCGGTGTTGCGGAACTCCGTCTCGATCACCATGACCAAGGCCAGGTACAGGGTGTACAGCCAGCGTCGCCGACGTTCGCCGGTGGTGAGCTCGCCGCGACCGTAGCCGCGCAGGAACGGGCCCGGGTCACCGAAGGCGGGCAGGTCGAGGGCGACGAACCCGGCCTCGATCAGCGGGTCGCCGTAGAACGCGCGCTCATGGTCGATGACGCCAACGATCCGGCCCTTGTGCACCATGGCGTTGTTGGGGAAGAGGTCCCACTCCACGAAGCGCGGCTCGGTGACCTCCTCCAGGGCCGCTGCCCGCTCGGCGATGGCGGCCCGGACCACGTCGTACCCGACCGTGAGGTCGACTCCCCGCCGCTCCCCGTCGCCGAGCACTTCCTCGAGCTTGCCGGTGAAGCAGTCACGCCAGGTGGGCTCGCCCGGCCCCTCGAGCGCCCCGAACCAGGGGCCGGGGATCCGGTTGAGCTCGCGGTTGACCGCGCCCAGGGCCTCACCGAACCGGATCTGATCGTCGGGGGAGACCTCGCCCCGCTCGTACAGCAGGCCCAGCGGCTCGCCCTCGACGTGGGACATGAAGAAGTAGTCCGCGTCGCACAGTTCGTGGCTCTGGTCACCGAACAGGATCTCCGGCACCGGCACCGAGGTGTGCTCGCGGATCAGGCGCAGCGCGGCCAGTTCGGTGGCCATGGCGCCGCGCTCGTAGCTCATCACCTCGACGTGCGCCGGGGGAGCGATCTTCAGGATGGTGCGGCGCCCGTCGAGCAGATCGATGCGGTACACCACGTTGAACCAGCCGTGGCCCAGTTCGGTGAACCAGCCGGCCTCGCCCGAGGGCAGCTGAGCCGGCCCGAAGGCACGTTCGGCCATCGCCCGCAGCACGGCCGGGGACTGACGGTTCTTGGTGATGCTCTCCATCGCCCTAATCCTCGTCGATCGGGACACCGATCCGCTCGGTGACCACGAAACCGGTCTCGCAGCGCGGGCAGTCGGCCTCACCGAAGACGAAGGTCAGCAGGGTGGCGATCTCGTGCTGACCATCACCGTCGGCCAGGTCGTACAGCCGCCGGCCCAGGCCCTCGAGCCGGGCCGCGTCGATCGGCCGCAGCGGCCGCGACCAGCCCTCGTCGTCGGCCTCGGCCACGTAGAAACCGCGCTCGTCCAGCACCATCAGCAGCGCGGCCGAGCAGGCCGGGCAGGTCAGCTCGTACTCGCCGTCGGACAGCCCGGCCGGCAGGTCCTCGTTCCAGTGGGTCTGGCCCTCGAACGAGAGCATCGCCGCCATCAGGTAGATGTACTCCAGCGGCGGGCAGCGCCGGGCGTGCAACTGCTGCTCGGCGGCCGCGCGCAGGGCCTGTCGTTCCTCGGCGTGGCCGGCTTCGTGACCGGACTCGTCGGCGGCCAGGATTGCGGCAGCCAGCACGACAGCGTTGACCGCCTGCTCGCGGTCGGTGCCGGCGGCCTGCCCGGCGAGCCAGGGCAGGGCGGCGAAGCTGGCGTCGTAGACTCCGCCCTGGTGGCACAGGGCCGACCAAAGGTCGTTCCACAGCTCAGCTCTCGGCTGCTCGCCGAGTTGCTTCAGCAGGGCGGGGATGTCGTCCGCCGGGCCGTAGGCATGGGTGAGCCTGGACCAGTCCGTCACGGACCCAGAGTGTGCCATACGCCGGAAATCCCTATGCTGCCACTCGTGACGCCCCTGCACCCGCTGACCGACCAGGCCCTGGCCCGCCTGCCCAAGGCCGAGCTGCACGTGCACCTGGAGGGCTCGATGCCCCCGGAGACGCTGCTCGAACTGGGCGTGCGCCACGGCGTGGACGACGTGCCGCGCACGCTGGACGACGTGCGCCGGTTGTTCGAGTTCCGCGACTTCGCGCACTTCATCGAGGTCTACCTGATCATCGTGAAGGTGCTGCAGGAGGGCGCCGACTTCGCCGCGCTGGCCTACGGCAAGGGGGCCGAGCTGGCCCGGCACAACGTGCGCTACGCCGAGATCTTCTTCACCTCGCCGCTGCACACCGACCGGGGCATCCCGGCCTCGGAGATCTTCGGTGGTTTGGAGGAGGGCCGGCAGCGGGCCCGGGCCGAGTTCGGCGTGGAGATGGTGTTCATGGCCGACATCCCCGGTGAGCGCGGCATCGCCGGCGCCGAGCAGACCCTGCAGGAACTGCTCGACAACCGCCCGCCCGGCTTCGTGGCACTGGGCCTGGGCGGCCCGGAGATCGGCACGCCCCGCCCGCAGTTCGCCCCGTTCTTCGAGGCCGCGATCGCCGAGGGCTACCACAGCATCCCGCACGCCGGTGAGACCACCGGACCGCGCACGATCTGGGACGCGCTGGAGTACCTGCACGCCGAGCGCATCGGCCACGGCACCAGCCTGCTGGAGGATCCGGCGCTGGTCGAGTACCTGGTGCGGGAGCAGGTGCCGGTCGACGTGAGCGTCACCTCGAACCTGTGCACCAAGGCCGCGCCCAGCCTGGCCGCCCACCCGCTGCCGCGGATGGCCGAGGCCGGGGTGAACGTGACCGTCAACAGCGACGACCCGCCGATGTTCAACACCGACATCTCGGCCGAGTACCGGATCGCCCGCGACCTGCTGGGGACCGAGAAGCTGCTGCGGGCCGCCCGGGCCGGCTTCGAGAACTCGCTGCTTCCCGAAGACCGCAAGGCCGTGTACCTGAAGGAGTTCGACGCAGTACTAGGCAAGCAGCTCACGTAGGGCGCGGAACTCCTCCACGGTCAGGAACGAGGGATTCCCGGCCTGCGGCTGGCGCAGCACCTCGGCCCCGGCCAGCACCGGGTGGGCGCGGAACTGCTCGCGGGTCAGCCGCTCGGCCTCGGGCAGGATGTCCAGGCTCAGCGGCACCGACCAGCTGCCGCCCTCGTCGGTGCCGGCCTCACCGATGACCTGCCCCACGCCCCAGACGCCGTAGGGCACCGTTCGTGAGCGGCTGCCGCTGGCCCAGAACACCACCGCCTGACCGGTCCGCATCAGGTCGGAGCGGTAGTTGCGCTGCACGCACCACCGGCCGACGTGTGGGTCGGCGGCGAACCGCTCGGCCAGGGGGCTGTTGTCGGCGTTGCCCTTGATCAGCCAGGCGCCGAGACCGGACTCGGTGATGCGGCGGGGTTCGGAAGCGGGCACCGAGGCACGCTATCGGCGTCCGCGGTGCCCGCACCTCGATCAGCGGAGCTGGTCGACGATCACCTCGGTGGCGTCGGCGATGAGCTGGTCGTCGGTGCTCGCGTCCGGCTCGCCGCGGGTGGAGAGCACCGCAAGGACGATCGGGGCGGACCTGGGCGGCCAGATCACGGCGATGTCGTTGCGGGTGCCGTAGCCGCCCGAGCCGGTCTTGTCGCCGACCACCCAGCCCTCGGGAACGCCGGCCCGGATCACCTTGTCGCCGGTGGTGTTCCGCTTCAGCAGGTCGGTCAGGGCGGCCTTGTCCTGGTCGTCCAGGACATCGCCGAGGACGAACTTGCGCAGGTCGGTGGCCAGGGCCCGGGGGGTGCTGGTGTCGCGGCGGTCGCCCGGGGTGGCCTCGTTGAGGTCGGGTTCGATGCGGTTCATCTGCGTGGTGCGATCGCCGATCCGCTCCAGGGCGGCGTCCACCTCCGCGGGGCCGCCGAGCTCTTTGAACAGCAGGTTGGCGGCGGTGTTGTCGCTGTAGCGCACCGAGGCGTCGGCCAGTTCACGCAGGGTCATGCCGGTGGCCAGGTTCTGGCGGGTGATCGGGGCGTACTCGAGCAGGTCGGACTCGTCGTAGCGGACCAGCCTTTCCAGCTGCCGGTCGGTGCGCCTCTGGAACAGGACGCCGGCCTGGAGGGCCTTGAACGTGGAGGCGTAGGCGAAACGGCGGTCGGCCCGGAACCGCACGGTCCGACCGGTGCCGGTGTCCAGGGCGTAGACACCCAGGGTGGCGTCGTACCTCTCCTCCAGGGCCCGCAGCTCAGCTGCTGGGCTGGAAGGTGTCTGCGTGACCGAAGGGCCCAGCGCGGCGGAAGCGTTCTGGGTGGCGGAGGCGTTCTGGGCGGCGCAGCCGAGGAGCAGGGCGGCGCAGGCGACGGTCGCGCCGAGACGACCTGGGACAGAGAGCTTCATGGACCACCTTCCGATGTGGTTCGAGCTGGTGCAGCCAGCCTGGCGGCGCCGGATCGATGCGGTCCAATGCCCGGATGGCCGAATCGATGCTGATCCGGCATAGGCTGAGTTCGTGGACGTGGTCTCCGGCTGTCAGGCCTTCGTGAGCGTGAGCGAGCACGGTGGCTTCACCCAGGCCGCCGCGGCCGTGAACCTCCCGCAGTCGGTGGTCAGCCGCCGGGTGGCCGCGCTGGAGAGACATCTGGGCGAGGCTCTGTTCGAGCGCACCTCGCGGCGGGTGGCGCTGACCCGGTTCGGTTCCGACCTGCTGCCCTCCGCCCGGCGACTGGTGCGGCTGGCCGACGACCTGCGGCACGACGCCGAACGGGCCCGGCGCCGGCCCTTCCGTCTGGCCGTGCCCGGCACCTGCGGTACTGCCGCCCTGGCCCGGCTGGAGGCCGGGGCCCGGCCTGAGGAGGTCTACCTCGACCTGGTCACCGGTGGGCCCGAGGAACGGGCCGAGATGGCCCGGTCGCTGGCCGTGCGGGCGGCCCTGGTCGCCGTCCCCCCGGACCAGGGCATCTGGGCGGTCCCGCTCGGCCTGGCCGGCACCGGCGAGCCCGAGGGCCCGGTGATTCATCTGGAGTCGTTGCGCCCCGGCCGTTCTCAGGCCGGCGAGCGGGCGCGGGTGGTGCGGGTGCAACCCGAGGACGACGTGCCGCACGTCCGCGACCGGCTCACCCGGCTGCGGGACGCGGTCGGGCTGCGGCCCGCCCAGGTCGCGGTGGCGCCGACCCTCACCACCGCGGTCGCCGAGGTGCTGGGCTCGTCCGACCTGCTGCTGTGCTCGCCGGCTCAGGCGATCGAGCTCGGGCTGGCCTGGCGGCCGGTGGGGGAGATCCGGCTGGCCCGGGGCTACGACGTGGCGGCCATGGCCCAGGCCGACCGCGAGCGGGTGCACACCCGTCTGGAACCGTTGGTCGCCCAGTGTCTGGGGGCGCAGCGATGAGACTGCTCGAACAGCTGCGGCAGGCGCTCGAGGAGGGCGGCCTGCACGGGTCGTTCCTGGTGCGCGACCTGGACAGCGGCGAGGAGATCGGGATCGAGCCCGACCTCGAGTTCGCCGCCGCTTCACTGGTCAAGGTGCCGCTCGCGCTGGCCACCCTGGAGCGGGTGCGCACCGGCGAGCTCGACGCCGCCGCCCGGATCGAGGTGCAACCGGGCGCGCTGAGGGTGCCCGGCCCGACCGGCCTGACCAAGTTCCGTCACCCGGCCTCGATCGCCCTGGAGGACCTGCTCTACCTGAGCGTCTGCCTGAGCGACACGACCGCCGCCGACGTGCTTCTCGACCTCACCCCGCCCACCGCGGTCGCCGCCTACCTGCGCGAGCACGGCCACACCGGGCTCACCGTGCGCCATCGTCTGGGCGACCTGGCCGACACCCCGGCCGAACGCTTCCCGGCCGGCGAGGGCCATCTGGCGCACTCGCTGGCGATCGGTGCGGGCACCGCCGGGCGCGGCCATCCGGTGCCCCAGCTCGATGTCAGCCGGGCGAACTCGGGCAGCGCCCGGGCCTTCGCCGACCTGCTCCAGGCGCTCTGGCGGCCCTCCACGATCGACCCGTGGGTGGCTGGGCGGATGCGCGAGCTGCTCGCCAACAACGTGCTGCGCCAGCGGCTGGCCCCGGACTTCGCCTCCGACGCCTCGCGCTGGTCGTCCAAGACCGGCACGCTGCTCAACCTGCGCCACGAGGTCGGTGTGGTGGAGCACGCCGACGGCCAGGCCTTCGCGGTGTGCGTGCTCACCGAGTCTCGGGTGGCAGCCACCGTCCAGCCCGGAGCCGAGGCGCTGATGGCCACGGTGGCCCGTCGGCTGCGCGACCACCTGCGGCGCTGACCGGTCCGTGGCGCCTCAGACGGTCATCACCCGGCGCAGCACCTCGAAGTCGTTCCGGGAGAGGGCGACCAGGCCGAAGCGCAGCGAGTGCCCCCAGCCCGGCTCCCGGGTCAGGTCGAGCTGCCCGGCCAGGTCACCGATCGGCACGGGCCGGGCCGGGACGAACTCCACCCTGCGCCGCCACGGCCGCACCGGCTCTCCGGCCCGCATCTGCACCAGTTCCTCGGCCTGGAAAGGCACGTCGTCGGCGACGATCCCGAGCTGGGTCACGGCGCGCAGCGGCTTCTTCTCGCCCAGGCGCTGGGTGGGGGAGTAGAAGACGAACCCGTCACCGCGGCGCAGCCGGGTCAGGTTGTTGCGTTTGCCGTGGTTGAGCTGGATCCAGTTCTGCCCGGCGGCCCGGGCGGCGTGATCGGCCGACACAATTCCCAGCCATGCTTTTTCCATGACGCAGACGATGCCGGGGATACCTGACAGCTACCGTCATATACGTCCGGTCTAAATCACGATCAAGGACGTCCTAGAAGTTGCCTTCGACCCGTTTCGAGCCCTTATCGTGACCGGATGGAGATCAACTCGCGTCCTCGGGGCCGGCACCTGGCCCGCCGCTTCCGCAGCAGTGAGACCGGGTCCTCGGCCGTCACCTGGGAGCCGAGCGACGTGGTGAAGGCGCACACCGGCAGCATTCCGGTGCTGTCCGAGGACCCGCGCAGCCGGGTGGCCCGGCTGCGCGAGATCCGCGACCGGATGGCCGAGCCGGATCCTGCCTGAGTCGGCCTGAGTCAGGCGCGGCCGAAGGTGCTGGTCCCGGTGGTCCAGGCGTGGGCCTGCTCGCTGAGGGAAAGGCCCAGGCCGGGCCGCGGCGGCACCACCATCCGGCCGGCGCGCAGCTCCAGGCGCTCGTTCCAGAGCGGTTCCAGCCACTCGAAGTGCTCCACCCACGAGGTGTGCGGGTAGGCCGCCGACAGGTGCACGTGGATCTCCATGGCGAAGTGCGGCGCCAGGCTCACCCCGGCGTGCTCGGCCAGAGCCAGCAGCTTCAAGAAGGGCGTGATCCCGCCGACCCGGGGCGCGTCCGGCTGCAGGTAGTCGACCGAGCGCAGACGCAGCAGCTCGGCGTGCTCGGCCACGCTGGTCAGCATCTCGCCGGTGGCGATCGGGGTGTCCAGGGCGGCGGCCAGCTGGGCGTGGCCCTCGGCGTCGTAGGCGTCCAGCGGCTCCTCGATCCACTCCAGCCCGAACTGCTCCAGCGCCCGGCCCATCCGCAGTCCGTCCTGGCGGTTCCACTGCTGGTTGGCGTCGACCATCAGGGTGAAGTCGTCGCCCACGGCCGCGCGCACGGCGGCCACCCGGGCCAGGTCGGCCTTCTTGTCCGGCTGCCCGACCTTCAGCTTGATCCCGCCGATGCCCGCGGCCACCGAGCGCTGCGCGTTCTCCACCACGGCCTCGATCGGCATGGACAGGAAGCCGCCGGAGGTGTTGTAGGCGGCCACGGTGTCACGGTGGGCCCCGATCAGCTTGGCCAGCGGCAGCCCCGCCCGCTTGCCCTTCAGGTCCCACAGGGCCACGTCGAACGCGGCGATCGCCTGGGTGGACAGGCCGCTGCGGCCGACCGAGGCGCCGGCCCAGACCAGCTTGGTCCACAGCCGGGAGATGTCGCTGGGGTCCTCACCGATCAGGTTCGGGGCGATCTCGCGGGCGTGCGCGTACATCCCGGGGCCGCCCGCGCGCTTGGAGTAGGCCCAGCCCAGGCCGCTCAGCCCGGACTCGCAGGTGATCTCGGCGAAGACGAACGCGATCTCGGTGAGCGGCTTCTGCCGGCCGGTGAAGACCTTGGCGTCGCTGATCGGGTTGCCCAGCGGCAGGTGGCACAGGCTGACCCGGACGCCGGTGATCCGGTCGGAGGTGGCCACGTCGGCGCCCAGGTGCAGGCCGCTCAGGTCGGGGACGACGGTGCTGCTCTCGAGCGTCATCGCAGGATCTCCTTCGATCGGGGGCTCCTTCGACGCTAAGCCGCTCCCGCGATGCCCGTCCAACATTGCTTGAGCATCACCCGATGCCGATCCGGCATGGGGCGATGCCCGGGAGTAGGGTCGTACGGCCTCGTAGGCCGAGCCGAAGGACGTTCTTGCCGTGCCCAGTTCCAGCCCTGAGACCACCGTCGAAGACCTCGCCGCGTTCGTGTCCGCCGCGCCCACCCCGTACCACGCGGTGGCGGAGGCGGTGCGGCGCCTGAGCGAGGCCGGTTTCACCGAACAGCCCGAGAGCGGTGAGTGGGACCACACCCCGGGCGGGCGCTACCTGGTGCGCGACGGCACGGTCCTGGCCTGGTACACGCCGCCGAACGCGAGCCCGACGAAGGCTTTCCGGATCTTCGCGGCGCACACCGACTCGCCCACGCTGAAGATCAAGCCCAACCCCGACACCGGCACGGCGGGCTGGCGGCAGGCCGGGGTCGAGGTCTACGGCGGGGCGCTGTGGAACTCCTGGCTCGACCGGGACCTGGGCCTGGCCGGGCGGCTGGCCCGGCTCGACGGCACGGTCGTGCCGGTGCGGATCGACCGGCCGCTGCTGCGGGTGCCGCAGCTGGCCATCCACCTGGACCGGCAGGTGAACCAGGGCCTGAAGCTCGACCCGCAGCGTCATCTGGTGCCGATCTGGGGTCTGGGCCCCACCGCGGACGGCGACCTGCTGCAGTACGTGGCCGACCGGGCCGGGCTCGAGGCGGACGAGATCGTGGCGCACGACCTGGTCGTCCACGAGCTCACGCCGCCGGCCCGGCTCGGCGCCGACGGGGAACTGCTGGCCTCACCCCGCCTGGACAACCTCTCCTCGGTTCACGCCGGCCTGACCGCGCTGCTCGCCGCGGCCGAGTCGCAGCCGGAAACCGTGCCGGTGTTCGTCGGTTTCGACCACGAGGAGGTGGGCAGCAGTTCGGCCACCGGCGCCGCCGGGCCGCTGCTGGAGATGGTGCTGACCCGGCTGGCCGGTGGCGCGGAAGAGCGCTACCGCTCGTTCGCCGCCTCGCGCTGTCTTTCGGCCGACGTGGCCCACGCCGCACACCCCAACTACCTCGACCGCCACGACACCGACCACCTGGCCCACATGAACGCCGGCCCGGTGCTGAAGACCAACGCCAACCAGCGCTACGCCACCGACGCACCCGGGGCGGCCGCCTGGCACCGCGCCTGCGCCGAGGCCGGGGTGCCGAGCCAGGTGTTCGTCTCCCACAACAACGTGCCCTGTGGTTCCACGGTGGGCCCGATCACCGCCACCCGCCTGGGGATTCGCACGGTCGACATCGGCATCCCGGTGCTCTCGATGCACTCGGCCCGCGAGCTGTGCGGGGCTCAGGACCCGGCCTATCTGGTGGCGGCGGCCACGGCGTTCTTCGTCGACCCGGTCTGAGCCTGCTGCGAACTCAGGGCAAGGATCCCGGCGCCGGGGTCGAACTCGACCAGACCTCGGCGCCGGAACTCCTCCAGCCAGCCCTGCATCGGGTACCAGCCGTGAATCTCGGCGAACAGGGCGGCATTACGGACGATTGCGGCCAGGTGCCGGGTCGGCGGGGTCTCGGTCTCGTGGTGCTGGTGGTAGGCGACCGCGTCGCCGCTCCACCACACGCCCAGGCCGGCCTGCCCGGCCCGCACGCCGAAATCGGTGTCTTCGCCGCCGTATCCGACGAAGCGCTCGTCGAATCCGCTGATCCGGTCGAAGTCCCGGCGATTGATACCTAAGGACGTGGTCCAGGCCAGTTCGTGACGATCGTCGCGCACCAGCCGTCCCGGCTCGGGTGCGGGCCGGGACGCGTGCTGCCGGGAGCGGGCGATCAGGTCGCGCTCATTCCAGCCGTCCTGCACCGCAGCCGGTTCCAGGTAGCGCAGCGGTCCACTGACCAGGCCGTCGACCTGCTTGAGGGCATCGGCGTACGTCTCGACGAGCTGCTCGCCAGGAATGCAGTCCACGTCCAGGAAGACGATGTGCTCGGCATGAGTGGCCCGTGCTCCCAGGTTCCGGGCGGCCGCAAGGGGCAGTTCGCCACCCTGGGAAGGCATATCGACGATGACGACCTGCTCGGCCACCCGCGGCGGCACTGTGATCTCGGCGCCGTCCATGCGCACGATGACCAAGTGCTCGGCCGACCGGGACTGACGCTGAAGGCCTTCCAGCTGACGGGCCAGGTGGGCGCGGCGTCCCGCGACGATGGTGACAACGGCCAGGCTCATACGGTTCCCACCTCGACGGCCTGCGCCTCGACCAGTTGGGCGAAACGAGCTGCGCCCACCTCGGGCTCGTCCTGTTCCGGCAGCAGCATGGCCCTGCGCACCGCATCGGCCCAGCCGCCGGGCTCGGGCAGCTGCCAGAGGGCGACGGCTGCCCCGACCCCGTCCAGGGCCTTGGCGGTTGCCTCCTGCTCGTCGAAAGCTCGCTGCTCAGGCAGGGTCACGAACGGCTTACCGGCGGTGGTGACCTCGCCGACCGTGCCCAGGCCGGTATTGCCGATGACCACCGAGGCCTCGGCAATGGCCGGCCCGGCGTCGGCCACACGGCCCTGGAAGGACAGGTTCGCGGGCCCGGCTTCGGCCGGGGCGTCGAGGCCCAGCACCGTCACCTCGTGATCGGGCAGATCGACGGCGATCTCGGAGCACCGACGTGCGTCCAACCGAGACCCACCCGTGCCGACCACCACAACTGCTCGCGGGCGTCCATCGTTGTTGCTCTTGAGAACCCTGCGCGCAGCCGTGACCAGACCGACGGCGTGGGTCCGGGGAAGGTTGGTGTGCAGGCCCCACGACTCGGGAACCGGCATGACCACCTGGTCGGCCAGGGCGAAGCCGAGGTTGTGGGCCGGATCGGTGCGCTGACCAGGAAGTCGAACTGCGACAACGGGAATGCCGCTGGTGCGCAGCAGCACCGCTATCTCGACCGAGACGTCCACCACGGCCAGCGCCGGCTGATAGTGGGCGGCGGCGCTCAGGAGCAGCCGATGGCGGGCCAGCAGCCCGGGCTGATGAGTCGGCGCCCAGTGCAGTGCGCCGTGAGCATCGGGGTCCTCGTTCACCAGCCCGAAGTCCAACGGCAGCGGCACGTGCTCGCACGACGGCGGCAGAGCCCGCGGGGGTTGCGCCGAGGATGCGAAAATCACCGGCCGGGGCAGCTGCTCGGCCATCGCCAGGGCGCGACGCCAGTGGCCGGAGCCCTGGTGATGGACGTAGTAGAGGATCGGGCGCACGAAACCGCCTCAGGCTGAGAGCACTTCGGGAAGTGATGCGGGCAGACCGGCCAGATGCACCAGCAGGTCTTCGTAGCGGTTCATCATGGCCTTGGTGTCGTAGCGCTGGGCGTGGGCGTGCACCTGGGCGTTGTCGAGCAGCCGGGCGCGCTCGATCGCCCAGGCCAGGGCGATCGGCGAGGTGTTGGCGGCGACCACTCCACCACCCGGCAGGACCACTTCGCGGCAGGCGCCGTTGGGGAAGGCCGCGACCGGCGTGCCACAGGCCATCGCCTCGACCATGGCCAGGCCGAACGGCTCGTCCCAGAGCGGGGTGGCCAGGAAGACCGAGGCCCGGCCGATCAGACCGGCGAGGTCACGGTGGTCGAGGTGGCCGCGGTAGAGCACGTCCGGGCCCAGCCGGGGCCGGATCTCGTTCTCCCAGTAGGCCTGGTCGCCGATGGCGCCGCTGAACTCCATCCGCATCCCGGCCAGGCGGGCGGCGTCGATGGCCTCGTGCAGCCCCTTCTCGGGGGTGATCCGGGCCGACCAGACCGCCAGGTCCGGGTTGCGCGGGGCGCCGGTGTGCCAGTGGTCGAGGTAGATGCCGTTGGGCACGGTGTCGACCTCGGGCAGCCGGGAACGCCAGGCGCGGGCGGTGAAGCGGGACACGGCGACGAACGCGTGCCGGGGACCCGGCCGCCAGGCGGGCGACTCGATCACGGCATTGATCCGCGCGAGCGGGGGTGTGTGCAGCACGGTCAGCATGGGCTGCTCGGTCAGCTCGGTGTAGGGCAGCGGGTTGAGGCTGTTGTTCAGCACCACGTCGAAGTCGCCGGCCTGGACGGCGGTGACCGCCCGGGCGATCGCCTCGTCCACCACCAGGTCGCGGGTGTGCCCCTCCCACATCGGTGAGCGGGCCGCGTCCTCACCGAGGATGGGCTGCAGCCGGGCCCGGGTCGAGCTGCTCTCGCGGGCGAAGAGCGTCACGTCGTGCCCGCGTTCGACCAGCTCGTCGGCCACCATCGAGGTGTGCATCTCCAGCCCGCCGACGAACGGCGAGGCGATCGGGTGGTGCAGGTGGGCCAGCAGAGCAACTCTCACCGGTACGCCTCTCACGTTCTGGCCGGGCCCACGCTGGACCTTACCTTCGCGACGGAACGTATCGCCGGTTCTCCGGACCCGCCCGTTGGAGTGACCCCCTCGTCCGTTTGTCCTGGTGAAGTGCCCTCAGAGACGGGCAGGGCGGGTAGCGGAGAGTTACCAGTGGCTGCAGTGACGACTGAGCCTCAGCTTCCGGTGCCTGCCACGGGGCAGGCTACGGCTTCTCCTCGCGCACCGGTTCCTGGGCGTGCAGCAGTTCGTCGCCGTGCTCGGCCATCCACGCACCCAGCGCCCGCAGCGGCCCCTCCAGCAGACTCGCCCCCAGTGCGGTGAGCCGGTAGTCGATCCGTAGGCCCGCCCCCGGCTCCCGGGCCACCAGTCCGTGGCCGCTGAGGCGCTGCAACGTCTCGGTGAGCACCTTGTCGCTGATCGCGCCGATGCGGGCACGTAGCTCCCGGCGGCGCATCGGCCCGTCCCGCAGCGCTGCCATCACGACCACGTCCCAGGTGTGAGCGAAGAGTTCGGTCGCGGCCCGCAGGCGGCAGTCGGCGACGAACTGGTCACAGTGCTCTTCGCGCATGCTCTCATCGTGGCATTCGCCTACGCACCGATCGGTGCGTATCAGCTCTCTAGCGTCGAGGACATGAGAATCGGGATTCTGGGAACGGGCACCCTGGCGCGCGCTCTGGCCGACGTGTGGGCGCAGAGTGGGCACGATGTGATGCTCGGTGGCCGCTCCCCTGAAAAGGCTGCGGCGTTGGCCGCTTCGTTGGGTGCGCGGGTCAGTGGTGGTGATCTATTGCAGGCCGCAAAGGGCCGGGACGCAGTGCTTCTGGCCGTCCCCTGGGATGCGGTGGCTGATGTGCTCGCCACGGTGGGCGCCGGCCTGGCCGGCCAGGTGCTGATCGATCCGGTCAACCCGGTCAGGTACAGCGACGGCACGGTGCTGGTACGTGACGGGCACTCCGCGGCGCAGGAGATCGCGCGTCTGGCGCCGGGGGCGCACGTGGTGAAGGCGTTCACCTTCTTCCCCGCGTCCCAGTGGCACCCCGGCGAGGGGCACGTCACCGTGGCGATGTGTGGCGACAACGATCAAACAATGGACGTGGTGGGCACCTTGGTCCGCGACGCGGGCGGGGTGCCCGCGAACCTTGGGCCGCTGAGCCGGGCTCGGCAGCTGGAAGAGGCCGCGGGCCTCGTCTTCGCCCTGGTGGCAGGCGGTTTCGATCCGCGCAGTGCCGTGCCTTCGGTGCCGCAGGTCAGTCGAGGAGCGTGACCCGGCCGTTGTCCAGGTCGTAGCGGGCGCCGACCACCCTGACCTCACCCTTGGCCACGTGCTCGGCGATCAGCGGGCTGCGCTCGGTGAGCTGCCGGACCTGCGCCCGCACGTTGGCCACCACGCCGGCCTCGACCACCTTGGCCTTGTCGTCCGAGGAGCCCAGCAGCGGCTCGATCACCGGGCGCAGCGCGTCGACGATGGTGCCGATGTGCCCGGCCGGGGTGCCGCCCGACTCCAGGGCGTCGACCGTGGCGGTGATCGCGCCGCAGCGCTCGTGCCCGAGCACCAGGATCAGCGGGGTGCCGAACTCCTCGACCGCGAACTCGGTGCTGCCCAGCAGCAGGTCGTCGACGATGTTGCCGGCCACCCGGTTGTCGAAGACGTCACCCAGACCCTCGTCGAACAGGATCTCGGGGGAGACCCGGGAGTCGGCGCAGCCGATGGTGGTGACGAAAGGATGCTGCCCGGCGGCCAGTTCGTGCAGGTGGGCCAGCGACTGGTCGGGGTGCCGGGCGTGCCCGGTGACGAACCGGCGGTTGCCCTTGAGCAGCCGCCGGAGCGCTGCCTCGGGGGTGGCCGGGACGGGTTCGGCGGTGGGGGTGCTCGTGGCGGCGGCCGCGGAACCGGCGCCGAGCAGGCCCAGCGCGGCTGCACCACCGGAGACGAGAAGGGAACGACGGGACGAGGCGAGAACAGACATATCCGCTCTTTCTCCGAATCAGGGAAACGTCCGCACCATACGCCTCACTCCTATCTGGTTGCCAGACCCAACTACTTCTTCGTCATGTCGAAACACGCTCCGCTGTCGGGGGTCACGACCGGTCGGTGATAGCGACGTTCAAGGGTCATCCCGATCGCGGCGGCCAGGATCATCGCTGCTCCGGCGGCCAGGAGAGGGCGGGGCCCGAGGCCGATGGCCACGCCCGCCGCCGCCGAGCCCGCTGCCGAGGAGCCGACCTTGAGCGCGGCCATGGTCACGAACACCTGGGCACGCGCTCCGGGTGGGGAGTAGCGGGACCGGGCAGCCAGGGTGGCCGTGAAGTAAGGCGCGTTCGAGGCCCCCAGCAGGAAGAAGGCGACCGACGCCACGACGTAGTTCGGAGCCACGGCGCAGCAGGCGAAGAAGATGCTCACCACTGCCACCGTGACCGCCACACTGCGCTCGGGTTCGCCCGGCAGGGGCCAGGCGATCAGGATTAGCGAGCCGATCAGATACCCCAGGCCGAACACGGCTGTCAGCAGGCCCGCGGTGCCGGCCGAGACGTCGAGGTCGTCGGCCAGGGCCACCGCGATGACCGCGACCGCTCCGTTGGGGAAGGCGACGACCAGCATGGTGCCCATCACCCGACGCAGCGGCCCGGGCGCCGTGAACAGGCCCAGGGCACTACGCAACGGCAGCACCAGATCAGCCGGAACCGCCTTCTCGCCCGGTGGAAGACCACGGATCAGGGCCGCCGCGACCAGCGTGGTGAAGGCCAAGGCCAGCAATGCCACCCTAGGGCCGGTCAGCGCGGCCAGCGAGGCCACCAATGCGGTGCCGCCAGTTCCCCCAATGCCGTAACTGAGTGAATCCAGACCCTGGGCGCGGCGCTGAGCGTGCTCGTCGGGTGGGGAGAGTGCGGCCAGCCGACTGCTCAGGCCGCCGGTGAGCAACGGCCCGCCGGCACCGGCGAGGGCGGCCAGTCCGAGCACCAGCGCCAGCGGCGCATGCCCCAGGGTGAGCGTGGCTGCCCCGATCAGCACCGCGTACCCGACGCAGACCGCCGCGATCAGCCGTCTTCCGTCACGTGAGCGGTCCAGCCGACGACCGGCCAGCGGCCCCAGCAGGTGCGGCAGCATCAGACAGGTGACCAGCAGTGCGCCCACCAGTTCCGGGCGATCGAGCCCGGGAACCGTCCCGGCCAGCAGCACGAACCCGACCGGGGCGCCCGCGTCGGCGCTGCGGGCCAGGGTGGCCGCGATCAGGTACCGGGTCAGCGCCGTCCTCGAACTCACCGGCCGGGCTCGTTCACGAACCACGGGCCGGGGGTGGCCGAGGCGCACCGCTCCTCGATCTCCCGGATCTCCTCGTCGTTCACAGAAGCCAACCTAGAACCAAAGGACGCCGTGCGAGACCTGGTCTCCCACGGCGTCCTCGGTTCCGATCCGGATCTACTGGGTGCGCAGGCCGTTCTCGATGGCCTCGATGATCCGCGGGCGCATTTCCTCGGCACTGATGATCGCGTCGACCGAGCCGACCTCAACCGCACGCCGGATGCTGTGCACCCGGTCGAACTCGGCGGCCACCTCACCGAGCTTCTCGGCCCGCACGGAGGCCTGCACCTCAGCCAGGCGGGCGTTCACCGCCGCCCGGTCGCCCGCTCCCGCCGCCAGCAACTGCGCCTGCAGTTCGCTGACCCGCGGGTCGTTCGTGGTGCGCTTGTTGACCTCACCGGTGAAGACCACCGCGGCGGCCGGGGCACCACCGAGCACCGAGGCGAACGAGCCCTCCAGTGCCAGCACCGTCATGTTCGGGTTCAGCCGCTTCGAGAAGACCACGAAAGCACCACCGTGGTAACGGGAGATCACGGTGAAGATGATCGGGCCCTCGAAGTTGACGATCGCCCGGCCGATCTCGGCGCCGTACTCCAGCTGCAGGCGGCGCATCGACTCGGGGGAGCCGTCGAAGCCGGAGAGGTTGGCCAGCACCACCAGCGGGCGGTTGCCCGAGGCGGCGTTGATCGCCCGCGCCGTCTTCTTCGACGACTGCGGGAAAAGCGTTCCCGCAGTGTAGGTGTCGGGGCCGTCGGTGGGCGGGAACCCGCGCCGGGCCACGGTGCGCGACTCGATCCCGACCAGGCAGACCGGGCGCCCGCCGATGTGCACGTCCTGCACCACCGAGGTGTCGGCGTCGGCCATGCCCGCCCAGCGCTCCAGCACCGGGTGGTCCTGGTCGGACAGGGCCCGCATCACCGTGCGGATGTCGAACGGCTTCTTGCGGTCGGGGTTGTGCTCCGCCGAGAAGATCTCGCCGACCGTGGTGAACTCCTCGCCCAGCGGGTGCGGGTAGGAGCGGATGTCGCGATCGGCCGGGTCGGTGGTCGGCACCGGCCGCGGCGACGTCTCGCCGGGGGCGATGTAGGCGTGGTCGTAGTGCGCCATCAGGATGTCCCGGGCGCCGGCCAGGTCGGGCGCCCAGTACTGGGCCTGGCCGTTGGGGCCCATCACCCGGTCGTAGCCGCCGATGCCGAAGTTGTCCTCGGCCGAGACACCGCCGGAGAAGTCCAGCGCCTGCTTGCCGGTGAGCACCATGGCCGAGTCGGGCGTCATCACCAGGATGCCCTTGGTGTGCATCAGCATGGTCGCCTCGGCGTTCCAGTACGGCTGGGCGCCCACGTTGATCCCGGCCACCACGATGTTGATCTCACCGCCGGCCTGGGTGAACTGCACGATCCGCTTGAGCGCGGCGGCCACCCAGTCCAGGTTCTCGCTGCCCGAGGACATCGAGATCTTGGCCCCGGCCGAGAGCGAGTACCACTCCAGCGGCACCCGCATCGACTCGGCCAGGTCGATCGCCGCGATCACCCGGGCGCACTCCGGCTCGGACAGCGAGCCCAGCGCCTTGGTCGGGTCGCCGAGCAGCACCACCCGGGTCACGCCCTGCGGGTGCCGGGCGGTGACCGTGGTGACCACGCCGGCGACGATCCCGGCGCTGTTGTTGCCGGGCGCCCGCTCGACCGGGACGAGCCTGCCCTCTTCCAGGTCGTGCTCGGTGAAGTCACCGAGCATGCCGGTGAGCTCGTAGGGGTAGACGTTGCCGCGGGCGGCGGCGCGCAGCACCTTCTGGCGGTAGTCGTCCAGCGGCTGCACCGGCTCGGTCGAGGGCTCCCCGACCTCCAGTTCGGCGCCCCGGCCGCCCGGGGCGGGCAGGATGCGCACCTCGATGTCGGCCAGCTCACCGGCCTCGTTGCGGCGCCGGGCGATGAAGCGGACCTCTTCCAGGCCCGCCCCGACCACGGCCGGCAGCACCCGCTTGACCAGCATGCCCAGCTCGGGGTCGGTCAGGTCGGTGACCGGCCAGACGTACATCATGATCCGGTTGGTGGCCAGGCGCCGGTTGGCCGGCGACTGGGCCTGCGCGGCCCGGATGGCGTCGACCGCGTTGATGATCGCGGTCTCCACGTTCGGCAGGGCGATCAGCCGGCCGTCGGCCTCCCGCTGCGGAGTCAGGTCGCGGACCTGGCCCATCACGAAGAGCCGCTCGTCGGCCGGGTTGCTGCGGGCGACCGCCTTGTACAGGTAGATCTCCTCGTCGGCCGAGGGCAGCCGGGTGAGGTGGAACTCGCGCAGCCGCTGCAGCTGCAGGCGCTGAGCGATCTGCGGGTGCAGGCCGCGGATCAGCCGGTCCTCCACCAGGGTGCCGGTCTCGTCCGGCCGGAAGGTGAAGTGGTGGTGCATCACCGCACCGGCCGTGCCGGCGATGGTCACGGTGATCCGGCGCACCGCGGCGGGCATCGCCCGGGCCGCGATCAGCCCGCTCAGACGCTCGGCGACGGCGTCCGTCTCGGGCAGGTCGTCCCAGGCCACGTACAGGTCGGCGACCAGGCCGCGCTCGCTGACGTCGGCGGCCAGCGCACTCACCCCGGCCAGCGCGTCGGGCAGGGTGACGAGGTCGGCCACGGTGGTGACCACCTGGGAACGACGCTCGGGGCCGGTGTGCTCGGCGGTGACGAAGCGGATGCCGCCCGCCTCCTGCGGGCGCACCGCGCCGACCAGGCCGCGGTTGCCGTAGTAGCGCCGGGTCAGCACCTCGAGCAGGGCGCTGTGGTCGACGCTCTCGCGGCCGATCCGCTGGCCGATCAGGCGCACCAGCGGCTCCGGGCCGGCGACCATGGCCTGGATGCGCTCGGGCCGGTCGGGGGCGTCGGGCAGCCGGTCGAGGTAACGCAGGTCCTCGCTGACGGCCGCGTAGACGGTGGCGCGGTTGCGGCGGAACAGGGGCTGGGTGAACCAGCGGAACACCACGCCCCGGGCCAGGTCGGAGATGGCCGGGAAGCGTACCTGGGTGGCCTCGACCAGGTGGCGCAGGGCCGTGCCGGCCCGCTCGCCCAGCCCGTTGTGCGGGGCCGTGCCGGCCAGCCACTCGCGCAGCAGCCCGGTGATCACCGCGCCGGCCGACGAGAGGCGCTGCTGCGCCAGGAAGATCCGGAAGACGGCGGCCTCGAGCTCGGGGGTGCGCTCGAGGTCGGAGACCCCGTAGTAGCCCAGCACCTGGGTCAGCCGGGCCTGGAACACCGGGCTCACCCCGGCCCGCTCCACGTCCAGGCTCTGCAGGTAGGTGTGCAGGTACTCGCGCGGGCTGTGGACCTGGCTACCCGGTTCCACCTCGAGCCCGGTCTGCGGCCGGTTGCGGCTCAGCTCGGACAGGTCGGCGAACACCGTGAGCAGGCCGACCTCACCGGGCAGGGGCCGGTCGGTGAGCTCACCGCGGGCGGCCAGGTACTGCTTCAGCGCGGCGCTGCCCTCGACCGGGGTGACGTCGTAGCCCAGCAGCAGGCTGCGCAGGTCCTGCAGGGCGCGCTCGGCCCGGTCGGCGGCGGAGACGCCGTCGGGCTCGGACGGCAGGTCGATCTCGGCCACCGCGCTCTGCGCCTCGGCCGCCTCGGCGTCGCCGTCGGACAGCGGCTCCAGCCGCATCAGCGGCGCACCCGTCTCGACCTGGCTGCCCACCGACACCGGGCACTCGCGCACCCGGGCCCGGAACGGCGCCCGCAGCACCGTCTCCATCTTCATGCTCTCGAGCACCAGGATCGGGGCGCCGGAGTCGACCTCGTCGCCGACCGCGACCGGGGTGGCCACCACCAGGGCCGGGGCGGGGGAGCGGACCACGCCGCCCTCGTCCAGGCTGATCCGGTGGGTGACGCCGTCGACCTCGACCAGGTGGATCGGCCCGTGGGTGGCGGTGACCAGCCGGAACCGCCGGCCGTTGACCACCATCCGGCTGCTGTGCCGGTCGAAGCGCTCGACCGTGACCTCGGCCGGGTGCACGTCGGTGCCGGCCGAGCTGATGCCCACCCGGAACCGGTCGGCCCCGGCCCGGGCCACGCTCACCCGGTAGCCGACCCCGCGCAGCTTCAGGTCCAGCGGGCGCCCGGAGTCGTGCTGCACCTGCGGGCGGCCGCCGTGCGCGGTCTCGAGCAGACGCTGCCGGCTGACCTCCTCCTCGTCCTGGTAGGCCTCGATCGCGGCGGCGGCGAGGGCCACCGAGGAGTGCCGCTGGGCGACCAGCCGGCCCTCGGCCCGGACCCGGTCGATCCAGCCGGTGTCGGCGCTGGCGTCGATCACCTCGGGCTGGTCGAGCAGGTCGAGCACGAAACTCTTGTTGGTGGCGCCGCCCTCGATGATCACGACCGTCTCGGACATCGCCCGGCGCAGCCGGGCCAGGGCCTGCTCGCGGTCGCGGCCGTGGGCGATGATCTTGGCGATCATCGAGTCGAAGTCGGCCGGGATGGTGTCACCCTCGCTGACCCCGGTGTCGACCCGGATACCCGGGCCGGCCGGCAGCAGCAGCCGGGCGATCCGGCCGGGGGAGGGGGCGAAGTCGCGGTCCGGGTCCTCGGCGTTGAGCCGGGCCTCCACGGCGTGACCGATCTCGGCCGGCGGCTCACCCTCCAGCCGGCCGCCCTCGGCCACGTGCAGCTGCAGGCGGACCAGGTCGGTGCCGGTGGTGATCTCGGTGATCGGGTGCTCGACCTGCAGCCGGGTGTTCACCTCGAGGAAGGCGAACAGCTTCTCGGCGGGCTGGTAGAGGAACTCGACCGTGCAGGCGCCGCGGTAGCCGACCTTGACCGCCAGGCGCTCGGCGCTGGCCTTGAGCTCGGCCGTCTGGGCGGCGGAGAGGACGGCCGAGGCCGACTCCTCGATCACCTTCTGGTTGCGCCGCTGCACCGAGCAGTCGCGCACGCCCAGGGCCCAGGCGGTGCCCTGCCCGTCGGCGATGACCTGCACCTCGACGTGCCGGGCGCCGGTGACCAGGCTCTCCAGGAACAGCACGCCGGAGCCGAAGGCCCGCAGCGCCTCGTCGCTGGTGCGCTGGTAGGCCTCGGTCAGCTCCTCGCCGTTGGTCACCTTGCGGATGCCGCGCCCGCCACCACCGGCGGTCGCCTTCAGCATCAGCGGGTAGCCCAGCTGCTCGCCGGTGGCCAGCGCGTGCTCCAGCGACTCCAGCGCACCCCCGCTCCAGGGGGCCACCGGCACGCCGACCTCCTCGGCGATCAGCTTCGCGCCGATCTTGTCGCCGAGCCGGCGCATCGCCTCGGCGCTCGGGCCGACGAAGGTCACGCCGATCTTCTCGCACAGCTCGGCGAACGCCGGGTCCTCGGCCACGAAGCCCCAGCCGACCCAGGCCGCGTCGGCGCCGGTGGCGGTCAGGGCCTTCTCCAGGACCGCCAGGTCGAGGTAGGGGCGGGCCGAGGCCGGGCCGAGGTTGTACGCGATGTCGGCCTCACGCACGAACGTGGCGTTGCGGTCGGCGTCGGTGTACAGCGCGACCGTCTCGATCCGCGCCCCGCTCTCGGCGGCCAGATCGCGGACGGCATGGATGAGCCGCATCGCGGCCTCTCCGCGGTTGACGACTGCGACACGTTTGAACACCGGCTGAGCCTCCCAGACACCACTAGATCCAGCGTCCTACTCTCGCCGGGTCGAGGGCCGCGCGCCATGTACGCCACAGGGTGGACCCTGAGCCACCCTTTGTAAGAAACCTACAAAGTCACGGACGGTAGAGGCGATGCAGCCGCACCGCGGTGATGCCCTCGGCCAGCGCCGGCATCTTCAGTACATCGGGTTCCGGCAAGGGATGGAAGGGCCGCCGCCGGTAGCCCAGCCGCTGCACCGCGTGATCAGCCTCTGCCTCGCTCGTCGTGTAGAAGTGGTCGGTCAGGTGGGGGTGCCACAACCGGAACAGCCGGGTGCTGTCGGGGGTGTCACCGCCCGGGAACACCCACAGCGAGTCCAGCCGCAGTTCGTCGGTGTAGCCCAGGCCCCGGATCGAGCGGCGCACCTCGGCCTCGTCGGTGGTGTACAGGTGATCCTGGCGCTCGGCGCTGTACAGCCGGTGCAGTGGCACGGCCCGGATGCCGGCGTGCAGCAACCCGCGGTCGAACACGTACATCGGCGCGGTGGTCCCGGTCTCGTCCCGGTAGCCGCGCGCCATCGCGGCCCGCTTCTCGGCGAGGTTGGTGGTGTAGAAGTGGTCGGCCCGGCCGCGGGCACGCGTCTGCAGGCCGGGCAGACCCAGCAGACCACGGCGGGGGACCCGCCCGCTCACGCCGGTCGCCACAGGCGCTCGAACTGGTAGGGCACGGCCTCGGGATCGACCTTCGCGGTGAACACGTACGGCGCCGGGTACTCCGCCTCCAGCCGGTAACCCAACTGCTGCACCGCGTACTCGGCCGCCTCGGCGCTGTGGGTGCGCATCTGGGTCTGCCGCCGGGGATGCCACAGCCGCAGCAGCTGGGCAGATCCGTCCGGCGCCTGCTCCGGATCGGTCACCGGAATCACCCAGAGCGGCCTGGTGCCCGACTCGTCCCGATAGTCCTTGTACCGCAGCGAATAGGCCGCTTCACCGGCGTTCATCGTGTAGAAACGGCCACCCCGTCCGGCCAGCCGGTGCAGTTGGGCAGCGCGAAAGCCCTGGTAGTAGGTGGATTCGGTGAACACCCACGAACGGACGGGGGTGGGCCACCGGCGCGTCGGCGCCGGCCGGGCGGTGGCTGGGGTGGCGTTGGTGATCGCCATCCCAGCCAGTCCGGCCGCCCCGGCTGCTCCGGCCATCCCCACCAGGGCGCGGCGCCGGGAGAGATCCTGGGTGACAGACATGGTCCTCCCGGTGCGGACGGCGAAGGTCATTGCTGGGCAGGTGCTTCCGGAACCCTCCCACCTACCGCTGGGTTCGCCGCCAGCCACGCCGCCGGGCGCCTGGCTCAGGCCCCTCAGATCCCTCGGGTCCCGCGCATCACTCGGGCAGCCGCACGGCGACCTTCCCGATCGCCCCGCCCGAGGCCACCACCGCGTGGGCCCGCTGCAGTGCCGCTTCCGCCGGGCCGTCGAAGCTCTGGGTGAGGGTGGAACGGATCCGCCCCGCGTCGGCCAGCTCGGCCACCTGCGTGAGCAGACGCCCCTGCTCGGCCAGGTCGGAGGCCTGGTTCAGCACCCGCGCGAACATCAGCTCCCAGTGCAGCGACGCCGCCTTCGCCTTCAGCGGCAGGCTGTCCTGGCCCTCGGGCTCGTCGATGGCCACCACCTGACCGAACGTGCGCACCAGCTCGGCGTAGGTCGGGATGTTGCCCCGGGTGTACGGGGAGAACACCCGGCCGACGCCCTCGGGGACGAACGCCCGCACGTCCTCGACCAGGTTGTCCCGGCCGATCACGTGGTCGGCCCCCATCTGCCGGGCCCAGTCACGGGACTCGCCCCGTCCCGCGGCCGCGATCACCTCCACGCCCGGCGTCAGCGTCTTCACCAGCTGGGTCAGGATGCTGCCGACCCCGCCCGCGGCCCCCAGCACCAGGAAGTGCCCCTTGTCCTCGGGTGTCATCTTCAGCTGGTCGAACATCGTCTCCCAGGCGGTGATCGCGGTCAGCGGCAGCGCCGCCGACTCTTCCCACGACAGGGTGCTGGGCCGCCGGCCGACGATGCGCTCGTCCACCGCGTGCAGTTCGGCGTTGGTGCCGTCGCGCGAGATGTCCCCGGCGTAGAAGACCTCGTCGCCGACCCGGAACGACTGCGCCTGGGATCCCACCGCCTCCACCACCCCGGCGGCGTCCCACCCCAGCTGCCGGGTACGGCCCGGGGCCAGACCCGCGTGCACCTTCGTGTCCACCGGGTTGACCGACACCGCCTTCACCCGGACCAGCACGTCCCGCGGCCGCAGCTCGGGAACCTCCCGCTCGACCTCGGTGAAGCTCTTGTCAGTACCGCCCACTGCCTGCCAGGACCTGATGCCCATGATCTTCGCTCCCGTCTCGTTCCGACGTCGGCGACGCTAACCCCGGACCTGCGGTTACCCTCAAGGGAGACAAGTAACCTTTGGGAAGCAATGGAGGTCAGATGGTCACGGCCTGCTCCACCGGCCTGCACGGCCCGCATGACGTGTTCAATCCCGACTGCCCCTGCCGCGATCTGCTCGACCTGATCGCCAACAAGTGGTCGGCCCTGGTGATCGGCGCGCTCGAGCCGGGCCCGATGCGCTTCGGCGAACTGCGCTCCCGGCTGAACGGGGTGAGCTCGAAGGTGCTCACCGCCACCCTGCGCCGGCTCGAAGAGGCCGCCCTGATCGACCGTGAGGTGTTCGCCGAGGTACCGCCCCGGGTCGAGTACACACTGACCGACCTGGGCCACTCGGCCGCCGTGCCGCTGGCTGCCCTGCGCACCTGGGCCGAGGGCGCCCTCGACCACGAACTCAGCCGAAGGTGACCAGCATCAGCCGGCTGTCCAGCCAGTCCTCCAGCCGGGTGGGCTGGCTGATCGTGCCCGGGTTGTGCGGCTGGTTGAGGTCGGCGACGATCTCGGCCAGGACCGCCCGTCGTTCGACGGGGTCGGTCACCGGGCTCGCCGTAGCCGGAAGGTCTTCCTGCACACCGTGTTTCAGGTGGAAGGTGAAATGCGGTTCGGCCAGCAAATTGGCGTACCAGCTGACCGGCCGGCCCGACGACCCGCTGCACAGGTAGACCCGGCCGGCGCAGCGGTAGAAGAAGATCTCGATCCGTCGCGGCCGCCCGGTGCGGCGCCCGACGGTGGTGATGTCCACGATTCGCTCGTAAGTGCCTGCGGCGGGGGTGATCTCCAGCGCCGCCCGGACGGCCGGGCCCATGTCTCAGGCCGCTTCGTGCTTGAGGGCCGGGCCGAGCAGCAGCCCGCCGTCGGCCACGAACTCCGAGCCGGTGACGAACGACGCCTCGTCCGAGGCCAGGAAGAGCAGCAGGCCGGTGATGTCCTGCGGGGTGCCCAGACGCGGCACGGCGTAGGGCTCGGGCGAGTAGAAGTCGGCGATCGGGGCGTCGGCGCCCGCGGCCGGCTCGGTGATGAACGGGGTGGCGATGACGCCCGGGTGGATGGCGTTCACCCGGATGTTGTCGCGCCCCAGCTCCAGGGCTGCCGTCTTGGTCAGCCCCCGCACCGCCCACTTGCTGGCCACGTAGGGCGCGTAGAAGGCGGTGCCGCCGACCCCGGAGGTGGAGGCGATGTTCACGACCACGCCGCCCCCGCCCCGGCGCAGCGACGGCGCGGCCGCCTTGATGCCCAGGAACGTGCCGGTCAGGTTGATCTGCAGGATCCGCTCCCAGGTGGCGCGGTCGGTGGCCTCGATCGGGGCGGCCGGGTTCTGCACGCCGGCGTTGTTCACCAGGATGCTCAGCGGGCCGGCCCGCCGTTCGGTCTCGGCGATCGCGGCCTGCCACGACTGCTCGTCGGTCACGTCCAGCCGGACCGCGAAGGCCCGCTCGCCCAGCTCGGCGGCCAGCGCCTCGCCCCGTTCGCCGGCGATGTCGCCGATCGCGACGGTGGCGCCCTCGGCGTGGAAGGCCCGGACGTGGTTGCTGCCCTGGCCGCCGGTCCCACCGGTGACCAGCACGATGTGGTTGTCGAAGCGTCCCATGGTGTCCTCCTGACGATGGTGAGTCGAGTGACTCGCCTCGGGGAAGAAGGTACGGGCCGGGTAGAGGTGAGTCAAGTGACTCACCTCGCTAGGCTGGGCCGGTGACCACCGAACCCTCCGCCTACCACCAGCGGGTCGCCGGGCAGAAACGCGAGGCCATCCTGCAGGCGGCCACCCAGCTCTTCCTCCAGGCGGGCTACGACCGCACCTCGCTGGCCCGGATCGCCGAGGCGGCCGGGGTGTCCAAGGCGACGTTGTTCAAGCAGTTCCCCACCAAGGCGGCGCTTTTCGAGGCCATCGTCGCCGCGTCGTGGGACACGGACGGGGACGAGCCCGCACCGCCGCCGGCCGGTGACCTGGACGCCGGCCTCACCCTCATCGGGCGGCGCTACGTGGCGCTGCTGACCCGTCCGGGCATGGCCGACCTGTTCCGCATCGTCATCGCGGAACTGCCGCGCTTCCCCGAACTCGGCGAGACCCAGTTCAGCCTGGGCAAAATGCCCTACTTCACCTCGGTCCGCGCCTATCTGGAGGCCGAGCGGGAGGCCGGCACGGTGCTGCTGGACGACGCGGAGCTGGCCGCCACCCAGTTCCTGGGCATGATCTCCAACTACGTGTTCTGGCCGCGCCTCCTCCTCGGCCACTGGGCCCCCGAAGAACAGGCCATGGACCAGGTCGTGCTGGAGGCGGTGCAGATGATGCGGGCCCGGTACTCACGCTGACCGGGCCTGCCTGCCTCTGCTTCAGGCGGCTTCAGGCGCGCCGGGTGAAGTGCAGTCGCATCCAGAGCCGGCGCTCGTCGTCCGGGCCCGGCGCGGTCCACTCGGCCTGCATCGAGGCGCCGTCGCCGGCCACGGTCAGGGTGGCTTCGGCGTCACCGGCCACGAACGTCCACACCCCGTCGTGCACGGTGGCGGTGGCGTCCTCGGCGCCACCTTGGTCGTCGTAGGCCCGGGTGGGGAAGACACCGCGTTCGGGGTCGAAGGGCTCGAAGACCTCCAGGGCGCGGGTGTGGGTGCCACCGACCATCACGTCGACGTGGTGCACCACAGTGGGGCCGAGCCACTCGTAGACGTCGCTGCCCTCGAGCTCGGACTCCACGGTGCGGCCGTCCTCGGCGAAGATCTCGCCCCGGGTGCGCCATTCACCGATCAGCGGGTGCATGGTCGGGTTCTCGGTCAAGACGATTACTCCAGTCGAAAGGCTCAGTGTCCGCGGAAGGCCTCGGCCAGCCACCAGGCGCCGCCGTCGTCGGCGATCTTCGCGTCGATCACCAGCACCCCCTGAGGGGTGCTCAGCCAGTCCTTGACCTCGGCGAGGTCGTCCAGGCTGCGCACGGTCACCCCCTTGGCCCCGAATCCGGTTGCCATCGCGGCCAGGTCGGTGTCGGGGAAGGTCACGGCGCCGAGGTCTGCGTCCGGGCCGAAGTGGTGCACCTCGGCGCCGTAGGCGGCGTCGTCGTAAATCACCACCACGAGGGGAATCCCGAGGCGGACGGCGGTCTCCAGCTCGGAGATGCCCATCAGGAAGCCGCCGTCCCCGGTGGCGACCACGGCCAGGCGGGACGGCTGGGCCAGGGCCGCACCGAGGCCGCTGGCCAGCCCCAGGCCCACCGACTGGAAGGCCTGGGTGAAGCAGAAGCCTTTCTCGTCGGGCACTCTCAGGTAGGCGGCGGGGTAGCCCATGAAGTTGCCCGAGTCGATGGAGACCATCCGCTCGGTGGGCAGCAGGTCGTCCAGGGCCGCACTGAGCACCCGGGGGTCGATCCGGGTGTCGCTGGAGAGGTCGGGGGTGGGGGTGTCGTTCCACCACCGGCTCTGGGCCAGTTTTTGCGAAACTGTGGACGTCCGATAGCCCGGTTTGGTGGTCGGGAGCGCCTCGCTCACGTCGCGCGCGGTGGCGGCGCAGTCGCCGAGTACGCCCAGGCTGATCGGGCGGTGCGCCCCCAGAGCGGAGTGGTCGTCGTCGACCTGGACCACGACGGCGTCCTCGCCGATCAGGGAGCCGTGACGCATCGTCCACATGTTCAGCGCGCAACCCCAGCCCACGATCAGGTCGGCGCCCTCGATCAGGTCGGCGGTGAGCGGGGTGGAGAAGCCGCCGGAGATGCCGAGGTCGAACTCGTCGTGGCGGAACAGGCCGTTGGCCACGGCCGAGGTGGCGAGCAGGGCGCCGGAACGGGCGGCCAGGGAAGATATTTCGAGCCCGGCCGAGCGGGCGCCGCGGCCGGCGACGAAGACCGGACGCTGGGCCGAGGCCAGCAGGGCGGCCAGCGCGGCGACGGCTTCCTGGGCCGGGCGCACCGGGAACGGCGGCACAGACGGAAGGGGCTCAGGCTGAGCTGGGTCGCTGAGGCGTTGGTACGGGGGAGCGGGCTGGGCCTGCACGTCGAGGGGCAGGCTGAGTACCACGGTGCGGCGGCCCTCGACGGCGGTGCGGTAGGCCCGGGTGACGTCGGCGACCGCGCTGGCCGCCGAATGCACCCGCTCGGCCACCGCTCCCACGCTGACGGCCAAGGCGTCCTGATCGATGCGGAAGTTCGAGCGCACCGCCGATCCCGCGGTGTCGGCGGCCAGCACGATGAGCGGCGTGCGGCTCTTGGCCGCCTCGCCGATCCCGGTGATCGCGTTGGTCAGCCCACATCCCTGATGCACCGACAGAACCGCCGGCCGCCCCGAAAGGCGCGCGTACCCGTCCGCCATCGACGCCGCCCCGCCCTCGTGACGGGCCGCCACGAACCCGACCCCACGCGTCCTCAAACCATTGGTGATCTGGAAGTTCCCGCTGCCGACCACCCCGAAGGCGTGGCCGACGCCGAGGTCCGCGAGGACCTCGGCGATCAGCTCAGCTACTGAGTCCATCACTTCGGAACGATGGCGAAAGCGCGTGCCGGAGAACCGGTACCACCGACGATCGGCAGGGGTGCCACCACCAGCAGGGCACCGGTGCGGGGCAGGCGGTCGAGGTTCTGCAACTGGGTCAGGCCGTACTTGTCGGCGCCGAGCAGGTGGTAGTGCACCGGGAAGGCAGGCTCCATACCCCCGGCCTGGCCGGCGTCGATGCCCACCGTCTCCACCCCGAAGCCGGAGATGCTCGAGCGGGCCAGCCATTCGGCCCCGGCCACCGAGACCCCGGGCCAGTGCGCGCCGCTCTCGTCGGCGTTGGCGAAGGCCGCCGGGTCGCCGCCGCGGCTGCTCCAGCCGGTGCGCAGCAGCAGCCAGGCGCCCTCGGGCAGCGGCCCGTGCTCGGCCACGTACGCGTCGAGGTGGGCGGGTTCGAGCAGGAAGTCCGCGTCGGCCTCGGCCTCGGCGGTGAAGTCGACGACCACCACCGGGCCGATCAGCCGGGCCGGGGCGATCTGGTCGACCGACTTGCCGTCGCGGCCGCTGGCCCAGTGCACCGGGGCGTCCAGGTGGGTGCCGGTGTGCTCACCGGTGTGGATGTTGTTCCAGCCCCAGAACGGCCCGTCGTCGTCGAAGTCGCTGACCTTCTCCAGCGACAGCGGGATGGTGTTCGCGAACGGCGGCGGCAACTGCAGGATCGGCGTCTGCGGCGACAGCGGCGCGGTGACGTCGATGATCTCGACCTCGCCCGAGGACAGAGCGGCCAGCAGGCCGGCGATGGCAGTCATAGCGGGATCTTGGCCGCTGCCCCGGGCCCGGCCGGGGACGACGCGCCGGGATTACCGGGACGAACTGCGGCATCCCGCAGCAGGAACACCGCCGAGGCGCTGATCAGCAGCCCGAGCACGGTGAGCCCACGGATCGGCTGACCGAACATCGGCGCCGCCCACAGCGCGGTGGTGGCCGGGGTCAGGTAGAGCAGGGTGCTGGCCCGGCTCGCGCCGTCGCGCGAGGTGATCAGGTAGTACAGGCCGTAGCTGCCGATCCCCGCCGCGGTGCCCCAGGCCACGGCGGCCCAGAAGCCGGCGGTCATGGGCGGGGCCAGGTTGCCTGCGGCGGCGGTGTACACGGTGAAGAAGGCCGCGGAGATCAGGGCCTGCACGGCCAGCGTCTGCATCAGTGGCGGGGAGGGGCGGCGCTCCTGCAGCATCGTTCCGGCGGTGAGCGACAGCATGGCGGCGAGCGGCAGGACGAGTGCGGCGATGGTGACTCCGGCGCGCAGGTCCCCGACCGCCGTCAGCATCACTCCGCCGGTGCCCAGGGCGAGTCCGGCCAGGTGGCGGGGCCTGAGGCGGCGCGAGCTCAGGAAGATCACCAGCGCGGGCTGGAGCGAGGCGATCAGGGCCGAGGTGCCCGCGGGAACCCCGGCGGCCGCGGCCCAGTAGGTGCCGCCCAGATAGAGGCACTGGGAGAGCAGGGCCAGCACGCCCTGGTGGATCCGGCCGCGCCGGTCCAGATGCGCCAGGGCGGGCCGGAGCCAGGGCAGCAGAAGCACCGCCGTGGCCAGGAAGCGCCAGGCCAGGAGGGTGTCCGGGCCGGCGTGGCGGGCGCCGAGCTCGGCCCCGACGAATCCCGAACTCCACACCACGACCAAGGCGAGCCCGCGAACCTGGGGGCTCGCGATCGTCCATTGTCGGTTCGGCATCCCCTCAGGTAACCACACCGGTCGGTATACTCGCAGTGCACCCGGACCGCGAGGAGACCGATGATCACCGAGCTCGACGAGCGCACTCCCGAGCCCCTGCGGGCCGTGCTGCAGCCGCTACCGCCTCTGACCAGTGCCGGAACCCGTCTGCTGGAGGCCGCGGCGCAGCTGTTCTACGAGCGTGGGGTGCGGGCGGTCGGTGTCGATCTGATCGCCGAGACCGCGGGCACCACCAAGAAGACGCTGTACGACCGGTTCGGCTCGAAAGACGCCCTGGTCGCGCTGTACCTGCGGCGACGCGCCCAGCGCTGGCGCGAGCACCTGCAGACCTTCCTCGACCGCTCGGCGCCGCGCGAGCAGCAGGTGCTGGCGGTGTTCGAGGCACTGGAGACGTGGCTGGGCACCCAACGTCGGGGGTGCGCCTTCGTGAACGCCTACGCCGAGCTGGGTGCCGACGAGCATCCCGCGGTGCCGGTGATCCGGGCGGAGAAGGCGTGGATGCGCGCCCTCTTCGACGACCTGACCGGCGATCCGGCGGTGGGCGGGCACGTGCATCTGGTGTACGAGGGCACTCTGGTGGTGCTGAATGCCGGTGGTGACGATGCGGCGCTGGACCAAGCGCGCCGAGCGGTCGGTGTCGCTTTGGCCGCAGGCACTTGAGGGATACCGTGACTGAGCCAAACGGGGGACTCGCCGGGGAGATGCCCAGTCGTGACGCCAACGCAACTGCGCGCCTTCACCGCCATCGTCCGGCTGGGCTCGGTGAAGAAGGCGGCCGCCGATCTCGGGGTGAGTGAGGCCGCCGTGTCCGCGCACGTCGGCCAGCTGCGCCGGGAGCTGGGTGACCGGCTGTTCACCCCGACCGCGGCCGGTCTGGCCTTCACTCCCGGCGGACTCCGTCTCGCCAGTCGCTCGGCCGAACTGCTCGGCCTGCAGGACCGCACCGTGCTCGAGGTCAGCCGGGCCGGCCGGGGGCGGCGGTTCCTGCGGGTGGCGGCCTCCAGCCTGTTCGCCGAGTACGCGGCGCCGGGCCTGCTGGAACTCTTCGCCGGGCGGGCCAAGGACCTGGACGTCGAGCTCGGCGTGTGCAGCCCCCACGAGTTCGGCGAGATGCTGCTGACCCGCGCCGCCGACGTGGCCATCGGCCCGCAGCCGCCGGCGCTGGACGAGGCGATCTGCCGTCAGCCGTTCCTGAACTTCCAGGTCGCCGTGGTGGTCGGTGCGCAGCACCCGCTCGGCGAACTGCGGCCCGGCCCGGGCCGGTTGCGCGAGCAGACCTGGCTGCTCGGCCCTTCGGCGATCGGCGCCATCGGCGTGGTCCCGGGGCTGCTGCGGCGCTTACGGGTGCCGGAACAGCAGCAGCAGATCTTCCAGAGTCACGCCGCCGCGTTGGAAGAGGTGAAGCGGGGCAAGGGCGTGACGCTGGCGCCGGCCTTCGCGGTCGGCCAGGACATCGCCCGGGGAGATCTGGTGCGCCTCGGCCCGCCGGTCACCCCCGGCAACGGCACCTGGGCGGCGATGTCGCTGACCGGCGCGGGTTCGGTGCCGGAGGCGGCCGAGCTGACCCGGTTCGTGAGCACCCCCCGCGCGGCCCAGGCGATGCTGCGCGGGACCGGGGTCACGGCCGGGCGCTTCCGGCCCTCGATCCATGTGACCCTCTGGAGCTGATCTGCGGGATCTCGGTAAGCACCCGGGCCAGCGAGGCGAACGAACCGGCCGGCAGCAGAGCATGGCAGTGCGGCAGGGCAGCGGCCATGGTGGCCACCTTGGGCTCGAAACCCGTTGCCTCAGCGCGGGGATTGATCCAGATCACCCGATGCGCACGCCGTCGCAGCCGGGCCATCACGGCGCTCATCTGCTGCGCAGGATCGCTGTCCCAGCCGTCGCTGGCCAGGAGCACCACGGCCCCGCGCAGCAGCCCGCCGTGATGAGAACCGAGCAGAGCCTGCAGATTCGCTGTGATCCGGGTGCCGCCGAAGCGGTCGGTCACGGTGGTCTCGGCCCGCGACCAGGCGTCGGTGACAGACCCCTGTTTGAGGACGTTCGTGAGCCGGGTGAGTGAGGTGGCGAAGGCGAACGCTTCGGCGTCGGTTCGCAGAACGAGGGCCCGCATCAGGTGCAGATAGGCCACCGAGGGGGCCTGCATGGAACCGCTGACATCGCACAGCATCACCACCCGCCGGGGCTTGGTCCGCGGCTTCACGCGCACCAGTTCCACCGGTTCCCAGGCTGTGCGGCGGGCCCGGATCATGGTGTGGCGCAGCGTGATCTGCCGTCCGTCCGGTCGTGGGGACACGCGGCGGGAACGGCGGGTCGGCCACTGGGCGATCGTGTTCTCCAGCCAGGCGCCGAGCTGGCGCAGGTCGTTCTCGCTGAGTTGTTCGAACGGCTGGGTGGCGCGCTCGGCGAGGTGGCTGGGCAGCCGATGCGGTATCTGGAGCGGGCTTTCGGAGTCCTCGGCCTCGGCCACCACCGGAGGCAGGGTGGCCCAGGGCAACCCGGAGTCGGTCTCGGAACCTGAGGTCTCCGGCGAGCTCGGCACGGCCTGGTTGGTGCCCGAGGCGGAGCGCCGGGCCGGGGGAGTCACGGGCAGGACGGCGTCGTCGAAGACGGCCGCGAACACCCGGTCGAACACGGCCAGGTCGTCGTGCCGGCGGATCAGGGTGGTCCGGGTCGTCCAGTACAGGTGTGAACGCGAAAGGGGCGGTGCGAGAACCAGGGCGCGACCCGCGTCCTCAATTGCGGTCATCCCGACCGAGGCGCCCGCGGAACGCAACCGGGTGGCCAGCGAGACCACGAAGGCGGCGGTGTCGACGCCGCGCAGCATTCACTTCACCGCGAAGTAGACGATGATGGCGATGACCGTCGCAGCTGCGGCCCCGGCGGCCACCGCGCGGCGGCGGATCGAGGTGCCGGCCAGGCTGAGCAGGTCGAGCGTCTCGTCCTCGGTCGCGGCGACGACCGGTTGCGGCGAGCTGGTCTCGGCCGGTGTCTCGGCCGGGTTCGGTTCGGGGACGACGGCCCGGGTCTCCTCCTCCGCCCGCAGCTTGGCCTCCAGGTTCTCGGCGAACTGCCCGAGCAGCCGGGTGGAGACGTCCTTGATCATGCCGCTGCCGAACTGGGCGATCTTGCCGCTGATGCTCAGATCGGTGCCGACCGTGACGATGGTGCGGCCGCCGTCCTCGGGGTCGGGGCGCAGACCGGCGTGGATGGTGGCGGCGGCGTTGCCCGCACCCCGGGAGTCGCGGCCCTTGGCGTCGATCACCGCCCGGTAGGCCGTGTCGTCCTTCTCCACGAACCGTGCGGTGCCGGCGTACTCGCTGATCACCGGGCCCACCTTGACCTTGACCCGGCCGGAGTAGACGTCACCCTCCACCCCGGTGAGCCGGGCCCCGGGCATGCAGGGGGCGATGCCGGCCAGGTCGGTGAGCACCCGCCAGGCCTCGTCCACGGTGGTCGCGACGGTGAACTCGTTGTCGATCCTCACGGGGTTACCTCCAGCAGCGGGTCCAGGGCGCCGATCACGACGGCGGTGTCGTCCGGGGTCTTGGCCAGCGCGCCCAGGGTCCGGATCACGTCCTCGCGCACCAGGTCGGCCGCGCCCAGCGCGCTCAGGGCGGCGAGCCAGTCGATCGACTCGGCCAGGCCCGGGGCCTTGTCCAGGTCCAGCCCTCGCACCCCGGCCACGAACCGGCTGACCGAACCGATCAGCGGCTGCGTGGCGGAAGGCACGCGGCGGCGCAGGATCTCAGCGGCGCGCTCCGGGGTGGGGAAGGCGATCCAGTGGTACAGGCAGCGCCGGCGCAGGGCGTCGTGCAGTTCCCGGCTGCGATTGGAGGTGAGCACGACCACCGGTCGGCGGGCGGCGGTGAACGTGCCCAGTTCCGGCACGGTGACCGCGCCCTCGCCGAGGAACTCGAACAGCATGGCCTCGAACTCGTCGTCGGCCCGGTCGATCTCGTCGATCAGCAGCACCGGGGGAGTGGGACCGGAGTGCCGCACCGCCTGCAGCACCGGCCTTTCCAGCAGGAACTGGGCCGAGAACAGGTCGGCCTCGCCGATCTTCTGGCCCGAGGCCTCGGCCAGCCGGACCGCCAGCAGCTGACGCTGGTAGTTCCACTCGTAAAGGGCCTCACCGGAGGTCAGGCCCTCGTAGCACTGCAGCCGGATCAGCACCGTGTCCAGGGCCCGGGCCAGAGCCTGTGCGGTGGCCGTCTTGCCCACCCCCGGCTCACCTTCCAGCAGGATCGGCCGTTCCAGGGCCAGCGCCAGGTACAGCGCGGTGGCCAGGCCCTCGTCGATCAGGTGGTCGTGCTGGTCGAGGGCCTGCCGGACGTGCTCGGCGTCGCGGAACGGTGAGCTCATCCGGTCTGGGCCCGGGCCGCGTGCTCAGCCTGGAAACGCACCCGGCAACCCTCGCCGCAGAACCAGGTCCGGACCCCGTCGAGATCCAGGTACAGGGCCGACGGTCCGGGCGTCACCTCCATGCCGCAGATCGGATCCACCGCCGTGGTCGGGTTCTCGGCCGCCTGCGGAGTGAGGCGCACGGCCGCCACCACCTCGGCCATGATCGACAGGGCCACCTCCGGCGCCGTCCGGGCCCCGATCCACAGGCCCGCCGGTGTGCTCACCCGCTTGCGCTGTTCCGGGTCGAGCCCCAGTTCGTCCAGCACCGCCTCACCGCGCCGGCGGCTGGCGACCAGCGCCACATGAGCCACCCCGGTGTCCAGGGCCGAGCGGATCACTGCGGCCTCGTCGTCGCGGCCGTGCGAGGCGATCACCACCGCGTCGGGCCGGGCCGCGCCGGACCCGCTCATGCTGTAGCCGAGCAGCTCGCCGATCCGGACCACCGCCTCGGCCACCGGCGTGGTGCCGACCACCTCGACCAGCGGGGGCGGCAGCACCGGCCGCAGGAAGATCTCCAGAGCCCCACCGGACAGACACGGGTTCACCACCACCTGCGCGCCAGGGGTTTCCGGGAACCCGACCTCCTCGGGCAGGACCCGCAGCAACAACGTCTCCCCGGCCGCGAGCGTCCCCAAAGCGGCCGTCCGGACCGAGCTCTCCGCGCACTGGCCGCCCACGAAACCCTCGATCGAGCCGTCCAGCAGCACGATCGCCTCGTCGCCGGCCCGGGCCGAGGAGGGCACCTGGGCCCGCACCACGGTGGCGCGCACGAACGGCACGCGCTGCCGGGTCAGCTCCTCGACCCTCTCGGTGACCGACATCAGATCGGTGGGGTGTGGTTGCCCTGCATGGTCTCCCACACCCGGGACGGCGTCAGCGGCATGTCGGCGTGCCGCACCCCGAACGGCTTCAGCGCGTCCACCACGGCGTTGACGATGGCCGGGGGCGAGCCGACGGTGGCCGACTCACCCACCCCCTTGGCGCCGATCGGGTGGTGCGGCGACGGGGTCACGGTGAAACCGGTCTCCCAGTCCGGGGTCTCGAGCGCGGTCGGGATCAGGTAGTCCATCAGCGAACCGCCCAGGCAGTTGCCGTCCTCGTCGAAGCTGATCATCTCCATCAGGGCCATGCCCACGCCGTCGGTCAGGCCGCCGTGCACCTGCCCCTCGATGATCATCGGGTTGATCCGGGTGCCGCAGTCGTCCACCGCCACGAACCGGCGCACCTTGACCACGGCGGTACCCGGGTCGATGTCGACCACGCAGATGTAGGCGCCGTGCGGGTAGGTGAGATTGGACGGGTTGTAGCAGATCTGCGCCTCCAGGCCACCCTCCAGCCCGTCGGGCAGGTCACCGGCCCCGTGGGCGCGCATCGCGATCTCCTGGATCGTGACCGACTTGCCCGGGTCGCCCTTGACCTGGAACGAGCCCTTCACCCAGTCCAGGTCGGCCACCGAGACCTCGAGCATGCCGGAGGCGATGATCCGGGCCTTGTCCCGCACCTTGCGGGCCACCAGGGCGGCCGCCGCCCCGGAGACCGGGGTGGAGCGGCTGCCGTAGGTGCCCAGCCCGAACGGGGTGTTGTCGGTGTCGCCGTGCACCACGTCGATGTCGTCCGGCGGGATGCCGATCTCCTCGGCCACGATCTGGGCGAACGTGGTCTCGTGGCCCTGGCCCTGGGACTGCACCGAGAGCCGCACCACCGCCTTGCCGGTCGGGTGCACCCGCAGTTCGCACCCGTCGGCCATGCCCAGGCCCAGGATGTCCATGTCCTTGCGCGGGCCGGCCCCCACTGCCTCGGTGAAGAAGGCCACGCCGATGCCCATCAGCTCACCGCGCTCGCGCTTGGCCGCCTGCTCGCGGCGCAGCTCCTCGTAGCCGGCGATCCGCAGGGCCTCGCGCAGGGTGGGCTCGTAGTTGCCCGAGTCGTACACCCAGCCGGTCTTGCTCGTGTAGGGGAACTGCTCGGGCCGCAACAGGTTCCGCAGCCGTAGCTCCACCGGGTCGATCTTCAGGTCGTAGGCCAGGCAGTCGACCATCCGCTCGACCAGGTACACCGCCTCGGTGATCCGGAACGAGCAGGCGTAGGCCACCCCGCCCGGTGCCTTGTTGGTGTACACGGCGGTCATCGAGCAGTAGGCCGCCTCGATGTCGTAGCTGCCGGTGAACACCCCGAAGAAGCCGGCCGGGTACTTCACCGGGGCGGCGGTGCCGTTGAAGGCGCCGTGGTCGGCCAGCACGTGGGTGCGGATCGCCAGGATCTTCCCCTCGCGGGTGGCCGCGATCTCGCCGCGCATCACGTAGTCGCGGGCGAAGCCGGTGCTGATCAGGTTCTCCGAGCGGTCCTCCATCCACTTCACCGGCTTGCCGGTGACGATCGAGGCGACGATCGCGCAGACGTAGCCGGGGTAGATCGGCACCTTGTTGCCGAAGCCGCCGCCGATGTCGGGGGAGATCACCCGGATCTTGTGCTCGGGCAGGCCCGCGACGATGGCGTAGAGCGTGCGGTGGGCGTGCGGGGCCTGGGTGGTCGACCAGAGCGTGAGCTTGCCGTCGATCCGGTCGTAGTCGGCCACCGCGCCGCAGGTCTCCATCGGCGCCGGGTGCACCCGGGGGTAGACCATGTCCTCGGTGACCACCACGTCGGCGCGCTCGAAGGCGTCCTCAGTCGCCTGTCGGTCGCCGGTCTCCCAGTCGAAGCAGTGGTTGTTCGTCTTGCCCTCGAGGTCGGTGCGGATCACCGGGGCGTCGGGCGCCAGGGCGGTGCGCACGTCCACCACCGGGTCGAGGATGTCGTACTCGACGTCGATCAGTTCCAGGGCGTCGCGGGCGGCGTAGTGGTCCTCGGCCACCACGAACGCCACCTCCTGCCCCTGGAAGCGCACCTTGTCGGTGGCCAGCACCGCCTGCACGTCGCTGGAGAGGGTCGGCATCCAGGCCAGGCCCTTCTCGGCCAGCGCGGCCCCGGTGACCACGGCCTTGACCCGGGGCATGGCCTCGGCGGCGGTGGTGTCGATGCTGACGATCCGCGCGTGCGCCACCGGCGAGCGCAGGATGGCCAGGTGCAGCATGCCCGGCAGTTGCACGTCGTCGCAGTAGCGCCCGCGCCCGCGCACGAACCGCGGGTCCTCCTTGCGCAGCATCCGGCCGTGCCCGACCGGCTTCTGGTCGTTGTCGGTGCTTTCTTCGAGGGTGGTCACGCCGACGCCTCCTGCCCCGTGGCCTGCTCGGCAGCCTCGTGCGCGGCCGCCCACTGCACCGAGCGCACGATGGTGGCGTACCCGGTGCAGCGGCAGATCTGCCCCGAGATGGCCTCCCGGATGTTGCTTTCCGAGGGATCCGGGTCGCGGTCGAGCAGGGCCCGGGCGGTCATCATCATCCCTGGGGTGCAGAAGCCGCACTGCAGGCCGTGGCAGGCCATGAAGCCCTTCTGTACCGGGTCGAGCTCACCGTCGCGCTCCAGGCCCTCCACCGTGCGCACCTCGTGGCCACCGGCCATGGCGGCCAGCACGGTGCACGACTTCACCGGCTCCTCGTCCAGCCAGACCACGCAGGTACCGCAGTTGCTGGTGTCGCAGCCCCAGTGGGTGCCGGTCAGCCCGAGGTGGTCGCGCAGGAAGTGCACCAGCAGCAGCCGGCCCTCGACCTCCCGGGTGACTTCCTCACCGTTGACGGTCATCGAAACCTTCATCGGATCAGCGCCCTTCGGTGTCGCCGGAGATACGGGAGACAGCGCGGCGCAGGGTGCGCCGGGTGAGTTCCTTCGCCAGATGACGTTTGTAGCTCTCGGAACCGCGGGTGTCGGTGGCCGGGCTGCAGCTGCGGGCCGCGATCTCACCGGCCTCCTCGAACACCGCCTCCGAAGGCTCCCGCCCGCGCAGTGCGGCTGAGATCTCCGGCAGACCGGCGGTGTTCGGGCCCACCGCGGCCAGGCCCACCCGGGCGTCCGCGATCACCCCGTTCTCCAGCCAGACCGCCGCGCCCGCCGACACCACGGCCCAGTCACCGGCCCGGCGCTCCACCTTCTGGTAGGCGCTGGAACCACCCGGCCGCACCGGCAGGCGCACCTCGACCAGCATCTCCGAGTCGCCGACGGCGGTCTCGTAGGGGCCGCGGTGGAAGTCCTCCATCGACACCACCCGCTCGCCGTCCTGGCCGCGGATCACGCAGCTGGCGTCGAGCGTGGTGCACACCGCCGAGAGGTCCTCGGAGGGGTCGGCCTGGCACAGGGAGCCGCCCAGGGTGCCCCGGTTGCGCACGATCGGGTCGGCGATCACCCGCTCGGCGTCCGCGAAGATCGGGAAAGTCTCGGCCAGGGCGCTGGATTCGAGCAGCTCGCGATGCCGGGTGAGGGCGCCGATCCGGATCTGCCCGGGCTCGACGGTGATGTGGCCGAGCTCGTCGTGCAGGTCGTTGATGTCGATCAGGTAGTCGAAGTTCGCCAGGCGCAGCTTCATCATCGGCAGCAGGCTGTGCCCGCCGGCCACCAGGCGCGCCCCCTCGCCCAGCCGGTCGAGCAGGCCGATGGCGTGCTCCACGCTGGTGGCGCGCTCGTACTCGAACTGCCCGGGAACCTGCATGCGTGTGACCCCTTCGTCGACCGGCCCCCTCATTGGGGCCGGTCCCGCCGGGGCTGTCAACGGTGACTTAAGCGATTACTTAATCGGCTTCCGCGCCCGGCATGGGTCAGGGCGCGATGACCTGCTTGTGGATGTAGATCCCGCGGGCGGCCAGCCATTCCGGGGTGGCGCTGCGGACCTGGCTGTCGGACATCTGCGGGAAGGGGTGCACCCAGTCCTTGTGCATCCGCAGCCGCCGGGTCCAGGCCGGGGCCTCCTGCCGGGCCTGCTCGTACTCGTGGGCGATGAGCACCCCGAGCAGGATGTGCCAGCGGGTGAAGTAGCCACCCGGACCGCTCGGGCCACCCGGGACGTCCTTACCCGTGCGCCGCGTCTTGACGGCGTGCTCGGCGCGGCGGGGCGCCCGCCGGCCCGGGTCCCGCGCCCACTCGGTGGGTGCCGGGCCGGGCACCAGGGCGCCGCCGTCGGCCTGCTGCAGGGCGCGGCGCAGGTGGTCGCGGCACTGCACGGCCAGCTTGAAGGCCCAGCCCTCGTCGCCGGGCTCCTCGTCGAGAGCGGCGGTCATGGCGGACCAGGTGGGCTCGGGGGTGGCGAACACAGTCACACCCGAATGATGAGCGACCACACTCCGTAGCGGCTAGGTCACCCGGGCGAGACCAGGCTCACCCTCAGGTCGCCTCGGCCCGAGACCGGTAAATGCCTGGCCCCGACCTGCACCGACGTGCCAGCCTGTTCGCGCAGCCCGGTCCGTGCCGGTGCTGAGTGACCCGATCGGCCGACGGCCGGAAGGAGGTGATCGAGGTGGACATGCTCGTCCTGGGTAACCCCCTGCCGGTTGGCCCGTCCGGGTGTACCTCGATCACGCTCTGGAGCCGCGCCGAGGCCCGGCCCGGGAACGGCCTGCCCTGACCCGCTGACATCAGCCCTCAGGCGCCGCTCCCACCATTCCGGGGACGGCGCCTTTTCGATTCCCAGTACGCGAAGACCCTTGTGAGGAGGTGTCTGGTGACCACAGTTCTGGTGCTGAACGCTTCCTGCGAGCGTCTGCATTACGTCTCCCTGCCGCACGCCGTGCGGATGCTGGTCCGGCAGGTGGCGGTGGTGGAGGAAGTGGCGGCCGGGCGGCCGATGGGCCCCTGGCCCCGTCCGAAGGTGGTGCGGCTGCTCAGGTACGTGGCCATGCGCTGGCGTCACCGGGCCCGGCCGCCCTGGTCCCGCCGGGCCCTGCTGACCCGCGACGGCCACACCTGCGCCTACTGCGGCGCCCGGGCCAGCACCGTCGACCACGTGCTGCCGCGATCCCGGGGCGGCGCGGACAGCTGGCTGAACACGGTGGCCGCGTGCGGGCGGTGCAACCACCGCAAGCGCGACCGCACGCCGGCCGAGGCCGGGATGCCCTTGCTGGCCAAGCCGTTCGAGCCGTCGTGGGAGCAGATTCTCACCCACTGAGAAAGCAGGGTGAATCAGCGGACGGACCTCGGTCTAGGGTCGCCAACATGGAGTGGTGGCAATGTGGCCTGGTTCTGCTGGCCGGACTGGTGGCCGGGGCGATCAACGCAGCCGTGGGCTCCGGCACCCTGATCACCTTTCCGGTGTTGCTGGCCCTGGGGTTTCGTCCGGTCACGGCCAACATCTCGAACAGCATCGGCCTGGTGCCGGCCAGTCTCGCCGGTACCTGGGTCTACCGCCGGGAGCTGGCCGGTCGCCGCGCGATCCTGGCTCGCCTGCTCCCGGCCTCGGTGGCCGGCGGGATCGTAGGGGCCGTGCTGCTGCTCGTCCTGCCGGCGAAGGCGTTCGAGGCGGTGGTACCCGTACTGATCGTCGCTGCTCTGGTGCTGATCGTGCTGCAGCCCCGGCTGAGCCGCCGCGCCGCCGCCGCGAAGAGTCGTGCGCAGTTGGGGGCTCTGGTCATCGCCGTGTTCCTCACCGCGATCTACGGCGGCTACTTCGGTGCGGCTCAGGGGGTTCTGCTGATGGGCCTGCTGGGTTGGCTGCTGACCAGCGACCTGCAGTATGCGAACGGCGTCAAGAACGTGCTGGCGACCTGTACCGGGACGATCGCGGCCCTGGTCTTCGTGATCACGGCGGCCGGCGAGGTGGACTGGCTGGTGGCCGGGCTGATCGCGTCCGGCAGTGCGGCGGGTGGTGTGGTGGGTGGGCATCTGGCCCGTCGTCTGCCCCCTGCCGGGTTGCGCGCGTTCATCGTCGTGGTCGGCCTGGTGGCGATCGCGCGGCTGCTGCTCGGGTAGACACGAGTCAAAAGATCCGGCCGGCCGTAACTGTCGGTCCCGGGTCCGATCCCGCCTAGACTGAAGCAATGTCTGGGCAAGCGCTTTCCGGAGACCGTGACCACCTCACCGACCCGGCGCAGATCATCGACGCCGGCCACCCCGTCCGTTCGCTGATCCGCCTGCTCGCCCGCCGCCCCGGGCGGATGGCCCTGGCGATCGGGGCCTTCGTGCTCAAGGAGATCCCGATGTGGATGCTCCCGGTGATCACCGCGGCGATCATCGACACGGTGGCCGAGGGCGGCCGGACCAGCACCGTGCTCGGCTGGCTCGGCCTGGCCGTGCTGCTGCTGGCCCAGAACTACCCCAACCACCTCGTCTACACCCGCAACTTCATGATGGTCGTCCGCGACACCGGCGCCGAGCTGCGCAACGTGCTGGCCGGCCGGCTGCAGACCCTCTCGATCGGCTTCCACGCCCGCTCCACCTCCGCGGTGGTGCAGAACAAACTGGTGCGCGACGTCGAGAACATCGAGCTGATGCTGCAGCAGGTCACCCACCCGCTGCTGTCGGCCACGATGGTGGTGATCGGCGCGATGGCCATGACCGCGGTGCTGGTGCCCCAGTTCCTGCCGGTCTACCTGCTCACCGTGCCGCTCGCCCTGCTGATCCGCTACACCGTGGCCAAACGCTCGCGCACCCGCAACGAGCGCTTCCGGCTGGAGATGGAGGGCCTGGCCGCCCGGGTGGGCGAGATGGCCTCGCTGATCCCGGTCACCCGGGCCCACGGCCTGGAGCAGACCGCGGTGGACCGGGTGGCCGGTGGCGTGGAGAAGGTGCGGCGCGAGGCGCTGAAGCTGGACATGCTGAACGGGCACACGGCCTCGATGTCGTGGGTGAGCATGCAGTTCCTGGGCGTGCTGTGCCTGGCCCTGGCCGCGGTGTTCTCCCTCACCGGGGCCCTGCCGATCGGCCCGGGCGACGTGGTGCTGCTGTCCACCTACTTCACCCTGCTCACCCAGGGCCTGATCCAGCTCCTCGGCCTGCTGCCGGTGGCGGCCCGCGGGGTGGAGTCGGTGCGCTCGGTGGCCGAGGTGCTGGCCGAGCCCGACCTGGAGCACAACGAGGGCAAGCGGCCGGTCGGGGCGGTGACCGGCGCCCTGAGCCTGCAGCGGGTCCGGCACCGGCACCCCGACGCCCAGGTGGACAGCCTGCACGACGTCGACCTGGAGATCCGGCCGGGCGAGACGGTGGCTTTCGTCGGCCCCTCGGGCGCCGGCAAGTCCACGGTCCTCAACCTGGTGCTCGGCTTCGTCCGGCCCACCCAGGGCCGCATCCTTCTCGACGGCCAGGACATGCAGGAACTGGACCTGCGCACGGTGCGCCGCTTCGTCTCGGTGGTGCCGCAGGAACCGATGCTGTTCGAGGGCAGCATCCGCGACAACGTCGCCTACGGACTCGACGACGCGAGTGACGAGCGGATCCGCCAGGCCCTGCAGCAGGCCCAGGCCCTGGACATCATCGCCAGTCAGCCCGACGGCTGGGACACCGTGGTGGGCGAGCGCGGCGCCCGGCTCTCCGGCGGCCAGCGACAGCGCATCGCGATCGCCCGCGCACTGATCCGCCGGCCCCGGATCCTGCTGCTGGACGAGGCCACCAGTGCTCTCGATCCGGAGTCGGAGGTGCAGGTCAAGCAGGCGCTGTCCGAGCTGATGGGCGGCTGCACCACGCTGGTGGTGGCGCACCGGCTCTCCACCATCCGCCAGGCCGACCGGATCGTGGTGCTGGAGGGCGGCCGGATCACCGAGATCGGCGGGCACGACGAGCTGCTGGCCCGGGGCGGGCGCTACGCGGCGCTGCACCGGGCCCAGGCCGGGTGACCACCCGGACACCCTTCAGGTCCGGTTCAGGTAGCTTCGCCCAGCATGCCTGCGTGCTCCTCGCTCCGTGCTGCCCGAAAACTCTGTGCTGCCCGAAAACCCTGAGCCGTCCGAGAACCGCATCGTGACCCCCCATCGGGACGCTCCGGTACGGCACGCCCGAGGTCGGGTCCGGCTCACTCCCTGGGGCAAGATCGCCCTGGGAACCGTGGGTGTTCTGGCGGCCGGCACCCTGGGCGGCGGCACGTACGTGTACCAGCGGCTGAACGGCAACATCGAGTCGGCCGCCCTGTTCACCGGCACCACCGGCGACGCGGGCGTGCAGAAGGCCGACGACCAGGGCCGGTTCCCGATCAACGTGCTGGTGATCGGCACCGACTCGCGCTCGTCGGAGGCCAACTGCAAGCTGGGCGGGGCCTGTGACGACACCGCGTCGAACGCCGACGTGCAGATCCTGGTGCACCTTTCGGCCGACCGCACCAACATCACGGCGATGAGCGTGCCGCGCGACACGCTGACCCAGATGCCCGGGTGCAAGGACCCGGAGTCGGGCAACAGCGTGGGCGAACGCTACGCCCAGATCAACGGCAGCCTGGCGTACGGCCCGGGCTGCTCGGTGGCGGCGGTGCACCAGCTCACCGGGATCACCATCGACCACTTCGTGCTGGTCGACTTCGCCGGGGTGATCGCGATGTCGGACGCCACCGGCGGGGTGGAGGTGTGCGTGGACAACAACGTCTACGACACCTATTCGCACCTGAAGCTGTCGAAGGGCAAGCACACCCTCAAGGGGGAGGCGGCGCTTCAGTTCGTGCGTACCCGGCACGGTTTCGGCGACGGCAGCGACCTGGGCCGAACCTACGGCCAGCACGCTTTCCTTTCCGCGGCGATCCGGGCGCTGAAAGACAATGGCACGCTGCTGAACCCGACCAAGCTCTTCGGTGTGGCCGACGCCGCCACCAAGGCGCTCACCGTGGACAGCGGCCTGAACAGCATCCCCAAGCTGATCGACCTGGCCGGCGAGCTGAACAAGGTGGACACCGACCGGATCACCTTCGCCACCATGCAGACCACGGCCGCGCCCACCGACCCGAACCGGGTGGTGCCGGCCGAGGCCGCCGAGAAGCTGTTCTCCACCATCGTCGAGGACCGCTCGCTCTCGAAGGACAAGAACACGGTCAGCGCGGCCACCACCACCGCCACGGCAACGGCCGCGGCCGACGTGAGCCGCGACTTCGCGGTGCAGGTGCAGAACCGGGGCGGGCAGGAGGGCCGGGCCGGGGAACTGACCGACGTGCTGAGCGAGCAGGGCTACGCCGCCGAAACCGACCCCTCCTCGGGCGATCTGGAGAAGCGCACGGCCATCCACTACCGCAAGCCCCAGCTGGAGCAGGCCCAGCAGCTGGCCGCCGACCTGAAGATGCCCTCGTCGCTGCTGACTCTCGACAAGAGCGCCGACGACGTCACGCTCGTACTGGGGGAGGACTGGACCAGTGGCGACACCTACCCGAAGTCCACGAAGAAGGATCGCGAAGAGGCCCTGGCCGACTCCAACGCCCGCAGCGCCAAAAAGTCTCAGTGCGTGCCGGTGAGCGAGGCGAACACGGTCACCTACAACGGTGTCTCGATGTCGCCGCCCGAGGCCTACGCCCTGGCCAAGGACAAGAAGGACTCCGCGCCCTAGTCGGTACCCAGTGGGACAAGTGTGGTGGCGAGGTTCCCGGCCTCGCGCCACGATGGGCCACATGGCTGATCCAGTACCCGCAGGAAGCGATGTCACGTCCGGCACCTACAAGTGCACCGAGTGCGGCTACGAGCTGAAGGTCGGCTCCACCAAGCACCTTCCGCCGTGCCCGGAGTGCTCCAACGGCTCCTGGGAGACCCTGTCCGGAGGCGACTCCGCCAAGGACCCGTATCCCTGACCGGCCGAAACACGGGTCAGGTCGGCCCGGTCTGATCGGCGGCCGAAGGCAGCCGCATCTCCAGACGCGCCCCGCCCAGCCGGGCCGTCTCCAGCCGGGCCGACCCACCCGCCTGACGCGCCGCCTCGGCGATGATGGCCAAACCCAGACCGGCACCACCGCTGTCCCGGTCCCGCGCGTCGTCGCGGCGCTCGAACCGGTGGAACACCCGTTCCCGATCCTCCTCAGGCACCCCCGGACCGTCGTCGTCCACCCGCAGGACCGCCGTCGTCCCATGGTCGGTCAGCTCGAACGCCACCGCGGAACGGGCGTGCCGCCGGGCATTCTCGGCCGCGTTGCGCACCGCCCGGCTCATCAGCGCCGGATCGGCCAGCACCCGGGCCGGTCCCACCCGGGTCAGATCCACCTTCGTCCCCAGGGCCCGCAGCCGTTTTCCCTCGGCCAGCACCAGATCGTCCAGATCGATCTCCTGAAGCGCCCCGGAACTGCGCTCGTCCACCCGGGCCAGCAACAGCAGACCGCTGACCAGTTCCTCCAGCCGCGCGGCCTCGGCGTCGACCACCTCGGCCAGCCCCGGCAACGTCACCGTCTCCGGATGCAGCAGAGCCACCTGCGCATGCTGACGGATCGCGGCCACCGGCGAACGTAACTCGTGCGAGGCGTCCGAGACGAAACGCTGCTGGGCCCGGCGGGACTTCTCCAGACGCTCCAGCATCCGGTTCATGGTCACGGCCAGCCGGGCCACCTCGTCCTGCCCGCGCGGCGCGATGATCCGGCCGGCCCCGTCATTGCCGATGTTCTCCACGTCGGAACGAATCTGTTCTACCGGGCGCAGGGAACGCCCCACCACCGTCCAGGTGAGCGCGGCCACGAACAGGCTGACCGCCGGAACTGCCAGACCCAGAAGCCAGCTCGCCGACCGAGTCGCCTCGCCCGCCCCCTTGAGCGAACGCCCGACCACGACGTGCCCGGTGACCCCCGGCTCGAGCTGCACCGGACTGGACGCCACCGCCCAGCGCCGCCCCTGCAGCTCGGCGATCCGGGAATCGTGGTGCACCGGCAGCGCCGGGGTACCGGCGAAGTCGTCGTCGGCGACCGCCACCACCCGGCCCTCGCGCTGCAGCTGGATGATCACCTCGTCGGCCTCGAACGGGGGCAGCCGGCCCACCGCCTGCGTCTCGGCCGCGATCTGGGCGGCCTGCTGCTCGGCGGTGGTCGCCTCGGCCCGCACCACGCTGGAGCGCAGCAGCCCGACCAGGCCGACCGCCCCGGCCGCCAGCACCACCAGCACGATCGCGGTGGTGGCCGAGGTGATCCGGACCCGTAACGACCACCAGCCGATGCGTTCCGCCCGCTGCTCAGGCATCGGCGGTCAACCGGTAACCGGCCCCCCGCACGGTCACGATGGTCTCCACCCCGAACGGCCGGTCGATCTTGGACCGCAGATGCGCGATGTACACCTCGACGATGTTCGGATCACCCTCGAAGTCGTCGTCCCAGACGCCGTTCAGGATGTCGGACTTCGAGCGCACCGACTCGGCGCTACGGGCGAGGAACGCCAGCACGGCGAACTCCCGGCTGGTCAGCTGGATCGGCGTACCCCCGCGCCGCACCTCGCGGGTGGCCGGGTCGACCACCAGGCTGCCGATGGTCAGGATGGTGGGCCGCTCCGGCCGCCCCCGCCGCACCAGCGCCCGTAACCGGGCCAGCAGCACCGGGAACTCCACCGGTTTCACCACGTAGTCGTCGGCCCCGGTGTCCAGCCCCTCGACCTGGTCCCAGGCGCCGTCCTTGGCCGTGAGCATCAGGATCGGCGTCCAGTTCTCCTCTTCCCGCAGGGCCTGACAGACCGCGTACCCGTTCAGCCCCGGCATCATCACGTCCAGGAGGATCGCGTCGTAACGGACCTCCCGGGCCCGCCACAGCCCGTCGATCCCGTTGTCGGCCACGTCCACCGAAAAACCCTCGGCCACCAGCCCCCGGCTGATGCCCTCGGCGAACCGCGCCTCGTCGTCCACCACCAGAACCCGCACCCCGGCAGCCTATCGGCCGAACAGCTCCCGGAATCGGCTCTCGCTGCGAGGCATCCCGGACAGCTGATGCCGGCCCCGGTCCTCGGGGTTCACGTCGAAGTACGCCTGATAGGCCACGTTGTTGCGGGGATCGTCGATGAACTCGTACATCCGCTGGACGAAGTAAGGGTTGTCGGCGCCGCCCCGCCCGTCGACGTCGGAGCGGTCCCACAGGCCCCATTCCGGCATGGACAGTGGCTTACCTCTCTCCCGGGCGAAGCTGGACCAGAAATTCAGCCCATAGGTGGCATTCTCGATGTTGGCCCAGGCAGCCACCTGATGGTCGCGACGGCAGGACCCGGTGCAGTCGGCCGGATACGGGTAGGTGTCTTCGGCCCAGGAGATGTCGTAGACGTCCACCCCGACGTAGTCCACGTACTTGTCGCCCGGCCAGAAGATGGTCGAGTCGTAGGTCTCCCCGCCGTTGTTCACGTTCCAGTCGAAGCGCAGCTTCTCGGCGCCGGGCACCGAACGCATGGTGGTGACGATCCGGCGCCAGTAGGTGACGAAGTCGGTCTGGTCCTCCGGGGTCAGTTCCCAGCGCATCTTGCTGACGTTGAACTCCCAGGCGAGCCGGATGATGGCATCGCCCTGCCCGTGCGCGACCAGGTTGCGGGCCAGTCGGCGGAAGTGGTGGTCGTAGTCACCCGCCGCGCCCACGGCCAGCGTGACCGTACGGTCACGGGCCGGCAGCATGACCACGCCGTAGACCATCCGGTACCCGGTGTCCTGCCAGGCCCGGAGCATGTAGCCGGGGTCGGCCACGTCGTCCCAGTAGTCGCGGTTGGAGTAGTCGACCGCGTAGGGGACGTCGCGCCCCAGCCAGTCCTCGAACTCGCCTACCTGATCAGGATGGGTTCCACGGAACACCCCGATCTTGACCTTCTCCGCCGCGCCCGAGGTCGGCACGGGCTGAGGCTTCTTCTCGTCCGGGCCAGGAGCCAGCCCCGGCCCATCCTCGGCCGGATTCTCGTCGACCAGGCTGGGGCTGGTGGTGACGCTGGGCGGGTCGTCGCCGCGGAAGCCGACCGCGTAGGTAAGCCCACCGACCAGGGTCAGCACGGCGATCAGGGCAACAACAACCAAAGGACGTTTGCTCGCCTTCGCGACCTTCGGCTGCCGGAAGGACTGTGGCTGGGTTTGTGGGCCGGCCGGCCCGGCGGGGGAGATGTGTTCGCGGGGGTCAGCCCGTTGGCCGGTGCGTGCGTGCTCGCTGGGTGATGGCGCAGGGCTGGGGCGTGCGCGTTCACGCGAGGGTGCTGCACGCCCGGGGCGTACGCGCTCATGGGGGTTCGTCGGGCGGGCGGTGCGTGCCGTGGGCCGCTGTTCGGCCGGATACGGGGCGTGCTGCTCAGCCCGATACGGGGCGTGATGCTCGACCGGATACGGGGGCCGCTGCTTGGCTGCATGTGGGGCGTGCTGCTCAGCCGGATCTGCGGCCCACTGGTCGGTCGGGTACGGGGCCTGCTGCTGGAGCGGATACCGAGCCTGCTGATCGGCTGGATGCGGGGCTTGTTGCTCAGCCGGATCTGGGGCCCACGGGTCGGCTGGATACGGGGCCCGCTGCGTGGCTGCATGTGGGCCCTGCTGGCCGGCCGGATCTGGGGCCCACGGGTCAGCCGGATCTGGGGCCACCTGATCGGCTGGATACGGGGCCTGTCGCTTGGCCCGGTACTGGGCCTGCTGCTGGAGCGGGGACTGAGCCTGCTGCTCGGCCTGGTACTGAGCTTGCCCCTCGGCCGGGTACCGAGCTTGGCGTGCGGCCTCGGTCAGCCGCATCTGAGCCGTTTCCGCCTCACGCCGGGCGCGGCGGGTCAGCGGGGCGTTGGCCGCACCAGGTGAGGGTCCGGCGGCTGGCACAGACGTGGACCTCGTCGTGCGGGCAGCACGGTCTGGCCGGTAGGGACGGTCGTCGTAGACCGGGCTATGGAGGCCGGGATCAGAAGAGCCGGGGGCGGAGGGGCCGCGGTCTGAAGAGTTGCGGTCGGAGTGCCATGGGCCGAAGGAGCCGGGGCGGTAGTTCGAGGAGGTGTGGTCTGGGGGCCTGTGGTCGGAAAGTCTGCGGTCGGGAGAGCCGGGGGTGGGACGGCTGCCGTTGGGAGAGTTGCGGTCAGAGAGGCCGCGGTCGGGAAGGCTACGGCCGGAAGGGCCGTGGTCCTGGTACCCCTGGTGGGGGTCGCCGTACCTGCGATCGTCGGGGCCGAGGTCGAACGGAAGGTCAGCAGCGGGCGCGTGCCCTTCGTGGTCACCGTACTTCTCGGAGCCGCTGGGCCGGGCGGGCTGTGCGTCGTCGTCGGGCCTGCTGGTCGGGCCTCGCCAGACGTACGCCGGGGTTTGGGGTGCCGCGGCTGCCTCACGTCGGCGCCGCTCGCGGCGGGAGATCTGCTCAGGCCGGTCGGACCGGCCGGGCGGATCAGCCATCGCGCAGGACCGGCCGCACCGGATCAGGGCCTGGGAACCTCTCGGCAGCCGTCTGAGCCGGGCCGCGCGACGGCGGTGGCAGCAGCTCAGGACCGAGGACGTTCACGCGCTCGTAGTGTAATGCGGCCACCTGTGCGCCGCGCGGGAATCCCGAGGTCCGGCCGCTCACCTGCGCGCTCGGCAACCCAAGCCCGTCCGATTCGCCGGAGCTCAGCGCTGAGAGCGGGCCACCGCCACCAGAATGCGCACCCCGCGCCGGGCCAGGCGTAGGCCGGCCTGGGTGAACAGGGTGCCCAGGGCGCCGGCCACCGTGCCGGTGACGAAAGTGGTCATGGCGATGCGCTCGAAGGTGAAGCCGAGGGCGGCGTCAGGCCAGGAGACGATGCTGACGTTGGTGACCGAGACGCGAGGGGGCTGGGCGTCGTCGGTGTCCTCGTCGTACTTGGCGTTGGGGTCGGTGACCAGGCGGGCGGTGAACAGGTGGTCGCCGGCGGCACCGTCGGCGAGCACCACGTAGCGGCCCGAGCGGGGTACCGGGAAGCGCGCCTGGGCCACGTAGACCGGCACCGCGTCGAGGTCGAGGTGCACCTGCTCGGAGCCGTCGCCGCCGGTCATCTCCACGTCGAACTCGATCAGGCCGTCTCCGGGCAGGATCCGCAGCACTTGGGCGGCGGCGGTGTGGCGGGTGCTCAGGTGCATCTCTGCGCCGGTGATCCGGCTGGGGCGGGTGACCATCGGCACCTTGCGGCGGGCGCCGAACATCCGGGGTAGGTCGGTGCGGCGGCGTAGCACGAGGGGACGCTTGCGCCGGCGCGAATGGTACGAGGAGGAAAGGCCTTTCACGTCGGCCCCCTGCAGGGGAGACCAGCCGAAGCCCACGCCGCGGTGGGCCTCGCGCACCGACAGCGCGTACCAGTCCACCGCGTACAGGTGGGCGCCGGAAATCGCCTCGACCACCGTCGGTTTGAAGGCCAGCCCACCGTAGAGCGACACGTCGACCACGTCGGACAGGCCCGGCTTGCGGCGGTACGGACGGCCGAAGACCGAGGCGTAGGAGTCGACGAACGGATGCTCGTCGTCACGACCGGGTTTGATCCGCGGCAGCACCACGTCGATCAGGTTCGCCGCGCCGCTCAGCCGGCTGACCCCGTTCTCGGGCGCGTCCAAAAGCGTGACCTGATCCGGCCGGCGCGCCAGCGCCGCCGAGGCGTGGACCGCCACCGCACTGCCGTGACTGTGCCCGATCAGGTGCAGGCGGACGTTCTCACTGCCCAGTGACTGCTGCAGGGCCATCGCCAGCCGCCGCCCGTTGATCTGCGTGGCCTGCCGGGAGCGGTAGGCGAGCATGACGTCCAGATCCGTGGCCGACTCGTCGATCCAGGAGTAGTAGAGGACGCAGTGGTCGTCACCGAGCGCGGTCAGGGCCTCCAGCAGATGAGCGTGGTACGAGTGCAGCGAGCGCCCGAGCGGGTCGACCAGCCGGGGGTCCCAGGCCGGGAGCGAGGGCACCACGTCGCCGATCGCGTGCATGCGTTCCAGCAGGCGCAGGCCGGGTTGCCAGCCGTGGATGAACACGTGCACGGTGGGCGAGGTGATGCTGCCGGGCTCGACGGGGTGGAAGGCGGCACCGTCGAACCGGCTCAGCCGGCGCAGGGGGTCGTCCCAGGCGCCGGTGCCGCCGAAGTATCGCGCTCTCACGATCGTCCATCTTGGCAGGGATCGCCCGCCCCGCGTTCGGGCGGTCGGTGCTCGATCAGTGTTTGCGCAGCCAGAGCAGCTGGATGTGCATCCGGCTGAACCGCCAGCCCTGTGGTGTACGGACGGCGGTGGCCGCCGAACGCAGTCCGGCCTCCCGGTGCGGTGGGTCACCGGCGCGGTAGAAGAAGACCAGCTGGTTCGCGGTCGTCTCGGCCCGGTCGCCGTCCAGGTGGACCAGGACGTCCCCGTGGACGTGCTGGTGCAGCTCCCCGTCGACCTTGTGCTCGTTCATCGAGCTGGTCAGCTCTTCGAGCCCGCGCAGTTCGCCCCGTGGCGAGAGCGCCTCGATGTCGCGGTGGTAGACGGTGTGCAGGTCGTCGAAACGCTGCTCGTCCAGCAGACGGGACAGTTTCGCGAACAGGTCGGCGATCTCGATCCGGTCGGTGAGTGTCTCGGACATCCGGGCCCCCTCGGGTGAGTGTTGGTGCCACCAACATTACGCACGAGTGTTGGTCTTGCCAACACCATTAGGGTGAAGTGCATGGAAGAGATCCCCGCCCGCCTCTCCGGCAAGCCGAGCTGGCTCATCTCGCAATTGGCGGTGCACGTCGGCCGGATGGCCTTCCGCGGCTTCGCCGAGACCGGCGCGCGCGGGTACCACTACCGGATCCTGGCCTCGCTGCAGGAGTTCGGGCCGGCCAGTCAGGCGCAGCTGGGTCGCTGGGGCCGGATGGACCGCAGTGACGTGGTGGCGGCGGTCACGCAGCTGGCCGAGCAGGGGTTCGTGGAGCGGCAACCGGATCCGGAGCACGGCCGACGTAATCGGGTGCTGCTGACGGAAGCCGGTGCGGCACAGCTGGAACGCATGGACGTGGTGCTGGACCGGATGCAGGAGGAGCTGCTCGCCCCGCTCCCGGCCCCGCAGCGGCAGGAGTTCGTCCGCATGCTCGGAGTGCTGCTGGCCGAGCACGATCCGAGCTGAGCCCGGCGCCGCCACCCCATACGGCGGCGACGTCGGGCTGTGCCCACTACAGGAAGGGCTTGAGCAGGCTCAGGTCGGCGGGGGACAGGCGCTCGCTCGCCGTGGCTGCCTGGTGCCAGTGCGGGTACGGCAGCGGGACGGCGCTGACCTGGTCCAGGCGGGCACGCTCGTCGTCGGTCAGGCTCAGGTCGGCGGCGGCCAGGTTGTCGGTCAGCTGCTCCTCGGTGCGGGCCCCGATCACCAGTGACGTGACTCCGGGCCGGCCCAGCAGCCAGGCCAGGGCGACCTGGGCGGCCGAGACCCCGTGGGCCGAGCCGATCTCGACCAGCGCGTCGACGATGTCGTACAGCTTGCCCTCGTCGTGCACCGGGGGCTCGTTCCAGTCGCTCAGGTGCCGGGAGCCTTCCGGGGCGGTGACGTCGCGCCGGTACTTGCCCGACAGCAGGCCGCCGGCCAGCGGGCTCCAGACCAGGATGCCGAGCTCCTGGTCCAGGGTGAGCGGCACCAGTTCCTGCTCGGCCTCGCGGGCCTGCAGGGTGTAGTGGATCTGCTGGGACACGTACCGCTGGTAGCCCCGCGCGTCGGCCACCGCCAGCGACTTCATCAGCTGCCAGCCGCTGTAGTTGGAGGCGCCGACGTAGCGGATCTTGCCCGCCCGGATCAGCGAGTCCAGGGCCTCGAGGGTCTCCTCGAGCGGGGTCTGGCCGTCCCACTCGTGGATCTGGAACAGGTCGATGTGGTCGGTGCGCAGCCGCTTGAGGCTGCGTTCGACCGAGCGCACCAGGTGGTAGCGGGAGGCGCCACCGTCGTTCGGGCCCTCACCCACCACCATCCGCGCCTTGGTGGCCAGCAGCACGTTCTCGCGCCGGCCCTGCAGCACCTCGCCGGTGATCTCCTCGCTGAGCCCGTCGGAGTACACGTCGGCGGTGTCGATCAGGTTGACCCCGGCGTCGAGGGCCAGGTCGATCTGGCGCCGGGCGAGCTGCACGTCGGTCTTGCCAACAGCCGCGAAACCTCCCTTCCCGCCGAACGTCATCGTTCCCATGGTCAGCGTCGAGACCCGCAGTCCCGACCGTCCGAGTCGTCGGTATTCCATGAGGCAGACGCTACCCGGAGCCCGGGCAACCGGCAGATCAAGGCACCGGGACCTGGCTGCTGCGCCGGTACTCACGGGGATTGACGCCCCGCACCCGTTTGAAGGCGGCGCTGAAGGCGAACGGGTCGGAATAGCCGACCCTGCGGGCAATGTCGGCGACGGTGGCGGCCGGCTCTTCCCGCAGCAGGTCCGCGGCCAGAGTCATCCGCCACGCCGTCAGGTAGCTGAGCGGAGGCTCACCGACCAGGTCGCTGAAACGTTTGGCCAGCGTCGCGCGGGACACCCCGGCCCGCTCGGCCAGCGTGGCGACCGTCCACGGCGCGGCCGGTTCGGCGTGCAGCATCTGCAGAGCCTTACCGGCCACGGGATCGCGCTGGGCCGCCCACCAGGCCGGTGGCCGGCCGCCGGGCCGGTCGAAGTAGGCCCGGAGCGTGCAGACCAGCATCCAGTCCAGCAGACGGTCCAGCACGACCTGCTGACCCGGAGCATCGACGGCCACCTCAGCGGCCAGGTGATCCAGCACGGGATCGACCCCACCGCCGGCATGCACACTGAGCATGACGGGCAACGACTCCAGCAGTCGGTTGTTGATCTCACTGTGCACCGGATAGGCCCCGACGATGAGAGTCGTCGGCCCCGGACCCGAGACACCGTGGCTGCCGTCGCCGGGGTCGTGCCAGCCCAGTCGGTGCAGTGTGCCGCCCTGTTCAGGGGTCGCGCACTCGACCCCGCACTCGATCGGGACAGCCGCCGTGCCCACCTCGTCGACGAAGCTGAAGGTTCCCGGCCCCCGCACCAGCACCGTCTCGTAGGCCCCCACGCGCTGAGCCGGACCCTGCTCCGGCACGATCCAGCCGCCACCCTGCAGAACAGCGCACAGACTCAGCGGCGCCCCGTCAACGAAGTGCAGCGACCAGGGCGGGTTCAACGTCGTGCTGCCGAACAGGGAACCGTGGGCCCGCACGCCACGCATCAGGTCGCTGAACGTATCCACTGGCCCAGATTAGACGATCGCCCGGGTCTTCTGGCGGATGACCCATGGAATCGTCCACTCAGGCGGCGTTGAATCAACGTCATGACCATTTCCCACCGACCGACGCCTGGTTCTGCGCTGTGGGTGTACGCGCACCCCCGCCGCCCCTCCCTGAACGACCGGCTCTTCCAGGAAGGGGTGCAGGAGTTGTCGGCCTACCGCCAGGTGGCGACCTCCGACCTGTACGCCCAGGGTTTCGATCCCGTTCTGGGTCGCCGCGACCTCGGAGCACGCGCCGAAGAACCCGGCAACATCGCCGAACAGATCGGTCAGACCTACGCACTGGGGCACTCGCCCGCCGACGTCAGCGCCGAACAGGCCAAGCTGGCCGCCGCCGAGTTGCTCGTCATCCAGTTTCCGCTGTGGTGGTACGGCCCGCCGGCCATCCTGAAGGGCTGGTTCGACCGGGTTCTCACCAGCGAGTTCGCCTACGGGGACGCCGATCCCGAACGTGGCGTGCCCCGACGCTACGGCGACGGCGGTCTGAGCGGGCGCAAGGCTCTCGTCGTGGTCACCGCGGGCGAGGACGCCCGTTCGGTAGGCCCGCGCGGCATCAGCGGCGATCTGGAATCTCTGCTGTTCCCCATCACTCACGGCGTGCTCTGGTACGTCGGTATCGAAACGCTGGGCCTGCACGTGGTTCACGACGCCGACGCCCTGGCGCCAACCGAGGGTGAACTGGAGGTCAAGCGACTACGGGAAAGGCTGCGCACCCTGGACACCGAGCCGGCACTTCCTTTCCGGCGTCTGCGTGACGGTGAGTACGACGGCACCCGCGCCCTGCGCGCAGACATCCTGCCCGGCCGTACCGATCTGGGGATCCACCTGAACAGTTCCGAGTGACGGCGACCGACGACGACCGACGAGGACCGGCGACGACCGACGAGGACCGGCGGTGATTGCCCGGATTCGTGCTGGTACTGGCGGCCGGGGTCATACCGAGGGCGGAGAGCAGGTCACTCCGTGGGTGGACGATACGTAATGCCTCCACGGGCGAGGGTTGATGCATCGTCCGACAAGAAAGTTTTCCATGCCTCGCCCCGCTCGACCCGCTCGACCCGCCACCTCAGCCCGCTGCCTGGGCCTCGTCGCCGTGGCCGCCCTGATCGCCAGCGGTCTGACCGCCTGCCTGTCGCAGTCACACTCACAGGCCCACTCGCAGTCACAGCCACACTCGCAGTCGCAGTCACACCCGCAGTCGCACTCGGCTGGACGGGACAACCCGCCCTCAGCAGTGGCCGCAACCGAGCTCGATGTGCAGCACTACGACCTGGATCTCGACTACGACGTGGCCAGGCGGCGTCTCGTCGGGAGGGCCACGCTCGACATCCTGGCCGGCGGCGGCCCGGACGACATCGTGCTGGACGACATCGTTCTGGACCTGCGGGGGCCCCGAGCCAAGGCGGTTCGCATCGATGGCGCGGATGCCCAGTTCCGTCAGACCAAGGGCGAACTGGTCATCGAGCCGGTCGCTGGTCCGAACCCGGGGCAGAAGCTGGAGGTCGAGGTCGAATACGAGGGCGCGATGGGAACCCCTGTAGACGCCAACGGCACACCTTTCGGATGGATCGCTACCTCCACCGGGGCGCAGGTGCTCGCCCAGCCCGACGGGGCGCCCACCTGGTTCCCGGCGCACGATGTGCTCACCGACAAGGCCACGTACGACTTCACCGTCACCGTGCCCCGCGGAATGACGGCCGTGGCCAACGGAATCCTGGGTGGGCATCGGGAGGAGGGCAAGCGCACCACCTGGTCCTGGCATGCCGAAGACCCGATGCTCACGTACCTGGCCACGGTGAACATCGGCGACTACGACCTGCAGGCTGCCACGGGTCCACAGGGCATCCCGGTGCTCAACGCGGTCAGCCGCGACCTGGACCGGCAGGCCACCCGCGACGCGCAGGAAGCGCTGGGCCTGCAGCCCGAGATCCTGAAGTTCCTCGCCGACACCTGGGGCCCTTACCCGTTCTCGGCGGCCGGTGCGATCGTGAACGACGCCGACCTGGGCTATGCCCTGGAGACCCAGACCCGCCCGGTGTACGCAACCACCCTCGACGACAGCACCATCGTCCATGAACTGGCCCACCAGTGGTTCGGCGACTCCGTGAGCATCGCGACCTGGCAAGACATCTGGCTCAACGAAGGCTTCGCCGTCTATTCCGAATGGCTGTGGTCAGACCGCGAGTACGGTGCCCGGTACGGCGCAACCGTCGACGCCCTGGCCGACGACGTGGCCTCCCGTCCCAAGAGCGACCCGATCTGGAAAGTCGACCTGGCAGCCCCCACTCGCGCCCAGCTGTTCGACCGCGCGGTCTACGACCGGGGCGCCCTGACCCTGCACGCGCTGCGGCGCACCATCGGCGACGACGCCTTCTGGGAACTGACCCGGGCCTGGGCCCGCACCCACGCCGGCGGGAACGTCACCACCGCCGACTTCGAGCACCTGGCCGAGCAGGTCTCCGGCCAGGATCTGCACACCTTCTTCCGGGCCTGGGTGCACTCGACGGGACGCCCGGACGTCTCAACAATTGACTTGTCGAGGGTGCGGCTCAGTTGATTGATTGACCGGATGAGCTTCGACGGCATGTGGATGAGGCCCGGCGACGACCCTCGCGAGGCCATTCCCCCCGGGCGGGGCGAAAAGGCCGTGCTGGCGGAATACCTCGACCGTTACCGGATGACCTTCGAACTCAAGTGCGCGGGGCTGACTGCTGCGCAACTGGCGACGCGTTCGGTGACGCCGTCGACCATGTCGCTACTGGGGCTGGTCCGTCATCTCGCGCGGGTCGAGCACTCCTGGACGCGCCGGGTCTTCGAGGGACAGCCCGAACTGCCCCGGCTGTACCGCACCGAGGACGATCCGGATCTCGACTTCAACCAGGCGATCGCCGACGACGAGGTCGTTGCCGAGGCCTGGGCCACCTGGCGCGGGGAGGTCGCCCATGCCCGGGCTGTCTACGCCGGCCTGGATCTCGACGCGCTGATCCGGGTCGACGGGCAGGAGGTCGAGGCCCGCGACATCGTGGTCCACCTGGTCGAGGAGTACGCCCGGCACGTCGGGCACGCCGATCTGCTGCGTGAGGCCCTCGACGGCCGCACGGGTCAGTAGGACCCGAAAATCACCGGCCGGGCCCGAGGAACGGAGCACCGATGCGCGAGCCGATCTACCAGCACCCTCTGGCCTACCTGCTCGGGCTGGAGGGCTTGGCCCTGTTGCGGGGCTGGGCCGGTGACTTCGACGAGGAGTTCACCCGCGGCCGCCTCGACGAGGTGCGGCGGTTGCTCGACGACCCGCAGCTGAGAGCCCATCCCGGTGTTCAGGCGAGACGCGGGCTGGTCAACGACGGATACCAGCGGTGGGCGCCGCATTACGACACCCCGAACAGCCTGTTCGATCTGGACGAGCCCTTCGTGCACGGCGTCGTGGAAAGTCTGCCCGTCGGGACCGCCCTGGATGCGGCGTGCGGTACCGGCCGCTTCGCAAGCGATCTGGCTCGGCGGGGGCATCGCGTGCTGGGGGTGGACGGCAATGCCGAGATGCTGCGGGTGGCCCAGGGCCGACTGCCGGCCGCCCAGTTCGTGCGCGGTGACCTGCACCGGCTCCCGGTGGCCGATGCCTCGGTGGATCTCGTGGTGTGTGCTCTGGCCCTCTCGCACCTGCCGGCGCTGGAGCCGGCGATGGGGGAGTTCAGCCGGGTGCTGCGCCCGGGTGGGCATCTCGTGATCTCCGATGTGCACCACGAATGCGTGTTCCGTGGATCGGTCGTGAATGCAACCGGAAGCGACGGACGTCCGGGCTTGGTTCCGACGTATCGCCACCGCCCCGGCGACTTCCTGCGGGCCGCATTGGCCCACGGTCTGCAGGTACGTGCCTGTGAGGAGCCGAAGGCCTCCCGGCCGGTCGAGCCCGAAGGAGAAGACCCGGGGCCGTGGTCGGGCTGGCCCTGGTCTCTGAGCGGCCTGGCTCCGGAGGCGTGGAAGGCGGCCTGGGACGTCCCGCTGGTGATCAACTGCCATTTCCAGCGGGACGTCCGGCCGTAACCGGTCAGCGGGCGTTGAGCTCCAGCACCAGGGCCTGCTGGGCGGAGAGGGTGGGCATCGGCAGGCCCACCGTGGTCAGGACCGAGCCGGGCAGGAGCAGTTCGCCGTCGACGGCCTGCTGCACCCAGGCGGAGTGGAAACGCCCGGCGAACGAGGGCAGACCGAAGTCACCGACCACCCGCACGGCGTAGGTGCGCGCCGGGTCCAGGCCGGGGAACTGCACCTGGCCGGAGAACACCGAGGCCGAGGTGGTGGTGCGGGCCCAGATGTAGACGGCCCGGGCGGCGTCGGTGTCCACCATGCCGCGCAGGGTGGTGGCCGGGTCGGCCACGTCGGCGTTGACCACCTGACCGCGGGCGATCATCGGGCGCACGCTCTTGTGGAAGGCGATGAAGCGCTGCAGGGCCGCCAGTTCCTCGGCGCTGCGGCTGGTCAGGTCCCACTCCACGCCGGCGTGGCCGATCAGGGCCCCGGCGAAGCGCAGCGTGGCGCCGGTGTCGCGGCTGGTGGTGTGCGCGGGGGAGGAGCCGACGTGCACGCCGACCAGTTCGGGCGGCAGCAGCTGCATGGTCCAGCGGTCGATCATGACGCGCTCCACCGGGTCGATGCAGTCGGAGGCCCAGACCCGGTCGGTGCGGGCCAGGATGCCCAGGTCGACGCGGGCGCCGCCGGAGGCGCAGGACTCGATCTCCAGGCCGGGGTGACGCTCGCGCAGCGTGTCCATCAGGGCGTAGGTGGCGCGGGTCTGGGCCGAGACGGCGACGGCGTCACCGTGGCCGCGGGAGACCGCCTCGTGCAGCTCCCGGTTGTGGTCCCACTTGATGTAGGCCACGCCGAAGGCGGTGACCGCGGTGCTGATCGCGTCGACCAGGTAGGCGAACGCCTCGGGGTTGGTCAGGTCCAGCACGTACTGCTGGCGCATCGGGGCGCCCTGGCCCTGGGAGGGGGCGAGGATCCAGTCCGGATGCCGGCGGGCGGCCTCGGAGTCCAGGCTGATCATCTCCGGCTCGAACCAGAGGCCGAACTCCAGGCCGCGCTCGCGCACGTGGTCGGCCAGCGGGGCCAGGCCCTCGGGCCACACCTTGGGGTCGACCTGCCAGTCGCCCAGGCTGGTGGTGTCGTTGCGGCGGCCCAGGAACCAGCCGTCGTCCAGCACGAAACGCTCGGCGCCGACCTCGGCGGCCTTGTCCACGAGCGCCTTGAGCCGGTCGAGGCTGTGGTCGAAGTACACCGCCTCCCAGGTGTTCACGATCACCGGGCGGGGCCGGACCGGGTGGCTGGAGCGGGCCCGCAGGTACTGGTGGAAGCGGTCGGAGATGCCGTCCAGGCCGCGGCCGGACCAGGCGAAGAACGCGTCGGGGGAGACGTACTCCTGGCCAGGGGCCAGCCGGACCTCGCCAGGTCGCAGCGCCTCGCCACCACCGATCACCGAGGTGGAACCGCCGGCGCCCTCGGGCAGACGCTCCACCCGCCAGTGGCTTTCGCCGCTCCAGGCCAGGTGGAAGCCCCAGACCTCGCCGGTGCGGTTCCCGAACGACGGGGTGCCGGCCAGGGTGAGGTAGGGGGAGTCCGGACCGGGCTTGCCGCGGCGCATGTGCCGGTGGTGCGAACCGTCGACCACGGGCAGGCGCTGCGGCTGGCGCTCACGGGCCCAGCGCCCGGTGAAGTCGAGGATCTCGCTGGCACGCGGGGGCAGCGGCATGAGAGCAGTGACGGCGGAGAGCTCGTAGGGCAGCTCGGGGTCCTGGTCGTCGGCGGGGCGCAGCACCCGGTGGCGCACCTGCACCAGCCCCTGCGGGGTCAGCCGGACCAGCAGGCCGAACTCGAGCCCGGTGACCTCGTCGCTCAGTTGCACTTCCAGCGTGCTACCCAGGTCCGCGTCGTGACTGAGGCGAGTCGACCCGTCCTCAATTACCGGACGCGGCGACGTGCGCCGCCCGCCCAGGTGGCCGGACAGCCCTGGCGTGCCTACCCACAGGTCCCGCTCGGTGGGGAGCAGGGTGAGGCGCCGGGGGAGGTCGGGTGCGTTGTGGGGGGTCTCGGTAGGAGTGCTCAGGGCCAGCGCGCGCAGGCCGTTCTCGTCGAGTTCACCCAGGTCGGCGCCCCAGTGCAGGACGGCCGGGACCGGTCCTTCGAGACTGATGACCAGGCTGACGCCCGCGGCGCGGAAATGGACAGGGGCGGGGTGCGACACGATGTGCTCCGTTGCGATGGTGGCGATGGCTTGCGGTGGTGGCGGTTCGGCTACTTATTTTTACCGTGAAAGAAAATCCCGGACAATCGCCCACGCGTGAGTGAGCCGGATCACGTCGATCTCGGGTGGAGTGTGCCCCGACGGCACGGTGTTGCCTGATCCGGGTCAGTCCGAAGCACCGCAATGAGCGTTCCGGAGGAGCCCGTGAAAAGCATCCACAAGGCCGCCCTCGCCCTGTCACCCCTGGTCGTGCTCGGCGTGTGCGCCGGGCCCGCGCAGGCCGCCGACCAGGGGCGAGTGCCCGAGGGAGCGGTCTGGAGCCAGCACTACTTCCCCTCCAGCGGCGGGGTCGAACTGCACGCCGACGTGCTGCTGCCGGAGAAACGCAAGAAGGGGCAGAAGCTCCCGGTCATCCTCTCGGTGGGGCCCTACTTCGGCCACGCCGGTCAGATGGGCCCCGAGGGGTTCAAGAAGACCGGCCCCTCGGCCCGGTTCAACGACCTGATCGAGGAGGGCGGTGCCCTCGAGCGCGGCTACGCCCTGGTCATGGTCGACTCCCGGGGCTTCGGCGGCTCCACCGGCTGCCACGACCTGGCCGGTCCCGGTGAGCAGGCCGATGTGAAGGCCGCCATCGGCTGGGCCGCCAAGCAGCCCTGGTCGAGCGGGGCGGTGGCGATGTACGGCAAGTCGTACGACGCGATCACCGCACTGGTCGGCAACAACACCGACCACCCGGCGCTGAAGGCCACGGTCGCGATGGAGCCGATCTGGGAGCCCTACCGCAACTTCCGCTCCGACGGCGTGCCCCGGGCCACCATCGCCCAGGTCGCCCAGCAGTACATCACCATCGCCACCTCGCCCCAGATGCCGGACGACTCCAAGCGCTACCGCAAGAACGCCGCCTGGGAGACGAAGAACCCGCTGTGCCTGGCCGAGATCATGAACGGCTACCGCACGGCCGACCGGGACTCGGCCTACTGGGAGGCGCGTGACCTGCCGGCCCAGGCCGCCGGGACGAAGACCCCGCTGTTCTTCACCCAGGGCTTCACCGAGTGGAACACCGAGGCCGAGGGGCTGCGCGAGTTCCTGGCCAACCACGAGGGCACCGAGCGCGGCTGGCTCGGCCCGTGGGCCCACGACCGGCCCAACGACCGGCGTCCGGACGGCCGCCTGCAGGTGGGCCGGGGCGGCTGGTTCAAGGAGGTGTTCGCCTTCTACGACGAGCATCTGAAGGGCAAGAAGCCGAACACTACCTACCCCACCTTCGCGGTCCAGGACAGCAACGGCCGCTGGCGCGGTCAGGACGCCTGGCCGCTCGCCGACGCCGAGGCCGAAGTGAGCCTCAAGACAGGCGAATTCGTGGACGATGGCCGGGAGTCCACGTATGTGACGCATTCGGAACCGGTGCAGAAGGCCACCCGGATCACCGGTACCCCCGAAATGGACGTCAGCGCCGACACCGACAGCGAGGTCCAGGTGAAGCTGTACGACGTGGCTCCCGGAGGCAAGGCGGTCATGTTCGACATGCAGGTCTCGCGATTCAGCAACGGCCGGACCGCCTTCGAACTGCGCTCCACCGACTGGGTACTGAAGAAGGGCCACTCCCTGGCGGTGGAGATCGGCACCGTCCAGCCCGGCATCCCGACCGCGAGCGACTGGCTGGCCAGCCCGACCGGAAAGACGGTCAAGATCACCGACGCTCACCTGCGGGTGGCTCTCGACGATCCGGCCGACGACCGCCGGACCAGCGGTGAGCCGGCCCCGTTCCTGGCCGAGTACAGCGCCGCCTACACGGTCGACCTGAAGCAGCGCCTCACCGGCTCGCCTTCGTTCGCCCTCCCGCTCAGCCGGTAGGGTTCGGTGGGTGACGACCGTTCTGGGCCGGGTCGCGGCGCTGTACCGGTACCCGGTCAAATCGATGGCCGCGGAGGCGCTGGAGGCAGCTGACGTCTCCTGGCACGGGCTCTCGGGTGACCGGCGGTGGGGATTCCTGCGACCGGGGTATCCGGGGGCCGGTTTCCCCTGGCTCACGTTGCGTCAGAACAACCAGCTGAGCCAGTACCGCCCCCGGCTGGAGTCACCCGATGAGCCCGACCGTTCCAAGGTGCTGGTGTGCACCCCCGACGGCGCCGAGTTCGAGGTCACCGCGCCGGAACTGGCCGAGGAGCTGGGGGCCCAGGTGATGAAGCTGGACAGGGGAACGTTCGACAGCATGCCCCTGTCGCTGGTCTCCACCCGCACGGTGGCTGACATCAGCGCCCTGGCGGGCTCAGAACCCGCCGATCCGCTGCGCTTCCGGCCCAACCTACTGATCGAGCCGGCCGGAACCGAGCCCTTTCCCGAGGACGACTGGGTGGGCCGCGAGCTCGGCATCGGTGAGCTGGTGATGCGGGTCGACCGGCGTGACAAGCGGTGTGTCATCGTCAATATCGACCCCAGAACCGGTTTGAGGACGCCGGTGGTCCTCAAAGCCGTTGCCCGTCACCGGGACATGTGTCTGGGTGTGTACGGGTCGGTGGTCACCCCGGGGCGCGTTGCGGTGGGGGATCCGGTGGTGCTGCGCTGAGAGGCTCCCGATCTCGGCCGGGAGCCTCTCGACGGGTCAGCTGTTCGTCTTCCTGCTCTCGTCGTCCGATGCGGGAACCGGCTTGACCGGCATGAAGAAGTCGTCGCCGTAGTTCTCCCGCCCGAAGTCGATCGCGGCCTCGATCGCCTCGACCGCCCGCACGTCCCGGCGGATCAGCGGGTCCTTGCGCAGGTCCTTCACCAGGGCCACGCACATCAGCACCATCACCAGCATGAACGGCAGCGCCATGATGATCGTGATGTTCTGGATGCCGGACAGGGCGTCACCGCCGCCGTCACCGACCAGCAGCATGATCGCCGCGATCGCCCCCATCACCGCACCCCAGAAGACCACCACGCCGCGGGTGGGGTGGATGGTGCCGCGCTGGCTCAGGGTGCCCATCACGATCGAGGCGGCGTCGGCGCCGGAGACGAAGAAGATCGCCACCAGCACCATCGCGATGACGCCGAGCACGGCGCCCAGCGGCAGGGTGTCCAGCAGCCCGAAGAGCTGGCCCTCGATCGCCCGGTCGGCCAGGTCCTGGCCGTTGCGCTGGGCCTGGATGGCCGCACCGCCGAAGATCGCGAACCACAGCAGGCTGACCGAGCTGGGGATCAGCATGACGCCGGCGACGAACTGGCGGATGGTGCGGCCCCGGCTGATCCGGGCGATGAACATGCCGACGAAGGGGGTCCAGGAGATCCACCACGCCCAGTAGAAGATCGTCCAGCCGGACAGCCAGGTGGCCGTGGCGTCGCCCCCGGTGGCCGCGGTGCGCGCGGCCATCTCCGAGAGGTTGGCGAAGTAGTCGCCGATCATGGTCGGCAGCAGGTCGAGGATCAGGATCGTCGGCCCGCCGACGAACACCACCACCGCCAGTACCCCGGCCAGCACCATGTTGATGTTCGACAGGGCCTGGATGCCCTTGGAGACGCCGGACACCGCGGAGGCGATGAACGCGATGGTCAGCACCACGATGATGACCACCAGCAGCGTTTCGCTCACCGAGTCCATGAAGCCGCCCTCGGTCAGGCCCGCCCCGATCTGCAGGGCGCCCAGGCCGAGCGAGGCCGCGGAGCCGAAAAGCGTTGCGAAGATGGCCAGGATGTCGACCGCGCGGCCGAACGCGCCCTCGGCCCGGGCCCGCCCGAACAGCGGGATGAAGGCCGAGCTGATCAGCTGCGGCCGGCCCTTGCGGAAGGTGCCGTAGGCGATCGCCAGGCCGACCACCGCGTAGATCGCCCAGGGGTGCAGCGTCCAGTGGAAGAGCGTGGTGGACATGGCGACCTCGAGGGCCGCCGGCGTACCGGCCTCGGCGGTTCCCGGAGGCGGCGTGGTGAAGTGCGAAAGTGGTTCACCCACACCGTAGAACATCAGGCCGATGCCCATGCCGGCGCTGAACATCATGGCGATCCAGGAGACCGCCTTGAACTCGGGCTGCTCGTCGTCGCGGCCCAGCGGGATCTTGCCGTAGCGGCTGAATGCCAGCCAGAGGGCGAACACCACGAAGGCGCTGGCGGCCAGGACGAAGGCCCAGCCGCCGCCCTCGATCACCGCCTCGAGCACGGTGGAGGCGGTCTCGCTCAGCGAGTCGGTGCCCAGTACGCCCCAGGCGATGAAGGCGACCACGAGCGCGGCCGAGACGCCGAAGACCACCCGGTCGGTGGGCAGGTGCTGGTTCCTGGACTGCTCGTGGAGCGAAGGTGGTTCGTAAGGTGGTTCCGTTTCGGTGGTATCGCGGGGTTTTCCTGCTTCTGCTGCTTCGGACATGACGGCGACTCCCTCACCGATAGCTTCATCGAGCACACCGCTGAACTGTTCCGTTGCGCATTACGCAATCGGTAGTGCTAAACGGAACAGTTCAGGGGTTGGTGTGGGAGTGTCAAGACGAGCACGGTGACAAATCTGGACATTGACGGGTGTTCGTCGTGTATCGAAGGGGCGATGACTACCCTGGGTAGTCGGCCTTCATGGCCAGGTCCTCCGGCAGACCCATGGTCTGGCGTGCGATCCGGGCCACGTTGGCCACGGTCGGGCGGACGATGATGTTCACCAGCTGGGCCATGAACGGCGCTTCCAGCTCGGGTGAGCCCAGCACGTCGCGGCAGACCGCCGCCAGCATGGTCAGCAGCGAGAGCGAATCCCCGCCCAGGACATGAAAGTCCGTGTGGGTGTCGATGCCGCTGGGCGAAATGCCCAGCACCTGGCTCCAGATCGCGACGATCTGGGCCTCGGTCGCGTCCACGGCACCAGTGCCGGCCTCCGGCGCGGGCCCACCCTCGAAAGGATCAGGCAGGGCCTTGACGTCGACCTTTCCGCTGATGCTGTAGGGGATCTCGTCCACCACGAACACCGCGGCCGGAACCATGTACGAGGGCAGCTGCTCGGCCGCCAGCGCCTCCAGCTCGGCCACGGTCACCGGCGAGTTCACCAGCACGTAGCCGTAGAGGGCCTTGGCCGAGCCGGCACTACGGGCCCGGGCGACCACCACGGCCCGGTCCACACCGGGGTGCTCCTCGAGCGTGGCCGCCACCTCGGCCGGCTCCACCCGGTGCCCACGGATCTTGACCTGGTCGTCGATCCGCCCGTGGAACTCCAGGATCCCGTCCGGCCGCCGCACCCCGACGTCACCCGTGCGGTACACCCGGGTTCCGTCGACCAGCGTGGGAAAACGCTCCTCGTCCAGGTCCGGCCGGCCGAGGTAGCCCCGGGCCAGCTGGGCGCCGGCGAGGTAGAGCTCACCCACCTCGCCGTCCGGCACGAACCGGCGGTGCGCGTCGAGCAGGTGCACCTGAGAATTGTGCGCGGGCACTCCGATCGGGACCACGTTGCGCTCGGCGTCGGCCACCGGGTCGAACGTGTAGGCGGTGATGCCGATGGTGGCCTCGGTCGGGCCGTACTCGTTGATGATGCGGCACTGCGGGCCGAACATCTCCTGTGCCCGGGCCGCCACCTCCACCCGCAACTGCTCACCCACCACCACGATGCTGCGGAAACCGCCGGGCCGGACGTCGAGCCGGCCGATCAGCTCCAGGTGCGAGGGCGTCAGGTTCAGCATCGTGGCCCCCGACTCCATCAGGAGCCGTTGCAGGGTCAGGTGGGTGGGCTGGTCGCGGACCAGCACCACGGTGCCGCCGGTGATCAGCGGGCCGAAGATCGAGGTGCCGGAGACGTCGAACGACAGCGAGGTCAGCAGCGGCAGCCGGGTGGTGGCGTCGATGCCGAATTCCTGGTTGCCCCAGAACAAGTAGTTCAGCAGCGGCCCGTGCTCGATCTGCACACCCTTGGGCCGGCCGGTCGAGCCCGAGGTGTAGATGACGTAGGCCAGGTCACCGGGGGCGGGCTCGGGATCCGGCTTGCCGTCGGCCTGGTGCTCGGCGTCCAGATCGACCGGGGTGCAGTGCTCGGGGAAGCAGGGGCGGGCGTCGTGCGGGGCCTGCACCAGGCAGAAGCGGGCCTCGGCGTCGGTCAGCAGATCGGCGACCCGCCCGTCCGGATGCTGGATGTCCAGCGGCAGGTAGGCGGCGCCGGCCCGCAGGATGCCCCAGATCCCGGCGATGGCCGCCGGCGTGCGCTCGGCCAGAACCCCCACGACCTCGCCGGGAGCCACACCCCGCCCGCGCAAGGTGGCCGCGATCGCGTCAGCGCGCTCGCTGAGCTCGCGGTAGCTGACCTCACCGTCGGGTCCGCTGAGGGCGATGGCGTTGGGGGTCTGCTCCACCTGGTCGCGGAACAGCTGGAGCAACGAGCTTTTGGACGCCGGTGAGCCACTTTCCTGGACCGTCGTCCGGTTGGCGGGGTGGTCACGCAGGTGACGAGGGGAGAGCGCCTCCTCGATCACGTCGAGCAGAGCGTCCATCGCCTCGGCCGCGCCGGGCACGTCCCGCCAGGTGATGACCACCTCGGTACGGCCCGCGGTCTCGACCAGATCGACGGTCGGCGGGGAGGAGGGGCCGGAGCCGCCCAGCGAGTAGAGGTTGGTCGCCCGGAAGGCCTCGCTGCTGAACTCGGCCAGGTCGACCAACCCCAGATTGGTGACGAACGCGGTGCCGAAGTAGCGCTGCTTACGGGCAGCGTCGGCAGCCACCCCGTCACTGAGCAGACGGACGATCGACACGGGTACGCGGGTCAGCTTCGGGTTGGTGCGCACCCGGATGTCGCGCAACTCGGCCAGCCCCTGCAGCAGTTCCTGGTGAACGTCCTGCCAGCCGGCGCCGGGAGCGGTGGGCACCACCAGCGCCTGTGACAGCCAGGCGGTGGAGCGCAGGGCGGGCAGGTGGCGGCGCAGGTCGACCGGGATCAGGAAGCGCCCCTCGGCGTGGCCGTGGGCGGCCGCGATGGCGGCGATCACCTTGGCCGTGGCCGCCGCGTGCAGGCCGTCGATGCTGCGCCGGCGCCAGATCAGGCCGGGGCGCCGGCCGGTCAGCGGCGCCATCAGGCTGGGCCACTCCGGCTTGTCCTTGGGGGTGGGCAGCTGCGGCAGCCCGTTCGTCGGAAGCTGGTCGATCAGTTCGTCCACGTTCCAGGTGGAGGTGGCGCCCAGCGGCTGCTCACCGCGCAGCACCCGGAACACGTCACCGGCCCACAGCAGCAGGCCGCGGGCGTCGGTGATGCCGTGGAAACCGCGGAACACCAGGCGCGTGGGTTCGTCCCCGACGGCCGGCACGAGCAGGACCTCGCAGGTCGGGCCCCTACGGCGGTAGTTCAGCGGGGTCTGCAGGGCCGGGTCGGCCAGGAGGTCGGCACCCGGCTCGAGCGGCAGAACCCGAACGGGCGGCGTGATGCCGGAGTCGATCCAGCGTCGGCGCTTGCGCCGCAGTCGTACACCGGGGGAGAAGTCCGCCGCCGTGGCGACCGCCCGCTCGAGGTCGGCGACGGCCAGTTCGCCCTCGCCCTCGAAGACGTGCTGGACGACGTTGGGAACGCCCATGCCGACGTAGATCCACTCGGCTGAGCAGATCTGCCGCGAGTACCCGTCCGTGGTGCTCTGTCTGGTCTGTTCCATCAGTTCATCTCCGGCCGCGAGCAGTGGCTACGCCCTGTGCGGGCGGGACTTTCGCAGGTGTGGCAGGACGTGCCAAGCGGGCGCTGGTCGCAGTTGAACGCCGCCCCACTACGCTGACCCGGTTCGGGGGGACGAAATCAGGTGAAGGTCGGAGGCGGGATGCTCAGCGCGTGGCCGTTACTGCTGCGTGCGCCGGGCCGCATGCTGCGCAGCGGCTCGACGGCGGCGATGATCGCCGTCAGTGTGGCGTTGCTGGCTGCTCTGGTGGCCGCCGGGCCGCTGTTCGGCCGGGCCACGGCGTCGGGTTCGCTGGAGCGCAAGCTCGCGACCGTGCCGGCCAACACCCAGCTCGTCCGGGAACCGGCCCTCGGGGTGGTGGTGGCGGGAGGCTTCCCGGCCGAAGCCGAGGCCAAGGTCACGCAGATGGTGGACGGGGTGCCCTGGCTGGGCGGTCCGGTCACCGCGGTGTGGGCCTCGGGCTGGCAGTACGAGTTCGGCACTCCCACGCCCTTCCTGGCGGTGGACGGCAAGCGCCGCGAGGCGGTGCTGTATCACCGCACCGGCGCGGTCGAGGCGCTGGACGTGGTGCAGGGCGAGCGCGGTGCGAAGGGCATCTGGCTGCCCGAGGGCGTGGCGTCGGACCTGGGCCTACGGCCGGGTGACGAGTTCTGGTCCGGCAAGACCTTCCAGGGCACGGACATCCAGGGCTGTGACCAGGTCGGCGCCTACGTGGACAAGGCCGACCTGCCGGCCGGGACACCGGTCACCAGCCGCTCGAAGGTGCGGCTGGCCGGCACCTACCGCACCGGGCCGGACGGGCGTCTGCCGGCCGGTTCGTACTTCTCGTCGATCGCCGCGCGCCTGCCCAGCGACCCGCTCGGCTGCCCCACGCCGGCGCTGCTGATGATCGGCGACCGGGACACCGTGGACGCGGCCCTGCAAGCCGCCCAGGAGACCCCGACCTGGACCCGTTCGGCTGCGCTGACCGAGGCCGGTCGGGTGCCCGAACGGCTGGAGCAGGCGGCCGCCGCGGCCCAGGAGCTGAAGGTGGCCGGTGCCGACCCGGGCAGCGAACTGACCCGGCTGCTGACCAGCGCGGGAGCGATCGCGCGGGTGGAGACCGGGCTGCCGGACCTGCAGGCCCAGGCGGAGAAGGATGCGCTGACGGCGTCCCAGCAGGGCCGCGGCATCGCCTTCGCCGGTGCCGCCCTCGGCCTGGCCGCCGTGGTCACCGCCCTGCGGGCGCTGGCCCAGCGTCGCCGCCGCGAGAACGAACTGCTGGCCGGTCTGGGAACGCCGTTGCCCCTGGTGGTCGCGGCCGGGGTGCTGGAACTGCTGTTGCCCGCCGTGGTGGGCGCGGCCGCCGGCGGAGCCGGGGCCTGGCTGGCCTTCGAGACCTTCGGTCCGCAGCGCGACCTCGGGCCCGGAGCGGTGACCACCACCGCCCTCGCCGCCGGGCTGGTCGCCCTGGTCACCCTGCTGGGCAACGCCGTGGTGGGGTTGCTGCAGGCCCGCTCGATCAATCGCGCGCTCGCCGGGCACGAATCGTCCTCCAATTCTGGTCCTCGGGGTTCTGGGCGGTCCAAGGGACCCTGGCTCGGGCTGCTGACCGGGGCCACCGTGTGCGCGGTGATCGCCACGGTGGCCCGGGACGGCGGGGCCTCGTACACCGACCCGCTCTCGGCGGTGCTGCCCATCCTGGTCCTGGCCTGCGGCAGCCTGCTGGTGGTGCGGGTGGGCACCTGGCTGTTCGGGATGTTCTCCGGGCGCCGCAGCCGCACCAGCGCCAACGCGTTGGTCCTGCGCGGGCTACGCGACACCGGTGTTCCGGTGGCCGACTTGGTGGTCGTCCTGGCGCTGGGGGTCGGGGTCCTGGCCTACGGGCTGGTGTCGGCGACCAGCGTGCACGCCTCGGCCCTGGACAAGGCCTCGGTGCTGGCCGGGGCCGAGAGCACGGCGCAGATCCAGCACTCCTACGACCTGGGCGCCGGGGAAGGGGCGGACCCGGACCTGGGGGAAGGGCTTTCGCTGGTCTGGCGGGCCCGGGCCCAGTTGCAGCCCGACTACGTGGATGTCGACGTGCTGGTGGTCAATGCGCGAACGCTGCCCTCGGTGGCGGCCTGGGGGCAGGGCCCCGAGCTGGCCGAGGCCCGTTCCGCGCTCGGTCTTTTCGGTGAGGCCAAGGTCGGCGATCCGTTGCCGGCGCTCCTGGTCGGCCTGCCCGACTGGGACTCCGGTGCCGGCGGCACGATTCAGGTCGGGGCCGACCAGATCCAGCTCACCGCCCGGGCCGGGCTGACCACCTTCCCCGGCACCGATCGTCCCACTGTCGTCTTCGACGCAGCCCAGCTCTTCGCCTCGCTGGACGCCCGCAACCGCAACCTCGACCCCTCGGTCAAGGGCATCAGCGAAGGCCAGGGCAGCTACGCCACCTGGCTCTGGTCGACCCGGCCGGCCGACTCGCTCGGGCAGTACCTGGAGGAGCTGGGCGTGACCGCCCGGTCGGTCACGTCGATGGACCAGGCCCGCGCCACTCCGGTCCTGACCTCCAGCGGGTGGGCCGCCACCTACCAGATCGTGCTCGGGCTGGCCGCTCTGGCCCTGGCCGGGCTGTCGCTGCTGGTGGCCGTGGACCGGCGGGTGGCCCGGGCGGCGCCGGTCGATCTGGTGCTGCGCCGGTTCGGGGTCCGGCCCGCGCGACTGGTCCGGCTGCGGGCCAGCGAACTGGCCCTGACCTGCCTGGCCGCCCTGGCGGTGCTGGTCGCGCCGCTCGCCCTGGTGCTGGTTCTGCTGCCCCGCCTGGTCGAACCCGGTCCTGAACTGTCCCCGGCCATGGGAGTGCAGGTTCCGCTGATTCCCCTGCTGACCAGCGCGCTCGCCGCCGCCCTGGTCACCCTGCTGGCCGTGGTGGTGGCGGCCCGCCGCTCGGCCACCCTCGAACCCGCGGAGGTGCTGCGCGATGACCAGTGAACCCAGCACGGCCGGCCTGCACAACGTGGTGCGGATCTACCGGGCCGCCTCCGGCGAGGTGCACGCCCTGCGCGGGGTGGACGTGGACTTCCCACCCGGCGGGATCACCGCCATCGCCGGCCCCTCCGGCGGCGGCAAGAGCACCCTGCTGTCCATCCTCGCCCTGCGCGACCGGGCCAGCGCGGGCACCGTCACCCTGTTCGGCACCGATGTCACCCAGGCCCGCGAACCGGCCCTGAAGGCGCTGCGCCGCAACAGCATCGCCTGGGTACCGCAACGCCCGGCCCACGGCCTCTTCCCGCACCTGACCGCGACCGAGAACCTGCAGCAGATCTCCCGCATCCGCGGCCGCTCGTCCGGGCTGGAACCCGCGGCCACCCTCGACCTGCTGGGCCTCTCGCACCGGGCCGACGCCCGTCCCGGCCGGCTGTCCGGCGGCGAGCAGCAGCGCCTGGCCGTGGCCGCCGCCCTCACCCGGGCCCCGGCCCTGGTGGTGGCCGACGAACCCACCGCCGAGCTCGACGACGAGAACGCCGAGCGGGTCCTGGCCGCGTTCGCCAAGGTCGCGGGACAGGGCACCACCTGCGTGCTGTCCAGCCACGACCCGCGCGCCCTGCGGCAACTGCCGCGGGTGCTGCACCTACGGCACGGCGTGCTCTCGGCCGAACGCTCCGGGGCGGAGGTGCACCAGGTGCGGGAGGCGGACGCGGTGATCGACTCGGCCGGGCGCCTGCAGCTGCCGCCGGAGGCCCTGAAACTGTTCCCCGGCCGACGCACCCGGGTGCAGGTGATCGACGGCCAGGTCGTCCTGTCCGCTCCACAGGAGAACTCATGACCGGGCAGCTGACTGTCGCCGCGGTGACCCACGGCGTCCTCAAAGATGTTGATCTGAAGGCGGAACCGGGCACGCTGGTCGCCCTGACCGGTCACTCCGGCTCCGGCAAGTCCACCCTGTGCCACCTGGTGGCCGGGTTCGAGCGGCCCGAGCAGGGCACGGTGACCCTGGACGGCGTGGCCACGGCCGACATCACCGACTGGCGGCGCATCGCCGTCGTGCCCCAGCGTCTGGCCCTGCTGGAACAGCTCACCGCCGTGGAGAACCTGGTCCTGCCCGCCCTCACAGCCGGGGTCCCGTTCGAAAGTGCCCAGGCCGAAGCCGTTCTCCGGCGACTGGGGATCGAGTCCCTGGCGTCTCGGCCGGTCGGTCAGGGCTCGATCGGTGAGCAGCAGCGGGTTGCCGTGGCCCGGGCGCTGTCGCTCGGCTCGGCCCTGGTGGTACTGGACGAGCCGACCGCCCATCAGGACGACGAGAACGCCCGGCGGGTGATCGACGCGGTGCTCGCCGCGGTCGCGCAGGGCGCACTGGTGATCACCTCCACCCACGATCCGCGGGTACTGGAACACACCACCTTCACGGTGCCGCTAGGTAGTGGTCTGTGAAGATCTGACCTGGTTCGCCGAAGGGGGTGCGCCGGGGCCCGTACGGAAGGATCCACCCCGAGCGCCACCCCATGACCTCGCGACACCTCGCGACGACTCGCGAAAGGTGGCCCGCGAAAAAGCGCCGTCACCGGAGGCTTTCCGGAAGCGGCGCCGTCGGTCGCGCGACCCTTGTCAGCGCGGGTTGAAGGCTTCTCCGGAAAGCTGGACGTCGGTGGTTCGGCACCTGCGCCGGCCGGACCCGAAGATCAGGGAGCCGGCACGGGCCACGGGTACGAGGTCGTAGACCGGGGCGAGCAGCATCGTGGTGCTCGTTCGCACGGTTTGACTGGCAGCCATCGCCTTGACTCCTCTCTTCAATCGTCACGTCAAGTCGTGATGGCGATCGAACATCTTCCGGTGGTGCAGCCGGCACCGTCTCACTTCCCAGGTGCCACCTAGCAGCCTGCCACGCAGAACGGTCCTCGGCCAGAGGCGTTCGGCTGCCCGATCGGGTATTTCGGCGGACGGGCGTCCAGGTCCGCACCTCGTTCCTATGATGAGGATCTTCGCGCTGTACCGGGAGCGACAGGGGAGCTGGTTCGATGCCGGAACGGGTGCTCGCGGCCGCGCGGCGGGGGGAGAGACTCGATCTGGCCGGTGACGGCCGGTTCGACGGCCGGAAACCCGAGGTGTCGTGGCCGGCCGACCGGGAGGTCCCGGCCTCGGTGCTGCTCGGCATCCTGACCGCCACCGAGGGCGTCCATCCGCGCGGGGTGCGGGTACGGGGGGCCCGTATCGTCGGGGAGATCGACTGGGAGTGGCAGCGCCTGCTCGTGCCCCTCGACCTGGTCGACTGCACCCTCGATGCACCGGTCCACCTGGATCACGCCACCGTGGCCGGGCTCAGCCTGGTGCGCTGCCGGATCCCCGGCCTCAGCGCCGAGCACCTGGTCAGCGCCAGCACCGTGCGGCTGAGCCGGAGCGTGTTCACCGGGTCGGTGCTGCTGAAGGACGCCTCGGTGGACGGCGAGCTGGTGCTGTCGGGCAGCACGGTCGAGGCTTCGCAGCGCCACCAGCGCACCCGGTACGCGATCGACGCCCACCGCCTGCGCACCACCGGCTCACTGAACCTGGAGCACCGGTTCCGGGCCGAGGGGGCGGTCAACCTGGCCGGCGCGCGCATCGGTGGCAGCCTCCAGTGCTCGGGCGGGCACTTCACCAACCCGGGCAGCAGTGCGCTGATCGTCTCCGACGCCGAGGTGCGCGGAAACATCCATCTGACCAACGGCTTCCAGGCGCAGGGCCGGGTCGCGTTCAACCGCACCAAGGTGGAGGGCAACTTCAGCTGCGACGGGGGTTCGTTCGCCGATCCGGCCGGCGACGCGCTCACCGCCGAGCGGATCACCGTCGGGGGTGCCCTGCTGATGCGTGGCCAGTTCGGTGCCACCGGCCGGGTGCGGCTGACCGGGGCGCGGATCGGCGGCAACCTCGACTGCACCAACGGCCGGTTCGACGGTCACTCGGGGGACTCGATCCAGGGCTCCGGCATCCTGGTCGAGGGCGACGTGGTGCTGCGCGGCGGGTTCCGCTCGGCGGGCCGGATCGGCCTGGACAACGCCCGGGTGAGCGGGATGCTCGACTGCGACGGCGCGACCCTGGTCAACCCCGGGGGTCAGGCCCTGCGGGCGATGAACCTGGCGGTCGGCGGCGACGTGCGGTTCGACGACGAGGCCACCGGCGACCACTTCGGCGCCGAGGGCGACGTGTGCCTGGCCGGTGCGCGGATCGGCGGTTCGGTGATCTGCGTGGGCGGCTCGTTCCGCAGCCCGGAGCGCTCCGCCCTCGACCTGGCCGACGCCGAGGTCGGCGGCAACGTGTGGATGACCGGGGGCACCACCGTGGCGGGCACCCTGGGTCTGGTGCGCTGCCGGATCCAGGGGGACTTCAGCTTCTGGGCCAGCACCCTGGAGGGCACGTTCTCGGGCCGGGGCATGACCCTGGCCGGCAACTTCAGCTGGGCCCGGGCGCCCCGCCGGCCGCACCGGATGGACCTGCGGCGGGCCCAGGTCGGGCAGATCGACGACGACGAGAGCAGCTGGCCGGACTGGGACGGCCTGCTGATCGACGGTTTCACCTACGACCGGCTCAGCTCCCGGGCACCCAGCTCACCGGCCGAGAGGCTGGCCTGGATCCGCCGCCAGCCCGGCTTCATGCCCGAGCCGTACCAGCAGCTGGTGCACGTCTACCGGCGCAACGGCCAGCTCGACGAGGCCACCACCGTGGCCATGGCCCAGCAGGACGACCTGCGCCGGCGTGGCGACCTGAACCTGGCCGCCCGGGCCTGGAACTGGTTCATCGGCCGCAGCCTGGGCCACGGCTACCGCCCCGCCCGCGCGGCCTGGGCCCTGGTCGCGGTCTACCTGGTCACCCTGGCCGCGGTCTGGCTGGGGGCCCGCAACGACGCGTTCATCCAGACCGGGGAGACCGCCCCGCAACCGGCGGTCACCTCGTCGCACTGCGGCCCGCAGTACCCCTGCCTGTCCGCCCCGGCGTACTCGCTGGAGAGCGTGGTGCCCATCCTCAACCTGCACCAGCGTGACCAGTGGCAACCCCGCTCCACCACGTTCGCCGACCGGGCCCTGCGGGACTGGCTGTACCTGTCCACCGTCCTCGGCTACGCCGGCACCACCCTCCTCGCAGCCGGGCTGAGCGGGCTGGCGCGCAAGACCTGACGTCTCTTCGCCGCTGTGGGTAAGGCTGTAACTACTTGCTGTTGACCAATTCTGGTCGGCCCGGGTGGAATCGGTAGGGTGGCCCGCTGAGCGGCTCCGGTGCACGGGGCCGGGGGTGTCTGTCGGTGTGGAGTACCTGGGGGTGCGGTGGCGCAGTACGTGAAGGTCGACGTCGGTCTGCTGGAGACGACGGCGACGAGGCTCGGGCAGGTGGCCAACGAGCTGACCGCCTCGCGGTCGGCGGCCGACCACGACGCCCAGGTGGTGGCGAACTCCGACCTGGCCGGTGCGCTGGGCGACTTCTCGGACAACTGGCGGATCCGGCGGGAAGACCTGATCCAGGCGGTGACCGGCGCGCAGAAGTTCGTGGCCGGGGCGGCCACCGCCTACCGCCAGCTGGACAACTCCATGGCCGAGGCGCTCTCGATTCCCGAGGGCGGCAAGTGAGCCGGCCGGCCGACTGGTCGCCGCTGGCCGCCTCCGACCCGGTTCCCGGCGACCAGGCCGAGATCCAGGCGGTGGCCCGGCGCTACCGCGACTTCGCGGCCGAGCTCGGGGCCCAGGCGGCCACCCTGAACCGGCTCGCGAACGACGACGGCTGGGACAGTGACGGCGCCCGCGCGTTCTCCTCCACCGCGAGCGAGGTGGCCGGGCAGCTGAGCAAGGCGCGCGGCCGCTACCAGTCGGTGGGCGACGCGCTCAGCACCTACGCCACCGAACTGGCCCACGCCCAGCAGGAGGCCGACCAGGCGCTGCGCGAGGCGAAGCAGGCCGAGGCGGAGGCCGAGGCCAAGGCGGCGGCCGCCGCCTCGGCCGCCCCGTCGGCCCCCGGGCCGACGCCGTCCCCCTCGCCGTCGGGTACCGAGGTCTCCGACGCCCTGCAGGGTCCGATGCAGCGGATGCACCGGGCGGTCGAGCAGCGTGACGCGGCCGGGCGACGGGCCGCCGACACGGTGCGCCGGGCGATCGACAACGACGGCCTGAAAGACAGCTGGTGGGACAAGGTCAAGGACTGGTCCGGCAAGCAGTGGGACTCCTTCACCAACTGGGTGCACGAGAACGCCGAGCTGTTCAGCACCATCTCCGAGTGGGCCGGCAACATCGGCATGGTCCTGGGCGCGATCGGTGCCGTGCTGGCGGTGATCCCGGTGGTGAACGTGCTCGCCCCGGCGTTCCTCACCCTCGCCGCCGTGGCCACCGGGGTCAGCCTGGTGTTCAACCTGATGCTCGCGCTCTCGGGTGACGGTTCCTGGTGGGACGTCGGCATGGACGTGGTCGGGCTGGCCACCTTCGGCTACGGCCGGATGGCGACCAGCGGGGCCCGGGTGGGCCAGAAGTTCCTCAAGGTGCTCGGCAAGCAGGGCGCCCTCGACGGCTTCGCCAAGGCCGGGGCCAAGAACGTCGACGAGGCCGTCGCCGGGATCAAGGCGGCCGGGGGCACCGTCAGCGACCGCACCCGAGCCCTGCTGAACGAGAAGATGCTGGCCAAGGCCGGGCAGCAGGCCGACGACGCCTTCAACGCCATCGTCAAGGATAAGGCTCCGGCCTTCCTCGAGAAGATGCGCCCGGGCCTGAGCAGGTTCGCCGACTCCAGGGCCGGCAAGATCCTCGGGATGGATTCCGAGGTCCTGCTCGACCCGGACAAGCTCAAGGCCCTGGGCCAGCTCGCCCCCGACTCCCAGATGGCCAAGAACACGCTGGCCGGGATCGAGGCGAACCTGAAGAAGATCGCCAACGCGGACCGGGTCACGACCTACGCGGACAACTTCGAGAGGGCTCTGGGGGCGATGGGCGTGGAGGACAAGTTCAAGGAAGCGCTCACCTTCGGCCGGTACGCAGAGAAGTGAGCACCCGACACGCCATGAGCACCAGCGAGACACAACCGGCGGCCACGGGCTGGTCGCTGCTGATGCCCAGCACCTGGTCCCGCATCCGCCTGAGGACCGACCGCCGCGAACAGGTCTCGGCCCTGGTGGGCCGGGCCTTCGGCAGCATCTCCCGGGACCAGGGCCCGGCCCTGCGGCGGGCCCTCGAACGGGAACTGCTGTCCCTGGCCGACGAGGCCTTCAACGGCGGCGGGCGGGAGTTCTACGTCCTCACGGAGATCCGCCGGGGACTGCCGGTGGCCGCCACCTGCGTGGTCACGGTGGTCCCGCAGCCGGTGCCGCCGGGCGTCGACGCCGAGATCCTGGCCCGGGTCCTGGCCAACGCACCGGGCAGTGAACCCACCACCGTCACCGTGGGTGAGGACGTGGTCCCGGCCGTGCGGCGCAGCGAACCCAAACGGTTCCGCTCGCAGGAGGAGGGGGCCGAACCGTTCAAGGTCACCTTCACCGGCCTGGACGTGTACGTGCCGTTCCCGGACGGCTCACAGATCCTGCTGCTGACGTTCCGTACGCCGATGGAGCAGATCGCCGAGCCCATGTCGGTGCTGTTCGAGGCGATCGCCGGGTCGCTGCGCTTCCGGGAGGGCTGAGATGACGACTGTCGTACTCGATCACACGGACGAGTGGGTCCAGGCCGACCTGGAGGCCGATCCCCGTCGCTGGGCGCAGACCACGATCCTGCGCCGGGCCGCCCGGGAACGGGCGGAGCTGAGCGCCGAGCGGGTCGGGTTGCTGGTCGACGTGATGGTTCCGGCGCTCGAGGCGGCCCGCAAGGAAGAGATTCCGCCGGTCATGCTGCTCTTCCTGCAGCCGGTCGCGGCCGAGCCGGTGATCTGCAGCGTCGTCGTCCGGGTGGAGGCGGTCCCGGAGTCGCTGCCGACGGCCGGCCTGCTGGAGGAGTTCCGGCTGCCGGAGGAGATGCTCGAGCAGCCGGCCGTGCAGGAGACGATCCAGACTCCCGCCGGGCCCGCGGTGCACCTGGTGCAGCGCTACCGGGCGCCGGTGAACCCGGAGTACGAACTGGTCCAGGAGCACGAGGTTTTCGTCTGGCGGGTGTCCGACTCGCAGGGAGACCTGGCGTTCTACCTCTCCACCGGATATCTCGACCTGGTCGAGGCGGCGCGGTGCCGGCCGAAACTCGTCGAGCTGGCTTCGACGCTCACCGTGACCTCTGACCCGGTGTCATAGCCCGTCCACGCTCTGTCATCGGTCTTTTGGCTGATCCGGGCTCGATCGAACCGGTCGGGTGGCCGATGTCGGCCCTGCCGGGGTGCAGCAGGGTTGCTGCATGCCCAAGCTCGTAGGCAAGATCGCGATTCTTTTCGGGGGGCCGGGACCGGAGCACGAAGTCAGTCTCGGCAGTGCCGGGTCGGTGCTGGCCGAGCTGGAGGGGCTCGGCTGGGACGTGCTGGCCGTCGGGATCAGCAAGGACGGTAGCTGGTTCGTCGGCCCCGGTGCGCACGGGGAACTGATCGCCCGGGCCGACCCGCAGCGGCTTCCGTTGCGGGCCGGTTCCGCCGCTGTCTCCGGACCGGCCGAGACCGAGGTGTTCACGGCCCCGCCGCCGCGCGGGGTGTTCGACGGGTACGACGTGGTGCTGCCGCTCTGCCACGGTCAGTGGGGCGAGGACGGCACCCTGCAGGGCCTGCTGGCTGCCTACGGGCTGGCGGTGATCGGCTGCGGAGTGGCGGCTTCGGCGGTCTGCTTCGACAAGCAGCTCACCAAGGCGGTGCTGCGCTCGGCGGGGTTGCCGGTCGCTGCCGGTCTCGCGGTGAGCAAGGCCGACCCCCGGGTGCCGGCCCAAGGCCTCGGCGCCGGGCCGTGGTTCGTCAAGCCCGCGCGCAGTGGCTCCAGCTTCGGGGTCACCGAGGTCCCGGCCGCCGACGGCCTGCCCGCGGCCATCGACGAGGCCCTGCGCTGGGACGACACCGCGCTGATCGAGGAGTTCGTCCCGCACCGCGAGTTCCTCGTCGGGGTGGTGGGACACGGCCCCGAGCTGACGGTTTCGCAGCCGCTGGAGTGCATCCAGGAAGGCATGGTGCTCGGGTACGAGGAGAAGTACCTGAAGGGCCGGCTGCGCTTCGAGACGCCGGCCGGGGTCGGGCCCGAGGTGATCGAGCAGGCCCGCCGGCTGGCCGGGCAGGCCTACCGGGCGCTCGGCTGCGACATCTTCGCCCGGGTGGACCTGTTCCTCGACCTGCGTGACGGCTCGCTGCTGGTCAACGAGGTGAACACGGTGCCCGGGATGACCGCGCAGAGCGCCTTCGCCCAGCTGATGGGCACGGCCGGTCTGCCGTTCCCGGCTCTGCTCGAAAACCTGTACCAGCTCACGGAAGAGAACCGTTGATACCGCTCAGCCTCGCTGATGTCGCCGCTGCCACCGGCGGCCCTCTGCTCGACGCCGATCCGCACGCCCGGGCGGGCAGTCTGGTGGTCGACTCCCGACAGGCCCGTCCGGGATCGATCTTCGCCGCGTTGCCGGGGGAGCAGACCGACGGCACCCGGTTCGTCGGGGCGGCGCACGAGCTCGGCGCCTCCGTCGCCCTCGTGCCCGAACGGCACCCGGACGCGCAGCGCTGGGCCGAGCAGCGGGTACCGCGGATCGAGGTGCCCGACGTGCAGACCGCACTGGGGCAGGTGGGCCGGGCGGCGCGGCTGCGTTCGAGCGCCACGATCGTCGGGGTCACCGGTTCCTCGGGCAAGACCAGTACCAAAGACATGCTGGCGGCGGTGCTCTCACCGCACCGGCGCACGGTGGCGAACGAGAAGTCGTTCAACAACGAGATCGGCCTTCCGCTGACCCTGGCCCGGATCGAGCCCGACACCGAAGTCGCTGTCCTGGAGATGGGTACGGCCGGGGCCGGGCAGATCGCCGAGCTGTGCGACATCGCCTCTCCCTCCGTCGGGGTGGTCACCATCGTCGGGATGTCGCACTTCGAGCAGTTCGGCAACTCGCAGGACGCGATCGCCACCGAGAAGGCGGCGCTGGTGCGCGCCCTGCCGGCGGATGGCCTGGCTGTACTGAATGCCGACGACCGGCGGGTTTCCGCTATGCGCAGGCAGGCGCGAAGCCGGGTTCTCGCCTACGGCGTGCGCCATCCGGCAGACATCAGAGCAATGGACGTCCGCCTGGACTCACAGGGACGGGCGGCTTTCGTTCTGGAGACTCCGCAGGGACAGGCCTCGGTGCAGCTGCCGGTCACCGGTGAGCACATGGTGGTGAATGCTCTGGCGGCGGCCGCGGTGGCCACCCATCTGGGACTCACCGCTGCCGAGATCGCGGAAGGGCTGGCCCGGGCGAGCCTTTCGCCGGGCCGCATGCAGATCACCGAGCGCCCGGACGGCGTGCGGGTGATCGACGACAGCTACAACGCCAATCCGGTCTCGGTGGAGGCCGGCCTGCGAGCGCTGGTGGCCGCCCGGCTGGAGGGTGGGCGGGTGATCGCGGTGCTCGGAGAGATGGCCGACCTCGCGGATCTGGCCGTCAGCGCGCACGAGGAGGTCGGGCGACTGGCGGCCTCGCTGGGCGTGGACGTGATGGTCGCGGTCGGGACGCATCCGGCCCGGGCCGTGGCCGCTGCTTGCCAGGTCGGCCTTCGTGAAGCGTTGGTGCTGGACCAGCCGCAGGATGTGGCGGAAGCCCTGGAGCCGGTGCTGCGGCCTTCGGACGTGGTGCTGGTGAAGGGAAGTCGTTCGGCGGGCCTGGATGTGGCCGCTGCCGCTCTGACTCAGGCGGTGCCGGTATGAGCGGGCCGGTTCGCACGCCCGTCACGGTGTTGCCGGACGAGGAGTGGGGTGAGCTGGCGGTCAAGGACGAGACCCAGCAGAAGTCGGGCGCGTTCAAGTATCGAGGCACTTTCCACCGTACGGCCGGCCTGGCCCCGGGCACCCGCATCGTGGCGGCCTCCACCGGGAACCACGCCTCCGGCTTGGCCCTGGCCTCGGCCGAGCGCGGCCTGCATCTGACCGTTTACGTGCCGCAGACCATTCCGCAGGCCAAGCTGGCCCGGATCGCCGGGGCCGGGGCGCACCCGGTTCTGGTCGAGGGTGGTTACGACGACTGCGAACTGGCCGCCCGGCGTACTGCTGAGCAGACCGGCGCGTTGTTCGTGCACAGCTTCGACGACGACCAGGTGATCGAGGGTCACCGCAGTCTGTTCCGGGAGTGCTCCGAGCAGAACGGTGTGCCCGACGTGGTTTTCGTTCCCGTGGGCGGCGGTGGTCTGGTCACTGCGGCGCTGCGGGAATGGGGTGGCCGGGTGCGGGTGATCGGAGTCGAGTACGAGCAGGCTCCGGCACTGGCCCTTTCGTTGCGGGCCGGACGCCGGATCACTCTGGACAGCGCCGCCGGCATGCCGGAAGGGCTGCTGGTGCGGCGGATCGGGCAGATCGCCTTCGACGCCGCGCAGCAGTACGGCCTCGAGGTGGTCACCGTGTCGGACGCCGATCTGCGCGCCTCGATGCACCGGCTCTGGAACCAGGCGCGGATCCGGGCCGAGGGGGCGGGCGCTGCGGCTCTGGCGGCTGCGCTGCATCGGGGGGACCGGTCGCTGAAGGCGCTGTGCGTGGTCTCCGGCGGCAATATCGACGCCTCGGTCTGGCAGAACTGGTCGTCCGGTCCGGAACGGGTCACGGTGTGAGAAGGGCTCTTCTGCTGGCAGTTCCGCTCCTGCTGATGGCGGGCTGTGCGGCACCGCCGAACGGTAGCGTCAGAGCGGCGACAGCGGGCAGCCTGACCCTGAGCTTCGCCGGCGACATCCGGTTCGCCGGGAAGCCGGACGGGGCTGTGCTGGAGCCCGTGGCCCAGTCGCTCGGGCACGCCGACCTGACGTTGGCCACGCTCAGCTCCGCTCCCACCCCGGAAGCGCTGAAGCTGCTGCAGCGCAAAGGGATCGATGCGGTCAGCCTGGCCAATGACGAGGTGATGGACTACGGAACCGAAGGTTTCGGCACGGGGGTGACTTTCGGGGCCGGGCGCGACTCGGCGCAGGCGTACCAACCCTGGCGGACTGAGATCAACGGGCAGCGGATCGCGGTGATCGGTCTCAACCAGGTGGAGGAGGCGACTGATGCCGACGACGCCCGCCCCGATCGTCCGGGGATTGCTTCTGCCCGTAACCAGACCATGGCTCTGACGGCCGTGCGGCAGGCCCGGGTGGACAGCGATGTGGTGATCGTGATGCCGCACTGGGGAAATCGCCGCACATCGTGTGTCTCGCTGGCGCAACGGGACTTTGCTGCCCGGCTGAGTGAGGCCGGGGCCGACGTGGTGGTCGGCACGCATGCCGAGTCGGTGCAGGGGCAGGCCGAGGTGAACGACACTTTCGTCGCCTTCGGTCTCGGGTCGCTGGACCGCCGAGGTGCTCTGCTGCGGTTGACTTTCGCCGAAGGGGCGGTAGTAGAACAACAATGGACGCCGGTGGCCGGCGACGTGGAGACACCGGGGCCGGCGCAGTACTGCGCCTCGCTCGGCGAGCCGGGCGACGAGGACGTGTTCGGCGGCGAGTAGCAGCGCTGATCACCTCGGATCAGCGCTGCATCTGGCCGTTCTCCCAGGCCCAGGCCGCCACCTGGACACGGTTGGTCAGGCCCAGCTTGGTCTGCACCTTGGCCAGGTGCGACTTGACCGTGCCGAGCGCCAGGAACAGTTCCTCGCTGATCTCGCCGTTGGTGCGGCCTCGGGCCACCAGACGCACGATCTGCAGTTCCCGTTCGCTGAGCAGGGCCGCGGTGCCCGGCCGGGTGGGCCTGGCCGGAGCGGCCTGGCGCCGGTGCAGCAGGTTCCGGGTGAGCGAGGGACTGATCAGCGCGTCACCGGCGGCGGCCGCCCGCACCGCCTCGACCAGCAAGGCCGGGCCCGCGTCCTTCAGCAGGAAGCCCAGGGCGCCGTTGTCGAGAGCCGTGTCCACCAGGGCGTCCTCGCCGAAGGTGGTGACCACCAGTACCCGCAGCGGCTGGACCGCCCCCGGCCCGGCCAGGAGCCGGGTGACCTCCAGGCCGTCGAGACCGGGCATCCGGATGTCGAGCATGACCACGTCGGGCCGCAGCCGCCGGGCCGCCTCCACCGTGGCGACGCCGTCGGCGCACTCGGCCACCACCTCGATGTCCGGCTGGGCGCCGAGGATCATCGCGAAACCGGTGCGCACCATGTCCTGGTCGTCGGCCACGAGCACGGTGATCGTCACCGGCTGAACTCTATCTCGCGGACCGGGTTTTCGGTCATCGGCAGGACCACCTCGACCTGCCAGCCGCCGTTCTCGCGGCGCCCGGCCCGGACCTCGCCGCCCAGGGCCCGGGCCCGCTCGCGGATGCCGAGCAGGCCGAATCCGCCGCTGGAGAACGGTTCCCGGCTCCCGGCGCCGTCGTCGGTCACCACCACCAGCAGCCCGCGCTCGTCCCGGTCGATCACGACGTCGGCGCGGGAGACCAGGCGGGCGTGCCGGCTCACGTTGGTCAGCGCCTCCTGGGTGACCCGGTGCACCGTCTGGCAGTGCTCCGCCGGCACCTGGTCGGCCCGGATGGTCAGGGTGGTGCGGATGCCGGTGGTCTGGCCGAAGCGTTTCACCAGCGAGATCAGGTCCCACGGCCACTCGGGCCCGCTGAGCCGGGCCACCGCCTCCTGGTCGTCCACCCGGAGCAGGGCGACGGTGCTGCGCATCGACTCCAGGGCGTCCACGGCGGCCTGCTCGATCCGCTGCAGGGCGGCCCGGGCGGCGGCCGACTCCGGCCCGGTGACCACGGCCGCGGCCTGGGCGGCCACGATGATCCCGGTGACGTGGTGGGCCAGGTCGTCGTGCAGGTCGCGGGCCAGGCCCTGGCGCTGCTCGGCGAGCACCCCGGCCACCCTGCGGTCGACGGCGAGGCCGCCCTCACGCAGGCTCCAGCCGGCCACCACCGACACCGAGGCCGCGAGGGCCACGACCGACATCGCCAGGGCGCTGGTGGCCGAGGGCTCACGCCAGGGGGCGGCCACCGCGGTCAGCACCAGGGCCAGCAGCACCACGCTCTCCTGCGTGCCGGTGCAGCGCCGCCGCGAGACCAGCAGCACCAGCGTGAGCAGGCCGAGCACCTCGGTGGGGGAGAACCGGGCCGGCACCAGGTGGACGACGGCGGCCAGGGTGAGCAGGGCCGAGGCCAGGCAGATCGAGGCGGCCCCGCCGAGCAGCACCTCCCGCTCGTGCGGCTGCCGCCAGATCAGCAACCCGGCCACTGCGCAGACGGCGAACGAGGGGACCAGGAAGCCCGCACCGGTGCCTTCGACCACCACCTCGGCGAGCCCACCGAGCGAGAACGCCGCCAGCAGGAGGGCCGGACCGAGCTTCTGCATGGCCTGAAGGTTAATGCTCCGGACTCCGGCCGAACGTCACCCCTAAGTCGGATCCGGGATGATTTGGCCTGATGGGGCAGACGCGGACGGCCCGGTGCCGGCGAGGAGGACCGGCGGGGCCGGTGAGGAGGGCGAGTGGGGCTCGCCACGGATCCTTGCCCGCACCCCGGCGGCGCCGGGACCATACCGGGGACCGGTGAGCCGAAGACGGCGTGAAGAAGGGCTTGGCCTCGGATGCAGGTGTGGGAGGCCTTCGCGCTGTTCGGCGGCGGTCTGCTGGCGGGCGGGGTGAACGCGATCGCCGGCGGCGGCTCGCTGATCACCTTCCCGCTGCTGGTCGCGATCGGCCTGCCGAGTGTGGCGGCCAACGTCAGCAACGCCCTCTCGGTCGCGCCCGGCTACGCCTCCAGCGCCGTGGCCACCCGTCCCGACCTGGCCGGGCAGGGCCGCCGCATCCTGGGCGTGATCCCGACGATCGTGGCCGGGGCGCTGTGCGGCAGCGCCGTCCTGCTGCTCGCTCCGCGCGGTGCGTTCGAGATCGTCGTGCCGTTCCTGCTGCTGCTCGCGGCCGCGCTGATGGTCTTCCAGAAGCGTCTGAAGGCCCTGGCCGGGCCGCCCAAGGACAGTTCGCCGCGCCGCACCCAGCTGCTCGTGCACCTGGTCTTCTTCCTGTGCGGGTTGTACGGCGGCTACTTCAACGCGGCGATGGGCATCCTGGCGATCGCCGGGCTGTCGCTGGTGCTGGACGAGCCGCTGCGCCGGATCACCGCTCTGCGCAACGTGTTCTCGGCCGTGGTGGGCACCACGACGGTGCTGGTGTACAGCATTTTCGGGCCGGTGGACTGGCTGGCGGTGGCGGTCCTGGCCCCGGCCACGGTGATCGGCGGCTTCGTCGGGGCCCGGCTGGCCCGGCGCCTGCCCTCCGAGGTGCTGCGCTGGACCATCGTCGGGTTCGCCACCGTCGTCGCGGTGGTCCTGTTCCTGACCTGAACCGACCTGATGTAAGCAGGAGGGCCTCCACGCAGTGACGGGTGTCGTCACCGGTTTCTCCATCATCCTGACCGTCGTGCTGGCCGGGGTCGTGCTGGCCGCCACCGGGGTGATCCCACGGGAGGGCGCCCGCTACCTGAGCAAGACCGCCTATGCGGTGGCCAGCCCGTCGTTGTTGTTCCTGACCATGGCCCACGGCGATCCCTCGGTGCTGGCCTCCACGGCGGCGCTGGTCGCCCTGCTGTCGGCCCTGGTCAGTGCGAGCGTCTTCGTGGTGCTGTCGCTCCTGTTCTTCCGCCGGCCGCTGGCCGAGACCACGATCGGCGTCACCGCCTCCTCCTACGCGAACGCGGCCAACATCGGGCTGCCGGTGGCGACCTACGTGGTCGGCGACACCTCGGCCGCCGCGCCGCTGATCATGCTGCAGCTGGTGGTGCTGGCGCCGGCCGTCACCGCCGCGCTGGAGCTGGGAGTGCGGGGCAGGCTGGACGTGTGGGGCATCCTCACCGTGCCGGTGCGCAACCCGCTGGTGCTCGGCACGGTGGCCGGAGTGATCGTGTCGGTGACCGGCGTGAGTGTGCCGGCGGTGGTCAGCGGGCCGCTGGAGCTCCTCGGCGGCGCCGCGGTCCCACTGATGCTGATGGCCTTCGGCATCACCCTGTGGGGCCGGCGGCCGCTGGCCGGGGCCGACCTGCCGCCGGTGCTCACCGCCACCGCGGTCAAGGTGCTCTTCATGCCGCTGGTGGCCTGGGCCGTCGGTGGCCTGCTGCTGAACCTCGAAGGGCCGGAACTGTTTTCCGTGATCGCGATGGCCGCCCTACCCACGGCCCAGAACGTGCAGACCTATGCGATGTGGTTCGGCCGGGGAGAGAACATCGCCCGGGACGTGGCTCTGCTGACCACCCTCGGCTGCATGCCGGTGCTCATGCTGATCTCCACAGTCTTTACCTGAGTTTTCGGGCGAGCTACGGGGCGGTCCGGCCCCAGTCGTCGCGGTAGCTGGCCCAGTCCTCTTCGGTGGCGTCGAAGTCGACGTAGAGCGCCAGCCCGACCGGCCGGTCCCGGGCTCGCCCGGCCAGGGCCTGCTGCACACCCGCGATGGCGGCGGGCACGGTCTCGGCCGCGTCGAAACGGTTGATCTTCTGGTCCTGGTAGGCAGGCGCCCCGATCAGCAGGTCGACGTCGGCCGGCACGGCGTCCAGGGCCAGGGTGGTCTGGCGGCGGATGTATCCCTGGAAGGCCCGCTCGCTGGGCAGGAACGTGTCGTACGCCATGATCGCGATCTGGTCGGCCGACCCGGCCACCCGCCGCATGTAGGCCTTCGTCCACTGGCTCGACTGCAGGTGGTGCAGCCCGGTGACCGGCTGGAGCTTGGGCGTGGCCACCGACAGCAGGGCGCCGGCGGCCTGGGTGCGGGAGTGGGTGGCGGCCAGCAGGTCGAGGAAGTCCTGGTCGCCGTTGCGGGCCGGCTCGAAGTCGTAGTGCACGCCGTCCCAGCCCTCGGCCAGGATCGCCTCGGCCCCTTCGAGCACCCGGGCCCGGGTCGCGGCCGAGGCCAGGCTCATCCGGTTATCGGCGAGCACGTTGCCCAGCCAGGCCTGCACCCGCACCTGGGGCAGCGCGGTGTGCAGAGCCTCGAGCAGCCAGGAGGCGCGGGGGCGCAGGGCCGGATCGAGGGTGCCGTCGTCGGCGTAGGGGCCGGCGTGCACGTACAGGTCACGGATGCCGGTGCCCTCGAGCTGGTCGGCCAGGGCGTCTACGTCGGTCTGGGTCTTGCGGCCGTCCACCCAGGCGTGCCCCAGCCAGTAGGCGTCCTGCCCGGTGCTGCGGATCGAGCGGTCGACGGTGCCGGAGCCGTGCACGGCGAAAGCGGCCACGGCGGCGCTGACCACGAGAAGCAGCATGGCCAGCAGGGCGCCGAGGCTGCGCACCGTCCGCCGGACGATCCGTCGTCGGGGCTTGGGCGTGCTGTCCGGTCCGTCGGCCATGTGATGATCATGGCCTATTTCCGGGTGAGCGGCCTCCGCGTGCCCGACGTACATCGCCCGCTTGTTCGAAGACGCGGATCGGATCGCCTCCAGCCTGGAACACTGACCGTCGTGACCGACTTCTCGGACGTGGACCTGACCGACTCCCGGTTCCAGAAGGTGCAGGTGCGCCGGAGCAGTTTCTGGAAGGTCCGGATGCGGGGCGTCTGGGTCGGCGAGGTGGAGATCGACGGCCAGATCGAGGGGCTGCGGATCAACGGGGTCGACGTGGGCCCGCTGATCGAGGCCGAACTGGACCGCCGGGAACCGGACCGGGCCAAGATGCGGCCCACCGACGTGGCCGGCTACAGCGAGGCCTGGGACATCCTGCAGGCCCGGTGGCAGGCCACCGTTCAGCGGGCCCGGGCCCTGCCGCCGGAGCTGCTGCACGAACGGGTCGACGAGGAGTGGTCGTTCATCGAGACGCTGCGCCACCTGGTCTACGCCACCGACATCTGGATCAGCCGGGCCGTCCTGGGCGAGCCCCGCCCCTGGCACCCCCTGGCCCTGCCGTTCGACGAGATGGACCCGGAACCGGGCGTGCCCTGGGACAAGGGGGCCCGGCCGGGCCTGGACGAGGTGCTGGCCCTGCGGGCCGAGCGCGGCGCCACCGTGCGCCGGGTGATCGACGGGCTGACCGAGCAGAGCCTGGCCGCCCACACCGAACCGGTCGAGGGGCCGGGCTATCCGCCCGCCGACCGCTACCCGGTGGCGGAGTGCCTGCAGACGGTGCTGAACGAGGAGTGGGAGCACCGGCGTTACGCCGAGCGCGACCTGACCGTGCTGGAATCCCGGGTGGCCGGGTAGAGCCCCGAACGTGCCCCCTGGTTCTGCCGACCGGCGGGACCAGGGGGCCACCGACGTCCTCTATTCCTTGCCCTGACGCCGCCAGAGCACCGACTGCTCGGCCGGTTCGCGGCGGATGTCCCACTCGGACAGGTCCAGCGTGCCGTCGGGGTCGCCGATCATCTCGCGGGCCAGGGCCTGCGCCACCGGCGGCCCGTGCATGGCCCCGTGACCGGTGAAAGTGAGTGCCCACAGGCCCTCTTCGACCAGGCCGACGTACGGGTGGCCGTCCCCGCCGAGCACCGGCCAGGCGGTGTACCGGCTGACCATCGACAGGTCGGTCAGCTGCGGGGCGCGCACGCTCGCGGCCTCGTAGAACAGCTCGGCCAGGTGGTCGTAGTCGCGCGGCGCCGGGTTGCGCGAGAGCATCGCGACCATCAGCTGGTCGCCCTCGCGCTCGATCACCATGCCGGTGTCGATGTCCACCGTGGTGGGCAGTTTCCGCCCCGGCAGGTAGTTCTCGGTGATCAGGCCCAGGTGCCGGCCCTCGTACATGTCCAGCTGGACGCCGAACGGCTCGACGAGCTTCTTGGTGCCGATCCCGGCCACCAGCGCCACGTTCGGCGCCACGACCTCACCCTGCGGGCCCTGCACCCGCCAGGAGCTGCCTTCGCGCACCACGGCCTCGACCGGCCAGTGCCGCTTCACCACGACACCCAGCGACCGGGCGGCGGCCACCAGCGCAGTCACCCCGTCGGTGGGCATGACGTGCCCGTCGAGCGGCGTGTACGAGCCCAGCACCAGCCCGGTGGTGTCCAGATAGGGCGCCACGTCGGGGATCTGGTCGGGGGTGAGCAGGTGCACGTCGGGCATGCCCTGCTCGATCTGCACCGCCGCGTGCTTGCGCAGGGTCTCGGCCGACGCCTCGTTCGAGGTCAGCATGAGGTAGCCGTCCTCGTGGAACGGCACCGTCAGGCCGAAGGAGGAGCCCAGCGACTTCCAGAACGCCAGACCCCGCCGGGAGCACTCGATCTCGAGGGCGGTGCCGTACTGCTGGCGCACGTTGCCCATCGATCCGGCGGTGGCCCCGGAGCCCAGCTCGGTGGCCTCCAGCAGCACCACGTTTTCCACGCCGGAACTGGCCAGATAGTAGGCCAGGGCGGCGCCGTTGATCCCGCCCCCGACCACGACGGCGCCGGCAGTCAGCACTCCCGAAGCCTCAGGCATCCGGGCGCACCACGGTCCAGGTGATGGTCAGCGGCACACCCGCGTCGGACAGCAGCGCGTACATCGGGCACAGCCGCTCGACCTCGGCCTTGAAGTGGTCGATGCGCTCCTGCGGTTCGGAGGTGGTGATCACGACCTCCTGCTCGACCCGCTGGTAGTGCCGCGCCACCGGCTCGATCTCACTGTACTTCTTCTTGGTGCGGCGCATCTCGGCGCGGCGCACGTCGATGAAACCACCGGTCCTGAACTCCACCCCGCCCAGGTCGAACTTCTGCTCACGCCGGAGCACGAACATGATCATCGCGCTGCAGGCGTTGAACGCGGCCAGGGTGGCCTCCAGCGCGGTCGGGCCGGTGTTGCCCCCGCCCAGGTCGACCGGCTCGTCGTGGTGCAGCGGCTCCAGGTCACGGATCTGCGTGACGGAGTGGAAACGCTGGTCGTACTTCGTGCTGACCGAGATCGGCTGGATCCGCTCGGTGATCTGCAGGTCGTTCTCGGGGGTGTCGGTCTGGGTCACGACTTTCCTCTTTCCTAGCGGGGGTTCAGGCGAGATGGCAGGCGACCTGGTGGCGGTCCACCAGGCGCAGTTCGGGCCGGGTCTCGGCGCACTGCGGTTCGGCCAGCGGGCAACGGGTGCGGAACGGGCAGCCGGAGGGCGGGTTCACCACCGAGGGCACGTCACCGGACAGCGGGGGAGCGACCTCCCGGCGGCCGATCTGCGGGGCCGCGGCCAGAAGGGCCCGGGTGTAGGGGTGGCGGGGGCGCTCGCGGATGTCCTCGTCGGTGCCGATCTCGACGATCCGCCCCAGGTACATCACCGCCACCCGGTCGGACACGTAGTCGACCACGGCCAGGTCGTGGGCCACGAAGAGGTAGGTCAGGCCGAGGTCGCGCTGCAGTTCGACGAGCAGGTTGACCACCTGCGACTGCACCGACACGTCGAGGGCGGAGACCGGTTCGTCGGCCACCACGAACCTCGGCTCCAGGGCCAGCGCGCGGGCGATGCCGATGCGCTGGCGCTGCCCGCCGGAGAACTGGTGCGGATAGCGGTCGGCGGCCGAGCGCGGCAGGCCGACCCGCTCCAGAGCGGTGGTCACCAGGTCGTCGAGGCTCTCCTTGGTGGCCAGACCATGGACGAGGGGGGCCTCGCCGATCAGGTCCCGCACCTTCAGTCGCGGGTTGAGTGAGCTCATCGGGTCCTGGAACACCAGTTGCAGGTGCCGGCGCAGGCCGCGCAGCTCCTTGCCCCTCAGGCCGCTGATGTCTTGGCCCTCGAACTCCACGCTGCCACGGGTGACGTCGACCAGACGCACCAGCGCCCGGCCGAGAGTGGACTTGCCGCAGCCGGACTCACCGACCAGGCCGAGAGTCTCGCCGGGGACGATGTCCAGGTCGATGTCCTGCACGGCAGGCACGACCGTCTTGCCGCGCCGGCCCCGCACGGTGAACTCGACGCTGGCGCCCCGGGCGCTGAGCAGGGGCTTGGGGGGGTGCGGTCGGTGATCGTCATCAGCTCACCACCTCTCGGGAGGAGTTCGGGACGGGTACGCCGTCGACCAGCGGGTGATCGCACGCCACCTCGTGCCCGGGCCAGCGCTCCAGCAGCAGCGGAGGCTTCTCGCGGCACCCGGGGGTGACGAACTCGCAGCGGTCGGCGAAGCGGCACCCGGCCGGCCAGTCGGCCGGGCTGGGCACCGAACCGGGGATCGAGGGCAACGGCACGTTGCGGTCCATGCCCAGGCGGGGCACCGAGGCCAGCAGACCACGCGAGTACGGGTGCGCCGGGTTGCCCACCAGGCGCTGCGTCTCGGTGCGCTCGATCACCTGGCCCGCGTACATCACCGCCACGTCGTCGGCGATCTGCGAGACCACGCCCAGGTCGTGCGTGATCATCAGGATCGCCATGTTCAGCCGTTCCTGCAGCTCTTTCAGCAGGGTCAGGATCTGTCCCTGGATGGTCACGTCCAGCGCGGTGGTCGGCTCGTCGGCGATCAGCACGGCCGGGTCGGCCGAGATGGCGATCGCGATCATCACCCGCTGCCGCATCCCGCCCGAGAGCTGGTGCGGGTACTCGGTGACCCGCCGCTCCGGGGCCGAGATGCCGACCAGCCGCAGCAGTTCCACGGCACGCTCCCGGGCCGCCCGCCGGCTGAGGCCCCGGTGCCGGCGCACGGTCTCGGCCACCTGGTCGCCCACGGTGTACACCGGGTTCAGCGACGACATCGGTTCCTGGAAGATCATCGCCATCCGCCGGCCGCGCACCTCGCGCAGCCCGCGCTCGCCCAGGCCGGCCAGCTCGCGGCCCTCCAGCCGGATCGACGATCCGGGCAGCACCTGGCCGCCCCGGTCGAGCAGGCCCATCACCGACAGCGCGGTGACGCTCTTGCCGGAGCCGGACTCGCCGACCAGGCCGAGGGTCCGGCCGGGCTGCAGGTCGAGGTCCACCCCGTCGACGACGGTCTGGCCGTTGAAGGCGGTGCGCAGGTCGCGCACGCTCAGCAAAGAGGTCAACGGGCTCACCTGCTCGTGGAGTGCCGGGGGTCGAGGACATCGCGGATGCCGTCGCCCAGGAGGTTGAAGCCGAGGATGGCGACGAAGATCGCGATACCCGGGTAGGTCACCAGCGTGGGGTCGGTGAACAGCAGGTCGCGGCCGTCGCCGAGCATCGCGCCCCACTCCGGCGTCGGCTCGGCCACCCCCAGGCCGAGGAAGCCCAGACCCGCGCCGGTGAGCACGGCCGAGCCGATCTCCAGCGGAGTCTGCACGATCAGCGCGCCCAGGGCGTTGGGCACCACGTGGCGGCGCAGGATCCGCAGCGGCGGAAGCCCCTGCGAGCGGGCGGCCTCCACGTAGGGCAGCCGCATCACGGTGAGCACCCCGCTGCGGGTGACCCGGACGAACCGGGGAAAGGCCGAGACCGCCACCGCGATGATCAGGTTGGTCATCCCGGTGCCGAGGATCGCCACCAGCGAGAGCGCCATCAGGAAGCCGGGGAACGACAGGATGATGTCGACCAGGCGCTGGATGACCAGGTCGGTCCAGCCGCCCGCGTAGCCGGAGACCGCCCCCACGACCAGCCCGGCCGCCGCGGCGATGGCCACCGCGGCCACCGCCATGACCAGGGTGTAGCGGGCGCCGTTCACGATCCGGACCAGCTCGTCGCGGCCCAGGTCGTCGGTGCCCAGCCAGTGGCCGGAAGAACTGCCCAGCAGGCTCTGCGAGAGGTCCTGGTGGTTCGGGTCGGACGAGGCGCTGCCGAGCACCAGGAACGGCCCGATCAGGGCCACCGCCAGGGTGAACCCGGCCAGGATCAGGCCGACCCTCGAGCTGCGGTGCCGCCACAGGGCGCCCAGGAACGAACGGCGCCGCGGAAGGGCCGCCGTGACCGGGACGGCGGCGGGAGTCTCAGTGGCCATGACGCACCCTCGGGTCGATCGCGGAGTAGAGCAGGTCGGTGGCCAGGTTCACCAGGATCAGCATCACGGCCACCACGAAGACCACGCCCTGCACCACCGGGTAGTCGCGGTTGGTGATCGAGTTGACCAGCAGCTGCCCGATCCCGGGCCAGCCGAACACCGACTCGGTCAGGATCGAGCCGCCGAGCATCTGCCCGAACTGCAGGCCGACCACGGTGATCACCGGGACCAGGGCATTGCGCAGGGCCTGCTTGCCGACCACGTTGAACCCGCTCATGCCCTTGGCCCGGGCGGTGCGGATCGCGTCCATCGAGAGCGCGTCGATCATCGCCGAGCGGGTCTGGCGGGAGATGAAACCGATGGCGAACAGCGACAGCGCGCAGGCCGGCAGCACCACGCTGGCCGGGGTGGCCGCACCGGAGGCCGGGAACCAGCCCAGCTTCACCGAGAACAGCACGATCATCATCAGGCCGATCCAGAACACCGGGGCCGAGACCCCGACCACCGAGACCGCCGAGAACACGAAGTCGACGAACCGGCCGCGGTAGAGCGCCCCGACGATGCCCAGGGCGCAGCCGACCACGATCGCGATCAGCATCGCCCAGAACGCCAGCTGGATGGTGAACGGCAGCCGGGTGGAGATCTCCGCCATCACCGAGTTGCCGCTGCGGGTGGAGGTTCCCAGGCTCCCGGTGAACAGGTTGCGCAGGAACTCCAGGTACTGCGACCACCACGGCTGGTCCAGGCCCAGCTGACTGCGCAGGTGCTCGACCTGCTCGGGGGTCGCGGTGGGCCCGGCCGAGATCCGGGCCGGGTCGCCCGGGATCAGCCGTAGCAGCAGGAACGCCACCGTGGCGGCGCCCAGCACGGTGGGGACGACCGACCCGATCCGGGTCAGGGTGTAGCGGATCATGCCGGAGTCTCCGCAGAGCCGAAATTGGGGACGATCGTGGGCGGGTGATGTACGGCGACCGGACCCGGGTCTTCGGTCGCCTTGCGCACCTCGACCAGCGTGGAGTGCGCACTCGGTCCCTGCCCCAGGCGTGAGGTGCCGACGTCCCGGGTCAGGACGTTCGCGTTGCCGTGACGGTCGAGAGAAGCGGCGGCCGGGTCGACCGGGTCGTGCCAGGCGCCGGTGGAGAGCTGGATCACGCCCGCGCGCAACGCGTCCGAGAGCACCGCCCCGGCCAGCACCCGGCCCCGGCCGTTGAACACCTCGACCAGGTCGCCGTCGCAGATGCCCCGGGCAGCGGCGTCCTCGGGGTTGAGCCGGACCGGTTCCCGGCCGGCCACCTTCGCCGCGCGGGAGACCCGTCCCATGTCGAGCTGCCCGTGCAGACGGTGCCTGGGCTGATTGCTGATCAGGTGCAGCGGGTACTGCTGGGCGAGCGGCGAGCCGGCCCACTCCCGGGGCTCCAGCCACACCGGATGACCCGGGCAGTCGTCGTAGCCGAAACCGGCCACCACGTCGCTGGTGATCTCGATCTTCCCGGTCGGTGTGCGCAGGGGGTTGGCCGCCGGATCCTGCCGGAACTCGGCCATCAGGGTGCGTTCGCCGTCGTGCTCGATCGCGACCTCGCCCTTTTCCCAGAACTGCTCGAAACCGGGCATCTGGACATCGAAACCCGCGGCCTTGTCCCGGCTGGCGTCGTAGAGGAAGCGCAGCCACTCCATCTCGGTGCGGCCCTCGGTGTACTGCGCTGCGACGCCGAGCCGTTCGGCCAGCGCGCTGAAGATGGCGAAGTCGTCGCGGGCCTGCCCGACCGGCTCGACCGCGCGCTTCATCGCCACCAGCACCCGGTCGCGCGAGCTGGCGCCGATGTCGTTGCGTTCCAGCGTGGTGGTGGCCGGAAGGACGATGTCGGCCCGGCGCGCGGTCGGGGTCCACCAGGGTTCGTGCACGACGATGGTCTCGGGCCGGCGCCAGGCGGCGGCCAGCCGGTTCAGGTCCTGGTGGTGGTGGAACGGGTTGCCCCCGGCCCAGTAGATCAGCCGGATGTGCGGGTAGGTGCGCTTCTCGCCGTCGAACTCGTACTCGCCGCCGGGGTTCTCGAGCATCTCGGTGTGCCGGGCGACCGGGATCCACGAGTCGCCCTGCTGGGGGCCGGCCGGCAGCACCGGCGTGCCGAACGGCAGCTTGGACGAGCCCATCCCGGCCGAGTTGCCGTAGCCGAACGAGAAACCGCCCCCGGCCAGGCCGATCTGGCCGAGCATGGCGGCCAGCGTCACCGTCATCCAGTACGGCTGCTCGCCGTACTCGGCGCGCTGCAGCGACCAGGTGGTGGTGATGAACGTGCGGTTGTCCGCCATCCGGTGGGCCAGGCCGACGATGAACTCCTCGTCGAGGTCGCAGATCCGGGCGGCCCAGGCGGCGGTCTTCGGCCGGCCGTCGCTCTCGCCGAGCAGGTACTGCCGGAAGGTCTCGTAGCCGTGCGTGCAGCGGTTCAGGAAGTTCTTGTCCACCAGCCCGTCCCGTTCCAGCGTGTGGGCCAGGCCGAGCATCAGCGCGGTGTCGGTGTTGGCCCGCAGCGCCACCCATTCCGGGTCGATCTCGGCGTGGATGTCGTCACGCAGCGGGCTGACGTTCACGAAGTGCGTCCCGGTCCGGGCCATCTCGGCCAGGTTGTCGCGCCCCACGTGCCGGGTGATGCCGCCGGCCTCGGCCTGGGCGGTGCGCAGGGGCAGGCCGCCGAAGGCCACCCACAGCGTGGTCGCGCCCTGCAGCCGGGACCAGGTGGTGACCTCGCCGCTGACCATCGCCGGGTCGCCGACGATGTGCGGCAGCACGGCCAGGCCGGTGGCGAAGGAGTAGTTGTGCTTCTGGTCGGTGAAGCCGCCGATCCGGTTCAGGAAGCGGTTCACCTGGGTCTTGGCGTGGTGGAAGCGGCCGGCGCTGGACCAGCCGTAAGAGCCGCCGAAGATCGCGTCGTTGCCGTGCTGCGTGCGCACCCGCTCCAGTTCCCCGGCGACCAGGTCGAGGGCCTGTTCCCAGGAGACCTCCACGAACTCCTCGGTCCCGCGCAGATCGGTGCGCGCACCCGGGCCGTGCTCCAACCAGGACCGGCGCACCGACGGCGCGTTCACCCGCAGCGGCGATTCCACGATGTCCGGGATCGACGTGAGCAGGTCGGACGGGTCGGTGTCACCGGCGTGCGGACGCGCCTGGACCAGCTTGCCGTTCTCGACCACGGCGGTGAACGCACCCCAGTGCGAGCTGTGCGGGAACTCCCCGTCGACGGCGCTCATCAGCGGACGGCCTCGTCGTCCCACTCGCGGGCGGCCCAGATCGAGAAGCTGGCCGGACGCTCGGCCAGCCACATGCCCTCCTTGGCGATCTCGCCGCCGTCGGTGAAGCGCTCGGGGCGGAAGATCGACAGGTCGGTCTGCGGGGCCCGGCCGTGGACGGCGTCGGCGATGTCCTGGGCCAGGCCCGGGCCGATGCACATGCCGTGGCCGCTGAAGCCGGTGGCCAGGAAGTAGTTCTCGAACGTGGAGAAACCGATCAGCGGGTTGTCGTCCGGGGTGACCTCGATCGGCCCGGCCCAGTTGCGCTCGAACCTGCGGCCCTTCAGGGCCGGCACCCGCACGGCCAGGCGGCGGGCCAGTTCCTCGCCCTCGGTCCAGTCCGCCTCGACCACGTCCGGCACCTCGTCCAGCACCGGTTTGAACGCGGCACCCGACCAGATGCCCTGCCCGGCCCGGCGCACGTAGATGCCGGCGTCGAAGTCGAAGGTGTGCGGCGCGTTCTGGGGGATCTCCGGGGTCTGCTCCATCACGAAGACCTGCGAGCGGCGCGGCAGGATCGGCAGTTCCTGACCGTAGGTGCGCCCGATGCCGACCGACCAGGCGCCCGCGCAGGTGACCACGACCCCGGCGCTCAGCACACCCCGGTCGGTCTCCACCCCGGTCACCTTGTCGCCGTCGATCACCAGCCTCAGCACCCGGCGGTCTTCCAGCACCGTGATGCTCGAACGCCGGACCTTCGCGGCCAGGGCAGGCATCAGCGCGCGCGGGTTCAGGTGGCCGTCGGTCGGGCCGAAGCAGCCGCCGATCACGCCGTCCAGGTTCACGTGCGGCAGCAGCGCCTCGGTCTCGGCCCGGCTGATCATCCGGGTGTCGGCGCCGTGGGCGTTCTGGATGGCCACGCCCTCGGCCAGCCGGTCGTGCTGAGCCTGGGAGGTGACCAGGAACAGGTAGCCGTTCTGGTCGTACTCCAGGTCGACGCCCTCCTCGGCCTCGAAGGCGCGCAGCCAGGCCTTGGTGCGGTTGGCCGCCTCGATGTTGGGGCCCTTGAAGAACTGCGAGCGGATGCCGCCGGCGTTCAGTGAACTGGACCCCTCGCCCAGACGGCCCTTGTCCACGATGGTCACACTGGTGCCGGACCCGGCCAGGGCCAGCGCGGTGGTCATCCCGACAATACCGCCGCCGATGATCAGAACGTCACTCAAAGGTATTCTCCTACCTACAGAATCGGTGCTCTCGGGGTGGCCAGGCGGGGCAGGTCGGCGGGCTGGGCCAGGCGTCCTCGCCCGGGCCTGCCCAGCACCTCTCCGTCCAGCATCACGGTCTCACCGCGGCTGATCGTGCGCACCGGCCAGCCGGTGAGCTCCACCCCCTCCAGCAGGCTCATCCTGGCCCGGCTGTAGAGCTCGGCGCCGCGCACCGGCTTGGTCAGCTCCGGGTCGAAGACGGTGATGTCGGCGTCCGCGCCCGGGGCGATGGTGCCCTTGCGCGGGTACAGGCCGAACAGCCGGGCGGCGTTGGTGGAGGTGGCCTCGACGAAGCGCTGCAGCGAGATCCGGCCCTTCAGCACGCCCTCGCTGAACAGCGCCGGCATCAGGGTCTCCAGGTCGGCCATGCCCGGGCGGGTCATGGTCACGTCGACCTCGGGGGCCAGCTTCTGCTCGCGCTTCCACGGGGCGTGGTCGGTGCAGCAGGTGGCGATGTCACCGGCAGCCAGTCCGGCCCAGAGCGCGTCCACGTCGGAGCGGCTGCGCAGCGGCGGGTTGCCCACGTACAGGCCGGGTGTGTCCGACTGGTAGCGGGACTCGTCGAACAGCAGGTAGATCGGCCGGGTCTCGACGTAGACCGGCAGACCCCGGCGCCGGGCCGCCGTTGCCGCGTCCAGGGCCCGGGCGCTGGACAGGTGCACGATGTAGATCGGGGCGTCGGCCGATTCGGCGAACGCGATGGCCCGCTCCACCGCCGCGGACTCCGATGACACCGGACGCATTCTCGGGAAGTTCTCGATCCCGGTCTCGCCCGCCTCCACCAGCTTCTCCAGCTCGTGCCCGATCACGCAGGAGTCCTCGCAGTGCACCAGGCTCAGCATGTCGTCCCGCCCGGCCTGGGCCAGCACCCGCAGGTACTCCGCGGCCCGGGTCTCGAACCCGAACAGGTGCATGAAGATCTTCAGGCTGCGGGCACCGCGCTCGCGCAGCTGGGCGATCTCGGGAAGCCGGTCGGCAGACGGATCGAGAAGCACGGTGTGCAGCGCGAAATCAACCACGGCCTGGTCGCCGGCGCTGGACACCGCCCGGTCGAACGCCTCGGGCAGCGATTCTCCGGGGATCGGGAAGGTGATGTCACCGATCGTGGTCACGCCCCCGGCCGCGGCGGCCTGGGTGCCGCTGGTGTAGTCGTCGGCCCAGGCCAGCTGGCGGTCGGGCAGGTTCACCGGGGAGAGGTGGACGTGCAGGTCCATCCCGCCGGGCAAGACGAGTTTGCCCTTGGCGTCCACTTCCTCGTGTCCCCGGGGGATGCCGGTCCCGACCGAGATGACCACCCCGTCCTTGATTGCGACATCGGCCGGCGCGTCCGAGCCGGAGGTGACCACCCGGCCACCCCGGATCACCAGATCCGGTGTACTCACTGGGCCTTCCCTTCGAAGTAGGCCACGGCCTCGTCCAGACCGATCACGTCGCCGTACTTGATGTCCACGTCGGTGAGGGTGATGTCGTGGGCCAGCTGGTTGCTGTCCATCACGCAGTCGCGCACCAGCATCGTGCGGAAGTTGTGGCTCAGGCTGTCCACCACCGTGGCCCGCACACAGCCGCTGGTGGAGGTGCCGACCACGACCACCGTGTCCACACCCTGGGCCTTCAGGTCCTCGGCGAGAGCGTTGCCGAAGAACGAGGAGGGCACCTTCTTGGCGATCACCGCGTCGCCGGGCTGCGGGGTGATCAGCTCGTCGATCTCCGCCGGTTCGGTGCCGATCACGTTCTCCAGCAGGGTGGAGGCCTTCTCGCCGAACACCCCGGCGTTGCGGTCGTCCTTCTCGAAACCGATGTAGGTGTAGGCCACCGGCGCCCCCGTCGACCGCGCAGCGGCCAGCAGGGTCGCCGTGTTCTGCACCGGGACGAGCGATTTCGCCCTCCAGGTGCGGGTGTACTGCTTCTGGAAGTCGACCACGACCACCGCGGCCTTCGTCCCGAACCCGAGCCGGTGCCCGACGCCCTTGGAGCGGTACAGCTCACGGACGTCCTCAAGCTGTTTCTGGTTGTCGGTGGTCATGGTCTTCCTCTCCGAACCGGTCTCAGGACGCCGGGGTGGCCCAGGTGGTCACGAACATGTTGTTGGCCAGGCCCTCGACACCGGTCACGCCGGACGACGTGGCCACCGCGGTCTTCACCTGGTACAGCCACATCGTCGGGGCCTGGGAAACCAGGTACTCCTGGGCCTCGGCGTAGGCCGCCTCGCGCTCGGCCGCGTCGATCGTGCCGTTGCCCTTCAGCACCAGCTCGTCGTACTTCTCGTCGCTGAAGTAGGTGCCGTTGAAGCCGTTCGGCGGGACCTGGTCGCTACGGAACTGCAGCAGCGCCTGACTGGCGTCCAGGTAGATGGAACCCCAGCCGATCAGCCGCAGGTCGCTGGTCGCCTCCTTCGGGTCGACCATCACCCCGGCCAGGTAGGTGGTGAAGTCGGTCGGGTTCTCCAGGGTGACCTCGACGCCGACGTCGCGCAGGTAGCCGGCCACGGCCTGGGCCACCTTGTAGTCGTTGAGGAAGCGGCCGTCGGAGGAGACCATGGTGAGCTTCAGGTCGCTCGCCCCGGCCTCGGCCAGCAGCTGCCGGGCCTGGTCGGGGTCGTAGCCGGGCATCTCGGCGTCGGCGTTGCCGGCCACCGACTTCGGCAGCGGACCGGTGAGCTGGGTGCCGGTGCCGAACAGGACCTTCTCGATGACGGTGTCGCGGTCGATCGCCAGCGAGAGCGCCTGGCGCACCTTCGGGTCGTTCAGCTTCGGGTTCTTGCTGTTCTGGGTGTTGAAGCCGATCTGCACCGAGTAGGAGGAGTCGAACAGCAGCAGGTCCTGTTCGGCCGAGTTCTCCAGCTGCGACAGCGAACTCGCGGGTGGGCTGGCGATCACCTGGGCGTCGCCGGACTGCAGGGCGGCCATCCGGGCCGAGGCGTCGGTCACGAACCGGTAGGTCTGCGTCTGGTACGCGGGCTCTTCGCCCCAGTAGGCGTCGTTGCGGGTCATCGTGATGTGGTCGCCCGCGGTGTAGCTGTCGTACACGTACGGGCCGGTGCCGACCGGAACCTTGATCTGCTCGGCGGTGTTTCCCTCGGCGGTGACCGAGTCCGGCGAGATCACCCCGGCGATGGGCAGACTCAGCGCCTGGGCCAGGGCCGGGAACGGCGTCTTGGTGGTGATCGTCAGGGTGCTGGCGTCGGTGGCCTCGACGCTGTCGATCACGGCCAGCTCGTTCGGTGCGGCCTTGTAGGTGTCCGGCGAGAGCAGGCGGTCCAGGCTGAACTTGGCTGCCTCGGCGTCGAAAGCGGCGCCGTCGGAGAACTTCACCCCGCTCTTCAGCTTGAATGTCCAGGTCTTCCCGTCTTCCGAGGTCTCCCAGCTCTCGGCCAGTTCCGGCTGGGCGGTGCCGGTGGCGTCGATCGCGGTGAGCTCCTCGACCATCATGTCGACGATCTGCATCACGCTGGTGGTGCCCTGCGCCTGCGGGTCGAGCGAGTCGATGTCGTTGCCGATGATCGTGGTCAGCGTCTGGCTGGTGGTCCCGCCCGAGCCGGAGTCCGACCCGGAGCCGGAGCCCGAGTCGGTGGTCGCGCAGCCGGCGAGTGCACCCACGGCGATGACGGCGCTCAGGCCGGCCAGCAGTCTGGAGCTCTTCATGTTCTTCCTTCGGGGGATGGTGAGAGGGGAGCTGGTCAGGGCGTTCTGAGGACGTCCGTGGGCGCCGGTTCGCGGGCTGCGAAACCGTCGAAGACGTCGTTGTGACAGGCGGTTTCCGAGCGCAGCGCCGGGTCGCCGTAGCCGGCGCCGTTGGGCACCTCGATGGTGAGAACGGTGTTGGCGGCCAGGCTGAGCCCGGCGAACTTGGAGTTCAGCTCGCGCTCGGCAGCAGTGCCGGCGTCGAGGAGGATGCGGCCGCGGCGGCCGTCTTCACCGCCGAAGATGCCACGTGGCGGGTCGGTACGGAAGTCCCCGGAGGCGCTGACGATCACCGGGGCCAGGAACTGCCAGACCCGGCG
>NZ_JAJSOH010000060.1 GCF_021277265.1 Kineosporia rhizophila
ACCGGCGGGCCAATGACTTCTCCTTGCGGCGTAACGGTCTAAGTCTCTTCACCCATGACAGCGACCGAACAACACATGCCTCCTCCGCCGCCGGCGCCCGCCTGCTCGCCTACCCGCATGCCCGCCGGCCTTCGAAACGCGCGCCGACAGGTCGACCACTGGCCCGCACCCGCACCTCGCAGGCGACTGAGCCGTCACCGAATCTCACATCGCAAGATGGGACTCTCACTATGCGAGAAGCTCGAGTACCGTCACGGGCATGTCCAACGCTGCCAAATACACGCATGGCCACGCCGAGAGCGTGCTGCGATCGCATCGCAGCCGCACCGCGCAGAACTCCGCCGTCTATCTGCTCCCGCATCTGAGGCCCGGGCTGCGCCTGCTCGACGTGGGCAGCGGGCCGGCAACGATCACCGCTGATCTGGCCGAATTGGTTGCGCCAGGTACGGTTACAGCGACCGAGATGAACGAAGAGGCGGTGGCGATCACGCTCGCCGAACTGGAGCGGCGGGGCGTGAGGAACGTCGAGGCGGTCGTGGCCGACGTACATGCCCTGCAGTTCGAGTCGGATTCGTTCGATGTGGTGCACGCGCACCAGGTGCTGCAGCACGTCGCCGATCCGGTGGCGGCGCTGCGCGAGATGATCCGGGTCTGCCGCCCCGGCGGTGTGGTGGCGGTGCGGGATGCTGACCACAGCGGATTCGTCTGGTACCCGCAACTGCCCGCTCTGGATCAGTGGCTGACGCTCTACCAGACGGTCGCGCGGACCAACGGCGGCGAGCCGAATGCCGGACGGCGGTTGCTGGCCTGGGCACACGCGGCGGGCGCGGCCGACGTGACTGTCTCCTCGTCCACCTGGTGCCACGCCGAGCCCGAGTCGCGTGAGGGCTGGGGCGGCATGTGGGCCGACCGCATCCTGAATTCGGCCATCACGCAACAATTATTGACGAGTGAACTGGCCGCCCAGCGCGACCTGGAGTCGATCTCGGAGGCCTGGCGGGAGTGGGCCGCGCACGAGGACGGCTGGATCAGCATCCTGCACGGCGAGGTACTGATCCACGTGCACTGACGTTCAGCGGCGCTCGTCCATGAACACCATCGGCACCTCGTTGTCGGTGACCACCCGGCCGAGCAGCGCGCTCAGGGTGTCGCGCTCGGCCGGGTCCAGACTCTTGGTCAAAGCGTCTACGCGGCGGCAGGTTCCGGCGTAGAACTTCTCCGCGGTAGCGGATCCGGCCGGGGTCAGCGAGACCACCACGGCCCGGGTGTCCACCGGGTCGGTCGCACGCTCCACCAGACCGTTCGCCTCGCTGCGGTTCACCAGGCCGGTGAGGCTGGACTTGGCCAGGCTGAGGGTCTGGCTCAGTTCGGTCATGCCCAGCGGACCGGGCATGAGCACGCAGATCAGCACGCCCTGCTGCGGGGTGATGCCGTGTTCACGGGCGGAGTCGGCATACACGCGCTCGATCAGGAACGACCCGCGCACCAGCGCCGGCACCACGCCCATCCCGTCGGACTCCAAACGCATCCCACCGTCGGGCTTCACGCCCATACCGCCGCCGGTCTCCGCGCCCATCCCGCCGTCGGACTCCACGCCCATCCCGCTGCGGGTCTCCGCGCTCATGCCGCCGTCGGACCTCACGTTCATCGCCCGAGGATATCCGACCGTTCGTGCCGCGAACGACTATCCACAGGCGCCCGGTCGAGGCCGGTGCCGGACCACGTTCGGTGGCTATCGTGCCGTTATGGGGGAAATCGAACAGCCAGAGCCCACCAACTCGGGCCTGGCGTGGGACGAGGCGCAGAACCGTCAATTGGCCGAATGGCTGCAGCAGGGCATCAGTATCGGCGAGATCGCCAACCGTATGGGCCGCACCTCGGGGGCGATCCGCAGTCAGGCCGTCCGGATGGCGCCGGCCGATCTGGGGCTGGGGGCCGGGGAGGTGATCGGCTGGCTGCGGGTGCAACTGCGCCACGGTCACGACTGGCGAAAGACGCTGGAAGAGCGGTCGATGCGCCCGTCCCGCAACGGCGAGCGCTGGGGCGGGCAGGAGACCGAGCAGCTGGTCGAAGAGCTTCGGGGGGAGGCGTCGTGGCAGGCGATCGCCAACGCCCACGAACGCACCAAGGGCGCGATCATCGCGCAGGCGGCCAGAATGCTGGTGCTCACCGAGAAGACGGTCGAGTGGTCGCGTTCCCGGCGGGCCGAGCAGCTGCGTCTGGAGCTGCGCGAGCAGGCCGACTACGACTGGCGCCGCGCCCTGCTCGTCGACCAGGCCTCCGGCCGCTCGCCGTCCTGGGTGTTCATCGTGGTCGGAGCCTCACCCGACGGCGCCTGGCACGTGCGGGCGGCGGCCACCGAGGCGGCTGCCGCCCGCATCCGGAGCGAGGCCGGGGTTCCGGCAGGCACCGAGTGGGAGACGTTCGAGCGGCCGGTGCTGCCCGACTACTCGGTGAGTTCGGAAGACGAGAGCGAGGTTTCGCCCCTCGACGCCTGACCAGGATCAGCCGCGGAGCGCGCGGAGGTCTGCTCAGCGGCCTCGGGCTCAGGCATGGGCTCAGGCATGGGCTCAGGCATGGACTCAGGTCTGCTCCCGGACTCACGCCTGCTCCCGGGCTCGAGCCGACGATCTGGCCTGCTCTCCGGTTCGGGCCAGGGCCGGTACTCCTGCTCCAGCATCGCCAGCATGTCCTGTCGGCCCAGCTCCGCCGTGGCCTCCAGAACGGCCGCGTCGAGCGTGGTGCGGGCCGTCACGATGGTGCTCGGTGCCACCGTCCAGGTCGTGCGCCGCTCCAGCGCGTTCTCCGCCTTCAGCCGGGCCAGCAGGGCTGCATAGGTCTCGCTCGGCCGGCTGATGTTGTCCTTCACGAATCGTGCCTGACCCCGGGCCAGCATCCGGCCGAGCATCCGCATCGGCGTGCTCAGGTCGTCCTGCTTGAAGTCGAACGACCGGGTCATCACCACCAGGGCCTCGGGCACGCCCAGGGCCAGGGCCTGGTCCACCGGTACCGGGGCCACGATGCCGCCGTCGATGAAGTGCCTTCCGGTCAGCCCGCCCCCCAGGGCGATCCGCTTGTTGTAGAGCGCGGGCAGGGCGGCCGTGGCGCGCAGCACCTCGAGCAGGTCGTGCCCGTCGCGGTTGGAAACCGTTACCGCCTCGGCCGTCTGGGCGTCGGTCAGCACGGTGATCAGCGGAGCCGCCACGGCGTCGAGCGCGGCCACGTCCAGCGGGCGGCGGCGCTTCAGCACCTCATCCACCAAGAAATCCACATCCACCACCCGCCACAGCCGCCGGGGGTTGATGAACGAGCTGTGGCTCAGCTCGTCGACGTAGATGCGCAGGCCCTCGTTCGCCTGCCCGGCCAGGAAGTAGGCGCCGTTGATCGCCCCCGCACTGCTGCCCACGACCACCGAGAAGGCGTCCCGCAGCCCGGCGTCCTCCAGTACGGCCAGTGCCGCCATCGAGTACACGCCCCGCATCCCACCTCCCTGCACCACGAGAGCCGGCTTCTGCGCCTCGGCGGCCGAACGGGTAAGACGCGACAGATGCTCACCGAGTTTCAGGACGGGCCTCCGGGAGAGATGTGCAGGGATTTTCCGCACTCTAAACCGGACAAGACGCCCTTGAGTCAAGGATCAAGGTCGGTAACACGCCTGAGGATCGGACCAGCCCGCCCGGCGGCCCCGGAGCCTAAGCTTTTGCCGTGACGCAGCCGCCAGCCATCCGCACTCCCGCTTCCTGGGTCGTCGTCGGTCTCGACAACGGGGGCACCACCGACAATGCCACCGTGCTGGACGCGACCGGGCAGTTCCTGGTCGACCAGCTCGTCGAGATCCCCAGCCGGGTGCTCGACGGGCCCGAGCTCGCGGTCGAGGCCCTGGCCGACTCCTTCGAGAACATCTGCCGGATCACCAACACGCCGTTGACCCTGGTCAAGGCGGTCGGTCTGGACACCCCGGGCCCGGCCAGCGCGGCCGGCGTGATCTCGTCCAAGGGCGCCACCAACTTCTCGGCGGTCAGCTGGCACGGCTTCGACATCCGGGCCGCGCTCGAGCGTCGCCTGGGCCTGCCGGTGGTCTACAACAACGACGCCAACGCGGCCTCGCTCTACGCGCACCACCGGCACTTCGGCCCCGACGAGGCGATGCAGAAGTCATCGGTGGCGGGCATCGTCGGTACCGGGTTCGGCGGCGGCGTGGTGCACGACGGCCGGGTGATCAAGGGCGTCGCCGGGATGGCCGGCGAGCTCGGGCACGTGCAGATCCCGGTGCAGGACGTGATCGAGTCGGACCAGCCGATCCCGCGCTGCAACTGCGGCTTCCTCGGCGACGTGGAGAGCCTGGCCTCGCTCACCGGGATCAAGAACAACCTGCTGCCTTACTGGCTGCCCAAGTTCCCCGACCATCCGCTGGCCGGCGAGTCCATCTCGAGCGCGGCCAAGCAGCTGCGCGGCTACGCCGAGCGGGAAGACCCGCTGGCCCTGGCCGTGTTCGGGCAGCAGGCCAAGGCCATCGGCAAGCTCTTCACCATCGCCGCCAACTTCACCGACCCCGACGTCTACTTCGTCGGCGGCGGCGTGGTCGAGGCCGCCCCCTCGTTCCGGCAGTGGTTCCTCAACACCGTGCGCGAGCACACCCAGCTGCGACAGGAGCAGATCGCGGCCGCCAACTTCGCGCTGGTGCCGGACCTGGACATGGCCGGTGCGCGAGGCGCCGCCGTGGCTGCGTTCGACGCGGTGGTGGCCGACCGCTAGGGCTGAGGGGCTCGATCGAGCACTTCCTGCGGGAGGACGGTGCTCGCGAGCTCGAACCGCATGCCGAGAACTTTTCCGTGCTTGTCCAGATCGAAGAACAGGAACGCCTCACCCTGCAGACGGAACATCTGATAGGCCGGGGACTCACGCTCGTCAGCCCGGTCCACCAGGTGCAGGTAGGCCTCGTCGCCGTCACGCTCGTAGGTCATGTGCATTCGTTCAGAGTGCCCGCACTGGGACCTTTGGACTACGGGATATTCGCCAGTTATCGCTTGACTCTCGTCCGACACCTGAGAAGACCCCTCGTCAGGAGGGGCCGGTGGAGGAGGAGTAAAAGCTCGTGGCAGAACGTCGCAGGAAGCTGCGCCCGGTGCGCGTGGTGGTTGCTGTGCTGACCGCTCTGGTGTTGGCAACGGTCGCCGCGGTGGCCCTACGGATCGGTCCCGGTAACGCCGCCGAGTTGTCTGCCGCTGCGGAGTCCAACACCGTGCACCACTCCGCCGCCCCCAAGGGCAAGTGGATCAAGGTGGACAAGAAGGCCTGGCAGGCCCAGCTGGCCGAGTTCAAGAAGGTCAAGCCGCGCAAGGTCCCGGCCACCGCCAAGCAGAACCCCGAGTTCAACGCGACCTGCAAGTACAGCCACTCGGGCAAGAACGACCCGATCGTGTTCCCCGGTCAGAAGGGGAAGTCGCACATGCACTCCTTCGTCGGGAACCGCAAGACCAACGCGACCACCACCCCGGCCAGCCTGATGAAGTTCACCGCGACCAGCTGCGTCCCCAAGAAGGACTTCTCCTCCTACTGGGTGCCCACGCTGACCAGCAAGAAGACCGGCAAGGCAGTGCAGCCCAGCGAGTTCATCGTCTACTACGGCAGCCTGCTCGACGACAAGAACAAGAAGAAGACCATGCCGATGCCGAACGGCATGCGGATGATCTACGGCGATGCGAGCAAGCAGGTCAAGACCCCGGCCGGCTCCCGCGACGCGTTCTACTGCTCGGGCGGCCCGGTCGAGGGCAAGACCCGCAGCACCGACGGCAACTGGCCGGTCTGCGGCGACGGCGGCACGGTGCACTTCATGATGCGCTACCCCGACTGCTGGGACGGCAAGCACCTGGACAGCCCGGACCACAAGTCGCACGTGGCCTACGGCTCGATGGGCGACTGCCCGAAGAGCCACCCGGTGCGCATCCCGGCGATCACCAAGTCGATCTACTACCCGACCGGCGGCTCCAAGGAGGGCTTCACGCTCTCCTCGGGGATGGCGTCCTCCATGCACGGTGACGTGTTCATCGCCTGGGACACCAAGACGATGGCCGACCGGGTGAAGAGCTGCGTGCGTCAGCTGGTCACCTGCGCCAGCAACGGGAAGTTCTGAGCAGACGGCAGATCGGGGCAACAACGCCTGTAGTGCACAGGCTTTGTTGCCCCGATGTCGTTTGCCGGGCTCAGGACGCCAGCCGATCCTTGAGCACGCCGATCAACGGCCCTGGATCCACCGACTGCGCGAGAACCTGGTCAACGTTCTGCAGCCCGGCTTCGGCCAGGAGACGCTTCTCATTGGTGACCCACTCTCCCCTTGAAGCCATGACCGAATGGGCATATTCCGTCGCTGCCACAGCGATCAGGCCCAACCCCTGCAGAGCCCGGCCCTGCGCGACATGGCCACTCTCGGCATAACCGAGGTGCATCCGCGCCCGGCCCAGCCACTGCTGTGACGCCGACTGACGCAACGCCACGGGATACTCCGCAACCACCGGCAGGGCACCCCGAAGCACTCGGTTGATCGCCAGCTCGGCCACCACCAGGTAGGTGGGGATCCCGGCCAGGTGAAACATCAGAGGCTGGATGTCGAACTCACCCCGGGCAGCCCTCTCGACCTCTCGTTCCACCACCGCGAGATCCCGGTAGTGCACGTCCACCGATTGCCCTTGGACCTGCAACCAGGCACCGCCGTTGAAGACCCCGCCACCCCATCCACCGATCTCGGAAACCTGACCCTCGTAGCCCATCTCGCGCAACGACTGCGGATCGAACTCGTCGCGGTAGTAGATGCCGAGGTCCCAGTCGCTGTCCGGCCGGGCCGTGCCCTGTGCTCGGGAACCTCCGAGCGTCACCGCTTGCACGCCCGGCAGCTCGGCCACCCCGTCCACGACTTCATCGATGAAGCTCTGCATGCGACGGAGTCTAGGAGCGCCCCCGAGCGGCAACCATTGCTTTTCGTGCCACGAACTATTACGTTTCGTGACACGAACTAAATGGTCTGGGGGATGAACATGAGCTTGAGCACCGCAAGGGTCGTCTTCGGATTCGGTGCAGACTCGGCCGATCCGGTACGCCTGCTGCCCAGCGTGCAGTCGGCCGACCGCCTGGGGCTGGACCACTTCTCCGTCTCCGACCACCCCTACCAGGCCAAATACCTCGACGCGTACGCGGCCCTGGCGTTCCTGCTGGGCCGGACCGAGCACATCTCGGGCTTCGTGAACGTGACCAATCTGCCCACCCGGCCTCCCGCGGTCCTGGCCCGCACGATCACCACCCTTTCGACCATGACCGGCGGACGTGTGGCGCTGGGCATGGGAGCGGGCGGCATCTGGGACCGGATCACCGATCTAGGAGTCGATCGGCTCTCCCCCGCAGCCGCCGTCGAGGCGTTCGAAGAGGCCATCGTCCTCATCCGGCAGCTCTCCTCCCCCGGGCCGGCCGTGACCTTCTCCGGAAAGCACTACCGGGTGAATGCCATTGACCCGGTCCCGATCGCTCCACTGCCCATCTGGACCGGCTCGGTCGGGCCACGGTCGCTGGCCGCCACCGGAAGGGTTGCCGACGGCTGGATTCCGGGGCATGCCGCCGACTGGCTGAGTGAAAGGTTCCGCCAATCGCGTCCTTTGGTTGACAAGGCCGCCGTAGCCGCTGGACGTTCGCCCGCAGACATCCGAACCATCTACAACCTGGCCGGCAACATCACTGCCGAAGACCTTCCTCGAACAAGGGACGATTCAGGTCGCTGGGTCGGCGGGTCGCCTGAGCAATGGGTCGAGGAGCTGACGTCTGCGGTTCTTGAGCACGGCGCCGGCGGCTTCACCTTGTTCACCGGGAACTTCGGATCCCTGGACGAGCGAAGCCTGAAGGTCTGGGCCTCGCAGATCGCACCGGCCGTGCGCTCTGCTGTGGCCGCTGCTGATTAGGCCTTGGACTGCATGTACCAGGCCGTGATCGCACCCAGCCACACCTTCTGGCTCTTGGCTGCCGAGGCCGGCGGCTCGCTGAAAGCGGCTTTCGGCCTATCTGCAGATGTGCTCAGCACACGCACCGACTCCAGCGAAACCTCGAAGTGCTTCTCCAGCAACGTTGCGCACAGGTTTGCCGTGTCCTGCGCGTAGGCGCGCTGCCACCGGCACAGCACGGGCAGGGCGGCCTGCGCGCGTTCAAGCTTCGGCCGGAACGGCATCGTCCAGGGGAACGACCGCATCGCCGCCTTCGCTGCGAACGCCTGGGCGAACGTCATGTCGTCGGTGGCGACGAAGGTGACCCAGTAGAAGAGCTGACCCGCGTTGACCACGTCGATGCGCAACCTCAGTTCGTTCGGGCCGGCAACCAGTTCCACATGGTCCAGGTCGGCCTGCTTGAGGTACGGCACGAGGTCGGCCTGGAAGCGGCTCTCGGGTACGTCGGTGGTCACCGGAGCATCATGTCGGACCTGTGAGCGCGGCCCAGAATTTGTACCGGCCGGTGGTGCTCAGTCGCGGCCCCCGGCTGCCGATACCGGATCGAGCAGTTCTGAGTCTTTGGCAGTTCGACTAGGAGGCCCCCGTTGAGTGCGAGCCCGAATGCTTCCGTGGGCAGGTCCCCGGAGGCCCGGTCCTCCTCACCCGTCCAGCGATTCCTGGACCTTCGGCTGATCGTCAAGATCCTCACCCTGGTCGCCGTGGCCCTCCTGCTGACCGTGATCGTCGGTTACACCGGGCAGTCCGCGGTGAACAACGTACAGGCAGAGGCCACTGAGACCGTTGAGCAGACTGTGCAGGAACTGGTTCTGGTCAAGGACACCAATACTGCTCAGGCCCGACTTCGGCGCTACGTGCTCCAGACCGGACTCGCCTACCGCCCGGCCGACATCGAGGCGGCTCAGAAGGGCATGGCGGAGGCAGCAACCACCGTCACCGACGCCCTCAATCAGCTCAACTCACAGGATCCGACACCGGAGCAGGGGCAGTTGCTCACCGATGCGCTGGGTCTGGTCGAACGGATGCAGACGGTCTACCAGGAACAGCTGGCGCCGCTCACTGAGTCGACCGAACCGCTCACGGGAGCTCAGTACCGCGAACTGGGCGATCTCGTGAATGGAGACTTCGGGACCGCTGCCGACGAGGCGCGCGCCAAGGTCAACGCGCTGGGCGAGAGCTACAGCGAGGAACTGACCAAGGCGGTGGCCGAGGGCAAGTCCACGGCCCGCTCGGCCGTGGTGAAGATCTGGCTCTACACCGGTATCGGTGCGGTGCTACTGGTGCTCTTCGGCTACTGGATCGCCAAGGCGGTCGCTGGTTCGGTGGGCCGGGTGCGCGACGCTCTGGACGCCCTGGCCAAGGGCGACCTGACCCACAGCGTTCGGGTCACCACCAAGGACGAGGTGGGTCAGATGGCCCTCTCCCTCAACGTCGCCCAGGCCTCGCTGCGCCAGGCCATGCAGGAGATCGGCGGCACCTCCACCACCCTGTCCGGCAGCGCCGAGGAACTCTCGTCAGTCTCCCAGCAGATCGCCTCCGCCTCCGAAATGGCCACCTCACAGGCCAATGCGCTGGGCGCGACCTCGTCTCAGGTCTCCAGCAACGTGCAGACCGTCGCCGCCGGCACCGAGGAGATGTCGGCCAGCATCCGCGAGATCGCCCAGTCGTCTTCGGAGGCCGTGCGGGTGGCCGGCTCAGCCGTGTCCGAGGCCGCCAAGGCCGGCGAGACCATCGGCAAGCTGGGCGCCTCGAGCACCGAGATCGGCAACGTGGTCAAGGTGATCACCTCGATCGCCGAGCAGACCAACCTTCTCGCCCTGAACGCGACCATCGAGGCCGCCCGCGCCGGTGAGGCCGGCAAGGGCTTCGCCGTCGTTGCCGAAGAGGTCAAGCAACTGGCCCAGGAGACCGCCCGGGCCACCGAGGACATCTCCAGCCGGGTCGGCGCCATCCAGGAAGACACCCAGGCCGCGGTGCACGCCATCGAGCGCATCACCCAGACCATCGAGGACATCAACTCTTTCCAGACCACCATCGCCTCGGCGGTGGAGGAACAGACGGCCACCACCAACGAGATCGCCCGCACCATCGGCGAAGCCGCCAACGGCTCGGCAAGCATCGCCACCGATGTGCAGTCGGTGGCCAACGCGGCCCAGGCTTCTGGCCAGGGGATCGCCGAGGCTCAGCGGGCCTCCGCCGAGCTGGCCACCTTGTCCACCAACCTGCATGCGCTGGTGGAGCGGTTCCGGTACTGAGGCCGGCTTTGGTGGGGCTGGGCGCAGCGCAGGGCCAGGTCACTGTGGCTCTACGTATGAACAAAGTGTCGCCAGGGTGCAACTTGTTCATGCGTAGAGCGCACAACCGGCCCCACATAGGCGCGGGCGCCCAGCCCAACCCCGCCTGATGAGCACCTCAGCAAGTTCGGCAGCAACCAGGCACGGCTGCTTCGTGACATCCCGCCACCCGTAACGCAGCACGACCTCGCCGGCAGCCACCACCGCATTGTCTCTGCGCATGTCGCGAAACGCCTCCGACGCCGGATGCGCCTCGCGCCCGTCCAGTTCGACCACCACAAGCTGCACCTCGTACCGAACATCGCGGTACCGTTTGTGGCCGTCGGGCTCGACCCTGGGCTGGTTGCGCACCCCTCTCGGAAGCCCGTGGTCACATTCGACCCGGCGGAAGAACACGGACTCCAAAGGCGACTGCACTCCCGCGTCGAGCTCGCCCAGAAGATCACCGAGCAGACGGCGCCAGCGAAGCCGTTCTCGCGTGGCCAGCGCCGCCCGCACCCGCGCGGCCGTGGTCAGGCGCTTCTGCAGAGTGCCGAGCACCAGGCCGCTCACCGCCTCGGCCTCGGCCTCCCGTCGAACGACGTCGAGCAGAGCATGCTCAATCCTGAGCCGGGGCGGCGATTTCATATAGTCGCCACGATCCGCCAGCTTCCGAGCCTGACGAGCGATCATCCCCTTCTGAGCCCGGATCTGCCGAGGAGCCGGAACGCAGATCTCGATCTGGGCCGGTGCTTTGGCCAACGCCTGCGAAAGCCACAAGGCCGTTCGCCCGCCGGCCAGCGCTCCGGCCCTGCCGTACAGCACAG
>NZ_JAJSOH010000061.1 GCF_021277265.1 Kineosporia rhizophila
CCGAGCCGAGCCGAGCCGAGCCGAGCCGGGCCGGGCCGGGCCGGGCCGGGCCGAGCCGAGCCGGTCGTCTGTACGTTCGGGCCGCCGCCCCGCCCCGGCAGTCACTCCCGCAACAGCCCTTGACAGTTACGCGAAGATTTCGACCTCACGCAGGTTCTCCAGCAGTCCCGGTCGCGTTGGCCGCCACGATAGGAGATCCTGTGTGGCCTGGCTGGAGGCGGGGATGTCGATCCCGAACAGCGGCCCCAGCCAGCCGAAATGATCAGCTGCCTGCTCGACCGGGATCGGGCGCACCGGAAGGTTCAGCCCGTGCCCGATGGCCTCGGCAATCTGCCCGGACGTGACCCCCTCGTCCTGCACGGCGTGCACAACACTTCCGGCGGGGGCGTTCTCGAGTGCCAGCCGGTACAGCGACGCCGCGTCGGCCACGTTCACGGCCGGCCAGCGGTTCGAGCCGTCTGCCGGATAGGCCGAGAAACCCTTCTCCTTGGCGGTAGCGATCAGGAAGTGCACGAAGCCCACCACGCCGGGCCCGTGCACCACGGTGGAGGGGCGCACCGAGACCGCCCGCACGTCCTTCTCGGCCCACTGCAGCGTCTGGGCCTCGACCAGCCCACGGCCCTCCAGAGGAAACGGACGGACGTCTTCAGTCAGTACTGCACCGGGCCGGATCGCGGTGGTTCCGTAGGTGGTCACGAACGGCTTGCCGCTGCCGGCCAGTTCCTCGCCGAGCGCCTGCACCACGGCCAGGTCCTTCACTGCCGCAGCCGACAACGCCCCCAGGTTGCTGTGGTCGAAGGCGGTGTGGATTACCCCGTCGGCCGCCGATGCCCCCGCGCGCAGGCTCTCCGGCTCGTCGATGCTGCCCCGGTACACGTCCACCCCGGCGGCTTGCAGTCGCTGCGCCCCGCTGTCGGACCGGGTCAGGGCGACCACCTGATGGCCGTTCGCCTGCAGTTCGCGGACGACGGCACCGCCGATGAACCCGGTCGCACCGGTGACGAATACCTGCATGATGACTCCTTGCTCGATCGTGCTGACCCCTCCACGGTGCTCCGGCGGGTGGCCGCAGGTCCAAGACCGGTTCCGGGTGGCGCCATGCAGTTCAGGCATCACCGCTGATCAGAGGGCTATCCTGGGCAGATGAACGACCTGGATCTGCGGCTGGTGCGGTACTTCGTGGCAGTGGCCGAACACCAGAACTTCGGCCGGGCCTCGCAGGCTCTGCACGTGGCTCAGCCCTCGCTCAGCCGCCAGGTGCGGCGGCTGGAAGAGGTGCTGGGCGCCAGGCTCCTCGACCGCACCCCGCAGGGCACCCACCTGACTCCGGCGGGCACCGCCTTCCTGCCCCGGGCCGAGGCCTTGCTGCGACTGGCCGATCAGGCCGCCAACGAGGCCCGCACTGCCGCCGACCCCAGCCGCCTCATCGCCGGCTACACCGCCCACCTGATCATCACTCCGGTGGTGGCCGAGATGCGGCGCCGCCACCCGGAGGCCACGATCGAGGCCAGGCACGTGGAATGGAACCAGCCACGAACGGCCCTGCTGGAACACCGCGTGGACGTGGCGGTCACGCGTCTGCCGCTGAACACCGACGGGCTGCAGGTCAGCACGCTGTACGAGGAGCAGCGGGCGGTCCTGATGCACTCGGGTCACCGGCTGGCCGACCGGCAGTCGCTGACCCTGGACGACATCATCGACGAGCCCATGCCCCGGGCCCCCGAGAACGCCGACCCGCTGTGGACCGATTTCTGGCGGCTCGACCCGCGACCGGACGGCCATCCGGCCCCGGACGGGCCGGTGATCGAGACCGTCCAGGACAAGTTCGAGGTGGTTGCCTCGGGCCAGGCGATCGCCATCGTGCCGCTCGCCTCCGGCTACGGACGCCCGGACCTCGTCGGGGTGCCCCTGCTCGGCATTCCTCCTGGCCGGGTGGCGCTCGTGACGCGCGCCGGTGATTCCCGGACCCTGGTCGGCGCCTTCCGTGAGCTGGCCCGGGCCATGATGAAAGGCCCTACCGGTAGCTAGATCGGGAGCAGATTTCAGGCGCTACCGAGCAGGCTGCGTCCTTGAGATGAGTGTCGGGGCGGAACTGCTACTGGTTCACAGCCGACCAAGGTCCTTAGGTCGTCGACGGGTAGCGGCCGCGAACTTCCTGCACCGACGTCGCCAAGGACTCCGCCGCCGCGGGGCTGTCGCTACCGCGATCGGACCGGAACGACTGCAGCTGTTGCTCGGCAGCGGCCAGCCGCTGCCGCACCCCGGACGGATCGGCTGCCGGATCGCTGAGCAGGCTGACCCGCAGGCGCCACCCGGCCAGCTCCAGTGCGGTCGAGTGGACGACCAGGACGTCCTCGACGTCTCGATCGCTGCCGGTGTGCTGTTCGGCCGCTCGCGCCAGTTCGATGTCCAGCTCGGCGAGGCCGTGGTCAAGGTCGGAGACATAGGCGGCCCAGGACTGATGGTCGACCGAGGCGCACTGCGCGTGCGCCTGGTGCAGGCCACCCTGCAGCGTCGTCAGCACCCGGCGGATGGCGCCGGCGTGGGTGGGGTGCCGCAGGGCAGCGGAGTTCTCGGCCGCGGATACCCGACGGCTCACTTCGGTGATCCGGTCCTGCTGCAGGGTTGTCACGTGAGCAGAGGTTACGGCTGAGGGCAGCACGGCACACCGTCGCCGGCATGAACATCGGGTGTGCGGGGGCTGCCCTGATTGCGAGATGGACGAGGCCGAGCCCGGGCTCGCAGGCGGCGCGGCGCTGTTGAAGTGTGCGTGCACGCTCCGCAAGGATCGGTAGCCCCAAGTCACATCAGACGCGAGGTGCCAGTCATGACCAGCATTGACCCCACGACGGACGACATGAGCCACGCCTTCCGCTGGTGGGGGTCCCTGACCAAGGACGAGGCGAGGCAGATGCTGGCCTGGTGTGCCGACGAGGACTCCGTGGAAGAGCCAGAGTCGGCTTTGGCCAAGCAGATTGGCGCCGGACTGCTGGCTCGGGGTGATGATCCTCAAGACGGCCTCGACGAACAAGGACGGCGGCTGGTCGCCTTCTTCGCTGACAGCGGCTGGGCGGACCAGGCCGTGGGGTGGACCGAACTGGAAGAAGGCCGGCGAGCCGCGCTCATGGCCGCTGCGGACGACCCGGCTCCCAGTGCGCAGGTGGTCGACTACCTGCGTGAGGCCGGCATGTACGGCGTGGACGAGAGGGCGACGGGCCACAGCGAGTGGCACCCGGCGGCGCAGGCCTTCCTGCAGTGGGCGAGGGCTGCCAAGCGCTCTTAGCGGCGGTATTGCTGGGTCGGCCGAACGGAAATTAGCCGGGAGCGTCGCGCAGGTCGCTGCGGCTAACCTTTCCGGATGATCGCCGCCGGAACCCGTCTGCTGAACGTCGTCGACGTGGAGGCCACCTGCTGGGACGGCCAGCCCCCGGTGGGCTCGGCCAACGAGATCATCGAAATTGGCCTGACTGTCGTGGATCTCGAGGCCGTGGAGCGGGTCGGGCGGCACCGCCTGATCGTGCGGCCGCGGCGCTCTCAGGTCAGCGCGTTCTGCACCGAGCTCACCGGGCTCACCCAGGCTGAGGTCGACACCGGAGTGAGTTTTGCTGAGGCGTGCCGGTGGCTGGCGGTGAAGCACCAGGCCGGGCAGCGGGTGTGGGCGAGCTGGGGTGACTACGACCGCAACCAGTTCATCCGGCAGTGCCAGGCGAACGGCGTGGAGTATCCGTTCGGCCGGCGCCACGTCAACACCAAGCTGGTCTTTACCGAGGCTCACGGCCTGCGTAAGCGGCCGGGGATGGCGAAGGCGCTGGAAGTGGCCGGTCTGCCGCTGGAGGGGCGCCACCACCGGGGTGAGGACGACGCCTGGAACATTGCTGCGCTGATCCTGGGCCTGGCGCGGCAGGAGAGCTGGCCGTCTCTGTGATCAGCTGGGTCTCGTTCCTCTCTGTCGCTGTCACGGCTGGCCTCGGGACTTGCCGGGCCTCAGCTGAGCTGGGCGTGAAGGACCTGTAAGTAGCTGCGCCCCATGACGAGCTTCCCCTACTCTTGAGCTGATGTCTGGTACGGGGAAGCGCCGAGGTGGTGGGCCAAGGGCCTGGATTCCACCTCTGGTTCACCTGTGCAGACACGTCACTGTCAGGCTCCTTCTGCTGGGAGCTCTGCTGGCTGGGCTGCTGGCCATGCATGCTCTCAGCAGCGGCCACGGCAAGCACGTCGTGGCACCGATCGCCTCGCCGTACAGCGGTGAGCACGTTCACGGCCGGGACCATCACAGCGCAGAGACAGCGGGGGTGGGCGCCGCCCATGACGCTCTGACGGGGGACGCGTCCACCCCCAGACCTGCCGTTCTGGGCTTGTCCCTCCACGAGGGCGGGCCGGTTTCGGCCCTGGGGCAGGCCGGTGATGCGGTCCTGACCTCATCGCTGGCTGAGCCTGTTGATCCGGCGACATCTCATGACCTGTGTCCGGACTGGCTGCCAGGACACTGCCCGTCGGTGCTTTCCCTGGCGCCGATGTGCCAAGCCGTTCTCACCGGCGCGGGCCTGTCCCTGCTGCTCGTACTCGCTGCCCGAGGGTCTGGGTGGCTCCTGACCGTGTGTGGGGCGCTGGCCCAGGCCGAACGAAGGCGCTGGAGACTCTCTCCGCGTCGACCGTCGACCTTGTGCCCCTCCCTGGCTGAACTCTGCATCAGTCGCACCTGAGATGCCCCAGGCGCGCATGCCCGCCCGCCTCCGCGCCGGAGTCGGTGATGCGGTTGAGCGCCTTTGCCGTTTCAGTGCCAGCAGACTCTCGATGCCAGGAGTTTCTTCAGCATGCGCGCAATGCCAACCAGCAAGTTCTGTATCGCTCTGCCGGTCGCCGTCGCCCTTCTGGTGGGTGGGTGCGGAGGCGAAGACGAACCGGCCGCGGGCTCGGCCCACTCCGCCAGTTCCAGTGGCACCACCGGCGCGGCGCAGGCCGAGCCATCGTTCAACAGCGCTGACATCGACTTCGCCAAGGGCATGATCCCGCACCACGTTCAGGCAGTCGAAATGGCGGACATGGCATCGGAGAAGGCCATCAATCCGAAGGTCAAGGAGCTTGCCGCTCAGATCATGACCGCCCAGGGGCCGGAGATCGAGACCCTGTCGGGGCTGCTGTCGAGTTGGGGTGAGCCGGTCCCCAGCTCCGAAGACAGCGAGTCCATGGACGGTATGGACCATGAGGCCGCCGGCCACTCCGGGATGATGATGTCGGAGCAGATGGACGAGCTCGAGGCGGCCGACGGCGCAGAGTTCGAGCGCCTGTGGGTGGACATGATGGTCGAGCACCACGAAGGTGCCGTCGCGATGAGCGAGGCCCAGGTACGCGACGGCTCCAGTGCTGAGGCCAAGCAGCTGGCTCAGACCATCGCCGACACCCAGACCGAGGAAATCGCCGAACTTCGAAGCATCGACCTGGCCTGACCCTTCGTCCCCCGCCGAACCCGGCGCGGGAGTCCGCCCGAGGTCCGGGTCACCAGTCGGGCAGGGCTTCATCCTGGCGGTGAGGCTCTGCCCGGACGACCCGCACCCGGACGCGCCCCGCCTCCGTCGGCATACAGAGGTTCCTGACGTGAGGCGTGTTGCGCACAGGCTCACGTTGCGATGCCCAACCACGTTCTTGGCCCCGGCAAGGAGCGACATGATCAAGCAAACTGCAGCCCAGCGTTCACCATGGCCTCGTCGGCTGCTGTTGGTGTTCCTCGTGCTGACGGGAAGTCTCATGGTGGCGTACCCGGCCGCCGCCCACCTGAAGCTGGTGTCCACAACCCCGGGCGACGGTGGGACCCTGAAGAACCCGTCGGCGGGCGTGAGCATCACCTTCAGCAAGGAAGCCACTCCCCATGGGAACGGGTTCGCCCTCTACAACTCCGCCGGGACATCGGTACCGGTGCGCACCCACACCACTGACGACGGCCTCACCTGGAAGATCCAGCCCACCAGGGCACTGGAAACAGGCGGTCGCTACGGCCTGACCTGGAGCGTGGTCGCCGGCGACGCCCACCCCAAGTCCGGCACGATCACGTTCCGGGTAGCGCAGCAGTCGCCCGCCGACGCCACGAGTGCGGCTGTGCCGCAAACATCTTCTGCACCCTCCCCTCACACCGAAAGCCAGCATCCGCCCTCGGACCCTGATGCCCATGCGGAGACGCCCGGGCATACGAGTAGCGAGCACAACACAGCCGGGGACGGGGCGGCGTTGGATGCGCTGTTGTCCTCTCAGGAAGAGGAAGGGGCGTCGCTCGTCGCTGTTGGCGCCGCGGGGGCCCGCTGGGTGAGCTTCGCGGGAGTCCTTGTCTCTGTAGGAGCCCTGCTTGTTGTTGTGACGACCTTGGTCGGGTCCTCAGGGGATGTGCGGCTGGCCGAACGTGTCGTGCGGGTGGCGGCTGGCCTGGCGGTTGTCGGTGCTGTGGCTGAAGGAGCCCGCCTGCTGGGGGAGACCGGTACGCCGGTGCCGTGGTCGCCCGCCGTGGCCGTTGCGTTGCGATTGCTTGCTGGTGTGGCCCTGATCGTCACCCTCCGCCTCGTGCCGCGCAGTGCAGGTGGGCGGCGTTCGCACGATGTACCAGCTCTGCCTGGAGCCACTGAGGGAGGTAGGTACGGTCCGGTCGACGATGGGCAGCGTCAGGTACGCAGCAGAACCCAGGACTTCAAAGGCCAGTCGGCGCAGCTGCTGCTGACGCCCCCGGTGCGAACGGGGCGAGTTCGAGGGGTTCCGAGTGCGCCCGGGACGACGGCCGTGATCTGTCTGCTGATGCTGTTGTCCTTCGTGTTCGACGGTCACACCGCGAGCGTCGGCCCGAGACCGGTGACAGCGGCGGCTGATCTGGCTCACACCGCTGCCGCTGCCGTGTGGGTCGGCGGCGTTGTCCTGCTGGCTGTCCTTCTTCTGGTGCGCGCCCGGGCCGGGGTGCCGACCGGGGCAGGGGAGTTGGCGGTGCGGTTCTCGGTGCCGGCCACTGCCGCCGTGGTCGTGGCCGGTGTGGCCGGCACCGTTCTGGCCTTCTTGATCGTCGAGAGCCCGGGCGATCTGATCGGCACCGACTGGGGACGCGTGATGATCGCCAAACTGGTCCTCGTCGGGGTCGTCGCCGTCATGGGTTACGTCAACAACCGCTATGCGCTGCCCGCTCTGGACGCCTGGCGGCCCGGCACGGCTCGTCTGCTCAGACGTACGGTCGCGCTGGAGGCCGCAGTCATGATCGCGGTCCTGCTGGTCACGGCGGTTCTTGTCGGCTCGCAGTCGTGACCCGCGCCCGGCCGCCTAGCGGACCAGCCGGGCAATGGCTGCACTGGCTTCTTTGATCTTGATGTCGGCGGCCTCCTCGTCGTTCGAGCGGGCGGCATCCAGCACACAGTGTTTGAGGTGGTCGTCCAGGAGGCCGAGGGCCACCGCCTGCAGGGCGCTGTTCAGAGCGCTGATCTGCGTCAGGATGTCGATGCAGTACTTCTCGTCCTCGACCATCTTGGAGATGCCACGCGCCTGACCCTCGATGCGCTTGAGCCGGTTGAGGTAGCGGCGCTTGTCGGTGATGTATCCGTGGTGGTGCTCCTGGGAGGCGTCGAGTTCGGGCTGGTCATCGGGGGTCGACGGCATGTGGGCGGTCCTTCGCGGGCTCTAGCGGTCCAGGACCGCGCGGGTGCTGGCTTGCGGGCTGCGGTCGATGCGTCGCAGCAACGGGGCGTTGAGGGCCACCACGACCGTGGAGGCTGACATCAGGATCGCACCTACCGACATGGGCACCACAAACCCGATCCCGGTCAGGGCCCTGGCCGCCAGGGGCACGGCCAGGAGGTTGGAGCCGGCGGCCCACCACGGCTTCTGCTCCATCTTGCGGTAGGAGGCCCGGGGGTTGGGCTTGGTCATGGGGTCATTCCCTACGGGCCGTCGGGTAGGTGAAGAACGGGCCGGCGCTTCAGCGGGCGATGCTCTGGAAAGTTCGCAGGCGCAGGCTGTTTCCTACGACGAACACGCTGGACAGGGCCATGGCGGCTCCGGCGAGCATGGGGTTGAGCAGGCCGGTCGCGGCCACCGGGATCGCGGCCACGTTGTAGGCGAAGGCCCAGAACAGGTTGGACCGGATGGTGCTGAGGGTCTTGCGGGACAAGGCGATGGCATCGGCGGCACTGCGCAGGTCGCCGCGTACCAGGGTGATGTCGGAAGCCTGGATCGCGACGTCGGTCCCGGTTCCCATGGCCAGGCCGAGGTCGGCCTGGGCCAGGGCGGGAGCGTCGTTGACCCCGTCACCCACCATGGCCACCGTCCTGCCTTCCTTCTGCAGGCGGGCCACGACGTCGAGCTTGTCCTGGGGCATGACCTCGGCCACGACCTCCTCGATGCCGACCTCGGTGGCGATCTGTCGGGCGACGGCCTGGTTGTCACCGGTGAGCAGGATCGGGGTCAGACCCAGGGCCTTCAGCTGGCGGACGGCTTCGGCGCTGGTGGGCTTGAGGGTGTCGGCGACCACGAGGATGCCGCGCGCGCGGCCGTCCCAGCCGACCGTGACCACGGTCTTTCCCTCGGCCTCGGCTCGTGCCTCGGCAGCGCGCAGGTCGGCGCCCAGATGCTGTGACCAGTCGGCCAGCAGCGATTCCCGGCCGACGACAACGGCTCTGCCCTCGACAACACCGTGCACGCCCTGACCTTGGACGTTCACGAACTGCTCGGCACCCGGGAGGCTGCCGATCTCCTGGGTGGCGGCCTTGGCGATGGCCTGGGCGATCGGGTGCTCGGAAGCATCCTCCAGCGCTCCGGCCAGGCGCAGCAGGCTTGCCCGATCGATGCCGGATTCGGGAACGGCCTCCACGAGGGTCATCCTGCCGGTGGTCACGGTGCCGGTCTTGTCCAGGACGACGGTGTCCACCCTGCGGGTCGACTCCAGGACCTCGGGTCCCTTGATCAGGATCCCCATCTGCGCGCCGCGGCCGGTTCCGACCAGCAAGGCGGTCGGCGTGGCCAGGCCCAGGGCGCAGGGGCAGGCAATGACCAAGACGGCGACGGCAGCAGTGAACGCCGCGCTCGCCGGGAACCCGGCCCCCAGCCAGGCACCCAGCGTGACGACCGCCAGACCGATGGCGATGGGGACGAAGACTCCGGAGATGCGGTCGGCCAGCCGCTGCACCTCGGCCTTGCCGGTCTGCGCGTCCTCGACGAGCTGGGCCATCTGGGCCAACTGCGTGTCCGAGCCCACCCTCGTGGCCCGCACCACCAGTCGCCCGCCGGCGTTGACGGTGGCCCCGGTCACCGCATCACCGGCGCCGACCTCGACCGGCACGGACTCACCGGTCAGCATGGAGGCGTCCACGGCCGAGGTACCCGAGGTCACCACGCCGTCGGTGGCGATCTTCTCCCCGGGGCGAACCACGAACTCGTCGCCGACGACGAGGTCCGCAACGGGGATCCTGGCTTCCTTTCCGCCTCGCAGGATCGAGACGTCCTTGGCGCCCAGGTGCAGCAGTGCCCGCAGCGCGGCGCCGGCCTGACGCTTGGAGCGCTTCTCGAAGTAGCGGCCGGCGAGGATGAACATGGTCACCCCGGCCGCGACCTCGAGGTAGAGGTTCGCGGCGCCGTCGGTGGGTGCCAGGGACAACTCGAACGGGTGGGTCATGCCTGCTTCTCCGGCGCTGCCGAAGAACAGGGCGTACAGCGACCAGCCGAACGCAGCGGCTGTGCCCAGTGAGATCAGCGTGTCCATGGTGGCGGCGCCGTGTCTGAGGTTGGTCCAGGCGGCTCGGTGGAAGGGCCAGGCACCCCAGACGATCACCGGGGCGGCCAGCGTCAGCGAGGCCCACTGCCAGTTGGTGAACTGCAGGGCCGGGGCCATCGCCATGACGATCACCGGCAGACTCAGCGCGACCGACACCAGCAGGCGCTGGCGTAGAGATGCGAGCTCCGGGTCCTCCGCGACGTCCCCGGCCCCGCTGACCTCGTCCTTCTCGGTGACCGGCAGCGCGGCGGTGTACCCGGTCTTCTCCACCTCGGCGATCAGCGCGGCAGGGTCATAACCCTCCGGGACGATGACCCTGGCCTTCTCCGTCGCGTAGTTCACGCTCGCGGCGACACCCTCGAGCTTGTTCAGCTTCTTCTCGATCCGCATCGCGCAGGACGCGCAGGTCATCCCTCCGATGTCCAGCTCGACGGACGAGCCCACGGCTGGCGGGTTTGATGCGCTCACCGAAATCCTTCCTCCACTGCTGTCGGGTGCGGACCACGGATCAGTGGCCGTGTGCCTCATCCGTGTGCGTGCCGTCGTCCTCAGCGTCTGCAACGTGGCCGCCGTTCCCGGAGGGCACGTCCAGGACGAACTGAGCGGTGTGGACTCGACCGTCCACCTGGAAGTCCAGGTAGAGCAGGTACCGGCCGTCGGTAGGGGCCTGGGCCGCGAACGAGATGTCCGGCCCCGTCGTGCTCTTCGGGCCGGGGGCTTCGCCTTCGGCATGAACGTGCAGGTACGCCAGGTCGCCCTCGCGTAGCGCGACCAGGTGCCCATAGGCCCCCAGGTACGGCTCCAGGGCCGAGACTGGTTCGTTGTCACGACTGACCGAGATGGTCAGCGTCCGTGACGTGCCGACAGCGAGATCCCCGGTGATTGCCACGTCGAAGCCGTCCACGTGGTCGGTCCGGATCGCCGCAGGCGGAGGTTGCGGTGTGAAAGGGCCTGCCACATCGAAGGTTCGCCGCAGGGTGACCTTGCTCGGTGCGCCCTGCGCGGCCGGGACAAAGTCGGTCAGGACGCTGTACGTGCCGGCCTGGGCCCACTGCCAGGGAATGGACCAGGTGCCGGTCGCCGGATCGAGCGCGGGGTGCACGTGCCGGAATTGAGTCCCGTCGTTGCGCACCACGATCAGGTGCAG
>NZ_JAJSOH010000062.1 GCF_021277265.1 Kineosporia rhizophila
ACCAGCGGTAAAACATTCATCAACGGCAATAGACAGAGTCCACCCGGGTGACCCGAAAAGGGACAGACGAGTGCGATCTGACGATGACCGGAGATGTGGGTACCTCCGCGGAACCGGCCACTTCCGTGTCCGTTGCTTCCGTGGTGTCGGCGGCCGCTTGCACGGCTCCCGAAAACCCTCGGAAGACATTACCAGGACTTGAGCGCCGGCCCGACCAGATCACCCTGACGGCGGTCACGGTCGGGCAACGCCCGCAGCGCCCTCCTACTGGGCGCCGGACGCCTTCAGAAGACGGGTCGTGCCGATCTCCGCAGCGTTCTTCATGAGTTCCGCGTTCACCCAGGCCGCGGTGTCGGCCACCGTCCGGCCCGCGTCGGCCGGCCAGGGGTACGACGCGGGTGCATCAAGCGTCTCGTCGTCCAGTGCGTCCAGCACCGCCACCCAGGCCACGCCAAGTTCTCTCAGCCAGTTGCTCGCCGGCTCGCCGACCCCGGGCCAGGTCACGTCGAAGGGGTCGAGAGGCGGGCGGCCGGCGGCGTGCTCCAGGGCGCTGCCCAGCCACCAGCCCAGGTGCCAGCTGGTCCAGGCGATGGTGGGCACCGGGATCGGGTCGGGCTCGCTCTCGGCCCAGTCGGGGACCCAGCTGCCGTCCGGCTGGGCGTTCATGGTCCAGCACAGCGGGCCCGGTTCCCAGAGGAAGTCGGCCTCCTCCAGCCGTTCCAGGTGGTACTCGAAGAACGACCAGGCCAGGTCGAACTGCCAGCGCAACAGGTCACGACGGGGAGACTCCATCCGGCGACCCTGTCACGTGATCATCTGTGCGGCAACGGCGCTGGTGGCCACCCCGGAGCCCGCGGCCGGACCACCTTCCGGGGGCAGTGCACCGGATGGTCGCGGCATAAAATGCCGGTCATGGCCGACTGGACCTTCCGACCCGCGACCGACGACGACCTGCCCCGCATCGCCGATCTGAAGGTCCTGGTGATCCGCGAGCACCTCGAGCGCCTGCGCCCCTGGGTCGAGGAGTCGGCCCGTCAGTACCTCTACGAGCGCTGGAACGCCGCCAACGTGCGGATCATCGAGGTGGCCGGGGTGTTCGCCGGCTGCGTGGCCCTGCGCCAGGCCGACGACTGCCGGTGGATCGAGCAGTTCTACCTGGTGCCGGAGTTCCAGGGGCAGGGCCTGGGCAGCGCGGTGCTGGGCGCCCTGTTGGACGAGTGCGACCGTGACCGGGCAGTGGTGCGGCTCGACGTGCTGCAGAAGAGCCCGGCGCGGCGACTGTACGAGCGGCACGGCTTCGAGTTCGAGCACGAGGACGCGCTCGATGTCTTCCTCGTCCGGCACCCGAGGTAGACCGACCGCGAAAGCCCAGCACAAACGTCCTCAGGCTCCGGGGTTCTTGGCAATGCGCACGCTGTCGGCCCATTCCTTCACCCAGGCCGGCAGCTCCAGCTCGGCCGGGTAGCCACCGACCAGCTCCTCGAGCTCGGTCTGGGAGACGGACCCGCCGCTGCGCTTGAGGAAGCGCGCCTGCACCACGGCCCGGGCGACGGTCTCGCCGCGCCGCACGAAGGTCTGCTCCACGTAGGTGTTGCGGTCGTCGACGCCGAGCATGCGGGTGTGCACGTGGAACTTCTCCCACAGCTTCAGCGAGCGGCGGTAGGTGATGGTCTGGGCGGTGACCACCGGGTACCAGCCGCGGGCGGTGATCTGCGGCCAGTGCCCCGAGCGCTGCAGCCAGTCGAGCCGGGCGAGGTCGCAGAAGGCCAGGTAGCGGCTGTTGGTGAGGTGCCGGATCACGTCGAGGTCGTTGGGCAGGACGCGGAACGGGGTGCGTCCTCCCTGCCAGACGTCGGTGCGGCTCCGGGAGCGGCCGAACAGGCTGAGCAGGAGCAGGCGGAGGTACAGGTTCATCGGGCTTCCCAGGTCGGAGCGCTGCGGGGACCGAGCCGCTCCAGTGCGTCCGGCCCGGTCATCCTAAGCAACCGCTTTGCTGGGGCCCGGTGGGGCTGGGCGAAGATGGACCGGTCGCCACTCCCCCGACCGACAAGGACCTTCATGCGTCTCCTGCTCATCCGTCACGGACAGACCCATTCGAACGTCAGCGGCTCGCTGGACACCGCCCGGCCCGGGGCGGATCTCACCGACCTCGGCCGTGAGCAGGCGGAACTGCTGGTGGAGCGGCTGAAGGACGAGCCCGTCGACGCGCTGCACGCGAGCACGCTGGTGCGCACGCAGCAGACCATCGCCCCGCTGGCCCGGGCGCGGGGGCTGGAGGTGACGGTCCACGACGGCATCCGTGAGTGGGACGCCGGTGACCTGGAGATGAACAACGACCTGGAGTCGGTGGACCTGTACATCAAGGTCGCGATGAGCTGGGCGGCCGGCCAGACCGAGGTGCAGATGCCCGGCGGTCCCACCGGGGAGCAGGCGCTGGGCCGGTTCGACGCGGTGATCGAGCAGATCGCCGGCTCGGGCGCCCAGTGCGCGGCGGTGGTCAGTCACGGTGCGGCCATCCGGACGTGGGTGGCGGCGCGGGCGCGGCAGGTGGATGTGGACTTCGCGGCGGAGCACCCCCTGCTGAACACGCAGGTGGTCCGGCTGGTGGGCGATGCGCAGGCGGGCTGGGAGGTCGAGGACTGGGGCTGGTGACGGATCTGAGGCCGGGAATACAGTGCCGAAGTGGCTGACATGCGCATCGCGGTGGTGGGTGGCGGGCCCGGCGGCCTGACCTTCGCTCGTGTCCTGCACCGTCTCGGCCGGTCCGTGACCCTCCTGGAACGCGATCCCGGCCCCGACGCCCGTCCTCCCGGCGGCTCGCTCGACCTGCAAGAGGGACTGGGTCAGCTCGCGCTGGAGAAGGCGGGGCTGCTGGCGCAGTTTCAGGCGCTGTCTCGCCCCGAAGGGCAGGCCATGCGGATCTTGGACGTGGACGGCCGGGTTCTGCGCGACTGGCACCCGGGTGCCGATGAGCAGGCGAACCCCGAGATCGACCGTCGGCAACTGCGTGATCTGCTGATCGGCCCGCTCGAGGTGCAGTGGGGCCGTGCGGTCACGCGGGTTGTGCCGGAAAACGATGGCGCAGTGGTCCACTTCGCGAACGGCGAGCCGGAATCGTTCGACCTGGTGGTCGGAGCCGACGGCGCCTGGTCGCGGGTGCGGCCCGCGGTCTCGCCGGCCACGGCCCGGTACACCGGGGTCACCGCGGTCGAGACCGACCTGCGTGACGTCGGCACCCACCGGCCTGACCTGACCCGGCTGGTCGGCGACGGGGCGATGGCGGTGTACGGCGTGAACCGGGCCGTGGTGGCGCAGCGCAACAGCGGTGGCCAGGTGAAGATCTACGCCCAGTTCCGCGCGCCGTTGAACTGGCATGCCGACCTTGACCTGACCGATCACGACGCCGTGCGCTCGAGCCTGCTGGAGCGTTTCGACGGCTGGGCCGATCCCGTCCTCGAGCTTCTGCGCCAGGGGCGCACTTTCGTTCACCGGCCGATCCATGTCCTGCCGGTGTCGCACACCTGGACGCACGTCCGTGGGGTGACGCTGCTGGGTGACGCCGCGCATCTGATGCCGCCCCTGGGCGCCGGGGCGAACCTGGCCATGCTGGATGGCGCCGAACTGGCCGAGGCGATCGCCACCGGGGACCTGGACGAGGGTGTGCGGGGCTTCGAGGAGCGCATGTGGGCTCGGGCCGGCCGGTGGGCGCAGATCACCGCGGCGGGTCTGGAACGTCTGGTCAGCCCAGACCCGGCCGAGGCCCTGGCGCTGTTCGACCGGGTCAACTAGCGACGGCGGCGGAGGCTGCGGTCGTCGAGCTCGGGCGGGCGGTCGTAGCGCTCGTCGGGGGCGAGGTCGGTGCCCGGGGCGATGATCACGTCGATCGTGTCGAGCACGTCGTCTTCGAGGCGCAGGTGCAGGGCGGCGAGCTGCGACTGCAGGTGCTCGCCGGTTCGGGGGCCGATGATGGCCGCGGTGACGCCGGGGTGGGCGGTGACGAAGCCGAGGGCCAGCTGCACCAGGGTGAGGCCCGCGCCCTCGGCGACCCCGGCCAGTTGCTCGACCACCCGCAGGCGCTGCTGGTTGACCGGTTGCCCGAGGTCGAACCAGGCCGGGAAGTGCTGGGACCGGTGGGTGCGGACCGGCTGCCCCGCCCGGATCGCCCCGCTGAGCCAGCCGCCGCTGAGCGGGCCCCAGATCAGGGTGCCGAGCCGGTACTGCTGGGCGACCGGGAGCACGTCACGTTCGAGGCCGCGGGCCAGCAGCGAGTAGTTGGCCTGTTCGCTGACCGGGCGGCTCAGCCCGTGCTCGCGGGCCGTGTACTGCGCCTCGACCAGGTGGTGGGCCAGGTGGTTGGAGGTGCCGAAGTGCAGGATCTTGCCGGCCCGCTGCAGGTCGGTGAGCGCGGCCAGGGTCTCTTCGGGGGCGGTCTGCCGGTCCAGGGTGTGCACCTGGTAGAGGTCGATCCGGTCGGTGCCCAGGCGGCGCAGGCTGGCCTCGACCGCCCGGATCAGCCAGCGCCGGGAGCTGCCGCTGCGGTTGGCGCCCTCACCGATCTGCAGGCCGGCCTTGGTGGCCAGGACCACCTGGTCGCGCCGGCCGCGCAGGGCGCGGCCGACCACCTCTTCGGAGCCGCCCTGACGGTAGACGTCGGCGGTGTCGACCAGATTGATGCCTGCGTCGAGGGCCTGGTGGATGATCCGCACCGGCTCGTCGGTGCGACCGTCGAAATTCATCGCGCCCAGGGCGAGCGGCGCGATGCGGATGCCGGTGCGCCCCAGCGTGCGGTGCTCGACGGGTTCGACGGGTTCGGCCGGCACGCCGCTCAGCGCAGACCGGCGAACAGGTCGGTCTCGGGCAGCGGCGCGCCGGTGGTGTCGTGCGCCCGCAGGAAGGTCTCGACCCCCATCATGCCGGTGAACCGCTCGACCCCCAGGCCGAGCATCATGGCGCTGTCGGACTGGCTGGCGTGGGCCGAGAGGGCGTCGAACTTCTGCTGGCCCCAGGGCTTCACGTCGACCAGGGTGGTGAACTCCTCGTCGGGCAGGCCCATCGGCAGGCGCTCGCCGCGGTCGAGGGTGGCCTGCATGCCGGCCAGCATCTGCTCCATCTCGGCCTTCTCCTGCTCGGTGCCGAACTCGCGGGTGAGGTCGCCCCACGCCTTCATGTGCGAGTAGGGCATGGAGGACCAGTACACCTTCGCCGGCTGCCAGTTCTCACCGGCGAGCAGTTCGAGGGCGGCCACGGTGATGCGGTGGGCCTGGATGTGGTCGGGGTGGCCGTAGACGCCGTTCGCGTCGTAGGTGACGACCACGTCGGGCCGGTGGCGGCGCATCAGCTCGGCCAGCCGGGCCGCGGACTCGGCCACCGGCACCTGCCAGAACGCACCCGGCGCCTGGTTGGTCTCCCAGCCCATCATCCCGGAGTCGTGGTAGCCGAGCTGCTCGACGTGGTCGAGGCCGAGGACCTTGGCGCTGCGCTCCAGCTCGCCGCGGCGCACGGCCACCACGGCCTCGGCGTCGTGCGCGGCGTCACCCGGTTTCACCCCGCCCGGACCGTCGCCGCAGCGGCCGTCGGTGCAGGTGACGAGCACGGTGCGGATGCCTTCGGCCGCAGCCTTGGCGAACACGCCACCGGTGCCGGTGGCTTCGTCGTCGGGGTGGGCGTGGACGGCCATCAGGGTCAAGGTCACAACCGGCACATTAGCGGGGGCCACCGACAGTTCCGGAGCGGTTTTCGTTCTCGGCGCACCCGGGCATATCTGCGCCGTCCGAGGTGTTGACGCCGCCCGGTCGCGCGGCGGGTCCGCCGCCCGACCGGGACTGCGCGAGGGCTTACCGGAAGGCGTCCAGCCCGGTCAGGGCCTTGCCGATGACCAGCGTGTGCATCTCCACGGTGCCCTCGTAGGTCAGCACCGACTCCAGGTTGTTCATGTGCCGGATCACCGGGTACTCCAGCGAGATCCCGTTGGCCCCGAGGATCGTGCGGGCGGTCCGGCAGATCTCCAGGGCCTCGCGCACGTTGTTCAGCTTGCCCAGGCTGACCTGGACCGGCTTGAGCGTCCCGGCGTCCTTGCGCCGGCCCAGGTGCAGCGCCAGCAGCAGGCCCTTGGTGTACTCCAGCTCCATGTCGGCGAGTTTCTGCTGGGTGAGCTGGAAGGCCCCGATCGGCCGGCCGAACTGCTCGCGCTCGCGGGCGTAGCGCACCGCCGCGGTCAGGCAGGTGCGGGCGGCCCCGAGCGAACCCCAGATCACCCCGAAGCGGGCCTCGCTCAGGCAGGACAGCGGGCCGGCCAGGCCCTGCGACCCGAGCACCGCGGCCTCCGGCACCCGCACCTCGTCGAGCACCAGCTCGGCGGTGATCGAGGCGCGCAGGGAGAGCTTGTGCCTGATCTCGTGGGCGCTGAAGCCGGGCGCCGAGGTGGGTACGGCGAAGCCGCGGATGCCCTCGTCGGTGTTGGCCCAGACCACCGCCACGTCGGCGATCGTGCCGTTGGTGATCCAGGTCTTGGTGCCGCTGATCACCCAGTCCGAGCCGTCGCGGCGCGCGCGGGTGCGCATCCCGGCCGGGTCCGAGCCGTGGTCGGGCTCGGTCAGCCCGAAGCACCCGATCGCGTCCCCGGCCGCCATCCGCGGCAGCCACTCGTCCTTGATCTCGTCCGATCCCCAGCGCCACAGGCCGAACATGGCCAGCGAGCCCTGCACCGAGACCAGCGAGCGGATCCCGGAGTCCACCGCCTCCAGCTCCATGCAGGTCAGGCCGTACTGGGTGGGGGTCATCCCGGCGCAGCCGTAACCGGTGAGGTGCATGCCCAGCACCCCGAGCCCGCCGAGTTCCTTGGTCAGGCCGCGCGGGTCCTCGACCGTTCCCCGCTCGAACCAGTCCGCCACGTACGGCGCGATCCGCGCCTGTGCCATCGTGCGGACTGCGGAGCGGATGTCGCGTTCGTCGGCCGACAGCAGTTCGTCGGCGCCAACAAGATCAACGGCCACGTCGATGGGGTCCATCCGGCCAAAGCTAGGCTCGCCCCACCACCGAACACCACCCCTGACCAGTCAGGCCCCATCAACCAGGAGACGCCGCATGAGCCCCACTCAGCCGCCGTACCAGGTGACCGACCCCGCCACCGGCGAGGTGCTCGAGACCTTCCCGTTCGCCACCGACGCCGAGATCGAGGCGGCGCTGGCCGGGGCCGACTCCGCGTTCACCGCCTGGCGGGAGGTGCCGATCGCCGAGCGCGCCGCGATCGTCCAGAAGGTCTCGGACCTGTTCGGCGAGCGCGCCGAGGAGCTGGCCCGGATCTCCCAGCAGGAGATGGGCAAGGCCTTCGACGAGGGCAAGGAGGAGAGCGAGTTCTCCCAGGCCATCTTCGGCTACTACGCCACCGAGGGCCCGAAGCTCGCGGCCGACCGGCCGATCCCGACCAGCAGCGACACCGGCGGCACCGCGATGGTGGAGTACCGGCCGGTGGGCGCGGTGCTGGGGATCATGCCGTGGAACTTCCCGACCTACCAGATCGCCCGGTTCGCCGCGCCCAACCTGGTGCTGGGCAACACGGTGATCCTCAAGCACGCCGAGTGCGTGCCCCGCACCGCGCTCGCGGTGGCGCAGATCATGAAGGACGCGGGGGTGCCGGAGGGTGCCTACGTGAACGTCTTCGCCACCCACGAGCAGGTCGAGACGATCATCGCCGACCCCCGGGTGCAGGGGGTCTCGCTGACCGGGTCCGAGCGGGCCGGGGCGGTGGTGGCCGCGCTGGCCGGCAAGTACCTGAAGAAGTGCGTGCTGGAGCTGGGCGGCTCGGACCCGATGCTGGTGCTGGACAGCGCCGACGTGGCCAAGGTGGCACAGACCGCCTGGGACTTCCGGGTCTACAACAACGGCCAGGTCTGCAACTCCAACAAGCGCATGATCGTGATGGCCGACGTCTACGACGACTTCGTCGCCGAGCTCACCCGCAAGGCCCGGGAGATCGACCCGGCCGAGCACGCGCCGATGTCCTCGCGCCGGGCCGCCGAGGCGATCGACGCGCAGGTGCAGGAGGCGGTGTCGAAGGGGGCCACCCTGCACGCCGGCGGCGTGCTCGGTGAGGGGCCGGCGGCGAAGTACTCCCCGGGCGTGCTCACCGGTGTCACCCCGGAGATGGCGGCCTTCCACGAGGAGCTGTTCGGGCCGGTCGCGGTGGTCTACAAGGTCAGCAGCGAGGACGAGGCGGTGCAGCTGGCCAACGCCACCCGCTTCGGTCTCGGCGGCTCGGTGTTCAGCCAGGACACCGACCGGGCCAAGCGGGTGGCGCGGCGCCTCGACGTGGGCATGGCCGCGGTGAACACGCCGGCCGGCGAGGCGGCGGAGCTGCCGTTCGGCGGCACCAAGCGCTCGGGCTTCGGCCGGGAGCTCGGGCCGCTGGGCTTCGACGAGTTCTGCAACAAGCGGCTGTACTACGTGGCCGACTGAGCCCGACTGAGCACACAGATCCGGATGAAGGACGGCGCCGGGCCCGGTCGGGTCCGGCGCCGCCTTTGCGTCGGGTCGGGTTGCGGGACGGGCGGTCAGCCGAACCTGGGATCGGGCGGCAGGTGCAGGGCGAGCGCCCGCACCAGGTGGGCCTCGAGTTCGGTGTCGGGGTGCCCGACCCAGTACTGGTGGCCGGTGAGCATGGCCGCGACCAGCGCCTGACCCACCGCCACGGGGAAGAAGCCGTCCTCGGCGTGGCCGGTCTGCCGGGCCGCGAAGGCCCGGCCCGCGCTGCGCCAGCCCTCGAAGGCCCCCCACAGCTGGGCCTGCACGGCGGGCGTGCTGAACACCAGCTGGGCGCGGTGCAGGGCCCATTCGCGTTTGGCCGGGGTGGTGATCCGGTGCACGGTGAGCGCGGCCCGGCTGAGCACCTCGTCGTAGGGCCGGTGCTCCTCGGCCGCGGCCAGCAGTTCGGTGAACTGCTGGTTCTCGGCGGCCGTCTCCACCCAGAGCACGTCGGACTTGGTGGAGAAGTAGCGGAAGAAGGTGCGCCGGCTGATCCCGGCGGCAGCCGCGATGTCCTCGACCGAGACCTCCTCGAAGCCGCGTTCGAGGAACAGCCGCTGGGCGACGTCGGCCAGCGCACGGGCACTGGTCGTGGCCGGGCGACCACCGAGAGGTCCTGTCATGCCGGTCATGGTGGCCCACCGGGGGGCCACGGCAAACCATGACAAGATTCCGTGTCATTGCGTCTGGACAGGGGCAAATCGCCTGCCATAGGTTACGACACGCTGTGCCATAACCGGGGTCCCGTGGCCGCCCGGCCGCCGGGACCGAACCTGAAGGAGCTCCCCATGGGCCGCGTAGCAGGCAAGGTCGCATTCATCACCGGGGCCGCCCGCGGCCAGGGCCGCAGCCACGCGATCAAGCTGGCCGAAGAGGGCGCCGACATCATCGCCGTCGACATCGACACCCAGGTGACCTCCGCCCCCTACCCCACCGCCACCGCCGAGGACCTGGCCGAGACGGTCAAGGCCGTGGAGGCGCTGGACCGCCGGATCATCGCCCGCACCGCCGACATCCGTGACCTGGGCGCCCTGACCGAGGTGGCCAAGGAGGGCGTGGCCGAGTTCGGCCGCCTGGACATCGTCCTGGCCAACGCCGGCATCTCCAGCATCGGCCCGCTGCTCGACCTGGACGAGGCCACCTTCCAGGAGATGATCGACATCAACCTGACCGGGGCCTGGAAGACGGTCAAGGCCACCGTCCCGCACATCATCGAGGGCGGCCGCGGCGGCTCCGTGGTGATCACCAGCTCGCTGGCCGCGATGGTGGCCAACGGCAACAACGGGCACTACTCGGCGGCCAAGGCCGGTCTGGTCTCGCTGATGAAGACCGCCGCCAAGGAGTGGGCGCCGCACAACATCCGGGTCAACACCATCCACCCGACCACGGTGCAGACCCCGATGATCATCAACGACGCCACGTTCAAGCTGTTCCGCCCGGACATCGAGAACCCCACCTACGACGACTTCATCGTCGCCGCCAACACCCTCAACGCCCTGCCGGTGCCGGTCACCGAGCCGATCGACATCACCAACGCGGTGCTGTACCTGGTCTCCGACGAGGGCCGCTACGTCACCGGCACGACCCACGTGGTCGACGCCGGCGGCGCGCTCTGAGCCGGTAGCACCAAGGCCGCTCGAAGGCCGCTCGGGGACTAGAACCTCAGGTCCCCGAGCGCCTCCAGAGCCACCGGCAGGGCCGGGTTCTGGCTGTCACGGGCCCACACCAGGTGCAGCTCCACCGGCCGGGGCGTGGGCGTGGCGAAGGGCAGGAACAGCACCCCGTCGGGGTGGATCAGCCGCGTGCTCTCCGGCACCAGCGCCACCCCCCGGCCGCCCTGCACCAGCCAGACCATGGTGAGGATCTGGCTGACCGAGTGCACCACGTTGTCGTGGCGCACCTGCAGCAGGCCCACCACCAGGTCGTAGAAGTAGCGGGCCTTGGCGTCCGAGTGCATGATCAGCGGCTCGCTGACCAGGTCCTCGGCCCGCAGCGGACGCTCCAGCGAGGTCAGCGGGTGCCCCTCGGGCACGGCCACCACCAGGTTCTCGCGCACCAGCCGCCGGTGCCCGAACAGCCCGGCGTCGAACGGCGGCCGGGCCAGGCCCAGGTCGATCTCGTGCGCCTGCACCGCCTCCAGCTGGTCGCGCGAGACCAGCTCGAACAGCTCCAGCTCGAGGTCGGGCAGCTGCTCGGAC
>NZ_JAJSOH010000063.1 GCF_021277265.1 Kineosporia rhizophila
GTACACCGCCGAACGCCTACCCGACTACATGGTCCCCACCGCGTTCGTCGTCCTCGACACCCTCCCGATCACTCCCAACGGCAAGCTCGACCGACACGCCCTCCCCACACCCGACCTCACCGCCAGCACCGGGAACAACCGAACCCCGACCACCGCAACCGAAACCACCCTCACCCAGATCTTCACCGACGTCCTCAAACTCGACGGCAACATCTCGATCGACGACGACTTCTTCCACCTCGGCGGCCACTCCCTCCTGGCCACTCGGGTCGTGGCGCGCGTCAACGCTGCACTGGGCACCACGCTGACCCTGCGGGAGCTCTTCGAGGCGCCGACGGTGGCCGCGCTGGCCCGAGTCGTCGGTCAGCACACGCCCACCGGCACGGTGAGGCTGGGAGGCCGGGCCCGGCCGGATCGGGTGCCTGCGTCGTACGGTCAGCAGTCGTTGTGGCTGATCGAGCAGCTCGGCGGGCCGGGGGGCCGGTATGTGGTGCCGATGCTGCTGCGTCTGAGCGGTGAGCTCAATGAGACCGCGGTTTTTCGAGCCCTGCAGGACGTGATCGACCGCCACGAAGCCCTACGGACGCTTCTGGTGGAGGAAGACGGGGGGCTGCACCAGGTGGTCCTGGCGCCTGGTCAGGCAGTGCTGGAACCCGAGGTCGCCGAACACAGCGATCAGGCCGTAACCGACCTGCTGCAGCGCCGGTTCGACCTGGCCACCGAAACGCCGGTGCGTTCCCGTCTGTTCCGTATGCCATCAGGCGAGCGGCTTTTCGTGTTGGCCGTACATCATCACGCGGTGGACGAGTGGTCCTTCCCGTCGTTGCTGGGTGACCTGTCCACGGCGTACCGGGCCCGGATTGCCGGGCAGGCTCCGGAGTGGACGCCGCTGCCGGTGCAGTACGCGGACTACGCGATCTGGCAGCGTGACGTACTGGGCGTCGCGGATGACCCGGATTCCCTTCTGGCCCGCGATCTGGACTACTGGCGCCGCGTTTTGGCGGAGGCGCCGCCGGAGTCCACGATTACGCTGGACCGGCCGCGTCCCAGCAACCCGACGCATCACGGCGCTGATCTGACGTTCGGCGTGGATGCGGAGGTTGCCCGAGGGCTGCGCAAGGTGGCGGCCGAGCAGGGCGTCTCGATGTTCATGATCGCCCAGGCCGCGACGGCGGTGGCGGCGTCGGTACTGGGGGCCGGCGACGACGTGGTGATCGGCTCGCCAATCGGTGGGCGTACGCAGGACGGTCTGGAAGATCTGGTCGGGTACTTCGTCAACACCCTGCCCTTCCGGCATCACCTCGACCCCGCCCACACCTTCGCTGATCTGCTGCAGGTCACCCGGCAGGCGGTGCTGGACGGGTTCGCCCACCAGAGCGCGCCGTTCGAGGAGATCACGAAGGCGGCCGGGGTCGAGCGAGCGGCCAACCGTAACCCGCTGTTCCAGATCATGCTCACTCACTACGTGGGGGAGCAGGCCAGAGGTCTGTCGCTTCCCGGGATCACGGCGATCCCTGTGGATGGGAACGTCTCGGCCGCGAAGTGCGACATCGATCTGAACCTGGCCGACACCACGCAGGGCCTCGACGGGTTCCTGACGTACTCCACCGAGGTCCTCGACCGGGTGATGGTTGACCGGTTCGTCGAGGTCTTCACCGCCGTTCTGCAGGCCATCGTCACCGACGCGCAGCAGCAGATCTCTGAATCGCTGCTGCTCTCGGCGCAAGACCGGAAGGCGGTGGCGCAATGGCAGGCTGGGCCGGTGATCCCGGTCCCGGCGGCGACGCTGGATGCACTGGTGCAGCGCCAGACCGAGCAGACGCCGGACGCGACGGCGTTGGTGGATGCTGACGGCGCGGAGCTGACGTACGCGCAGTTCGACGCTCGCGTGAATTCTCTGGCCGCCGTGCTCGTCCGGCGGGGCGTCAGTGTGGGCGACCGGGTCGCGGTGCTGTTGCCTCGGTCGTCCGATCTGGTGGTGTCTTTGGCTGCTGTGTTGCGGGCGGGGGCGGCATACGTCCCGATCGATCCGGACTATCCGGGTGGACGCATCATGGCAATCATTGAGGACGCCTCACCCAGTCTGTTGATCACGACGCCTGAGTCTGTGGTCACGGTAGCAACGAGTGTGCTGCGGCTTGACGGTGAGCTGGAACCGGCTGATGCGCCAGTCTTGTCGCGCTCGGTTCTGGAAAGCGACACTGCGTACGTCATCTTCACGTCGGGTACCACGGGGCGTCCGAAGGGTGTGGCGGTCAGCCACCGTGCGATCGTTAACCTGATTGCCTGGCGTCAAGGGGTGTTCCCGCTCGAACCCGGCGACCGGTTGCTGCAGAAGAGCTCTGCCGGTTTCGACGTGTCCGTACCGGAGTTCTTCTGGCCGCTGACCGTGGGTGCCGCTACCCGTCTGATCCGTCCGGGTGGGGACAAGGACGTCGAGTACCTGGCCGGCATCCTGGCCTCGGAGCCGATCGGATTCGTGGAGTTCGTGCCGGTGGTGTTCCAGGCCATCACCGCCACCGGCTTCGACCCTAAGGTGTCGCAACTAAGGCATCTTTCGCTGGGTGCCGATGTTCTGCCGACGGGTCTGGCGAAGGACCTCGAAGGCTCGGACATCAACGTCTGGAACACCTACGGACCTACCGAAGCCGCGGTCGAAACCGTAGCTTTCGCGCTGAAGGACCTGGGTCCCGACGCCGGCACGGTCCCGATCGGTCGCCCGGTGTGGAACACCGACGTGCTCGTCCTGGACTCCTGGCTGCGCCCGGTCGGGCCCGGCGTGATCGGTGAGCTGTACCTCGGCGGGGTTCAGATCGCCGACGGCTACGTCGGCCAGCCTGCCCTGACCGCGGCTCGTTTCATCGCTGGCGAGAACGGCACCCGCCTCTACCGCACCGGCGACGTGGTGCGCTGGAGTCACGACGGTCAGCTCGAATACCTGGGCCGGGCCGACGACCAGGTGAAGGTGCGCGGTTTCCGGATCGAGCTGGACGAGATCCGTAACGTGCTGGAGGCGCACCCCGCGGTGACCGCGGCTGCGGTGCTGGCCTTCGACCACCCCGCGGGTGGCAAGTACCTGGCCGCCTACGTCACCACCAGCTCTCCCGTGGAGCAGCTGAGGGATTTCGCGGCCACCAGGCTGCCCGAGTACATGGTTCCGAGCGCCTTCATGGTGCTGGACGCGTTCCCGGTCACCGTGAACGGCAAGCTGGACCGCCGCGCGCTGCCACTGCCCGAACTGGCTGCCGGTGCGGGCGAAGGGCGGGCCCCGGCCACGGCGAGCGAGACGGCGCTGGCCGAGATCTTCACCGACGTCCTGCAGTTGCCCGAGGCTCCGTCGGTCGACGACGACTTCTTCCGCCTCGGCGGTCATTCCCTGCTGGCCACCCGCGTGGTGGCTCGGGCGAACGCCGTGCTGGGCGCGGCGCTGACCCTGCGGGACGTGTTCGAGGCGCCCACCATTGCCGCGCTCGCGGCTCTCGGCGATGCTGCTGCACAGCCGGCGACGCCCAAGCTTGGAGACCTTCCTCGCCCGGAAGTGCTTCCGGTTTCGTACGGCCAGCAGTCCCTTTGGCTGATCGAGCAACTCGGCGGTCCCGGCGGTCGTTACGTGGTGCCGACCGTGCTGCGCCTGTCCGGCGCTCTGGACGAGAAGGCGCTCATCGACGCCGTCCAGGACGTGGTCGGGCGGCACGAAGCTTTGAGGACGCTTCTGGTCGAGCAAGAGGGCCGGTTGAGTCAGGTTGTGCTCGCCCCGGAGCAAGCCGTTCTGAACGTGGTCACGGTGGCCTACAGCGATCAGTCCGTGGCCGAGCTGCTGCAGCGCCGGTTCGACCTGGCCGCAGACCTGCCGGTCCGGGCCGGCCTGTTCCGGGTGGCCCCGGCTGAGTGGGTCTTCGTGCTGGCGGTGCATCACCACGCCGTGGACGAGTGGTCGTTCCCGGCGCTGCTCGGTGATCTGGCCACCGCTTACACCGCCCGGGTGGAAGGCGAACGCCCGCACTGGCCACCTCTTCCCGTGCAGTACGCCGACTACGCGGTCTGGCAGCGTGCGGCCCTCGGTGACCCTGAGGACGGCAACAGTGTGCTCGGCGCTGACCTGGGCTACTGGCGTGACGTCCTGGCTGACGCTCCGGCCGAGTCCACCATTTCCCTGGGGCGGGCCCGTCCGGCCGAGCCGAGCCATCACGGCCTGGACCTGACGTTCGACGTCGACCCCGAAACTGCGCGCAAGCTGCGCCGGGTGGCGGCCGAGCAGGGCGTGACCATGTTCGTGATCGCCCAGGCCGCGACCGCGGTGGCCGCCTCCGTCCTGGGAGCGGGCGACGACGTCGTCATCGGTTCGCCGATCGGTGGACGCACGCAGGACGGGCTGGAAGACGTGGTCGGGTACTTCGTCAACACCCTGCCCTTCCGCCACCGGCTGGATCCGGCGCAGACCTGGGCCGAGCTGCTGGAGTCCACCAAACAAACGGTGATGGAAGGATTCGCCCATCAGAGCGCGCCGTTCGAGGAGATCGCCCGGGTGGCCGGGGTCGAGCGGGCGGCCAACCGCAACCCGCTGTTCCAGATCATGCTCACCCACTACACCGGCAAGCCCGGGCAGGGTCTGGCCCTGCCCGGGGTCGACGTCACCCCGGTGGACGGCGAACTGGCCGCAGCCAAGACCGACCTCGACCTGAGCCTGGCGGACACCGAGGAAGGCATCGAGGGCTTCCTGACCTACGCCACCGAGATCCTCGACCGGACGATGGTGGACCGGTTCGTCGCCGTGCTCACAGCCGTCCTGGACGGGATCGCGACGGACCCGCAGCAGCAGGTCTCTGCGCTGCAGGCGCTTCCGGAGCGCGACCAGGCAGCCGTGGCGCAATGGCAGGCGGGATCAGAGGTCCCGCTCCCGGCCATGACACTGGATGCTCTGGTACGGGCGCAGGCCGAGCAGACGCCGGACGCGACGGCGTTGGTTGATGCTGAGGGCGCGGAGCTGACGTACGCGCAGTTCGATGCTCGCGTGAACGCGCTGGCCGGCGTTCTGGTCGAGCGTGGTGTGCAGGTGGGCGACCGGGTCGCGGTGCTGTTGCCTCGGTCGTCGGATCTGGTGGTGTCGTTGGCTGCTGTGTTGCGGGCGGGGGCGGCGTATGTCCCGATCGATCCGGACTATCCGGGTGAGCGCATCACGGCGATCATTGAGGACGCTTCACCCAGTCTGTTGATCACGACGCCTGAGTCTGTGGTCACCGGGGCGACGAGTGTGTTGCGGCTGGATGGTGAGCTGCAGTCGGCTGATGCGCCGGTCTTGTCGCGCCCGGTCTCGGAGAG
>NZ_JAJSOH010000064.1 GCF_021277265.1 Kineosporia rhizophila
TAGGCCATGTCCACCTCGGCGTATCGGGCCACGGCGCGGTGGAAGAGCTGCTCCTTGTTGCCGTAGGCCGCATAGAGGCTGGGACGGTTGATCCCCATGGCCGAGGTGAGATCGCTCAGCGAGGTGCCGTCGTAGCCGTGCCTCCAGAACACCTCGACCGCGCGGTCCAGGGCCTGGTCGGCGTCGAACCCCCGTGGTCGTCCCCGCTCCGCTGTTGTGCTCACGATCACAGCCTAACTGCTCGGTACAGAAATAAACGCCGCCCAGCGCCGGTTCCTGATATCCGTATCGCTCAGTACAGATATAGGGAGCAGGACGATGGGACAGCTGGACGGCAAGACGGCACTGGTCACCGGAGCCACCTCGGGCATCGGGCTCGCCGCGGCCCAGAAACTGGCGGACGAGGGCGCACACGTCTTCGTCACCGGCCGCCGCCAAGAGACACTCGACCTGGCGGTGGCCCAGATCGGTGAGCGGGCAACCGGAATCAGCGCCGACGTGGCCGACCTGGACGCGCTCGACCGGGTGATGGAGACCATCCGTCAGCACGGCCTCGGACTCGACGTGCTCTTCGCCAACGCCGGCGGCGGAGAGTTCGCAGCCCTGGAAGACATCTCCTGGGAGCACTACGCGAGCACCTTCAACACCAACGTGGGCGGCACGATCTTCACCGTGCAGAAGGCTCTGCCCCTGCTCAACCGCGGCGCCTCGGTGATCATCACCAGTTCCAACATCGACGTGAAGGCCAGCCCGTCGTTCAGCGTCTACGCCGCCTCGAAGGCCGCGCTGCGCTCCTTCACCCGGTCCTGGGCGGCAGAACTGGCCGGCCGGAACATCCGGGTGAACAGCATCGCCCCCGGGCCGATCGGGACACCGGGGCTGCGCGGACTGGCCGCGGACGAGGCCGGAGCCGACGCTCTGCTGGACGGGCTGGCCTCGGGGGTTCCGATGGGGCGTCTGGGACAGCCGCAGGAGATCGCCGACACCGTGCTCTTCCTGGCCGGCAGCACCAGTAGCTTCGTGACGGGGTCACAGATCTACGCCGACGGCGGCGCAAGCCAGTTCTGATCCGTTGCGTCACAAGAAAGAAGGAATCATGGACGAGCAGGTGGCGGCACTGATGCGGGCCAACCTTCACGAGGTCTTCGGTCAGCGTGATCCGCAGGCCCGCGACGATGCGGCCGGGCGCACGTACACCGACGACGTGGTGTTCGCCGACGAGGACGGTGCGGTGACGGGGCGGAAAGCCCTGGTTGCGCGAGCATCGGGGTTGCTCGGTTCGGTGCCGGCGGACTTCGCTTTCACCGAAGACGGACCGTTGTACCAAGGCACCGGAACGGCCGCTCTGGCCTGGCGGTTCGGTCCCCCGACGGGTGAGCCGGCGGCTCGAGGCGTAGACATCGCCACCATCACCGGCGGACGGATCAGTCGCCTGCAGACCCTGCTGGTGCGCTAGGACGCCGGAACCGCCCCCAGGTCAGTCGCCCGAAGAAGCGCGCTGTCGGGGGCGGTGACAGTCCGACACCAACGGCGCCGGCCAGCAATCCTCCGGCAAGGAGCAGTACCCATCCCAGATGAAGTACCGCCCCGGACGGGTGCACCACCGACTGCCCGAGCGCGGCCTGGTAGGTCAGCAGTGCGGTCCCGCCGGCGTACCCGGCCGCGGCGATCACGACGAACCACAAATGGACGATCGGCGCGGCCAGGCGGGGAAGTCGCCGAGTCACGATCTCCAGTAGTAGGGCGAAGAGCGGAAGTGCTTGCAGCGCGTGCATTCCGACGAAGTGGGCCACCCGGTAGTCCCCACCCGTGGTGCTCCATCCGAGCACCGGTATCCCCGGTCCTCCGTCTTCGACGCCGACGGCATGGGCGCCGACGATCCCGGTGGGCGTGTTGATCTGCGCTGAGGTGGGGGCCGTCATGAGGAAGGCGACGCCGATCCCGCCCAGTGCGATGACCACGCCCGCCCGTACGGCGAAGGTCAGTGCCGGAGTTCGCAGGCGCAGGAAGAAGACGGCGAACGATGTGGCGAAAGTACACAGGTACATCGTGGTGATCGCCGCGGCCATCGCTGCCCAGACGCCGGCATGCAGACCGCTCGAAACGTTGAAGTGGCTGGTGGTTCCGCTCGCAGCTGCCAACACGATGAGCACCTGCTCGACGGTGAGGCTGATCGCGATCACCGTGCCCAGCCCTCGGGCGGCAGCCTGCCGGCGGGGTAGGTGGGCGATGAGCCAGGCCCAGGTGGCGGCGTAGATCAGGATGGAGAGGGAGAACTTCAGCGGCTTGGCCCAGGCCGGCGCTCCGAGGATCTCCCGGGAATCCAGGAAAAGGCCTGCAAGGCTGACCAGTACGCAGACAGCCATGAGCGCGGAGACGGTCATCAGGGGGCGGTGCCACGCATAGGCGCGGCGCACCGCCGCAAGCATCATGTCTTCGCCTGAGATGCGGCAATGCCTTCTTCGACCGGCGTGGGCCCGATGCGGAAGGTTTGCTCGAACGCGGCCGAACTGAACACGTAGGGCGCGGTGTACTGGTAGCTCATCTCCAGTGTCTCGCGGGCAGAGCTGTTGAACAGAGCGCCGATTCGCAGGGTGGTCGCGCCCATCACCGAGGTCTGGCCACCGGCCAACTCTATGTACCGGCGCCCGGTCAGAGCGGGAGCGGTGGGCAGGTGCCAGGTGCGGCCACGCGCCTCGTCGTGGGTGCCCAGAACGGCCAGCCCTCGGCCGATGTCGGGTGTGTACGTGAGGGAGTGGGGCTGGTCGGCATTCAGGAGCCAGGTGCCGGACTTGCCCGCGGCGACCTTGTCCAGGGCGAAGGTGTTGAACACGCTGGTCGAGGCACCCGGCCCGTAGAAGTTGGCACTGCGCCCGATGGTCACGGTCAGCCCGCGGTCGGCCGCCTTCTCCAGAAGATCCAGGGCGTCGGCCCGCACCCGGCCCTTCTTGCTGCACGGGTTCACCGGGGTGCTCTCGATCATCGCCCCGTCGACGTGGCCGTAGGCGTACACGTTGTCGAGGTACACCAGATGCGTGCCGTGTTCGAGGGCGGCGTCGATGCTGTTGCGGACGATGACCGGCCATTGCTCGGCCCACACACGCGACGAATACGGCAGCCCAGTCACCAGATAGGCAACCTCGGCCCCGCGTGAAGCACGTGCGACCTCACCGCTGTCGAGCAGGTCAGCGGCCACCGAATTCACCCCCTCGACACTCGAAGGGCGCCGGCCGACTGAAGCAGGCGTGTGGCCCTGAGCAATGAGGGCGCTGAGCGTTTCGCGGCCGACGACACCGTTGCCGCCGAGGACGACATGCTGAGAAGCGTTCATGGCTGCGCTCATTCCGGATCGGGAACGGGGAAGAGGTTGTGCGTGGCATCCTGCTGCGCCAACCGCCGGAGCCCGGCGAAGAGGGGGTCGCCGAGAACCGTTCCGACGAGCATGAGTTCGGCCACCGCATCCGGCTCCTCCAGCCCGGTGAGGGCTTGAAGGTCGGCCGCCGCCGCACTGGCCGCGGCGTCCGCGTAGGCATTCAGATAGTCGTCCGGCGCCCCGAACCCAATGGCCTGCAGTCCGTCGAGAGCCCGGGCCGCAGCCTCGATTCCGGGATTGTCATCGGTGAAACACCAACCCCGGGACACCGCCAGGGCTTCGACGCGACCCCGCGCCGCCTCACTCGCCGGAGACTCCTGAGTCCGCCGAGCACTCATGGCGTGCTGGGCCACCTGAAACGTCTCGGCCAGAGGGGCGCCATCGGCATCCAACGCCGCAATAACCTCTTTCGTGGCCGAGACCGAGAGGCCACCGATCTCCAGCAGCGCCCGGATCAGCCGCACCCGCCGGACATGCGCCTCGTCGTAAACGACCTGGTTCGGCGCCGTTCTGACCCCGGCGGGCAGCAGCCCTTCCCGTTGGTAGTACTTCACTGCGGAGAGCGGGACTTCCGCTCGCTGAGCCAACTCGGATACTCGCACTATCGGATAGTAGCAGTATCCATTGCGGGCATGGCCTACCGGCGCTTGATCGCCTGCAGGGTGTACGAGTGCGGCAACCGCCAGGGCCGGTCCCTGAGCCGGTACTCCCCGCCGGGCAGCTCCTCCATCTGGTTCGGCAGCGCCTCCCAAGGCACGCTGTCGTGTTCGACCAGCATGGTCAGCTGCAGGCCGGCTTCCATCAGCGCGGTGACGATCTCGCCCAGCCCATGGTTCCACTCTGCGCTGCGGGTGTGCTGGAACGTGTGGTCGGTCTCCACGTACGTACCGCCCTCGTCGAAGATCTGGGGCTCGGTGCGCTCGAAGTACGGGTAGCCGATGACGAGCTTGTCGTGATGCGACTCGTCGATGCTCCACAGCATGGGGTGGCCTTCGCGAATGAAGAGCCTGCCACCCGGGCGCAGCATCGCCGCCACCACCTCGGCCCACCGCTTGATGTCCGGAAGCCAGCACAGCGCGCCGATGCCGGTGAAGACCAGGTCGAACTCCCCGGGAGCCAGGACGTTCGCAGCTCCGTAGACGTCGGACTGCACGTAGGTAACATCTGCCCCGGTCTGTTGAGCCAGTGCCCGGGCCTGCTCCAGCGAAGCGGAAGAGAAATCGAGACCCGTCATCTGGGCGCCCAGTCGGTGCAGCGAAAGAGTGTCTGTACCGATGTGGCACTGCAGGTGCAGACCTTTGAGCCCGCGGACGTTGCCGAGCCGGGGAACATCGAAACGGATGACGTTTGAGAGGTGGTCGGGGTCGGTCAGGAACCGCTCGACCCCGTAGTCGGGTGACTGCGCGTGGGGGCGGGCGCGCTCGTCCCAGTTGTCGCGGTTCAGGGCAATCCAATTCTCCACACCGCGACCCTAGTTGCCTGTTCCGAGTTCTGGGATGAACCCGACGGGCTTGCCGCGAGGTTGGACCATCCCCCCGCCGTTGCACTGGTACGTGCAGAGCGATTCCTGCCCGGACAACGCGCCCTTCACGGCGACGGGGTTCGGCTCATCGACGTCGAGAAGGGCGGGTCCCACTTCGCCGGCACCGGGTCTACGAGCTGGTGCCGAGGTTTCCGGCCTTTCAGTGATCTCTGACATACGGGTGGCAAACGCAGTGATGGCGGCCCGCACCACCCTGAGCCTTTTC
>NZ_JAJSOH010000065.1 GCF_021277265.1 Kineosporia rhizophila
CGAAGGCTCGGGCATCAACGTCTGGAACACCTACGGCCCGACCGAAGCCGCCGTGGAAACGGTGGGCTTCGAACTGAAAAACCTGGGACCGGATGCGGACACGGTCCCGATCGGTCGTCCGGTGTGGAACACCGACGTGGTGGTGCTGGACTCCTGGCTGCGTCCGGTCGGACCGGGCGTGGTGGGAGAGCTCTATCTCGGCGGTGTTCAGGTCGCGGACGGCTATCTGGGGCAGGCGGCGCTGACGGCTCAGCGCTTCGTGGCCAACCCGTTTGCGGACGATGGTGCTCGCCTCTATCGCACGGGTGACCTGGTGCGGTGGAGCGAGGACGGGCAGCTGGAGTACCTGGGCCGGGCCGACGACCAGGTCAAGGTCCGGGGCTTCCGGATCGAGCTGGACGAGATCCGCAACGTGCTGGAGTCGCACCCGGACGTGACCGCGGCTGCGGTGTTGGCGTTCGACCACCCGGCGGGCGGCAAGTACCTGGCCGCCTACCTCACGGCCAGTGCGCCGGTGCCGCAGTTGCGGGAGTACGCGGGCGAACGGCTGCCCGAGTACATGGTGCCGACCACGTTCATCGTGCTCGACGCGTTCCCCCTCACGGTGAACGGCAAGCTGGACCGTCGCGCCCTGCCGGTTCCGGACCTGGCCTCGGCGTCCGAAGCAGGTCGCGCCCCAGCCACGCCGGCCGAGGTTGCCGTGGCCGAGATCTTCACCGAGGTTCTGAACCTCGACGGCCCGGTCTCTGCCGACGACGACTTCTTCCGGTTGGGCGGGCACTCGCTGCTGGCCACCCGCCTGATGGCCCGCACCAACGCTCAGCTCGGCTCCGCCTTGACCCTGCGTGAGGTGTTCGAGGTCCCGACCGTCGCCGGGCTGGCCGCCTCGGTCGCCGGGCGTCCCCAGGAGGTCCAGCTTCCCCGGGTGGGAGACCTGGCTCGTCCCGAGGTGCTTCCGCTGTCGTACGGCCAGCAGTCGCTCTGGCTGATCGAGCAGATGGGCGGGCCGGGTGGGCGGTACATCGTGCCGACTGTGCTGCGCCTGACCGGTGACCTGAACCAGGACGCTCTGGTGGACGCGGTCGGCGATGTGGTGGCCCGGCACGAGGCGCTGCGCACGCTCCTCGTCGAGGACCACCAGGGACTGCACCAGGTTGTGCTGCCCGTCGACCAGGCCCTGGCCGCGCTGGAGGTCTCTACGGCTGCGGAGCACGAGCCCGCAACCGTGGACGACCTCGTGCAGCGTGGGTTCGACCTCGGCCGGGACCTGCCCATCCGCGCAGGCCTGCTGCGGGTGGCTCCAGCCGAGTGGATCTTCGTGCTGGCCGCGCATCACCATGCCGTGGACGAGTGGTCGTTCCCGTCGCTGCTGGGGGATCTCGCCACCGCCTACCGGGCTCGGGTGGACGGCGAGCGGCCGCACTGGGTTCCGCTGCCGGTGCAGTACGCCGACTACGCGCTCTGGCAGCGCGAAGTTCTCGGGTCCGGCGACGACGCCCACAGCATGCTGGGACAAGACCTCGCCTACTGGCGAGAGGTTCTGGCCGACGCACCCCAGGAATCGACGATCACCCTGGACCGAGCCCGTCCGGGTGACCCGACCCATCACGGCGTGGATCTGAACTTCACCGTGCCCGCGGACACGGTTGCCGGTCTGCGACGGGTGGCTGACCACCACGGTGTGTCCATGTTCATGGTCGCCCAGGCCGCGACCGCGCTCGCGGCTTCGGTGCTGGGGGCCGGAGACGACGTGGTGATCGGCTCGCCACTCGGTGGACGCACTGAGGACGGCCTCGAGGACCTGGTCGGATACTTCGTCAACACGTTGCCCTTCCGCCACCGCCTGAACCCCGCGGACACGCTGGCGGAGCTGCTACAGGCCACCCGGCAGACCGTGCTGGACGGGTTCGCCCACCAGGGCGCGCCGTTCGAGGAGATCGCCCGGGTGGCCGGGGTCGAGCGGGCGGCGAACCGCAACCCGCTGTTCCAGATCATGCTCACCCACTACGTCGACGAGCCCGGGCAGACGCTCTCGCTGCCCGGCGTCTCCGCGACGCCGCTGCCCGACACCCTGGCCGCGGCCAAGACCGACCTCGACCTCAGCCTGGCCGACACTCCCGACGGCCTGGCCGGTTTCCTCACCTACGCCACCGAGATCCTCGACCGGGCCAAGGTGGACCGCTTCATCCAGGTGTTCACCGCCGTCCTCGAAGCCATCGCGACCGACCCGCAGCAGGTGGTGTCGGGTCTGTCCCTCGTTCCTGAGCTCGACCGGACCAGGGTGAGCAGGTGGCAGGTCGGCCAGGCCGGGAACGTCTCCTCCCTGACGCTGGATGCGCTGGTGCGCCGACAGACCGAGGCGACCCCGTTCGTCCCTGCTTTGATTGACGACGCCGGCCACCAGCTGTCGTACACGGACTTCGATTCCCGGGTGAACGCGGTCGCCCAGGTGCTCGTGGACCAGGGTGTTCGGGTGGGGGACCGGGTAGCGGTCAAGTTGCCGCGCTCGGTCGACCTGGTGATCACGCTGGCGGCCGTGCTGCGGGCCGGCGCCGCCTACGTACCCATCGACCCCGAGTACCCGGCCGAGCGGGTGGCCGCGATCCTGGCGGACGCTGCCCCGGCCCTGTTCGTCGACGAAGTGATCGACGCCGTGGGGACGGCTGAAGCGCCGGTGCTGTCGCGCCCGGTCTCGGAACA
>NZ_JAJSOH010000066.1 GCF_021277265.1 Kineosporia rhizophila
CTCAATAGATGACGCCGAGCCAGTGCGACGCGCACGCCATGCAGGTGCCGTCGGTCATCCACTCCGGAGGCTTCTGCCCGTGGCACAGGGCGCAGTAGCGGAAGGTCGCCCGGCGGGCCCTCAGCAACGCCGCCACCACGTGCTTGTCGGTGGCAGCGTCTCCGCTGATCTCCATCACGTCCGCGGGCTCGTGGATGAGAGAGTGAACCCCCTGCCAGCGGCCTACGGGACGGGCGACGACAGCCTGGGTCCCGTCGATCTGCAGCATCAACTGCACAGGTTCGCCGGCGACGTACCAGGGCTTTGGCGGCTCCAGGTCGACATCCCAGCGGCTGCGGGCGAGCTCGAGTTTGCTCCAGCCAGCTCCGTAGACCTCCAGGAACTGGTCCTGGTCGATACCGAGCTGGGTAGCCAGAACGTCTTCGATGCGCTGGGGTTCGATGGTCCCGGTCATGGATGCTCCTGAAGGTCTCGTTGGAGGTTCACACAACAATCAGATTGACCCAAGCGAGAGTCAAAATGGCTACGGACAACTGCAACCCGGTTGCGAGACAACAGCACGTGGGGTGGTATCGACGACTGTGGATGGCTGTGCGGGCAGAATGACGAGCAGGTGTTCGCGAAAGGCCAGGTTCAGTCGTCGACGCTGGGAGCGCGCTTGACGGTTTCTAGCGCGCCAGGATGCAGTCGTCTCTGGTCTGGTCCGCTGGCCGGCCGCGCGCCGCTCTGGGCGGCATGACGTGCGGCGGGTGACCCGGGCGATGCTGAGTTCCTTGAGAACGGCGGAAATCGATTGCAGATGCGGCGGGGAAGGGGAAAGAGTGCTCACTCATCGGTTCGGGATCTGGATGCGGCCGGTGGGCAAGACCTGGAAGGACGGATCCCGCCACGACCCGAGCTTTCCGTAGTCGATCTGGGCCTCACTGCCCGGCTCCACCGGCGGCCGCCAGACCGTCACCGCCGACCGGCGTGCTTCCTCCGGCAGATGCGCAGCCACCCACCGCTTCAACGACGAATACGAGGTATCCAGGCCATGTTCATCGACCAGCCGCTGGTGGATCGTGGCCTGAGTGACGCCTTGTTCCAGCTGTTCCAGGATGTAGTCCCGGTGCACCGCGATCGCCGGCCACGTCACCTGCCGCAACGCCGAGTCGCCCACCGCCGGGAACCACTCATCGATCAGCGAACGCCAATCCGGCTGCGATACAGCACCTCTCACAAGCCGTCCGGAATCCACCGCGGCCTGCGCCGGCGCAACATACTTCCGGATCGTCTTGCGGTCAATCCCCAGACTCTCCGCGATCTGGGCCTGGGAACGTTGCGCCCACCAGTGCTCATACAACTCAATCAGGTCGATCATCTCGAACGTCCTCCTCGCCATCGGGTCCCCTCCCACCGACATCGATGGAAGCGAGACTGCCCTGCCTGGGAGGCCACCCCTGCCCCGCCGCGCCCACCATCCTTATGGGGAATTACGTGAGCGACAGACAGCCGGGGTGGGGAATTACGTGAGCGAGAACCCCTCAACCTGAGGAATTACGTGAGCGCTGACACCAGGATCCGGCCGGCAGCTCGGTGAGCGCAGAATCCAGCAGCTGCCACAGTTCCTCGCAAGAGAATCCTTCTCACCCGGTGATCACAAAATCAGCGACAGAGCCGAATTACCTGAGCGACAGACAGTCGATGTGGGGAATTACGTGAGCGAGAACCCCTCAACCTGAGGAATTACGTGAGCGCTGACAGTCCTGCTCCCACTTGTTGACCAAGTACTGCTCATTCAGTCGCTCGCGGTGCTGTGCGCCCTCCACCTCGGCCCGGTGGTCGCGGATGGCGCACAGGAGGAGACTCAGCGTGGTGAGGCGCTGCTGGCCGTCGACAACGAGGAACTGCTGCACGCCAGCCGGGCCGTTCGTGGCGCCTGGAGCTAGGACCAAGGAACCGATGAAGTGGGTGGTCTGGCGGTCGGCCGCGCGGTCCTCGGTCAGCTTGAGCACGTCCTCCTAGAGACGGACGTGCTGCGGACGCTCCCATGAGTAAGTGCGCTGGTACAGGGGCACCAGGTACTGCTTGGTGCCTTCGAGCAGCACTTTCAGGGAAGTTTCGGCAGCGTGGACCAACGAGGCTCCCTAGCGAGGGGATTGGGGGATCACCCTATTC
>NZ_JAJSOH010000067.1 GCF_021277265.1 Kineosporia rhizophila
GTGTGTGTCGTAAGTTTTTAAGGGCATACGGTGGATGTCTTGGCACCAGGAGCCGATGAAGGACGTAGGAGCCTGCGATAAGCCTCGAGGAGCTGGCAACCGAGCTGTGATTCGAGGGTTTCCGAATGGGGTAACCCGGCTGGATTCATGTCCAGTCACCCGCACCTGAATATATAGGGTGTGTGGAGGGAACGACGGGAAGTGAAACATCTCAGTACCGTCAGGAAGAGAAAACAACAGTGATTCCGTGAGTAGTGGCGAGCGAAAGCGGATGAGGCTAAACCGGGCGTGTGTGATAGCTGACAGGCGTTGCATGTCCGGGGTCGTGGGAGCTGTTTTCATCATACTGTCATGTGGTGGGTGAGTCAGAAAATCAGTGTGTAGTCGAACGCCATTGAATGGGCGACCGTAGAGGGTGACAGTCCCGTAGACGAAATGTGCTGGTCTCACTTAATGGTTTCCCAAGTAGCACGGGGCTCGTGGAATCTCGTGTGAATCTGGCAGGACCACCTGCTAAGCCTAAATACTCCCTGGTGACCGATAGCGGACTAGTACCGTGAGGGAAAGATGAAAAGTACCCCGGGAGGGGAGTGAAATAGTACCTGAAACCGTGTGCCTACAATCCGTCGGAGCCTTACGGGGTGACGGCGTGCCTTTTGAAGAATGAGCCTGCGAGTTAGTGGTGTGTGGCGAGGTTAACCCGGGTGGGGTAGCCGTAGCGAAAGCGAGTCCGAACAGGGCGTACCAGTCGCATGCTCTAGACCCGAAGCGGAGTGATCTACCCATGGCCAGGTTGAAGCGCGGGTAAGACCGCGTGGAGGACCGAACCCACTTAGGTTGAAAACTGAGGGGATGAGCTGTGGGTAGGGGTGAAAGGCCAATCAAACTCCGTGATAGCTGGTTCTCCCCGAAATGCATTTAGGTGCAGCGTCGCGTGTTTCTTGCCGGAGGTAGAGCTACTGGATGGCTAATGGGCCCTACAAGGTTACTGACGTCAGCCAAACTCCGAATGCCGGTAAGTGAGAGCGTGGCAGTGAGACTGCGGGGGATAAGCTTCGTAGTCGAGAGGGAAACAGCCCAGATCACCAGCTAAGGCCCCTAAGCGTGTGCTAAGTGGGAAAGGATGTGGAGTTGCTGTGACAACCAGGAGGTTGGCTTAGAAGCAGCCACCCTTTAAAGAGTGCGTAATAGCTCACTGGTCAAGTGATTCCGCGCCGACAATGTAGCGGGGCTCAAGTACACCGCCGAAGCTGTGGCATTCACACATTTTCTAGCGTCCCTTGATGGATTGTTCAGTAGTGTGGATGGGTAGGGGAGCGTCGTGTGGCGAGTGAAGCATCGGGGTGACCCAGGTGTGGACGCCACACGAGTGAGAATGCAGGCATGAGTAGCGAAAGACGGGTGAGAAACCCGTCCGCCGAATGACCAAGGGTTCCAGGGCCAGGCTAATCCGCCCTGGGTAAGTCGGGACCTAAGGCGAGGCCGACAGGCGTAGTCGATGGACAACGGGTTGATATTCCCGTACCGGCGAAGAACCGCCCATATCGAACCCAGCGATACTAACATCGTGATGGTGTGCCGGCCTTCGGGCTGAATCACTTGAGCCTTGGACCTGGACTGGTAGTAGGTAAGCGATGGTGTGACGCAGGAAGGTAGCCTCCGCGTGGCGATGGTTGTCCACGTTTAAGCATGTAGGGCG
>NZ_JAJSOH010000068.1 GCF_021277265.1 Kineosporia rhizophila
GCCTGACGAACCGAAGACCATCAGCCAAGTGACCAGAAAATCTTCTGGCCGATTTGGCATCGGTTGTTCAGATGCACTGTTGAGTTCTCAAGGAGCGGACGCTCCCGTTTTCCGGCCTTTCGGCTTTCGCTCGGGGCGACGTTGTAGAACATTACTGCGGTGTTGCCAGCGGGTCAAATCCGCATTTCCGGACCGTTACCGCTGTTGGAACATTTTCCTTCCGGGCTCGCCTGTTCTGTGCCGCGCGTTCCGACTGGCGGTAGCGCGTCACTTCGATCAGGCTTCCTTGAAGGAGTTGCTGAGACCTTCTGACCGGCCACCGTGGTGTCCGTGTCTCTCCGGCTCAACGAGGGAAAACGTTACGGACCGCAGCCGTGCTCCGTCAAATCGCCGCGCCGCGTGTCGCTCAGGCCCCGTTCACCTGCGATTCCTCTCAACCAGGGTGCGCAGCTGGTGGCTGTGAGTGCTCACTACTACTGCCGCCTACCTGCCTGTCCCCCTGTGGGGTGCCGGCCCGCAAACAGGAGAACTCCCCGTCGCCGTCGACGAGGAGTCCTGATCCGGAGCGCTCGGACCGGACTTACCCAGACCGGTTCAGATCGCCGGCGGCAATGGCGAAGAACGGTGCATCGCGATGCCGTGGTGCAACTGCTCATGGATGCGTAGCAGGTGCGCCGCCTCTTCCCGACTGAACGGACCACCAGTGAGTTCGCACTGCGAGCAGACCATGACCGTGCGGGAGCCGGCCTTCTTCAGCACGCGCTGCGCGAGTGAGCGCGCGCGGCCCGTCAGCGGACGGCGCCCCGGCGCGCCCTCCTGACCGGCCACCAGGACCGGCCCCTTCTCCGAACTGCTGCGAACAGCGAGATCCTTGGAACGCATCACGCCACCATAGCCCTCTCGCTCAGTCGCCGAATATCCGCGAAAACCGTTGGGTGGCAAGCCTCACGACTACGCCCCGTCATCCTGTCACGCTCAGCGATGTTTGGCTCAAGAGTTTCATATCGCCTACTGCGCCAACGGTGAACAGCATAGAGCCACCCGATCGGCACAGCCATCCCTCGTGGGATCTGCGTAATTTCGCGCAATGGGTGGCGCCCGGCCCGATTCCCGTGTAAGAGCGTCGCTCTGCGACGGGCTCGCCGGTGCCGCTGCGAAAGTCCCCTGGCGGTAAGCCATCCCACCTTTCAGCTGGGCGAATCCAATTCTGGGTCAGGTCGGTGCCCGGATCAGAACCGGAAGCCGGAGACCAGCCGGGACAGTTCGTCGCTCATCCCGGCCAGTTCCCGCGCACTGTCCTCGGCCTTGCCGATGGTCGCGGTGGTGGTGTTGGCCGCCGAGGCCACCCCCGAGATGTTCGCCGCGATCTCGCTGGAGCCCCCGGCCGCGGTGGAAACACCGGCGTTGATGCTCTGGGTGGTCGCGGTCTGTTCCTCGACCGCCGAGGCGATGGTGGTCTGGAACTCGTTGATCTGGGAAATGACGTCGGCGATCTCGGTGATCGCCGCAGTGGCGCTGTCCGCGTCCTCCTGAATGGTCTCCACCCGGCGG
>NZ_JAJSOH010000069.1 GCF_021277265.1 Kineosporia rhizophila
TGATGCTCCTATTGCTGTCAAGCCGTGGTGAGCCAGGTTCGGTAGCGGTCGGCGAGGTCGTCGTCGCGTTGTAGTCCTCGTTCGAGGCGGGAGATGGCGGTGGGCCAGAGCCCGAAGTGTTGGGCTGCGGCGGTGAGGGTGATGTTCTTGGCTTGCCGGCTGGGGCGTAGGTCGCTGTAGTCGGCGATCTCGATCTGTTGGGTGAGGTAGCGGTAGATCTCGCGGGCGATGGCTCGTTTGAGCATCCGCAGGATCTCCTTACCCGTGCGGCCGGCGGCTTTGTGCCGGGCGACATAGGCGCGGGTGGGTGCGTGGCTGCTCCAGCGGACCATGGCGATGCGGTAGAGGGCGTTGTTCGCGGCGCGGTCCCCGCCGCGCGAGAGCCGGTAGCGGCCCCGGGTCTTTCCGGAGGAGACCGGAACGGGGGCAGCGCCGCAGAGCGCGGCGAAGGAGGCTTCGCTGCGCAGACGTTCGGGGTTGTTCCCGGCGGTGATCAGGAGCTGGGCGGCGGTGTCGGGGCCAACGCCGTGGGCTGCGCGCAGGGCCGGGTTGGCCGCGCTGACGTACTCATCGATCGCGGCGGTGAGGGTCTTGTCCTGTTCAGCCAGGAACTCATAACGCTGCGCCAGGAGCTTCAGCGCGGTGGCGACCGAAACGCGGACGGCATGGTCGCCCGTGTGGTCGGTACCAATACCGGGGCGGCTTCGGGCCAGCGTCGTGATGAGTGTTTTCTCTTTCAGGTCGCGGTATTTCGCGCGCAGGTCCTCGGGGGCGGTGACGAGCATGCCGTGGATCTGATTGATGGTGGCTGTGCGGGCCTTGATCGCCGAACGGCGGGCGTTGTGCAGGGACCGGACCGTCTCGGTCGCGGGGTTCTTCGGGGCGCTGGAGGCTCGTCCGGACAAAACCGCGCGGGCGGCCTGGTAGGCGTCGATCGGGTCGGACTTGCCCCGGGCGCGGCGTTCGGCCCGGTCGGGCCGGTTGACCTCCACCACCCCTAGCCCGGCCGCGGCCAGCGCCAACGCCAGGCCGGCACCGTAGGAACTGGTGCCCTCGATACCAACCTGCTCCACAATGCCGTGCCCGGTCAGGAACGCGATCGCGGCGGCATACCCGGGCCCGGTCGCGGGGAACTCGGCATCGGCCACGTCCTTGCCCAGGACATCGATGACGGCCACGTGGATCGTGTCAGCGTGCGTGTCCGCACCACCGACCACCCGTGCCTGCTCCAGCTCGATGCCCGGTTCGATGACACGACGCTGGGTCTGGGACGGTGCTGATGTCACGATGGTGGTGCCCTTCCTGCTCGACCTCGGGTGGGGTGCAGCCCGCGGTCGGGGTGAGCAGACAGGACAATGATCGGGCTCTGCCAAGCTCCTATCAGGTCATGCCCGCCCCGGCCGTGAGCCTGGTACGCGCGCCATCCGGAACCCGACAGAACAATCGCAAGCCAGCCCAACAGGGCGACAGTCAGTGGCGGGGTCAGAGCCCCGGAGACGCCCTTACATCATCATTGTC
>NZ_JAJSOH010000007.1 GCF_021277265.1 Kineosporia rhizophila
ATCTTGGCGGGCCGGATCGCGGACGTCGGCGGGCGGCCGGCCGGTGGTTCGTGGGGGTCTTGCGAAGCGTCGGCGTGATCGGCGGCCTCGGGCCGTGATGGGATGACGGTCGTGAACGCGGACGAGATCGAACGGGCGCTGGACGACCTTTTCGACCATGCCCTCGTGTACCACGGGTACACCGACTACATGCGCGACTACGAGTTGATCGTGGCCGTGCAGGGCAGTGCCCATGGCGAAGCGCCGCAAAGCTACCGGCGCTATCTGTTCAGGATCTGCCCGCGCGTCACGGTGACCTCGACCGTGGGGCAGGACGTCTGGCCCAGATCTCTCGACGAACGTCTGCTTCAGGCCGCGGTCCCCGACGGCGGGGCGTATGCCTGGGGTGTGCGTTGGCAGGTGCTCTACCCGGGCGCGGGTCGGCTCGAGACCAGCCGCGAGACCAGACGATGGTCGTCCCGGCTGGGGGTCCCGTTCTACGAAGTAACGCTCGAGGGCAACTGCCACGAGTTGCAACTGCTGTTCTCCGACCTGACGGTCGCTGATCTTGAGGCGGGGTACACGCCGTTCGTGGTGCCCGCCGGAGGTGTACGAGCATGAATGTCGATCGCTGCCCCTGTGGTTGGGGAGACCCGTACGCCCAGTGTTGCGGCCGGTACCACGCCGGTGAGGCCGCGCCTACAGCCGAAGCGCTGATGAGAAGCCGGTACTCGGCCTTCGTGCTGGGCGACGAGGACTACCTGCTGCGCACCTGGGCGCCGGAGAGCCGCCCGGACGACCTGGATCTCGACGAGGACATCGACTGGCAGCGGCTGGTGGTGCTGGAGCGTACCGGGGGCGGGCCGTTCGACGACGAGGGCACCGTGGAGTTCCAGGCCTGGTACCGCTACGACGGCCGGCGCGAAGCCCAGCACGAGGACTCACTTTTCCGTCGTGAACAGGGCCGATGGGTTTATGTCGGACCCCGCGGCTAGGTTGGCCGGACAGCCGACCAGAGGAGTTGTGCCGTGACCACTGCTGAGAACGAAGCCCGGGCCACCGTCGGGTCCGACACCGACACCGACACCGACACCGACACCGGCGCCGAGGTCGAGCTGGATCCGGCCCTGCTCTCCGTCCGCGCCGACTACGACAGGGTGGCCCCCGCCTACACCGATCTCCTGCGCGACAACCTGGCCACCAACTGGGCCAATCAGGCCATGCTCCGGCTCTTCGCCGACCTGGTGCGCGAGGCCGGCCCCGGCCCCGTCGCTGACATCGGCTGCGGGCCGGGCCGGATCACGCCGTACCTGGCCGGGCTCGGGCTCGACGTGTTCGGGGTCGACCTGTCGCCGGGCATGATCGAGGTGGCCCGTCGGGAGCATCCCGGACTGCGGTTCGAGGTGGGCAGCATGACGGCACTGGGGCTCGGCACGCACTCCCTGGCCGGTGCTCTGGGCTGGTACTCACTGATCCACCTGCCCGACCACCTGGTGCCGGTCGCCCTGGCCGAGTTCGCCCGGGTGGTCCGGCCCGGTGGGCATCTGATGCTGGCCTTCCAGCACGGGCAGCAGGTGCGGCACATCGAATCGGCCTACGGGTACGACGACCTCTCGCTGGACCTGCACCGGCGAACCGCCGAAGACTTTGCGCCGCTGCTGACCGAGGCCGGGTTCGAGGTGTTCAGCAGCACGGTGGTGGCCCCGTCGAACGGGGAGCGTGAGTCGCAGGCCTATGTGATCGCCAGGGCGGTGGGGTAGCCAGGAGTCTCAGGCCGGGTGTTTCGCCAGCCATTCGTCCCGGGACACGGCGTACTCCACCTCGCCGTGTTCGTAGCCGGCAATGGGTTCGTCCCAGGTCTCGTGAAAGGTGCGCAGGTAGCGTAGGCCGATCTTGGACATCGTGGCCCGGGAGGCCTCGTTCACGGCCATGGTCTGGGCGATCACCCGCTGCAGACCGAGGCCGGTGAAGGCCTGGTGCAGCAGGGCGATGGAACCCTCGCTGGCCAGGCCCTGGCGCCAGAAACGGGGCAGCAGGCGGTAACCCACCTCGGCCTCGTCCGGGCGGGCAACGCCGTCGTCGAGTACCGGCAGCAGCACCCACCAGCCCACGAAGGCGCCGTCCAGGAAGCCCGTCCAGTAGCCGAGGCCCGGGTGGTCCTGGGCTACTACGAGCCGCCGGTGGTGCGCCTCGACTATGTCGGCGCGCGGACGCGGACGGCCGTTGAAGAGGTAGCGCATGACCTGGGGATCGGTGTCCAGCTCGATCTCGTGGTCGAGGTGCTCGGGGGCCAGGGGAGTCAGGAGGAGGCGTGCGGTGCTGAGGGGCGCCTGCGGCATGAGGCCAGTCTGCCTCAGCGACGAGCGGCCCGAGTCAGGTGCGTTGCGGGGTTCCAGGTGAGCAGTGGCAGCAAGGGGGGATGGTCATGGAACTGACTGGGCGTTCGTCTCCACCGACGTCCCGGCACGTGGGCGCCTTGCCGCCCGCAAACGTCCACAATTCGGGCTTTACGGCCTTACTTGAGGGTTTCGGGCTACATTCGGCTGATGCTCAACGACGGGGAACGGGTGCGGCAGCTCGACCGGGCGTATCGCGAACTGGCCATGTCCACGTTCGTGTTCGAGACGCGTCTCACCCACCGGCTGAGCTATTTCCGCACGTTCGCCTCCCCGCGGATCGCCGGGCTGCTCACCCACACCGGGCAGATGCAGGCCGAACCGCGGCGGCGGGCGTACGACACCGGGCTCATGATGTACGCGCTGATCGAGGCCGGCCTGGAGTCACCGACGGGCCGGCACGCCGTTGCCCGGCTGAACGAGATGCACCGGCGCTGGCGCATCACCAACGACGACTACCTCTGGGTGCTGGGCACCTTCGCGGTGATGAGCGTGCGCACGATCGAGCGGATCGGCTGGCGGGCGATCACCGAGGCCGAGAAGCAGACCGTCATCGACTGGCACGTCGAGCTCGGCACCCGGATGGGCATCACCGACATCCCCACCGACCACGCCACCTTCGATGCCTGGTTCACGGCCTACGAGGCCCGCATGCTGCGCCGCACCGACGCAGGCGAGGAACTGCTGCGCCTTGCGCTGGAGGTGGTCGGTTCGCAGATCCCGCGCCGGATGCGGCGGCCCGTGCTGGCGCTCGCCCCGGTGCTGATCGAAGAGCCGGCCCGGACGGCCCTGGGTCTCGCGCGCCCGAGTCTGCGGGCCCGGGCCGTGGTTGCGGTGGCGGTCAAGGTACGCGCGGTGCGGCGGCGTCGCCTCGGCCCGCCGGCACCGTTCTTCCGCATGGGCGAGGCCAACACCGAATATCCGGACGGCTGGACGCTGGACGACCTGGGGCCGCGCCGGGTGGGAGCCCGGGCTCAGCGTCGCTAGGGCCCGTTCACCGGGAAGTGCCGGGCCAGCACCTCGTCGGCGAGCCGGTCGGCCGCCGGGTCCTCGCAGTCCAACCCGGCGTCGATGATCAGGCGGTAGCTCTCCAGCTTGGCCTGGATCATCGCCCGGTCCTCCTGCAGCTGGGCCAGCTGGGCGTCGATCGTGCTCGCCTGCCGCTCCAGCAGCCCGATCCGGTGTTCCTGGCGCTCCACCGTGTCCGGGCCGGCCTGCACGAACTCGCGCACCTCGGCCACCGGCATGCCGGTGCGGCGCAGCGCCTGCACGGTGCGCACCCAGCGCAGGAGGCCGGGGGAGTAGCGGCGCCTTCCGTCCGGGCCGCGCTCCACGTCGGGGATCAGGCCCTCCTTCTCGTACCAGCGCAGCGAGTCGATGCTGATGCCGGTGCGTTCGGAGACCTCACGGATGCCGATGGCGACGGTTTCTGCGGTCACCCGGCAACGATAGGCGCAGCGTAGGTCAGCGCAGGTCGAGCACGAACCGCCAGCGCACATCGTTCTTGGCCAGCCGGTCCAGGGCCTCCTGGACCCGCTCCGCCGGCAGCACCTCGACGTCGGCGGTGATCCCGTGCTCGGCGGCGAAGGCCAGCATCTCCCGGGTGTCCCGCACACCGCCCGAGCCCGAGGCGGTGATCCGGCGACGGCCCCGCAGCAGGGCCATCGAGTCGACCTCGTAGCGGGGCGGGATGCCGAGCATGCACAGCGTTCCGTCGAAATCCAGGGTCAGCACGTAGGGGCTGATGTCGTGCGGGCCCGAGGCGGTGTCGATGACGACGTCGAAAGCGTTGGCGTGGGCGGCCATCTGGTCGGCCGAGGTGGACAGCACGACCTCGTCCGCGCCCAGGGCAAGGGCATCGGCGCGCTTGCTTTCGGATGTGGTGAACACTGCGACCTGGGCACCGAGCGCCTTGGCGAACTTGACGGTCAGGTGCCCGAGCCCGCCCAGGCCGACTACGCCGACCCGAGTGCCCTCACCTACGCCGTAGCGCTTCAGCGGTTGCCACACCGTGATGCCCGCGCACATCAGCGGCGCCACCCCCGCGGGATCGAGACCCTGGGGGAGTGCATAGACGAAACGGTCACGCACCACCATCTCCCGCGAGTACGCACCGTGGCGGGGAGTGCCATCGCGCCGGTCCACACCGCCGTAGGTCAGGGTGGGGAACTCCAGGCAGTACGACTCCTCTTCGTCCTGGCAGGCCACGCACTCGCCGCAGGAGTCGACGATGTTCCCGACGGCCACCGCATCGCCGGGCTGGAAGGTCGTCACCGAGGAGCCGACCGCAGCCACCTCACCCACGAACTCGTGCCCCGGAACGAGCGGCACATCGGAGGCGTGAGTGATCGCGGTCAGGTCGCTGTGGCAGACCCCGCAGAACGTGATGCGGATACGGACGTCGTCGGGGCGTAGGTCACGGCGCTCGAAGGTCCACGGCTCGAGTCGGCCGCCGGGCGTCAGAACTGCGTAGCCGGTTGTCGTGGTCATGCCGGGAACCCTAGGAACTGGAGTGCACTCCAGCGCAACTCCGGTGAGCCGCGCCCGTCTCGACGCCGGACACCGGGATAGTGGCCGTCAGTTACCTGACGACCACTGGAGCCGCTGTGAGAATCCCGCGCATCGCGGCCTTTTGCCTCATTCTGGTGCTGGCCGGGTGTGGCACCTCGTCGGCCCCGCCGGTAGCCGAACCCTCCCCATCGGTCCCGTCAGCAGCCCCGCCGACTACGCCAATGACATGGATGATCCAGGTCGTAGAGCAACTTCCACGGGGGTGGCGCTGGGAGACCTCGGGGCGGGTGCAGTTGGCTGTTCCGCGCCAGTGGGGCTACGGCACCACGAACCGGCAGTGGTGCTCCCGGCCGAAGAACGAGCAGCCCTTCGTGGGTCGGCCCGGGGCCCTGACCATGCTGGGCTGTGCCGAGTTCAACGAACAGGGCCAGATCGGCGACACCGCGCTCGGTTCCGGCGGGCAGTTCGTCTGGTTCCACGTACACGAGGACGGCGAGACCCGGGCGGCGTCCGAACGGGAACAATTGACGTCCTGGGTCACCGAGGGCGACCGGGTCACCTTCGAGCTGGCCGGCCAGAGGATAGCGATCCAGGCGCCGGCACCGCTGCGCGAAGAGATTCTCGAGACGGTGCGGGTCGTCGAAGTCGACGAGAACGGCTGTCCCGTGGCGGCGCCCTTCCAGAACGACCAGCAATGGCGTCCCCGGGGGGCGGCGGTGACCGAGATGGGCGAGGTGCGGTCGGTATCGGCCTGTCGCTACGGCGGTGCCCAGCTCGCATCCTCGGTAAAGGTGAGCGGGGCGAAGGCTGCCCGGGCCATCCAGGCGATCGCGGCGGCTCCCAAGGGCGGCGGCCCCTACACGCCTGCCGCGAACTGCTCCCAGCCGGAGGATCTGGTGGCAATGGAGCAGATCGTGCTGATGGTCGACGCGGCCGAGTCGGGCATGATCGGGCTGCGTTGGGACGGCTGCCGGCACCGGGGTCTGGACGACGGCACCACGGTGCGACGGTTGACCCGCGCGGCGGTGCTTCCGTTCGTGAGTGGGCCCAACCGGATCACCTCGTGGACCGGCGGCTCGCGGATGGCCCGGATCCTCCTGCCCTGAACCTTCCCCTTGGCCGAACTGCCGATCAGGTCGGCTACGGCTCGGGCCGAATCATTGACGAATCCGGGAGCCGGAACGTCGATGGGTGCGTCTGAGAAACATGGCCGGGACAAGACGAACAACAAATGGACGGCTGGCGGCGTCACTTTTGGTGCTGTTCCTGGCCGGATGCTCAACGTCGGCCCACCAGGAGGTGGGCGCACGGGTGGCCGACGAGCACTCCGCCGTCAGCACGCCAAAGGGTGGCGAGCCCATCGACAGCCCTCCCGAAGGATGGCGTTGGGAGTCCTATCGGGACGTCCGTCTGGCCGTACCGGCTGACTGGGGCTACGGGGTCACACCGAGCCGGATGTGTCGTGGCAAGACCGAAACAAGGCCCCATGTTGGACGTCCCGTCGTAAACCCCGAAGGCGGCCGTTGCGAAACCTCAGACGAGAGGTACGGCAGCACTGGTCAGTTCGTCTGGTTCGGCGTGGAAGAGCCGGCCATGGAGGTCGTGCGCCTCGAAAAGGTGAAAGGTAGAGCTGTCGTTCACCGCGGCCGGGCGGCGATCCAGGTGGGCATGGTCCGCGTCTACGTACGAGCGCCCGAGCCCATCCGTCAGCAGATTCTGGACAGCATCGAATTCACCGACATCGACCACAACAGCTGCCCGGCCCAGGCCCCCTACGCCGGTGACCCGGGCTGGCGTCCGGACGGGCCCGACGTCACGAAGTACCAGGAAATCCGGAGCATCTCAGCCTGTCGGTACGCCGACGCCGAACTGGTCTCGTCCCTGCGGCTCACCGGCGAGCAGGCCACAGACGCACTCGCAGCGATCGGCCGGGCCCCCGAAGGCGGCGGGCCGTTCCACCCGGCTGCCTCCTGCGTCCCCGTCGAGGTCGAGGCCGAGGGCATCGAACAGCTCGTGCTCCAGGTGGACGCGGCCACGTCGGGCACCATCAGCCTGCGCTACGGCGGCTGCAGCAGCACCGGCCTGGACGACGGCGTCACCGTACGCACCCTGACCCGGGACTCGGTGACGCCGTTCCTCCAAGGGCCGAACCGGCCCACCCAGGACTACTGGGCGCTCATGACCCTCTGATACTTCTGCCCGTCGCCGTCCTGACCGCTCTGGTCCTCGCCCAGGTCGAACCGTACCGAGTGCACCAACCCAGCCAGCGCATTGTCGAGCCGGGCGTACTCCGTGCTCACCGGCGTCCCTAGATCGACACCCACGTTGAGAGTCTCGTCGAAGGAGAAGTAGTACGGGATCGTCGCCTCCACCCGGCCCTTGCCGTCGGTGACCCCGTCGACCGAGAGCTCGACCGAACCGCCCAGACCGGCGCCCACCCCGTCGTAGACGAAACCCATCCGGATCTCGTGACGGCCTGTGGTGAGCGGGGTCTCGGTGCGCACCGTGAATCGCTGCAGCCCGAAGTAGTTGTAGTGGTAGGTCGGGCGGCCCTCGACCAGGTAGAGACTCCAGCCGCCGAAACTGCCGCCCTGGGCAATGATCACGCCGCTGCTGCCCTCGACCACCTCGATGTCGGCGGTGATCGTGTGCGAGCGGTTCTTGATGTTCGGCGTGGTCTCCTCGGTGAGCCGCCGCATCCCGCCGTGGTAGGTGATCGTCCGCCGGCCGCCCAGCAGGTCGATCCGCCCGGCCACGGTGGGGTTCTCGCGCTCGGTGACCCGGTCGTCGAGCGGGAACACCTGGTGCTTGGCTGCTTCCACCAGGAACAGGTCCTGCAGGCGGCGCAGTCTCGCCGGGTCCGAGGCGGCCAGGTCGTTGGACTGGGTCCAGTCGGTGGTGAGGTCGTACAGCTCCCAGACGTCGTTCTCGAAGCGGCGTTCCGGGTCGGGGATCATCTGCCAGGGGATGCCGTGACGGGTGACCGCCATCCAGCCCTCGTGGTAGATGCCGCGGTTGCCGCACATCTCGAAGTACTGCGTGGTGCGGCGGTCGGGCGCGCTCTGGTCGTGGAAGGTGTAGCGCATCGAAGTGCCCTCGACCGGCTGCTGGTGCACCCCGTTCACCAGCACCGGCGCGGGCACGCCGACGCAGTCGAGGATGGTCGGGAGCACGTCGATGACGTGGTGGAACTGCTGGCGCACGCCACCGCCGCCGGCGATCCCGCCGGGCCAGTGGATGATCAGGCCGTCGCGGGTGCCGCCGAAGTGCGAGGCGACCTGCTTCGTCCACTGGTAGGGGGTGTTCAGGGCCATCGCCCACCCGGCGGGGCCGATCGGGTAGCTGTCGGGGGTGCCGATCAGGTCGATCTGCTCGATCATCTGCTCCGGGTCGTCGGCGATGCCGTGGCCCAGGCGGTGCTCGTTCAGCGTGCCCTCGACCCCGCCCTCACCGGACGCGCCGTTGTCGCCGAGCAGGTACACGAAGATCGTGTTGTCCAGTTCGCCGAGCTCCCGCAGGGCCTCGACCAGACGGCCGACCTGGGTGTCGGCGTGCTCGGTGAAACCGGCGAAGGTCTCCATGAACCGGGCGGCCAGGCGACGCTGGACCGGGCTCAGTTCGTCCCAGTGCGGAAGCCCCTCGGCCCAGGGCGCCATGGCCGCTTCGGGCGGGACCACGCCGAGTTCCTTCTGACGCTCCAGGATGCGCTCGCGTTCGACGTCCCAACCCGCGTCGAATCGTCCTTCGTACTTCTTCTGCCACGCGGGCGCCACGTGCAGGGGCGCGTGCGAGGCGCCCATGGCCAGGTAGGTGAAGAACGGACGATTGGGGGTCAGGGCACGCTGGGTGCGGATCCAGTCGATGCTCTGGTCGACCAGGTCCTCGGAGAGGTGGTACCCGTCCTCGGGACGACGGGTGGGCTCGAACGGCGTGGTGCCCCGGTACAGCTGCGGGTACCAGTGGTTCATCTCGGCGCCCATGAAGCCGTAGAAGGTGTCGAAGCCCTCACCGGTGGGCCAGCGGTCGAACGGGCCGACCGCGCTGATCTCGCGCGGCGGGGTCTGGTGCCACTTGCCGAACGCGGCCGTGCTGTAGCCGTTGCCCTGCAGGATCTGCGCGAGGGTGGCGGCGCTGGCCGGGCGGAAGCCGCTGTAGCCGGGGGCCGCGGTGGCCATCTCGGTGGTGCCGCCCATGCCGACCGAGTGGCAGTTGCGGCCCGTCATCAGCGACTGCCGGGTGGGGGAGCACAGGGCGTTGACGTGAAAGCGGTTGTACCGCAGGCCCTGCTGGGCCAGCAGCTCCGAGGTGGGCATGCTGATCGGGCCACCGAAGGCGCTGGACGAGCCGAAGCCCAGGTCGTCCAGCACCACGATGACCACGTTCGGCGCCGCCGGGGGTGGGGTGATCGGGCCGATCGCCTCGAACGGCTGGTTCTGGTCGTGGATCCCGACCGCCGTGACGACCGTCTGCTTGCGCTCAGGTACCGGTAGTACGTGCCGCCCGGCCTCGAATTCCGCCATGGCCCTTCCGTCGTCCACGCGACGGTCACCCGCCGCAGAAAATCCCGACGTCTGAGCAGGCGTGCGGGTCAGGGTTTCTCAGGCTGGCACGGCCGACCTGGCAGGACAATGTACGCCACACCGGCGAGGCATCGCGGTTTGTGATGGTTGGTAGAGATCACCGCTATGTCAGCCCACCTGCTGGGGCTCAGGCTGAGGGTGCTCCACCGGCCGGCGGGACGAAACGGTGGTGGTGCGGATGATCCGCGGCCCGGTCAGCGTCGGGCGGGCCAGGACGAAGAGAACGAAGGCGACGGCCGCCAGCGCGGCCCCGATCAGGTAGGTCTCGCGGTAGCCGAAGCCCTGGGCGGCGCCCAGGATCGGCCCGGCCAGCATCGCGCCCACCGGGCCGGCACTGGTGAACAGGGTGGAGGCGTGCCCCGGCCGGCTGGGCACCAGGTCCTGCACGTAGCTGATGCCCAGGCCCTGCAGCAGCGCGATGGCCGAGGCGTTGATCAGCTGGGCGGCGGCGATCTGCCAGGTGTCGGTGGCGGTGGCCACCACCAGCGCGTAGGCCAGGCTGAGCAGCGGCCCGGCCAGGATCAGCAGCCGCAGCCGGTAACGGGCGGCGAGCAGGCCGAAGCCGAGCATCAGCGGGATCTCGATCGCTGCGCACAGGCCCAGGATCAGGCCCGCCTCGCCCAGCCCGCCCTGCACCTCGTCGCGCAGGAACAACGGCAGCGCCTGCAGCGAGAGGTTGCCGGTGCACTGCAGGAGCACGAAGGCGGCGATGGTGAGGACGATCACCCGGCGGCCCTCGTCCCGGCCCGGTGAGACGGTGACCGAGGACGAGCCGGGCTCGGTGGCGCCGACCGCGGCCGGGACGTTGGCGGGGATCATCCGCCAGGCCACCAGGGCGGCGATCACGTACATGGCGGTGGCGAAGCCGTAGACGGCGACGAAGTCGCCCAGGCTGAGCAGGACGGTGGCCAGGAACGGGCCACCCACCCAGGACAGCGACAGGATCGTGCGCAGGGTGGTCATCGTCATCACGGCGTGGGGTGAGCCCTGCAGGCTGACCCGGGCGTGCGCGAAGACCTGGGGAACCAGGGCACTGGCCGCGGCGGTGGCCGTGACGGTCAGCGCCAGGAGGATCCAGAAGTCCCGGACCGACGCGGTGAGCAGTGCGCCCACCGCCCCGATCACGGCGGTGGCGATGATCAGGCCGCGCCGCGAGGGCAGCCGGTCGGACCAGTGGCCCATCGCCATCGAGACGACCACCGAGGACAGCGGGGCCGCGATCAGGAAGATCGTGACCTGCAGGGCCGAGGCCCGGACCGCGTCGGTGAGGAAGAGGGTGAGGAAGGGGACGGCCATCGCACTGGCCAGACCGACACAGAGGAAGACCAACGCCAGCGGGACATGCCGGCGGACAGGGGCGAACACAGCAGACCTCAAGACTGATGAACCGGAATGAGCAGATTCGAAGGTGCCTGCCGCCCTGCAGGCACCTCGAATTACAACGACACGGGCCGCAGAAGTGTTACACCCCCCGACGAGCTGGGGGACGCTGCGGTTGCCGATCCCCGGCGGCGGGCCACGGTAGAGACCGGAAACGGCACTCTGACCTGCTAGGAGGCTCCGGTGGCGAACACCTCGGCGCGCATTCTGTACAAACCGTTCGGTCTGGCCGGCAGCGTCGGCGCCGGTCTGGTGGCCGGGATCGTGTTCAAACAGGTGTGGAAGCGGGTGGCCGACGCCGAGGACGCCCCGGAGGCCAACGACCGCCGGCACAGCTGGACCGAGGTCCTGCTGGCCGCCGCGATCCAGGGCGCGATCTTCGCTGCGGTCAAGGCCGCCGTCGACCGCGCCGGCGCCGGGGCCTTCGAGCGCCTGACCGGTGAGTGGCCGGGCGAGGAGTAGCCGGTCAGTTCTGGGCGATGATCTCCCGCGCGACCTCCAGCGCCCGGTCGACCGGGACGGCGAACCCGATGCCGATGTTGCCGGCCGAGGCCGAGGTGGTGGCGATCGCGGTGTTCACCCCGACCACCCGTCCGGCCAGGTCCACCAGCGGCCCGCCGGAGTTGCCGGGGTTGATCGAGGCGTCGGTCTGCACCATCGGCCGGGCCGCACCTCCGATCCGGGAGGTGCGGTCCACCGCGCTGACGATGCCCGAGGTGACCGTGCCGGACAGGCCCAGCGGGGAGCCGACCGCGATCACCGGCTGGCCGATCCGCAGCGACCGGCTGGTGCCGAGCGGGGCCGCGTCGGGGGCGGAGCCGGTGATCTGGAGCACGGCGATGTCCTCCTCCTCGTCGCTGCCGACCACTGACGCGCGCACGGTGCGGCCGTCGGCCAGCTGCAGGCCGACCTGGGAAACACCCTCCACCACGTGATGATTGGTGATCACCTGGCCCCGGTCGTCGAACACGAAACCGGATCCGGTGCCGCGGCCGGCCCGGACCTGGACCACGCTGGGCAGGATCGCCGCGGCCGCGCTCTCGGTGCCGGCCTGGTTGCCCGGCGGGGCCGGATCCGCGTCCTGCTGCACGATCGTGGGCACCGCGGTCTCGGTGGTGGCCCAGGCGATCGCGCCACCGGTGGTGCCACCGGCCAGAACGGCGGCGAGCAGGAGCGGTGCGGCTCTGGCGGTTCGCGGCTTCGGTTCGATTGAGGACGTCGTTGCCGGGCTTTCGGGGGACGGTTCCCTCTGCGGCAACGGGGGTTTGCGGCCGGGGTTGAAGTCCGGTCCCCGCGGTGTACCGATTCCCGGCCAGGTCCGGGCCATGGTGGCCTGCCAGTCGGTGGTTCCGGAGGACGATCCGTTGCTGGACGGCGTCGTGGGCATGCAGACCTCAGACCAGTCGGGCGAACCAGCGCAGCGAGAGCGCGGCCGCGATCAGGGTGAACAGGAAGGCGGCGGCCGCGAAGTAGGGCGCCAGTTCGCGGGGTTCGGCCACCCAGCCGATCGAGGAGCCGATGTCCTCGTAGACTGCCTGCAGCTCGTCGCTGCTCTCGGCCTGGTAGGCGGTGCCTCCGGTGGACTCGGCCAGCGCGGCCAGGGCCTCGGCGTCGACCGGCACCCGGATCGGGCGTCCGGTGCCGCCGTCCACCACGCCTTCGGGGGTGCCGTAGGCGATCGTCGAGACCGGAACCCCGGCCTCGCTCGCCGCCGCGGCTGCCTCTGAAGGGGAGCGGCCGGTGGTGTTGGAACCGTCGGAGAGCAGCACGATCCGGGCCGGGACGTCCTCGCCGGTGGCGGATTCGCGCACCTGCTCCAGTGAGGCGAACACGCCTTCCCCGATCGCCGTCATCGGCTCCAGAGTCAGCCCGGTCAGGGCGTCCTTGACTGCCTGATGGTCGTTCGTCGGAGTGGCCAGAACCTCAGCGTTGCCGGCGAAACCGACCAGCCCCACCCGGAAGTTGTCCGGCAGGCCGTCGACGAACTGGGTGCCCGCCTCGATCGCGGCCTCCAGCCGGCTCGGGCTCACATCGGTGGCCTCCATCGAGACCGACTGGTCGACCACCACCATCACGGTGGCCTGTTCGCGTGGTACCCGGACGTCGGCCTCGGGGCGCGCCGCGGCCATCACCAGCATGGCCAGAGACAGCAGCCCGAGTCCGCCGGTCAGATGGCGCCGCCAGCCCGGCCTTTCGGGGACGACCCGGTCGAGCAGCGGCAACGCGGCGAACCGGACGGCGTAGCGATTGCGGCGACGCCGCATCAGCGCGGCCGCAATCACCAGGCCCGCCAGAGGAATCAGCAACAGGAGAAACCACGGCGACAAGAACGTCATCTGTTCGACCTCCTTCTGCCCCGGCTCCGGAAGCGGCCGGAGCGGACGGCCCGCAACAGGTCGGCGAGCCAGTCCTGGTCGGTGCGAAGTTGCAGGTGCACCGCCCCGGCGTGCCGCACGGCCTCGGCCACGGCTGCGCGGTGGGCCGCTGCGGCCTCGGCATAGCGAGCCCGCAGCCGGGGATCGCCGGTGTAAACGTCTCTTCGACGTCCGGTTTCCGGATCCTGCAGCACCACGTGCCCGACGTCGGGCAGCTGCAGTTCACGGGGATCCACCACCTCCAGCACGATCACGTCGTGCCGGGAGGCGAGCCGGCGCAGAGGCTGTTCCCAGTCGAACGGCCGGCTGAAAGCACCCTCGGGAGAGAGCAGGTCGCTGACCACCACGCACAGGCCCGGCCGGGCCGCTCGGCGCGCCAGGGCATCGATCATCTCGGCGAGCCCGTCGGCCGGCGTGCCGTGGCGTTCCGGTTCGTCCTGGGAGGCCAGCCGCATCAACCGCCGCGCCGCCACCCGCGCGGCGACCGGACGCGTCCACACCGGACCTCGGGCCGAGAAGGCGAGCGTGCCCATCCGGTTCCCGGGCTGGTCGGCGAGCAACCCCACGGCGGCGGCCAGTTGCCCGGCCAGGTCCGCCTTCTCGGCCTGCGCGGTGCCGAAGGCCATGCTCGCCGTGCGGTCCAGCAGCAGCCACGTGTCCAGGGCGTGCTCCGCCCGCGTCCGCCAGACCTGGGGCTCCGAGGCCCGGGCGGTGGCGTTCCAGTCGATCCGCCGGATGTCGTCGCCCGGCCGGTAGCGGGTCAGCTCCTCGGTCTCGCTGCCCGGCCCCAGCCGTAGCCCGCGATGCTCCCCGGCGAGCGGGCCGTCGATCCGGCGCTGCACCATCAGGTCCAGCCGGCGGAAGGCGCCGAAACTGCTCACGCCACCTCCTGCTGGTGTTGTTGCAGCGGCGCCACCTCGGGCACCGGCTGGCTGGCCACGACCTGGGCGATCACGTCCCGCGGTTCCACGCCGTCGGCCAGCGCGTCGAAGGTCAGCACCAGCCGGTGGGCCAGTACGTCGGGGGCCAGGTCGGCGATGTCGAAGGGCAGCACGTAGTCGCGGCCGCGCAGCAGGGCCAGCGCCCGGGCCCCGGCGACCAGGCCGAGCGTGCCGCGCGGGCTCACCCCGTGCTCCAGCACGTTCTGCAGCCCGGGCAGCCCGTACTCGGCCGGGCGGCGGGTGGCCATGGTCAGGCGCACCACCCACTGGGCCAGGGCGTGGTGCACGAACACGTCGTCGGCGGCCTCCTGCAGGGCCAGCACCTGGGGCAGTGAGAGCACCGGCCGGGCCGACGGCGGGCGCACGCTCATCCGCTGCAGGATGCTCAGTTCCTCCAGCTCGTCCGGGTGCGGCACGTCGACCTTCAGCAGGAACCGGTCGCGCTGGGCCTCGGGCAGCTCGTACACGCCCTCGGTCTCGATCGGGTTCTGGGTGGCCAGCACCAGGAACGGCGCGGGCAGGGGATAGGTGACCCCGCCGATGCTGACCTGCTTCTCGGCCATCGCCTCGAGCAGCGCCGACTGCACCTTGGCGGGGGCCCGGTTGATCTCGTCGGCCAGCACCAGGTTGGCGAACACCGGGCCGGGCTCGGTGTCGAAGCTCTCGGTCGAGGGCCGCCAGACCCGGGTGCCGACGATGTCGCCGGGCATCAGGTCGGGGGTGAACTGCAGCCGGTGGAACGAGCCGCCGACCACCTCGGCCAGGGTGCGCACGGCCAGCGTCTTGGCCACCCCGGGCACCCCCTCGAGCAGCACGTGCCCGCGGGCCAGCAGTCCCACGGCCATCCGCTCGACCATCCGGTCCTGCCCGACCACCACCTTCTTCACCTCGAACAGGGCCTGCTCCAGCAGGGGGCCGGGCTGGGCCAGGGCGCTCACAGCTCGGCCCGGGGATAGGTGAGGGTGGCGGTGCCCTTCTCCGGGCAGTCGTACGTCCGGGTGGCGCCGTCCACGATCATGTAGCCGCTCTCGACCGGCTCCGGTGTGTCTTCGGCGTAGGCGAACGCCAGGCCGGTTCCGCCCGCCGTCAGCACCGCGGTGACCGCGGTGACCAGCAGGATCTGTCGTGTCCGAGGCTGCGGGGCAGGCATCTGATTCGGTCTCCTCGTTCGGGCTCCAGGGGAACCACCCGGGCCGCGGAGGCGGCTCCGGAGGGGAGAGTGCGGCCCGGGTGGCACCGGGTCCGCCCGGCCGGAGCAGCGGTCGTGGAGAACCCGGTGACCGCACTTCATCAAGAAGGGGCGAAAACCCCGGTAAGCCGGGACGAAAGCGGACCGAAAGCGAGGTCGCCCCCCGTACCGGAGCAAAGTTAGATTGACCCGGTGAGGTTGCTGATCGTCGAGGACGAGTCCGGCCTGGCCGGCGCCCTGCGGATCGGCCTGGAGCGCGAGGGCTACGCCGTCGACCTGGCCGATTCCTGCGCCCAGGCCCGCGAGAAGCTCTCGGTCTGGGACTACGACGTGCTGCTGCTCGACATCAACCTGCCCGACGGTGACGGTTTCACCCTGGCCGAGCAGATCCGGGCCGGCCAGGCCGGGTCGGTGGCCGGCCCGGACATGCGCATCCTGATGCTGACCGCCCGCAGCCGCCTGCCCGACCGGGTCCGCGGCCTGGACTCGGGCGCCGACGACTACCTGGTCAAGCCGTTCGCCCTGGCCGAGCTCAGCGCCCGGCTGCGGGCCATCCTGCGCCGGGAGGTGCGGGCCGTGTCCTCGTCGGTGATCGAGGTGGCCGACGTGCGGCTCGACACCGCCCGGCAGCTGGCCCGCCGCGGTGAACGCGAACTCCCGCTCACCCGCAAGGAGTTCGCGCTGCTGCGCTACCTGATGAGCAAGCCCGGGCACCTGGTGGCCGCCGAGGAACTGCTCGAGCACGTCTGGGACGAGAACGCCGACCCGTTCACCCAGACCGTGCGGGTCACGGTGGGCACGCTGCGCCGCAAGCTCTCCTCCGAGGGCGAACCCCAGCTGCTGGAGACGGTGGTCGGGCGCGGCTACCGGCTGCGCGAAGAGCCACCCGGCGCCGCCTGATGGCCCGCCCCGCCCTTCCCGCCTGGAGCCGCACCGTCCGCGCCCGGATCACCCTGCTCACCTCGGCCCTGCTGGTGCTCGCCACCGCCGTCATCCTGCTGGCCGTGTACCTGGTGCTGTCCTGGACGATCGACGCCGAGCCGCTCGACCCGGTCACGGTGAAGAAGTACTGGCGCTCGGCCGACGGCGAGTACCACTACAAGCCCGGCGCCGAGTTCCAGGCCGCCGACATCGCCGACCTGCAGCGCGCGGTGAACTACAACACCCTGGAGCGGCTGCGCACCTTCTCGTTCCTCGCCCTGGCCGTGATGTTCCTGCTCAGCCTGGTGATCGGCTGGTTCGTGGCGGGCCGCACGCTGCGCCCGGTGGGCCGGATCACGGCCACCGCCCGGGAGATCAACGCCACCGACCTGACCCGCCGGATCGGTGCCCAGGGCCCGCACGACGAGCTGCGGGGTCTGGCCGACACGATCGACGCGATGCTCGGCCGCCTCGACGACGCCTTCCGGGCCGAACGTGACTTCGTCGAGGACGTCTCGCACGAGCTGCGCAACCCGGTGGCGGTGATCCGGGCCAACGTGGAGGCGGTCCTGGCCGACGAGAGCTCCACCCCCGAGCAGCGCCAGGAGGCCACCGCCGTGGTCACCCGCGCCACCGACCGGATGTCCCGCCTGCTCGAAGACCTGCTGGCCACCGCCCGCCGCCGTTCCGGAGCCTTCGAGGACGTGGACGTCGACCTGGCCGCGGTGGCCGCCGACGCGCTCGACGAGCACCGGGTCCTGGCCGCCGGCCGTTCGCTGCACCTACGCGAGCGCCTGGCCACCGGCCCCACCGCCTACGGCGAGCCCGGCATGCTCAACCGCGCCGTGGGCAACTTGCTGTCCAACGCGATCCGCCTCGCCCCAACGGGTTCCACGGTCACCACCGCGGCCGGCAGCCAGGCCGGCTGGGCCTGGATCGCGGTGCGCGACGAGGGGCCCGGCATCCCCGAAGACGAACAGGAGCGGGTGTTCGACCGGTTCGTCCGGGGTACCAACGGCTCCAACGGCACCGACGGTTCCAACGGCAATGGCCACCACGTCGGCACCGGGCTCGGGCTGCCGATCGCCCGGCAGGTGGTGGAGAGCCACGGCGGGCGCCTGGTGGTGTTCAGCGAAGTGGGAGTGGGCAGCACTTTCGTCATCTGGCTGCCGGATCGCGCGGTGGCCCGACAGAACAATGGACGCGAGTCAGGACCACCGTCGAACGACCCCTTTGGGTCGCGGGCCGGGTAGGTACGCAGGAAGCGCTCCGCGCCGGCCTATGGGTCGAGGCTCGAGTTGAACGTGTACAGATGGTCCACCTGGTACCAGGTGTACACGTCGCGAGGGGTCCGGAACGGAGGCGCCACCCCGGGTGACTGCCGATTGCGTTCGGCTGCCACGCGCCGTCCAGTACCTCGGTATGTCCGTCACATCCGGTACATTCGGTGCTCATGGCCTCCCGTATCAGCGAACTGGTCCTCGGCTGTCGCGATCCCGAACTGCTGGCGCGGTTCTGGTGCGAGGTCCTCGACTTCGTGATCCTCGACCGCGAGCACGACGGCACGCTGGAGATCGGGCCGCGGGAGGGCTTCGGCGGCGCCCAGCCCACGATCATCCTGAGCGCTCGCGCCGAGCCCGAACCAGGAAAGTCCCGGCTGCACATCGACATCAACGCGACCGACCGCGACCAGGACGCCGAGCTGGAGCGTCTGCTCGCGCTCGGCGCCCGCCGGGCCGACATCGGCCAGGGCGACGAGGACAACTGGCACGTTCTCGCCGACCCCGAGGGCAACGAGTTCTGCCTGCTGCGGGCCCGGCTCGAGCCGCTCCCCTAGAGGTCCGGGGTCCCGCCCCGGCTGTTCCAGGCCGGTTAAGGTTTTCGCCGTGGAACTCCTCCTGCTCTCCAACTCGACCAATCACGGCGGCCGTCCCTGGGCCCACGCCGCCTCCGAGCTCGCCGAGTTCGCGGCCGGGGCCGACACCGGCGCCGGCGTGTTCGTTCCCTACGCCTTGGCCGACCACGACGCCTACACCGAAGCGGTGGCCAAGCCGTTCGCTGCCGCTGGCGTCGAGCTGACCGGGCTGCACACCGCCGAGGACCCGGTCGCCGCCGTGACCGCGGCCCGGTTCATCGTCGTCGGGGGCGGCAACACCTTCCGCCTGCTGCGCGCGCTCCAGCGTTCGGGGCTGATCGAGCCCCTGCGTCAGGCAGTGGCCGGCGGGGCCCGTTACGTCGGCGCCAGCGCCGGCACGAACATCACCGCCCCGACCATCCGCACCACCAACGACATGCCGATCGTCGAGCCCGACTCCTTCCGAGCCCTGGAACTGGTTCCGTTCCAGATCAATCCGCACTACGTCGACGCCGACCCGGACAGTCGGCACATGGGCGAGACGCGCGAGACCCGGCTGCGGGAGTTCGGCGAGGAGAACGACGTGGCCGTGCTCGGGCTGCGCGAGGGTACCTACCTGCGGGTCTCCGGCGACACCGCGAAGATCGGCGGCAAGGCCGTGTCTGCACACGCGCCCGGCCCGGCCATCCTGTTCCGCCGCGGCGGTGAACCGGAAGAGATCTCCGGCGACGTCAGCGGTCTGCTCAGTTTCCCGGCCGAGTTCGACGTGCCTGAGGAGCTACCGGCCTAAGGGCGGGCGGTGGTTAGCAGTTGCTCGGCGAGTTCCGACCGCCGGTAGAGCACCGAGCGGCCGTGCCGGACCGCGACCAGCAGGCCCGCTGCTCGCAGTGCCCGTAGGTGCTGGTTGACGGCGGTGGGGGTGACTCCCAGGCCCACCGCCAGTTCGGTCGAGGACGCCGGTGCCGCCAGCCGCTGCAGCAGGGCGGCCCGGTGCGAACCAAGGACACCGGCAAGGGCTTCGGGGGCGGGTGGGGGAGCGCTCTCCCAAACGGTGGCGCTGCCGCGGGCCAGGTAGATGATGGTCGGGGGTTCCGCGGGGGAGACCGGGACGCACGCCGCGCTGGTCCAGAGGGTGGGAACCAGGGTGAGACCCTGGTCGGCCCGGCGGACCCAGCCCGACCCGGAAGGTGAGCTGACCTCGACCTTGTCCCCCTTCATCCGCACCCGGTCCGACAGGTCGGCGAACATGCCCGAGAGGCCGTGCTGGGCGATCTGCCGCCCGCGGTAGGTGACATCGGCCTCCAGCACCGCTCGCATCCGCGGCCAGTCCGGGGCGAAACACAGCCGCCAGTAGTCCTCCAGGGCGCGGACCACCCGCTGCACCGCCTGGCGTCCCCGCAGCACGGCCGGAACTCCGGCGTCGCCCTGGTAGGCCGCCCTCAGGTCGTGGCGGACCGTCGAGGCCGGGACACGCTGCAGCCGGGGCAGTTCGTCCTCGAAGCGGGTCAGCGGCGAATCCGGTTGCGGGGTAAGGAAGTCCGGCACCCATCGGCGCGGTGAGACCAGTGCCTGCAGCACCTCGGTGTCGAGCTGTTCGTGCAGCGGCCGGGTACGCCGGATCCAGGGCAGGTGCAGCGGGTACCGCCCCGGATCGCGCCAGCTGCGCAGCGACAGCACCAGCTCGTTCAGGGGCGAGATGCCGAACCGGACGTCGCCCAGGGCCGAGCCGGTCAGTTCGTAGCCCACCACCATGAAGCAGAACGCTACATCGATCGCGGCCGCGGGCCGACCCCGCTGCACTGTGCCCATGCTCTCGTTGCCCCTGCTCTCGTCCCGACTCAAAGCGCCGGCCGGGCAGCGGGACCCGGTCCTGTCGGCGCTGTTCCTCTCCTCGGCCGCCACGGCCACGGCTCTGGGGCTCGGCTTCACCCTGAGCGCGCTGTACCTGACCCGGGTAGCCGGAATCCCCTCCCGCACGGTCGGAGTCGGGCTCACCGTGGCCGGTGTCTTCGCCATTGCGACCACTTTCCTGGCCGGAAGGCTCAGCGACCGGTACGGAGCGCGGGCCGTGATGATCGGGGCGGCGCTGGTCCAGTCCGCCGCCCTGGCCGGGTACTGCCTGCTGGACGGCAATGTGGCCGCGTTCGTGCTGCTGGCCGCCGCGCTGCTCGGCGCCCAGGGCGTCCACGGCACGGCCAAGGTCACGCTGGTCGCCCAGGCCTTCTCCGGTGGCGACCGGACCGCGACGCGAGCCCGGATCCGGGTGGTCACGAACGTCTTCGTGGCCGCGGGTTCGGGTCTGGGGGCGATCGTGCTGGCCATCGGCACCGCGTCCGCCTACCGGACCGGCCTGGTCGTGGCGGCGCTCCTGGTGCTGGGCTCGATCCTGCCGCTGGCCTCACTGACCATGGAGGCCGCCGCGCCGGTGACCCCGGCCCACGCCCCGAGCAGCTCGGCGCCGCTGCGCGACCGGCGCTATCTGGCCGTCACTGCTCTCAACGGGGTCATCCACGTGCAGTTCGAGGTGCTCACTCTGGGTCTGCCGCTGTGGGTGGCGGGGCACACCGAGGCCCCGGAGGCCCTGATCGGAGGGCTGATCGTGCTCAACACCGTGGTGGTGACCATGCTGCAGGTCCCGGCCACCCGATGGGTCACCGACGTGGACCGGGCCGGGCGCACCGTCTTCGGCGCCACCGGGATGCTGGCCCTGGCCTGCGTCCTGTACCCGGTCGCGGGCGCTCTGGGAGCCCTGACCGCCACGGCCGTCCTGGTGGCCGCGGTGGTGGTGCACTCCCTGGGGGAGGTGCTGTCCGAGGCCGGGGGCTGGGAACTGGCCTTCGAGTTGGCCGACCCGGCCCGTCCCGGCGCCTATCAGGGCGTCAGCCAGACCGGTGCGGCCGTGGGCGCGGCGCTCGCCCCTGCCGTGATCACCTCCAGCGCACTGGCGTACGGGCTGCCCGGGTGGCTCCTGCTCGGCGGTGCCTTCCTCGCAGCCGGGGCGGGCACCCGGGCACTCAGCCGGGACGCTCGTCCCTGATCTTGATCTGGGGCTGAGGAACGGTTGATCCGGTGAGGCCGGGGCGGCGAGTAACGTCGCGCCCCGTTCAGCCCCGTCCCTAGGGAGTTTCCGCAGTGGGTACCACGCGTCGCCGTACGTTCATCGCCTCCGCCGTAGCCGTTCCGCTCGTCGCCACCGCTGTGGGCGTGCAGCGGGTGGCGGCCGCCGAACCGGAAGAAGGCGCGGCCAAGGCCGCCTCCGGGGCCGGTGACGTGGTCGGCAAGATCACCGTGGGGTACCAGGGCTGGTTCGCCTGCACCGGCGACGGTGCGCCGATCAACGCCTGGTGGCACTGGGCGCCCGATGCGCAGAAGACGCCCTCGGCGGCCAATCACGGCATCAAGGCGTGGCCGGACATGAGCGAGTACGAGAACGCCTACGAGACCAGGTTCTCGGCCCTGGGCAACGGTAAGCCGGCCACCCTGTTCTCCTCGTACGACCAGCAGACGGTCGACGTGCACTTCGCCTGGATGGCCGAGAACGGTTGCCACACGGCGGCTCTGCAGCGGTTCAACCCCACCGGGGGTGAGGGCCCGACCCGCGACGCGATGACGCAGAAGGTGCGAAAGGCGGCCGAGGAGAGCGGCACCAAGTTCTACGTCATGTACGACGTGACCAACTGGGACGACATGGCCACCCAGTTGCCGCAGGACTGGACCGCCAAGATGAAGGCCTACACCTCGTCCGGGGCCTACGCGGTGCAGAACGGCAAACCCGTGGTCTGCATCTGGGGTTTCGGGTTCGACGACGACGCCCACGACTGGCCCGCGCAGGACTGCCTCAAGGTGATCACCTGGCTGCAGGAACAGGGGTGCTACGTGATCGGCGGGGTGCCCACCTACTGGCGCGAGGGCAAGAACGACTCGCGGGCCGGTTTCTCGGACGTCTACCACGCCTTCGACATGATCTCGCCGTGGATGGTCGGCCGGATCGGTGACGCGGCCGCCTCGGACTGGTTCTACCAGAACGTGAACCGTGCCGACCAGGCCGACTGCGAGCAGCACGGGATCGACTACCAGCCCTGCGTGCTGCCCGGCGACCTGAGCGAACGGCAGCGGGCGCACGGTGATTTCATGTGGCGGCAGTTCTACAACCTGGTGCGGCTGGGCTCGGCCGGCCTCTACATCTCGATGTTCGACGAGTACAACGAGGGCAACCAGATCGCCAAGACCACGCCCACCGCCGCCACCGTGCCGGTCGGCTCGGGCTTCCTGGCCCTGGACGAGGACGGCACCGCCTGCTCCTCCGACTACTACCTGCGCCTGACCGACGACGGCGGCAAGATGCTCAGGGGCGAGATCGCGCTGACCGACCAGCGTCCCACCTCGCCCCTGGTCGGGGCCGCACCGGGCGGCGGCGACGAGCCGAACCGGGTGGTGGCCCTGCGGGCGAAGGCGAACGACAAGTTCGTCACCGTCACCGGGAACGGCCTCGTCGCCTCGGCGGCCACCGACGGCGCGGCCCAGAAGCTCGTCCTGATCGACCTGGGCGGCGGCAACGTGGCGCTGAAGGTCAAGGCCTCGGGCAAGTTCGTGTGCGCCGAAGACGCCGGGAAGGTGGCCCTCACGGTCGACCGGGACGCGATCGGCGGATGGGAAACCTTTGCCCTGATGGAGAACTCCGACGGCACGGTGAGCCTGCGCTCCGGCGCCAACGGCCGCTACGTGTGCGCCGAGAACTCCGGGAAAGAGCCGCTGATCCCGAACCGCGACGCGATCGGGCCGTGGGAGTCGTTCACCCTGGTCGAAGGATCCTGAACAAGCTCTGTCCCCGACTACGGTCAGCGCATCAGGTAGCGCTTCCACACCCGGAACGTGCCGTCCTCCTGCTGCACCGAAGCGTCCTGGATCGCCAGTTCGTGGTGGTAGTCCCAGCGCGTGCGCAGGTCCCAGATCGCCGAGGTGAGTTCGACGTTGAACGCGGACACCCCGGTCAGGTCGGTGCCGCAGAGGTTGGCGCCGGTGAAGTCGACCGAGGAGAGCTGGGCGTCGCGCAGGTCGGCACCGCTGAGGTCGGCCCGGTCGAGGTGCACGTTGCCCGACCGGGCCGAGCGGCCCATCATCACCCCGCGCATCCGGCTGGCCCGGAGGTCGGCACCGCTCAGATCGGTACCGCCGAACGTGGCCCCGGTCAGGTCGGCCTCGCTCAGCCGGACGGCCGAGAGGTTGGTCTCGGTCAGGTGCGCCCCGGCCAGGCTGGCGTGCTCCAGGTCGGCGTTCGAGGCCTCGGCCTTCTTCAGATCGGCCCCGGCCAGCCGCACCCAGGTCAGCCGGGCCCCGCGCAGGTCGGCCCCCCGAACGGCGGCATCACCCAGATCGGCGTGGTCGAGGTCGGCGTCGTGCAGGTCCGCATTGCACAGGTCGGCCCCGTGCAGGTGTCCCTCGTGCAGGTCGGCCCCGCTCAGCTGGGCGCCCTTGAGGATCGCCCAGGTGAGCACCGTGGAGGCCAGGGTGGCGCTGGTCAGGTCCACCCCGGCCAGGTTGGCGCCCTCCAGGTTCGCCCCGGTCAGGTCGGCACCCTGCAGATCGGTGCCGCGCAGGTCCGTGCCCTGCAGGATGCAGCGGCTCAGGTTCGCGCCGTTGAGCTGGTAGTCCTTGAGCCGGGCGTGCCGCAGATCCCGGCCGGCCAGGTCCTGGCCCCCGACGCTGTTCACCGACATGCCAAACAGGTTCGGCCAGCGCGCAGCGGTCGGCTAGCCGAACACCCGCTCGGCGCAATCCCGCTCCAGCAGCGCGCTCAGGCCGCTGAGCAGGCTCTCCAGCCCCAGGCGGAAGGCCCGTTCGGCGCGGTCACCGGGCTGGGCCCGGGCGGCCGCGATCGCCCGGGCCAACCGGGACTCCCCGTCGCCGCGGGCGGCCCAGACCTCCACCGGCGCCCCGGCGTCCAGCGCCGAGCCCAGGATGAAGCAGTCCAGCACGGTGACCGCGTGCAGCAGTTCGTCGTCACCGAAGCCGGCCTCGTGCAGCACCTCGGCCAGGACCTCGTAGGAGGCCAGGGTGGCCGGATGGCTGACGGTCTGCGCCGTCATCAGCGGCACCGCGGCGGGGTGGGCCGCGAAGGCCGTGCGGTAGGCGCCCGCCCACCGGCGGGTGAAGTCCTGCCAGCTCTCGCCCGGCTCCCGCTCGCAGGGCATGCCCTCGCTGCTCAGCAGGCCCCGGATCGACTCGACCACCTCCTCGCGGCCGCCCTTGAAGTGGTGGTAGAGCGACGAGGTGCCGACGTTCAGGTCCCGGGCCAGCTTGGGCAGCCCGAGCGAACCGGTGGCGTCGATCTGGGCCAGCGCCGCCCGCAGGATCTGCTCCCGCGACAGCAGCGGGCTCTTCGGGCGGGCCATCAGGCCGGCTGCTGCTGGGTGATGCAATGGATACCGCCGCCGAAGGCGAAGATGTCCCGCGCGTCCACCGGCACCACCCGGCGCCCCGGGTAGGCCTTCTCCAGCACCGCCACGGCCTGCTGATCGCGGGGGTCGTCGAAGGCGCAGGCGATCACCACCGAGTTGGCCACGTAGTGGTTGACGTAGGAGTGGTCGACCAGCTCGCCGTCGACCTCGTGCTGCTCGGGGGCGAGCAGTTCGACGACCTCCAGACGCTCGCCCCGGGCGTTCTCGGCCTCGCGCAGCAGTTCGGTGACCTCGCGGCTGACCTCGTGGTCGGGGTGCCCCGGATCGGGCTGGGTGTGCACCACCACGGCGCCGGAGGCGGTGAACGCGGCCACGATGTCCACGTGCCCGCGGGTGCCGAACTCGCCGTAGTCGGCGGTCAGGCCGCGCGGCAGCCAGATCGCCTTGCTGGTGCCCAGTTGCGCGTGCACCTCGGTCTCCACCTGAGGACGGGTCCAGCCGGGATTGCGGTCCGGGTCCAGTTGCACGGTGTCGGTGAGGAGAACGGTGCCGTGCCCGTCCACGTGAAAGGCCCCGCCCTCCTGGGTGAGTGAGGAGGAGCTGACCGCCGTGCCGGTGAGCCCGGCCACGGCCTGCGCGACGAGAGCGTCGCGGTCCCAGCGGGCCCACGACTGGGCCCCCCAGCCGTTGAAGATCCAGTCGACCGCCCGCGCCTGCCCGCCCTCGGTGACGAAGGTGGGCCCGGAGTCGCGCAGCCAGGCGTCGTCGAGCGGCACCTCGGCCCGGGTGATGCGGGGATCGAGAACGTCCGCGGCGGCGGCGCCGTCACCGGGGGAGACCAGCACCGTGACCGGCTCGAAGGCCACCACGGCGTTGGCCACCGCGGCCCAGGCCGCGCGCGCCCGGGCCAGGTCGGGCCCGCCCTCCTCGCCGAACGTCGGGTTGGCGGTGGGGAAGGCCATCCAGGTGCGCTGGTGGGCCTGCCACTCGGCGGGCATGTGCCGGGCCGTCGCACGGTTCTGGGTCACGGGTTCCTCGTCCTCGGGTCGTCGGGGTCCACCGGCATTGTGGCTCAGCCGCGGTGCACGATCGAGCCGTCGACGACGGTCAGCGGCACCGGGCTCTGGGCGAACTCGTCCGGGTCGGCGGTCAGCGGGTCGAGGGCGAAGGCGGACAGGTCGGCGCGCAGGCCCGGCCGCACCGCCCCGGCCCGTCCGGCCAGGCCCGCCGCCTGCGCGGCCTGGCTGGTGTAGCCCTCCAGCGCCATCCGTGCGGTGAGCGCCTGGTCCAAGCCCACCGGTTCGTGGTGCAGGTCGCCGGCGATCCTTCGCAGCCGGGCGTCGGCGATGATCGCGCGCGGGTCGAAGGGGGCGATCGGCCAGTCCGAGCCGAGGGCCAGCCGGGCGCCGGCCTCACGCAGGTCGCGGGTGCGGAAACCGCGCGCCGCCCGGTCCTTCCCGAGTCGCTCCGACCAGTTGTCGCTGCCGTCGGCCCGGGTGTAGTGCGTGCAGTGGGTGGGCTGCATGCTGGCGGTCACGTCGAGTTGGCGGAACCGTGGCACCAGGTCGTCCGGCAGCGTCTCGATGTGCTCGATCCGGTGCGGGACCCGCGGCCCGGTGCGCAGGCCGGCGACGGTCTCCAGCACGTAGCGGATCCCGGCGTCACCGATGGCGTGCGTCACGGTGGGCACGTCCCGATCGGCGAGATACCGCACCGCATCCCGGTATTCCTGCGGGTCGGGCCAGAACGGGGCGGTCGACCCGCCGTGCGTGTCGGCCTCGTCCAGCCAGGCGGTGCCCCCGTCGATGGTGCCGTCGATCATGAACTTGGCCCCTTCGACGGCCCAGCGCCGGCCCCGCAGGCGCTGCTGCTGCACCACGTGCTCCAGCCGCCCGCGGCCGTGCTCGGGCAGCACGAACGGCGCGAACCGCAGGCGCAGCGGCAGGTCGCCCTCCGCCTCCAGCGCGGTGAACAGTTGCTCGGAGTCGCCCTCGAAGTCCATCGCGTTGACCGCCGTCAGCCCGCTGGCGGCCATGTCCTGCAGCAGGCCGAGCAGACGTTTGCGGCGTTGCGGGCCGCTCTCGGCCGGCAGCAGCCGGGAGACCAGGCCCATCGCCTCCAGTTCGAGCAGATGGCCGGTGGGCGTCGCGTCCGGGCCCAGAACGATCTGGGCGCCCGAACGGAACTCCTGGGGGCCACGGATCCCGGCCAGCTCCAGGGCTTTCGGCGAGACCAGGGCCGAATGGGCGTCGAAGAGAACCAGATAGACGGGTACGTCGGGCCCGAGCGCCTCGACCAGGGGAGCGCTGGTGATCGGGGCACCCTGAAAGGCGTTGGGGTCCAGCCCCCAGCCGCGCACCCAGCCTTCGGTGGGAAGTGCGGTGCGCAGCGCCTGCACCAGCTCACGGGGCGAGCGGACCCCGGTCAGGTCGATGCCCGCGGTGAGGTCCAGGCCCATCACCGGGTGGACGTGACCGTCGACCAGCCCGGGAGTCAGGGTGGCCGCGCCCAGGTCGAGGACCTCGGTGTGGTTGCCGCGCCAGGCGGACACGTCGTCGCGGTCACCGACGGCGGTGATGGTCCCGCCGGAGATCGCCACCGCCTGGGCGGCCGGGCGGGCCGGGTCAAGGGTGTGCACGTGGCGGGCGATCAGGATCAGGTCGGCTGCGGGCACGCTGCCCTCCTCGGTGCTGGGTAATGGTTTCGGGGGTTCAGGACTCGGAACCGATCCGGGCGTACTGCTCCGGTCGGCGGGCCCGCAGGTATCGGGCGGCGAGCACCCCGGCGGCGAACACGGCCGGGACGATGGCCACCAGGACCTCGTTGGTGGAGGTCTCGGCGCCGGTCAGGTAGGCGACGTTGCGGATCAGGTAGTACAGGACCACCACCAGCAGCACGGTGGCGGCGCCGGCGGCCAGCAGCACGCCGGGGCGGGTGCCGCTCTGGCGGCGTAGGTAGACCACCACGGCCACCGAGGTGATCAGCTGCAGCAGGAGCACCCCGATCGCCCCAGGCGTGTTCACCAACAGGACCAGCTGCAGGTACGGATCGGCCTGGGCCACCGCGAAGGCGCCGACCACGGCCACCGCGAGCAGGCTCTGGACGGCGCCGGCCCGGGAGGGCGAGCCGTAGCGCGGGTGGGCGTGGGCCAGCGCCGAGGGCAGGAGGCCGTCCTGCGCCAGGCTGTAGGAGTAGCGGGTGATGGCGTTGTGGAAGGCCATCTGCGAGGCCAGGACGCTGGTCAGCACCAGGACGTACATGAGGTCGCTGGCCCAGGTACCCACGTAGGCGTCCATCACGGTGAAGAACAGGTTGACCGGGTCCACCCCGGCCGCGGCGGGGGCCCCGGCCTCGCCCAGCGCCTGCACCACGACCCACACCACGAGCGCGTAGAACAGGCCGAGGAAGGCCACCGCGGCGTAGGTGGCGCGGGGGATGGAGCGGTCGGGGTCGCGGGCCTCGCGCCGGTACAGGGCGGTGGACTCGAATCCGGCGAACGCGGCGAAGCAGAAGCCGAGGATCCCGGCCATGCCCGGGGCGGTGATCGCAGACGGGGTGAACGAGGTGAGGTGCAGGCCGTCCCGGCCGCCCCTGAGCAGCACCCCGGCCACCAGCACGACCAGTATCAGGGTCTCGGCCACCAGCAGCACCCCGAGCAGCCGGGCGCTCACGTCCACACCGCGTCGGCCGAGGGCCCAGACGATCAGCACGGCGGCTCCGGCGAAGAGCCACCAGGGCAGGTCGGCGCCGGTGAAGCGGGCGAAGGCGGCCTGGAACTGGGTGCCCAGCAGGCCGTAGACCCCGATCTGCAGGGCGTTGTACGAGACCACGGCCAGGATGCCCGCCCCGGCTCCGGCGCTGCGGCCCAGGCCCAGCGTGATGTACGAGTAGAACGCGCCCGAACCGCCGGTCAGCCGGGTCATGGTGGTGAAGCCGACCGCGAACAGGGCCAGCACCACGGCCGCCCCGAGATAGCCGGCCGGGGCGCCGATCCCGCCGATGCTGATCGCCAGGGGAGCGATCCCGGTCATCACGGTGAGCGGGGCGGCGGCGGCCACGACCAGGGCGGTGATGCCCGGGGCGCCGATCGCACCGGCCTTCAGCCCGGGGTCGTCGCTCGCGGCCGGGCCGGCCAGGGGGGTGGGCGGGGCGGAGTCCATGCGATTCCTCCAGGACGCGGGTGCTGCACCTCGTTGAGCTGCACTGACAGCACCATAACCGAAATGGTTTCGGTTATGGTGCTCGGCGTGTGTATCCATCGTGTTTCGTCGCTGATCCGTTCTCGTGTCGGCCTGCGCCCGGCCCTCGCCCCGGCCGGTTAGTCTCCGCGGCATGCGACTGACGCCCACCGAACGCGACCGGCTGCTGATCTTCACCGCCGCCGAGCTGGCCCGCGCCCGGCGCGCCCGCGGTCTGCGGCTGAACGTGCCCGAGGCGACCGCGCTGATCGCCGACACGGTCTGCGAGGCGGCCCGGGACGGCCGCCGGCTGGCCGAGGCGATGCAGGCCGGGCGGGCGGTGCTGGGGGTGGACGACGTGCTGCCGGGGGTGCCCGAGGTGGTCGGTCAGGTCGAGGTGGAGGCGGTCTTCGACGACGGCAGCCGGCTGATCGTGGTCACCGACCCGTTCGGAGGCGCCTCGATGGGCTCGGATGCTCCCGGGGCCCTGCTGCCCGGCCCGGCCGAGCCGGTGCAGTTCACAGATCTGAGGACGCTCGTGGTCACCAACACCGCGTCGGTCCCGGTCAGTGTCACCTCGCATTTTCACTTCTTCGAGGTCAACCCACGGCTGAGTTTCGACCGGCGGGCGGCGTACGGAAGGCGGCTGGCGGTGGACGCGGGCGCCACCGTGCGGTTCGCACCCGGCCAGACCCTCGAGGTGCAGCTGACCCCGATCGGCGGGGACCGCGTCGTCATCGGTTTCGCGGGTCTGGTCGACGGCCCGCTCGACGCACCGGGCGCCCTGGACGACGCTCTGCGGAAAGCCCACGCCTGCGGCTACCTGGACACCGAGAACACCGAAAACACCGAAATCGCTGAGAACACCGAGAACACCGGGGAGCAGTCGTGAGTCTGAGCGGGAACGACTACGCCGGCACCTACGGGCCGCGCGCCGGAGACCGGATCCGGCTCGGTGACACCGGTCTGGTGATCCGGGTCGAGAGCGACGCGCAGCACCCGGGCGAGGAGTTCCTGGCCGGGTTCGCCAAGACCGCCCGCGACGGAATGCATCTCAAGGCCGCCCGGGTGAGTGAGACCTGTGACGTGGTGATCTCGAACGTGGTGGTGATCGACGCCGCGCTCGGCATCCGCAAGGTCTCGATCGGGATCCGGGAAGGGCGGATCAGTGCGATCGGCCGGGCCGGCAATCCGGACACGCTCGACGGGGTGGACGTGGTGGTCGGCACCGGCACCACGATCGTCTCCGGTGAGGGCCTGATCGCCACCGCCGGGGCGATCGACACCCACGTGCACCTGCTCAGCCCTCGGATCATGGAGGCCTCTCTGGCGGCCGGGGTCACCACGATCATCGGCCAGGAGTTCGGCCCGGTCTGGGGCGTGGGGGTCAACTCGCCCTGGGCGCTGCGGCACGCCTTCAACGCTTTCGACGCCTGGCCGGTGAACATCGGCTTCCTCGGCCGGGGTTCGGCCTCCGACCCCGGTTCGTCGGTGGAGGCGCTGGTCGAGGGTGGGGCCTGCGGGTTCAAGGTGCACGAGGACATGGGGGCGCACGCCCGGGCGCTGGACACCGCGCTGCGGGTGGCCGAGGACCACGACGTGCAGGTCGCGCTGCACACCGACGGGATCAACGAGTCCCTGTCGGTGGAGGACACACTGGCCGTGCTGGAAGGCCGCACCATCCACGCCTTCCACATCGAGGGCTGCGGCGGGGGACACGTGCCCAACGTGCTGCGGATGGCCGGTGAGCCCAATGTCATCGGCTCCTCGACCAATCCGACCCTGCCGTTCGGCCGTGACGCGGTGGCCGAGCACTATCACATGATCGTCGCCGCCCACGGCCTGAAGGAGGACATCCCCTCCGACGCCGCGCTCGCCCGCGACCGCATCCGGGCCGGCACGATGGGCGCCGAGGACGTGCTGCACGACCTCGGGATCATCCCGATCACCTCCTCCGACGCCCAGGGCATGGGCCGGGCCGGAGAGACGGTGCGCCGCACCTTCGCCATGGCCGGCAAGATGAAGGCCGAACTGGGGGCCGACGGCGACGGTGACGGCGATGACAATGCCCGGGTACTGCGCTACATCGCCAAACTCACGGTGAATCCGGCGATCGCGCACGGGCTCTCGCACGAGGTCGGCACCCTGGAGGTGGGCATGCTGGCCGATGTGGTGCTCTGGCAGCCGGCCTACTTCGGGGCCAAGCCGGACCTGGTGCTCAAGGCCGGGTTCCCGGCCTACGGGGTCACCGGCGACCCCAACGCGGCCATCGACCGGGCCCAGCCCCTGGTCTACGGGCCGCAGTTCGGCGCGCACGGCGCCACCGCGGCCGACCTGTCGGTGGCGTTCACCTCCCAGGCCGCGGCGGAACAGGGCAACGACTCGATGACGACGCGGCGCCGCCGGGTAGGGGTGCGCAACACCCGCGGGATCGGGCTCGGGTCGATGAAGCTGAACTCGCGGCTGGCGTCGGTGCGGGTCTCACCCGGCGGCCTGGTCACCGTGGACGGCGAACCGGTCACCTCCGAACCCGCCGAGTCGGTGTCGCTGAACCGCCTCTATCACCTCTGAGCGGACCGCCGGCTGGCCGATCGGCTGGTGCACGGCAGCGCATCGGCTGATCCCGGCGCGGTGAGACCGGCGAAGACTGGCTGCCATGGCGATCATCGAGGTGCGCGGGCTGCGCCGGACCTACGGCGAGGTGACCGCGGTCGAGCACATCGACCTGGACGTGGCCGAGGGCGAGATCTTCGGGCTCCTCGGCCCGAACGGCGCGGGCAAGACCACCACGGTGGAGTGCATCGCCGGCCTCACCCGGCCGAGCGCGGGCACGGTGCGCGTGGCCGGGATCGATCCGTACGCCGACCGGGTGGCGGCGACCAGCCTGATCGGTGTGCAGCTGCAGCAGGCCGGACTGCAGGCCAAGCTCACCGTCCGGGAGGCGCTGGAGCTGTTCGCCGCGTTCTACCCGGATCCGGCCGACGGCCTGGCGATGGCCGGGCAGCTCGGTCTGGGGGAGAAGCTCGATGCTCGCTACGCCAGTCTTTCCGGCGGGCAGCAGCAGCGGCTCGCCATCGCCCTGGCCCTGGTCGGCCGACCGCGGGTGGCGCTGCTCGACGAGCTGACCACCGGTCTCGACCCGGCCTCGCGCCGCACCGTGTGGCAGCTGGTCGAGCAGGTCCGGGCCGAGGGCACCACCATCGTCCTGGTCAGTCATCTGATGCCCGAGGTGCAGCGGCTGTGCGACCGGCTGGCCCTGCTCGACCGTGGCCGGGTGGTGGCCCTGGACAGCCCGGCCGGGCTGATCGCCGCTTCGGCCACCCCCACGGCGATGTCGTTCAGCCCGGACGCGCCGGTGGACGTGGCCCGGTTGCGTTCGGTCGAGGGGGTCGCCGAGGTGCGGGAGCGGGGTGGGCGGCTCGAATTGCTGGCCGACGACGCTGCGGTGCTGGCCGTGCTCGGCCTGCTGGCCCGGCTCGACGTCCGGCCGGAACGACTGCGCGTGACCCAGTCCACCCTCGACGAGGCCTATCTGAGCCTGGTCGGCACCGACGAGAGCGAGATCTGACATGGCGAGCCCGGCCCGGGCGGTGCTGCGCACCGAGTTCCGGCTGTTCCTGCGTGAGCCCGGGGCACTGTTCTGGACGGTCGCCTTCCCGCCCGTCCTGTTCGTGATCCTGGGTCTGATCCCGTCCTTCCGGGAACCGGTGCCGGAGTACGGCGGGGCCCGGGTGATCGACCTGTACGTGCCGATCACCATCCTGGTCACCGCGATCATGGCCTCGGTGCAGTCGATGCCCGCGGTACTCTCGGCCTACCGCGAGCAGCGGGTGCTGCGCCGGATCGCGACCACGCCGGCCCGGCCCTGGCACGTGCTGGCGGCCCAGTTCGTGCTGCACGGGGGCGCGGTGGTGGCGGGTACCGCGCTGGTGCTGCTGATCGGCGGCCTGGCCTTCGACGTGAGCCTGCCGGGGGCGGTGGTGCCCTATCTGCTGGTGCTCGGCCTGGCCCTGGCTGCGGCCCTGACCATCGGTGGGCTGGTGTCGTCCTTGTCCCGCACGGCCAAGGGCAGTGCGGCGGTGGGCAGCGCCGTGTTCATCGCCATGATGTTCACCTCCGGGGTGTGGTTCCCGGTGCAGGCCATGCCCGATCCGATGCGGATGGTGGTGCAGGCGACTCCGTTCGGGGCAGCAGCGCGGGGGATGGATCAGGCGGCTCTGGGCGAGTGGCCCGACCTGACGCACATCGCGGTGCTGCTGCTGTGGACGCTGGGCCTGGGTGGCCTGGCCACGCGATACTTCAGATGGCAGTGATCGAGCGGGTCGTCGGGCGGGAGGTGACGGGCATGCCGTTGGGGCCGGAATCGCTGGCCTTGCGCCGGGGGCCGTACCTGCTGCTCGTCCTGGCCGTGGTGCTGAGCGTGGTCACCGCGGGTGCGCTCGAGGTCGAGGAGGGGCTGCCGTATCTGCTGGGGCTGAGCGTGGTGCTCGGCCTCCTGCACTATGCCCTGGCCGATCGCCGTTGGCAGCGCACCGAACTGAACGACGCCACCGGCCGCACCTATCTGGTGGTGCGCACGGTGCTGGCCTTCCTGGCCACCGCCCTCAACCCGTTCTTCTCGGTCTTCGCCACCGTCGGCTACTTCGACCAGCACCTCTACGTGTCGCGCCGGTGGGGGCTGGTCACGCTCACGGGCACGGCGGTGACGATGGCCGGCTCGCAGTCGGGCGGCTTTCCGCCGCGCAACCCCTGGCAGTGGGGCGCGTTCGGGGTGCTGCTGCTGCTCAACCTCGGCCTGGTGACGGTGTTCTCGCGGATCGCGGAGAAGGAGCAGAACCTGGCCGCCGAACGGGACGGCACGATCGCCGAGCTGGAGCGGGCCAACACCGCCCTGCAGGCCGCGCTCACCGAGAACGCCCGCCTGCAGGAGGAACTCCTGGTCCAGGCGCGCCGCACCGGGGTCCGCGACGAGCGGGAGCGGCTGGCCCTGGAGATCCACGACACGATCGCCCAGAGTCTGATCGGGGTGGTCACCCAGTTGCAGGCGGCCGACGATTCGGCAGAACCCGACGCGGCGGGCGAACACCGGCGGCGGGCAGCCGATCTGGCGCGCGAGGCGCTGGGCGAAGCCCGGCGTTCGGTGCAGGGGCTGCGGCCGGCGCAACTGAACCAGGCCACGCTCGGGGCGGCTCTGAAACGGCTGGTCGAGGAGTGGTCGCTGGGCAGCGCGGTGGCCGGGGAGTTCACCGTCACCGGCGATCCGGTCCCGCTGTCGGCCGAGCTGGAGGCGACGGTGCTGCGGGTGGCCCAGGAGTCCCTGGCCAATGTGGCGAAACATGCAGCAGCACAACGGGTCGGGGTGACGCTGTCGTACATGGACGGCGAACTGGTGCTCGACGTGCGCGACGACGGCGCCGGGTTCGACCCGGCGGCGGTCACTCAGGCGGGCCGGTCACCCGAGAGCGGGGGAATGGGGCTGGACGGTATGCGGCAACGGGCCGAGCGGTGTTCCGGCGTGCTGGTGGTGGAATCAGAGATCGGCGGCGGGACGGCGATCTCGTTGCGCGTGCCGGCCGGGCCCGACTGGGTGGCGGCCCGTGCCTGAGCCGATCCGCATCCTGATCGTGGACGACCACCCGGTGGTGCGCGACGGCCTGCGGGGGATGTGTGCTGCGGTGCCCGGTTTCAGCGTGGTCGGTGAGGCGGGGGACGGCGTAGAGGCGGTGCGGCTCACCCTCTCGCTCGATCCGGACGTGGTGCTGATGGACCTGCGGATGCCCGGCGGGGGCGGGGCCGAGGCGATCGCCACCCTCACCCGGCGCGGCGCCCGGGCCCGGGTGCTGGTGCTGACCACCTACGAGACCGACCGCGACATCATGGCCGCGCTCGACGCCGGGGCCACCGGCTATCTGCTGAAAGACGCTCGCCGCGAGGAACTGTCCGGGGCGATCCGGGCGGCCGCGGCCGGGGAGTCGGTGCTCTCCCCGGCGGTGGCCACCCGGGTGATCTCGCGGGTGCGCTCGGCCGGGGCCGAGGCGCTCAGCCCGCGCGAGATCGACGTGCTCACCCTGGTGGCCCGGGGCCGGACCAACCGCGAGATCGCCCGGGCGCTGTTCGTCAGCGAGGCCACGGTGAAGACGCACCTCGGGCACGTCTTCGACAAGCTCGGGGTGAAGGACCGCGCCTCGGCCGTGGCCGCCGCCTACGAACGCGGCGTGCTGGGAGCTCAGTAGCTGCCGGTGGCCGTGCTGCCCTCGAGAACGGCGCGGGCCGAGGACAGGCCCAGACGGGAGGCCCCGGCGGCGATCATCGCCTCGGCGTCCTCCCGGGTGCGGATGCCGCCGGAGGCCTTGATCTTCACGTCCGGGCCGATCGCGGCGGCCATCACCTCGACCGCGTGCACGGTGGCGCCGCCGCTGGGGTGGAATCCGGTGGAGGTCTTGACGAAGTCGGCCCCGGCCCGGGTGGCGGCCTGGCAGACGGCGGTGAGCTGCTCGTCGGTCAGGGCGGCCGACTCGACGATCACCTTGAGCCGGGCCGGCGCCGGCACGGCCGCCCGCACGGCCGCGATCTCGGCCTCGACCAGCGCGAAGTCACCGGACACGGCGGCGCCGACGTTGATCACCATGTCCACCTCGTCGGCCCCCTCGGACACCGACAGGGCCGCCTCGGTGGCCTTGACCTCGGCCTTGACCGCCCCGCTGGGGAAGCCGCAGACGGTGACCACGGCCAGTTCCGAGCCCGCCGCAGCCTGCTTGGCCACGGTGACCAGGCTCGGGGAGACGCAGACCCCGAACACCTGCAGCTCCCGCGCGTCGGCGACGAGCTTGCGCACGTCGTCGGGGGTGGACTCGGGCTTGAGCAGGGTCTGGTCGATGTAGCTGGCGAGGTTCTCGGTCATGGACCCAACCCTAGCGCCGCGCCACCGCCGACCAGCTGGCCAGCAGCTTCAGGGCGTCGTCGGAGGCGCTGCCCGGCTCGGCGGTGAACATCAGCAGGGTCTGTCCCGGGTCGGCGACCAGCGGGGTGCTCTCGAACGGCAGCACCAGCTCGCCGACCACCGGGTGCCGCAGCCTCCGGACGCCACTGGCCGGCACCCGCACCTCGTGCCGGGCCCAGTGCTCGCGGAAGTCGGCGCTGTGGGTGGACAGCTCGTCGACGAGGTCGGCCAGGGCCCGGTCGCAGGGTTTGCTGCCGGCCGCGACGCGCAGCCGGTTCGCGGTCTCGGTGGCCACCGGCTCCCAGTCGGGCCAGAAGTCCCGGGCGGCCGGACCCAGGAACACGGCGCGGGCCAGATTGACGGCTTCGCTCCCGGTTCGCACCGGTTCGAGCAGGGCCGTGCCCAGTGCGTTGGCGCCGATCACGTCGAGACGCCAGTTGTGCACCAGGGCGGGCGTGGTGCCCATCGAGTCGAGGATCCGCTGCACCGGCGGCCGCAGGGCCGGCCGGTCGACCACCGGGCACTCGAAACCGTCGGCCGGGCGGAGCAGGTCGAGCAGATGGTCGTGCCCGGCGGCGCCCAGCCGCAGGGCCCGGCCGATGGCCTCCAGCACGCTGCCGGACACGTTTCCGGCGTCTCCGCGCTCGAGCCGGATGTAGTACTCCACGCTGATCCCGGCCAGCGCCGCCACCTCTTCCCGCCGCAGGCCCTTGACCCGGCGCCGCCCGCCCACCGAAGGCAGGCCCGCCTGTTCCGGAGTGAGCCGCGCCCGCCGCGTGGACAGGAACTCCCGGACCCGGCGGCGCATGTCGGCCTGAACATGAGGACCACTTCCCATGCCCCTGACGATAGGCGGGCGGGTCAGGCCGAGACAGTCACCCGCAGTACCCCGATAGCAGAATCTGTCACCCCTCCCGGTCCCTGCGATCTGCTGATCCGACACACCTATCAGCAGGAGACCCAGTGCAGAAGAAGATCGACTCAGGGTTCGGCCGGAACACCACCGCGGCCGAGGTGCTGGCCGGGATCGACCTGACCGGCCGGGTGGCGATCGTCACCGGCGGATACTCCGGGATCGGGCTGGCCACCACCCGCGCCCTCGCCGACGCCGGCGCCCACGTCGTGGTCCCGGCCCGGCGCCCCCAGCTCGCCGGGCAGGCCCTGGCCGGTCTCCCGGATGTGGAGATCGACGAGCTGGACCTGGCCGACCTGAACAGCGTGGCCGGCTTCGCCGACCGGTTCCTCGCCTCCGGGCGCGAACTGGACATTCTGATCAACGCGGCCGGCATCATGGCGGCGCCGTTGCAGCGGGTGGGCAAGGGCTGGGAGTCTCAGTTCGCGGTCAACCACCTCGGCCACTTCGCCCTGACCAACCGGCTCTGGCCGGCCCTGCGGGCCGGGAGCGGGGCCCGCGTGGTGGCGTTCTCGTCGCTGGGGCACCGGTTCGGCGGGATCCGCTGGGAAGATCCGCACTTCGACTCGGGCGACTACGACAAGTGGATCGCCTACGGCCAGGCCAAGACCGCCAACGTGCTGTTCGCGGTGCACCTCGACGCGCTCGGGGCGAGCTCGGGGGTGCGGGCCTTCGCCCTGCAGCCGGGCACGATCGACACCGGCCTGGTGCGGCACCTCGAGCAGTCTGAGATGGTGGCCCTCGGCTGGATGAACGCAGACGGCACGTGGGCGCACCCGGAGACCATGAAGACTCCGGAACAGGGTGCGGCGACCGGGCTCTGGGCCGCCACCTCACCGCAGCTGGACGGCCGGGGCGGCCTCTACCTCGAAGACGTCGACGTGGCCGGGATCGTCGGCCCCGACGACCTGCTCGATGCTCAGGTCGCCGGACTGGCCACGTGGGCCGTCGACCCGCAGGACGCAGCCCGGCTCTGGGACCTCTCGGCCGAGCTGACCGGCGTCAACGCGTTCGAAACCGACTGAACCACCAACCAAAGGACGCTTGTCCCGGCGCCCGGGACAAGCGTCCTTTGGTCGGTTCGCACCGAAACACCCACTCAGCCGAGCACGAGCACCAGATCGCCACCGTCCACGCTCTGGACCCCGGTGAGCGCCAGTCGCTGCACCACACCCTCCACCGGGGCGGTGATCGAGGCCTCCATCTTCATCGCCTCGATCGTGGCCACCGTGTCACCGGCCGAGACCTTGTCGCCCTCGGCCACCACCACGGTCACCACCCCCTGGAACGGCGCCGGCACGTGGCCGGGCACCGCCGGGTCGGCCTTCTCGGCGGTCGGGATCTCGTCGGCGATCCGGGTGTCCCGCACACTGATCGGCCGCATCTGGCCGTTCAGCCGGGCCATCACCGTGCGGAAACCCCGCTCGTCCGGTTCGCTGATCGACTGCAGCCCCATGATCAGCGTCTTGCCCTCGTCCAGTTCGACCACGTGCTCGTCACCCCGGCGCAGGCCGTACAGGTAGTCCAGGGTGGGCAGCACCGAGGTGTCGCCGTAGGTCGACCGGGCCTCGGCGAAAATCCGTGTGGGGCCCGGGAAGAGCAGCTCGTTCAGGGTCTGGCGGGGGTTCGCGGCCAGCGCCTCGGTCTGCTCGGCGGTGAGCTCCTCGGCCGGGGCGTTCCAGCTTCGGCCCTGAAGCGCCTTGCTGCGGAACGGCTCCGGCCAGCCGCCGGGCGGGTCGCCCAGTTCGCCGTTGAGGAAGCCGATCACCGAGGCCGGGATGTCGAACGAGCCCGGCTGCTCGGCGAAGTCCTTCGGGTCGGCGCCGGCGGCGACCAGGGAGAGCGCCAGGTCGCCGATGACCTTGGACGAGGGGGTCACCTTGGGCACGTTGCCGAGGATGTCGTTCGCGGCGGCGTACATGTCCTCGATCTGCTCGAACTTCTCGCCCAGCCCGAGGGCGATCGCCTGCTGGCGCAGGTTCGACAGCTGCCCGCCGGGGATCTCGTGCCGGTAGACCCGCCCGGTCGGCGAGCTGAGGCCGGACTCGAACGGCGCGTACACCCGGCGCACGGCCTCCCAGTAGGGCTCCAGGGCGTTCACCGCGGCCAGTGACAGCCCGGTCTCCCGCTCGCCGAAGTCGGTGGCCGCGACCAGCGCCGAAAGCGGCGGCTGAGAAGTGGTTCCGGCCATCGAGGCGCTGGCTGCGTCGACCGCGTCCACCCCGGCGGCGATGGCCGCGGTGAGGGTGGCCAGCTGACCGCCGGCGGTGTCGTGGGTGTGCAGGTGCACCGGCAGGTCGAACTCCGAGCGCAGCGCCTTCACCAGGCGGCCGGCGGCGGGGGCGCGCAGCAACCCGGCCATGTCCTTGATGCACAGCACGTGCGCCCCGGCCTCGACGATGCGGGCCGCGAGGCGCAGGTAATAGTCGAGGGTGTAGAGCTTTTCGCCCGGGTCGGACAGGTCGCCGGTGTAGCAGAGCGCCACCTCGGCCACCGTCGTCCCGGTAGCGCGCACCGCCTCGATCGCCGGGCGCATCTGTTCCACGTCGTTCAGTGCGTCGAAGATCCGGAACACGTCGATGCCGGTGGCGGCGGCCTCGGCCACGAACGCGTCGGTCACCTTGGTGGGATAGGGGGTGTAGCCCACCGTGTTACGCCCGCGCAGCAGCATCTGCAGGGCGATGTTGGGTACCGCTTCACGCAGGGAAGCCAGGCGCTCCCAGGGGTCTTCGGCCAGGAAGCGCAGCGCCACGTCGTAGGTGGCGCCGCCCCAGGCCTCGATCGAGAACAGTTCGGGGGTGGTGCGGGCGACGTGCGGGGCCACGGCGAGAAGATCACGAGTGCGGACGCGGGTGGCCAGCAACGACTGATGAGCGTCGCGGAACGTCGTGTCGGTGACGGCGACGCGGTTCTGCTCCCGCAGCGTACGGGCGAACTGTTCCGGGCCAAGGGCTTTCAGAAGCTGGCGGGTGCCCTCGGGGGCGGGCGCGTTCAGGTCGGTGGTGGGTAGCTTGCGGGCCGGGTCGATGGTCACCGGGGCCGCACCGTGCGGCTGGTTGACGGTCACGTCGGCCAGGTAGGACAGGAGCTTGCTGCCCCGGTCGCCGGAGCCGCGGGCCTGCAGCAGGTGCGGGTGGGTCTCGATGAACGCCGTAGTCACCCTTCCGGCGGCGAAGTCCGGGTCGTCCAGAACCGCCTGCAGGAAGGGAATGTTGGTGGAGACCCCGCGGATGCGGAACTCGGCCACCGCCCGCCGGGCCTTCTCCACCGCCTTGTCGAAAGTGCGTCCCCGGCAGGTGAGTTTGGCCAGCATGGAGTCGAAGTGGGCGTTGACCTCGGCGCCGGTGTAGGCGGTGCCGCCGTCCAGGCGCACCCCGCCACCGCCGGGGGAGCGGTAGGTGGTGATCACGCCGGTGTCGGGGCGGAAGTTGTTGGCCGGGTCCTCGGTGGTGATCCGGCACTGCAGGGCGGCCCCGCGGATGGCCACCGTGTCCTGCGAGAGGCCGAGGTCGGCCAGGGTCTCGCCGGAGGCGATCCGCAGCTGGGACTGGACCAGGTCGACGTCGGTGATCTCCTCGGTGACGGTGTGCTCGACCTGGATGCGCGGGTTCATCTCGATGAACACGTACGAGCCGTCGGGGGCCAGCAGGAACTCCACCGTACCGGCGTTGCGGTAGCCGATCTCGCGGGCGAAACGTACTGCGTCGGAGCAGATCCGCTCGCGCAGATCGGGATCCAGGTTGGGCGCCGGGGCGATCTCCACCACCTTCTGGTGCCGGCGCTGCACCGAGCAGTCCCGCTCGAAGAGGTGCATCACGTCGCCCTCGCCGTCGGCCAGGATCTGCACCTCGATGTGCCGGGGGTCGACCACGGCCTGCTCGAGGAACACGGTCGGGTCACCGAAGGCGCCGTCGGCCTCACGCATGCAGGTCTCGATCGCCTCGCGCAGGTCTTCGGGCCGGTCCACCCGCCGCATGCCGCGGCCGCCACCCCCGGCCACCGCCTTGACGAACAGGGGATACGCAAGGTGCCCAGCGGCGTCCACAAGCTCTTCGGGGTTTCTCGAAGGGGGAACGCTGGCCAACGTGGGGACGCCGGCGGCCCGGGCCGCGGCGATCGCGCGGGCCTTGTTGCCGGTCAGTTCGAGGACGTCGGAGCCGGGGCCGACGAAGGTGATCCCGGCCCGGTTGCAGGCCTCGGCCAGCGCCGGGTTCTCGGAGAGGAATCCGTAGCCGGGGTAGATGGCGTCGGCGCCGGATCGGACCGCGACCGCGACGATCGCCTCCGGATCCAGGTAGGCGCGCACGGGGTGGCCGCGCTCACCGATCTCGTAGGACTCGTCGGCCTTGAGCCGGTGCTCGCTCCAGCGGTCCTCGTAGGGGAAGACCGCCACGGTGCGGGCTCCCACCTCGTAGGCGGCGCGGAAGGCACGAACGGCGATCTCGCCGCGGTTCGCCACCAGAATCTTCGAGAACACGGGCGATCTCCCTGCCTCTTAACAGCTTGGTGCCGGGGGTAGCGTCGTTGGGCAGGATAAGTCGGGGCCGGGAGAGATAGAGGCCTTCGGCCGTGGTGTGGGTCACGCCGGGTGGGGAAGGATTGTTCGGCAACCCGGTGATTGTCCACTATGGGTTGACGTCGTTCCCTGATGTGAAACCTGGAGAGATCGTGCCGACAGTGCGGTACGCCGAGGCTGCTGAGCAGCGGTGGCGCAACGGTAGGGGAGTCACCCGCGAGCTGTTCCGCGACGAGCGGTGGCGGCTGAGTGTGGCCACCATCGCCACGCCTGGCCCGTTCTCGGTGTTCCCCGGCCTCGACCGGGTCTTCGTGGTCGGGCGGGGCGTGGTCGAACTCACCGTGGACGGGCAGCGGCACCGGCTGACGGCGGGTGAGATGCTCGGCTTCACTGGGGAAGCGGCAGTGTCGGCGGTTCCGCAGGGCGCGGTCACGGCCGTGAACGTGATGACGCACCGGCCCGGCCGGGCCCGGGTGCGGTTCGGTACCTGGCCCGAGAGCAGGGCGGTGGCTGTGGTCGATCCGGCCACCGGAGACGCCTGGCTGGACGTGCCCGGCCCGGACGGCCCGGACGGCCCGGACGTGCCGGTGATCGGCCCCGTGGTCGTGGTGGAGGAGATCTCATGAGTTCCGGTTCGGTTCTGGTGGTCGGCGGCGGTCTGGCCGGGGCTTCGGCGGCCTGGCGGCTGGCGCAGCGCGGCCTCGACGTCACCCTCGTCGAGCGGGACGTGCCGGCCAGTGCGCACGGCAGCTCGCACGGTTCGGCCCGGATCTTCCGGTTCGCCTACCCCGAGGGCCTTTACGTGGATCTGGTCAAGGCGTCGGTGGCGGGCTGGGGTGAACTGGCGGCGCTGCACGGCGCCCCGTTGGTCACCCGTACCGGCGCCCTCGACTTCGGCACCGACCGCGACCCGCACGGCCTGGCCCGGGTGCTGGCCGAGCGTGATGTGGAGCACGAGCTGGTAGAGCTGGAGGCTGCGCGAGAACGCTGGCCGCAGATTGGTTTCGACACCGACGTGCTGTTCCACCCCGAGGGTGGGGTGCTGGACGCGGAGAACACGGTCCGCGCGATGATCGCGGCGGCCGAGGCTCTGGGCGCGCAGATCCTCACCGGTTGGCCGCTGGCCCGGCTCGAGCGCTCGGGGGCCGGTTTCCGGGCGATCTCGAACGACGGACGGGTGGTGGAGGCCGGGCGGGTGGTGGTCAGCGCCGGTGGGTGGTTGCCCGAGGTGCTGGGCCGGCTCGCCCTGCCGGAAGCGTTCGTGAAGGCGTTCCCCGACCTGGAGGTGCGCGAGGAGAACGCTTTTCACTTCCCCTACCGCGAAGGCGCCGACAACTGGCCCACGCTCATCCACAAGCGCCCGGAGATCTGCGTGTACGCCCTGCCCGGCGGCCGGGACGCGCAGTTCCGTGGGCAGAAGGTGGCCGAGTACAACGCCGGCCGGGTGCTCTCCTCGGCCTCGGCCCGCACCGGGCTGATCGACCCGGCCAACCGCGCCCGCGTGGTCGAGCACGTGCGCCGGTTTATGCCGGGCCTGGAGCCCGAGCCCTACGCCGAGACCACCTGCCTGTTCACCAACACACCCACCGAGAACTTCGTCATCGACGGGATGGAGGGCGTCACCGTGCTCTCGGCCTGCTCCGGTCACGGCGCCAAGTTCGCTCCGGTGCTGGGCGAACTGGCCGCCGACGTGGTGCTGGGCACGGCCGAGATGCCGCGGGAGTTCCGGGTTTCCGCCTGAGCGACCAACCCGACCACCAACTAAAGGACGCCGGTCCCGGGTAGGCGGGCCGGCGTCCTTTAGTTGGTGGTTGCTTTTCAGGAAGGGGCGGGCACGCAGAGCACGGGACGGGTGCTGCGGCGCAGGAGCTTGTGCGGCACGGCGCCGAGCATCGCCGCCCGCATCGGGCTCTCCGAGGTGGCACCGACCACGATGAAGCCGGCGTCGTGATTCTCCGCGGCCTCCAGCAGGGCCTTGACCGGCTTGCGCGGCAGCAGTTCGACGGTGGCCTCGGCGCCGGCCTCACGGGCCCGGGCCACGCCCTCGTCCAGGGCGCGGTGGCCGATCTCCTCCAGGGCGGCCCGGTGCGAGGACATCTCCTCGCTCACCCCGCCCGGCACCCCCGCGCCGTAGACCAGCACGAGCTTCTCGTCGAGGCGCTTGGCCAGGTCGATCGCGACTTCCAGGGCGGCGTTCGCGGCGGGCGAGGAGTCGTAGCCCAGCACGATGCTCATCAGGGTTCCATTCCATCGGGATCCGGTACGGCGGACTTCAGCCCGTGCACCACGTCGGGGTCGGGCAGGCTCGGCCGCTCGTGCCAGTAACGCCGGTCACGGGCCCGCCACACCAGCATCAGCACCGCGCCGACCAGGAAGATACCGACGCCGATGACCAGCGGCGGGCCGACACCCAGCCAGGCCGCCCCGCTGTAGGAGTTCTCCGGGTCGGCCATGTCCCGGGCCGAGAGCACCAGCAGCCAGATCAGGAGGACGGCACCGGTCAGCGGGGCCACCCCGATCAGGATCAGGCTGCGGGCCGATTCCAGCAGGTGCTTGCGGTGGTAGACGGCGCAGGCGATGCCGCTGAGCGCGTAGTAGAAGGCGACCAGCAGCGACAGCGCGGTGGCCGAGTCGTACAGCGCGTTCTCGCTGAGCAGGTAGATCGCCACGTACCAGGCGATCGCGATGCCGGCCACCCACCAGGTGCTCACGTCGGGGGTGCGGTGGCGGGGGTGGATCCGACCGAAGCCCGGCGGCAGGGCGTGCCGGCGGGCCATCGACAGGCCGGTCCGCGAGGCCGGGATGATCGTGGTCTGGGTGGAGGCGATCGCCGAGACCGCGACCGAGGCCAGCAGCACCCAGTCCCAGCCGCCCATCACCTGACCGGCCAGCAGGGCGAAGACCGCCTCCTCCTCGTCGGCGTTGTCGGTCAGCCAGGCGGTGCCCGCGAACGCGACCACCGCGGTGGCCACGCCCAGGTAGGTCAGCAGCAGGATGAAGGTGGACAGCAGCGAGGCCCGGCCGGCGGTGGAGGGACCGCCCCGGGTCTCCTCGTTGAGGTTCACCGAGGCCTCCCAGCCCCAGTAGGCGAACACGCCCAGCAGCAGGGCGGTGGTCAGCGGGGCCCCGCCCGCGCCGAACGGGTTGAACCACGACAGCTCCGGGTGCAGCGGCTGCAGCGGGCTGTCGTCGCCGAAGAGGCCGTAGACCCGGCCCAGGGCGACCGCGGCGAACACCAGCAGGGCGCCCACCTGGATCAGGATCATCACGTTCTGCACCCGCGCCGACAGGTCCGTGCCGAGGACGCACAGCCAGGTCAGGAACAGGATCAGGGCGATCGCCAGGGGCATCCGGACCCAGTTGTTCTCGGCCGCCCCGTCCTGGCCGATCATCCGCAGGAAGAACCCGACCCCGACGTCCGCCTGGGAGCCGATGATCAGCACGCCGGTCATGGTGATCGCCCAGCCGCCGATCCAGCCGAACCACGGGCCCATCGCCCGGGTCACCCAGCTGAACGTGGTGCCGCAGTCCTGGTCCACCCGGTTCAGGTAGAGGAACGCGGTGGCGATCAGGGCCATCGGCACGAACGAGGCCAGCAGGGCGCCGGGCGCGTAGATGCCGACGGCGGCGGTGATCGCGCCGATGATCGCGGCCAGCGAGTAGGCCGGGGAGGTGGCGGCCAGGCCGATCACCACGGCGTCGACGAAGCCGATGGCCGAGTGGTTCAGCTCGGGCGGGTGCTCTTTCGCGGCAGGACTGGTCAATGGGGGCCTTTCCGGAACAGGGGAGTTCAGGAGGATCTCATGCGCTCTCAGGAGTCGAAGCCCAGTCCAGCGGCGTCGAGCGTCCTGAGGAACAGATTGCGCCTCCCGGCGCGGTGATCGGCCCGGTCCAGCGACCAACGGGTCAGTTCGATGCCCACCCCGGCCAGCGGCTCCGGCGGGAACGGCAGGGGCAGGCGCCGCACCATCGACAGCCGGGTGCGCTCGGTCTGCTCGCCGGCCAGCCGGTCGAGCATCACATTCGCGGCGAAACGGGTGGCCCCGACCCCGAGCCCGGTGAAGCCCGCCGCGTAGGCCACCCGCCCACCCCGGGCCAGGCCGTGGAAGGCCGTGAACCGGGTGCAGGTGTCGATCGCCCCGGCCCAGCGGTGGCTGATCCGGACACCGGCCAGCTGGGGGAAGGTGGCCAGCAGGTGCGAGGTGAGCCGGGCGTAGGTGGCCTGCCGGTCCTCGTAGGCCGAGCTCAGCCGGCCGCCCCGGTGGTAGACGGCGTCGTAGCCGCCGTAGAGGATCCGGCCGTCGGCGGTGAGCCGGGCGTAGTGGAACTGGTTGGCCAGATCGGTCAGCCCCTGGCGGTGCTCCCAGCCGATCGCGGCCCGCTGCTGGGCGGTCAGGGGCTCGGTCATCACCACGTAGTCGTACACCGGAACCGTCATCGGCCGGGTCCGGCGCAGCAGCGAGGGGAAGACGTTGCTGGCCAGGGCCACCTTGGCGGCCCGCACGGTGGTGCGCGGGGTGTGCAGGACCACCGGCCCGCGGCGCCCGCCGGCCAGGTCGACCACCGGCGAGTGCTCGTGCACCTCCACGCCCAGCTCGACCGCCACCCGGGCCAGCTCGTGGGCCAGCCGGGCCGGATGCACCAGGGCCGTGTCGCGCCGGTTCCAGGTGCCGCCCAGGAACAGCGGTGAGGCGATCTCGCCCCGCACCCGGCCGGCGTCGAGCGCGTCCGGCCCCAGCCACTGCACCTGGTGCGGCTCGACCGCCACGGCCAGGGTGCCGGTGCGTTCCCACTGACAGTCCAGGCCGAGCTCGCGCACGTCCCGTTCGAAGCCGTCCAGGTTCTCCCGGCCCAGCCGCTCCAGGGCCGAGTACTCACCGGGCCAGCGCGAGCGCCCGTTGTCCTCGCCGTGGGTGATGCTGGCCTCGCAGAAACCGCCGTTGCGGCCGGAGGCGGCCCAGCCGATGGTCTCGGCCTCCAGCAGCACCACCCGGGCGCCCGGGTCGCGGCGCTTGGCCTGCACGGCGGTCCACAGGCCGAGGTAGCCGCCGCCCACCACGGCCAGGTCGGCGGTGGTGGCGGCGGTGAGGGGTTCGTGGTGCGGGCCCGGGGCGTCCTCGAGCCAGAAGACCGCGTGCCGGCTGCCGGCCAGGGCCTGCTCGACCAGACGGGGGTCGGGGGCGTGTCGTTCGTAGGCGGTGCGCTGAGCTGCGGGTGCCACGATCGTCATCTTTTTCTCTTATCCGCTGGAAGAGCCCTGATGAACCGGATTTCCGTCGATGAAGGTGAGATCCACCGTGGCGGCGCCGATCTCGTCGGCCGGGAGCGCGAACAGGTCGCGGTCGAGGACCACGAGGTCGGCGCGGTGGCCGACGGCGAGCGTGCCGGTGTCGTCGCGGTGGTTCACGTAGGCGCTGCCCGCCGTGTAGGCGGTCAGAGCGGAGTGCAGGTCGATGAGCTGCTCGGGCAGGAACACCGGGGCCTGCTCGCCGTGGGGGCGGCGGTTGACCGCGGTGTGCACGGCCGCGATCGGGTTCGCGTCGCTGACCGGCCAGTCGCTGCCGGCGGCCAGCCGGGCCCCGGCCCGCAGCAGGTCGCCGAACGGGTACTGGTGGCGGGCCAGGTCGCCGCCCAGGAAGGGGATGGTGAGCTCGTCCATCTGCGGTTCGTGGGCGGCCCACAGCGCCTGCAGGTTGGCGGTGGCCCCGAGCGCGCCGAAGCGGGCCACGTCGGTGGGGTGGATCACCTGCAGGTGGGCCAGGTGCGGCCGGGTGTCTTTGTGCCCGTTGGTCTTTCGCGCCGCCTCGACCGCGTCGAGTGCCTCGCGCACGGCTCGGTCGCCGAGGGCGTGGAAGTGAATCTGGAAGTCGAGGGCGTCGAGCGCCGTGACGTATTCCCGCAGGGCGGCCGGCTCGACGAAGCTCAGCCCGGCGTTGCCGGTGGAGCACCCGCAGGCGTCCTTGTAGGGCACGGTCATGCCGGCGGTGAAGTTCTCGGCGACGCCGTCCTGCATGATCTTCACGGTGGACGAGCGCAGCCGCCCCACGGTGAAGATCTCGCGCTTGTGTACCAGTTCGGCGATCTGCTCGCCGCCCCGGTCACGGTCCCACCAGAGTGCCCCGACCACGTCGGCGGTGAGCAGATCACGCTCGGCGGCGGTGCGGTAGGCGTCGGAGACGTCGGGAAAACCGTTGCGGCCGCAGAGCATTGCGTCTTGCCAGGCGGTGATGCCGAGCGAGTGCAGCAGGCGCTGGGCCCGCAGCAGGCCGTCCAGCCGGTCCTGCGCGGTGGGCTTGGGCACCAGATCGGCCACCAGCGAGATCGCGCCCTCCTGCAGGGCGCCGACCGGGCGGCCCTCGGCGTCGCGGTTGACCAGGCCGTCGGCGGGGTCGGGGGTGCCCGCGTCCAGGCCGGCCCGTTGCAGGGCCCTCGTGTTCACCCAGGCGCCGTGGTGGTCGCGGTTGTAGAGGAACACCGGCCGGTCGGGCACCACGTCGTCGAGCAGGTCGGCGGTGGGCACGCCGCCGGGGAAGCTCTCCATCGACCAGCCGCTGCCGGTGATCCACTCGACCTCGGGGTGGGCCTGGGCGTAGGCCGCGATCCGGCGGCGGTACTCGGCCACGTCGGTGGTGCCGGTCAGGTCGCACTGGGCCAGTTCGAGCCCGCCGAACACGGCGTGCACGTGGGCATCCTGGAACCCGGGCAGGAGCAGCCGGCCGGCCAGGTCGACCACCTCGGTGCGGGAGCCGATCAGGGCCTGGGCCGGTGCGCCCAGGGCCACGATGCGCCCGCCGCGCACGGCCAGCGCGCCGGTGCGGGTGCGGGCCGCGTCGAGGCAGGCGACGGTGCCGCCGGTGAACACCAGATCTGCATCGGCCACGGTGCGCGGTCCTTTCCCGAATCGGTTATCTGGCAATGGAACCCGGGACGTGGCATTCTCGTCAATGGTGTTGTCATAAGTTTACGAGGAGAGGCTGGGGAGACTCGGTGGCCGACGAGCGCCTGGTGACCAACCGCCGCCGACGCCCCACGCGTTCGGGGGTGGTGCTCAGCCACGAGCTGATCGTGCAGACCGCCGTGCGGCTGGTGCAGGAGCACGGTGCGGCCGGCCTGAGCATGCGCCGTCTCGGGGCGATGCTGGGCGCCGACCCGACCTCGATCTACCGCTACTTCCGCAGCGCCGACGACCTGGTCCGGGCGATGGCCGACGACCTGATGGGCCGCTGCCTGGACGGCTTCGACGGCGACCGGCCGTTCCCGGAGGCGCTGCGGGACCTGGGCGTGCGGGTCTACTCGGCGCTGGTGGCCAACCCCCGCATCGCCTCGCTCACCGCCGCCCGGGTCACCGGCCGGCCCAACGAGATCCGGATCATCGAGACCGGCCTGGGCGTGCTGCGGGCCGCCGGTTTCCCACCCGACGTGGCGGCCCGCCACTACCACGCGTTCATCGACCTGACCCTGGGCTTCGCCGCCCTCGACGCCACCGCCCTCACCCTGGCCCAGTCCGAGGCCGACCCGGACGTGCTGGCCTGGGAGACGGTCTACGCCCACCTCGACGCGCAGGGCCACCCCAACATCGCCGCCAGCGCCGGGGCGCTCGGCCGCACCATGCGGGTCAGCGCCTACCCGCACGCGTTGAACGTGTTCCTCGACGGGTTACAGGCCCTGCGCTGAGGTCAACGCCCGGTCGAGCATGGCCAGGCCTTCGCGCACCACGTCGTCGGGGGTGTTCAGCGGCGGCACGACGTGGATCCGGTTGTAGTTGGCGAAGGGCAGCAACCCCTCGGCCCGGCAGGCCTTGAGCAGGGCCGCCATCTGGGGGCTGCTGCCGCCGTAGGGGGCCAGCGGCTCACGGGTGGCCCGGTCGGAGACCAGTTCCACGGCCCAGAAGGCGCCGGTGCCCCGCACCTCGCCGATCCACTCGTGCCGCTCGGCCAGTTCGCCGAGCGCCGGGCCGATCACCTCGGAGCCGAGGCGGGCGGCGTTGCCCACCACGTCCTCGTCCTCCATGGTGCGGATGGTCGCCACCGCCGCGGCGCAGGCCAGGGGATGGCCGGAGTAGGTCAGACCACCGGGATACACCCGCTGGGCGAAGGTTTCGTAGATGGCGTCGCTGATCGCCACCCCGCCCAGGGGCACGTAGCCGGAGTTCACGCCCTTGGCGAAGGTGAGCAGGTCGGGCACCACGTCGGCATGCTCGATCGCGAACCACTTGCCGGCCCGGCCGAACCCGGACATCACCTCGTCGGCCACGAGCATGATGCCGAACCGGTCGCACAGGGCCCGCACGCCGGCCAGGTAGCCCGGCGGCGGGACCATGATGCCGGCGGTGCCGGGGATCGACTCCAGGACGATCGCGGCGATCGTGGCCGGGCCCTCCAGAGTGATCACCTGCTCGAGGTGGGCCAGGGCCCGTTCGCTCTCCTCTTCCGGCGTGCTCGCGTGGAAGGCGCTGCGGTAGAGGAAAGGCCCGAAGAAATGGACGGTTCCGGTCGAGCCGTTGTCGTTCGGCCAGCGCCGCGGGTCACCGGTGAGGTTCACGGCCAGCTGGGTGCCGCCGTGGTAGGAGCGGTAGGTGGAGAGCACCTTGTGGCGGCCGGTGTGCAGGCGGGCCATCCGGATCGCGTGCTCGTTGGCGTCGGCGCCGCCGTTGGTGAAGAACACGTGGTCCAGGTCGCCCGGGGTGTGCGAGGCGATCAGCCGGGCGGCCTCCGAGCGCGCGCCGTTGACGTAGGCCGGGGCCACCGTGCAGAGCGTGGCCGCCTGCTCCTGGATCGCCGCCACGATCCGCGGGTGCTGGTGGCCGAGGTTGGTGTAGACCAGCTGGGAGGTGAAGTCGAGCAGGCGCTGCCCGGCCCCGTCCCAGATGTACGGGCCCTCGGCCTTGGTGATCACCATCGGGTCGAGCGTGGCCTGCGCCGACCAGGAGTGGAAGACGTGCGCCCGGTCGAGTTCGTAGGCGCGCTGCGGGTCCTGGGTGTTCTCGAGATCAGACATTGCGCGGGAATCCCAGCTGCAGGCCGTCGGTCGGTCGGTTGGCCGGGTCGATCCAGCGGGTGGTGACCACCTTGCCCCGGGTGAAGAAGTGCACGCCCTCGGTGCCGTGCGCGTGGGTGTCGCCGAACAGCGAGCGCTTCCACCCGCCGAACGAGTAGTACGCCACCGGGACCGGGACCGGCACGTTCACGCCGATCATGCCCACCTGGACGTCCTTCTCGAACCGCCGGGCGGCGCCGCCGTCGTTGGTGAACACCGCGGTGCCGTTGCCGTAGGCGTTGGCGTTGATCAGCTCCACGCCCTCGGCGTACGAGGAGACCCGCACCACGCTGAGCACCGGCCCGAAGATCTCCTCGGTGTAGATCTCCATGTCCGGCGTGACGTTGTCGAAAAGCGTCGGCCCGAGCCAGAAACCGTCAGCCGCGCCACGGGCCTCGACCGTCCGCCCGTCGATCACGACCTTGGCCCCGGCCGCCTCGCCGCTGTCGATCAGCCCGGCGATCCGGTCACGGTGCGCCCGGGTGACCAGCGGACCCATGTCCGCCTCCTTCTCGGACCCGGCCGCACCGTCCCCGATCACCAGCGTGTTGGTGCGCTCGGCGACCCGGGCGACGAGATCGTCCGCAATCGAGTCCACCGCCACCAGAACGCTGATCGCCATGCACCGCTCGCCCGCGCTGCCGTAGCCCGCGCTCACCGCCGCGTCGGCGGCCAGGTCGAGGTCGGCGTCCGGCAGGACCAGCATGTGGTTCTTGGCGCCGCCCAGGGCCTGCACGCGCTTGCCGTGCCGGGAAGCGGTCTCGTACACGTAGGAAGCGATCGGGGTGGAACCCACGAAGCTGATCGCGGCCACGTCGTCGTGCGTGAGCAGCGCGTCGACGGCCACCTTGTCGCCCTGCAGCACGTTGAACACGCCGTCGGGCAGACCGGCCTCCTTCCACAGCGCGGCCAGCCAGATCGAGGCCGAGGGGTCCTTCTCGCTGGGCTTGAGCACCACCGCGTTGCCGGCCGCGATCGCGATCGGGAAGAACCACATCGGGACCATGGCGGGGAAGTTGAACGGGCTGATGATGCCGACCACGCCCAGCGGGACCCGCTTGGAGTGCACGTCCACGCCGGTCGAGGCGCCCTCGCTGTGCCCGCCCTTGAGCAGGTGCGAGATCCCGCAGGCGAACTCCACGACCTCGAGGCCGCGGGCGATCTCGCCGACCGAGTCGGACAGCACCTTGCCGTGCTCGGCGGTGATCAGCTCGGCCAGCTCACCCTTGCGCGCGTTCAGCAGCTCGCGGAAGGCGAAGAGCACCTGCGTGCGCCGGGCCAGCGAGGTCTCGCCCCAGGCCGCCTGGGCCCGCACCGCCGAGGCGATGACGTGGGCGGCGTCGCTCTCGCCGGCCAGGGCCACCCGGCCGCTGACCTGGCCGGTGGCCGGGTTGGTGACGTCGGCCCACAGGCCGGAGGAGCCGGCGAACCGGGCGCCGTCCGCCCAGTGCACGATTTCGGAGGTCATGGGGCCATGCTGCCTCCTCACCGGCATCCGTGGGCCCGACAGTGTGTCGGCAGTTCTCCCGCCGGTCCGGCAGACTGCGACCTTCTGACATGCTGACTGGGGTCCGGATCGCCCGGGCGGGTCCGGACAAGGAGCGGGTTTGAGGTCCAGGCATTTCGCCGTGGCTGTGCTGATGCTGGGGCTGGCCGGCTGCAGCGGCGACAACGACGAACCGGCTGCTGCGTCCACGCCCTCGGTCAGTGTGAGCACCACGACGCCCGAGGCCACCTCGCAGGCCCCCGAGCCCACCTCGTCGATCAAGGTCGAGGTGGCCGATCCGAAGGCGTTGTCCGAGGTCGAGGAGTCGATGCAGGCGCTGAACGCCGAACGCGAGTCGCTCGACACGAACGAGTACCTCAACCGGGCCAACGAGCTCACCGCCCGGGCGGCCGCCGCCTACGGCCCGGAAGGGCTGGGGGCGTTCAGTTGCCAGATGGCGGTGGGCATCGTCTCCGGCGCCCAGGGAGCCGAGCCGGCCGCTGTGCGGGTGGGGCTGGGCAACACCCTGAAGGTGATCGTGCGCAACGCCACCGGTGAGCTGAACCAGACGCTGGCCGGGGCCGACGTGGACGGGCTGATGCTCAAGACCTGCCCCGACGTGCGCACCGCGGCGCTGCAGGCCACCGGGCTGAAGACGCTCAACGCGCTGTGAAGCCGCCTCGGGTGTCGAGGTCGAGCACGGTCAGCCGGGCCGAGGGCTCGGTCTCGTCCCCGCGGGGGAAACCGAACCGGGCCGCGATCCCGTCGCCGTAGGTGCTCGCGAACTCGTGCGGCAGCACCACTCCGGCCAGGATCGTGGCCCGGAGGTAGTTGCGGCGACGGTCGGCGATCTGGTCCAGCACCTGCTCGGCATCGCCCTGGGCGGGCAGTCGCAGCAGGGTGAGGTCGGCGCGCTCCAGGGGTTTGGCGTAGTCGTCCAGGTAGCGCCGGCGAGTGTCCAGGGCGGTCCACTGCTGGCGGCGGGGATTCGCCTGGGCCTCGGCGGTGGCGGCCGGTTCCGGGTCGGCCGGCATCGACAGTTCGTCGAGAACACCTACGGCCAACAGATGACGGCTGTAGCCACGTTCGGTGGCGATCGTGCGGGCGGCGCGTTGGGCCACCGAGACGGCGAACCCGTAGGCCCGCCGCAGTGAGGCTGAGCGTACGTAGAGTACGTGGGCCGGTTCGTCGGACCACCGGCGGGCCTCCTCCAGCACCGGCGAGGGCCCGGCCACCTGGAACGCGGCCTCCAGCGCGGGCCAGCTGTGCCCGGCCCACTCCGGGCCCACCGTGTCACGCCACCAGAACTCGGGTTCGCTCATGGGCTCATTTCTACCCAGTCGACCCCCGGCCGGGGGACCCGGGTTATCCCCAGGCCAGCACGAACCCGGCCGTCACCACGGCGGTCAGCCCGAGGGCGAGGGTGATGTCCACCGACCCCTGCAGGCGCCGGGTCACCATGCCGCCCAGCAGGGCCAGCCCGGCCAGGCCGCTCAGCGTCCAGTACACCGGGCTGGTGCTCTGGCTGACCACGGTCAGCCCGTACACCGCCTCGCCGAGGGCGATGCCGCTCAGCGTGGCGGTGGCCAGGGCGGCCCGCAGGTCGCGCTCGCGCAGCCAGGCGGTGGCGATGCCGACGAAGGGCCCGACCACCAGGCCGACGATGCTGAAGAGGGTCGGGTCGTAGGTGAGTCCCCGCACCGCCGAGGCCGCGCTGTAGCCGACCGTCAGCAGCACGAAGGCGGCCGCGCCGAGCATGGCGGCGAGCACCGGCCGGGCCCGCACGCTCCAGATCAGCAGCACGGTGACCAGGGTCCAGCCGCTGGCCGAGTTGGCGAAGGAGCTGAGCGAGTCGGGCAGGAACCCCTGCGCGTAGGAGGTCAGGGCGCCGGCGAAGAAGCTCAGGGCGGCCACCCCGGTGGCCGCGGCGATGTCCGAGGTGGCGTCGTCCGAGGTGATCACCGAGGTGGCGGTGCTGTTGCCGGTGTTGCTGAAGGCCATGCCGACGATCCTGGCCCGGCTCTCAGGCCGGCGCGTCATGCCCAGGTGCCATCTTGCTGTCCCTCAGAAGGAGGTTGTCATCCCGTGGTCGGAGACCGGGTCGCGGGCCTCGATCTTCTCGAAGGCCTGCCGCACCGAGCTCAGGGCGGCCCGGCGCACCTCGTCGGTCTGCCGGGCCGGAGCGTGGGTGACGATCGGGCGCAGCACGTCGTAGCCGACGAAGCCGAGCATGCCGTGGTGGATGTGGAAGAGGTGCCGGTCGAGGTCGCCGTACGGCTGGTCCGCCCCGAAGTGGCCGGCCGCGCCGCCGGTGGTGAGCAGCAGCACGGCCCGTCGCCCGGTGAGGGCACCCTGGTCGAAGATGCCGTACGCACCGCCGAAGACGCTGCCCATCACGAAGACCCGGTCGACCCAGCCCTTGAGCACGGCGGGCACGGAGAACCACCACAGCGGGAACGACAGCACCAGAAGGTCGGCCTGGTGCAGTGCGTCCAGATGCCCGGTGATGTCCAAAGGGAGAGTGCCTGCGGCAAGGGCCCGGGCCTGTTCGGCCTGCGGCTTGAAATAGCCTTCGGAGCCGGGGAAGTCGGCCCGGTCGAGGGTGGCGTTCCAGCCCAGGGCGTAGAGGTCGAGCACCTTCACCTGGTGGCCGCCGGCCGCCAGCGTGGCCTCGGCCTCGCGCATCTGGGCGGTGGTGAACGACCCGGGCTCGGGATGGGCGTGCACGATCAGCGCGGTCGGCGGCATGCGGACCAACATATCGTCATATCGCGATCTGACGCTATGTTTTCTACAGGTCGCGCCCCAGGGCCGCGACGAACCCGGCGATGCGTTCCTCGTCGCGGCGGTAGTGCCGGTACTTGCCCACCCGGGCCGAGCGCACCAGGCCGGCCCGCTCCAGCAGGGCCATCGCGGCCGAGGTGGTCGACTGGGCCAGGCCGGACTTGGCCTGGATGTGGGTCACGCAGACACCGAACTCGGCGCGGTCGGCGATCGGTTCCCACTCGGCGAAGTTCTTGTCGGGCTCGCGCAGCCAGTTCAGGATCTCCAGGCGGGCAGGGTTGCTCAACGCCTTGAACACCTCGGCGAGGTCGGCCCGGTCTGTACTCATGTGACCACTCACGTTACCCGGCGGGCTGACGCCGGCGGTTGACCAGACCGGTGACCTGCGTGACCAGCAGCACGAGGACCACCGCGGCGAGCACACCCTGCCACGGTTCGGGGAACACGCTGCCGCCGACGGTGCCGAGCGCCACGTAGACCACCGACCACAGGGCACAGGCCGGGGCGTTGGCCACCAGGAACGTGCGCCACTCGAGGCCGAGGAACGCCGCCGCGAGCAGCACCGGAATGCGGCCCCCGGGGATCAGGCGGGAGATCAGCAGGGTCTGGACGCGGTTCTCCCGCAGTCGGTCCTCCACTGCGCCGAGCTTTTCCTCGTCCCGGAGCCAGCGCAGCCGCCTGGCCAGCGCCTTGCCACCTACGCGGCACAACCCGTACGTACCCAGATCGCCCAGGTATGCCCCGGCCGCCCCGATCGCCACCACCACGATCAGCACCAGTGGCTCGTGATGCCAGGCAAAGGCGGCCACACCGCTGACCGCCGCCCCGGTGGGGACGATGGGCACGATCGCGCCCAGGGTCACCGTGAGGAAGAGGCCGAGCAGGGCGGCGACCCCCAGCGAGGTGGAGACGTCGACGGTGCCGTCGGTCAGGCTGGTGGTGGCGGGCACCGTGAATTCCTCCGGGGGACGTCGTCGGTCGCGTGTTGCTGGGCGGGGAGCATGCTTGCACGGTGACACCCGAACTGCCGACCCCCAGCATTACCTGGCTGGGGCACTCGACCGTCGTGCTGGACATCGGCGGGGCCCGACTGATCACCGATCCGCTGCTGCGTAAGCACAACTGGCCGCTACGCCGAAGGGGTGGGCGCCCAGCGACGGCTTCGTGGTCTCAGCCCGATCTGGTGCTCCTGTCGCACCTGCACCACGACCACGCCGAGCTGCCCTCCCTGCGGCTGCTGAGAGACGTCCCCGTGCTGACCGCTGCCGAGAACGCGGTCTGGCTCCGGCGCAAGGGCCTGAACGGGCTCGACGCGGAGGGCAAGTGGTACGACCTGCCCGGGACCGACGTGCGGGTGCGTCTGGTCCGGGCCGACCACGGCCACCGACCAATGCCGCACCGACCCAACTCAGCCGGCGGACACCTCGTCCAAAAGCCGGGGTTCACTGTTTATGTCGCGGGCGACACCAGCCTTTACGGCGAGATGTCCGATCTACCCCAGCTGGCCGAGGCTCCCATCGACGTGGCGATCGTCCCCATCGGTGGTTGGGGCCCCCGTCTTTCGGGTGGGCACATGGACGCCGAACAAGCGGCCCGCGCGTGTGCCCTGATCGGCGCGAGGGCGGCCATTCCGGTGCATTGGGGGACGCTTCACGCGCCGGTGGTGGGTCGGTTCCCCCGAGGGTGGATGGACTTGGGCGGCCCGCTCTTCCAGCAGGCGTTGAGTCGGCATGCCCCCGACTGCCGGGCCTGGGTTCTTGCTCCCGGCGAAACTGTCAGCGTCCCCTGACAGCGCATCTCAGAGAATGACAGCGGCGCGTGCGTCGGCTGACAGTCTCTGCCCCGAATCTCGACTCTCGTGACCTCTACTACGCCTGAAACCTTGACCGCGGGCCTCTCGCCCAGCCGCACCTACACCTCCCTACGCGCCGCCTGGATCCCCCTGGCCGCCCTCTGTCTGGCCTTCTTCGTCGAGATGGTCGACAACACGCTGCTCTCGATCGCCCTGCCGACCATCGGCCGCGACCTGGGCAGCGGCACCACCGCGCTGCAGTGGGTCACCGGCGCCTACTCCCTGACCTTCGGCGGGCTGCTGCTCACCGCCGGCTCGATGGCCGACCGGCTCGGCCGCCGGCGCGTGCTGCTGGTCGGCCTGGCGGTGTTCGGGCTGCTCAGCCTGACCGTGATCGCGGTGACCGGGCCCGGCCAGCTGATCGCCCTGCGCGCCTGCCTGGGCGTGGCCGCCGCGGCGATGGCGCCGATCACCAACTCGCTGGTCTTCCGGCTCTTCGACGATGCGGCCCTGCGGATGCGGGCGATGACCGTCATGATCACCGTCGGCCTGTCCGGCTTCGTCCTCGGCCCGCTGCTCGGCGGCACCGCCCTGGCCCACTTCGACTGGCAGTGGCTGCTCATCATCAACGCCCCGATCGCCCTGATCGCCTTCATCGGGGTGCGCCTCGGGGTCCCCGCCGACCGGCGCGAGGACCTCACCGACGACAAGCTCGACCTGACCGGCGCCGTGCTCAGCGTGGCCACCATCGGCCTGGCCTGCTACTCACTGACCGCCGGCGTGGAGTACGGCTGGGACTCGCTGGTCACCATCGCCTCGGTGCTCGGGGCCGTGATCGCCGCGGTGACCTTCGTCCGGCACGAACGCCGCACCCCGGCCCCGATGCTCGACCTGAGTCTGTTCTCCGGCGGCACCGTGCGCGGCGCCGTGATCGCCCAGCTCGGCACCTCGATCGCCATGGCCAGCGTGATGTTCGGGCTGATCCTGCACTTCCAGTACGCCTACGGCTGGAGCCCGGTGCGGGCCGGCCTGGCCAACCTGCCGATCATCGTCACCATGCTGGCCGCCTCCCCGCTGTCCGAGACGCTGGCCAAGCGCTTCGGGCACCGCATCGCCTGCCTGATCGCGGCGGCGCTGCTGGCCGGCTCCCTGGCCGGGCTGGCCTGGGGCGTCGGGCACGGCTACCTGCCCATCGCGGTGTCGATGGTGGCGATGACCATCGGCCTGCGCACGGTCATGACGATCTGCGCGGTGGCCCTGATCGACGCCGTGCCCGCCAACCGCACCTCGATCGGCGCCGCGCTCAACGACACCGCCCAGGAGGTCGGCTCCAGTGTGGGCACCGCCCTGGTCGGCACCCTGATCGCCGCCCTGGTCACCACCCAGCTGCCGGCCGGCCGCTGGAGCGAGAGCCTGATCGCCTCGTTCTTCCACGGCGAGCAGATCACCTACTCGGTGCTCGCGGTGGTGGTCGGCCTGATCGCGGCGGGCGGCGCGCTCACCCTGACCGACTCCCGCTCCACCGACGAGCACCCGGCCTGAGATCAGCCGGCGGTGCGGAACTCGCGCGGCGGGGTCGTGCTCAGCGAGAGCATGTCCAGCAGGTACTTCTGGAACCCGGCGGCGTCGATCTCCTCGATCACCGTGGCGTTCGGCGCCAGCCCGTGCACGCCCCACGACATCGCCGCGTAGCCCCGGGTCAGCTCCGAGCCGGTCTCGATGTCGACGTTGTACTCGGCCGAGCGGGTGATGAGCTCGGGCCGCAGCAGCACGGCCACCGAGAGCGAGTCCGGGTGGGTGGTGCCGGGGATGCCCACGCTCTCGTCGAAGGCCAGGGTGGCCGAGCAGACGCTGGTGAAGAAGCGGGCCAGCGGGGTGTCGATGGCGGCGATCCGCTCGAGCACGTCCCGGCCGAAGACGGCCTGCTGCAGGGTGAGCGGGGCCCAGGGCACCACGGTGATCCGGAAACCGGCGTCGAACACGATCTTCGCGGCCTCGGGGTCGACGTAGAAGTTGAACTCGGCCGCCGCCGTGATGTTTCCGCGCGCGTTGTTCGAACCGCCCATCACCACCAGGTGCTTCACCTGGGAGGCGAACTCGGGACGCTTGCGCACGGCGAGGGCGATGTTGGTGAGCGGGCCGATCGCCACGATGTTCAGCTCGCCCTCGGCCTCCTCGGCCAGGCGCAGCAGGGCGTCCACCGCGTGCTCGGTCTCGGGGGAGTAGCCGGTGAAGTCCATGTCCAGACCGCCCGCACCGTCGCCGTGGACGTTCTCGGCGGAGGCCCAGGGGCGCACCAGGGGAAGCCGGCTGCCCAGGTACATCGGCACCTGCTGGTCGGCCACGTTGAAGGTCATGAAGGCGTTCTTGACCTGACGGTCGAAGCCCACGTTGCCGGCCACCATGGTGATCGCCCGCAGATCGGCCTCGGGGGTCAGCAGACCGGCCAGGATCGCCACGCAGTCGTCCTGCGCGGTGTCGGTGTCGATCACCAGGGGGATGGTCACTTCCGGGCTCCGTTCTTCGTCTGGCCTGTCGCCAGCAATCTAGCCCGCCGCAGGAGGCCCTCCTCGCCAGGGGAAGGGCCTCCGGCGGGAGCTCAGCCGGCGATCGCGAACCCTCCGGTCCAGCTGATCTTCTCGCTCGCCGCCAGGGTGAGCTGCAGGAAACCGACGGCCTCGAGTTCACGGGCCCGGCTGAGCGCACCGGCGTCCACGGCCTTCAGCCCACCCGCGCCGACCACGGCGGACAGGGCCTGCTTGGCGTCCTGGTCGTCACCGGCGATCAGCACGGTGGTGGGCTGGGAGCCGACGGCCTGGCTCTGCAGGGTGGCCGCGAAGTTGGTGTTGAACGCCTTGAGCACCCGTGAGCCGGGCAGGGCGGCGGCCAGGGCGGCGGCGGAGGAGGAGTCGGCCGGGACGGTCAGTGAGTCGAAGGTCTCGAAGTTCAGCGGGTTGCTGATGTCGACCACGACCTTGCCGTCCAGCTCTTCCTTGCGGGCCGCCACGATCTCGGCGAGCGCGCCGTGCGGCACGGCCAGCACGACGATGTCGCCGGTGGCCGGGTTCGCGTTGTGCCGCCCCAGCGACTGGGCCGTGTTGCCGCCCCTGGTCACCAGCTCCGCGATGACGGTGCCCATGGTGCCGGTCCCGATGATGCTCACGTGCGTCATGTCGTGCTCCTCGTGCTCGATGTCCGGTGCCTGTCGGTGACCGGGCTTACCGAGGACAAGCTAATTGAAGCTTCAAGTATTTCTGGTGATCAAGGTGACCTGAGGCACGCCGCCGGACCGGGCGCGCGAGCGGCTAGCCTCGTGCGGTGCCGAACGGGCTGAGCATCTCGAGCCGTGACCTGCGCGACGCCCTGATCGGTCTGGTCCCGAACGCGGCGGCGCTGCTGGTCTCGTCGTGGATCCTCGCCGGGCTGGAGATCGCGCACTGGTGGTGGGCCTTCGCGGTGGCGGCGGTCACGGCCGGGTTCGACGCGCTGGTCCGCCCCACCCTGCGCCTGATCGCCGGGTTCGCCGGGGCGATCACCGCGCTGGTGCTCGGCCTCAGCGCCCAGGTGGCCCTGATCACGGCGGCCCTGGTGCTGGTGCCGGGGGTCTACGTCAGCGGGGTCGAGGCCGCCGCCCAGGCCCTGCTCCTGGTCGCCCTGCTCGCCGCGGTCACCCGCTGGCTGGTCGGCGTCAACGACAGTTCCTACATCGTGGCCGATCTCATCCGGCGCGGGGAGTCCCGTCGGCGCCGCAGAGGACGGCCGGTCGACGAGGATGACCCCTGTGGTGTGGTCATCGTCCAGATCGACGGCCTGCCCTACCCTTTGCTGGGCAACGGGATCGTCTCGGGTGTGCTGCCCACGCTTTCGCGGTGGGTGCGCTCGGGCTCGCACGAGATGACGCCGTGGTGGGCCCAGGTGCCCTCGACCACCCCGGCGAGCCAGGCCGGGATCCTGCACGGCCGCAACGACGGCATCCCGGCCTTCCGCTGGTACGAGAAGGACACCGGACGGCTCGTGGTGGCCAACCGCCCGGACGACGCGGCGACCATCGAGGCCCGCCTGTCCGACGGGCACGGGCTGCTGGCCGACGGCGGGGTCAGCGTCTCGAACATGTTCAGCGGGGACGCGCCCACCGCCCTGATGGTGATGAGCCGGGCCGCCCGCCGCGGTGACCTCGGACCGGGCAGCTCCTACATCCGTTTCTTCTTCAGCCCTTTCGTCCTGGCCCGGGCGCTGGTGCTGACCGTGGCGGAGATCGTGAAGGAGCTGTACCAGGGCCGCCAGCAACGGGTCCGGGGGATCGAGCCGCGGATCCGGCGGCGCGGTTCGTACGTGGCTCTGCGCGGTCTCACCAACGTCGTCCTGCGCGACCTCAACGTCGCGCTGGTCGCCGAGCACATGATGGCCGGGGCTCCGGTGATCTACGTCGACTTCGTCGACTACGACGAGATCGCCCACCACGCCGGGGTGATGCGCCCCGAGTCGATGGACGCCCTGGCCGGCATCGACCTGGTGCTGCACACCCTGCAGCGGGTCGCCGACGCCGCCCCGCGCAACTACGAGTTCGTCGTGCTCTCCGACCACGGCCAGAGCCAGGGCGCCACCTTCCGGCAACTGACGGGGCGCACCCTGGAAGCCGCGGTGCGGGAACACTCCGGAGCCGCGTCGGCGGTCGCCGAGACCGGGGACGTCGAAGGCTGGGGCCCACTCAACGCCCTCCTCACCGACGTCCTGGCCACGGCTCGTCCCAAGACCCGCCGGGCGCTGAGACGCATGGACCGCGCCGACGAGGCCGGTGTCATCGTCGGCCCCCAGCGTTCCGGCCCGGCCGACCTCAGTGAGCGCCCGGAACTGGTCGTGGTCGGCTCCGGCAACCTCGGCCTGGTCTGGTTCCCCCGCCTTCCCGGCCGCGTCACCGTCGAGACGTTCACCGAACAGCATCCCGGCCTGATCCCCGGCCTCCTCACCGAGCCCGGCATCGCCTTCGTGGTGGCCGACAGCGCGCGTGGTCCCCTCGTGCTGGGCCGCTCGGGTGTACGAGTTCTGCTTGAAGACGTCGTAGAGGGGCACGATCCGCTGTCCGGCTTCGGCCCGCGGGCCGCCGCAGACCTTCTGAGGGTGGCCGAGATGAAGGTGGCACCAGACCTTTACGTGCATTCCACGTTGCATGCGCGCACCGGCGAGGTGCATGCGTTCGAGGAACTGGTCGGCTCGCACGGTGGACTGGGCGGCTGGCAGAACCAGGCCGTGCTGGTGCACCCCGCCGGCTGGGAGATCGACGAGGACCTCCTGGACCGCAGTGTTCCCGGTGAGGAGATGCTCTACGGCGCGGGCAGCGTGCACCAGCAACTCGTGCGCTGGCTCGAACGAATCGGCGCCCGGCGTGCTGAGCCTGTTGATGGGGTTCCTGGACCAGGACGACGTCATCTCACCGACACCATGTAGGTGCCCAGCCTCCAGATCGCCCGTAGCAGTAGCGCGAAGAAGGCAGCGGTCACGCCGGCGGCCAGGAAGATCACTACGTTGACGGCGTCAGGTACCAAGCTCTTGCTGCTTCCGTCTGTATAACGGCACTCGGCCCTCAGCGGGAACAGCTCGGTGCGCAGTTCCAGAGGGCGGGCGGACGGCGCCCAACCGCAGGTGTGCTCGATGCCCTGAAGGCCCCCGTCGAAGGCAAAAACGCAGGCGAACCAGATGGCGAGGCTCGAAAAAGCGCTGAGTACAGTGAGTACGGTGTACAGGAGGACCCGCCCGAAGGGATGCACGACCGCACTCTAGGGTGGGCAGCGATCGGGCGGATCATCCTGCGGTACCCGCGGGCTCGTCCTCACGTATTGCTCTGCCAGGAAGTTGAGATTCGGTTCGGTGAGACCACGGCATCCTCGGTGAGGAACGACGAGGCGCTGTGCCCCCCCGGGTGGCCTCACGATACGGGAGGGTCGAGCTCAGGACCCTCTCCCAGGGACAGGGTTCGGACCGGCCGAGTGGATCGGCCTCAGGCCCGTGGGCGGATGCCGTCCAGGGCCATGGTCAGCACCCGTTCGCGCTGCTCGTCGTCGCTGTACGCGGATCCGGAGATGCCGCTGATCAGGCGCAGCACGTCCTCGAAGGAGACGTCGGGCCGGGCCTGGCCGTCGGCCTGGGCGCGCTGCAGCAGGGGGCGCCCGGCCGAGTACATGATCTCCCGGCAGGCGGCGAACATGGCCGAGTCGCGGTTGAGTGCTTCGTAGATGGCCCGCTTGGTGGTGGCGTAGCTGACGAACTGCCGCAGCCAGGCTACGAGGGCCGCCCAGGGCTCCAGTCCGGTGAGTTCCTCGGCGCGGCGGGCCAGGGCCTCGACCTCGTCGACGTAGACGGTCTCGAACAGGTCCTGCCGGGTCGGGAAATTACGGTACAAGGTGCCGATGCCCACCCCGGCGCGGCGGGCGACCTCTTCCAGCGAGGCGGACGTGCCCTCCTCGGCGAAGACTTCACGGGCTGCGCCCAGCAGGGCGTCGAAGTTGCGGCGCGCATCAGCCCGCTGCGGCCGGCGCACCGAGACGTGATGGGCCGGGCCGGGTGCTTCGGTCACCGCGAGTCCCTTCGTCTTGATTCCGGAGGGCCCCCTCCGCTACGGTGGAGGCACCCCTCCACTTTAACAGTCACCGCAGCCTGTCCAGGCCCAGGGGTAATTCCTGCACATCCTTCTCCGTCGCGTACGAAGGATCACTCATGCCTCGATCCACCGACCGGCGCGTCTCGCCGCTGGTCATCTTCGCCGTGCTGGCCAGCGCGACCGCCTCGATCTCGCTCCTGCAGTCGCTGGTCACTCCGGTACTGCCGACCATCCAGGCCGACCTGAACACCTCCACCACCACGGTGACCTGGGTGATCACCGCCTGGCTGCTGACCGCCTCGGTGGCCACCCCGTTGCTGGGCCGGGTGGGTGACATGGCCGGCAAGAAGCGCACCCTGCTGATCGCCCTGGCCGCCATCGCCATCGGCTCGGCGGTAGCCGCAGCCGCCCCCTCGGTGAGCGTGCTCATCCTCGGGCGTGTGCTGCAGGGCATCGGGGCCGCGGTCTTCCCCCTGACCTTCGCCATCATCCGCGACGAGTTCCCACCCCACCGCCTGCCCGGCGCGGTCGGCGCGATCGCCGCGGTGATCGCCACCGGCGGCGGCGCGGGCGTCGTCCTGGCCGGCCCGGTCGTGGAGAACCTGAGCTGGCGCTGGCTCTTCTGGATCCCGGCGATCGCTGCCTCGGTGATCTGGCTGCTGGCCCTGCGGCTGGTCCCGGAATCAGCGGTGCGCACCCCGGGCAAGGTGAACGTCGTTGCTGCTGCCTTGCTCTCGGGCTGGCTGGTGTGCCTGCTGCTGCCGGTCACCAAGGGCAACGCCTGGGGCTGGACCTCGGCCTCGGTCCTTGGCGGCCTCGCCCTGGCAGCGGTGCTGCTGGCCACCTGGATCTGGGTGGAGCTGCGCTCGTCCACCCCACTGATCGACATGCGGATGATGCGCCTGCCCGCGGTCTGGACCACCAACCTGGTGGCCTTGCTCTTCGGCGCGGCAATGTTCGTCACCTACGCCTTCCTGCCGGTGTACATGCAGGTTCCGGTGTCCACCGGGTACGGCTTCGGCGCCTCGGTCACCGGCGCCGGCCTGCTGCTGCTGCCGATGCTGGTCGGGATGGCGGTGCTCGGCTTCGCCAGCGGGCCGATCAGCAGACTGGTCAGCGCCAAGACGCAACTGGTCGGCGGCGCGGTGCTACTCACGCTCTCCGGCCTGATCCTGGTCCTCGCGCACGATGCCCGTTGGCAGGTGTCGCTGGCCGCCGGTATCGCCGGAGTCGGCATGGGGCTGGCCTTCTCGTCGATGGTCAACCTCGTGGTCAACGGGGTGCCGCCGGAGCAGACCGGGGTGGCCTCGGGCATGAACACCAACCTGCGCACGATCGGCGGATCGATCGGCACTGCGGTGGTCAGCTCGATCATCGCCTCCCACACCACATCCGGCGGCCTGCCCGCCGAGTCCGGTTTCACCAGCGCCTTCATCCTGATGACGGTGCTGGCGGCGGTGGCCGTGGGCGCGGCCCTGCTGGTGCCCACCCGGACCCGGATCGACCGGCGAACCGTTGTGGTCGCCGAAGAAGACCCTGCGGTCGCCGTGGCCACCAGCTGAGGGGGAGGGACCCGGTCCTAACCCTCTGCGTACGAAGGGTCGGCCGAGACCGCGGCGGAGAGCTCAAGGGGTGAGTGAGCCTGGCCGAAGTGGTGACGATGGGGTCAACGCTGGTCTGGAGGGCGCGCGACCTGCCCCTCGGACTCAAGATCGTTGCCGCCGCAGTGGCCGGCTCGATGCTTTTCGCCGCCCTCGGCCTGGCCGGTGCGATACGGCTGCGGACCCTGGCTGCCGAGCAGGACCGCGCGTACAGCACCAACGTCCAGGCGCTGATCTACATGACAGAGGTCAGGTCGGCCATAGGAGGACAGCAGGAGGCCGTGCTGTCGTACGTCCTGGCTGATCCGGGCCCGTACCGCCGCACCTACCGCCAGGACATCGCCGCGTCCGACGAGATCCTCAACAGACAGCTGGCGGCCCTGGCCGCAGTCGACCTGCCGGACCACATACAGAGGCAACGGCGGGCGGTCAACATCGACATAGGGGTGTGGAGAAGGGCCCGGGACACCTCGTTGGCGGAGGCGGCCAACGGTGCTGACCGTGCCGGGGTCATCTACACGGTCCAGCGGCTGAACACGATCGTCGCGGCGGCCAAGCAGTCCGCCGACCGACTTATGCAGGAGCTCGTGACCGGCGTCGCCGCCGGTACCAAGCGGGCTTCGCAGGCCAGTGGCAGGACCGCGCAACTGATGCTGGTGCTGGGGTTGGCCAGCGCGGCCGTGGCTCTGGCCAGCGCCCTCCTGGTCGCGCGTAGCCTGGCCCGGCCGCTGGCGGAGGTGATGGACGTGGTGACCCGGGCGGCCGGAGGTGACCTGAGCAAGAAGGTGACCTTCCGGCGTAAGGACGAGATCGGCCGGATGGGTGCGGCCCTCAACGACACCATGGCCATCCTGGAGCGCACGTTCGGAGAGATCGAGCACCGCGCCAACCACGACAGCCTGACCGGGGTGGGAAACCGCGCGCTCCTGCGCCGCCGCCTGCTGGAGGCGGAGGAGGCCAGCACGGTGGGGCAGGCCTTCGGGATCGTGCTGCTCGACCTGGACAACTTCAAACAGGTCAACGACCGGCACGGGCACGCAGCCGGTGACCATGTGCTGATCGTCGCCGCCCAGCGGATGACGCAGGTGGTCGGGACCGCGGGCACCGTTGCCCGGCTGGGAGGGGACGAGTTCGCTGTTCTCCTGGAAGGGCCGGCCGAACCGGGCGGGGTGGTCACCGCCGAGGCCCTGCAGCGGCTGGGGGAAGATCTGACCGAGGCGCTCGAGCAACCTACGGTTTTCGACGGCGAGGTCCTCACCCCGAGGATCAGCACAGGTCTGGCGTTGTGGAAGGAGGGCCAGACCAGCGAGGCCACGGTGCGAGCGGCCGACGCCGCGTTGTACGCGGTCAAGGCGAGTCGTAAGGGCACGTTGTTGTCGCACCAGCGGGAGCGCCTGGTGAACCTGGCCGCGGCCCTTCCCGAAGCCGTCGCCGAGGAACAGTTCGAGGTGCTCTACCAGCCCCTGGTCGACCTGCGGACCCGTGAGGCGATCGGGGTCGAGGCCCTGATCCGCTGGCACCACCCGTCTTTCGGAACCGTCTCCCCGCTCGAGTTCATCCCGCTGGCCGAGTCGACCGGGTACATCGTCGAGATCGGTCTGTGGGTACTGGAGCAGTCCTGCCGGCAGGTGCACCGCTGGCACGAGGAGAACCCCGGGAAGAAGAACCTCTACGCCAGCGTCAACGTCTCTCCGGTGCAGTTGCAGGACCCCGGCTTTGTCCAGGACGTCTTCGCCGTCCTGGAGCGGACCGGGCTGGCGGCCCGCCACCTGGCCCTGGAGGTGACCGAGTCGGCCATCGTCGACGAGGAGGCCGCGAAGCTGCTTCTGTCGAACCTCCGGGCGAGGGGTGTGCGCATCTCCATCGACGACTTCGGTACCGGCTACTCCTCGCTCCGATACCTGACGAGTCTGCCCATCGACGTGGTGAAGATCGACCGGAGCTTGACCGGCCAACTGGACGGCACCCCCGAGCACGCCGTCCTGATCGATTCGGTTCTGCGCCTGGGCCGGGCGCTGAACTTCACCGTCGTGGCCGAGGGTGTGGAGACAGCCGAGCAGGCGGACGAGCTGGAACTTCTGGGCTGTTCCGCGGGGCAAGGGTATTTCTGGGACAAGCCGTTGCCGGCTTCCAGCATGGGGGAGAGGCTGAGAGCCTCGAGCTTGCGCGACACTTCGGGGTGAGTGGATCTGGGCAGCCCACATGGCCGACACCGCGGTGAGTGTCGTCAAGTGATCTGGCCCCGTTGTCGTCGCGCTCGGCGTGCCCCTGCCCCCACACGAGCGCGCTCTCCTGGACGAGGGACGCGGAGTGCCTGCGTCCGACAGGCATCACAGGTGCCCCGGGCACCATGTAGCAACCCGGCCCCCATAGTGCGTGCCCTTAGGGATGACTTGCCCAAGCCCCGCCGCTGAACGGGGCCCAGCCCAGGTGCCCCTGGAGCCGCCCCTCCAGGGGCACCTCCGGCAGGGGCACTCCGCCCCGGGCAAGGAGCACTTGGTGGTGTGGGTCCACCCGCCTGCTGGCCGAACTGCGCCCGCCGGGATGCCCCTGTCCTGTACGTGATCTGGCCGTCGGTCGACCGCCGAGCAGCAGCAACCGCTCGAGGCGGCCCCCACAGACCAAAACTTAGGGACGTCGGTGGGCACGTACACGTGCCCACGAGGGTAATGGTGGGGAGCTCGCGGGTTCCCAGAAGCACGTGCCCGCTCGACGGCCGCATTCGGTGCCTCCCGTGCCCCTGACCCACGAGGCACGCAGTCGGCGGCGCCCGCCGGGGGTGGTGGCCGGCGACCTGGGGTAGGTGACCCTCGTCGACGCTGCGAGCATCCTGCCCCTGCCCCTGCCCCTGCCCCTGCCCCTGCCCCTGCCCCTGCCCCTGCCCCTGCCCCTGCGTCCGCCGGCCACCGGTGTCTTCGTGCAGGCCTGTGCGCACAGCCTGGGAGGCCCGGTTCCGCACCACGGCCCGTCGGTGCAGGGACTGCTGATGACCGACGGGCGGGTACCGGTCGAGACGGGCGCCTCAGCCCTGGGACACCCGATCGCTGCCGCCCCACCTCGGGACTCGCGCGACACGGCGGATCTACCGGTCAACGAGACCAACAGCGTCCACCACGGCAACCGGACCAACGCCCGCGGGTACCCGACAGATCCAGGGACCAACAGCGTCCACAAGCGCTTTGTGAGCGACCGCGTTCAGCTTTCAACAGCGTCCGCCGGGCCAACCAGCCAACAGCATCCACTGGCCAACAGGTGCAACGGTGCCCACTGGTCAACTGACCAGATCACTGCCTCGACTTTCCGGCTTGCTCTATCAATCCAAGTTTGCGGGCGCAGCCGTTTGTCAGGCACCGCTAAGGATGCCGACGAAATGACCGGGGTCCGGCACTGAGATTGCCGATGCCGCAGAAGTTGAAGGTTGTTGGTCGCCACCGCCACCGCCACCGTCCCGACCTGCACCGACCGTGCTCAGAACTTCGGTGTTGGGTCCAGACGCCGGTCCGGGCGGTGGTGCCCCGGCGCTGGCGTGCTCTTGTCCTTCTCCGCACCGGGCGGTCTCGGCTGATCAACACGAGTTGGCCCTGGGGCGAGGCGTCGCCTGGTAGGCAAGGGTGTCGCCCATGAAGAAGCCGCCCGTCGTGATCATCACTGCGGGCCCGGACCGGGCCGAGGCCGACCCGCAGGCCGGGTCCCTGGCCTGCCCGGCCTGTGGTGAACGCTTACGCGCCTGGTCCGGGGCACGCTCACGCACCGTGCGACTGCTGGGCGCCGGCACCCGCACCATCCGGCCCCGGCGGGCCCGCTGTCAGGACTGCACGCGTACCCAGGTGCTCCTGTCCTCCGCGTGCCTGCCCCGCCGGCCGACGCCACCGAAGTCATCGCAACCGCGTTGCGCGCCAAAGTATCTAAGAGCGGATACCGGCATATCGCGGTTGACCTGAACCGCCCGCCCTGCACCGTCCGGCGATGGCTACGCGCCGCTCGCCCCACCCACCTGACGTGGCTGCGTCAGCAGGGCGTCCAAGCCCTTGCAGCGATCGACCTCGACCTGCCGAACACGATCGACCTGACCCCCACCGATCACGGCCCAACCGCGCTGCAGCCCCTGCGTCAAGCGCTGAATGTCCTGGCCACCGCGGCCCTGGCCATACGCCGACGTCTGCCCGCGCTAGCCACCGACATCTGGACACTGATCGGTGCCATCGCCCGAGGCCAGCTCATCCCCGCCGCCCGCCCAGGCTGAGATCTGCGCCGCTTGCGGCCCCTACCTGGCTGCACCCAGCCGTCACCATGCCGACGACACCATCACCAGGCCGACCCAACCACCACGAGGCCGACGACCCGAGCCCCACCATCGGCACCCGCAACGACGCCATCCTCGGCACGCTAAACGCCGCCGAACAGCCGTTCGCGATGAGCGCAGTGCCGATGGGGGAGGCCACCTCGGGGCCTGCTGGCGCTGGCCCGAACACGTCGCCCAATGCCGCCCCTGAACACTTGGCCCGCGCCCGCAGCGCACGGCCCCAGAAGGTAGGCCGCAGCAGTGATGATGCGAGCGCGAGGCTGCGCCTACCGGCGCGTTCACACCCCTTCTCAAACCCTTCAACAGACCCCTTCTCAAACCCCTTCTCACGGGGGTGAACGTGCCTGGGCCAGGCGCGTTCGCTCCAACAAGACCAACAGAGCAGGTCAGAGGCCAATGGTGAGGTCTCGCCGGGAGTGCAGCCAGGTCCGACTATCTCTGAGGGAGATACCCCTAGAGGGGGTGCCGTACACGGCGCAGCACACGGCAATGCACGCCCGCCGGCTCGCCACGCTGTTCGGCCCGTCGCCCCGGGCCTGCGTGGTGTACCAGGGGAGAAACTCGGGAAACCTCGTCGAGGCTCTCCTGCGGTCGCCCTGCACTGCTCCGGACCGACCCCGAAACCCAGGTGGCTGGCCCAGTTCCCCCAGCACTGCCAAGTCCCGGGAAGGTGGCTGCCGGGACTGCAGGTCAGAGCAGCTGGACGCAGGTGCGGAACAGATGACCGGTCAACTGTGCGGGCAATAGCGCCCCTCATCTCCTCAGCTGGGAGCTGCACATGCTTGATCACCGCCCCTCGCACCCCGCATCGCGGGACTCAAGGATCACCCCGCCGCCGAGTCCTCACCTTCGCGCTGTGAGCAGCCAGGAACCCCTGGCGTGGGTGGCATCGTCAGCGCATTCGTCCTGATCTCCCCGGCCTCAACTGCCACTGGCTCCGAGGCGCGGCTACGGGCGGACCATCGCCCCCTCATCGACGCCGTTCTGCACGGGCGCTACGGGAGCACATGGCGTCGCCCCCAGCGCCGCCAGGCGCCAGGGTTCTCGCTCAGTGCGAGGCAATTGTGTGGAACCGGGAACAGTGGCTCAGGCTCATGCATCTCGGGCTGCTTGCACCAAGACCTCGAACGACGCCGAACGGATCGCGAAGCAGAAACGAAGCACCTGCTTCACCGGTCGTTGGACCCCAGTCCCTGTCCCTCACCCAAACCCACCCCTGACCAAAGACGTCGTCCGTCGTCTTCTCGTCGACGCACCCCGGGGTCGGTCAGCGGTCAGTCCTCGCGGCATCATCCGCCGTCCAGGACCATGGGGGAGCCTCCGCATTCGGTGTTCGTCTTCGCCAGCAGCCCACAGGAAGCTGGCAGGTGAGCGGGGCAGAGTCGCCGAAGAGGCGGGGCGCGTCGACGACGGACTAACCTACAGCGCGTTGACCTTGGCCTGGAACGCCGAGTGGGTGGCGATGGCGTTCACGCGCTGAGCGCGGCGCAGCGGGCCACCAACAGCCAGTTCGTCTGGGCCTGAGAGAGAAGAGGTAGCTGACACCTCGGTCACCGCATCGCCAACCCGCACCATGATCCCGGTTCACCAGGCGGCGGACGCGCTCAACACAACGGCACCTCCGCTGCCACCTGCCAACCCCCTCCCGCCAGCGGGCCGGCAGCGAAATGCCCGTTCAGCAGACCAATACGTTCGCGCATGCCGATCAGCCCGTACCCGGACCCTGTCTGGCCGGGCTGATCCTGGCCCCGGCCGTCGTCCCTGACCCGCAGACGCACGACACCGTCGCCCGAGCGCACGAACACCTCGATCCGGCCCGCATCGCGGGCGTGGCGCCGTGCGTTGATCACGCTCTCCTGGACCACCCGTAAGACCGACGCAGCGACCGGAGCGGGGATCGGCTCGGTCAGGTCCATGGTCAGGCACACCTCGGGTCCGGGCGTGGACGCCACCGCCCGCAGATCCGCGATCAGGTCGGACGTTGTCGTGGAGATGTGCGTGACGCCCTCGGGGTCGCTCTCGCGCAGGGTGGCCACGACCTGCCGCATGGCCCGCAGGGCCTCTTGGCCGCTGCTCTCGATACCGGGCAGCATCCGCGCCGTCGCCCCCGGGTCGGTGCCGGAAACCTGCTGGGCGGCCTGGGCCTGCACGACCATCCCCCCGACGTGGTGGGCCACCACATCGTGCAGTTCACGGGCCATTCCGAGCCGCTCACGCTGTCGGGCCGCCGCCACCGCGCTCCGGAGCAGACCGGCCCGTTCGGCATCCCAGTGACGCAGGAACCGCCCCACGCCGGCCGCCGCGCTCAGGACCAGGCCGTTCTCGACGTAGTCCTGCCACCACGGATCGGCCGGCAGAAATCCGAACTGGGGGCGCAGGAAGTTGGCTGCGGCGCAGCTCAACAGGACCACCAGCAAAGTACGGACGGCGGTGGCGGAGTCGGTCTGCCGGGTCAGGACCATGACGAGGAAGGAGAGGGCGGTGATCTCGGCCGCCAGGAGGGCGCCGTTGGCCGTCAGCACCTGGACCTCGAGGAGCCGCAGCGCCTCCGACCCGCCGACCAAAACTACGGTCGCAGCGACGGCGGCCCGTACCGGCGCCCGGCCGACCCACAGGGCGCACAGGCAGAGCAGGAGCGCGCCGGGCACGACCCACCACTTGCGGGGCAGATCGAGGTTGTCGGCCACGATCAGGTCACCGGCCAGCATCAGGACCAGGACCGGGCCCAGGAGCCACGGCCCGCTGGCCCGCCGACGCCGGATCCTCTCGTAGAGGGTCATTCGGTCAGTCTTGGCCATGCGCTCGGAGGGCCGCAATTTCGCTCGTCCGCCGCTGTGGGATGCTGCGGCCGATGACTGTGGACATCGGAATCGTGGGCTCAGCGATCGGCCTGTTCGCCGTCACCAACATCGACGACCTGCTCATCCTGGCGCTCTTCTTCGCCCGGGGAGCCGGGCAGCGCGGCACCACCCGGGCCATCGCCGTGGGCCAGTACCTGGGATTCCTCGGCATTCTGGTGGCGGCCGTCGCCGCTGCGTCGGGGGCGAGTCTGCTGCCCGAGAGCGTCCTTCCGTACCTCGGTCTGCTTCCTCTGTTCCTCGGCCTCCGTTCTGCCGTGCAGACCTGGCGCGATCGTCATGAGCCCGACGACGCGCAGACCGATGGCGGCACCGTGCCCAGCAGCCTGGAACTGGCCGCTGTCACCTTCGCCAACGGCGGCGACAACATCGGCGTCTACGTGCCGGTCTTCGCCAACGCAGGGCTCAGCGGGACGACGGTCTACGTGGCGGTGTTCCTCGTCCTGGTCGCCGTCTGGGTAGCTGCCGGCTGCTTCTTCGCCACCCGTCCCTCCGTCGCCGCCGCCCTTTCCCGTTGGGGGCACATCCTGCTGCCGGTGGTCCTGATCGCGGTCGGGGTCCTGATCCTGGTCGAGGGCGGCGCCTTCGGGGTCTAGGCGCCTATGCTCCCCGGCATGACCGGATTCGTGCCCTTCGAGCGCTGGAGGCGACTGAATGTCACCGTTCGTGACTCGATCGGTGCGAGCGCGCTGCTGGTGGTCTCGCTGGTGCCGGGCATGGACGGCAGCGGGGCCGATCTGCCGGAGTTCCCCGAGCAGCCGCTCGACGCCTTCGGCGCGCTGCTGTTGCTGGGCCTGTGCGCGCCCCTCGCCCTGCGGCGCCGTCTGCCGGTGGTCTGCGCCCTGGCCACCGGCATCGCCTTCGTGCTGTATCAGGGTCTGGCGTACCCGATCACCGCCGCCAGCCTCGGTTTTCCGTTCGCCCTCTACGGCCTGGGGGCCTACCAGAACCGGGGGCGACGCGAGCTGGCCGTGCTGCTCTCCGTCGGGTTCCTGATCTTCGCCCTGGTGCTGCACGAGCTCGGCTCCACCCAGAATGCGCTGCAGTACCTGGAGTTCTACCTCGTGCTGGCCGGGGTCTGGGTCGCCGGCCGGTGGATGAGGGAACAACGGGCAGCGGCCGAACGACGCCGCCAGGACAGCGTGACGCTGGCGCTGGCCACCGAACGCGCCCTCATCGCCCGGGAGCTGCACGACGTGGTCACCCATCACGTCACGGCCATGGTGCTCCAGGCGGATGCCGCCCGCATGCTGGCCCCGGTGCATCCGGACCGCGCGAGCGAGAACATGGCGGCCGTGAGCGGCACCGGGCGGCAGGCCCTGACCGAGCTGCGGCATCTGCTGCACGTGCTCAACGCTTCGGCCGCCGAACGTGAACCGGCCGGCGGGCAGGTCGAGGACGTGGTGGAACGCGCCCGGTCGGTGGGGCAGCCGGTGCGGCTGGAGGTCAACGGCAGCCCGGAAACCGGTTCCGGCGCAGTGGACCTGGCCGTCTACCGGGTGGTGCAGGAGTCACTGACCAACGCGGTCAAACACGCCCAGGGCTGCCCCACCCGGGTGGTGGTCTCCTATGCCGAGGCGGGGGTCGCGGTGGAGGTGGTCACCGAGAAGTCCGCTCGCGCAGACGACGAGGTCCGGGCCGGTCACGGACTGGCCGGGATGTCCGAGCGGGCCACCGTCCTCGGTGGGGACTTCGAGGCCGGGCCCGACCCGGAGGGCGGGTTCCGGGTCCGGGCCTTCCTGCCGCGGGCCGGGGTTCCGGCGTGATCCGCGTTCTGGTCTGCGACGACCAGGCCCTGATCCGCACGGCCTACACCACGATCCTGGGTCTGCAGCCGGGCTTCGAGGTGGTCGGCGCCGCCGCGGACGGTGAGCAGGCCGTGCAGCTGGCTCGTGAGCTGCGCCCCGATGTGGTGGTGATGGACATCCGCATGCCGTTGCTCGACGGCATCGAGGCCACCCGCCGGCTCGCCGGGCCCGGCGTTCCCGAGCCGCTGAAGGTGCTGGTGGTGACCACCTTCAATCTGGATTCGTACGTGTACGAGGCATTGCGGGCCGGGGCTTCGGGCTTCCTGCTCAAGGACGCCGAACCGGACGAGGTGGTCGCCGGGGTGCGCACGGTGGCCCGGGGCGAGGCTCTGGTGGCGCCGGCCGTGACGCGGCGTCTGATCGGCAGTTTCGGGTCGCGGGTGCGGGCGCCATCGGCCTCGCCGCCGCGGTCCACGGTCCTGGCCCCACGCGAGTCGGAGGTGCTGCTGCTGATCGCCCAGGGTCTGTCCAACCCCGAGATCGCGGCCGAGCTCGGCATCGGGAGCGAGACGGTGAAGACGTACGTCTCGCGCATCCTGTCCAAGCTCGGCCTGCGCGACCGGGTCCAGGCCGTGGTGTACGCGTATCAGAACGGGCTGGTCGGCAGCGGAGAGTGAGCGCGCGATAGTCCCCCGCGCGAGCTACACCTCGAATGTCCACCCCAGGGTGACGTTTTGTGGCCCATCGGGCTCCTAGGGTCCTGATGTCTGTTTCGACATCGATGTGTAGGAGGACCAGCCATGCCCGGCACCTGGAGGAGGCGTTTCCGATTTCCGATCCTGCTGGTCGGGACCTTCCTGATCCTGGCGGTGGCCGAGGGCACCACCGCGGCCCGCCAGGACGACCTGACCTGGGCGGTGTCGGCCGGTGTGAGCAGCGCCGTCCTGGCCGTGCTGGCCTACGCCGGCCTGACCCGCTGGGTGGAGGGCAGGCCCGTACCGGAAGCCCGGAGTGTGGGCTGGCTGATCCCCGGGATCGTCCTGGGAGCTGCATTTTTCGGGACACTGATGCTCGCGATCCGGTTGCTCGGCGGCTGGGGCGGACAGACCGACGGTTCTCTGGAAGGCCTGGCCGTCACGGCCGGGATCATGGCCTGCGTGGCGGCCTGTGAAGAGCTGGTGTTCCGCGGGGTCCTGGTCCGGATCCTGGCCGAACGGTTCGGCGGCTGGGTCTCGCTCGCCGTCTCGTCCGTGCTGTTCGGGGCCATGCACCTGGTCAACGAGCACGCCACGGTGCAGGGAGCGCTCGCGATCGGCCTGACCGGGGGCCTGCTGCTGGGAGCCGCCTACCTGGCCACCCGTTCTCTCTGGCTGCCCATCGGCATCCACTTCGGCTGGAACCTGCTGCAGGCCGGTGTGTTCGGCGTCCGCTCGTCCGGCACCGAGCAGGAGAACTCGCTGTTCCACACCACGCTGGACGGCTCGCAGTGGCTCACCGGGGGTGAGTTCGGGCCGGAGGCCAGCGTGGTGGTACTGGCCGTCCTCAGCCTGCCCACGCTGGCCCTGCTCACCTACGCAGCCCGCACCGGGCGCATGCGCCGGGCCGACAAACTCACGGAACCCGCGGAAGTCGCGGAAGTCGCGGTCTAGGGAACCAGGACGATCCGCTCGCTCGTGGTGGCCGACCAGGCCTGCGCGACCTGGGCCAGGGGCACGGCCCGGGCGCGCACGTCGATCAGGCCCTTCGTGACCGCGACCGCCAGATCGGGCAGCACGGCGATCAGGTCGCGGGCGCTGACCGAACCTATTCCGCTGCCGATGATCTGGAACTGGGCGGCGCGCAGGGCAGCGGCCGGGACCGGGGCCGTGCGGCCGGCCATCGACCCGATCTCGATCCAGGTCAGCGGGGCACTCCGGTCGCGGCGGGCCTGCAGCATCGGAAGCATCATCGAGGCGGCCGGCTCGCCCCAGACGTAGTCCAGGACCACGTCGACGTCGGCGGCCTGTTCGGCCTGGTCGAACGTGATCGTCCGGTCGGCCCCGAGCGAGGTGAGGCCGGCCAGCCGGCTCGCGTCCCGGCCGGCCGCGATCACCTGGGACGCCCCGAAGAGCTTCGCCACCTGGATCGCCATCCGCCCGGCGTTGCCGGTGGCGCCCAGGATCAGGACGCGCTGCCCCTCCTGGAAGGCGGTCCGCCGGCTGAGCGCCACCCAGGAGGACATGCCGGGGTTCATCGCCGCGGCGATCAGTACCGGGTCGGCGTCGTCCGGAAGCAGGATGCTGCGCCGAGGATCAATGACCGTGCGCTCGGCGAACATTCCCACCGTCGCGTCTTCGAGGGCCGCGTAGCGCAGGCGGCCGGAAGGGTCGCGGACCACGCCGTCGGCGCCGGGGATCAGCGGGAAGGTGCCGCTGCTGCTGTAGTGCGAGCCGGTCGCCTTGGCCCGGGTCAGGTGGTGCAGGCCTGCGGCCAGGACTTCGACGACCATCTCGTCGGCGTTCTGCGCGACCGGTTCGGGGTGTTCCCCGTAGACCGGGACGGCGTCGGGGCCGGTGACGAGGGCGGCGTGCATGAGGACCTCCGAGAGATAGATGGTAATCCCAACGACTTCATAGTCGTGGGTATTGCCATCTAAATCAAGTACGATCTGGGTGACCGCGAGCAGGAAGGCGCAACGTGAACCGGCTGAACGACCCCGGGGACCCTCCGGAGAGCCCCCTGGAAGATGCCCTGATGCGCACCACCTTCCAGGTGGCGGGGGTTCTCAGCGCGGTCGGCGCGGAACACAACCTCTCGCTCACCCAGATCCGGGTCCTGGGCATCCTGCGCGACCGCCGGGTGCGGGTGACGGAACTGGCCGACTACATGGGCCTGGACAAGTCCACGATGTCGGGGCTGGTCGAGCGGGCGGAGCGAAGGGGCCTGCTGGCCCGTCGGAAGAACCCCGAAGACCGGCGGGGTGTGGACGTCGTGATCACCGAAGCCGGCCTCGAGCTGGCCGCAGTGATGTACGCGCGGGTGCGTGAACTGCTCGGCCCGGCCTTCGCCCGCCTCGACCAGCCGCAGAGCGAGCAGCTGGCCGCTCTTCTCGAGGTCTTCCTCACCCCGCCGACACCGAACGCCTAACTGACCGGGCGCTGCACGGTGAGCACGGCCAGGGCAATCCGGTCGGCGTGCTGGTAGGCCGGGGTGTCGAGTTCCTCGTCGTACACGTCGGGGTCGACCTCCACGTACGACCAGTCGAACGGCGTTCCCGCGAGCTGGTTCTCGACCTGCGCGCGCAACGGGTCCTCCCCGTCGACGATGCCGGTGCCGGAGAACAGGACCAGGCTGCCGCCCGGGGCCAGCCGGTTCACCGCGGCATGCATCACCTTGACCGGTAGCCCGTGGCCGCCCACCCCGCCGTCCCGGTAGCGCCGGCCCAGCGGGTCGATCATGAACGGGGGATTGGAGACCGCCAGGTCGAACTCGCCGTCCACGTCGTTCAGCAGGTCGCTGCGCTGCGCCGTGGCCCGGTCGGCGAGACCGGCCGCGGCGGCGTTGATCCGGGCCAATCGCAGGGCCCGGTCGTTGATGTCGACCATCACCAACTCGGCCTCGGGGCGGCGGGCGGCCATCGTGATGCCGATCGCCCCACTGCCGCAACCGATGTCGACGATGCGTCGCACCGGGTTCCGGCGGTGTTCCAGATGAGCCAAGGCGGCCGTAGTCGCCCGGAAGGTGTCGGGTCCGAAGAAGACCGCATCAGCTGCCAGGGTGGGAAAAGCGCTGTGCACGTACAGCCGGCCGTCCAGGCTCGAAACCCGAACGGTACTGCGGAATCCCTCCGAGGGAGTGCCCTCCAGTACGCCGGCGGCCTCCATGGCCCCCAGGAGGCGCTCCGGCAGGATCCCGGGCCGGAAGGGGCGGCTCCAGCCGAAGACTCCGCGCAGGTCCTGGGCCCAGGCGTTGCCGACCCGGCGGTTCACCCGGCTGTGGGTCTCCGGGGTGACGGTGACGAATTCGTACCCGTTCTCAGCGAGAAGGGTGAGCAGGTCGAGCAGCGCGCCGTCGGTCATCAGAGAGGCTCCTTGGTTCCGATCACGAGCGCGCCCGTTGGTTCCAGGTGCCTCGCACGCCCAAGCCTGCAATCCGCGCTGCCCGGTCACCACTCGACCGGGCCCCACCGAGCCGGATCAGCGCACCAGCGCCGAGCGCACCCCGGGCACTTCCCGCAGCCGGTTGGCCAGCTCCGCCCGGCTGCCCGGGTGCACCACCTCGTAGGTCTGGTGGCCGGCGCCGTCCTCGCCGATGTACGAACTGGAAGCCTCGATGTCGCAGCCGTTCTCGACCAGCGCGAGGGTGACCCGGGCGATCATGCCGGGGGCGTTCTCGCAGACCAGCTCGATCTGGGAGAGGTTGGAACCGGCCCGCACCCAGGTCAGGCGGGTGGCCCGGTCCGGGTCCTTGGCCAGCGACGAGAGCGCCTGGGGGCAGTCGGCGGCGTGCACCACGATGCCGCGGGTGCGGGAGAGCACACCGAGCAGCCCCTGGCCGGGAACCGCGTGGCAGCAGCCGGGCCAGGTCAGGCTGACGCCGCTGAGCCCGGGCGCGGTGACGTGCATGGGCGGCACACCGGCGGGGGAGGGGGCGGGGCCCGGAGGTTCGTCCGCGGGCTCCGGGCGGGTATGGGTGACCGGCTGCGGAGGGACGGGGGCATGCAGGCTGGGTGCGTAGGGCGGGGCCAGGGCGGCGCTGGAGAGGGCGTTCGCGAGCATCGTCATGTCGATCCGGCCCGCGCCGACCTCCTCGGCCAGGGTGTCGAGCGAGTCCAGGCCGGCCGCCCGCAGCAGAGCGGCCTCGGCCTGGGCCCGGGGCAGCCGGCGGCGCGAGAGCAGGGTGACCAGGGCGGCCTCGCCGTTGGCCCGGTCGTTGTCGCGCCGGGCCCGGGTGTGCCAGGCACGGATGCGCTGCCGGGCCCGGGCGGTGACCGTCCACTGCAGCCAGTCCAGCGAGGGCCCGGTGGTCCGGCGGGTGATGATCTCGACCGTGGTTCCGCTGGTCAGACGCGTGTTCAGGGGCACCAGGGCGCCGTTCACCCGGGCCCCCGAGCAACGGTCGCCCACCTCGGAGTGCACGGCGTAGGCGAAGTCCACCACCGAGGCGCCGACCGGCAGCGAGTGCACGTCACCACGCGGCGTCAGCACCCAGATCTCCTGCGCCTGCAGTTCGCCCGCGATCGCCGTCAGGTACTCGCTGTCGTCGGCGTCGTGCCAGGCCAGCACCCGCGACAGCCACTGCGGCTCGGCCGCGTCGCCACCCTGCTTGTAGGCGTGGTGGGCGGCGCTGCCGTTCTCGGCGTCGGTGTGCATCTGCCGGGTCCGGACCTGCACCTCGACCATCCGCCCGTTCAGCAGCACGGTGGTGTGCAGCGAGCGGTAGGCGTTGAACTTGGGCCGGGCGATGTAGTCCTTGAACCGGTCGGGCACCGGCTCCCAGAGGGCGTGCACCAGGCCGAGCACCCGGTAGCAGTCCTCCACGTCCTCGACGATCACCCGCACCCCGATCAGGTCGTGCAGCGTCTCCAGGTCGCGGCCGGTGGCCGCGGTCTTGCGGTAGATGCTCCACAGGTGCTTGATCCGGCCGCTGATGTCGTGCCCGCCCTGGGTGCCGGTGGCGGCGTCCAGGTGCTCGCCGAGGCGCTGCATCGCCTCGTTCAGGGTCTCTTCCAGGTGCGGGCGGTTGACCAGCTCGGCCCGCAGCTCCAGGTACTCGTCCGGGTAGGCGACCGCGAACGCCCGGTCCTCGATCTCGGCCTTCATCAGGGCGAAGCCCAGCCGGTGGGCCAGCGGCCCGTGGATCGCCAGCGACTCCCGCCCGATCCGGGCCGCCTTGGCGGCGGGCAGCGAGCCGATGGTGCGCAGGTTGTGCAGGCGGTCGGCCAGCTTGATCGTGACCACCCGCGGGTCGGCCGCCAGAGCGACGAAGAGCTTGCGCAGGCGTGCGGCCTCGACGCGGTCCGGGTCGTCCCCGCGTACCGCCGCGACCTTCGTGGCCCCGTCCACGAGAAGGGCCACCTGCGGACCAAAGGTGCGCTCGACGTCTTCAAGTGTGACTTCGGTGTCCTCGACGGTGTCGTGCAGCACCGCCGCGATGACCGTTGCGGGTGGTGCGCCTACCCCGGCCACGATCGTGGCTACGGCCAGCGGGTGCGTGATGTACGGCTCGCCGCTCTTACGGTCCTGCCCGGTGTGCGCCCGCACGCCGTAGTCGATGCCCTTGTGCAGCTCGGCCTTGGCCTCTTCGTCCCACCCGGCAGCATCGACGGCCTCGTCCAGCTCGCGGACGGCGGCAGCGATGAATTCCTCGGGGGTGAGGGCGGGTGTGGGCATGGGCACGAGCCCATCATCGGCAGATAGGCCGCCCGAGTGAATACCGGGAGCGCAACATCACGGTCAGGACAGGTCGTCGGGCACCGCAGCGGCGATGATGTCGTTGCGGAACTGCTCCAGGGTGGCTTCCTCGAGATACCCGTCCACGGCGAGCTCCGGGGCGATGGTCAGCCACCAGTCGAAGATCTCCTGCACCTTCGCCCGGGGGATCACCACCGACAGCGCCGGCCCGCCCAGGAAGGTGCAGACCACCAGCCCAGGACGGGTCTGGTCGGCCGACAGTTCGACGACACCGGGCAGGACGATGGGCTCCATTGGGCTCCACGGTAACGAATGGTCGCTTCCTGAGAGGATCTGCCCATGGTGGGCGACGAGCTTTCGGGTATCAGCAGGTCCGATGCACAGCAGATGGACGCGGCGGATCCGCTCGCCCGCTTCCGGGACGATTTCGTGTTCGCCGACCAGGAGACGATCTACCTGGACGGCAACTCGCTGGGCCGACTGCACCGGGACGTGCCCGCCGCCGTCAGCGCAGTGGTCACCGAGCAGTGGGGCAACCAGCTGATCGGCTCGTGGGGCAACTGGATCGAGTGGTCCGGTGCTCTGGGCGACCGGCTGGCGGCCTCGGTGCTGGGGGCGCGGCCGGGCGAGGTCGTGGTGTCGGACTCCACGTCGGTCAACTTCTACAAGCTGGCCGTCGCGGCGCTGGACGCGGCCGGGCCGGGGCGCGACGTGATCGTCCTCGACGCCGAGGAGTTCCCCACCAACCGCTACATCGTGCAGGGCCTGGCGCAGGCTCGGGGCCTGCGCCTGCGGGTGGTCTCCAGCGATCTGGACGAGGGGCTGAGCACGGACGACCTGGGCCGGGTGATCGATCAGGACGTGGCCCTGGTGGTGCTCTCGATGGTCTCCTACCGGTGCGGCGCGGTGCAGGACATGGCCGCCGTGAACGAACTGGCCCGCGAGGCCGGCACGAAGGTACTGTGGGACCTGTGCCACGCCGCCGGCGCCGTGCCGATCGACCTCACCGGCACTGGGGCGGAACTGGCGGTGGGGTGCACCTACAAGTACCTCAACGCCGGACCGGGCGCCCCAGCCTTCCTCTACGTGCGTAAGGAACTGCAAACCGCTCTGCGTCAACCCATCTGGGGCTGGTTCGGCCAGCGCGACCAGTTCGGCATGGGCGCCGACTACGACCCGGTGGACGATGTCGGCCGCTTCCTGGTCAGCACCCCGCCGATCCTGGCGATGGCCCCGCTGGGCCCGTCGCTGACCTCGTTCGAGCAGGCCGGTCCGGCCGCTCTGCGGGCGAAGAGTGTTGCCCAGTGCCAACTGTTGCTCGACCTGACCCGGGAGTGGCTGGAACCGCTCGGGTTCCGGGCCGCGATCCCGGCCGAGCCGGGCCGGCGGGGTGGGCACGTGTCGCTGGAACACGCCGAGGCCTGGCGCATCTGCCGGGCCCTGGCCGAGAAGGCCAAGGTGATCACCGACTTCCGGGTGCCGAGCCGGATCCGGATCACCCCCGTCCCCTTGTACACCCGCTTCACCGACGTGTGGGACGCGGCCGACCGGTTGCGTGAGGTGGTGGAAAGCAGGCAGTACGAGGCATTCGCGGCCGAGCGCTCGCGAGTCACCTAGGAATCACCGCAGGGCAACGGCACCGGGACGTAACCGCAGCGGCGGCCACTGTCGTCGAAAAGCGTGCCCATCCGCTTGACCACCCGGGTCACCATCCAGCGATCGGTGACCCGGGCCTGGGGAAAACGCCGCTGCAGCGACAGTTCGATCGCGTCCAGGTCGTCCAGCTCACGCATCCACAGGGTGGCGACCAGGTTGTCGGGCGAGACCGTGGAGGCGCACAGCCGTACCGCCGGATGCCGGGACAGGGCGGCCGCGACCACCGGCAGCGAGTCCTGCGGCACCGACATCCACAGCTGCACCGAGGCGTTCCAGCCGATCCGGTCGTGCGCGAAGTCGGCCCGCATCCGCACCCACGGCGACCGGGTGAGCTGGGCGATCGTGCGCCGGGCGAGGGCCACCGGGATGCCGGCCTCGGTGGCGACCTCGACCGCCGAGCGCCGCACGTCGGGCTGCAGCGCCCGCAGCACCCGCTCGGTGAGCGGCGAAGGTTCCAGTTCGGGGCGTTCGGCGCGCTCGCCCTGGTCCTGCTGCAACAGGCCTTCCAGGCTGCTGCGCTGGGCCGAGGTCAGGGCCATCAGGTCCGACTCCGAGCCTTCCCGGTAGATGGTCCGGACGAACCGGGTGCTGGTGGAGACGACCCCGGGCACGGCGGCGACGTGGTCGGCCACGTAACGGTCCAGGGCGCTGGGGGAGTCGGCCAGCACGTTGACCGTGAGCTCGCGCGGGCCCGAGGTGCACTCGACGTTGAGCACCGCCGGCTTCTGGGCGACGGCCGCGATCACTTCGGCCCGTCGGCCTGCCTCGCAACGGATCTCGATGACGGCGAAGCTGGAGCGCAGCGGCTGCCCGTCGGCCGAGTACACCCGGATCCGCTCCGGCAGCACGTAACAGGTGGTCCAGGCCAGCCCCGCCTCGGTGAGCCGGATCCACCGGCGCGACAGGGTCGAGGCGTCGCTGCGCAGCACCGGGGCGAGGGCGGTCCACGAGGTCCGCGGGGCGAACTGCAGGGCGTTCAGCAGCTGGAGGTCGAGATCGTCGAGCACAGTCCATGATGGCGCCATGAACAACCCGCCGGCTGTCCGCTTCCACCCCTTCGACTGGGCCACGCTCCCGGAATCGTTCGAGCGGCTCGTGCCACCGGCGTCCCGGGCGCACTGGCGTGACGTCGACCGCTCGGCCTGGGGGCCGCGCCTGGTCGTGGCCACGCACGAGGGCAATGCGGACGAGTGGGTGGCAGCCGCCCTGGTCACGTCCCGCCCGCACACCTCCTACCAGAAAATTGTGGACGTGGTGGGCACCTCAGCCGGTGTCGATGCGGTGGTGGAGGCGGTGTTTGAGGACGCCCGGCGCGCCGGAGCGGTCGCCGTCAAGTGGGAGGGTGGCTGGAGCGCGGGTTTCACCCAGTTGGAGCCTCCGCTGGTCTCCGGCCCCGGTACGAGCTTCCCGGCCACGGGTTCGGTGCACTGGCTGGTGCCCGAAGTCACAGTGCGCCCGGTGCGCTACTACGGCCAGACCACCATGTACACCTGTGGCGCGGTCACCGGGCTCTCGGCCTCGGCGGCCCTGGCGCCGTCGGCGGGGGATCAGGCGGTGCTCGACGCCGAGGCCGAGATGGCCTTCTGGGCCGAGGCGACCAATCACCCGGCCTGTGAACCGGTCGGGCTCGGGGTGGCCCTGGCCCGCCGCCGGCCGGACCTGGCAGTGACCATCGCCCTCGACACCGACCAGCCGGTGGTGGTGGAGCACCTGAGCGACGAGGAAGGCGCGTGGCGGGCCGACCTGCAGCGTCAATCCCGCCGGGCGGCGGCCGAACTCGGGATTCCGGTCGTCTCCCGGCGGCTCACCGTCGCCGAGATCGCGGCCGCGCTCGAGGAGGGGACCGAGGTGCTTCTGCTGATCTCGATCCAGCTGATGCGCGGGTTCCCGGTGCCGCACTGGGTGCGCTGTTGCGGGGTGGCCGGCGACGCGGTGCTGATCGACGACCCGGCGGTGGACCCGGCCTCGGGGGAGAGCTGGGTCGACGGTCACCTGCTGCCGATCGCCTTCGCGGCGCTCGACGAGATGGCGGCCTACGGGGACGGCGGTTACCGCGGTGCCGTCCTGCTGCGCCGCCGTGGCTGAGGCCCGGAGCAGGGCCGGGCAACTGGCAAGATACCGGGGTGCCAGAACTCGTCTTCTTCTCCGGGACCATGGACTGCGGCAAGTCGACCGTGGCGCTCCAGACCGACCACAACCACCGCATCCGCGGCCGTCAGGGCCTGCTGTTCTCCCGGTTCGACCGTTCCGGCGAGGCGGTGATCTCCAGCCGCATCGGGCTCTCCCGGGCGGCCAACGAGGTGCACGACGAGACCGATCTGCACGCCCTGGTCACCGCCCGGATCGGCGCCGGGCACCCGGTCGACTACGTGGTCTGTGACGAGGCGCACTTCTACACGCCCGAGCACGTCGAGCAGCTCGCCCTGCTGGTCGACGACCACGGGGTGGACGTGTTCGCGTTCGGGCTGATGTCGGACTTCCGGACCCGGCTGTTCCCGGCGTCCGCCCGCTTCGTGGAACTGGCCGACCGGATCGTGGGTTCGCAGGCCGAGGCCCTGTGCTGGTGCGGGGCCCGGGCCACGCACAACGCCCGCACCGTCGACGGGGTGATGGTGGTGGCCGGTCAGCAGGTGGTGGTGGGCGACGTGAGCGCCGGGGCCACCGGTGCGGTCGCCTACGAGGTGCTCTGCCGCCGGCACCACATGCGCCGGCAGACGGTCGCCACGTCAGCCAGTCTGGACCTGAGAGAGCCCCGGACGACGGTCTGACCTCCTGACTCCAGGAGTCGCCGCCGCCCGGGGCTGCCGGGTTCAGATCACTCAGATGTCGACGATGGTGTTGTTGCCCGCCCCGCCGGAGATCGTGTCGAGGCCGGCGCCGCCGGAGATGTAGTCGTCCCCGCTGTTGCCGAAGATCGTGTCGTCGCCGCTGTTGCCGTACAGCGTGTCGTTGTGCCGGCCGCCGTACAGCTCGTCGTTGCCGGTGCCGCCGGTGATGCTGTCGTCACCGTCGTTGCCGTAGATGATGTCGTCGCCGGCGTCGCCGTACAGCTCGTCGTTGCCGCCGCCGCCGTTGATCTGGTCGTTGTGGTCGCCGCCGTAGGCCTTGGCCGTCCCGCCGACCAGGTTGATCGTGTCGTAACCGTGGTCGCCGTAGGCGATCCCGTTGGTGCCGAGGGTGATGTCGTCGTTCGCCTCGCCACCGTAGACGACCGCGTCGTTCGCCTCGGGCCTGCCGGTGACGTAGACGTCGTTACCCACGCCGAGGTTGATCTCGGTGAAGTTGGCGGCCCCGGTCGTGTTCGTGTAGGTCACCCGGTCGGCGCCGTTGCCGAGCCGCACCTCGGCGACCGGGGCGGTCTTCGGGATCTCGCAGACCACCTTGGTCAGGTCGGCGCTGTCCGGGTGGGTGCAGTCGTCGTAGGCGACGATCGGGACGCTGTCGTCGGCCGTGAAGACGAACTTCTCCTCGGTCTCGGACAGGGTCAGGTCGAGCTGGTTGTTGATACCCATGTTCCCGTCGTAGGTGAAGCCCTTGTCGGACGCCCAGACCACGGAGTTGGCGTCGGCGGCGTGGGCCGTCCCGGTGAGCAGCAGCGGGGAGAAGCCGACAGCGAGCATCGATGCGGTGCCGACGAGAGCGGACACGCGGTTACGGCGCAGAGTCATGCAGATTCCTCCGAAGGTCAGGGATGACGTGACTGACGTTGCCAGAGGGAATCCCCTTTGCGTGATTGAAATAGAAAAAGTACGAATTCGTCACATTCGCAGGATTCGCAGGCAGCGGGCTCCCGGGCTGTCTACAGTTCCTCGGCCTTCGGGACGCTGAACGAGGCGGTGAAACCCGCGGTGTTCAGGTCGAGGTACAGCCGGCGCCGCAGCACCGCCAGGGCCTGCTCCAGCGAGGTGTCGGCCACCCGGCCGGTGACCCGCAGCACCACGTGGTCGTCGCCCGCGTTGATCAGGCCGTTCAGCACCGTGCGGGTGAGCACCGGCACCTGCGCGTCCTCGAGCATGTCGCCGAGTCGCTCCAGGTCGTCGAGCGTGCCCGGGGCCAGGGCGAGCGGCTGGGTGTCGACCAGGTCGGCGCTGGAGGTGGCGGCGGCCAGGGCGGCCAGCGCCTTGCGGGGTGCGCGGGGTACCAGCACCGGCAGGATCTCGACCAGGGTGCCGGGCACCTCGCCGCGGTCGATCGGGTTCTCGCCGGCCGCCGAGGCCAGGTCACGGTCGAGCCGGTCCAGGCTCATCCGCACCACCCGCTCGGCCGCGGCCAGCCGGCCGGCCGCGGTGGGCGGCAGGGCGGACTCGGGGGAGTCCGGGAAGCCGGCCCGGATGTCCAGCGTCAGGTGGGTCTGGGCCTGGGTGCGGTTGCCGAGGCGGGCCACCTCGCTGTGGCGCACGTGCCAGATCGTGCCGTCCTTGCCCCGCAGCCGGGTGGTCCGCAGCCCGATCTCCTCCACCACCCCGGCCGCGCCGAACGTGGTGTCCACGTAGTCGCCGATCCCGTAGGTGTCCTCGACCAGGACGAAGAGCCCGGCCACGATGTCCTTGGCCAGCCCCTGCACGCTCACCGCCGCGATCACGCCGAGCAGCCCGGCGGTGAACACCCCGGCCCGGGAGAGCCCGGTGCCGGAGACGAAGATCAGTACCCCGGCCACCACCAGTGCGGCCGAGGTGAGGTGGGCCAGGAGCGAGGCGATCGCCTTGGCCCGCTGGCGCCGGCGTTCGTTCAGTTCGGTGGCGCGCCGGGCCATTTCGTCGATGTGCGACTCGCTGCGGCGCCGGGTGCGCGGGAACAGCCGCGGCCAGGCGCGCTGCCCGGGCCAGATGGTCAGTGCGTCCCAGCGTCCGGACCAGGCACTGGTGGCGATCTTGTCGGCCACCGAGTCGATCAGACGGTGCAGGACCAGCCGGGCCACCAGCAGGCCGGCCACCACGAGTACGGCCTTGAGGGCGAGATGCGCTGCGGTGTCACCGATGTCGAGCAGAAGGCGGGTCAGGGCGTCCGGGCCGTCCTGGGCGGCGTCGGACACCTCGTTCCACAGTTGGGCAGGGTCGGCGCTGGCCGTTGTGTCCGGGCCGGGTCGGGCGGCGTCGGACACGACGGATGTTGCGGAGAGCACGGGGTTCCTTTCGGGAAGGGGAGGGACAGGAGCTGGCGCCGTCGCCGAAGTCGTCCAACGAATTGTGGCGGCCGGTTATGCCGTACTCGTCGGTCACTGGCCGTTCGGACGAGGTGGGTCCGGCGTTACGCTTCCGGAAACTGCTCGAATGAGCTAGATTTCGTTCATACCGACCGGTCGGTTGTAGTTCTCCTCAATGCCGAGAGGATCCACTGGTGAGCACTGAATCCAGCGCGACCACCCCGTCCGTCGCCGTCCCGCCGGAGACCCGCGTGGCCATCGTCACCGGCGCCGCCCGCGGGATCGGCGCGGCCACGGCCCAGCGGCTCGCGGCCGACGGGCACCACGTCGCCGTCGTCGACCTCGACGAGGCCCAGGCCAAGGGCACGGTCGAGGCGATCACCGCGGCGGGCGGCCGGGCGATCGCCGTGGGCGCCGACGTCTCCGCGGAAGATGCTGTGGCGCAGGTCGTTCAGCGGGTCGCCGACGAACTGGGCGCGCCCACGGTCCTGGTCAACAACGCCGGGATCCTGCGGGACAACCTGCTGTTCAAGATGGCGGCCGGCGACTGGGACGACGTGATCGGGGTTCACCTGCGGGGCGCCTTCCTGATGAGCCGGGCGGTGCAGAAGCACCAGGTCGCCGCCCGCTGGGGGCGGGTGGTGAACCTGTCCAGCACCTCGGCCCTGGGCAACCGCGGGCAGGCCAACTACGCGGCGGCCAAGGCCGGGCTGCAGGGTTTCACCAAGACGCTGGCGATCGAGCTGGGGCCGTTCGGGGTCACCGCCAACGCGGTCGCGCCGGGCTTCATCGAGACGGAGATGACCCGGGCCACCGCGGCTCGGGTGGGCGTGGCGTTCGAGGAGTTCGCCGCCGCCACGGCCGCGCAGATCCCGGTCCGCCGCAGCGGCCGGCCCGAGGACGTGGCCGCCGCGGTCGCCTTCTTCTGTTCTCCGGACGCATCTTTCGTCTCCGGTCAGGTTCTCTACGTGGCAGGCGGTCCCCGCACATGAGCATCGAGATCGCTTCTCCCGAGCAGCTTCCGGAGGCGGTGGGGCGTTCGGCCACCGGGGAGTGGTTCGCCGTCGAGCAGGACCGGATCGACCGGTTCGCCGAGGTGACGGAAGACCATCAGTGGATCCACACCGATCCGGTGCAGGCGGCGGCCGGGCCGTTCGGCGCGACCGTGGCCCACGGCTACCTGACCCTCTCGCTGCTGCCCCGGCTGGTGGCCGGCCTGGTCGAGGTGAAGGGCGTGTCCATGATCGTCAACTACGGTCTGGACCGGGTGCGTTTCGTGACGCCGGTGAGCGTGGGATCCCGGGTGCGGGCCCACACCACCATCGTCTCGGCCGAACCGGGCTCCCGCGGAACCCGTCTGACGTCCGACGTGGAGGTCCAGGTCGAGGGCGGTGACCGGCCGGCCATCGTGGCCCGGTCGATCTCGCTGGTCGTGCCCTCGCCCTGAACCTCCCGGCGCAGGTGGCGGTCAGCTCACCCGTTCGAGCACCATGGCCATGCCCTGACCGCCGCCCACGCACATCGTCTCCAGGCCGAACGTGCCGTCACGTTCCTGGAGACCGTGCACCAGCGTGGTGGTGATCCGGGCGCCGGTCATGCCGAACGGGTGGCCGACCGCGATCGCCCCGCCGTGCACGTTGACCTTGTCGAGGTCGGCCCCGATCTCCTTGGCCGAGGGCAGCACCTGCGCGGCGAAGGCCTCGTTCAGCTCCACCAGGTCGATGTCGCCGATGGTCAGGCCGGCCCGGGTGAGCGCCCGGCGGCTGGCCTCGACCGGCCCGAGGCCCATGATCTCCGGCGACAAGGCTGTGACGGCGGTGGAGACGATCCGGGCCAGCGGGGTCAGGTCGAACTCCTCCACCGCCCGGTCGCTGGCGATCACCAGGGCCGCGGCGCCGTCGTTGAGCGGGCACGCGTTGCCCGCCGTCACCGTGCCGTCCGGCCGGAACCGCGGCTCCAGCCCGGCCAGGGTCTCCGCCGTGGTGCCCGGGCGCGGGCAGTCGTCGGCCGCCACCACGGTGCCGTCGGGCAACGTGACCGGGGTGATGTCCCGGGCCCAGAACCCACTGGCGATCGCCGCCTCGGCCCGGCCCTGGCTGAGCGCGGCGTAGGCGTCCTGCTCCTCGCGGGAGACCCCGGTCAGCTGCGCCACGTTCTCGGCCGTCTGCCCCATCGAGATGTAGATGTCGGGCAGTTCACCGTCTTCGCGCGGGTCGTGCCAGGTGGTGCCGCCCTCGGCCGCGCGGGCACTGCGGGCGACGGCGTCGGCGAAGCGCGGGTTGGTGAGGTCCTCGCCGGGGATGTAGTCGCTGCTGCCGCGTTGCATCCGGCTGACCGACTCGACCCCGGCCGAGATGAACACGTCGCCCTCGCCGGCCCGGATCGCGTGCAGTGCCATCCGCGTGGTCTGCAGGCTGGAGGAGCAGTACCGGTTGACCGTGGTGCCGGGCACGTCGTCCAGCCCGGCCAGGACCGCGACCACCCGCGCCTGGTTCATGCCCTGCTCGCCGCCGGGCATGCCGCAGCCGAGCATCAGGTCCTCGACCCGGCCCGGATCGAGCCCCGGCACCTTGGCCAGCGCGGCCCGGACCATGTCGGCGGCCAGGTCGTCGGCCCGCACCCCCTTCAGCGAGCCCTTGTGGGCCCGCCCGATCGGCGACCGGGCGGTGGCGACGATGTAGGCCTCAGCCATCGGATCCTCCTTCTTCTGCAGTGGTCGGTGAGTTCAGACGAACGCGGAGACGCCGGTGATGTCCCGGCCCACGATCAGGTTGCTCATGTCCCGGGTGCCCTCCAGCGAGTACAGCGCCTCGGCGTCGCCGAAGTAACGGGCCACCCCGCCGGCCAGGGTGATCCCGTTGCCGCCGAGCAGTTCCCGGCACCAGGCCACCACCTCGCGCATCCGGCTGGTCGCGTACGACTTGGCCAGGGCGGCGTGGGCGTGGCTCTGCCGGTCCTCGTCCTCCATCCGCGACACCTGCACGCACAGGGCGATGCAGGCGGTGATGTTGCCCAGGCACTGGGCCAGCCGGTCCTGGACGAGCTGGTACGAGGCGATCGGCTTGCCGAACTGCTCACGCTCGCCGACGTAGCGCAGGGCCGCCTCGTAGGCGCCGATCGCGACCCCGACCGACTGCCAGGCCACCCCGGCCCGGGTCAGCCGCAGCACGGTGGCGACGTCCTCGAAGGACCGGATCTCGGGGAGCCGGTCGGCCTCGTCAACCTCCACGCCCTGCAGCACGATGTCGGCGTTCTGCACGATCCGCAGCGACTGCTTGCCCTGGATCTTGGACGTGCTGAAGCCGGGCGTGCCGCGCCGCACCAGGAAGCCCTTGACCTGCTGGTCGGCCACGTCACGGGCCCAGATCACCACGACGTCCGCGAACGTGGCGTTGCCGATCCAGCGCTTGGCGCCGTCCAACACCCAGGTGTCACCGCGGCGCTCGGCGGTGGTGCGCAGCCCTCGGGCCGAGTCCGAGCCGGACAGCGGTTCGGTCAGGCCGAACGCGCCGATCAGCTCGCCCCGGCTCATCGGCGGCAGCCAGGTCTGCTGCTGCTCGGGCGAGCCGCCCAGGGCGATCGAGTTCATGCTCAGGCCGCTCTGGACCCCCACGAACGTCGCCGTCGAGGCGTCCACCCGGCCCATCTCCAGCGCGGCCCAGCCCCGGAAGACCGAGCTGTTCTCGAAGCGCGCCGTGCTGGGGATCTGCAGGCCGAACATTCCCAGGTCGGCCAGCGGCCGGATGATCTCGCGGGGGAACTCGGCCCGGTCCCAGTAGTCGTCGGCGATCGGGCGTACCTGCTGTTCCAGGAAGGTGCGCAGCCGCAGCACCGCCTGCTGTTCCACCGGGCTGAGGTCGGCCTGGAAGTTGTAGAAGTCGGCCTTCAGTGTGGCCGGAACCGGGGTGTCGAGGCGATCGCCCGCACTTCCCGCGGGCCGGACTTCGCCAAGCGTCTCGGTCATGGTCTCCCTCGATCGTCGTCGGCCGAGCTCGTGCATCACTTCCGAGAATGTTGCACCACGACCCGGGGCCCGGTCTACAGTTCCCTCATGCCGAACGCCGCAACCACATTCGCCGGCGAGGACCTGCCCGGATCGCACGGCACCGCCCTGGCCCTGGTCGGCGCGGCCAGTGCGCCCTCCTGGCTGTCGCAGCGCCTGCACAGTGGTGAGCACCCCGACACGGCGGCCGCCTTCCGGCTGGCCCGCGAGACGTTCATTGCTGGTCAGCGCATCGACATGGGACGTCTGGCGGCCCGCCTCGGGATCGACCGGACATCGTTGTTCCGCTGGGTGGGCAACCGGGACAGCCTGCTGTCGGAGGTGCTGTGGTCGCTCGCCGTGCCCACGTTGTCCCAGGCCGACGAGGCGCACGCCGGGCTGCGCGGGCCCGAACGGGTGGTGGCGGTGCTCACGTCGTTCGCCGAGGACCTGATCTCGGCGGAGTACTTCCGTACCTTCCTGCGCCGCGAACCGGCCCGGGCCCTGCGGCTGCTGACCACGCAGGAGAGCGAGATCCAGCGGCGCTACGTCGCGGTGGTCGAGCACCTGGTGCGGACCGAGCTGGGGGAGCACCCGTTCGGCACCGCGATATCCCCGGGCGAGCTGGCCTATCTGCTGGTGCGGATCTCGGAGTCGCACACCTACGCGGACCTGATCACCGGAGACACCCCGAGCTTCGACCGGGTGCGCACGGCCTTCGAGTTCGTGGTGCGGCCGGCCGGAGACGCCCGATGAGTGAACCGGCCGGCGGCTACCACGGTCTGTTCCCGACCCGGTGGAACGACAACGACCAGTACGCGCACGTGAACAACGCGGTCTACTACGAGGCCATGGACACCACGATCAACACCTGGCTGATCACGGTGGGGGGTCTGCGGCCGGTCGGAAGCAGCGAGATCGCGGTTTGCGTGTCCTCGGCCTGCGAGTACCGGGCGCCGATCTCGTTCCCGGACGTGATGCGGGTGGGCCTGCGAGCGGGGCGGGTGGGTAGCTCCAGCGTCACGTGGGAGCTGGAGATCCACCGGGTTCCGGGTGCGGAGGAAACGGCAGGTGCGGGGGACGAGCCGGCCGCGGTCGGGCGTTTCGTGCACGTGTTCGTAGATGCCGAGAGCCGTCGGCCGGTGCCGATTCCGCCCGATCTGCGGGCCGCGATCGAGCGGGATCTGCTCGTCTGATGTTCGACGGGAGGCCCCCTCAGGCGCGCTGACGCGCCCCAGGCCGCCACACTCGTCCCTAGTTCGCGCAAGCCGGCCACCTCGTTCTCCGACCGTCCCCGCAAAGCTGCCACCACCCGTCCCCAAAAACCCGTCGCCCACACCCCTGCACGACAAACCGACCGAGCGGTATGCTGCCGGAAGTCGCAGGTTCTGGGCGAGAGGAACACGGATGACCCAAGACTCACGCTCCGGTGCGGCGTCCCCGCCGACCCCGGGCCTGGACGTCCCCCGGTTCGAGAGCTGGTTGCGCCGGGCGCATCCCGACCTGGCCGGGCCCGGTGAACTGACCGCCACACTCATGCCCGGCGGTCGCTCCAACGTCACCTATCGCATCGCAGGCGCTGCCCAGCCGATGGTGCTGCGCCGGCCCCCGCTGGGGCACGTCCAGGCCACCGCCCACGACATGGCCCGCGAGCACCGGGTGATCAGCGCGCTGGCCGGAACCTCGGTCCCCGTACCTCAGGCGCTCGCTCTCAACCCCACGGCCGACGTCTCCACCGGCTTGGACTCCCCGTTCTTCCTGATGTCCTGGGTTCCGGGCCACGTGCTCACGCACCGGGGGCAGAACGCGGGGTACACGCCCGGTGAGCTCCGGGAAGTCAGCTTCGAACTCGTCCGGCTCCTGGCCGAACTGCACCGGCTCGACCCGGACAGCGTCGGGCTGGGCGACTTCGGCCGTCCCGAGGGCTATCTGGGCCGCCAGTTGCGCCGTTGGGGTCTGCAGTACGACGGCTCGCGCTCGCGCGATCTGCCCCGGCTGGACCTGTTGCAGGAACGACTGCGGGAGGGCGTTCCGGAGACCGTCCGTAGTGGACTCGTGCACGGGGATTTCCGTCTGGACAATGCGCTCGTCCGTCCCACCGGCGGGGCTTCGCCCATCAGCGCGATCCTCGACTGGGAGCTGTCCTCGCTGGGAGACACCGCGGTCGACATCGGTCTGCTGGGGCTGTACTGGGAGATCAACGCGATCGTGCCGGGCCGGGCCTTCAGCGCCGTCGACCCGGCGGCCGGTTACCCCTCGTTCGAGGAACTGCTGGACACGTACGGCGAGATCCTGCGCACCCACGTCGCCCACCTTGCCTGGTACCGCGCCTTCGCCGCCTTCAAGCTGGCGGTGATCCTCGAGGGGGTCCACTTCCGGCACCAGGCCGGAGAAACCGTCGGCGGGGGTTTCGAGAGCATCGGCGACTATGCCCGACCCCTCGCCGAGCACGGCCTGGCCCATCTGTCAGGCGCAGCCACCAGCTGAGGAGACCACGTGGACTTCGCACCGGACGAACGCACCCGGGAACTCACCGACCAGGCCCGGGCCTTCCTGGCCGGCCACGTCCTGCCGGCCGAACCGGTTCTGCACCAGCAGCTCGCCGCTGAACCGGATCGCTGGTCGGCACCTCCGGTGGTGCGGGAACTGCAGGAAAAGGCGCAGGCGGCCGGGCTGTGGAACCTGTTCTTGCCGGGCGCGCACGGCGCCGGGCTCAGCCAGTTGCAGTACGCGCCGATCGCCGAGCTCACGGGACACTCGCCGCAGTTGGCCCCGGTGGCGATGAACTGCGCGGCCCCCGACACCGGGAACATGGAGCTGCTGGCTCAGTTCGGAACTCCGGCGCAGCAGGAGCGGTGGCTGCACCCGTTGCTGCGGGCCGAGATCCGGTCGGCGTTCTGCATGACCGAACCCGGCGTCGCCTCCTCCGACGCCACCCAGATCGCCACCCGCATCCGCCGGGAGGGCGACGAGTGGGTGATCACCGGACGCAAGTGGTGGTCCACGGGGGCGATGAGTCCGGACGCGCGCCTGCTGATCGTCATGGGAGTCACCGACCCGGACGCGCCCCGGCATCGGCAGCAGAGCATGGTGCTGGTGCCGCGGGAGACCGAGGGCGTGCAGATCGTGCGGCCGCTGACGGTTTTCGGTTACGACGACCGCGACCACGGTGGCCACGCCGAAGTCGCGTTCGACGAGGTCCGGGTGCCGGCCGACGCCGTGCTGGGCGGTGCCGGTGAGGGATTCGCGATTGCCCAGGCCCGGCTCGGCCCGGGGCGCATCCACCACTGCATGCGGTCCTTGGGGGCGGCCGAGCGGGCCCTGGACCTGGTGCGCGAGCGGGCCACGGCGCGTTCCACCTTCGGGCGGCCCCTGGCCGAGCGAGGGGTGATCCGTGAGTGGATGGCCGAGGCCCGGATCCAGCTCGAGGCTCTGCGCCTGCTCGTGCTCAAGACCGCCTGGCTGATGGACACGGTCGGCAACAAGGCCGCGATGACCGAGATCCAGGCGATCAAGATCGCGGTGCCCCGGGCCGTCCAGGAGATCCTTGACCGCGCGATCCAGGTGTTCGGCGCGGCCGGGGTGTCGGACGAGGTGCCCTTGGCGGCCCTGTGGGCCGGCGCCCGTGCCCTGCGCCTGGCCGACGGACCCGACGAGGTGCATCTGTCCTCACTGGGCCGCGCCGAGTTCCGGCGGGCTCCCGTTCTCTGAGGCACAAACGTCCATTGTTCTGAAGCTTTTTCACTGGCAAGGCACCCGCTCAGCGACGAGACAGGGGATCCACGATGAACCCGCACCATGACGATGCACTGACCGGAGCTGGGCACGGCACCCTCTCCGTGGCCGCCATCCTGGCCGAGACCGCCCGCCGTACCCCCGAGCGCACGGCGCTGGTGATGGGGGAGCAGTCCATCGCTTACGGTGCTCTCTGGGACCAGACTCGCGCTTACGCCGGGGCATTGGCTGCGCGGGGGGTCGGCCCGGGAACCCGTGTGGCTGTGCTGATACCTAACGTGCCGGACTTCGCTCGTGTGTACTACGCCGTGCTGTCGCTAGGGGCCGTCGTGGTTCCGGTGCATCTGCTGTTCAAGGCCGAAGAGATCGAGCACGTGTTGCGCGACAGTGGTGCATCCCTGCTGGTGTTGGCGGCCCCCGCGCTGGCGGACGGACTTCCCGCGGCGACATCGGCCGGGGTGCCGGTGGTGACGGTGCTGCTGCCCGAGGGTGCTGGTGGTCCGGAGGGCCCGAGCCGGTTGGAGGACGAGGCCCGCGCCAGTGAGCCGATCCGCCACTACGTATCGGTGAACCCGCTGGCGCCGGCCACGATCCTGTACACCAGCGGTACCACCGGCCGGCCCAAGGGGGCCGTGTCCAGCCACCTGGCCCTGGTCGAGCAGGTGCACGTCGCCCTGATCGACACCGCCGAGATCACCTCCGACGACGTGATCTTCGGGGGACTGCCGTTCTTCCACACCTTCGGCCAGTCCTCGGTGCTGAACATCGGGTTCCGGCGCGGGGCCTGTGTGCTTCTGCTGCCCCGCTTCGATCCGGACGAGGCCCTGAGTCTGATGGTGCGCCACGGTGCCACCATTTTCACTGCCGTACCCACGATGTTCCTGGGGCTGGTGCAGGCGGCGACGCGTGCTGAGGGCGTTCCGCCGCTCAAGTACGCGGTTTCCGGTGGGGCCGCGTTGCCGGTGCCCCTGCTCGAGGCGTTCGAGAAGACGTTCGGCGCGGCGGTGCACGAGGGCTACGGCCTGACCGAGACCTCTCCCACGGTGTCGTTCAACTACGTGGGCGAGCCGCCCCGGCCGGGGACCGTCGGCCGGGCGCTGTGGGGTGTCGACGTGGAGATCGTGGACCCGGCGGTGGACGACGCGATCGTCTTTCTGGACGCCGGCCAGCTCGGCGAGATCGTTGTGCGTGGGCACAACCTGTTCAAGGGGTACCTGGGCAATCCCGAGGCGACCGCGGCGGTCATGGTGGACGGCTGGTTCCGCACCGGCGACCTGGGGACGAAGGGTGAGGACGGCGTCGTCACCATCGTCGACCGGAAGAAGGACATGATCGTGCGCAACGGGTACAACGTGTACCCGCGTGAGGTGGAGGACGTGATCCTGCGCCACCCGGACGTCGCTCAGGCCGCTGTCTTCGGGGTACCGGATGCCGTGCACGGCCAGGAAGTGCACGCGGCAGTGGTGCTGGCGCCCGGAAAGTCGCTGCCCGGCCAGGAACTTCTGGAGTTCGTACGGGAGCGGGTGGCGGCCTACAAGTATCCGAGGGTGGTGCACGTGCGGGAGTCGCTGCCCACCGGCGCCAGCGGCAAGCTGCTCAAGCGGGAACTGGTTGCTGAGCAGGCAACGGCGGGCAACGTCTGATCAGAAGGGTGGTTCGCCGTCCCCGGGGTGCTGGCTGGTGCTTTCGCCCCGGGGGGCGTGCGGCGGGCGGGGTAGGGACGGGAGACTGCGCAGGTTCAGCATGCGGCGTAGGTCATGGACGGCTTGGCGGTCGAGCCTCTGCTGCCAGCGGCGGGTTCGGCGGGACGTGCGGGTGTTGGCGGGCAGGGTGTCTTGGTGGGTGTCTCGGTAGGTGTCTTGGTAGCTGGCGGTGTCGGAGCTGGAGTCAGTTGCCGCCGATGCTGCGGCGCTTGGACTGGCCGCGGACGGCGCAGTTGACCCACGTGAGGCGGATCTGGGCGAGGCAGGCCTGGGCACTCTTGCGGCGGACGTCGTTGCCCGCGCCGCGTCGGAATCGGGGCCGGACGGGTTGGGTGGGTTGGGCGTCGGTCCCTGAGCGGCGCCGGTAGTTCTGCTTCCTTGACGGGGTTTCGTCGAGGGGACAGGTGGCAGAGTCCAGCCCTTCATTCCGGGTAGGCAGGGTGGTGCGCTGTTGTGGCTGGTTCCGTCCGGCGTGGTCCAGATGATGGTGCCGTAGGGGTAAGGCTCGTCGGGGCGGGTCAGGCGGGCTTGCCACCCTCCGAAGGTCTTCAGGCGGTGGTGCCGGCGGCAGGCCGGCCTCATGTTGCAGGTGCACGAATACCCGCCCTGGTCAAAAGGTCTCACATGATCGAGATCGCATCTGCTGGAAGGCTGGGGGCAGCCAGGGTAGGTGCAGTGCTGGTGGCGGGAGACGATCTGGCGGATCACGGCTGAACTGAGGCGGTAGCGATTGGCCTCGGGTGAGGCGTGATCGTTGCCCTCCGGGCATCCGGCGGGTGGGAAGCTGCCCGGGGGGATGGGAGATGCGGGGAGCAGGGTGATGCTGCCGGCCATGGCTGCCAGTTGGCGGGCGTAGTCGGCTGCGATGGCCCCGTAGCCCTGGAGGAGGCCTGGGGTGTCGTTCAGGCCCAGGAGCGTAGCGTCGGAAATGGTGACGACGAGGTGTGGGCCTCGGCCCCTGCGGCGGGGGAGCGTGGGCAGCTTCCAGAAGGCAGGGATGTGCCCTGCAGGGAGTGGCTGTAGCCCGAACTGGGTGTACTCGTGCGCCTCAGCCTCCGCCGTTGCTTCAGCCTCGGCGTTGCCTTCATCAGGGGCACGGCCGAGGCTATCGCCCGCAGTTGCAGGTTCGTCCTGACGGCAGGGTGGGCAGTCGGTCTCTGCCGCGTCTGCAGTGCCCTGCTCGGGCTGCGGATCTGTTGATGACGTTGCTGCCGGGGTGCTGGTGCTTGAGTCTGCTGGTGTGGCCGAGCTCTTAGCCCCCGCGGCGTCGGGTTCGGTGGCAGTGCGCGGAGCGCCGGCGTCAGGGGTCCGTGCCGCCCGGGGCTCGCGGGTGTCGTAGTCGTGGTCTTCGCGAACGTACTGACGGGGGTCCTGGGCCAGGGGTACGTCGATCCCCTCGGCCAGGGCACGGAAGATGGCGGCCAAGGCATCTGCGCGTCGTTGTTCGTGGGTGCGGGGATCAGGTGTGCCCTCTGCCAGGGCAGCGTCGCGGCAGGCGTCGGCCATGGCGTCCAGGACGCCCTCGATCAGTTGTACGACGTCGGCGCTCAGAATCGCTCCGAGCGCGGCCATGCCGTCGGGCAGTACCTGCCCCCAGATCCGCCGGTCGGCCTTGGCGCGGGCGTGAGCGGCGTTGGCATCCTTCGGCATCAGGCTCAGGAAGAAGCGGTCGATCAGCTTTTCCAGGGCCGGGTAGGTGAGGGAGGGCGACTGGTCGACCAGTGCGGCCTGGAGAACGGCCCACTGGGGGCAACGCGGGCCGAACCATTCCAGGCCCGCGCGGGGATGGTGCATCCTGTTGCTGATCAGCCGGGCTCGGGCCCAGTCCAGCCGGCCGTCACGCAGCAGGGTCAGCACGTGGGGCAGATTGGTGGCCAGTTCGCAGGCGGACCTGACCAAGCTGTTCGCCCACTGCGGGGAGACCGTGAGCTCGGGGGCCAGTCGCGCGGCGACCAGCGTGGAAGAACCGATCTGGGACGGAGAATCGCTGTCTGGACTCTCGGGACTCTCGGGACTCTCTGGGCTGTCCTGACCGTCCTGACTCTCCTGGCCGGCTGGATCCTTACGGCCGCGGCGCTGCCCACGGCGGGCCGGGGTGGTCTGAGCGGTCATCAGCGTCACCGCCTCGACCTGGATGGCCGCGGCCTGCCGCATCAGGCGCTCGCACTCCAGCACCGTCTCTGCCAATGACGTGTCGTCCAGACCGGTCAGATCGATGCTGCCGAGGTCGATCGCGACCTGCGTGGGGAAGGTGGCTGCCTCGGCGACCGCGTGGGCTGAAGGGCTCGCCCCAGCCGGACCAGCCGGCTGGGGCGTGACCACCGTTCGAGGTGCGATGACAGTCTTGCCGACCAGAAACGTCCCCTCGCTCAGTCTGCTCACATCAACACCCCCCGGTGGCAATGATTTTCGCCGTCTCAACTCCAATGAGACAAAGCTAGACCAAGCCACCGACAGTCTTGAACAAGGAGCAGACCGGCTCAGGAGGCGGAAGGAATTCCTTCGCCGCTGAGCGGGACGGCCGACCCGGTGAACGGCTCGACGGGGCCGGTCTCGGTGTCGGTGGTGAAGACCTGACCGTCGAGGTAGGCCTGGACTCCCTTGCTCACCACGGTGATCCCGGCGCCGCCGAAGGCGTCGTGGTTGGTCGCCGAGAACGTCGCCGGGACGATCCCGTTCGACTTCACCGCACCGGAGTTCAGTGCCTCGATGACGCCCTCGCGGGTGGGGTTCTCACCGGCGCGGCTCAGCGCCTCGGCGAAGGTGTAGGCCACCGACATCCCGTAGATGGTGTTGCCGGTGAACGGGGCGTCGGAGTTGTACTCGGTGTTGATCTGCTGGAACAGCTTCACCCACTCGTCGTCGGCGTTGAAGGGCAGGTAGTTCGCCGCGACCAGTCCCTCCAGCAGTTGCGGGCCGACGTCCTCACCCAGGTATTCCACCAGCGTCGGGTAGTCGCCGCCGGAGGACGAGGTGGCCCACGAGGCGCGGTATCCCATCTGGGCCGCGGTGCCGAGCGCCAGCGCGGTGAAGCCGTTCACCGTGGCCAGCATGTTCACCGTGCAGCCGGCCGCCTGCAGGGCACCGATCTGGGCGGTCAGCGACTCGTTGGAGACGGCGTACTCCTCCTCGGCGGTGAGCTCGCCGAGCACCTGGGTGATCCCCTTGGTGAGGTCCGCGCCGAAGTCGTCGTCCTGGCGCAGGACGCAGAACTTGGCGTCGGGGTTCTCCTCCTTCAGGTAGTGCGCCAGGATCTTGCCCTCGCGCACGTAGTCGACGTTGAAACCGAAGGTCTGGGGCAGCTTGTCCGGCTGGTTCCACAGGCTCGCCCCGGAGGCCACGAACAGGTCGGGCACCTTCTGCTGGGCCAGGTAGTCGACCACGGCCGAGTGGGTGGGGGTGCCGAGGCCGTTCACGATCGCGAAGACCTTGTCCTGCTGGACCAGTTCACGGACCACGGTGGAGGTGGTGGCCGGGTTGTAGCCGTCGTCGCGGACCACGTACTCGATCTTGCGGCCGTTCACGCCACCCTTGTCGTTCAGGTAGGAGAAGTACGCCGAGGCGGCCTTGGAGATCGAGGAGTAGCCGGCCGCGGCCGGCCCGGTGAGCGGGGTATGGGTGCCGATCTTGACGGAGGTCTCGCTGACCCCGGGACTGGTCGCGGTTCCGGAGTCCTCGTCCTCGGGGGTGCTGCAGGCGGCCAGTCCGGCGCCGAGCAGAGCAGTGGCGATCAGGAACGCGGCCGGGCGGCGCACGCTGGGTCGGGAGAGCGACGTCATTGTCAGTCCTTTGACGGTTGAGGGGACGTTTTTACGGACGTTTGTGAGGACGTTTGTACGGACGGTGGGGGCGGGGAGGGGGGCGGGGTTGCATCGGGGCGGGACCGGATCCGGACGTGGGACAGCAGGCCGAGCGCCCCGCCCGGGGCGAGCACGGTGAGACAGATCAGGAGCAGGCCGAACACCAGGACGGCGAGGTTGCCGTCCAACCGCTGCGCCACGTCGGCGGGCAGCGCGAACTGGGACGTGGCGAGCCCGATCAGCCAGGGCAGCAGCACCACGAGGGCAGCACCGATGGCGGCCCCGGCGAGGCGGCCGGTGCCCCCGACGACCACGCCCACCACCAGGAGCAGCGAGAGGGTGACCCCGTAACCGCCCGGCCGGACGCCGGAGTCGACGAAGCAGAGGACCGCGCCGCCCGCTCCGGCGGCCCCGGCCGAGAGCACGAAGGCCAGCACCTTGGTGCGCTCGGGACGGATTCCGGCCAAGGAAGCGGCCACCTCGTCGTCCTTGACCGCCCGCATCCGTACGCCGGTCGGGCCGCTGTCGACGAAGACGAGTACGGCCAGCACGACGGCGAGCACGGCCAGGGCTACCCAGGCCTGCCACTGCTCCAGGGCGATCAGTGCGTCCAGGGCCTCGGGTACCGACTGGAAGGGCACCATCAGTCCCTGGTCACCGCCCAGGGCCGAGACTTTGGTGGTCAGTGCCGGAAGGGCCATCACCACGGCGAGGGTGAGCCCGGCCAGGTAGGGGCCGTGCAGGCGCGCCCCGGCCAGGCCCAGCAGGAGACCCACGACTGTTGCGGTGAGTACCGCGGCGATCAGGCCTACGACCGGCTGCAGGGCGGTCGGCAGGGCGGCGTCGCCCGCGTTCACCGTCAGCGCGTAACCGTAGCCGCCGGAGGCCATCAGGGCGGCGTGCCCCAGTGACAGCTGGCCGGTGCGCCCGATCAGCAGGCTCAGCCCGGCGATCGCGCACAGGTGGGCGGCGACCAGGGCGAGCAGGTAGTTGCGGTAGGGGTCGAGCAGGAAGGTGCCGGCGACGGCGGCGACCAGGCCGCCGACCGTGAACAGGAGGATGCGCCGCAGGTCGGGCCGGGCGGGTGGGCGGTTCACACCTGCCTCGCCTTCACCGAGGCGAACAGGCCGGCCGGTCTGACCAGGAGAACCAGGACCAGCAGGGCCAGTACGCCGAGCGGGGCCACCCCGGCGCCCAGGTAGCCGGTGACCAGACTGATCAGGATGCCGACGAGCAGGCCGCCGATCACGGCTCCCTCGGAGGAGTCCAGACCACCGATCACGGCGACGGCGAAGGCGCTGACGAACAGGGTGTCACCCGCGTGCGGGTGCAGTCCGAGTTCGCCCGGCACGGCCAGCATGACCGCCGGCGCGCCGACCGAGGCCGCCAGTACCCAGCCGATCGTGCGCATCCGGGCCGCCTGAACTCCCAGCAGCCGGGACATCTCGGGGGCGAAGGCGGCCGCACGCATCTGCAGGCCCAGGGAGGTGCGGGCGAACAACAGGCGCAACCCGGCCATCAGGGCGACCGCGACGGTGATGGTGAACAGGTCGTAGGGGGACAGCGTGGACACTCCTCCCACGGTGAGCGGGCGGTCGTCGAAAGGTATGGACACAGGCCGGTATCGAGGGCCGGCGATGATGCCGGTGAGGGCCTGCAGCACCATCACGGTGCCGATGGCCAGGATGACGCCCGAGAGCGGATTGTGGGCGGCCTGCATGATGCCTCGTTCCACCGCCCAGCCGAAGGCCGCCCCGGCCAGCACGGCGGTGATCAGGCCGACCCAGTAGCTGCCGGTCAGGTTGGTCACGGCGAGGGCGAGGTAGCAGGCGGCCACGGCCATCGCGGCGGCGGCGAAGTTGATGATCCGGGTGGAGCGCCAGATCAGCACCAGGGAGAGGGCGAACAGGGCGAACACCACGCCGTCGGCCACCCCGGCGGTCAGCAGGAAGACGAAGCGTTCCATCAGTACCCCAAGTAGGCGTGTCGGAGGACGGCGTCGCGGGCCAGGGCGTCGGCCGGCGCGTCGGTGCGGATCCGGCCCAGGTGCAGGACGAGACCCCGGTCGGCGATGGAAAGCGCGCTGGCAGCGTTCTGTTCGGCGAGCAGGACGGTCAGGCCGGTCTCGTCGCACCGGTCGCGCAGGGTCTGCATGATCGAGTGCACGATCTGCGGGGCGAGGCCGAGCGAGGGCTCGTCGAGAAGGAGCACGTCCGGGGTGGAGACCAGGGCCCGGGCCAGGGCGAGCATCTGCCGCTCGCCTCCGGAGAGCTGGTGGCCCAGGGAACGGCGGCGGCGGGCCAGGGGTTCGAAGCGTTCGTACTCGGCATCGATCCGGGCTCGCAGTGCGGTCCGGCCATGGCGCCAGAGACCGCCCAGGCGCAGGTTCTCCTCGACGGTGAGCTCGGTGATCACCCCCCGTCCTTCGGGCACGTGGGCCAGGCCGCGCCGGACCCGTTGTTCAGGTGCCACTCCGGTCAGGTCTTCTCCGCGCAGGAGTACCGAACCGCTGGTCGGCAGGAGCCCCGAGATGGCCCTGAGAAGGGTGGTCTTCCCGGCGCCGTTGGCCCCCAGCAGGGTCACCACCTGGCCGTCGGGCACCTGCAGACTGACATCGTGCAGCACCGGGCCGGCGCCGTAACCGGCGGTCAAGCCGCGCACTTCGAGGGCCGCGCTCATCGGGCCACCTTGATGCCGAGGTAGGCCTCCTCGACGGCCGGGTCGCGGCGCACCTCGTCGGGCCGGCCGGTGGCGATCACCCGGCCGAAGTCGAGCACCACCACCCGGTCGCAGACGCCCATCACGAAGTCGACGTGATGCTCGACCAGCAGCACTGCGCAGCCGTCGGCGGCGACGTCGCGGATCGTGGTGCCCAGGTCGAGCACATCGACCGGGCCCAGGCCGCCGGCCGGTTCGTCGAGCAGCAACAGCCTGGGGCGGGTGGCCAGGGCCCGGGCCAGGGCGACGCGCTTCTGCTCGGGATAGGGCAGGGCTCCCACCGGGTCGCCGGCCCGGTGGGTCAGCCCGACCCGCTTCAGCGCCACCGCGGCCCGTTCGTCGCGGTCGGGTCGGCGCAGCACCGACACCAGGACGTTCTCCAGCACGCTGAGGTCGGGCAGTACGCCCAGGCCCTGCAGAGTGCGGGCGATGCCCACGTCGGGCAGTTCGTGGGGGCGGCCGGGTGCCGGTGCCCCGGCCACCTCGACCGTGCCCGTCCGGGGCTTGACCAAGGCGCACACGGCGTTGAAAAGGGTGGTCTTACCAGCCCCGTTGGGGCCGATCAGACCCACCACCTCGCCGTCGGCGACCTCCAGGCCGACGTCGACCAGGGCGTCGAGACCGCCGAACCGTACGCCGAGCCCTTGCACCCTTAACCGGGGCACCGCCGAGGCGCCGGGTGGGGAACCGCCAGGTTGTGCACGCGCCGCGTCATACGTGGCCATCGACACCTCATCGAGTCGGGGGTGAGGCCAGAGTACGACCTAAACCGACCAGACGGTATGTCTTTTACCTAACGAAGCGGAACGCCCGCGATCATGCCGCCGTCGACCACCAGCTCGGTGCCGGTGACGTAGGCCGAGGCGTCCCCGGCCAGGAACACCACCGCGCCGACGAGATCGTCCGGCCGGGCGGTGCGGCCCAGGGGGATGATCTGGCGCTGCGCGTCCAGGTGCACCGTCATGTCGGTCTCGACAAACCCCGGGTGCACCGAGTTCACCCGGATCCGGTCCGGCCCCAGCTCCACCGCGAGCGACTTGGTCAGCCCGCGCACGCCCCACTTGGAGGCGGTGTAGCCGTGAAGGGCGGCGCCGCCCCGCATGCCCTGTACCGAGGAGATGTTGACGATCGACCCGCCCCCGCCGGCCTTCATCGGCGCCACGGCGGCCCGCACGCCCAGGTAGACGCCGGTCAGGTTGACCGCGATCACCGAGTCCCACTGCGGGCGTTCGTACTTCTCGATCCGCCCGGCGTTGGCGATGCCCGCGTTGTTGACCAGGACATGCAGGCCGCCGAGCCCGGTGGCGGCCTCGGTGGCGGCGGCCCAGTCCGGTTCGCTGGTCACGTCGAGGGGCACGAAACGGGCCCGGTCGCCGAGCTCTTCGGCCAGGGCGCGGCCCTCGTCCTCGAGCAGGTCGCCGATCAGGACGGTGGCGCCCTGATTGTGCAGGCCGCGCACGAAGGCCGCCCCCAGGCCGCGGGCGCCCCCGCTGACCAGGGCCACCCTTCCTTCCAGGGAGTAGCTGACGTCGGGCTGGGGGCTCATGGGGTCACTCCTGTGGGTTGGGGGGCTTGGCCTTCTGGTTCCGCGACGATCTTGAGGACGTTTGTGAGGACGGCTTGGGTGCGGGGTGCTGGGACGAGGCGGCGATCGAGACCAGGAACATGTCGGTGAGCTGCTCGGCCAGGGTGGTCTTGTCCTCCGGGCCCGCCGGTGAGTACCAGGACGAGAGGTAGTGCAGGTCGGAGAAGAAGTGGGCAGCCATCACGGTGACCGGGATGTCGGTGCGGTAGAGCCCCTCGTCCTGCCCGCGGGTCAGCAGGCCGGTGAAGACGTCGTGATAGGCACGCCGGCGCCGGGTCACCTCGGCCTGCCGGGGAGCCGAGAGCATGTGCTGGCTGCGGAAGAACACGGTGCCCTCGAGCAGGAAGTCCACAGAGGTCTCGACGACGTCGACGCAGACCTCACGCAGGGTCTGGTGCACCCCGGCGCCCCGGTCCACGATCGCCTGCAGGTGCTCGGTCTGCACCGACAGGATCCGCTCGTAGATCGCGAAGAGCAGATCGTCCTTCGACTGGAAGTAGTGGTAGAGAGCGCCTTTGGTGACGCCCGCGGTCTCCACCAGTTGCTGCACCGAGGTGTTGGCGTAACCCTGGTCGGCGAACAGCTCCAGGGCCGCCCGCATCACGTCGTCCACGACGCTGGTCTGTCTCATCGGGTCTTCGTCCTTCATCGGTGCGGATCTCGAACAACACCCGGTCTCGCCGAACCGACCGGGCGGTTTGACGGTACATGACGGCAGCGGGCGCCCAGCGGGGGAGAGGCTGGGTGATGTGGGTCACGCTCGTCTGCCAAGGTGGAGAAACGTGCAGGTAACGGCGGCGGCCGTCATGCGTAACTATCGCCCGATAGCTAATAGGGGCCCCGGCCGTCCCCGAGAAAGCGTCCGCCCATGCCTCAGCGCTCGCGCACCACGATCTCCCTGTCCGCCGGCCTCGCTGCTCTGGTCCTGGGCCTGTCTGCCTGCAGCGGCAGCACCCCGGGGGCCGACACCGGCACCACCGCCGGCGGGGAGGACACGCTCCGCCTGGCGTTCCTCGGTGGCATCTCCACCCCCGACCCGGACAGCGCCTACGACGGCTACGAACTGAACCTGGTCAACAGCGCGTACGAGGGCCTGCTCGACTACCGGCCCGGCCAGGCGGAGCCCGAGCTCGTGGGCCGGCTGGCCACCGAGTGGACGGCCAGTGACGACAACACCGAGTTCACCTTCACCCTGCGCGAGGGCGTCACCTTCCACGACGGCACCCCCTTCACCGCCGACGCGGTCAAGGCCTCGTTCGACCGCCGTCTCGCGGTCGACGCCGGGCCCGCCTACATGGTCAAGGGCGTCGAGAGCGTGACCAGCTCCGGCGAGAACGAGGTGACGGTCAGGCTCTCCAGCCCCAACGCGTCCTTCCTCGACCTGCTCGCCTCACCGTTCGGGCCGAAGATGATCAGCCCGGCCGCGCTGAAGGAACACCCGTGGACCGGTGAGGAGGACAACTGGTTCGCCACCAACGACGCCGGCACCGGCCCCTACAGCTACAGCGCTTTCGAGCCCGGCGTGTCCTACGGCCTGAAGGAGTACGCCGACTACTGGGGTGAGGAGCCGGGTTACGCGAACGTCGACTTCGCCGTCGCCTCGAACCTGTCCACGGTGCAGCTCCAGCTCGAGAAGGGCGAGGTGGACGGCCTGATCGGCTACACCGACAGTGCCTCCTACGCCTCCCTGGAGAGCAAGGAGAACCTGACCGGGTACACCTTCCCGAGCATGCAGACGCCCACCCTGTTCGTGAACCCGAAGAGCCCCGAGCTGAGCGACGACGCCACCCGCAAGGCGTTCATGGCCGGCATCGACTTCCCCTCCCTGGCCCAGAAGGCGCTCGGCGACACCGGCGCCCCCACCACCCAGGTGTTTCCCGAAAACCTGATCCCGGCCGAGCTCAACCAGCAGAAGATCCAGCCGGTGCCGGGTGCCCTGCCCGACCTGGCCGAGGGAAAGCTCTCCGGCGGAACGATTTCCTGCGGCTACCCGGAGAGCAGCGCCTCCGGCCAGTCGTTGTGCGACAACCTCACCGCCGGCCTGAACGAGGCCGGGGTCAAGGCCGAGAGCACCGGATACGCCAGCGGTACGTTCTTCCCGGCTCTGGAGAAGGGCGCCGACGGGCCGGACATCGCCTTCTTCTCCGGCTTCCCCGACACTGCCCACCCCGACGCCTGGGGCACCGTCTTCTACACCCCCGACGGCGGTCTGGACCTCTTCGGGGCCGAGGTGCCCGGGGTTGCGCAGCTGCTGGCCGAGGCTGCGGAGACCGACGACGAGAAACTCTACGGTGAGGTCGCGGCGAAGGTCAGCGAGTCGGCCTACTGGTACTCGGCCGCCAAGAGCCTTGGCACGGCGGTGTTCCAGTCGGGCATCGGCGGTGTCGAGAAGTCGTACAACCCGGTGATCACCGGCTACCTGCAGCTGCAGCTCCTGACCCCCGCGGGTTCCTGACATGGTCATCGCGCTGACCGTGAACGGCCTCTCCGTGCGCTATCCCGGCCGCAGCACCTGGGCCGTGGAGGACGTCTCGTTCGTCATCGAGCCGGGCCGCTGCCTGGGCCTGGTCGGCGAGTCCGGTTCCGGCAAGAGCACCATCGGCCTGGCCGTGCAGGGGCTGCTCACCGACCAGCGCGGTGCCACCGGGATCACGACCGCCGGTCAGATCGAGATCGGCGGCACGACGCTGGAACCGGGAGCCGAGGCAGGCTGGCGGGGTGTGCGTGGTCATCAGGTCACCACCGTGTTCCAGGACCCGATGTCCTCGCTCGACCCGACCATGACCATCGGCCGGCTGCTCGGCCTGGTCACCGGCAACGCCAACGAAAGCCGGCGTTGGCTGGAGGAGGTCGAGATCCGCCAGCCAGAAACGGTTCTCCGCAGCTTCCCGCACCAACTATCCGGCGGCATGCGTCAGCGTGTGATGATCGCGCTGGCGCTGGCCCGGCGGCCCACCCTGCTGGTCGCCGACGAGCCGACCACCGCCCTCGACGTCAGTGTCCAGGCGCAGATCCTGAAACTGCTCACCCGGGAACGAGAACAGCTCGGCTGCGGTGTCCTGTTCGTCACCCACGACCTGGGGGTGGCCCGGTCGGTCTGTGACGAGGTGGCGGTGATGCACAGCGGAAAGATCGTCGAGTACGGACGCACGACAAAGGTTTTCGAGCGACCTTCAGTCGCGTACACCCGGCGTCTGGTGGCGTCCCGGCTCACCCTGGCCACCGACCGGGAACGTCCGGTGGGGCTTCCGGAGGCGACGGTGGTCGCCTCGATGTCCGAAGCGCTCGGGCAGGGCGAACAGGGGACGTCCGAACTCACCAAGAGCTGGTCGGACGGGCTTCTGCGGTGGAGCCGTTTCGGTCAGAACCGAACAGAGGACGTCGCAGTCGCCTCCGCGGTCGGCGTCAACTCGTTCGCGCTCGAGTTGGCAAAGGTGCAGAAGTCGTTCGCCACGGGTGGATTCGGCCGCCCCACCCGCAAAGCGGTCCTGCACGGCGTTGATCTGCGGGTCGGCCCGCGCGAGAGCGTGGCGCTGGTGGGGGAGAGCGGTTCGGGCAAGTCCACCATCCTGCGGATCGCCGCCGGGCTGGAGCAGGCGGACAGCGGCGACGTGGTGGTGGACCGCCGACGGGGTGAAGGTGTCCAGGTCATCTTCCAGGACGCGGGCGCCTCGCTCACCCCGTGGCTGACCGTGCGGTCGCTCCTGCTGGAACGGCTGGGCAACACCCGTACCGGGGCCGGCCTGGACAAGGCCGGCCGGCAGGAGCACGTGCGGCTGGCGCTGGAGCGGGTGGCTCTGCCGGAGGAGGTGCTGGACGCCCGGCCGGCGCAGTTGTCCGGTGGGCAGCGGCAGCGGGTGGCGATCGCCCGCGCGGTGGTGGTGCCGCCCTCGCTGCTGCTGTGCGACGAGCCGACCAGTGCCCTGGACGTCTCGGTGGCCTGTTCGGTGCTGAACCTGCTCAACCTGCTGCGGCACGACCTGGGCCTGCCGATGCTGTTCGTCACCCACGACCTGGCCGCGGCCCGGGTGATCGCCGACCGGGTGGTCGTGATCAGCCAGGGCCGGATCGTCGAGAGCGTGCCGTCGGACGACCTCGGCACCGCCATCACCAGCGACTACGGACGGAGGCTGCTGGATGCCGTCCTCGACTGAGACCAGGCGGGGGTCCCAGATCTCCTTGGCCGCCCTGCTGGTCGTGGTGCTGCTGGCCCTGTTCGGCCCGTTGCTCTCGCCCTACGAGAGCAACATCCCCTCCGGTGACGCCTATCTGGCGCCGTTGTCCGGCGGGCATCTGCTCGGCACCGACAACCTGGGCTTCGACCTGCTCACCCGCGTGCTCGAGGGCGCGCGCATCAGCCTGTTCGCCGCGTTCGTGGTCACCCTGGCCAGCGCCCTGCTCGGCCTGCTGATCGGGGCCGTGGCCGGATTCCTGGGCGGCTGGGTGGACGCGGTGCTGATGCGGGTCACCGACCTGTTCCTGGCCTTCCCGGCCACGATCGTCGCGATGGCGATCGTCGCCGCGCTCGGGCCCGGCCTGCGCAGTTCCATGATCGGCATCGCGATCGTCTGGTGGCCGCTCTACGCCCGCATCGCCCGGGGCGAGATCCGCCGGGCGGCCGGGAGCCTGCACGTGGAGGCGGCTCGCCTGGCCGGTACCCGGGGGCCGCGGCTGATGCTGCGCCACGCGCTGCCCACCGTGCTCCCGACCGTGCTGGTCACCGCCAGCCTGGACATCGGCGGGGTGATCATGACGCTGGCCGCCCTGGCCTTCGTCGGGCTCGGCTCGCCGGCGCCCTCCCCGGAACTGGGCCTGATGTCCAGCGCCGGGCTGCCCTTCCTGCTGGACGCGTGGTGGATCGCGGTGGTGCCGGGCGTCGCGGTGGGCGTGCTGTCGCTGATCTTCAACTATCTCGGCGACGGCCTGCGCTCGACGCTGCGGGCGAGAGGAGCCTGAGTCATGGTCCGGTTCACCCTTTCCCGGTTGGGTTCGCTGGTCGTGGTGCTGTTCGCGCTGTCGGTGCTGATCTTCACGGTCAGCCGGTTCGGCGGCGGAGACCCGGTGCGGGCCTTCGTCGGCGGCAACGCCTCCCCGGAGGCGATCGCGGCGGCCCGGGCCCGGCTCGGCCTCGACCAGCCGCTGGTGCTGCAGTACTGGGACTACCTGACCCGGCTGGTGCAGGGCGACCTCGGGCTGAGCCTGAGCACCAAACGCCCGGTCGCGGACGAGCTGGGCACCCGCATCCCGGCCACCGCGGAACTGATGCTGGCCACCATCGTCCTGGCGGTGGTCATCGCGCTGGTGCTGGCCCGTGGCTACACCATGGGCGGCCGGGCGGGCAGCGTGCTGCGGTTCGTGCTGTTCAGCGCGGCCAGCGCCCCCGCGTTCCTGATCGCCACCGGCGGTCTGCTGCTCTTCTTCGGGCAGTTCGGCTGGCTGCCGGTCTCCGGCCGCACCTCCTACGGGGCGAGCAGCGGCCTGAGCGGGATGTTCGTGCTGGACGGGCTGATCACCGGCAACCTGGCCTACGCCTTCGACGCGCTCCGGCACCTGGTGCTGCCGGCCACCGCGGCCAGCCTGGGCCCGGCCGTGGCGCTGGCCCGTGTGCTGGCCGACGGGCTGTCGACCAGCATGAGCTCCGGATATGCCCGCACCGCGCGGTCTCTGGGCGAGACCGAGCCCCAGCTGCTGCGGCGGCACGGTCTGCGCAACGCCGCCGGACCGGCGATCAGCCTGCTCGGCGTGCAGATCGGGATGATGCTCTCCAGCCTGGTGGTGGTCGAGGAGATCTTCTCCTGGAACGGCCTGGGCCAGTACCTGGTCCGGGCGATCGGCGCGGCCGACACCAACTCAGTGGCCACGATCAGCCTTCTGCTGGGCGCGGTCTACGTCGTCGTCAACACCGTTGTCGATCTGTGCCTGGCGGCGCTGGACCCCCGCGTCCGCCTTTCCTGAAAGGGTTTTCCGTGAAAGAAGTCGACGAGCCGCTGCGGGTCCGGGACTGGACGCCGTCGGGCGAGCTGAAACCGGTCGGAACGGTGGCGCTGGTCCTGCTGGACGACACCGGTGCAGAAGCGCTGGTCCGGGCCTGCCGGGACCAGAACGTGCCGGTCGTCTTCGCCGGCCGCTTCGGCGCGGTGCCGGTGATCGAGGCCCGGCCCGAGGAGTACGTGGTGCGCCGGCACCGCGACTCGGCCTTCTTCGGTACCGAGCTCGACCTGATCCTGCGCGGCTACCAGGTGCAGACGGTGCTCCTGGCCGGGGGCACGAGCGATGTGACCGTGCACTACACCGCGGTGGACGCGCATCAGCTCGACTACCACTTCCGGGCCGTCACCGATCTCATCACCGGCTCGGACGACGAGCTGCACCAGGCCGCCCTGCGCGCGATGAAGTACCTGCAGCGTGACTCGCTGGTCACCCTCGCCGCCGTCGAAAGCTGGTTGTCCGCATGAACATCAAGGGGAACACGGCTCTGCTGGTCGTCGACTTCCAGGGCGGCGACCTGTCCGGCCCCAAGGCGGCCTACGCCCACGGGCAGCTGCACCGGGCCCAGGCGCTGGTCGCGGCCAGCCGGGCCGCCGGGGTGCCGGTGATCTGGGTGCAGGAGGTGCACAAGCCGCACCTGGCCGACATCGGCCGGGAGCTGGACGGTTCCGAGGGGCCGCACTGCATCGAGGGCAATCCGGCCACCGAGATCGCCACCGGACTGGGGCCGGTCGGCGCCGAGCACCACATCCGCAAGCGCCGCTACTCCTCGTTCTTCGCCACCGAGCTGGACATCGTGCTCAAGCAGTACCAGGTCGAGACCCTGGTGATGATCGGCGGTTTCACCGACATCTGCATCCTGTACACCTCGGTCGACGCGCACCAGCGCGACCTCACGCTGAACGTGGTCGGCGACGTGGTGGCCGGGTCCAGCCGGCAGGCGCACGACGACGCGCTGAAGATGATCCAGCACCTGCAGCCCTCGGCCCTGGTGACTTCGCAGGACGTGCTGAACTGGCTGGCGGTGGCCGTCTAGGATGGCCGGATGGACGAGACCCGCCGGATCGCAGTCGCCTACGTCGAGTCGTGCGAGCAGCGCGACTGGGCCGCGTTCGAGGCCCTGCTGGCCGAGGACGTGGTGTACGAGATGCCGCAGACCCGCGAGCGCATCTCGGGTCGCGAGCGCTTCGTGCGCTTCAACCGGGAGTACCCGGGTGAGTGGCACCTGTCGGTCCGGCGGGTGGTCGCCGAGGGCCTGAACGCGGTGGTCTGGATGGCTGTTTCGGTCGGATCGGAACAGGTGGACGCCTGTGTATGGCTCGATCTGTCGGAGTCGGGCCGGATCAGCCGCATCACGGACTTCTGGCCGGAGGCCTACGAGCCCCCGGCCGGCCGTGAGCATCTGGTCGAGCGCTGGTGAGTCAGCGCACCACGGCGAGCACGGCGTCGCGTACCGCCGGGGCCAGGCGCTCGCCGTCGACCGCCCGGCTGTGCACCCGCCGCAGGATCCAGCCCTCGACCATGGTGAACACCACCTCGGTCACGGTCTCGAGATCGTCGGTGCTGCGGCCGTTCTCGGTCAGGGCGGCGCCCACCAGCTCGCGGTAGACCGCGTACAGCAGGCGCCCGTGCTCGGCCATGCCGGCGGCAAGGCCCTCGTGGCGCACCTCGGGCAGGTAGCCGAGCAGAGCCACGTTGTACGGCCCGTCGCAGAGCATCTTCACGTCGAACTCGACCAGCCGGCCCAGGCGCTGGGTGGCGGTGAGCGCGGGGTCGGCGCGCAGTTGCTCGAAGCGCTCGAGGGTGGGGCGGAAGGTCTGCAGCTCCACCTCGACCAGGATGTCGGCCTTGACCGCGAAGTGCGAGTAAAGCGACGGCTGTCGAATACCTACCTTCTCGGCGATGTCTCGCGTGGTGGTGGCCGCGTAGCCCTGGGTGCTGAAGAGCTCCGTGGCCGCCTCGACGATGCGCCGGCGGGCCGAACCCCGCCGGTCGTGCCTCGACCGCACGGCGGAATCCCTCACGGTCTCGGACATCTGACCAGTGTGCCTGGTGCCTGCGGGAAAGTCAGGCGGGAGGCGCTGTAATGTCAGGCACCCCAGCCCGCGGGCGGATCCACGCGCATTCCGAAAACGGTGTTGTAGTACTCGCGGTGCTCCACGCACAGCCCGGTCTCGTCGAAACGTAGCACCAGGCATCCGGGAAAGGTGAGCCAGTCCTCGCCCGGCCCCGGCACGGTGCCGGTACGGCGTTCGTGCCAGGCCGGATCGCGCATGGTGGCCCACATTTCGACGCTGGTGAGGGCGCCTTCGCTGATCGGGGTGCCGAAGCGCAGGATCAGTTCCTCGAACGAGTCGGTGGCCGTCTTCCAGTGCGCGGCGATCTCCTCACGGCCGCGGCGGGGCGGCGCGGTGGGGGAGAAGTAGTAGAGGGCGTCCGGGGTGAACAGTTGCACCACGTCCTGCGGGCTGCGCTCGCGCCACGCAGTGGCGTAGAGGTCGATCCACTCGCCCCGGCCGATCTCACTGCGCTCAATGTTGCCCATGCGCCTCACTTAAGCAGATGCAGTGGGGACGCCGCGCAGCCGCGGCGCCCCCACTCGTCCTCAAGTTGTTGCTCTTAGAACTTCTGCACCTGCTGGTAGATCGTGACCGCCGACAGCACCGCGAAGAAGCCGGTGCTGAAGATCAGGACGCCGGCGCGCACACCACCGACCTGGATCGCCCGGGGCAGGGCGTGGCGGTTCATCCACAGCAGCAGGGCGCTGTAGAAGAGCATGCTGACCCCGGCCACGCAGGCCGAGATCACCAGCAGCACCAGCGGCTGGTCCAGGCCCAGGGCGAGGATGCCCACGCCGGTCAGCACCAGGATCCACACGGCCGCGAAGTACACCCGGTTCTCGGTGACGTTCCGGCGGCCCAGGTAGGTGCCCTTGAGGATGTCGGCGACCAGTCGGCTGGTGTAGTCGACGATCCCGGCGGCCGCGGCGAACAGCGAGAACGTGCCCACCACCCAGAACAGCGTGCCGAACCAGCCGCCCACGGCGCCCTTCAGCGCCTCGCCCTCCACGTCCAGGAAGTCGATGGAGTTCTCCAGGCCGGGCGTGCCCAGCACGGTGGAGTGCGCCAGCATCGACGTGAGCAGGATGGTGACGAACGTGATCAGGGCGAAGGTGAGGGCCTGCTCGAGGTTGGCGAAGCGCCACCAGCGCTGCCAGCGGCTCAGGTTGGTCGGGGTGGGCTCGAAGACGAACGCCCGGGCGTCCGGGGCGGCGATCTTCTCACCGGTGATCGGGCTGGCCAGACGGGGCACGTAGGAGCCCATCCCGAACCCCTTGTCGCGGATCCAGTTGCTCTGGCACAGGTTCTGCCCGCCGCCGGCCCCGGCGAAGGCGATCGCCCCCATCAGCACGGCGAACTCGATGTCGGAGGGGAAGCGCCCGACGTGGGTGACCGCGTCCGGCAGGGCCTGCCAGGTGTCCGCCTTCAGGGCCAGGGTCACGGCGACCACGAAGAACAGGCCGACAGCCGCCACCTTGACGATGAGCAGGCGCTCCATCAGCGTGTAGACCACCGGGGCCAGGGTGAGCATGGCGCCGATGACCAGCAGCATGATCACCGCTACCACGGTGGAGTCCCCGCCGAACAGGTAGGTGAACATGGTGGCGGCCGCCGTGGCCCAGCCGGGCCAGAGGTTCTGGAACACGGCCAGGACGACGAAGAACACGCCCCAGTGCTTCCAGTAGCGGTTGAACCCGGTGAGCGCGGTCTCGCCGGTGGCCAGGGTGTAGCGCTCGATCTCCATGTTGAGGAACCACTGGATGGTCAGGCCCAGGGCCGCGCCCCAGAGGAAGACCAGGCCGACCTGACTGGTGATGTAGGGCCAGAGGATGAACTCGCCGGAGGCGAGGCCGACGCCGGAGGCCACGATGCCCGGCCCGATCAGGCGCCACATCTTCCGGGGCGGGTCGGGCAGGTCGCGGACCTCGGGGCCGGGCAGGTTCCCGGTCTTCAGGCTGAAGTCGCCGGCGTCGGTGGCGGCGGGCTGGTTCGTCATACGGGTTTCCTTGTCGCTCGTCGCGGCAGGTACGGCCGTGCTGAAAGGCTCCATGGTCCGCTTTGTCCGGGCGCTCCGCCAGACGTCGCCCGGACGTCGCCCAGTGCCTCAGGGTGGGTGCGGCCCGGCCTGTCACCGGTCGCGGCGGGTACCTACGGTCGAAACATGAGTGAAGAAACCGTGATTGCCGAGCTCCACACGCGCTGGGTGTTCGGCTGGGAACGCAACTCCGGCGACGTTCCCTTCGACTTTCCCCGCATCTTCGGTGACCTGTACGACTTCGGCGGGGAGGGCGTCCGTTTGTACGACGACTTCGACCCGCAGCACCGGGTGGCCACCACCGCAGCCGAGTACGGCCAGAACTTCACGCCCGCCTTCGACGCCATGCAGTACGCCCATCACCTGGTGGAAGACGGCCCCCACGTCGTCGCCGGAAGCGACCTGTCCGCGTCCACCCTGGTGTTCCTGGCCCGGATCGCCACCGCCGAGGCGGTCACCGACATCCGCACCACCTCTTCACTGGTCTGGCGAAGGACGGCGGCGGGCTGGCGGATCGTGCGGGAGCACAACTCCACGCAGGTGCTCGAGGCGGGTGCCCTGGATCAGAGGTTCTCGGCGGGCCACGCGTAGCCCGGATCGGCGATCTCCTGGGTGAACCGCTCCAGCCAGGCGATGTCGTGCCGGGTCTGGGAAGCGAAGAACGCGGTCTCGCTCATGTAGATCGCCGGCAGTCCGGCGTTGTCGAGCCCTTCTTCCAGCTCGGCGGCCCGCTGCCGGAGGGCCTGAACGCGGTTGGTGAGCGCGCTGACGGCGATGCTGCGTTCCAGGATGCCGACGTAGGCCAGGGCGGTGACGAAGCGGGCCGCGTTGGCCGGGTCGGCGTCTTCCAGATCGGCCTGCACCCGGGCCCGGAAGTGCGCGATCCCGGCCTCGGTGAGCTGGAAGGTGGGTCGGTCGGTGGTCTGGTCGGCCGGCTCGATCCAGCCTTCGGCGCGTAGTGATCCGACCAGCGTGTACACCGAGCCGGTGCGCACCCGCAGGTGCTGGTAGCGCTCACGCAGCCCGGCCAGCAGCCCGTACTGGTGGCGCGGCTGCTCCAGGAGGAGCCCCAGCAGCGGCAGGACGAGGGGGTTGTCGGTGGCGCGCAACGGCATGGTTTGAGGGTACAGTCGTATACGGATAGTCGTATACGACTAGGAGGAGCCGTGCTGAACTCGATCGAGGCCCAGGGCCTGGGCAAGACCTTCTCGAGCCGGAGCGCGACCGTGGAGGCGGTGGCGGACCTGTCTTTCGAGGTGGCTCCGGGGGAGGCGGTGGGCCTGATCGGTCCCAACGGGGCCGGGAAGACCACCACCATGCGGATGCTGGCCACGTTGGAGAACCCGAGCGCCGGCCGCGCCCGGGTGGCCGGCCATGATCTGCGGCGCGATCCGCGAGGGGTGCGGCGCAGCATCGGGCTGGTCGCCCAGAGCGGTGGAACCCGGCCGACCGCCACCGCCCGTGACGAACTGGTGCTGCAGGCCCGGCTCTACCGTTTGCCGGCCGTGGGGCAGCGGGTGCGCGCCATGGTCGAGGCGTTCGCGCTGGAAGAGGTGCTGGACCGGCCGACCCACACGCTTTCCGGCGGTCAGCGTCGGCGTCTCGACCTGGCGATCGGCCTGATCCACGCGCCCGGGGTGATCTTTCTGGACGAGCCGACCGCGGCGCTCGATCCACCCAGCCGGCTGGACCTGTGGGAGCACCTGCGGGCCCTGCGCCGGCGCAGCGGGGCCACCATCGTGCTCAGCACCCACCATCTGGACGAGGCCGAGGCGCTGTGCGACCGCATCCTGGTGCTCGACCGGGGCCGGCTGATCGCGCAGGACAGCCCGGCCGGGCTCAAGCAGCAGTTGGGGCGCGATCTGGTGGTGGTGGACCTCGGCCCGGACGCCGCCCGGGCCCGGGCCGTGGCCCTGGGGTTGAACGGGGTGCGCACGGTCAACGTCGGTGAGGGGGAGCTGCGCATCGGGTGTGAGAACACCGACGCCCTGGTGCCCGAGCTGGTGCTGGCTCTCGGTCGGGCGGGAATTGCGGTGCGGGGTCTACGTTCTGAGCACCCTTCACTGGACGACGTGTTCCTCGAACTCACCGGTCGGCCACCGGTCGGCACGGCTTCCGTCACCCAGCCGGAGGAGATGGTCTGATGATCACCACCGTCCAGGACATCGCGGTCGTCTTCCGCGGTGAGCTCGACCTGGCCCTGCGGATGAAGGGCTGGCTGCTGATCGGTCTGATCCAGCCCTTCGTCTATCTGCTGCTGTTCGGCCCGTTGCTGGGCAGTGCCTTGCCGGCCGGGCAGAACCCCTGGCTCTTCTTCGTGCCCGGGTTGCTGCTGCAGCTGGGGTTGTTCGGCACCGGGTTCGCCGGCTTCAACCTGATCCCGGACATCCGCTCCGGCTTCGTCGAAAGACTGCGGGTCACCCCGGTGAGCCGACTGGCCATCCTGCTGGGACGCGTCCTCAAGGATGCGGTTGTCCTGGTTCTGCAGGCGGTTCCGTTGATCCTGCTGGGCTACGCGCTGGGTATGGCGGCCGATCCGGTGGGGGTCGTGGCCGCCTTCGGGCTGATCCTGATCACCGGTATCGGTCTGGCCTCGCTGTCGTACGTGCTGGCGCTCACCCTGCCCAACGAGTACCTGTTCGCCCCGGCGGTGAACACCCTGGCGATCCCGCTGATGCTGCTGTCGGGGATCCTGCTGCCGCTCGAGGGTGCACCGGCCTGGCTGGACTGGCTGGCCCGGCTGAATCCGCTGCGCCATGTGCTGGACGCCACCCGGGACCTGTTCGCCGGGGTGGTCGATGCCACCGTGTACACCGGAGCCGCCGTTGCAATCGTCCTTGCGCTGGTGTCTTTCGTGGTCGGGGCCCGGCTGTTCGCCGGTCGCACCGCCTAGCTACGGTGTCGCGGTGCACAGACAGATGCCGGTGATGAGCCGGGCCACGACCAGCGCGGCGGTTGCCGGGGTACTGATCCTCGGTGTGCTGGGCTACCTGCTCACCACCTGGGAGCGGCCGGACCCGGAGCAGGTCGTGCGGGACAAGCTCCAGGCCTCGGCGGTTGACCTGACCGAGGAGGCGTCCACCGCGCTGGTCGACTCGGACGGCAATGCGGAGGACGCTCGGGCCGAGGTGGCCGATGCCCACCCGTTCGAGGTGTTGGAGAGCCGGGTGAAGTCCACCGACGTGGTGGAGTGGGACGTAGTCCTCGCCGGTGGGGCATCGCGCAAGTATGTGGCCGCCGGGCAGTGGGAGAAGTTCCACACCTGTTTCCGACTGTCGGGGAAGGTCGGCGATGGGGGAGCTGTGAGTCGCTCAGTAATCCCTTGCCCGACTGCCGAGGATCCGCCGCGGGCGTTGGAGGGGAGCAGGCTGGTTGAGCTGCCGGCCTGATCCTTGGGTTCAGGGGTGGTCGGGCCAGGGCTGGTGCTGGTCCGGGTCGACCACGAAGCGGAATCCGGGCCGGGTGTTGTACTCCCGCACGGGAACCAGGTGCCAGGACAGGTCGGTCGGGTCGGCGTCGGGGGCTGCGAGCACCCCGACGTAGCCCGCCGGAACGCTTTCGTGCCACTCGCCCCAGACCTGCGTGGCGACCGGTCCGGCCTTACGCGGCGCGGCGGGGGTACGGCGAACCGACACCACTCCGGCGGAGGACGAGCTGACCGACAGCACCGGGGTAGTGGTAGGCGCGGAGGCGGGGGCGGCCGGCTTGGGCAGGCTGGTTGCCGTCGTTGTCACGGCTGACAGGGCCTGCACCACGTCGACGGGCAGGACGATGTCCGGCGTGGGGGCCTGCTTGACCACGGTCGCGTACTGGATCGGGTGGGCTTTGCGCTGCAGGGCGTGGGCGTCGTGCACGGTGCGCTGGGGGAAGAGCTCCGGGAAGGTGATCACCACGATGGCCCACTGGTCGTCGCGTTCCCCCTGCCCGTACCAGCCCGTGCGCACCCGCCAGGTCTGGTGGACGCGGTCGTTGGCCTGACGGGGGATGAAGTAGCCGCGGCTGGTGGCCGTGCGCACCCGCAGGATGCCGTCCTCGCCGAGGGGCTCGCTCTCCTGGATGCTGCCCCAGGGGCTCCAGTCGGGGGTGAGCGTGCTCGGGCGTGACATCAGGCCTCCTGCCGTTTTTCGCCGGGAAGCGGGTTCGCAAGATCCGCGGCGGCTCGGCCCTCCGTGACCGAGCGAATGTCGACGGTAACTGATGTTTGCGCCCAGAAGGAGGTGTCCGGGTCACCTTTTTGCAAACTATGGACGGCGTCGGCGCAGGTCAGCGGCGTACGTGGGGATTCGCGGCGATTCGCCGTCAATGGGCCGATGGTGGTTTTCGGTCACTTGTGGATACAGAGACGTTTCCGGCGGTCCGAACCGGTATTTTTGCAGTGAAGATGTCGCTCTTGTGTCGTTCGTGCACTTCATTCGTTGGGGGGACGAGTGTTCGGTCGGAAGAAGAGGCGCGCCGCCCCGCCGGAGGAAGTCGATCCGTCGAACTCGGAGTTCGCCGGGTTCCTTGCTGCCGGGCGGGCCCGCCTGGCAGCAGCAGACCCGGAGCAGGCCGAACAGTGGCTCACCGCCGCGAGTGACGCCACCGATCCCGGGGTGTTGTTCGAAGTGGGCTTCTCCTTCGCCGAGATCGGTGCCACGGCCAAGGCGATGCGGGTGTACGAACGGGCCGCCCAGGCCGGCCACGTCGACGCCATGAACAACCTCGGCGTTCTGCTCAAGCAGGCCGACCGGTGGGAAGAGGCCGAGCGGTGGCTGCGCGCCGCGGCCGACACCGGCGACCGGGCTGCCCTGAACAACCTGGGCAACGTGCTGAGAGGGCTGCGGCGCACCGACGAGGCGATCGACTCCTACTCCCGGGCGGCCCGGGCGGGCCACGTCGAGGCGATGCTCAGCCTGGGGCAGGTTCTGCTCTCGCAGGGCGAGGTCCGCGCCGCCAAGCGGTGGTTCCGGCAGGCGGCCCGGGCCGGGCACCCGGCCGGGGAGCTGATGCTCGAGGTCGCCGACCGGCCCGGCCCTTCCGGGCCTTCTGCCCAGCCGCCCGGTGTGGGGGAACCGCTCACGCTGCCCCTCGACGATCCGGTCGCGGCGGCCGACGCCCTTCGGCTGAGGGCCCAGGCCACCAGCGACCCGGAACTGCTGGACATGGCCGTCGACTTCGCCGCCGAGGTGGTCGCCGGTTCGGCGGCCGGTTCGGTCGATCGGGCGCTGTCGGCGGCGACGCTCAGTGTCTCGCTGCGTACCCGGGCCGCCCGCACAGGCAGCCAGGCCGACCTGAGCGCAGCCGTTGCCGCCGGCCGGGCCGCCGTCGACGCGGCCGACGCGTGCGGTCAGCACCGAGCCCGTTGCCGCACCGCTCTGGCCACCGCTCTGCTCGATGCGCACCAGCGCGGTGAGGCCGGGCACCTGGCGCAGGCCGTCCAGCTGAACCGGGAGATCGTGGCCACTCTCGACGTCGACGACCCCGAGTACCCCTCGGCGCTGAGCAATCTGACCAACGTGCTGTTCGTGGCGGGGGCCGCGGAGAAGGACCGGGACATGCTCGCCGAGTCCGTGGTGACCGGTCGGGAGGCCCTGAGCCTGCGACCGGAACGGGACCGGCAGCGGGGCCGGGCCGCTGTGGCCCTCAGCCAGGCCCTCATGCAGTTCGGCCTCCTGACCCAGGCGCCCGCCGTGCTGCTGGAGGCCCGGCAGTACGCCCACGAGGCCTTGGCCGACACTCCGCCGGACGACCCCAACCGGCCGGTGATCGAGAACTATGCGGCAATGCTGGACGCGGCGCTGGGCTCCGATGGCACACCCTGACCCGGGGAGCCTCAACGACGAAGCCGTCGCCCTGTGGGACCGGTACGACGTGCTCGGCCACCCCGAGCTCCTCGACGCCGCCATCGACCGGTTGCGCTCGGGGCTGGGCGCGCCCGGCGCTGAGGCCGGGGCCAGGAACAGCCTGCGGGCCAACCTGGCCGGCGCTTTGGCGGCCCGGTCACTGAGAAGCGGCTCGCTGGACGATCTGCGAGAGGCCGCGAAGCTGGCGCGTGACGTGGCCGGGGTCACCGCGCCGGGGGATCCGCACTACGTCGGCCGGCAGACCGCCGTAGGGGTGACGCTCCTGCAGTACTACGTCCGGTCACGGGACACGTCGGTCCTGGACGAGGCGGCCGACTTCCTCGAAGTGGCCCTGCGCCAAGAGCCCTCACCGGTGACCCGGGGCAATCTGGCCGAGTGCCTGCGCGAGCAGTACCAGGTGCGCCGCGACCCGGAGGTCCTGGAACGGGCCCTGGATCTGGCCCGTTCGGCCGCAGCCGAGGTCACGCATCCTCTGTACGCCCGTTCCCAGTCCAACCTGGCCCTCACCCTGATGAGCCTGCCGACGGCCGCCCGCGACCCGGCCGTGCTGGCCCAGGCCCGGCAGGCGATGTGGGCCTCGCTGGCCGCCACCCCGGCCGGGCATCCGAACGAGGTCGAGCGCAAGAACAGTTACGCCCGGCTCCTGTACCTGGTGCACCAGCAGGATCCGAACCCCTCGACCCTGACGGACTTCGTGCGCGCGAGCCGGCAGGCCGAGAACGTCACCCCACAGGGGCACCCCCTGCGGGCCACCGCGATCCGGATGCGGGCCGCCGGTGACTACCTTCGGGCCCGGTCCGCCAGCAACCAGGCGGCGGAGGCCTTGTCGCGAAGGTGGTTACGGCACGTCGTCGACAACGCGGGTCTGCCGGTCGCCGAACGTATCCAGGCCGCCATGACCTGGGCGGGGGTGACCCTGCTGTCCGGCGCCGACCTGTCCGAGGCCCGGTGGGCGTTCGAGCGCACCGTCGACCTGTTCCCGCTGCTGCCGGGACGTCACCTGGGCCGGAGCGACCAGCAGGTGCAGATCGCCCAGTTCCCCGGGCTGGCGCTGGACGCGGCGGCCTACGCCCTGGCGGCCGGTGATCCGGCCTTGGCCCTGCTGCTGCTGGAACAGGGCCGGGGGATCCTGCTGGCCCGGGCCGTGGAGACCGCCGTCGACCCGGCCGCGCTGGAACGGGCCCACCCGGAGCTGGCCGCCGACCTGCACCGGCTGCTGATCCGGGTCGACGACCAAAGCCCTTCCGCGCCGCGCGACAGCTTCGCCCGGGCCGAGCTGCGCCGCGACCGGGCGCGGCAGTGGGACGCCCTGCTGGACACGATCCGGGCGCAGCCCGGCTTCGAGGGTTTCCTGCGCCCGCCCACCGTCGCCGAACTGCTGACGGCGGGCCGCGAGGGTCCGGTGGTCATCCTCGTGGTCAGCCCTCTGCGGTGCGACGCAGTCATTCTTGAGCCGACCAGGATGCGGGTCACGCCGCTGCCCCACCTCACTGCCGCCGAGGCCCACCAGCAGGCGCAGGCGTTCGCCGAGGCCGTGGCGGCAGGCCGGGACCCGGCCCGGGGTCGGGCCGAGCACGCGGCCGCGGAAGACGACGCCCGCGCCGTCCTGCGCTGGCTGTGGCACGCCGTGGCCGAACCCGTCCTGACCGCACTGGGTCTCGATCGCCGTCGGCCGAACGCCTCCGAACCCCTTCCGCGGATCTGGTGGGTGCCCACCGGCCCTCTGACGTTCCTGCCGCTGCATGCGGCGGGCGAGTACCCCGAGCCGTTCGCCCCGGTTCCGCCCGGGCGGTGCGTGCTCGATCTGGTGGTTTCCTCCTACACCCCGACCCTGCGCACGCTCCTGCACCACCGTGGCTCGGAGAACCCGTCGGCGCGCGCCCCCGGTTCTTCACTCGTCGTCGCCATGCCCACTACCCCTGGGGCCCCGCCACTTCCCGGAGCTCACGCCGAGGCCGATCTGATGCACCGCGAGATCTGGCCCGAGGCAGATGTTCTCGAAGGCCAGTCGGCCACGCGCCGCAGCGTGCTGGCGGCCCTGCCCGGATGCCGCCGGGTGCACTTCGCCTGTCATGCCCGCAGCAGCGCCGATGCCGCCGGCGTGCCCTACCTGCTCCTGCACGACCACCAGGACGCGCCCCTCACCGTCTCCGACATCGCGGCTCTGCGGCTGGGCGGGGCCGAGTTCGCCTACCTGTCGGCCTGCGACACCACCCGGGCGGCCCCGGCGCTCGCCGACGAGGGCGTGCACCTGGCCAGCGCCTTCCACGTGGCCGGGTTCCGGCACGTGGTGGGCACGCTCTGGCGGACCGCGGACGACGTGGCCCAGCGGCTGGCCGGGAACAGCCACCGGGCCATGGGCGGCGACGGTCCGGGCCACGTCGCCCACGCCCTGCACCGTGCCGTGCAGGAGGAACGCAGGGCGGCCCCGTCCGTGCCCACCCTGTGGTCGGCCCACATCCACATCGGCGCGTAGCGGGGAGACTCGGTCATGGACATCGAAGATCAGCTCGGGCGGTTCTGCCAGGACCTCGGCTTCCTGCGGGCTCGTGCGTCGGCCGCCGGGGTCCGGGCCCTGAGCGCTCTCGAGCAGCTCGCCCAGGAGGCGGCCGAGGGCCGGCTTGACGGCGGCTGGACCGCCCGGCTGGTCGACCTGTGCCGGCAGCTGGGCATCCCCGAGGCCGGCCCCGAACGGGCCTGGCCGCCCACGGTCTCCGGCCCGGGTTCGCTGTTGCCGGCCGGGCCGGGCCCGGCCTCGGTCGATCGGTACCGGTGCCCGACGGCCGGATGCTCCCGCTACGACCTGCGGCAACCCGGCGGCCCGGAACCGGTGTGCGCGCTTTGGGGCGAGACCCTGACCCTGGTGGATCTGCCGTGACCCCGCTGCTCGGCCCGCTCGGCAGCCGGCTGCTCGACCGCTGGAGCGCCCTGATCGCCCTTCCCGGAGTCCTTTTCGTGGTGGCCGGGGTGCTCGGGGTCGTTCAGGGCCACCGGCACGCCCTGGACCTGCAGATGCTGGCCGAGTGGGCCCGGGCCGAGGACTGGGACACGGCGGGCGGCGTCGTCCTGATCGCCTCGCTCGCCCTCGCAGCAACCGGCGCCGGGGTCGTCGCCCAGCTGCTGGGGGTCGGTCAGCTGCTGTGGTGGCTGGGCTCGTGGCCTCGGCCGGCCCGGGCCTGGTCGGCATGGCGGACGGACCGACGGCGGCAACGGTGGACGCAGGCCCAGGCCGAGTTCGTCAGGGCACTCGAAGACCCCGACCCGGCCGAGGCCGCCCGGCTCGGTGCCCGGCGCAACGCCCTCGCCCGCGCCGAACCCAGCCGCCCGACGTGGACCGGTGATCGCGTCGCGGGGGTGCAGATCCGGGTCCGCAACGCCTACGGGCTGGACCTTCCCACGGTCTGGCCCCGGTTGTGGCTCGTTCTCCCCGAGCACCCCTGCGCCGAGATCCGCGCCGCCCGGGCCCGGATCGACCAGGCCGCCGTGATCTCGGCCTGGGGCCTGATGTCCGGGGTGCTGGGCCTGATCTGGTGGCCCGCCGCGCTCGTCGGGGCGGTGACCTGGGTGGTGGGCTGGGTCACGGCCCGTCAGGCCGTCGACGGCTACGCCGAGCTGGTCGAGTCGGCCGTGGACCTGTACGGCGGGTCGCTGGCCACCAGCCTGGGCATCGAGGTGACCGGTCCCCTCACCCCGGAGACCGGCCGGGCCGTGACCCGGCGGGTCCGTAAGGGAGCCTGAACGGTTGCCGCGGGGGTCACTCCGCGTCGGCCGGAATCACCTCGCTGCGTAGGTCCCACTCGTCCAGCCCGGCGTAGAGCGTCGCCTTACGGTAGGCGGGCACGTCGAGGCACTCGGCCACCCCGGTGCGCACCGACAGCAGCGAGTCCGGGCCGCGCCACCAGGTGTCGGCCCGGCCCTGCACCTCCGGCACCGGCAGGTAGCCGGCCAGGTCGAGGTCGTCCACGTCGTCGCCGGTGATCCGGGAGATCTGCGGGGCGAACGAGGTGGCGTGGTGTTCCAGGGCCAGCGACTCCACCCAGCCCTCGGTGCTGCCGTACAGCGGCACGTGCCGGTCGCCGGACTGCACCCCGAACTCGCCCTGGGGCCCGACCGTGAACCAGTAGCTCATCGACCAGCGCACCTCGCCCGCCTCGAAGTACCAGCCCACCCCGTCGACGAAAACCGGCAGGTCGGGCTCCAGCCACTTGGGCCCGCCGTTGTACTCGGACGAGGGCGGCAGCAGCAGGCCGCCCCAGCGCTGGTGGAAGGCGGCGATCCGGTCCACCACGTCGGTGGGCACGTCCTGCTCCAGCCACCACTGCCGGACCTCGTCCACCGGCCGTACGTCGATCTTCACACCGTTGCCGGCCAGGAACGACCGGGCCCGGCGGGTGAGGCCGGAAGGCTGCACTCCACTGAGGTTCAGTTGCACGAGAGCTGACTTTATGACGTCGCCGTGGAGAGCCGGCAACGGCTACCGTCGGTTCATGCTGCGTACCGCGACGGCCGAGGACATCCCCGCGACGGAAGAGCTGATGCGGGCCTCGGTGCTGGGGCTCTTCCCCGATTTTCACGATCCGGCCGAGACCGGGGCGGCTGCCCGGTTCATCACCGACCTCGACCGGGACCTGGTCGCCGACGGTACCTACTACGTGATCGAGGAGCAGGGCGAGCTCGTGGCCTGCGGGGGCTGGAGCCGGCGGGCCAAGCTGCACACCGGCACCGGGCACACGCACGACGACGATGCCCGCCTGCTCGACCCGGCCACTGAGCCTGCCCGTGTGAGGGCGATGTTCGTGCGCCCGGACCGGACCCGCCGAGGCCTGGCCCGGCAGATCCTGGCGGCGGCCGAGTCGGCCGCCCAGGCCGAGGGATTCGCCGAGCTCGTGCTGATGGCCACCCGTCCGGGCGTGCCGCTGTACCGCGCTCTGGGGTTCGTGGTGGTGGAGGAGACCTCGTTCGCCACGCCCAACGGGGTGCGGCTGGAGTGCACGGTGATGCACAAGCCGATCGGGTGAGCCCCTATGCTCGCGCGCATGCCTTCCGGTCTTCCGCCTGAGCTGCAAGAACTCTTGTCAGCCCGGCATTCGGCGTTCTGGGTGAGTCAGGGGCCGGCCACCGTTCAGCTCTGGCGCTCGCTCCGGGCCGACCGCCTTCGCACCGGCCTGGTTCCGATCCTGCTGGAGAGCGACGACCACGACGTAGACCGTCCGTGGGACACCGGCGAGCTGGCGCCGGGCGACATGAGCAGTCCCGAAGAGCACGACGCGGCTACTCTGCTGGCGCAGTGGTGGGACGAGTACTCCGAAACCGATGAGGACGACGAGGACGACGAGCTGACGGCTCCTTTTGGACGTCGGTGGCCGGGTCTCGTGCCCTCGCAGGTCTTGTCGGTGGATCCGGAAGAGCAGGCGGACCGCTGTGCGGTCCAGATGCTGGCCGAGAAGCCGCATCTGCGGCTGGGACTGGTGGCGGCCGAGCGCAGTGCTGATGCTCCGTCGGTCACGGGCTGGCAGGGCCCGGCCAACTACATCGACGACACGGCCCAGGTCTCGGCCGTTCTGCGCTCGTGGGAGGACCGGTTCGGGGCGCGACTGGTCGGGATGGGGTTCGCCGATCTCTATGTGAGCGTGCCCGCCCCGCCCGCCAGTCGCGCCGAGGCACTGCCGATCGCTGCGGAGCACTTCGCGTTGTGCCCCGACAACATCGGGCAGATGGACGGTCTGGCTGCCTACGCAGACGGGCTGGTCGGGGAGTCGCTCTGGTCGTTCTGGTGGGACTGAGATTTCAGCGGAGGGCGGCCAGCCGGGAACGAACGGTGCGCAGTTGGGCCAGGCGGCGTTCGTAGCCGCCGCCCAGCACCAGCAGCGCCAGCCCGACGATCGCGGCCCAGGCCCACAGCGGCACTGCCTGACCGACTTCCTGCAGCCAGGGCCCGATCAGAATCAACGCCTGGGCCGCCAGCGTTACCGCTCCGCCGATCAGAGGGGCCTGCATCCGCTTGACCGCACCCGCCGCGACGGCCAAGGCCGCTGCGACAAGGACCAGAACGGGCCGGAAGAGGGGGCTTTCGGCCTCACTGAGGGTGGCCAGGAAGCTGGGGCTGAGCAGGAGCAGCAGGCCGGGCCCGACGGTGGGCCAGGAGTGCGCAATGTCGGGCGCGGGCGTGCTCTTCTCGAGGTGCTGGAACCGGTTGAGCCCGAACGTCAGCAGGATCAGCGCGGCCGGGACGGTCCAGGCTTCCAGGGCCGTCAGTGGGATCTGGCGGCCCTGCATCGGGGCCAGTTCGTCCAGGCGGTGCATGGTGCGCAGCAGGGCGGTCGCGACGGCGATGACCATGCCGGTCAATACCAGGGCGCGGGCGAGACCGGGCCGGGTGAGCCGACCGCTGCGCTGGGCGTAGAGCGTGCCCGCCACCAGGAGCCCACCCATCGTCATGAGCAGGATGGGCCGCCAGATCTCGTCGCGGACGCCGACGGCCAGCACACTGGGCACCACGCCGATCAGCAGCGGGCGGGCCAGCACGCCGAGATCCTGGTACCACTGCGGATACGAGCTGGGCTTCGATGTGGCTGTGAGAGAGGGGTTTCGGCGGTGGGCCCAGAGCTGGACCGCCAGCAGGGCGAGGGCCGGCGGCACGGTGTAGGCCTCGACCACCTGCACACCCGCATCGGCCAGGCGCAGCCACGAGGAGCCGGCCAGCAGCAGCCCGGCCAGCCAGCCGATCTCGCTGCGGTCGGGGTTCAAGGCGATCGCCGAGGCCGAGACGCCGAGAATGAGCAGGGTCAGCCAGACCCGCTCGGTGTCGGCGTCTCCGCTCAGGGTCACCGAGACGGCGATCAGACCGGCTGCCAGCAGACCGATTTCGGCGCCGATCCGACGCTGTTTCCAGCGGGGGGCGTCGGCCCGGTCGCTGACCAGGCCAACGGTGACGGCCGCAGTGCCCACGGCGGTCGAGAGCGACCAGATCAGGCCGTTCGAGATGGTGTCCGGGTTCCAGACCTCGGCGCAGGTGGCGGCCAGGAAACCGAGCAGGGGAGTGCTCAGGCCGGCGAACAGTTGCGGCAGCTGCGGATAGGCGGTCGCGAGGGCGGCCCGGATGAACAGTACGCCGCTCAGGGCGATGACCAGGGCGACCAGGATCAGGGCGGGCCGGGTGACGGCCGGTAGTTGGTCGGGGTCGGAAACGGCGGTGAAGTAGCCGATTCCGAGTGCCACGAGACCGGGTGCGGTGGCGATCAGCCGGTCGAGAGGGCTCCAGTCGGCCCGGCCCGGGCGCCGGGGGATCGGCAGGCGGGCAATCGTGAGCAGTGCTGCCACCCCCGAACCGCTGATCAGAGCGGTCCAGATCACGGACGTCCTCTGGTCGGCTCCGAGCTGTTCGATCAGGACGGCCAGGGCGACCGGGAACAGAATGGCCGCCAGCAGGGCCAGGGCGGCGCGGCCGATCCGGGTGTTCTCGTCGGTGCCGGGGAAGCGGCGTCGGGCTCCCAGCACCGCTACCGCGGCGAGCAGCGTGACGGCGCCCGGCAGTTGCTCGGTGCCCCAGGCCAGGATCACCGCGAGCGTGCCGGTGAGGACGGCGGCGGTCCAGGTCAGTGAGGGCTGCCACCTGCGCAGGGCCAGCGCGACCGCAACGAACGAAAGGACGAGTAGCGCGGCGACGCCGGCGGCAACGGGGGCTGCGGGGGTGAGGGCCACCAGAACGACTGCGGACGCCGCGAGGGGGAGCGGAAGGCGGTTGAGCAGCCGGTGCACTCGTTTGGGCCAGGGGCCCGAGGGCCAGGCCTGGCCGCGGCCGACCACCCAGCTGACCACGATGATCACGGCCAGGGCGGCCAGGACGCTCAGCCAGTGACGGGTGAGGTCGGGCTGCTGGGCGCCGATGTCGCCCAGTCTGGTGCCCGCGTCGTGGGCGCGGGCGCTGGTGGGGATCGGGCGCAGGAGGTGCCAGGCGGTCAGGGTCAGGGTGGGCAGGGCGATCAGGCCGTAGGTGGCGAGGGCGCCGATGGCGGCCGCGGTGCGGCGCAGGGCTGCCTCGGGGTGGGGCCTGAGGAAGGTGAAGGGGATCAGCAGCAGGCCGGCCTCGACGACGACCGGGATGAGCGTGGTCACGCCGTGCAGCGAGAGTGCTTCGGCGACGGCGCCGCCACCCACCGCGGCGGCCGCGACGATCGAGACGCCGGCGGCCAGGGACCAGGCCCGGTTGAGTGCGTGAGGGCTGGGCGGCGGGCTCGCGTTGGTGGGTTGCGGCTTGTTTGAGGACGGCGTGTGGGCCAGAGGGCGGTCGGCCCAGGTCTGTGCGGCGAGGGCTGCGGTGACGGCGACTGCTCCGAGAGCTGCGGTGGTGAGCTCGGGCAGACCCAGCCAGGACGGCACGGTGGCGGCGGCCAGCATGAGCGCGGCCGTGATCCGCGCGATGATGCGCTCGTTCTGCCAGGTCGGCGGCAGGGTGCGGCGGCAGAGGGTGACCAGGGCGCCGGCGATCAGGCCGAGCTGCCAGGTGTCGACGAGGTCGTGGGTGAGCTGGGCGGTCAGGAAGTAGGCGCCCAGCGGTAGCAGGAGGGCGCTGGCGTGGGTGCCCGCGCGCACCTTGGTGGTCCGGCCCCAGGTCTCGAGCAGCAGGCCCACCACCACCAGGGCGCTGCCGGTGTAGAGCACCACGTCGGGCTCGTCGGCGCCGAGGAGCCCGGTGCTGCGGACGGCCCAGGTGTCACCGAGCACCAGGACGACGGCCAGGGCCCCGACTGCTTCGGCGGTCTCGGGCAGGCGCGGTCGCAGCCAGGTGGCGGTGCCGAGGGCGGCCAGGGTGACCCCACCGATCACGGCCGCCCGGCCGGCCAGGGGCATGCTCTGCCAGGAGAAGATCAGGAACCCGATGGCGGCCACGGCCAGCAGCAGGGCGCCCGCGCCGACCAGGATCGTGTTGACGCTGAGCCAGGACGGGGTGGCGCGTTCGGGACCGCGGTCGGGCCAGGGCGGCTGGACCGGGCCGGGCGGTGGTGGTGGGCTGGGGACGGGCGGTGCGCCGGGGCTGGGAGCCGCGCTCGCCGGCGTCCTCAGTTCTGCTCTTGGCTCTGTTCTTGCTCGGGCCGCCTGCGCACGCAGGAACTGCAGCGCCACTTCGCGTTGGTCGAGGGCCTCGGCGGCGACCCGGCTCATCGTCTGCACCCGGGCCGCCTCGGGCCCGGACAGGTCGATCCCGCAGACCGGGCACCGGGGGCCGGTCAGTGCGGCCGCGCAGTTGGGGCAACGCGAGAGGTCCACGAGCAGGCGGCGCAGTTCTGGGAGCGCGCCGATCACCCTTGGGCCCGGACCGGGCTGTCCCCCCACGTCGAAACTCATGCGGTGATTATTGCGATCACTCCGTCTGCGCGGTCAGCCCGGCCTTCTCGATCGCCGCCACGGCCGCTGCCTCGTCGTTGTCCGAGGAGTCGCCGGTGATGCCTACCGCCCCGATCAGCGCACCCTCGGCGTCGCGCACCAGTACCCCGCCGGGCACCGGGATCAGGGCGCCGCCGACGGCCGAGGTGACCGCGGCGACGAAGTACGGCTGGTTCTCGGCCCGGGCCATCAGGGCCCGGGAGCCCAGCCCCATCGAGATCGCACCGTGGGCCTTGCCGAAGGCGATGTCGAAGCGCCGGTTCGACGCGCCGTCCTCCCTTTCGGCGGCCAGCACGTGCCCTCCGGCGTCGAGCACCACGACCGTGAGCGGTTGCAGGCCGGCCTCGCGGGCGTGGGCCCGGGCAGCGGCGATGATCGTGCGGGCGGTTTCCAGGGGCAGTGCGGTCATGTCCGGAATTATGTAACTATGGGCGCGCGCTCACCATCGATTTTGTGATCGGAAGGCGGCCAACGGCATGGGGTCCACCTCACCAGAAGCACTCACGGCCGCCCTGAGGGCAGATCCGGTGCCAGGAGCCGGTCCGGTGCACTGTGCCACGGTGGAGGTCGACGGGCGGCGGGTCGCCGTGGTCAGTCTCGGCCGGCCGGAGCGTCACAATGCGCTCGACCTGGCCGCCTGGCACGAGATCGCCCGTCTGGCGGGCGAATTTGCCCAGGACCGGGCGCTGCGGGCGGTCGTGGTGCGAGGCTGCGGTGGGCGGGCGTTCAGTGCGGGGGCCGACATTGCCGAGTTCCCGTCCCGCCGGATCGGCGCCGGAGTGGCCGACGGCTACAACGAATCGGTCGCCCGGGCGCTGGCTTCCGCCGCTGCCGTGCCGGTTCCGGTGATCGCGATGGTGCAGGGGCTGGCCGTTGGTGGCGGCTGCGAGCTGGCCGCGGCCTGTGACGTGCGCCTGGCCACGGTCGGCTCGCGCTTCGGCATTCCGGCCACCCGCTTGGGAGTCACCCTGGGCCTGACCGAGACCCGGGCCGTGAGCCGGGCGATCGGCGCCGCGAACCTGAAATATCTTCTGTTCAGCGGTGCTCTGATCGATGCGCGGCAGGCCCTGGCCTGGGGGCTGGTGCAGCAGGTGGTCGAGGAGGAGGGCGTCGTGGAGGTCACCGCTGCCCTGGTGCAGTCGATCTGCCTGGGCTCCGAGGTCAGTGTGCGGGCGGCCAAGCAGGTCACCGACCTGGCCGGGGCCGATCCGTCGGCCACCGAGCAGCACGAACTGCTGCGCGCGCTGCACGAAGAGGCCTATGACGGGCCGGATCTGCGCGAGGGCGTGGCGGCCTTCACCGAGCGCCGGCCGCCGGTGTTCCGGGCCGGAAGGTCGTAGCGGTGGCGGCCCTGACCGGCCTGAAAGTGCTGGATCTGAGCCGTTACCTGTCCGGGCCCACGCTCACCATGCTGCTGGCCGACCTGGGCGCCGACGTGATCAAGGTGGAGGCCCTGCCGGCCGGCGACCCGGCCCGGGAGTCCGGGCCGTTCCACGGCGACGAGAGCGTGTACTACATGGCCTCCAATCGCAACAAGCGTTCGCTGGCGGTCGATCTGCGCTCGCCCCGAAGGCATCGACCTGGTGCGTGAGCTGGCCGATCGTAGCGATGTGTTCGTGCAGAACTTCCGCCCGGGCACGGCCGCCCGGATGGGCCTGGGGTCCGAGGTGCTGCGGGAGCGTAACGAGCGGCTGATCTACGTGGACATCAGCGGTTTCGGTCAGCGCCCACCCGGTCAGGCCCTGCCCGGGTTCGACCAGACCGCGCAGGCCATGTCCGGGCTGATGAGTGTCACCGGCACCGAGCAGACCGGCCCGCTGCGGGTCGGTATCGCGGTCAGTGACTCGGCCACCGGGGTTTTCGCGGCGGTGGGTGTGCTTGCGGCGTTGCACGAGCGTGAGCGCACGGGTCGGGGAGCGGTGGTCGAGTCGTCGCTGATGGAGTCGACGCTGACGCTGATGTCGTACCAGGCGCAGAAGTATCTCAGTCTCGGCGTCGTGCCCATCCAGGACGGCAACGACCATCCGATCATCTTCCCTCAGGGCACCTTTCGCACTCGGTCCGGTTCGATCACCCTGGCCTGCGGCAACGACCGGATGTGGCGGCGTCTGTGCGGTGTGCTCGACCTGGAAGAGCTGGTGGGGCAGCCGGAATATGCCGACAATGCTGCGCGGATGGCCAACCGGGGGCAGTTGCGGCGGCTGATCGAGCAGCGTCTGGCCGCCCGGCCCGCCGAGGAGTGGATCGAGCTGGCCAATCAGGCGGGGGTGCCGTGCGGTCCGGTGCTCGACGTGGGGGAGGCGCTCGATCATCCGGTCACCGCCGGACTGGACATGGTGCAGACGGTGCAGCACGAATCCCTGGGCGAGATGCGGGTTCTGGGGCAGGCGGTCAAGGTCGAGGGCAGTGAGCAGGGCTGGCTGCGGCACCCGGCGCCGGTGCTGGGGCAGCACACCGCCGAGATCCTGGGCGAGCTGGGGCTCGACGGTGACCGGATTGAAGCCTTGCGGCAGGCCGGGGTGGTGGCGGGTTAGATTTTGAGGGTGGCGTCGGCCAGCTCGGGCCAGTTGTCCCGGGTGCCTTCCCGGCTGACTTCGGCGTAGCGGGCCTCGCCGAGCCGGGTGCGGGCGGTCTGTTCGATCCGGGTCACGTCGGGATGTTCCACGTAGGGCAGGCCGCGCAGCGCGGCGCTGGCCGCGAGCAGTCGGGCGGCCTGCTCGTCGTCGCGTTGCTGCTGGGCCAGGTCGGCGAGGCCGACGAGGACCTGGGCGATCGTGAGCGGGTAGCCGGCCTCGTTCGCCGCCTCGTAGGCCAGCTTCCGGTGCCTTCCCGCCTCGGCCCGGTCGTCGGTGAGGTAGGCCAGCAGGTCGTGGCGTACCGCGCGGAACTCGGCCCGCCCGGCCTCTTCGCCGAGCACGGCGGCGGCCCGGTCGAGCTGGCGGCGGGCCTCGGGCGCGTTGCCGGTGCTGCGGGCCAGTTCGGCCTCCACGATGGCCAGTTCGGAGAGGGCGACCGACCAGGTGGCCTGCTCGGCGAGGTGGTGGGCGTGGGCCAGGGCAGCCGTACTCGCCTCGATGTCGCCGTTCAGCCAGTACAGGTGGGCCTGGCGGGCGCGCAGCGCGATGACGTCTTCCAGGGCGCCGAGCTCGGTGACCGCCCGGATGGCCTGCTCGTAGTGTTCGCAGGCGCTGAGCCGGTCTCCGCGCAGGGCCAGGCGGGCGGCCAGTTCGGTGTGGGCGAAGGAGATTCCGAACCGTTCGCCGAGGGCCTGGAACTGCTCGAGGGCGGTGTGCAGGAAGGTGTCGGCCTCGGTGCCGCTGTGGCCCATCACCACCCGGACCTTGCCCAGGTGCAGCTGGGCCAGGGCGGCGACCCACGGGTCCTCGCTGTCGAGCAGGGGTTCGAAGGCGGACAGGTAGGCGCCCGGGTCGGTGAGCATGCGGTGCAGCGGGGCGACCAGGCCCAGCAGCGGGTCGGGCTGCGGGATGCGCCGGGTGAGCTCGTAGGCCTGCTCGATCCACTCGGCCGCGTCGCGCTCGTCGCCCCGCCCGGAGTTCAGGAACATCACCACCAGGGCGCTGAGCATGGCCCGGGTGGGGGCGGGCACCTCGCCGGGGATCCGGCTGGCGGCCACCACCAGTTCGTTGCCCTCGGCCTTGTGCCCGGCCAGCCACCAGTACCAGCCGGCGGAGGCGGCCAGGCGCATGGCCCCGGCCGCGTCCTGGGCGCTCACTGCCGCGCGCACGGCGGCGCCGAGGTTGTCGTGCTCATCGTGCAGGCGGGCCAGCCAGGTGAGCTGTTCGGCCCGGCGCAGGTGGGGCTGCGCGGTCTCGGCCAGGTCGGTGAAGAAGGCCAGGTGGGCGCGGCGGGCAGACTCCGCCTCGCCCGCCTCGGTGAGCCGCTGGGCCGCGTACTCGCGGATGGTGCCCAGCATCCGGTAGCGCGGCGCGCCCTCGCCGAGGGCCACCAGCAGCGACTTCTCGGTCAGGGCGGTGAGCAGGTCGAGGGCTTGTGCTGACGGGGCCAGGACGGCTTCGGCGGCCTCCAGGCTCACGCTGCCGGAGAACACCGAGAGCCGGCGCAGCATCAGGCGTTCGTCGTCGCTGAGCAGTTGCCAGCTCCAGTCGATCACCGCGTGCAGGGTGCGGTGGCGCGGAAGGGCGGTGCGACTGCCGCCGGTGAGCAGTCGGAACCGGTCGTTCAGGCGCAGGGCGAGCTGGTCGGGCGTCATCGTGCGCAACCGGGCCGCGGCCAGTTCGATCGCCAGCGGGATACCGTCGAGCGCGCGGCAGATCCCGGCCAGGACCTCAGCGGTGCCCTCGTCAAGGGCCAGGTCGCTGCGTACCGCGCGGGCCCGGTCGAGCAGCAGACGCACCGCGGGGGAGGCCTCGATCTGCCCGGCACCGGCCTCGGGATCCGGCACCGCCAGCGGCAGGACCGGCCAGAGCACCTCACCGGTGATGCCGAGCGGTTCGCGGCTGGTGACCAGGATCCGCAGCTGCCGGCACTCGCCCAGCAGCCGGTGGGCGAAGGTGGCCGCGGCCTCGATGACGTGCTCGCAGTTGTCCAGCACCAGCAGCATCTCGCGTTCGCCGACCACGGCCACGACCCGCTCGGTGAGGGTGGTCTCGGAGGGTTCGGCGAGCAGCGTGTCGCGCGGGCCGAGGGCGGCCAGGGCGGCCTGGGCCACGTCGCCGCCGGCGCTGGTGGAGGCGAGCTCGACCAGCCAGGCGCCGTCCTTCCAGGCCGAGGCGTGGGCCCGCGCGGATTCCGTGGCCAGCCGGGTCTTTCCGCACCCGCCGGGCCCGATCAGGGTGACCAGCCGGGACTCGCCGAGCAGGTCGCCGATCCGGCCGACCTCGGTCTCGCGGCCGACGAAGCTGGTGAGTTCGGAGCGCAGGTTGTGGGCGCGGGGCCGGGCGGGCGGGGCCGGGGCCCGCAGCAGCGACAGGTGCAGCTCGGACAACTCGGCCGACGGGTCGGCCCCCAGCTCCTCGGCCAGGGCCCGCCGGGTGCGCCCGAACACCGCGAGGGCCTCGTTCGCCCGGCCGGTGCCGGCCAGGGCCCGCATCAGCGTGGCCACCAGGCGCTCGCGCAGCGGGTGGGCGGCGGCCAGGTCGTTCAGCCGGGGCAGGATCTCCGCGCCGCGCCCCAGAACGACCTCGGCCTCGGCCCATTCCTCGGCGGCGGTGAGATGCAGTTCGGTGAGGTGCGCGACCGCGGCCTCGAAGGCCGGGCTGTCCTGCAGGCCGACCTCGGCCAGGGGAGCGCCCTTCCACAGCGGCAACGCCTGCCGGAGCAGTTCGGTGCGCAGGACCGGATCGCTGGTGCGAGAACGGCTCTGGAGAATGAGCTGCTCGAACCGGACGGCGTCGACCTGCTCGGGGGCGACGGCCAGCCGGTACCCCTCGGGCAGGCCCTCGACCAGCCCTTCCGGAAGGGCCTTGCGCAGCCGGGAGACCAGGCGCTGCAGGGCGTTGGGGGCCTCGGCGGGCGGGTTCTCGCCCCAGATCCAGTCGATGAGTGTGCTCTTGGTGACCAGCTGGCCCGGCCGCAGGGCCAGGGCCGCCAGCAGCGCACGCAGACGGGCCCCCGGCACATCGGCCGGGGTGCCCGTGTCGGTGCGGAGTTCGAACGTGCCCAGCAGCAGGATCTGCACGCGCCGAGTTTGCCACGTTCTGAGATGAATCAGGCCCGCCGGCCGTAGTTCGCCCGGGCCCAGAAGAAGCTGACCAGGATGATGGCCACCGACCAGGCGATGGTGGCGAAGGTCTGGCCGGTGTCGGGGGTCCCGGTCAGGAAACCGCGCACCGACTCGATGATCGAGGTGAAGGGCTGGTACTCGGCGAACTGCCGGATGCCGGTGCCCATCGCCTCGGCCGGGACGATCGCGCTGCTGAAGAAGGGCAGCATGATCAGCGGCACGACGGTGAACGCGGCGGTCTCCGGGCTCTTGGCGAAGAGGCCGAGGGCGACGGTGAGCCAGCTGACCGCGAACACCACCAGTGCCAGCACCCCGAGCACGCCGAGCCACTCGGCCGCCGAGGCCTGCGGGTCGAAGCCCATCAGGAAGGCGACGGCGAAGATCGCGGCCAGGGCCAGCCCGGTGCGCAGCACGGTGGAGAAGACGTGCCCGGTCAGCACCGCGCTGCGGGAGACGTCCATGACCTTGAACCGGTTGATCACGCCGGTGGTCATGTCCGAGTTGACCGCCATCACGGTGGCGCTGAGCCCGTAGACGATGGCCAGCATCAGCATGCCGGGGGTGGCGTAGTCGACGTAGTCGGCCCCGCCCACGTCGAAGGCGTCACCGAAGACGTAGACGAACATCAGCATCAGGATGATCGGGAAGAGGATCGCGTTGAAGACCGCGACGGGGTTGCGCACGGTGTGGCGGAGGTTGCGGCGCAGCATGACCACGGAGTTGCTGTTCATCGGGCTTCGGTCTCCTCGGTAGCGGTGATGGACTGGCCGGTCAGGGCCAGGAAGACGTCGTCGAGGTCGGGCAGCCGCACGGTGAACTCCTCGACCGGCACGGCGTACTCGTCGAGCCGGTCCAGCAGGCTGCGCAGCGAGCGCACCCCGCCGTCGCTCGGCACCCGCAGGATCAGGTTGTCCGGGTCGGGGGTGGCCTCGGGCAGCACCCGCGCGGCGGCCTCCAGGCCCGCGATCTCGGCGAGGCGCAGTTCCACGTGCCCGCCGGGGATCTGGCGCTTCAGCTCCTCGGGGCTGCCCTGGGCCACCAGGCGGCCCTGGTCGAGCACGGCGATCCGGTCGGCGAGCCGGTCCGCCTCCTCCAGGTACTGGGTGGTGAGGAAGATGGTCATGCCGTCGTTCACCAGGTCCCGCACGATCTGCCAGAGCATCCGCCGGCTGCGCGGGTCCAGCCCGGTGGTCGGCTCGTCGAGGAACAGCACCTGCGGCCGGCCCACCAGGGTCATCGCCAGGTCGAGCTTGCGGCGCATGCCCCCGGAGTAGGTGGAGGCCCGCCGGTCGGCGGCCTCCTCCAGGTCGAAGCGCTGCAGCAGCGGCCCGATCGGCTCGGACCCGCGCCGGCCCAGCAGGTCGGCCATCATCTGCACGTTCTCGCGGCCGGTGAGCAGTTCGTCGACCGAGGCGAACTGGCCGGTGACGCCGATCGCCGAGCGCACCCGGTGGGCCTCGGAGGCCACGTCGAAGCCGGCCACCCGGGCGCTGCCGCCGTCCAGCCGCAGCAGCGTGGTCAGCACGTTCACGGTGGTGGTCTTGCCCGCCCCGTTCGGGCCGAGCAGTGAGAACACCGAGCCGGCGGGGACCTCGAAGTCGATCCCCTCCAGCACGGCCTTGTCCTTGTAGGCCTTCCTCAGTCCGGAGGCCTCGATCGCGGTGTTCGTCATGGCTTCAATCTGGAGGTGGGCGCTGACACGCCCCTGACACGAGCCGCCCGTGCCCTGACACGGGCGGCTGTCGCTCAGCCCCAGCCCGGCACGACGAAGACCAGCCAGCTCACCACCGGGGCGATCAGGACCATCGAGAAGCCCCACTGCAGCAGGCGCCGGTACACCAGGTCGCGTTCGTCGTCCGGGGCGTTGGCCACCACCAGGGCGCCGCTGGTGGAGAACGGGCTGGAGTCGACCACCGACGAGGAGATCGACAGGGCGATGATCATGCCGACCGCGCCCACCTCACCGGCCAGCAGGAACGGCACCGCCAGCGGGATCAGCGCCCCGAGAATGCCGGTGGTGGAGGCGAAGGCGGACACCGAGGCGCCGATGAAGCAGATCAGCAGGGCCGCGACCAGCGGGGTGCCGACGTCGGCGACGCCCTCGCCCAGCCAGTCGATCGTGCCCAGCCGCTCCATCATCGAGACGTAGGTGACGATGCCGCAGACCAGCAGCACGGTCGGCCAGGCGATCGCGCTGACCGCGCTCTTGTTGCTCGAGGGGCACAGGATGGTCACCGCGACCGCCACCACCAGAGCGGTGAAGCCGACGTCCTGGTCGAACACCAGCACGGCCACCGCCAGCCCGAGCATGCCGAGCAGGGTGATCAGGCGGTTGCGGTCCAGATCGGTGTGCCCGGTACGGGGTGGCGAGGCCACCGTGGTGGTCTGCACGGCGGTGGTGCTGGCCCGGTCTCCGCGGCGGTCGGGTGGCGTAGTTGCTGCTGTGGGCGGGTTTTCGGGGCTTTCTGGGCTTCCAGTCGAATTGAGGACGCCGTCGCCCAGGTCGCGCTGTCCGAGCAGTTTGCGTCCGCCGAAGAGGATGAAGACCACCACTCCGAGGACGACGTTGAAGACCAGGGAGGACAGGAACAGTGCGGTCGGGTTGCCGGGAAGGTCGTTGCGCTCGACCACGCCGTTGACGATGCTGCCGAAGATGCTGATCGGGGAGAACCCGCCGGCGCTGGCCCCGTTGATCACCATCAGGCCCATCAGGACCGGCGAGATGGAGTACCGCTTGGCGAAATTCATGCCGATCGGCGCAATGATGGCCACCGCCGCGGGCACCACCGCGCCGACCGCGGTGAGCGCGCCGGTCACGGCGAACATCACCCAGGGGATCAGCGCCACCCGGCCGCGCACCGACTGCACGGCCTTCTCCACCAGCCAGTCGACCGTGCCGTTCTCCTTGGCCAGGGCGAACAGGTAGGTGACGCCGACCAGGATCACGAACAGGTCGGCCGGGAAGCCGCTGAGCACCGCGTCCAGGTCCTCGTCCAGCAGTTGCGGCCCGACGATGAACGCGGCCACCAGGGCCAGGGCCCCCATGTGCACCGGCAGCACGGTGGCCACCAGGAACACCAGGGCCAGAACGAGTATCGAGATGAGCTCTTCGGACACGGCGGCTCCCGCTGACGTCATCGACAGGGTGGACGGATGCTTCCCGGAGCTGAGTTCCACGTGACGGAATCGACGTTCGTGTACCTTTTGCACCATCACGTGTAACGCAGGTCACGTCAAGCCCTAACTAGGAGGTCCTGCGATGGGGCGTCACTTCCTGCAGATCCCTGGCCCGACGAACTGCCCGGACGAGGTACTGCGCGCACTGGCGGCCCCGACCATCGACCACCGCGGCCCGGAGTTCCAGGCCCTGGGCCGACGCGTTCTGGAGGGCATCCGCCCGGTCTTCGGCACCGGCAACCCGGTGGTGATCTACCCCGCCTCCGGCACCGGCGCCTGGGAGGCCGCGCTGGTCAACACCCTCAGCCCGGGCGATCGCGTACTGTGCTTCGAGACCGGCCATTTCGCCACCCTCTGGCAGAGGATGGCCACCGAACTGGGCCTGGTGGTCGACTTCGTGCCCGGCGACTGGCGGCACGGGGTCGACCCGGCCCAGGTCGAGGAACGGCTCGCCGCCGACCCGGCAGGTGAGATCAAGGCGGTCTGCTGCGTGCACAACGAGACCTCCACCGGGGTCACCAGCCGGATCGCCGAGGTGCGGGCGGCGATCGACCGCACCGGCCACCCGGCCCTGCTGCTGGTCGACACCATCTCCTCACTCGCCTCGATCGACTACCGCCACGACGAGTGGGGGGTGGACGTGACGGTGGCCGGCTCGCAGAAGGGCCTGATGCTGCCGCCCGGGCTGAGTTTCAACGCGATCAGCGACAAGGCGCTGGCCGCCTCCGAGCACGCCGGGCTACGCCGGTCCTACTGGGACTGGCGTCCGATCCTCGAGACGAACGCCAACGGGTTCTTCCCCTACACACCCGCCACCAACCTGCTCTACGGTCTCGAGGCCTCGCTGAAGCTGCTGCGTGAAGAGGGCCTGAAGAACGTGTTCGCCCGCCACGACCGGCACGCCCGGGCCACCCGCGCCGCCGTCCGGGCCTGGGGCGGCGGGCTGGAGATGCTGTGCCAGGACGAGCGGGAGTACTCGTCCTCGCTGACCGCGATCCTGGTGCCCGAGCAGTTCGACGCCGACGAGATCCGGCGCATCATCCTGCAGCGGTTCGACATGTCCCTGGGGGCAGGACTTTCCAAGGTGGCCGGCAAGGTCTTCCGGATCGGGCACCTGGGCGCCTTCGAGGACCTGACCCTGATCGGCACGCTGGGCGGCGTGCAGATGGGGCTGCAACTGGCCGGGCTACCGATCGACACCGGGGGAGTGAACGCGGCCCTGGAGTCGCTGAGGGACGAGAGCCAGTGACGGCTGGCCTGGCCGAGCGGCTCAGCGCCGAGATCGCCGGCGAGGTGCGCTTCGACGACTACAGCCGCCACCTCTTCTCCCGCGACGCCAGCATGTACGCGATCACCCCGCTCGGCGTGGTCTTCCCGCGCTCGGTGGAAGACGTGTGCGCGGCGGTGCGGATCGCGGGGGAGTTCGGGGTGCCGGTCACCGCTCGCGGGGCGGGCACCAGCCTGGCCGGCCAGACCGTGGGGGCGGGCCTGGTGCTGGACTTCTCCAAGCACCTGGACCAGATCGTCTGGATCGATCCGGAGCGGCGCCGGGCCCGGGTCGAGGTCGGAGTGGTGCAGGACCAGCTGAACCAGGCCGCCGCCCCGTTCGGGCTGATGTTCGGCCCGGACACCTCCACCAGCAACCGGGCCACCATCGGCGGCATGATCGGCAACAACTCCGCAGGCAGCGGATCGCTGCGCTACGGCATGACGATCGATCACGTGCGGGCACTCGACGTGGTGCTCAGCGACGGCTCGACGGCCCGGCTCGAGCCCGGGCGCCTCAGCCAACCGGGACGGGAATCACTGGAAGCCCGGCTGTACGAGGAGCTTCCGAAGATCCTGCAGACCAATTCCGATGCGATTGCGAACGGCTTCCCGCCGTTCTGGCGCCGGGCCTGCGGCTACCGCCTCGACCGGCTGGCCCAGGAGTTCGACCTGGCCAAGTTCGTGGTGGGCAGCGAGGGCACCCTGGTGGTGGTCACCCACGCCGAGGTGGACCTGGTGCCCCGGCCCGCGGTGACCATGTTCGCGGTCGGCCACTTCGACACCACCCAGAAGGCGATCGAGGCCACCACCGACGCCCTGAGCTGCGAACCCGCCCAGGTCGAACTGATGGACAAGACCATCCTCGACCTGTCCCGCCAGAAGATCGAGTACGCCGACCTGGGCGAGCATCTCGTCGGTGACCCGGCGGCTCTGTTGTTCGTCTCGTTCGCCGGGGACGAGGCGTCCATCGTTCGATCGAAACTGCAGGCTCTGGTGAGCCTGTGGGCCGAGAACGGGCACGGCTACCACACGCTGCAGCTGGAGACCGCGGCCGAGCAGAAGGCGCTGCTCAAGGTGCGCAAGTCCAGCCTTGGTCTGCTGATGGCGGCCAGCGAGGGCTCGAACCGGCCGCTGGCCTTCGTGGAGGACACGGCCGTGCCGCCGCAACGGCTGGCCGAGTACACCGCGCGTTTTGCCCAGGTGCTCGACGAGTACGGGATGCGGGCCGGTTTCTACGGCCACTGCTCGGTCGGCTGCCTGCACATCCGGCCGTTCGTCGACCTTTCGCGTCCCGACGAGATTGCCCGGATGCGCGCGGTGGCCGAGCGGATCAAGGATCTGGTGCGCGAGTTCGGCGGGGTCAACTCCAGCGAGCACGGCGACGGCCTGGCCCGCAGCGAGTTCAACCGCGAACTCTTCGGTGACGAGCTGTACGAGGCAATGCGCTCGGTGAAGCAACTTTTCGATCCGAAGGGCATTTTCAACCCGGGCAAGATCGTGGATGCGCCGCCGATGACCGACCACCTGCGGGACGCTGCCCTGCCTCCGGCCCCGGAACTGCGCACCCGGCTGCAGTTCGACGTGGTCGGCGGCATGCGGGGAGCGGCCGACCGGTGCATGAACATCGGCCTGTGCCGCAAGAGCACCACCGGCGCGATGTGCCCCTCGTACATCGCCACCCGCGACGAGGAACACGCCACCCGGGGCCGGGCCAATGCGCTGGTCAAGGCGCTGTCGGAACCGGATCCGGCGACGGCGCTGGGCGACGAGCGGCTGCACGAGATCCTCGACCTGTGCCTGATGTGCAAGGCCTGCAAGGCCGAGTGCCCGTTGGGGGTGGACATGGCCAAGCTGAAGAGCGAGACCTTGTCGCACTACCACGAGCAGCACGGAATTCCATTCCGCAGCAGGCTGTTCGCCTCGATCCGGCGGTTGAACCGGCTGGGGTCGGCGCTCGCACCGGTGGCCAATCTGGGTGGGCTGAGCCGGCCGCTGGTGCGTCTGGCCGGGATCTCGCCGCAGCGTCCTTTACCCAAGTTTCGCTTCCGCAATCTGAAGCGCTGGTACGCAACCCGGCCGCGTCCGTCCAAAAGCTCTGAGGGGGTGGTGAATTTCCTGGCCGATTCGTTCACCACCTACACCGAGCCGCAGATCGGTCAGGCTGCGATCACCCTGCTGGAAAAGTCCGGCTGGCAGGTATCGCTCGCCGATGCGGGATGTTGCGGCCGGTCGGCGCTCTCGAAGGGAATGGTGAAAGACGCCCAGGCCAAGGCCGCCTCGATGGCGCACACGCTGGCCGCCGGCACCGGCCCGATCGTCGGCTGTGAACCCTCGTGCCTGTTCACGCTGCGGGACGAGCACGTGAGCCTGCTGCCCGGCGATCCGGACGTGGTGTCGGTGGCCGGGCGGGTGCGGCAGGTCGAGGAGCTGCTCACCGAGGCGATCGATGAAGGACGGTTGCGGCTGGCTCCGGATTCCTGGCTCGCCGGGCGTCGCATCCTGTTTCACGGCCACTGCCACCAGAAGGCCGAGGTCGGCACTGCGGCCACGATGGCCCTGCTGAGGCGCATTCCGGGCGCCGAGGTGGTGGAGCTGGACGCGGGCTGTTGCGGGATGGCCGGCTCGTTCGGCTACGAGGCCGAGCACTACGAACTGTCCATGAAGGTGGGCGCAGATCGGCTGTTCCCGGCGATCGAGGCCGAGGACGAGCTCACCGTGGTGGCGGCCACCGGTACGTCGTGCCGGGAGCAGATCTTCCACGGAACCCGCCGTACGGCCTGGCATCCGGTCGAACTGGTGGCCGAAGCCCTCAGCGGCTGAGGGCGGTGCGCACCAGGGCGGCCACCGTCTGCGAGCGGCTGTGGGCCGGCCAGGCGATGACGTTGGTGACCGGCGCGGCGTCGGTCACCGGCACCGAGGCCAGCCCGGCGGCCGTGGGCAGGCAGGATTCGCAGATCACGGCGCTGGCTCGGCCCAGCGAGACCAGCTGCAGCAGTTGCAGCTGGTCGCGGATCTGGGGCCCGGGCCCGTCTAGGTAGGTGCCGTCGGCCTGGCGCCAACGGGCCTGCGGCAGGCCGGGAATCGTGTCCATCTCGGCCAGAGTGATGCCTTCGCGGGTGCCGTAGGGGTGCCCGCCGGGCAGGATCGCCACCCGGTTCTCGGTGTCGAGCTCTTCGTAGTCCAGCCCGGTGGTGCGGTCGAAAGGCAGCGTGAGCAGGCCGAGGTCGGCGCGGCCGTCGTGCAGCATCGGCTCCGACTCGCCCAGGGCGGCCAGCACCACGTCGACCTTCACGTCGGGGTGTTCGACGGCGAAGGCGTCGAGCAGCTTGGCCAGACGTTCGCTGCCCATACCGGTCTTGGCCACCAGGGTGATCCCGTCGGGCTGGACCCCGGCCCGGCGGGTGCGCCGTTCGGCTGCCTCGACGGCGGTGAGCGCGGTGCGGGCCTCGCGCAGCAGGACTGCTCCGGCCGGGGTGAGCTCGACCGCGCGCCGGTCGCGTTCCAGCAGTTTCGTGCCCAGCCGGCGTTCCAGCTGCTGGATGGCGCGGGAGAGCGGTGGCTGGGCCATACCGAGGCGCTCGGCGGCCCGGCCGAAGTTCAGCTCCTCGGCCACGGCCACGAAGTAGCGCATCTCGCGGGTCTCCACCGCCGGATCCTAACCCGGGGCTGATACCCGGCAGGTATGAGCAGGCACCGGAGCGGTCTTGGACCATCCGGGCGGGCGAAACCTAGCGTCCTGGGCATGAGCGAAACGAAGACCGCCCTGGTCACCGGGGCGAACAAAGGCATCGGCTACGAGATCGCCCGGCAGCTGGGCAAGCTGGGGTACCGGGTGGGGGTGGGCTCGCGCGACGGCGAACGCGGGGCCGAGGCGGTGGATCGGCTGAAGGCGGAAGGGCTGGACGTGTTCGCAGTCCCTCTCGACGTCACCAGCGACGAGAGCGTTCAGGCGGCCGTGGGCGCCTTCACCGAGCTCGACGTGCTGGTGAACAACGCGGGGATCAATGGTGGGGCGTTCCAGCTGCCGTCCGGGACCGATCTGGAACGGTTCCGCCGGGTGATCGACACCAACGTGTTCGGCGTGATGCGGGTGACCAACGCCTTCCTGCCCCTGCTGCGTCGATCTGCCGCGCCCCGCATCGTCAACCTGTCCACGTCGATGGCCTCGCTGGCGCACCAGCAGGAGGCCTCGATGTACGCCGGGGCGATCGACGGCGCCTACGGCCCGTCCAAGACTCTGCTGAACGCCGTCACGCTGCAGTACGCCCGGGAGTTCGCCGACACGAACATCCTGGTCAACGCGGTCTGCCCGGGCTACGTGGCCAGCGACTTCACCGCCTACCAGGGCTACCGCAGCACCGCCGAGGGTGCGGCCATCGCGGTTCGGCTGGCCACGGTGGCCGACGACGGGCCGCGAGGCGGTTTCTTCAACGAGGAGGGTGCTCTGCCCTGGTGAGCCGGGCCAGGCGCGGGATCATCCGTTCCTCGATGTCGTCGGGCCCGGGGAAGACCCGGGTGGCGGCGCGCTGGTGGGCCAGGCCGTGCAGTCCCAGCCAGAGGGCCACCGCGTCCTTGGCCGGGTCGTCGGAGTCCGAGACGCCGGCCTGCCCCGCCTCGGCCAGAACCTCGGCCAGCAGGCCGAGACTGCCCACCCCCAGGTCTTCCATGTCCTGTGCGGTGACCGAGCTCCGGCCGTCGATCGCGGGCATCCACAGCCCACCGAACAGGGTGCGGTAGCGGGTCGGGTGCTGGGCGGCGAAGGCCAGGTAGGCCCGGCTGATCGCCCACACCTTCTGCTCCGGGTCGCTCGCCTGCTGCGCGGCCTCGCGCAGGGCCTGCTCCAGTTCGGCCAGGCCGTGCTGCACGACGGCCAGCATGATCGCCGGCTGGTCGGCGAAGTGCGCGTAGATCGAGGGGGCGGAGATCCCGGCCTTGCGGGCCACCGACCTGAGGGTGACCGCGCGTTCGTCCTCCGACTCGTCGAGCAGGGCGATCGCCGCGGCCACGATCTCCTCGCGCAGTTTGCGGCCCTCACCTCGGCGGTTACGGGCCCGGGCGGGTTTCGCGGTGTCCATGACGGAAGCTTACAGCCACAAACTTAGGGCCGTAAGCTTGCATGCGTTAACTAACGCACGTAATGTCATGGCCATGGAGATCAGCGCAGTCAAGGAGTCAGTCATGAGCGGCACGAGCGGGACGAGCACCGTCACCACCGAGGTCGTGATGCCCGGCCCGATCGAGCCCGCGGGTCTGCAGGTGCAGGCTCGTGACCTGCCCGCACCCGCCGCCGGGCAGGTGCTGCTGCGGATGGAGGCCACCGGGGTCTCCTTCGCCGAGCAGCAGATGCGCCGCGGCCGCTACTACGACCAGCCCACCTTCCCGTTCGTGCCGGGCTACGACGTGGTCGGCACCGCGGTGGCGGTCGGCCCGAGGGTTGCGGCCGAGACGGTCGGCCGGCGCTTCGCCGCCATCACCAAGATCGGAGGCTGGGCCAGTCACCTGCTGATCGAGGCGGCCGACCTGATGCCGGTGCCCGAGGGCCTCGACCCGGCCGAGGTGGAGACGCTGATCATCAACGGCATCACCGCCTGGCAGATGCTGCACCGCACCGCCAAGGTCCGCCCCGGCGGCACGATCGTGGTGCTCGGCGCCAACGGAGGTGTCGGGTCGGTGCTGGTGCAGATCGCCCGCGCGGCGAACATGACGGTGATCGGTACCGCCGCGGCCCGCCACCACGACGCGGTGCGGGCCCTGGGGGCCACCCCGGTCGACTACCGGGACGCGGACGCCTACGAGCAGATCCGGGCCCTGGCCCCCGAAGGGGTGGATGCGGTGTTCGACCACATCGCCGGCGAGAACCTGGTCAAGTCGTGGAAGCTGCTGCGCAAGGGCGGCTACCTGTGCGTGTACGGCAACGCCGCCACGGTGAACGACGAGGGCGGCAACTTCTGGCCCACCATGGCGCTGGTCAGCAGGCTCATGCTGTGGAACTACCTGCCCAACCGCCGTGGGGCCAGCTTCTTCAGCATCTGGGCGGGTAAGACGATCACCCCCAAGGCCTTCCGGGCCCGCCGTCGTGAAGACCTGGCCCAGCTACTGCAGTTGCTGGCCGACCAGGAGGTAAAGCCGCAGATCGCCGCGCGGTTCCCGCTCTCGGCGGCCACCGACGCCATGCTGCTGGCCGAGTCGCGCACGGTGATGGGCAAGGTCGTGCTCACTCCCGACGCGTGAGGTTCTGCAACCGGCAGAACCCGGTTGCCTACGAGCAGAACCATTGGCCAGAGGACGATTTCGCGCACCAGGATGGTCGGCATCCGGTTCGCGGAAGGTGGAGTCTTGTCTCATTGGCTGGTGCTGTCCAACCCCACGTTCCGGCGTCTGGCGCCGGGAATGGCCCTGTCCTACCTGGGAGACGGCATCGCGGTGGTGGCGGTGGTGCTTCTGGCGCAGGAACTCACCGCCAACGCCACACTGGTGGGGCTGGCGGTCACCGCGTCGTCGTTGCCGGGCGCGGTCGGGGCGCTGGTGCTGGGGCGGTTCCTGCAGGGGCGCAGCGGCGCGGAGCTGGCGTTCGGGGACGCAGCCTGGCGGTTCCTCACCCTGGGCTCGATCCCACTGGCCCACGTGGCCGGGGTGCTGGACATCGGCCTGTGCATCGGGCTGCTGGCGGCCTCGTCGGTGTTGCACTCGTGGGGCTCGGCCGGCCGCTTCACCCTGATCGCCGAGATCCTGCCGCAACGCCAGCACCTGGCCGGCAACTCCCTGCTGGCCATCCTTTCCGAAGCCGGCACGATCGCCGGCCCGCCGGTGGCCGCGCTCCTGCTCGTGTTCTGGAGCCCGGCCGGGGCCATCGCGCTCGACGCCCTGACCTTCGGCGTCCTGGCCCTGTCCTACTACCTCGTCCGGATCCCGGCCCGGATTGCGCCCCCGCCCAGCGCCTCCCGTCTGAGCGGTCTGGCCGTGGTCCGGCAGACCCCGGCGCTGCTCGGCCTGATCGCTCTCAGCGCAGTGTTCTTCTTCCTGTTCGGCCCGGTCTACGTGGCCCTGCCCACCCTCGTGCAGCAGCCCGACGGCACGGCCCTCGCCCTGGCCACCTTCTACAGCGCCTTCGGGATCGGCGCGGTGCTCGGTGGCCTGATCACCCCCTACCTGAGCGGGTTCTCGCCGTGGTTGATCACCGTGGCCGGTGTGCTGACGGCCGGGCTGGGCCTGCTGCCGTTGGGGCTGGGAGCTGCGACACCAGCGTCCATTGTCGGTTTCGCACTGGTCGGTCTGAGCTGGGCGCCCTACCAGGCCACCTCGATCGCGCTGTACCAGCGCCTGGCCCCGGCCGAACGGCTGGCCCAGGTGCTGGCCGTCGACAGCGCGGTAGCGCTACTGGCCGTGCCGGCCGGAACGGCTCTGGGTGGGCTGGCCGTCGAGTACGGGGGAGCACAGGGCACTTTGCTGGCCTGTGCGGTGGGCCTGGTGGCGCTGGCCGGGGTGGCGGCTCTGCTGGTGCGTCAGAAGCTGTTCTCGGGGCCGGGGAACGAACCGGACTTGACGTCGTCCCGGTAGGCGGCAGCCCCCTGCAAGAGGACGCTGCGCAGGTCGGCGTACTGCTTGACGAACCGGGGCAGCTTGCCGGTGTTCAGGCCGAAGGCGTCCTGCCAGACCAGCACCTGGCCGTCGGTGCCGTTGCCGGCGCCGATCCCGATCGTCGGGATGCTCAGCTCCTGGGTGATCTTCGCGGCCAGTTCGGCCGGGACCATCTCCATCAGCACCGCGAACGCTCCCGCCTCCTGGGCGGCCAGCGCGTCCTGTCGCACCCGTTCGGCCGCGTCGGCCCGTCCCTGTACGCGGTAACCGCCCAGGGCGTGCTCGTACTGCGGGGTGAAACCGATGTGGGCGCAGACCGGGATGCCGCCCTGAGTGAGCCGCTCGATCTGCGGGGCCATGGCGGCGCCGCCCTCGAGCTTGACCGCGGCCACCCCCGCCTCCTTCATGAACCGGGCGGCGGTGTCCCAGGCCTGCTCCGGTGAACCCTGGTAGGAGCCGAAGGGCAGGTCACCCATCACCAGGGCCCGCCCGGCCGCCTGGGCGACGGCGCGGGCCAGCGGGATCAGCTCGTCCACGGTGACCGGCAGTGAGGTGCGGTGGCCGTAGACGTTGTTCGCCGCCGAGTCCCCGACCAGCAGCAGATCGATGCCCGCCTCGTCGAAGACCTGCGCGGTGTACATGTCGTAGGCGGTGAGCATGGTGAACTTCTCGCCACGCTGCTTCATCTCGAGCAGGTGGTGGGTGCGGACCCGCTTCACCGGCCGGGTTCCGGACGTGCTGGCGGTTGCCGGTGTTCCGGAGCCGTAGGGAGCGGGTTCCTCGGTGCTGGCCATGACTTCTTTCGCGGTACGTCTGTTCCCGACAGTGACGCCCGAGCCTAGCAACCACGAACGTCAGCTCTCCGTGGCCGGCGTGCCCGCCCCGTTCGGCGGTGTTGCGCCACCCCCGCTCATTCCGGTGGACGCCTGCTGGGAGGCGCTGCCCGCGTAGTCGTTGCTCGGATCGCGGTAGATCGTGTGGATGTGCCCCCAGCCGGCGGTGGTGACCCCGTCGACGTCGGCGCCGGCCGAGCCCTGCTGGCTGGCCAGCTCGATGTACACGTCCGGGCCGGAGATCTGGTAGTAGATCCCCCCGCCCGACGTCATGTCGTAGGTGGTCGCGCCCGACCAGCTCACGTAGGTCTCGTCCAGGGTGGCCTCGATCTCGGCCAGCGCCGCGTCGGTGGTCTCCTCGTCGGACAGGCCGACCCAGTTGGCGATCACCTGCAGCAGCAGTTCCCGCTGCTCGTCGGTGAGGTCGGCGCCGGAGATCCCGGTGCCGGTGGGGTAGTCACAGGTGCTGCCGGCCGCGCAGACCAGGTCGGAGACGTCCTCGCTCTGGTAGAGGGTGGCCTGCTGCTCCTCGGTCAGGCTGTCGTAGAAGGCGAAGGCGTCCTCGTACATCCCGGCCAGGGGCTGGACCTCTTCGCCGTCCTCGTTGGTGTACACGGCGGGCTGGGAGCCGAGGTGGGTGGGGGCGAAGGTGATCTCGCCGGCCGAGTCGGCCGAGCCGTCCAGGGTGGCGTTGATGCCCAGGTGGTGCCCGCCGAACTGGATCTCGTAGGCGGAGTCGGTGGAGGCCTCGCCGAAGAAGGCGATGTAGTACTGGCCCAGCGAATCCTCGGTGGAACTGCTGTTCTCGGCCAGGAACTCGTCGCCGCCGATGATGCCGGTGACGGTTGCGTAGCCCTCGTCGCTCAGCAGGGCCTCGAGCACCTTCATCGCGGCGGCCTGCTGCTCCTCGGTGAGGTCGTTCAGGTTCAGGCCGGCCCGCTGCACGAAGGTCACCGGGAAGTTCGACCAGGACGTGGTTTTCGTCTCGTCGTCGTAGTCGTACAGCACCGTCTCGCGCTGCTCGTCCGAGAGCGTCTCCAGGAAGGCCTCCACCGCGGCCGTGGTTTCGGCGATGGTCTCCGCGGTGGTGCTGGAGTCGGTGCTCTCATCGGCCGCCGAGATCGTCGAGATCGAAGCGCCCGAGCTGGAACTGACCGCTGAGGTGGTGGTGGCGTCGGCCGCGGAGGCGCAGCCGCCTAGGGCGAGCGCGCCGGCCAGGATCATCGAGGCGAAGGACAGGGACTTGCGCTGACGAGTGGTCCGGGTCGTTGTCATGGAAAGACAGTCGCAGTCACCGATCCACGCGTTCTGAACGTTTCCTGTGCGCCTGCTATGCCACGTGACGCGGGCGGTTCTGCTGACGCGCCCGCAGCACCTCGATCGCGACCGGGATCACCGAGACGGCGACCACGGCGATCAGCATCAGCTCGATGTGGTCCTTCACCACGGCGATCTGTCCCAGCTGGTGCCCCAGCAGGGTGACGCCGCCACCCCAGAGCACGCCGCCGATCACGTTGCAGACCAGGAAGGTGCGGTAGTCCATCCGGCCGGCTCCGGCCACGATCGGGGTGAAGGTGCGCACGACCGGCACGAACCGGGCCAGAATGATCGAGCGGGCGCCGTAGGTGGCCAGGAACTCGTGGGCCCGGGTCAGGTTCTCCTGCTTGAACAGGCGCGAGTCGGGCCGGCGGAAGAGGGCCGGGCCGAACTTGCGGCCGAAGAGGTAGCCGAACTGGTCACCGGCCACGGCCGCGACCGCCACCAGCAGGCAGACCAGCCAGAGCGGCTGGTGCAGGTAGGTGCCCTCGGCCACCAGCAGGCCGGTGGTGAACAGCAGCGAGTCGCCCGGCAGGAAGAAACCGATCAGCAGGCCGGACTCGGCGAACACGACGGCCAGGATGCCCAGGAGCCCGAAGGTGGAGATCAGGTGCTCCGGGGCGAGAAAAGACAGCATGACCCCCAGCCTGCACCGCACACCCTGAACGGGACCTGACTGCGAGGGGCCCGACATCGACAAATCGGGCACACTGGGCCAGTGGTGAACGTCTCCTACGACCCTTGGCCGCCAGCCCCGATCAGCACCGAACGGCTGCTCCTAAGAGCGTCCCGCCCCTCCGACCGGGAGCGGTTCCAGAAACTGTTCGGCTCGGCGGAGGTGGGCGCCTACGTCGGCGGCCCTCAGCCGGCGGACGAACTGGAACGACTGCCCGAGGTGCCCGGACAGCGTCCCGGCGTCTTCGTGGTCGATCTCGACGGAGTCATGATCGGCCTGGTGATGCTGGAACGCCGCAACCTGGGCCCGGCCGACCGCGTCCGGCCCGAGAACGGCGAGGTGGATCTGGGCTACCTCTTCCTGCCCGAGTTCTGGGGGATGGGCTTCGCCGCCGAGGCATGCACCGCGGCCCTGACCTGGTTCGACGAGGTGTTCCCGGGTGAGCCGGTGGTGCTGTGCACTCAGACCGCCAACCAGCGTTCGCTGAGTCTGGCCACCCGGCTCGGCTTCGTCGAGGTGCAGAGGTATCAGAAATTCGGCTCTGAGCAGTGGTTCGGCGTCCGGGCCGCTGCGAGTGCGCCGCCCGGCCGTTGACAGCCTCGGCATTGCGGGGACCTTCACCCGCCATTCACCGCACAACGCCCGGCGGGCCCGCCGGATTCGCCTAACGTCGAGAAGGTGGTGAAACCCGGCCACGTCCTCAGCACCCCGCTGGCCCAAGGGAGGCGCACGTGATTCATCCGCTGGAGCTGGACCCGATCGAGACCGCCTCCCGCGACGAACTGCGCGACCTGCAACTGCGCCGGCTCCAGTGGTCACTGCGGCACGCCTACGACAACGTGCCCTTCTACCGCCGCTCGTTCGAGGCCGCCGGAGTGCACCCCGACGACTGCCGCACCCTGGAAGACCTGGCCCGCTTCCCCTTCACCACCAAGGAAGACCTGCGCCAGGCCTACCCCTTCGGCATGCTGGCGGTGCCCCGTGAGCAACTGAGCCGCGTACACGCGTCCTCAGGTACTACCGGCCGGCCGACCGTGGTGGGTTACACCCGCCGCGACATCGACACCTGGTCCGACCTGATGGCCCGCTCACTGCGGGCAGCCGGCGCCCACCCCGGCGACCTGGTGCACATTGCTTACGGTTACGGGCTTTTCACCGGCGGCCTCGGTGCCCACTACGGCGCCGAGCGCCTCGGCTGCACCGTAGTTCCGGTGTCCGGCGGCATGACCGAACGCCAGGTACGGCTGATCGCCGACCTACGCCCCGAGGTCATCATGGCCACCCCCTCCTACCTGCTCACAATTTTGGACGAGTGTGACCGCCAGGGTTTCGATCCCCGGAAAGCGTCGTTGCGGGTAGGAGTGCTCGGAGCCGAACCGTGGACCGAGAGCATGCGGCGGGAGGTGGAAGAACGCTTCGACATGCATGCCGTCGACATCTACGGCCTGTCCGAAGTCATGGGCCCGGGCGTGGCCCAGGAATGCGTGGAGACCAAGGACGGCCCGCACATCTGGGAAGACCACTTCTACCCCGAAATCGTCGACCCGGCATCGGATTCGGTGCTGGGAGACGGCGAGGCCGGGGAACTGGTGTTCACCTCCCTGACCAAGGAGGCCCTCCCGATCATCCGCTACCGCACCCGCGACCTGAGCCAACTGCTGCCCGGCACTGCCCGCACCATGCGGCGCATGGCCAAGGTCACCGGCCGCAGCGACGACATGATGATCGTGCACGGCGTCAACGTCTTCCCCAGCCAGATCGAGGAAATCATTCTGCGCGTGCCCGGCCTCGCCCCGCACTACGAGTGCGTGCTCCAGCGCCCGGGCCGCCTGGACGAGCTCACCGTGCGCGTCGAGGCCCGCACCGCCCTGAACGAGACCCAGAGTTCCCAGCGGGCAACCACTCTCAGTTCGGTGGTGAAGGAAAGCATCGGGGTGTCGGTGAAGGTGGACCTGCTGCCGCCGGGTGGGCTGGAGCGCTCGACCGGCAAGGCCCGGCGGGTCGTGGATCTCAGGACGAATATGGAGGCCGGTTGACCGGTGTCGACGTCGTAGGCGAAGAGGTCCCGGTCCACCCGGACCGGGACGAAGGTGGGGCTCTGCGGGAGAATGCCCAGATGCAGGGACACGAGGAATCCAGGATCAACCTTCCCGAGCCCTTCGAGGTGATTCCGGGCCTGTCGCCCATCGACGGACTCGTGGCCGTCAACGCCGTGATGTCCTATGACGAGCACCGTCGGTATCAGGTGGTTGTCGGTACCCCGCAGGGCCCGGTGACCAGCAGGGTCTACACCCGCTACGCCCAGACGCAGCATGTGGTGGAGGAGATCGTCAGGCCCTTCCCCGAGGTCGGGCCCGAGATCCGAGTTCAGGTCGACATCACCGCCCCGGAGCCCTCGTGGCTGTCGGTCGGTCAGCCGGTCCTGGTCCGCGCCGACAGCACGCAACCCGGTCGTGAGGCCGCGCCGGGCTGGATCGGGGCCTTCCTGGAGGGCGGTGTCTGGGTGATGGGTGTCGGAGGTCGCGAGGACGCCTTGTTCGGAGCGGACGAACTGGGCGACGAGGCCGAGCTGACCTCCGGGCAGCGGGCCCAGATCAACGCTGCCGTTCAGCGAGCCCAAGACACCTTCACCGTCGAAGTCCGACACACCTTTGACGCCGATCGCCGCTACCGCCTCAGCCTGGACACCCCCGACGGCCCGGTGACGAGCGAACCGCTGGCCCGCACGAGGGAGTCGGGCCCGACCGCCGCACGCATGGTTGCGGCGGCCTACGGTGACGCCCCCGCGGTGCCCTGCATCAGCAGCCAGCGCCCGCCGTGGCTGTCGCACGGACAACCCGTCATCATCCGGGGACAAGTAGCGACGGGGATCGGCGAGACGACGTCGGAGGCCGGGGACGAGTCGTTCGGCTGGATCGGCGGATTCGTCCAGGGGGGCGTCTACGTCAACGATCTGGGCAACGAGGACGGCTGGGGAATCTATCCACCGGAGGACCTCGACGACTCCCGGAAGCTGACCCCTGAGCAGTTGGCCCAGGTCGAGGAGTCGAAGCGGTTGCATGCAGCGAGACCCAGCCGCCAGCAGCAGTAGCGCGTGTTCCGGATGACTGAGTGGGGTACTGCGGTCCTGAACAACAGGCAGTGGCAAGTGCTCATACTGCGTCACCACAGTGCATCCGGATTCTTTGTCGGTGCCGCCGCACTTGTGGCACCACCGCCCAAACCTTTTCGGGCATTTCGTCCGTCTTGGGTCGCTGAGTTCATGACTGAATAGAATCGGCCGGTGATTGTGGGGCGAGGCGCAGAGCTGGCGGCACTGTCAGCTCTAGTGAACGGTGCTGCGGCGGGCCGCGGTGGCGCGCTGATCTTGCGGGGCGAGGCCGGAGTGGGCAAGTCCACTTTGCTGGAGGAGGCTGGTGAGGAAGCCGGCCGGGCGGGGCTGCGCGTCCTGAACACTGCTGGAGTTCAGGCCGAAGTGCACATTCCGTACGCGGCGGTGCATCGCCTGCTGTACGCGGCGCCCGATCTGCTGGATGCTGCTCAGGTCATTCTGGAGGCGCCGGACACGGTCCCGTTCCGCGTCGCGACCCTGATGCTCGCCGCAATTGCCGAAGCTGGCGTTCCGGTTCTGATGACCGTCGACGACCTGCAATGGGTTGACGAGAGCAGCTGGGTGGCACTGGCTTTTGTGGCCCGTCGGCTGAACGGTGTGCCGACGGCGATGGTGCTGACCGCGCGTGACGGCGGTGAGGTCGAGCGGCGCCTGAATGCGGTGGCTCTGCCGGAGCGACGGCTCGAGCCACTGTCGGAGACCGATGCGCAGACAGTTCTGACGCACGTGGCGCCGCAGCTGTCCGGTGTCCTGCGCGCCCAGGTGCTCGACACCGCCGCCGGCAACCCGTTGGGCCTGGTCGAGCTGGGGAGCGCTGCCCTGAGGTCAGTAGGCCCGGCCGCGCTGTCCGGCTCCGTTCCGCTGAGCGAGCGGCTGGAAAGAACCTTCTCCGGGCTGGTGGGCGAGCTACCCGCGACCACCAGGGCCATGTTGGTGGTCGCTGCCCTGGACGACGGTGACGACGTGGACGAAATCGTCCGGGCTACCGGCGTCGTCATCAACGGTCCCGCCGATCACGCGGATCTGGAGCCTGCTGAGCAGACCCGCCTGGTCCAGGTCGATCAGCAGCTGCGCCTGAGGTTTCGGCATCCGTTGCTGCGCTCGGCGTTACAGCACACCGCGGCTACCGCTCAGCTCCGGCAGGTGCACGCAGCTCTGGCTCACGTGCTCACCGCTGAACCAGAACGGGCATTGTGGCACCGGGCGGCTGCTGCGGACCGCCCCGACGAGTTGCTGGCCGTCGCCCTCGAGGACGCTGCGGCCCGGGCCCGGCACCGACAGGCTCCGGGGATCGCGCAGACCGCGTTCGAACGGGCGGCCCGGCTCAGTCAGCATCCCGCCGCGCGCGCCCAGCGCCTGATGGCTGCCTCCGACATGGCCTTGGAACAGGGCGATTTCGCCGCAACCGCTCGGCTCCTGGCCGAGATCCGGCCGCAAGATCTGTCGGTAGGTGAGCGGGCTGTCTACGAACTCGACGTCGAAGCCCTGTACGCCACCCACTGGTCCGGCGGGCAGCGGCTGATCAGGGCGGCGGACGCGGTCGAGACGTTGGTCGAGAACGGTGATGTGGTCAGAGCGGTAGTACTGGTGGACCGGATCTCGCTACGCGCGCACTACTCCGAACCTGACCCGGTCGCCGTGAAGCGTCTGGTCGCGGCGATCGACCGGGCCATGTCGGTCTCGGGCGACCCGCTGCTCATCGGCGCCCTGGCACTGATCGCGCCCCTGGCCCGGGGGCCCTACTGTCGTCCGCTGATCCGGGAGCTGCTGGCCCGCGGCGGGACTGATCCGTACGCCACCCACCAGCTGGGACTGGCCGCCGCAGTTCTCGGCGACACCCCCACCGGGTTCACCCTGCAGGCGATGGCCCAGGTCGGGCTGCGGGAACAGGGACGCCTGGGTGTCCTCTACCGGGCCCGGATCAGTCAGGCAGTGGGGGCCACCTACCTGGGAGACGCCCGCACCGCCATGATGTTGATGCCCGAGGTTCAGGAGCTGGCCCGGGACGTCAGGGCGCCGAACTGGATCCCGACCACCTGCACGGCAGCGGGGGCCGCCCACGCGTTACGTGGAGAGGTCAGTGAGGCTCACGAACAGGCCGCAGCAGCCGAATCGATGCTGCTGGCCTACGGCCGCAACCCGCTGCTGGCCGGAGTGCGTCAGGTGCGCGGGCTGGCGGCCCTGGCCGACGGGCGTTTCGAGGAGGCGTTCTCCGAGCTGTGCCGCATCTTCGACGAGGCGGACGACGGCTTCCACCCCTACACCGGTCACCATCTGCTGGGCTTCGTCGTGGAGGCAGCGGCCGGTTGCGGCGCCACCACTCAGCTGCGTCGGCTGGTCGCCGGGCTCGCCCCGGTCGCCGAGCTCGGGCGTTCGCCGGCCCTGATGGTCGGGCTGGGCTACGCCGAGGCTGTGCTGGCCGACACCGCCGAGGCCTACGACCAGGCAGTCGGCGAAGACCTGACCGGCTGGCCGTTCGAGCAGGCCCGCCGCCAGCACGCCTACGGAGTCTGGCTGCGCCGCCACCGCCGACCCGCCGAATCCCGTCCCCTGCTGCGCGCGGCCGCCGCCACCTTCGACTCTCTGGGCGCCCTGGCCTGGGCCGAGCGCTCCCGTAACGAACTGCGCGCCACCGGCGAGTCGCTGCGCCGGACCAGCCGCGACGAGGAAGGTGTCACCGCCCTCACCCCGCAGGAGACCCAGATCGCCCGGCTGGCCGCCGAAGGGCTCAGCACCCGGGAGATCGCCGAGCGCCTGTTCCTGTCACCACGCACCGTCTCCACCCACCTCTCGCGGATCTATCGCAAGCTCGGCATCCGCTCCCGCTCGGAACTCGGCCGGGTTCTGCCGAGTACGTAGTTCGACGTACGCGATCCGAGCGGCACGGGCCCTAGCGTCGACGGCGCCCACAGCACGTCCCATATCGAAAGTGCAGACCCATGAGTTTCGTGACCACCTCCGACGGCACCCAGATCTTCTACAAGGACTGGGGAACCGGCCGTCCCGTCGTTCTCTCCCACGGCTGGCCGCTGAACTCCGACAGCTGGGAGGCCCAGCAGCTGTTTCTGGCCGAGAACGGCTACCGGGTCGTCGCGCACGACCGGCGCGGTCACGGCCGTTCCACCCAGAGCTGGACCGGCAACGAGATGAACACCTACGCCGACGACCTGGCCGCCGTGATCGAGCACCTGGACCTGCAGGAGGTCACCCTGGTGGGATTCTCCACCGGCGGCGGTGAGATCACCCGCTACATGGGCCGTCACGGCACTGCCCGGGTGGCCCAGGCGGTGCTGGTCTCCGCGGTTCCCCCGCTGATGCTGCGCCGCGAGGACAACCCGGGTGGGCTGCCCATCGAGGTGTTCGACGGTCTGCGGGCCGGCTCGCTGGCCGACCGCTCGCAGCTGTACCAGGACCTGGCCGACGGCCCGTTCTTCAACCACCCCACGAAGCCGGTCTCGGCCGGGGCCCGGGACTCGTTCTGGGCGCAGGGCATGGCCGCCGGGCACCGCAACGCCTACGAGTCGATCGCCGCGTTCTCGGCCACCGACTTCCGTGAGGACCTGGCCCGGATCGACGTGCCGACGCTGGTCGTGCACGGCGACGCCGACCAGGTGGTGCCGATCGAGGTCGGCGGTCAGGCCTCGGCCGCCCTGGTCAAGGACGCCCGCCTGCTGGTCTACCCCGACGGCCCGCACGGCATCACCGACACCCACAAGGAGCGCCTCGGCGACGACCTGCTCGCCTTCCTGAAGGAGTACAGCAGCTAAGTCAGTTAGTCACAGAATTTGGGGACGTCTGTGGGCACCGTGGCCACAGACGTCCTCTTCGGTGTCGGGGAGCGTTCGAAAACCAGTTTCGGGCCGGGCGACGGCTGGCTAGGTTCGCATCGTGCCCAAGGACGATCCGCGCAAGCCACTGGAACTGAGGTTCGAGATCCTGGCCACCGAGGAGCAGGCGATAGCCCTGCAGGACGTGGTGGGCGCGGCGATCTGCGGCGCGGACCTTTTGCACGACGGTCCCTGCCGCATCGCCTGGAGCGGGGGAGTGCGCACCGAACTGTCGAAGAAGGACCGGAAGTTCGTCTGGGAGAACCTGGGTCCGATCGACACCTGGCCCCAGGAGGCGGTGGACGAGTCGCTGGGAATCCCACACGAAGAACCCTGATGGTGCCGTGGCCGGGCCGGGACCCGGAACTGCTCGACCAGGCGCGGGCCGGGCGATCCGGGAGACGGCAGCCGGACGGCCCACCTGGCCGGACGCGAGGTGCGCCGACCGGGCGGGCCGTCAGGGCCGGTTGAGGGATCAGTCTTCGGGGGAGAAGACGCTGGGCGGGGGCGAGACGATGCTGGGTCGGGCGGCCAGGGTGGATTGGGCGCTCGGCTCGTCCGCGGTGACGAAGGGCTGGAAATCCCCTACGCACCTGAGGTTCTTGGCCGGGGCCTTCCCGGTCAGCAGGTAGGCCGAGACCGCTTCGTTGACGCAGGCGGAGGAGTTGTAGGCGGTGTGGCCCCAGCTGTCGCTGCTGATCAGGCGGCTGTTGGGCATCAGCTGGGCGGTGGAGACGGCTTCGGCGTGGTTGGTGGCCGGGTCGTAGGTGTTGCCGATGACCAGGACAGGGGCGGCGGTCCTGCGGGTGAAGGGGCCGCGGTAGGCGTCCTCGTCCTTGACCGTCCAGGTCTGGGTGGCGCACTGCACGGTGGTCCAGGCCCACTTGGCGCCGAAGTACTGGGCCCGCTTGTCCGCCGCTCGGGCCTGGGCCGGCCAGCTCGAGGCCTTGGCCGGGTGACGGGCGTCGGTGCAGGTGACAGCGGAGAACGCCTCGTCCGGATTGTCGTAGGGGAAACCGCGCCGGGGGCCGGGGGCCGGCTTCACCGCCGCGTGCGTGGCGTTGCGGGACTTGCGCAGTCGCTTGGTCGCCGCGGTGCGCTGAGCCTTGGTGGCGCCCGGGTCGGTGGCCTCCCACGTGCTCTGCAGGAGCGGGGGCAGCAGCATGACGCCGAAGACGTCGTAGAGCCCGGTGAGGCTGTCGTCGATCAGGTTGCTGAAGTCGTAGCGGGAGCCGTCCGGGAAGACGACGGGCTTCTTCTTCAGCCGCTTGGTCAGGGTGTCGAACTTGGCCACGGTCTTGCCGCCGGCGGCGAAGGGGCACGCTTCGACACCGGCCTTGCCGCAGCGCACCAGCAGTTCGCGCAGCGCCTTGTCGGCCCCCTCGGCGGAGTGCAGACGCTGGTCCTGGTTGAGCTTTCCGGTCTTCTTGGTGCCGGTCCAGGAGATCGGGTCGAGGACGCCGTCGATCGCGATGGCGCGGACCCGATCGGGGTAGAGGTTGGCGTACACCTCACCCAGGAACGTGCCGTAGGAGAAGCCGATGTAGGTCAGCTTCTTGTCGCCCACCGCGCGCCGCATGAGTTCCATGTCCCGGGCCACCTGCACGGTGGACATCGACCCGGCCAGCTTCTTGCCGGTGGTGGAACACTTCTGCCCCAGCTGCTCGGCTGAGGCGATCATCGCCTGCTGTTCCTTCTTGGTCTCGGGGTAGTAGTTGGCCGCCTTCAGGCCCTCCAGCCCGTTGCTCTGGGCCTTGTTGCTGGTGAAGCACTTGACCCGGGCGCTGGCCCCGACACCGCGCGGGTCGACGCCGATGATGTCGAACCGTTCCTGCAGGGCGGGATCGAAGAACTCGGCGGCGTTGGCGGCCACGTCGGTGGCGGAGCCGCTGGGCCCGCCGGGGTTGACGAACAGGCTGCCGATCCGCTTCTTCGGCTCGGTGGCCCGCGAACGCAGCAACGCGATCTCGGTCTTGGCGCCCTTGGGCTGGTCGTAGTCCAGTGGCACCTTCGCGGTGGCGCACTGCAGGTTCGGGGCGTAGCAGGAGTACCAGTCCAGTTCGGGGGTCTTGATCCTGTCCATCCGCCGGGCCTCGGCCTCGGACGTCCGGTCCGGCTCGGCCACGCTGCGGGCTGTCGATCTGGTGGTGGTGGCACTGGCCGAGGGGGCGGCCAGTGCCACCGTCCCTGAGGCAGCCATGGCCAGGGCCGCCACGAGCGATCCGGCGCGTGTGAACCTCATCAGAGTCCTTTCTCCTGCTGCGTGCGAGAGGAACCTCGCCGCAACCCTTGTCGGCGGGTGTTCGCCGCGCGGTTGCGGCGGTTTCGCTGCAGGAGAACTTACGAATAAGTGACGAAAGGGGCGTCAGCTTTTCGTCGGAGCGGGCCACAGTCATCCTTAAGGATGACCACCTGTGAGCGGTCGCTCGGGAAGGGACGGGAGCCGTCAGGGTGGCCTGCTCAAAGGCTCTCCCGCGGAACAGTTTCTGCTTCGCCGGACCGATGACCGGGGTCGCCACCGGTCAGTCCCGATCGTGATCGAACCATCGGCGGGTCCCGAGCGTTCAGCCCAGCGCCCGCCCGGCCCAGTCGCAGGCACCTGACCGTCTTCGGGCCCTGCGGTCGGCCGGTGATCCGACCGAAGGGAAAGTCATGACCGCCACCGACACTGCCACGGACACCGGCACCGACACCGGCACCGGGCCTGGGCAGCGGGACCGGTTCGCCCTGCTCTGGCGGTACGCCCGCCCCCAGGCCCGGTCCCTCGTGCTGGCCGGTGTGCTGGGGCTCGGGGTGTCCGCCTCGGGGCTGGTCAGTCCGCTGGCCACCCGTGAGGTGCTCGGGGCCCTGGGCAGCGGCGAGTCCCTAGCCGACCCGATCCTGCTGCTCCTGGCCCTGATCGTGGTCGGGGCCGGGATGAGCTGGTGGCAGTGGCGGGTGCTGGGCGCGATGGCCGAGCACGTGGTCTACGACGTGCGTGAAGGCATGATCCGCCGCTACCTGCAGGCGAAGGTCCTGCCGCTGCTGGCCCGGCCCAGCGGCGAGCTGGTCACCCGGGTCACCTCCGACTCGGTGCTGCTGCGCGAGGCCGCCTCCTCCAGTGTGATCGGGCTGATCAACGCCTTCGTCCTGCTGATCGGCACGCTGGTGCTGATGGCCGTGCTCGACCTGGTGCTGGCCCTGGCCACCGTTGGGTCGATCGCGGTGGTCACCGTGCTGTTCGTGATGCTGATGCCGGCGATCGGGGTGGCCCAGGGGCGGTCGCAGGCCGCGCTGGGAGAGCTCGGGGGTGAGCTCGACGGCACGTTGCGGGCGATCAAGACGGTCAAGGCGGCAGGCGCTGAACCGCGTCAGGTGCAGCGGCTGCTGGAGCACGCCCAGCAGGCCCGCATCCAGAGCCTGACCGCGGTGCGGCGGGAGGCGCTGGTCTGGACCATCGCCTGGACCGGGGTGGAGACGGCGATCCTGGTCATCCTCGGCGTGGGGGCCTGGCGGGTCGACCAGGGCGCGATGGACGTGCCCACGCTGATCGCCTTCCTGCTCTACGCCTTCGGCCTGATCGGCCCGGTGATGGAGATCAGCCAGAACGCCACCACGCTGCAGACCGGGCTCGCCGCGGCCGGGCGGATCAGTGAGGTGGAGTCCCTGGAGGTGGAGCAGCAATTCGAGCAGGCCGGGCCGACCAGGAGCCCGGACGCAGGGGCCCCGGTGGTCGAACTGGCCGGAGTGACGGCTCGTTACGCCCCGGGCGTGGCTCCCGCGGTGCGAGAGCTCGACCTGGTGATCCCGGCGCGCGGGCACATCGCCCTGGTCGGGCCGTCCGGTGCAGGCAAGACCACGGTGTTCTCGCTGATCCTGCGTTTCCTGGAGCCCGAGCACGGGCAGCTCCGGCTGAACGGTGTTCCCTACGAGCAGATCCGGCCCGCCGAGGTGCGCCGGCACCTGGCCTACGTCGAGCAGGAGACTCCGGTGGTGCCCGGCACGATCCGCGAGAACCTGCTCTACGCGAACCCGGACGCCACCGACTCGGAGGTCACCGACGTCCTCAAACGCATTCGCCTGCAGGACAAGATCGACGAACTTCCCGACGGCCTGGACACCCGGCTCGGCGACTCCACCGTCTCGGGCGGTCAGCGGCAGCGGATCGCGCTGGCCCGCGCACTGCTGGCCCGGCCCGCGGTGCTGCTGCTCGACGAGGCCACGGCCCAGGTCGACGGGATCACCGAGGCAGCCATCCACGACGCGGTGCGCCAGCAGGCCCGGGAAGGGGCGGTGGTGACCATCGCCCACCGCCTTTCGACCGTGCTCGACGCCGACCAGATCGTGGTCATGCAGGCCTCCCGGGTGGTGGCCCGCGGCACCCACGAGGAACTTCTGCGCGACAGCCCGCTGTACGCCGAACTGGTCGCCGCCCTGCGGATCGGCGACCAGCTCGAGTCCAGCTCTACCGCTCAGCCCTCGTCGTCGTCGTAGACGGTGAACACACCCCATCCGTCGCCCACCACGGCGTTCTTGGGCGCCGAGAGGGTGATGTCCAGACGGGCCAGGGGCTCGCCCTTCTGGTTGCCCCGCATCCGGAACTCGGCCACCGTCCTGGTCTTTCCGGCCGGGACGACCACCTTGATCCACCGGGTCGGCACCCGGGCGTCGGTGTCGGCCACGTCGGTGTTGATGTTCACGACCACCGGCACCGGCGCCGGCTCGGACAAGGTGACCGGCACCCGGACGCGTTGCGTGCGGTCGTACTCGTAGGCGATCTGGTCGCCGACGCTGGCCGAGGGCAGGTCGGTGGGCCCACCCAGGACGCTGGTGGGGGTGTCGAGGGCCAGGTCGGACAGGACCACGTCGCCGCGCACGGAGGCCCGGGCGAAGGAGACCCGGGTGATCGCGGCCGGGTCGATGCCGTCGAACTCCTCCAGCGGGATGCGCACGGTGCGCATGACGACACGGGCCGAACCCTGCAGCTTCGGCCAGGGTTTCAGGGCGTTGCTGTAGTTGGCCACGTTGACGGTCGCCTTCGTGCCGTCCCGGTCGCTGACCGTGACCTTGAGGTCGGCCTTGCCGCTCTGGGTGGCGGCGCGAAAGGTGAGTGCCTCATGGGCAGTTGACGGTTTGGTGTTCACGGACGCGAGGGGGTCGGCTTTGGTCTTGGACGTCCACCTCAGGCGCAACACGGATGTGGTGGGGACGTCGGGGGCGAAGTAGGCGGAGACCCAGTGTGGTTGGTAGGCGGAGTATTCGCTGGCGTTCGAGCAGGTCGGGGTCTTCTTGGAGCCGGCGGGCATTTCGCCGGTACCGGTGCAGTAGGTGGCCGCTCCCGACGTGGTGACCGACCGCTTGGCCACGGAGAAGGTGGCCAGGTCGGTGCGGGCCGAGGAGGGCTGCTGGGCCTGGGTGTGCACGACCGCCGGCCCGGCCGACTTCGCGCGGCCGTCCGTGCCGTCGAACAGGGGCAGGAACTGCTGCTCATCGCCCAGGTTGAGCCGGAAGAAACCGGCCATGTAGGCCGCACCGGCGGCGCGCTGCTGCCGGGGCGATAGGCGGCCCGGCGCCTTGCTCCCGCACAGCGGATCTTCCCGATCGAACCAGTCGTCCACCGCACCCCCCTTCGAGGTGGAGGGCGTCCATTCGGTGTTGAAGAAGTTGTGGTTCGCGCCCATCATCACCAGGGACGTGCGCAGCACGTCGTCCGGCCCCGAGTAGCGGGTGTCGTCGTAGTAACGCTGCCCCTGCAGGTCGGAGACGTCGCCGTCGCAGTAGGGCAGGATCACCGCCATCGCCGCGCCGGGCAGGGTGGCGCGGGTGAAGTCGGTCGGGGCCAGGGGCAGCACCGCGCGGATGCCGTAGGGCGAGGGCCGGGCCGCGTTGGCCAGCGCCGCGGCCACCACGCCCTCACCACCTCGGGAGTGGCCCATCAGCCCGACGTTCGACAGATCGAGGCGACCACTGAACGCGTTGCCCTCGTCGGACGTCCACCGTCGTAACCGGTCGAGGTGGGCCAGCACGAGATCACCGCGGGCCTGCGCCCCCGCATCGGGCGCCGACTCGTTCAGGGCCGCGTTGATCCCGTTGGCGCTGATCGAGAACACCGCATAGCCGTTGGAGGCCAGGGCCTTGGCCGGCGCGTCGTACCCCCGGTAGCTCGGCACCGGCTTCAGGCCCTTGGTGCAGGGCCAGGTGAAGGCGGGGTTGCCCTTCGGCTCGCCGTAGCACCAGCCGTGCATGCCGTGCAGGAAGATCACCACCGGCCGGGCGCCCTCGGCCCCCTTCGGAAGGTAGGCGGCGGCCCGCATCTCGACGGCCTGACCGCCGAGCCCGGGCAGACGTACCGCGCTGTCGCCCAGGTCGTAGTCGGCCCGCTCGACCGTATACGGGCCGGGGGCAGCCGGGTCTTCAGCGAGCAACTCGCCGGTCGGCGCCTCGGCCTCAGGAGCAGCGCCATAGGTGCGGGAGGAAGCCTGTCCGGCGACCTTGCCGTTCCAGGCCAGCTGCACCTTGCGGGCCTTGGCCACCCGGGCGTCCGAGGTACGCAACGTGAGCGTGTGCCCGTCCGCAGCCCGGGCGGCCACCCCGACCACGCGCCCGTCCACGGCGATCTGGGGCAGCGCCGCGCGGATGGCCACCGGCTGGGCCAGGCGCAGTCTCACTGTGTAGGTGTCGCCCTGCCCGCGCCGGGTCACCGACCAGTCGGCCCCGGCCGTGCGGCCCGAGACCTCGGGCGCGGCCGAGACTCCGGGCGGCGTCGGGTCGGCCTGGGCCACCCCACCCGACAACCCGCCCAACGTGAGCGCGACCGCGATCGTCGCCACGAACGTCCGTAAATTCATGCGCCCAGCCCCCGCCCGGTCGACTACCCCTCTTTGCCCGGTATATCAGGGTTCTCGGCGCAGTAGCGGCGGATTCCGGACAACCGTCGGGGGACGGCCCGCAAAATACCCCGGCCCGGGACCGACGGTCCCGGGCCGGGGTGGTCAGACGACGATCAGAAGTCGAAGTCGCCGATGTTGTCCTTGTTGAAGCCGGTCGGCTCGCCCAGCAGGACCTCACCGTTCGCGCCCACGGTGTACTCGCCGAGGTCGCCGGCGGTGAACTTGTCACCCTCCTTGCCGGTGATCTCGCCGTTGGCCAGCGCGGCCGCGGCATAGGCGGCCAGGGTGCCCAGGTCGGTCGGGTTCCACAGGTAGAACTCGGTGACCGTGCCGTCCTCGACGAACGAGCGCATCTGGTTCGGCGTGCCCAGGCCGGTCAGCGCGACCTTGCCCTTGGCCTCGGAGGTGGACAGGTAGCGGGCCGCCGCCGCGATGCCGACCGTGGTGGGGGAGATGATGCCCTTCAGGTTCGGGTGGGTCTGCAGCAGGGCCGCGGTCTTGTCGAAGGAGGTCTGGTCGTCGTCGTTGCCGTAGACGGTGTCGACCAGCTTGATGTCGGGGTGGTTGGCCTTCAGCTCCTCCTCCATGAGCTTGATCCAGGCGTTCTGGTTGGTGGCGTTGGCCGCCGCCGACAGGATCGCGATCTCACCCTTGTCGCCGATCTGCTCGGCCAGACCGTCGACCTGGGCCTTGGCGATGCCCTCGGGCGAGGCCTGGTTGATGAACAGGTCGCGGTACTGCGGCTCGGTGTCGGAGTCGAAGGTGACGACCTTGGTGCCGCCGTCGCGGGCCTGGGTCAGCGCCGAGCCCACCGCCTTCGGGTCGTTCGCCGAGATCACGATCGCGCTGGCCTTCTGCTGCGCGGCGGTGTTGATGTACTGCACCTGCGCGTCCGGGCTGGCGGTCTGCGGGCCGACCTCGGAGAACTTGCCGCCCAGGGCCTCGACCGCGGCCTTGCCGCCGGCGTCGCTGGCGTCGAAGTACGGGTTGCCCAGGTTCTTCGGCAGGAAGACGATGTTCAGCGCCTTCTCGCCGGAGCCGGAACCGCCGCTGCCGGAATCGCTCTCGCCGGTGTCGGCCTTGCCGCAGCCGGTGACCGCGATGGCGAAGGTGAGGCCGATCGCACCGAGCAGGGTGCTACGACGGGTGAGGGTGCTCATGGTGGTGGTTCCTTTCACGTCAGTGTGAATTGGGTGAAGCGGGTGAAGCGGGAGCAGGGGAGGGACCGGTGGAGCTGTTGCGCCTGGAACGCTGGTTGCTCACGGAGGAGACCCACGCCAGGAGACTGGGGGAGAGCACGGACAGCACGAGCAGCAGCCCGATGATGATGTTGATGACGTTCACGGTGATGCCCTCCAGGCGCAGGGCGCTGGAGATGACGCCGATCAGGAGCACCCCGGCGATCACGCCGGCCAGCTTGCCCCGGCCGCCGAAGATCGACACCCCGCCGAGCAGGACCGCGGCGATGACCTGCAGTTCCAGCCCGGTGGCGTTGTCGCCGCGGGCGCTGCCGAAGCGCAGGGTGAAGAAGATGCCGGCCAGGGCGGCCACGGTACCGGTCAGGACGAACAGGATCAGCTTGGTGCGCTGCACGTTCACCCCGGAGAACTCCGCGGCCTCGGGGCTGAGCCCGATGTCGTAGATGCCCCGGCCGAACGGCGAGAAGTGCAGCAGCGCCACGAAGATCGCGGCCAGGACGGCGAACACCAGCATGAACGTGGGGATCCCGGTGGAACCCAGGACCTTGGACGTCTGCTCGGTCCAGTTCGCGGGGAAGTCGGTGACCGCCTCGGTGCCGAGCAGGCCGACCGCGATGCCACGGTACAGGGCCAGCGTGCCGATCGTGACGGCCAGCGAGGGCAGCCCGACGTAGGCCACCAGGAACCCGTTGAACACCCCGCACACCACCCCGACGAGCAGGGCGACGAGCACCGCCAGGCCCATCGGGGCCCCGTCCTGGACCAGGAGCCCGAGAACGGCGCTGGACAGGCCGACCACGGACGCGATCGACAGGTCGATCTCGCCGGTGATGATCACCAGGGTCATCGGCAGGGCGATGAGCAGGATGGTGGTCATGTCGATCAGGATGTACGTCAGGGTCAGGGTGTCGCCGAAGTACGGGATGTTGCTGTAGCCGTAGAAGTAGACGATCAGCACCATCGCGACGACGGCGGCCTCCCGGCTCGCCAGCAGGCGGCGCCAGAGGGGTTGCGAGTAGGCGGGGTACGTCCGCTGAGCGGTTTCCGGAGCTGCGGTGCTCATGCCTCGTCCCTCGCTTCGATCAGTTTGCGCGCCTGCCGGGCCGCGAGCACCCGGTCCAGCACGATGGCGGCGATGATCAGGGCACCGACCAGGGCCTGCTGCCAGAACTCGGAGATGCCGACCATGGGCAGGGCGCTGTTGATGGTCACCAGCAGCACCGCGCCGATGCCGGCGCCCCAGGCGGTGCCGGAGCCACCGAAGATGGCCACGCCGCCGACCACCGCGGCGGCCACGGCCTGGAACTCGATGCCGGTGCCGGCGCTGGAGCTGACCGTGCCGTAGCGGGCGGCGAAGATGACGCCGGCCAGGCCGGCCAGGGCGCCGCTGAGCACGAACGCGCCGATCACCCGGCGGCGCACGGCCAGACCGTAGAGGACCGCGGCCTCGGGGTCGGAACCGACCGCGTAGAGCTCGCGGCCGGACTTGGCGGTCTGCAGGTAGTAGCCCACCGCCACCACGATCACCATGGCCACGATGAACAGCACCGGGATGGTGAGGATCTGGGCCGTGCCCAGGTCGAGGAAGCCCTTGGGCATCTGCGAGGCGCTGATCAGCTTGGAACCGGCCCAGGTGAGCACGATTCCGCGGAAGATGTACTGGGTGCCCAGGGTGATCACCAGGGCGGGCACCTTGCCGTAGCCCACCAGCACGCCGTTGACCAGGCCCAGGCCGGCGCCGGCGGCGGTGCCGACCAGGAAGGCCAGCACCGGTGACATGCCCGGGTAGGACATGAACAGGTCACCGGTCAGCCAGGCGGTCAGGCCCAGGATCGAGCCGACCGACAGGTCGACGTTGCGGGTGATGATGACGACCGTCTGCCCGGCCGCCAGCAGCAGCATGATCGACGGGGTCAGCAGCAGGTCGCGCCAGCCGGTGGAGCTGAACACGAAGTCCGGGCTCTTGATCGCCGCAGCGGCGACGACCAGCAGCAGGACGATCGCGACCGACAGTTCCCGGGAGCGCAGGATCGTGCGGATCAGCCGGTCCCGGTGGGACATCGAGCTGGGCTCCACGAGCAGCGTCGTGGTCTCCGTGTGCTCGGAGGTGGTGGGGCTCATGAGGCCATCTCCTGGCTGGCGGCATCGGACGTGGCGCCGGACGTGGCGGCGTGCATCACGCGTTCGGGGGTCGCCTCGGTGCGGGGCAGGTCGGCGGTGAGCCGGCCCTCGCTGATCACCAGGACCCGGTCGGCCATGCCCAGCACCTCGGGCAGTTCCGACGAGATCATCAGGATCGCCATGCCCTGCCCGGCCAGCTCGGAGAGCAGCCGGTGCACCTCGGACTTGGTGCCGACGTCGATGCCCCGGGTGGGCTCGTCGATGATCAGCAGGTCGGGATTCGTGGCCAGCCACTTGGCGATGACCACCTTCTGCTGGTTGCCGCCGCTCATGGTGCGGGCGGGGGCGTCCAGGGCGTTGGTCTTGACCTCGAGGCGGGCGGCCCAGGGGCCGACGGCCTTGTTCTCGGCGGCCCGGGTGAGCAGGCCGGCCTTGGCCAGGTTGCGCCGGATGACCCCGGCGACGTTCTCGGCCACCGAGGCCTCGGTGACCAGGCCCTGCTTGCGGCGGTCCTCCGGGATGAAGGCCATGCCGGAGCGGATCGCCGCCCGCGGGTTCTTCGGGGCGACCGCCTCGCCCTTCATCGTGACCGTGCCGCTGTCGTAGCGGTCGACCCCGAAGACGGCCCGGGCGATCTCGCTGCGCCCGGCCCCGACCAGGCCGGCCAGGCCGACGATCTCGCCCCGGCGCACGGAGAACGAGATGTCGTGGAAGACCCCGGCGGACTGCAGGTTCTCGACCTTCAGCACCTCTTCGCCGATCTCGGTCTCCTGCTTGGGGAAGAGCTCGGCGACCTCGCGGCCGACCATCAGGTTGACCATCTCGGCGACCGTCGTCCCCGCGATCGGGCGGGTGCCGATGTAGGAGCCGTCGCGCATCACCGTGACGGTGTCGCACAGCTCGAACACCTCGTCGAAGCGGTGCGAGATGAACACCAGGGCCCGGCCCTCGTCGCGCAGCTGCCGGGCGACGGTGAACAGCCGCTCGACCTCCACCCCGGAGAGGGCGGCCGTCGGCTCGTCCATGATCAGGACCTTGGCGTCCAGCGAGATCGCCTTGGCGATCTCGATGATCTGCTGGTCGGCGATCGAGAGGCCGAGGGCGGGCCGGCGCGGGTCGATGTTCACGCCCAGGCCCCGGAACAGCCGCTCGGCCTCGGCGTACATCGCGGCCTTGTCGATCCGCCGCATCCGGCCGAGGATCTGCCGGCCCATGAAGATGTTCTCGGTGACCGACAGGTCGGGGAACAGGGTGGGTTCCTGGTAGATGACCGCCACGCCGGCCGCCTTGGACTCGGCGGTGGAGGTGAAGTCCGCGGGGCGGCCGTCGAGCAGGAACTCGCCGCCGTCGCGGCGGTGCACGCCGGCCACGATCTTGACGAGAGTGGACTTGCCGGCGCCGTTCTCGCCGACCAGGGCGTGGATCGAGCCGGCGTCGACCTTCAGGCTGCCGGACCGCAGAGCGACCACGGGGCCGAAGGACTTCGACACTTCCGTTAACTGCAGGGCGGCCTGCGATGGGCTGTCCATGAGCACCTTGCCTCGTTGAAAGGATTCAAATGCTGAAAGTAGGGTCGGGGTGAACCGCTGTCAAGCAACGGTTTGCATCGTTCGGCGGGCGGGGGTGGCGGGCCGGGATTCGCCGAATCTGTTGTATAGCACGCGGTTCCCTCGCCGGTACTGCGAAAAGAGCTGTGTGACAACGGTTTCGGTCACGAAATAGCAACCGTCGGCGGGCGGCGCGCGCCTATGCTGCGCGCGTGTGCAGGGGGAGCGGGCCCGAATGTGGCCCGGGTCGCCCGGTCGGCCCCGGTCGGGCTGATCGTGACGTCGGCGGCTTTCTGCCAACTACGCGAATCCGGCGGGTCGGGCTTACCGGTACGCATGGCTCCCCGGCGGACAGCGTGGTTCGCCGGCGGGGGAGGGGAAGGTACTGCTGCTCGGGCGGGCCACCGGTGGGTGGCAGGGTGCCTGAGGTGGAGCAGTGACCGGACGCGCTGGGCGGGGCCGGGCGCGAGGACTGAACAGGTTGCACGCGACTCTCCTTTGAGCCCAGCGGGTGAAACGTTTCAGGGTAACTTTGGCCAGCTTATAGGCGGGCTGACGGCGCTGGCAACGGTTTGGCGCGGCTCCTCCGGCAGTCGGTTTTCCAAAGTTTTCCCGATCAGCAGGCTAAACGATCAGTTGTCGGTCTGTGGACGTGCGGACGGCGGCACATCCGGCAGATTTGACCACGTTGTCCCGCCTACCGGAGGTCGACCGGATGAGCCTGCCCACTTCGCCCGCGCTCGCCGAGGACCTGTTGCTCCTGCTGTTCGACCCTCGCTCGGGCACCTTCGCCGGGGAGGGGCAGAAGCTGTTCCACGTGCTCGCCGGGGCAGTGCTGGTGGATCTCGCCGTTCAGGAGCGGATCGAGATCGACGGGCGGACCACGCTCAAGGGGCAGCAGGTGCACCCGGCCGGCGACGAGCCGCCGGCCGACCCGCTGCTGCGCCCGGTGTGGGACCGTGTCGCCGACCGGCCCACCGACGTCCATCTGCTGATCAACGAGTTCGGGCCCGGCCTGCGCAGCCAGGTCCTCGAGCGGGTCCTCGAGCGCGGTGACATCACCCGCGAGCGCCGCCGGGTGCTGGGCATCCTGCCCACCTCGTCGCTCACCGAAGGGCCCACCGCGCGCCGGGCCGCCGTGCTCGCCCCGGTCCGGGCCGCCCTGGTCGACGGGGCCGAGCCGGACACCCGTACCGCCGCGCTGGGGGCCCTGTTGTTCGCCAGTGGCAGCCTGCCCGAGCTGAACCGGGACATCCCGTGGTCCGGCCCGGTCTACCGGCGCGGGGAGGAGCTGCAGAAGGGCGAGTGGGGGGCCGCAGCCGCCGGTGAGGCGGTACGCCGCACGGTGGCCGGGATCAGCGCGAGCAGTGTCTTCGTCGCTGTCGTGGCGCCCGGTTCGTAGGTCCTACCGGGCGAAACCGGCTGGAGTGAACCGGCCCTCCTCCAGCCGGGTCTCGATCTCCTCCAGGCTGTGACCGGTCATCTCCGGCATGGTGCGGTAGAGGAAGACGAAGGCGGCCACGTTGAACAGGCCGTACATCCAGAAGGTGGGCCCGGTGCCGATCGTGCGCATGATGCTGAGCAGGGTCAGGGTGATCAGGACGTTGGTGCCCCAGAGGGCGGCCGACTGGGCCGCGGCCCCGGCCGCCCGGGTGGCCAGCGGGTAGATCTCCGAGCCGGTGAGCCAGCCCATCAGCTGGATGCCGCCGGCGGTGAAGGCCATGAAGGTGATCAGGGTGCCGACGATCCACGGGATCATCGACTTGCCGTCGTTGCCGGTGGCGAAGAAGGCGCCGAGCACGAACAGGGCGGCCGCGGCCCCGGGCAGGGTGATCAGGGTGAGGCGGCGACGGCCCACCCGGTCGATGACGGCCAGGCCGATCAGCTGGGCGATCAGGTAGGTCAGGCCCAGGGCGACCGAGACGCGCAGGGCGGTGGAGTCGGAGAAGCCGTTGTCGGTCAGGATCGTGGGGGAGTAGTAGACGATCATCTCGATCCCGGACAGCTGGGTGAACACCGCCAGCCCGCACCCGACCACCAGGGCCGGTCGCACCCAGGCCGCCCGCAGGCCCGACCAGCCGCGGGTGCCGGCCTCCCGTTCCGCCTCCACGTTCTCGCGGATCTCGCCGAACTCACGCTCCAGATCGCGTTCCGGGGGCCGGACACTGGCCAGCGCGGCCCGGGCCGCATCGGCGTCGCCGCTGCGCAACAGCCAGCGCGGGCTCTCCGGCAGGCGGAGCATGAGCAGGAACATCAGGGCCGCCGGGACGGCCGCGACCCCGATGGACAGCCGCCACGGCACGCTCTCGCTGGCCCCGACCACGGTGGCGATCACGATGCCCACGCCGATGGCGATCTGGAAGAACAGCACCAGCCGCCCGCGGTAGGCGGTGGGGGCCAGTTCGGCCACGTAGACCGGGGCGGTCTGGGTGGCCCCGCCGACCGCGAAACCCAGCACCAGACGGCTGATCGAGAGCAGGAACGGGGTGGGGGCCAGAGATGCGGCCACCGCCCCCACCACGAACACGACGCCGACCAGCAGCAGGGTGCCCCGGCGACCGCGCCGCTCGGCCAGCCAGCTGCAGCTCAGCGCGCCGATCACCGCGCCCACCAGGATCGACGCGGCGATCACCTGCTCCCAGCCGGAGCCGATGTCGAAGTCCTCACCGATCTGCAGCAGGGCCCCGGAGATGATGCCGGTGTCGTAGCCGTAGAGCAGGCCGGAGACGGCCGACACCAGGGCGACCACGACCACCGATCCGGTGAGCCGCTCGGGTGCCTCGGTGCTCGTGGTCCGGTTCTCGTGCGCCTGGCTCATCTTCGCGCCTCCGGGTGACGTGAACCCCATCCGATCGGGCAATGTTCACGCCGCGGCGCATACCGGGCAATGTGAGGTGTCCCCGCTCAGGCCACGTCCTCGGCCGCGAGCAGCCCGGACAGGCCCAGGAAGAGCACCCCGGAGCCGGCGTCCACCCGGCGCTGGACCCGGGCCGAGATGCCGCCGCCCCGAAGCCTTCGCCCGGCCAGGATGTACAGCAGCCCGACCAGGCCCTCGATGACCAGATAGGCCAGGCCGAGCAGGCCCAGCTGCAGCGGGGCGCGGTCGGCCTGACCGCCGGTGAACTGCGGCAGGAGCGCCGCGAACAGCAGCAGCGCCTTGGGATTGGTCAGGGCGACCAGGAACTCGCCGGTGACCACCGGCCGCCACCCGCTGGGGACCGGTCGGGGCGCGCCGAACTCGGTGGCCCCGCCACCACGCCGCGCCTGCCACAGCGACGTCACCCCGAGCCAGGCCAGATAGACCACGCCGACCCACTTGATCGTCTCCAGCGCGGTGGCCGAGGCGGCCACCGCCGCCCCGAAACCCGCGGCCACGAGGGCGATGAGCAACCCGAACGCGGTCAGGCGGGAGGCCAGACCCGCGGCTGCGGGAGTCGCCCCGTGCCGCAGTGCGTTACGCAGCCCGAGCAGCTGACTGGCCCCCGGGATCAGGGAGATCAGCAGGACCGTGGGCAGGAAGGCGAGCCAGTTGATACTCACCTGTTCACAAGGTCTTTCAGGCTATCCACCTCGGCCGTGGCCAGGGCGTCGGTACGGACCTTCGGGCACTGCGCGGTCATGGTCGCGTCGATGTCGGCGTCCTTCACGCTGTCGCTGCTGCGCTCGGCGCCGGTGAGGATGCTGTTCAGCACCGGGCTCAGCGCATCGCCGGTGGCCTGGCCGGCCTGCACCGCGCTCTGCACCGACTCGCACAGCAGCGCGCCGAAGCCCTCGGCCCCGGCCTGTTCGCCGGCCTGTTCGAGCTGGGCCCGGTCGGCGGCCGGGCTCGGCGCACCGGCCGAGGGGGCCGGAGCGGCCGACTCCTCCTTCTCGCCGCTGCACCCGGTCACGAGCAGGGCGGCCAGGGCGATCGCCACCGCCGTCCTGGACTGCCTCGGCCTCACCCGGAACGTCACGTCGTGGTCCTCCTCGGACTCGTCGGCAGAGGATCTGCCCTCCCATACCCAAACGGGCATTCCGAGTTCCGGCAAACCTGCAGGCAGGTCCCCGGCCGATGGCGCCGGGGACCTGCCCGCAGTCGGTGGATCAGGAGGAGGTGGTGCGGAGCGTCACCGGCCCGAGGAGGCCGTTGGTGGTGGGCTTGCGCTCGCCGAACTCCTTCGGCCGGTGCACGCGCAGCTGGTTGAGCAACGGCACGGCGACCTTGACGGTCAGCGTGTTCTGACCCGGACGGACGGCGTTGCCGAGGTCGATCCGGGAGCTCAGCTGGTCGGCCGGCTGAGCCTGCTTCCCGTTGACGAACACCTGGTACGAGCCGGCGACGGCGCCGAGATCGAGGACGGCTCCATCGGCCTTTCCGGTGGAGGGAGCGGTGAAGGTGGTGGTGTAGGAGCCGACGCCGACGGCGTCCTTGATCTCCGGGATCTGGGTCCACGAAACCAGGGGCACGTTCTTGATGATGTGTTCCCGGTGGCGGGTGGTGGCTGAGGAGTCGCCGCTCTCACCGGGGAGCCATTCGTCCAGGGTGAGCGTCCAGTCCGCGAGTTCGGTCCCGGAGCCCTCGGTCTGGGTCGATTGAGGACGAGTGGTGGCCCAGTCGCGGTCGGCGAGGACGATGATGGTGGCGGCTCCGGCGTCGAGTGCGATCTTCTTCCCCGCGGCCGTGACCTCACCGGTCCAGGGGTCGAGGACGTAGCGGCGGGAGCCGGTTCCGGCGAGATCGGCGGTGGTCTCGACGTCCTTGTCGCCGGTGTTCACCAGAACGTAGTAGCTGACGCCCTTCTCGGCGCGCAGGACCGAGTGGACGGCCCGGTCGGCGATGTCGGCGGAGGGCCTGACCTTCTGCTCGGCCAGTCCGGCGGTCACCGCGGCGTCGTCGGCGACGACCGTCACCCGGTTGCCCAGTCGCTCGAACACCGCTTGCAGAGCCGCGTCGTCCTTCGCCGCCTTCGCGGCCGAGGCGGCGTAGCCGATGGTGTGCTCGGGCGTGCCGCCCACGAAGAACACCGGCAGGCCGGAGCGGACCAGCCGGGCCACCTGGCCGGCGGTCTCCAGCGACATCGGCGAGTCGTCGAGCACCAGGGCCCGGTAGCCGTCGGAGGCCGACAGTTGGTCCAGGGCGCCGGGGGTCACGTAGCCGTAGGTGTACCCGGCCTTGACCAGGAACGAGCCGTCGTGGCTGGGCTCGTCGGCGCCGAACGTCTGGTTCAGCACGGCGATGTCGTAGCGGGCCCGGCCGGTCTGCAGCACCTGCTGCATGCGCGAGTAGTAGGCGGCGAGCTCCTTCTCCATCGTCCAGGAGGGCTGACGGGGGCCGAACGCCTCACCGATGTTGCTGCCGAAACCGTGGAAACCCGGCCAGTAGGCGGCGGAGTCGGTGATCGTACCGTCGGCGCTGGGCGGCATCGTGGGGTAGGGCAGGCCGTGGAACACCATCTGGTTGGTGCCCAGCGCGTACTCGCGGTTGGCCAGGGCGACGATCTGGGCCTGGGTGAGTCCGTAGAGGTTGCCGAAGCCACCGGGCAGCATCTCGCTGCTGACCACGCGTTTCCCGGCCAGGGCGACACTGCTGGCCGAGGTGCGCATCCGCGACTCCGAGCACCCCAGCGACTCGCACTCGGTGATGTCGAGCTTCTGGGCGGCGTCGCCCAGGTCGATCGGCTCACCGTAGGGCTGGGCCCGGAACTTCAGGCCGAGCCGGTTGGCCCACGCCTGGATCGGGGTGACGTGGTTGCCCAGGTAGAGCTCGCTGATGGTGGCGTCGATGTCGTGCTGCAGCCGCTCACCGACCTGGTCCTGGCCCTCGGCGAAGCTGTACACCGGGGTGGGGGCGGCGAACGGGCTGGCCGGGGCGGTGCGGGCCAGCACCGGCAGGTACGGGTCCAGCGAGTAGCCGCTGACCCGGCGGAAGGCGGAGCGGAAGTCGCGGGTCCACAACTGGGCGCCGCTGAGCTCGAGGGAGTCTTCGAAGATCGATCCGCCGTTGGCCTTCAGGAGCTGGCGGGTGCGCTGGTCGAGCAGGCCGTCGAAGTAGGCGATGAACTGCTCGGCGCCGGCCTTGTCGAGGTGGTTGACCACCCGGGACTCGGGCTCGGACAGCGGCGAGACGGTCTCACCGAAGGGGGCGTCGTTGCGCTGGGCGGTACCGCGCTTCCAGTAGCTCGTCACCATCCAGGTACCGGACTTCGGCGCGGTCCAGGAGACCTTGCCCGCCTTCACCGAGCCGCTGAGGTCGGTGACGGTGGTCAGGTCCAGCTGGGGCTGTTTCTCGGTGCAGGACGCGACACATCGGGTGGCCGTGGCCGTGACGTAGGTGGGCACCGAGGTCTTGGTCGTGGTGACGACCTTGCCGTTCTCGACCCTGCGCTCGGCGTAGGTGCGGGCGGCGGGTCGGGGCAGGTCGGTGCGGTAGGCCTGGCCGGCCGCGACCACGGCGCTGCCGGTGACCAGTTCCTGGCTGGCCGCGTCGTCGGAGACGTCCAGACCGGGAACCGCGGCCGGCCAGCGGCTGCCCAGGGTGAGGTCGACCTGCACGTCGAGGCGCTGGGCCTCGGTCAGCACGGCCTGGACGGCGGCCCGCCAGTTCGCGTCGCCGTACTCGTGCTCACCCGGGTCGACCACGTAGTCGGTGCCGTCCATCACCATGGCGATCTCGACGCCCTTGTAGCCGGCCTCGGCCACCTCGCGCAGTTGCTCGACCGCGGTCGAGGCCTCTACCGAGGAGGGCCACCACCAGCGGAACATCGCCCCGTAGGAGGAGTCGGCGGCCTTGAAGCCCGCCACGAAATCATGTGCGGGGGAACGATGGTCGGCGGCCTCGGCCGGAAGGCCGAACAGGGCGAGCGCCAGGGTCGTGCTGGCCGTCAGGGCACCGGCCGTGCCCAGTCGGCGGCGGGCGGGCGCTTGACGTCTTTGTCGCGCTCTCATCGGAGGATCCTCCAGAGACGATGGGTGAATCGTTTCATATAGGGTGCGAGGGCGTTCCTGGCCTCTTGCGGAAGCGGGCCCGGTGCAGGCACGTTAGGCGGGCCCGCGACGATGCGGCAAGGACGGAGAAGGCATGAATTCCGGGCATGGCGGCATCACCGGCAGCGATGAAAGCCCCGACGCACTGGCCGCGCTCGACCTCAACCTGCTCACCGCCCTGCGGGCCCTACTGCGCGAGCGCAGCGTCACCCAGGCCGCGGCCCGTCTCTCCCTGGGGCAGTCCGGGGCCAGCGCGGCCCTGCGTCGTCTGCGGGCCCACTTCGGCGATCCGCTGCTGGTGCGCAACGGCACCGCCTACGAGCTGTCACCCTTGGCCGCAGGCCTGCGGCCGGCAGTGGAGGAGGCCTTGGCCGCTGTCGAATCCGTGCTTCTGGCCAGCACTTTCCATCCTTCCACCTCGCGCCGGGTGTTCACCGTGATGGCTGCCGACGAAGCCATGGTGCTGCTGGGCGAGCGGCTGCTCCCACGGCTGGGGCACACTCCGGGCCTCGGCCTGGAGCTGGTGGCGCTGACCGACGCCGCGCTGCACGACGTCGACGCCACGCTGCGGGCCGTCGACGTGCTCCTGATGCCCCGAGGGCAGCTGGCCGGGCATCCGGCAGTCGATCTCTGGGAAGACGAAATCGTCCTCGTGGCAGGCAATGACACGTTCTTGAGCTCAGAAGATGCTACGCCGCAGCGACTCGGCGAGATGCACTGGATCAGCTCGTTCCACGCCCCCTCGGTGATCGCGTCCCTGGAGGCCAGGGGCATCCAGCCCCGGGTGCGGGTCGTGCTGCCCAGTTACGCCGTGGTGCCGATGCTTCTCGCCGGCTCCGCCCAGCACGTCGCGCTGATCCCACGACGCATCGCCGAGCGTCTCGGCGCGCTGGGCGGTGCCCGCGTGCTCACGCCGTGGGGTGGTCCGATGAACACCCGGATGGCGATGTGGTGGCACGCCTCCCGGGAGCGGGACGCCGGGCACGCGTGGTTCCGAGCCCAGGTGCTCGAGGTGACGGCCGAGCTTCGCCGGTCCGGTGCGGCCGCTGTTGCCGAAGACCTGGCGAGCGGATAAATTGACCCCTGGTGTGCCGGGAAGTCTGGTCGGCGGTTCCTTCGGGGACCCCTGATTCGCCCGACCAGAAAGAAGATCCCCGTGAACACCAGCTCTCCGGTCCCGCCCCGCCGCCTGTTCAGCCGGGGCTCCTGGCCCGAGACCCAGCGCGTCACCCAGGTGCTGCGCAAAGAGACGGTGGGCGGCGCCCTCCTGCTCGTGGCCACCGTGATTGCCCTGGTCTGGGCCAATTCTCCGTGGTCGGCGGCCTACACCGGGCTGCGCGACACGGTGGTCGGGCCGCACGCCCTGCACCTGGACCTCTCCCTCGGCCAGTGGGCCGCCGACGGTCTGCTGGCGATCTTCTTCTTCCTGGCCGGCCTGGAACTCAAACGGGAGTTCGTGGCCGGGGACCTGCGGGACCCGCGCCGGGCGCTGGTGCCGGTGGTGGCCGCGGTCGGGGGCATGGTGGTGCCGGCCCTGATCTTCGTGGCGATCAATCTGGGTACCGGAGACGGTGCGCTGCAGGGCTGGGCCATCCCGACCGCCACCGACATCGCCTTCGCGGTGGCCGTCCTGGCCGTGCTCGGCACCCATCTTCCGGCCGCGCTCAGGACGTTCCTGCTCACCCTGGCGGTGGTCGACGACCTGCTGGCGATCGTGGTCATCGCGCTCTTCTACACCAGCGGCCTGTCCGTTCTGCCGCTGCTGGGTTCCGTCGGGGCGATTGCGGTGTTCGGGGCCCTGGTGCAGCGGCGTGTGCGCTCCGGCTGGCTGCTGGTCCCGCTGGCCGTGCTGGCCTGGGCCCTGATGCACGCCTCGGGTATCCACGCCACGGTCGCCGGGGTGCTGCTCGGCTTCACCGTGCCGGTGCTGCGGTCGCCGGCCGAGGGTGGCCCGGAGGCCGGGCCGGGGCTGGCCGAGCACTTCGAGCACCGGTGGCGCCCGCTCTCGGCCGGGTTCGCGGTGCCGATGTTCGCGTTCTTCTCGGCCGGCGTCACCGTGGGCGGGCTCGACGGGCTGGCCACCTCACTGCAGGACCGGGTGGCCCTGGGCATCATCGTCGGCCTGGTCGTGGGCAAGGCGGTCGGCATCCTGGCCGCGACCGCGCTCGTCTCCCGGTTCACCCGGGCCGAACTGGACCAGAGCCTGTCCTGGTGGGACGTGTTCGGGATGTGCCTGCTGGGCGGCATCGGGTTCACCGTGTCGCTGCTGATCGGGGAGCTGGCGTTCGGGGCCGGTTCGGTGCGGGACGAGCACGTGAAGGTCGGGGTGCTCACCGGTTCGCTGATCGCCGCCGGTCTCGCCGCGGTGGTGCTGCGGCTGCGTAACCGCACCTACCGCCGCCTGGCGGAACAGGAGAGGGTGGACGTGAACCAGGACGGCGTGCCGGACGTGTTCCAGGACGACCCGTCCTGAGCGCTACCTGTCCGCGCCGTCCTCTGGGAGGTTCGTACGCATGACCACGGGGTACCTGTACCACGAGGCCTTCGCCTGGCACGACACCGGAACCGCGGCACCCCTGCTGCCCTCCGACCCCGGAGCCGGCCTGCAGCCGTTCGGGCACCTCGACTCGCCGGACACCAAACGCCGCATCCACGAGCTGATCGTCGTGTCGGGCCTGGTGGACCATCTGCACCGGCTGCCCTCCGAACCCGCAGACCTCGCTCAGGTGGAGCGGGTGCACGAGCCGGCCTACCTCGAGCGGTTACGCTCGGCCAGTGCGGGCACGGGTGGCGACGCCGGAGACGGCATCTCGCCGCTGGGCAAGGGCGGCTTCGACATCCTCCTGCGCGCGGCCGGGGCAGCGATCACGACAGTGGACGCGGTGGTCACCGGGCGGGTCACGAACGGGTATGCGCTGGTGCGGCCTTCGGGTCACCACGCGCTGCCCGGCGCCGGGATGGGCATGGCCTATCTGAACAACATCGCGATCGCGATCACCGAGGTCAGGCGCACCCGGGCGGTCTCGCGGATCGCCGTGGTGGACTGGGACGCCCACCACGGTAACGGGGCTCAGCACATGTTCGCGGCCGACCCCGACGTGCTGACCATCTCGCTTCACCAGGACAACGTGTTCCCGCCCGGCAGCGGATCCCTGGCCGAGAACGCCGAGGGCATCCTCAACGTCCCGCTGCCGGCCGGTACCGGAGACGGCGGGTACGCCTACGCCATGGAACGGGCGGTGATGCCCGCGCTGCAGCGGTTCGGGCCCGAACTCATCGTGGTGGCCTCCGGTCTGGACGCCAACGCCATGGATCCACTGGCCCGTCAGATGCTCTCGTCGGCTGGCTTCCGTCAGCTGACCAGCACCCTCATGCAGGTGGCGGAGCAGCTGTGCGAAGGGCGGATCGCGATGGTCCACGAGGGTGGCTACGCGGCGGGTTACGTGCCGTTCTGCGGGTTGGCCATCCTTGAGCAGCTCTCCGGCCGGACCACTCTCGCCGACCCCTATCTTCAGCTGGTCGGCGGGTTCGGCGGGCAGGCCCTGCAGCCGCACCAGCGGGCCGCGGTCGATGCGGCGGCACAGTCCGTGGGTCTGTGACCGAGAGGCCGCACCGCCCGAGGGGCGGTGCGGCCTCTCGGCTCGGATCAGTGTGCGCCGAGGGTGGCGGCGATCTCGTTCGGGGTGCCCTCCAGCGTGACCGAGGCGGTGGTCTCGCCGGTGTTCAGGTCGACCGCGTGCACCGTCTTCTTGGCCGGCTCGGTGACGTAGGCGACGTCACCGTTGGCGATGATCGCCGGGTGCGCGTCCTGCCACTCCACCGGGCCCTCCCAGGCGTCGACGACCGGGAACTCCTTCTCGATCTTGCCGGTCTCCGGGTCGAGCACGTGGATCGAGCCGTCGGTGGACAGGATGTAGGCCAGATCGCCCGGGCCGCGCGCCACGTCGCGGAAGGTGTACTGCACGTTCTCCGGGAGCTCGACGACCTTGTAGTCGCGCTTCTCGGTGTCGATCAGCGCCACCGAGTTCAGCAGGTAGCCCTCGGCGTCCGGGTCGTCCTTGTAGTCGCCGACCACGACCGGGCTGGTCTCGGAGACGAAGGCGTTGCCCATCCGGCCGAACTCGTCGGGGGCGGTGAACTTCTCGAACTTGCCGTCCTGGAACAGCAGGGCGCCGTTCTCGCAGCCGAAGATCACGGCCTCGTCGGCCGCGGTGCCCTCGCCGTGGATGCCTGGGCACTCGGCGCTGGTGGCCAGTTCTTTCCAGTTCTCGCCGTCGGCCTCGAGAGCGACGGCGCCGGTGCGCGTGGTCTCGTCGCCGACGGTGGTGACCAGGGTGCCGTCTTCCAACACGATCGAGACGCCGTGGTGCGGCTTCTCGGCTGTGTAGGTCTGCGCCTCGGGCAACGCGTCGGTGGCCGCGGCCAGTTCGTCGGTCTTCAGGATCGACGTCTTGCCGGTGCCGTCGTCGAACAGCACCGTGTTGCCGGCGTGGCGCACCACGTGGCCGGCCGTGGTGGCCTCGGAGGTCAGGCCGGTCAGCGCCGGGGTGACGGTGTCGAGCAGCTGGAAACCCTTGGAGGTGGTGACGAAGACGTGCTTGCCGTCACCGGCGGCGTTCAGCCGGGTGAACTCCTCGGTCTCGAACTGCTCGACGATCTCGAGCGACGTCGCGTCGAGAACGGCGATGCCACCCTCGTACGAGACGGCCACCCGTCCCTTTTCGGTGCCCGTGGTCTTTGCCGGTGAGGTCTCCGCGGCGGCGGAGACGGACGAGTCGTCCGAGCCGCAGCCGGTGGCGATCAGGGTGAGGCCGACCAGGGCGGCCAGGCCGCCGAGACGCAGTTTGCGGGGCGCAGTCATCGTGAATCTTCTTTCTGTCGGAACTGCTTGAAAATCAGGGGTTCAGGCCGTCGGCGATGCGCTGGGTGTTGGCGCGCATCATCTGCAGGTAGCTGTCGGCGCCCTCGCCGGGAGCGGTCAGCGACTCGGTGAACAGCTCGACCACGTCGACCTGGACCTTCGCCTCGCTGGCGAGAACCTGCACCAGCCGGTCGGGCTGGGAGGACTCGGCGAAGATGGTGGGCACCGCGGCCTGTTCGATCGCGCTGCTCAGATCGCGTAGGTCGGCCGCACTGGGGGCGGCCAGGGTGGTGCCGCCCGGAATCACCGCCCCGATCAGGCGGAAGCCGAAACGCTCGGCCAGGTAACCGAAGACATGGTGATTGGTGACGAGGGCGCGCCTCTGGGCGGGGATCGCGGCGAACGCCTCGGTCATCTCCGCGTCGAGCGCGGCCAGTTCGGCGCGGTAGGCCTCGGCCGAGGCGGCCAGCTTCTCGGAGTCGATACCGTCGATCTCGGCGGCCGACGACTCCAGGGCGTCGACCACGGCGGTCATCGTGGCCGGATCGGTCCAGAAGTGCGGGTCGGGCGCGCCGGCCGCCTCCCCGGAGGCGTAGGGGACCACCTCGATCACGTCTCCGGCCACCAGGGTGGGGGCGCCGGCCTCGGCCGCCCGGTCGAGATGCTGCTGCAGGCCCTCTTCCAGGCCCAGGCCGTTGGAGACGACCAGGTCGGCCCGGTCCATCTCGGCGGCCTGCCGGGCGGAGATCTCGAACGAGTGCGGGTCGGCGTTCGGCTGCATCAGGGTGGTCACCTCGGCCTGGTCGCCGAGCACCTGCTCGACCACGTCGCCGAGGATGTTCGTGGTGACCACCACCTGGGGCCGGTCGCTGCCCGAGGCCTGGGAACACCCGCTCAGGGCGAAGGTCAGGGCCAGGGTGAGCAGTGCGCCGCGCCTCATCGGCCGACCTCCACGAGATGAACCGGCTGGGCGGGAAGTTCGAGGGATCGCGCAACTCTGGCCGAGTCGGCGTAGTCGATCTCGTGCACGACACCGCCGGCGGCGGCGTTCACGTAGGCGCGCTGCCCGTCGACCGTGACCCGCACGCTGCCGGACAGGGCCGGGTCGGCCAGGGTCTTCGCCAGCAGTGGCTCGGTGACGGCGAGCTGCTTACCCGACTCCGCGTCGTACACCTGCACGGTGCCGTCCTCTCCCACGGCCACCACGTGCTGGTCTGCGTCATCCACGGCAGCGGCGGCGACCACGGGGGTGGTGGTCTTCAGCCACTGCCAACTGCTCTCACGGGTGTCGAGCAACCAGATCCCCTTACCGTCGCCGATCCCGGCCACGGTGGGGCGGCCCTTACGGGCTTCGAAAGAGGTGGCGGGAGCCGCTGCTCCGGACGGGTAGGGGATGTGCTGCAGTTCGGTGTTCTCGCCTTCGGTGGTGGCCAGGACGGCGCCGTCGGCGCAGCCCACGACCAGGCCCACCCGAGTGGTGATGGTGCCCGACGGGTTCTCGCAGTCGACCGAGTCGAGCTTCTTGCCCTCGAGGTCGATCAGGTTCAGTCGGGTGGCCTCTTCGCTGACCAGTGCGCCCGCGGGGAGTGGGGCGATGAGCCCGGCGTGCGGGGTGGTCTTCAGACGAAGGGATTTGCTGATCTTTCCCTCGGAGAGCGCCTTGTTGTCGAGGAGGACGGCTTCGCCGGAGTCGGGGAAGAAGACGCCGGTGGTGCCGGCGGTGGAGAGCGGGCCGGTTGAGACGGTGGCCACGCCCTGGCCGGAAAGCTTCCCGATGGTGCGTGGTTCGGCTCGGTAGTAGTGGAAGTGGTCCACGTGGTCCCACGTCCAGACGCCGCTGTCGATGATGCTGATTCCGGACTCGTCGGCGGCGAAGACGTATCGGCCCTCGGTGGTGACCGTTTCGGCCGCGCCGACGGTGTCGAGGGGGGTTTCGGTGCCGTTGAGCAGATCGAGCATCGCGCTCTTGCCCTCGGCGTCGACCGCAACGAGATGCAGTTGCGGTTCGGCCACCTCGGCGGCGCCGGCGACGGCGCCGTGCCCTTCACTCGATTCGGGTGTGGGTGTGGGTGTGGGGGGAGTTTCGTTGGAGCAGGCGGCCAGAGCCAGGATGGTCAGGACGGCTAGCAGTGCTGGTCGAGTTCGGCGGTGCATGTTCACTTTCCGGAGGGGGAGTCGAGAGCGAAGGCGGCGGGGGCCGCCGGCTCGGCGACGGGTGCCGGGCGGCGCCGGCGGCTGAGCTGGGCGAGGACGCCGGAGATCGGGGCGAAGGCGATGGCCGCGGCGGCGATGGAGGCGCCGGCGGCGGTGCCGGCGTACCAGGAGCAGAGCAGGCCGGTGGCCACGGCGAGGACGCCGAAGGCGGTGGCCAGGACCATGCGAGTGGGGATCGTTCTGGTCCAGGGGCCGGCGGCCACGGCGGGGGCCAGGAGCAGGCCCACCACCAGGAGGCTGCCGACGGCCTGGAACGAGGAGACCACGGCGAGGGTGACGAGCCCGACCAGGGCCAGCTGGGCCAGCTGGGGGCGCAGGCCCAGGGTCTGGGCGATACGGGGGTCGAAGGCGGCCGCGACGAAGCTGCGGTGGAAGCCGGTCGCGATCGCCAGGGTGAGGGCGGTGGAGACCAGGAGGACCATCAGGTCGCCCTGGTCGATGGCCAGGATGTCGCCGAACAGCATGGCGGTGGCGTCGGTGGCGAACGAGCGTGAGTGCGAGACGATGATCACGCCCAGCGAGAGCATGCCCACGAACAGCAGCCCGATGCTGGTGTCGTACGAGAGCCGGCCGCGCCGTTGCAGCACCCCGATCAGCGCGCTCATGGTGATCGCGCTGATCGCGCCGCCCAGCATCACCGGCGCCCCGGCCACGGTGGCCAGGGCCACCCCGGGCAGCATGCCGTGGCCGACCGCCTCGCCCAGGAAGGCCATCCCGCGGATCACCACCCAGGTGCCCACCACGCCGCAGATCACTGCGACGAGGGAGCCCCCCAGAAGGGCCCGCAGGACGAAGCCCACGCTGAACGGATCGGTCAACCAGTGCACGATCCGCACACTACACACGAATGATAACCGTTCTCAATCTCGGTTAGAGTGAGGGAGATGACCACCGACCCCGCCGTCCGCGCGCGCAGCCTGCACTTCTCCTACGACGACACCCCGGTCCTGCGAGGTGTCGACCTCGACCTGCCCTGGGGGGTGCTCACCGCGATCGCCGGTCCCAACGGGGCCGGCAAGTCCACGCTGGTCGAGATCCTCGCCGGGGTGCTCCGGCCCGGCTCAGGCTCGGTCGAACGCGCAGATCAGGTGGCGCTGGTGGTGCAGCGCCCGGCCGCTCCCGAGGCGCTGCCGCTCACCGTGCGAGAGGTGGTCACGATGGGCACCTGGCACACACGCACACCGCGGGCTCTGCGGCCGGGCCAGGTGCAGCGGCGGGGCCGGGTCGAGGAGGCCCTGCACCGCGTGCACCTGAATGATCTCGCCGATCGGCCCTTCTCGGCCCTCTCCGGAGGGCAGCGTCAGCGCGCGCTGCTGGCCCAGGGCATCGCCCGCCAGGCCCGCATCTTCCTGCTCGACGAACCGGCGGCCGGGCTCGACGCCGCCAGCCGGGCCCGCACCCGGGCCATGCTCGCGCAGGAGGCCGCCCGCGGGGCGGCGGTGGCCTGCGTCACCCATGACGACGAGGCCATCGAGACCGCCGATCTGGTGGTGCGTCTGGAAGCGGGCCGCCGGGTCGGGTCCTGAGCGCCGGAGCCGCAAGGTCAGCGGCTCGGTTGCTGCAGCCGACCGAACCGGACCATGGCCACCACCCCGACGAGCGGGCCGAATCCGAGCCCGGCCAGCGCGTACTGCCAGCCCACGGCCGCGGCGAGCACCGGCACCAGCTGGATCGTCACCACCGTGAGCGAGAAGCCGCAGGCCGTCTGCACCGTCAGCGAGGTGCCGACATAGCGCTGGTCGGCCGTCTCACTCAGGGCAGTGGAAAAGACCCCCGAATCAGCAATCACCGCAGCGCCCCACACGCAGACGAACACCAGCAGCAGAGCCGGTGAGCGCCCGAAGGCCAAGGGCGAGAGCACACAGCACAGACCACTGACCGCCAGAGCCGCACCGGCCGCGGTGGCCCGCCCGAACCGGTCCGAGGCCCAGCCGCCCAGCAGACAGCCCACCACCCCGGCCAGGCCGATGGCCGCGAACGAGGTGAGGCCCACATCGCGCACCGAGCCCAGGGTTTCCCGCCCGGCGTGGGCGGCCTGACTGGCCAGGACGAAGGTCGGCAGCCACGTCCAGAGCGCATACAGCTCCCACATGTGCCCGAAGTAGCCGAGATTGGCCAGACGAGGCAGGGGCCGGCGGAAGCCGTCGAAAACATGCCGCAGTTGCGGCCTGGAACCGCCGGCCAACAGCGGGCCCGGCTTCACGGCCAGAGCGGCAACTACGGACGCCACCAGCGCCAGAGCCGCGGCAGTCAGCATCACGCCCCGCCAGGGCAGGGTGGCGGTGCCCAGAATGACCTGGGGCAGGGCCGAGCCCAGGGTGAGTGCCCCGATCAGGATGCCGAACGCCCGCCCCCGGTCGGCTGGAGCCGTCCACGAGGCGGTCAGCTTCATCCCCACCGGATACACCCCGGCCAGGAACACCCCGGTGAGCGCCCGCAACGGCACCGCCTGCGCCAGCCCGTCCGCAGTCAGCGCCAGCAGAGCCGTGCAGGCCCCGGCCCCCACCGCCGAGCCCGCCATAAGCAGTTGGGGCGGGAACCGGTCGGCCAGGCCCAACCCGCTGGAAAGCACCGCGCCCACCGCGAACCCGATCTGCACGGTCGCGGTCAGCCACACCGCCTCCGCCGAACTCAGACCCCACTCACCGCGCAGGGTGGGGGCGACAGCGGTGGCGGAGAACCAGACCGCCAGGGCCAGCACCTGGACCACGGCGATCAGCCCGATCTGCACACGCGCCGCTGCCCGGTTCACCTCCATGCCCTCAGCCTGACAGACGGATCGTTGCCGACCACGGTCTTGATGTCGCACAGGGGCTGGACGCGACCCCGTCCTCGGCGCCCACTGGAAGTCGTGCGGTGCCGACACCGGAGGTGGCGTGGAATTTTTCGACCTGGACGAGGACCCGCCGGGCGCCCGGCCGGCGCCACCCGTCTACGTTCCTGTCCTGAAGGCGCACGCAGGTGAGCTCGCAGCCCTGGCCCGGATGGGTCAGCAGGCGCGCAGACGTAGCTACCCGCTCCTGGAAGTCATGCCGGACCAGGGTTACCGGCTGCACGAGCCGGGCGGGCTGATGCGCTGGTTCGCGAAACTTGACCAATGCTGGCCGAAGCCGGTGATGGTGGACGGTGCCCATCTCTCGGTCCGAGAGACCGGCGGCCGGACCGCGTTACGGGCTCTGGTACAGGAGGCCCGCGGTCTGTTCCGGGTCATGGTCCCGGTCATCAGACTCGACGCGCACGCTGCGGTCCGGGCCGATGCGGCTCAGGCCCTCTCCGAGCAGGGCAACGGACTGGCCGTCCGGATCATGCTCACTCGCGCCGACCTGGACGACCTGGACACCCGCGGCGGGGCAGTGTCCGGCCGCCTGCGCGCCCTTCTGGGCGATGTCGGCGCCCGGCCCGACGAGGTAGATCTGATCATCGACCTCGCCTACGTGGCCACCGACGCCGATGCGCACTCGGCCGGCAGTCGTCTGAGTCGCGCCCTGGGCGGGCTGGTGGGCCTGGACAGCTACCGCCGTCTCGTTCTGGTGGCCGGTGCCTTTCCGGCCGATCTGGGCCGGGTCCGGTCCTGGTCACTGACCCGGCTTCCGCGAGCGGACGCGGCCGTCTGGGAATGCCTGAAGTCCACGCAGCCGGGTCGGCTGCCCGTCTACGGCGACTACGCCATCAGCCATCCCGGCCCCAGGCCGCCTCGGCCACCGTGGGTGAGGCCGTCGCCTCAGCTGCGGTACACCACGACGGGGAGCTGGCTGGTTCTCCGGGGCCGGCAGAAGGGCGACCCCCGGCGGAATGGGCAGTTCTTCGACATCTGCCAGGAGATCGGTGACCATCCGGAGTTCTGCTCCGACCTCGGCCCGGCCGACCAGTGCATCGCCGATCCCAGAAGCCATTTCGACGGACCGGGTGGCGCCTCCCGCTGGAATGAACTGGGAACCGCACATCACGTCGACTTCGTTGTCGACTCACTGATCCGCTCCGGTCTGCCCTGAGCGGTTTCAGAAGGGATCAGCCTCGCAGATACGCCAGCACGGCCGAGACCCGGCGGTCGGAGGCCGGGTCGAAGGACAGCTTGGCGAAGATGCCGCCGACGTGTTTGCGCACGGCGGCCTCGCTGACCACCAGCGCCTGGGCGATCGAGGCGTTGGTCCGGCCCTCGGCCATCAGGCCCAGGACCTCGCGCTCGCGTTCGGTGAGGGAGGCGAGGGGGCCGTCGTCGCGGCGGCGGCCGAGGAGTTGCCGCACCACCTCGGGGTCGACCACCGTCTCGCCGGCGGCCACCCGCTCGAGGGCGGCGAGGAACTCCCGGACGTGGCCCACCCTGTCTTTCAGCAGGTAGCCGACCCCGGCCGCGCCCCGCCCGGCGGTGGCGTCGAGCAGTTCGGGCACGTAGGCCTCGGCCACGTAGGCCGAGAGCACCAGGATCGCGATGCCGGGGTGCTCGGCGCGGATCCGGCCGGCGGCGCGCAGGCCCTCGTCGGTGTGCGTGGGCGGCATCCGGATATCGGTGATCACCAGGTCGGGCTGGTGCCGGGCGGTGAAAGCGAGCAGAGCCTCGGCGTTCTCGACGGCCGCGACGACCTCGTGGCCGGTGCGCTCGAGGATGCCGACCAGGCCCTCGCGCAGCAGAGCCGCGTCCTCGGCGAGCACGATCCTCAGACCGGGCATTCCATCCTCATTTCCGTAGGGCCGCCGGGCGGGCTGGTCACTCGCAGCGTGCCACCCAGGGCGTCGAGCCGGACCCGCAGCCCGGCCAGCCCGGTGCCGGGGCCGTGGGCGGTGGCTCCTCCCACCCCGTCGTCCTCCACCGTCAGCACGAAGGTCTGGCCCTGCCGCCAGGCGTGCACCCCGACCCGGCGGGCCCGGGAGTGCCGGGCCACGTTGGTCAGGGCCTCGCTGACCACGAAGTAGGCCGCCTGCTCGACCGGTGGGGGCAGCCGTCCCTCGAGCCGGACGTCGACGGTGGCCGGAACCGGCGAGCGGTCGGCGATCTCGTGCACGGCTGCGGCCAGACCGTGGTCGACCAGCACCCGGGGGTGGATACCGCGGATCGTGCTGCGCAGGTCGGCGAGAGCGGCCTCGGCCTGACGCTGGGCGTCGTGCAGCGCCTCCAGGCCCGGGCCCTCGGGCACGTCGAGCTCGGCCCGGCCCAGCGTCATGGTCAGCGCGACCAGCCGCTGCTGGACGCCGTCGTGCAGATCCCGTTCGATCCGCCGCCGTTCGGTCTCGAAGGCGTCGACCAGGTCCACCCGGGAACGCCGCAGGTCGGCCACGGTCGCGGCCAGGTCGCCGGCCCGGGAGTCGAGCAGGGCCCGGGCCAGCCGTGACTGACCGGCGGCGAGGAGGGTGAGCAGGTAGGCCGCCGCGGCCGCGAGCAGCACACCCAGCCCGGAGGCCAGCCAGGCCTCGCCCCCGGAACTGACCTGCCAGCCGATGACCTGTATCTGCTCCCGGGTGGCGAGCCAGGGTGCGGCCAGCATGGCTGCCGGGGTGATGATTGCGAACAGCAGTGCGACGGTGTCGACCAGCCACAGCACGGTGCCGAGCAGGAGCAGGTAGGCGATCTCCAGCCAGTCGACCGGCATCCGCTGCCGCGCGCGCAGCCGGGCCCGCAGCCCGATCGGCTCGGGCGGACGCTGCTGCACCAGCCGCAGGCGGCTGCGTTCCACCGCCCCGGCCAGCGTGGCCGGCACCCCGCCGAGCAGCGCCGAAACCACCAGCAGGGGCCAGACCGCGAGGCCGGCGACCACGGTGGTGGCCAGGTAGGCGATCGAGCGCCACGGCCAGGACGAGCCGAGAAAGCGCGCAGGGTGGCGGCGGAGCGCCGTTCCCGCGTCAGTCATGATCCCGAGAATAGAGGTTGGACGATTGGTGCGGGGTAGCGTCGGCGCTACCCCGTTCTCGCGTGCGGGCCACTGAAAAAGCCCGCCGCGAGCGGTGGGATCGAACCATGACGATCCCGATCACCAGCCCGGTGAACCAGCCGGCTCCGTTTCCCCCGGTCGCCGTCACCCTCGACGGCATCTCCCGCACCTACCGGTCCCGGGCCGGACAAGTAGACGCCCTGCGCGGGGTGACCCACACGTTCCTGCGCGGCACCTTCACCGCGGTGATGGGGCCCTCCGGCTCCGGCAAGTCCACCCTGCTGCAGATCGCGGCCGGGCTGGACCGGCCCACCCAGGGCGAGGTCAGGATCGGCGAGGTGCCGATCGGCCGGCTCAGCCAGACCCAGCTGACCAAGCTGCGGCGTACCTCGATGGCCTTCGTCTTCCAGGCCTACAACCTGCTCGACGCGCTCACCGCGACCGAGAACGTCGCCCTGCCGGCCCGGCTGGCCGGGCGCCGGGTGGACAAGGGCGCCGTGCTGGAGGCCCTGCGCGAGGTCGGGCTGGAGGAGAAGGCCCGGCACCGGCCGCCGGAGCTGTCCGGTGGCCAGCAGCAGCGGGTGGCCATCGCCCGGGCCCTGCATCTGCGGCCCGACGTGCTTTTCGCCGACGAGCCGACCGGCGCGCTCGACCGGGCCTCGGGCCGGCGGGTGCTGGAGCTGCTCCGCGAGGCGTCGGACACCCGGGGCCAGACCGTGGTGATGGTGACCCACGATCCGCTCGCGGCCTCCTACGCCCATTCCACGCTGTTCCTCGGGGACGGCCGGGTGGTCGGCCGTCTCGACCGCGCGGACGCCACCCAGATCGCCGCCACGATGAGCGAGCTGGAGCGATGATGACCATGCTGACGCTCAGCCGGCAGACGGTTCGCCGGTCCTGGCCCCCGTACGTCGGAGCGCTGGTGGCACTCACCTTCGGTGTGGCCCTGCTGGTCGTCGCGGTGACCGTCGGATCCGCGGTGGAGGGAACGGCGCAGCTCGCGGAGTTGAGAGCGGACGAACGGGAGCAGATCTCGGGTCTCTCCACGCTGTTCGGGATCATGGCCGCGGTGGCGCTCTTCATGGCCGTGTTCGTGGTGGGCAGCACCTTCGGCTTCGTGGTGGCCACCCGTCAGCGCCAGCTCGGACTGCTGCGCCTGGTGGGGGCCACTCCCCGGCAGGTCCGGCTGATGGTGCTGGGGGAGTCGACGGTGGTGGCCCTGCTCGCAGCGGTTCTCGGTGGTCTGCTCGGATCGATCGCCACCCCGGCCTTCCTGGCCCTGCTGAAGTGGCGCGGTGTACTGACCGTCGATCTGGTGATGCCCGCTCTCTGGCAGCCCTGGGCGATCGCCGTGCCGTGTGCGATGACGGTTGCTCTCCTGGGAGCCTGGCGTTCCTCCCGCCGAGCCGCAAAGGTTTCGCCGGTGGCGGTTTTTCAGGAGGCCGGGGTCGAGCGGCGCCGTCCCACCGTATGGCAGTTGCTGATCGGCACGGCCTGCCTGGGCGGCTCGGCCGCCGCCCTGCTGGCCGCCCACCAACTGAACCCGATCTTCGCGCTGGTGGCGGGCGTCCTCTTGCCCGAAATCATCGTACTGGGGCTGTACTGCTTCGGCGGGTGGGTGTTTCCGGCTCTGAGTGGTCTGCTGGGCCGCCCATTCGCCGAACGCGACGTCTCGGCCCGGCTGGCCCGCGACCACGTCCGCACCGCCGTGCGCACGCCCGTCGCGATCGCCGCCCCGATCCTGGCCATCTCCGCCGTCGCAGGTTCGCTGATCGTCACCCTCAGCTTCACCGCCGACTGGACGACGGCGCTGGACGGCGAGCAGCTCAACACCCCGTACGTTGTGGAAAATGCTGCTGGAGAGGATATCTCCGCCCGGTTGGACGGTCTGCCCCTGGTCGATCCCCGGGTCACGGTCGTTCTGCCGGTCGGGCTCGAACGTGAGCCGGAGCCGATCGACGTCATCGACCCGGAAACCACCGCTGCGGCGCGGAGTCTGCCGGTGCTGAAGGGGTCGCTGAAGAGGGTGGACAAGGCGGTGGTGGTCACCGACGGCTGGTCGGCCGACGCCGGGATCGGCCTGGGAGACCGGCTGCTCGGCGGCCGGGTGGTCGCGGTGGTGCAGGAGGCTCCCGGCCTCTACAGCGACGTGATGATCGGCAAGGACCTGGTCCCGCCGCGCCAGCGCGACGTGGAGCCCACAGTGTGGTTCGTCGACCCGGGCGATCACGACCTGTCCGCAGAGCTGTCCGGCACCGGTGCCCGGGTGCTCACCTCCGACGCCTACCTGGCCGAACTCGACGCCGAGGTCCGGGCCAACAACAACCTGGCGTTGTGGGTGCTGCTCGGCCCGGCCGGGCTGTACGCCGCGATCGCCATCGTGAACTCGGTGCTGATGGGCGCCTCCCAGCGTCGCGCGCAGACCCGCCTGGCCGGGCTGCTCGGGGCCACCCGGGCGCAGCTGCGCCGGATGGTGATCTGGGAGGCGGGGCTGATCGGGTCGGCGGCGCTGCTGGCCGGCGCCACCATCACCGTGGTGGTGGGCTGGACCATCCGCAGTGCCACTGCGGCCGACGTGGCCCAGCAGCCGTTCACCGTCCCGTGGGTGGCGCTTTCGGCCGTGCTGGCCACCTGCGCGGGGCTGACCCTGGTGGCTGCCCTGGCCGGTACCCGCCGGCTGGAGAAGTGAGAACCCGTCGATCCGGGCAAGTGGCTCAAGGGGCGGGCGATGATCGCCGATCTTGTGGCAGGAGTCGGCCGGCCTGAGGGGGCGCGGGTGAGCGCAGGGGCACGTGGGCGCAGCACACGGGGGCGGCGTGCGATTTCGGCCGCCCTCGTTCTGTGCCTGTTGCTGAGCGTGGCCCTCCTGGCGGCTGACGTCTGGGTCTCCGGGCGCCTGGACGTGTGGGTGACCTGCGGGTACTGGGTGACCTCGGGGATCGTGGCGGTGGCGGGCGCCGCGCTGGCGTGCACGGCCGCCACCAGTCCCTCCGATCGTGAGGGCTGGCGACTGCTGCTGGCCGGGGCCGTGCTCTGGCTGGCGGCGGTGACGATCTACTCCGAGGACGCGCTGGCCGGCGCGTACCCGCCCTCGCCGAGCGTCTCGGACATCAGCTGGCTGAGCGCCGGGGTCGTCTCCGCGGTGGGCATCACCCGTCTGGGGCATGGCCGGACCCGGCGGCGTGATCTCTCCTGGCTCGAGCTGGCACCGCTGTGGACCGCGATCGCCGTGCTCCTGCCGGTGCTGTTCTGGCGCGACATCGAGGCCTCGACCTCCGCCCCTCCGGCCGTCGCGGCGGCCCTGGCGTATCCCATCATCTACGTCGCCACCGCGGCGGTGATGCTGCAGGCGGTTGTTTCTGGTTCGCTGCGGCTGCGCCACAACTGGGGCCTGGGGGCGCTCATGCTCGGGCTGATGGTGGAGGCCGCCGCCTTCATCGCCTGGGCCCCGCCGTTGCTGGACAACACCTATGTCGCGGGCGAGAGCGTTCTCGACGCGTTCTGGGCCGTGGGCATGCTGATGATCGGGGTCGGCAGCTGGGCGGTCCGTCCCGTACAGGCCCGGGCCGACCTGGGCGGGGTGCGTAACCGGGGCGTCGTGCTGCCCACCGCCTCGCTGCTGATGCTGGCCGTGGTGCTGTTCATCGGCACCAGCGGCGACCTGCGCCTGGCCATGCTCAGCGGTGGTGTCGCGATCGTGGGTGGGTTGCTGGGCATCCGGGAAGCGGTGCTGCGCCGGGCCAACAGCGAGCTGCGGCACGACTCGCGCACCGACCCCCTGATGGGCATCGCGAACCGGCTGCAGATGGAGGACGACCTGCGCGAGGCCTTCGAACGGTCCGAGGCGGGGGAGGAGACGTACGCGGTGGCGCTGTTCGACCTGGACCGGTTCAAGGTCTACAACGACCGCCTCGGGCACCAGGCCGGTGACCTGGCCCTGAAGTCGCTGGCGCTGCTGCTGGACGGCAACAGCCGGGGGCAGGACCGGATCTACCGTTACGGCGGCGAAGAGCTGCTGCTGTTGTTGCGCGGGGTGGACGTGACTCAGGCGCACGCCGTGGTGGACCGGCTGCGTCAGGTGCTGGAACAGGAGCGGCTGGCCCACCCCGGCAACGACCCCTACGACGTGATGACGATCAGCGCGGGAGTGGCCTGCGCCGAGGCTGGTGAGAGACCTGCGGCCGTGGTCCAGCGGGCGGACGAGGCGCTCTACCGGGCGAAGGCCGACGGTCGTAATCGGGTGGTCGCGGACGGCCGGGGTGAGCTTCCGGCGGTGGCCCGCATCCCGTGGCCCCGGCGCAGCGAAGAGACTTCCCAGGTGGCCGATTCCGGGGCCGAGGAGAGTTCGACTTTCACCTAGGATGACCGCTCGTGAACCTGGAGCAGCAGTTCGCCCACATGGCCACCGGCGCCGTCTACGACGACCTCACCCCCGAGCTGATCCAGGCCCGGATCGAGGCGGTGAGGGCGACCAGTGCCTACAACGATTCTTATGGACGTTTGCCCGCCGAGCGCGAGGAACTGTTGCGTTCGGTGGTGGGCTCGGTCGGTGAGGGAGCGAACTTCGAGCCGGTGTTCCGCTGCGAGTTCGGCCGGAACATCCACCTCGGGCAGAACTTCTTCGCCAACTTCGACTGCGTGATGCTCGACGGCGCCCCGATCCGGATCGGCGACCACGTCCTGCTCGGCCCCAAGGTCGGTCTCTACACCTCCAACCATGCCCTCGACCCGGCCGAGCGGCGGGCGGGCGCGTGCACAGCGCGGCCGATCACGATCGGGAACGAGGTCTGGATCGGCGGCGGCGCAACGATTCTGCCCGGAGTCACCGTCGGGGACGGGGCCGTGGTGGCCGCCGCCGCGGTGGTGACCAAGGACGTCCCCTCCCGGACGATCGTGGCCGGCAACCCGGCCCGGGTGTTACGGCCGGTGACCGACGCCGACCGCACCGGTTTCACCCCCATGCACTGATCCCGCACGATCCCGCACGATCCGGCCACGGGCTGCCCGTCTTGCCGAAAGACGGGCCGCCCGTGACGATGGTCGGACGTCAGCCTTCTACGTTGGGTGCCCCGATGCGCATGCTTCTGATCCTGATCGTCGTGGTCGTCGTAGGGCTGCTCCTGTATCGCCGTTTCGTGCGGTAGCGCTCAGGCGCCGGTGTCGCGGGGATTGAGGTTGCCCGGGTCCCCGTCGGGATCGCCCTCGTAGGCCTCCTCGTCCCGGGTGTCGCGCGGGTTGAGGTTGCCCGGGTCGCTGTCCGGGTCGATCACCTGCCCGTCAGCGTCGGTGGGGTCGATGGGGTCGGTGCTGTCCGTGGAATCCGTTGGCTTGACCATGACCGACACCCTGGTGCCGCCGGCTCTGCTGCGCGAACCGATCATGCGGCCCGTGCTGTGGCGTACGGGCCCAGGTCAGGGGCCAGGTCAGAGCGTGGCCCTGAGTTCCTCCTGATGGGCCAGCAGCCAGTCCTCCAGCGACTGCAGCCGGGGGTTGAGCGTGCGCAGGTGCTCCAGGTCGCGGTGCGCGACGAACGACTCGGAGGCCTCGGCGTAGAACTGGAACATGTTGCCCAGTTCCTCCGCGGCGGGAAAACCGGCTGCGCGCAACTGGTCGAAGGTCAGCGGCCGGTAGTCCACCGGTTCACCGATCACCTTGGCCAGCAGCCCGGCGATCTCGGCACCGGTGGCGTGGGTGCCGGCCAGGCCGACCGTCCGGCCGACGTAGCGCTGGCCGGCGGCGAAGATGCCGTACGCGGTGCGGCCGATGTCCTCGGCGGCCACTGCGGACAGCGCGGCCTCGTCCATGGCCAACGCAAGCACCAGCCGGCCGTCCGGCCCGCGCTGCGGCCCCTGCCCACTCGTGAAGGCCTCGTAGAAGAAGGTGGTCTCCAGGAACGTGGTGGGCACGCCCTGTTCGTTGAAGTACGCGTTCGCCTCGGCCTTGGCGTCGAAGTGAGGCACCGTGTAACCGTCTTCCAGCACCGGCACGTCGGTCCCCAGGTGCCGGAAATAGGGACGGGTGTCCTCGAGGGTCGACCAGACCACGTGCTTCAGCCCCGCCTCGCGGGCGGCCCGGGCCGCGTTCGCGGCCTGCGTCAGTTCGAGCTTGGAGCGGGACTGGCCGGGAGCGACGTCCGGATCCCAGTAGTTGGTCACGACGAACGCACCGTAGGCCCCCTCGAAGGCCGCCCGCAGGCTCGCCTCGTCACCGAGGTCGGCCGCGACCACCTCGGCCCCCGCGTCGGCCAGAGCCCGGGCCTTGGCCGAGGAGGGGTTGCGGGTGATTGCCCGAAGGACGAACGGCCCGTCCGGTGCCTCCAGGACGGCCCGCGCCAGGCCCCCACCCTGCGCCCCGGTCGCCCCCACCACGGCAATGATCTTCTTGTCGGTCACTTCGATCAGCTCTTCTCTGGTCTCGTCGGCGCCGGGCCGTGCGGCGCCGTGCTGTGCTGGCCCTGCTGGTGCGGTGACGAGCCTGCGCCTTCGACCAGGGACGGCACCTCACCAGCCGGTGGGTACCAACAGCAGGGGATGGCTGAGGATGGCTGGGGCCCGCGGGGCGGCCGATACTGGTCGGGTGGCGGAACTCAGGAACGACCTCGGCGACTTTCTGCGTACCCGGCGGGCATCCCTGAGCCCGGAAGAGACGGGTGTGCCCACCTACGGCACGCCTCGGCGGGTGCCGGGGCTGCGCCGCGAGGAAGTGGCCATGCTCGCCGGGGTGAGCGTGAACTACTACACGCGGCTGGAACAGGGCGAGAGCCACCAGATGTCCGACTCCGTCCTGGACGCCCTGGCCCGGGCCCTGCGCCTGGCCGAGGGGGAGCGCCGGCACCTGGAGCGGCTGGCCTGGCCCTCCCAGTTCACCCGCCGCGACCCGGATTCCGAGACCGGCCCCGAGACGGTGCGCGACTCGTTGCGGGCGATGGTCGAGGCCAACACCGAGCAGGCGGTCGGCATCATCGGCCGCCACCTCGACAATCTGGGCGGCAACCGGCTCTGGAACGCCCTTTTCGGCCTCCGCCCGGACCGGCGCACCAACGGCGTGCTGCGGATGTTCCTCGACCCGGCGATGCGCGACCTGCACGTGGACTGGGAGCGCGCGGCCACCGAGCTGGCCTCCTACCTGCGCACGGCCACCGGCGAGCACCCGGACGACCCGGCCCTGGCGGCGATCATCGGCGAACTCAGCATCAAGAGCCCGGACTTCGTCCGGATCTGGGCCCGGCACCCGGTGGCCGAGTGCGCCGCCGGCGTCCACGTGCTCGACCACCCGGTGGTAGGCCGGCTTACCCTGAACGACGAGAGCCTGCGGGTGCCCGACGGCGCCGGGCAGCGAGTCAACTTCATCTCCCCGGCCGACGACGTGTCCGCCGAGCGGCTGCGGCTGCTCAGCCTGAGCTGACCGCCGAGCGGTTGTCCCCGACAGCCGACAGCCGACCAATGACCGATGACTGCCGGCCGCCGAGACTGCCGGCCACGGAGACGCCGAGACTGCCTGCCACCGAGACGGCCGGCCACCGAGACGGCCGAGACTGCCGACGGCCGAGACTGCCGACGGCCGAGACTGCCGACGGCCGAGACTGCCGACGGCCGAGACTGCCGACGGCCGAGACTGCCGACGGCCGAGACTGCCGACGGCCGAGACTGCCGACGGCCGAGACCGCCGACGGCCGAGACCGCCGACGGCCGAGACCGCCGAGACTGTCGAACAGCGGCGGCTGTTCATCCTGAACCGGCCGCCCGTGAGCCGGCGGGTTCCCGGCGGGACGCGGCATCGCGGTACTGCTTGGGTGAGGAGCCGACCACCCGCCGGAAAGCCGTACTGAAGGCGCTCTCGGACTCGTAGCCGGTGGCGACGGCGAGTTCGGAGATGGAGTGGGTGTTGCGGCGTAGGGCGTCGCGGGCCAGGTTCATGCGCCACTGGATCAGGTACTCCAAAGGCGTTGTGCCGAGCTGCTTCCTGAAAGCAGACGCGAACGTGGAGCGGGACATCCCGGCAACGGCGGCCAGCTCCTGAAGGGACCAGCGGTGCGACACGTCACCGTGCAGGGCGCGCAGGGCCGCACCGACGCCGTCGTCGCAGAGCGCTCCGAGCCAGCCGAGGGGATGTTCGGTCTGGCCGACGTGGGCGCGCAGCATGTGCACGAAGAGGACCTGCACCAAGTGATCCAGCAGGAAAGGGCTACCGACGCTGCAGTTCTTCACTTCGGTGCTGAACAGCTCGGCCACTTGGGCGAGTTGCTCATTGCGCCCGTCGTCGGCCCGGACGTGTACCAGTCGGGGCAGCACGTTGGTCAGCACTGCGGCATTGGCCTCGTCGAACCGGATCTGCCCACCGAACAGGCCGAAATCCACATCCGCCTCGGACCCGATACACACCTGGCCGTTCGCTGCGCTCTCCCACACAGCCTGCGTCGGCAGTGATTCCACGGTCAGAGAACTGGACAGCCGATACGCCGGAGGGTTGACCAGCAGGAAGACATCGCCCTCGTTCAGGAGCGCGATCCCGTGGTCGTCCTCGAACTCCAGCCAGCACTCGCCCCGCTCCACGGCCCAGATCTGCACGTGATCGAACGCCTCGAAGCGCAGTGCCCAGGACCCGGCCGCCCGGAACCCCGGATAGACCTCCGATCGGGGCCGGAGCAAGCTCATCGTGCCGGTCACGGGATCACAAGGGCCAAGCATTGGCGCTGGGCTGGACGATCCATAAAACATCCCCCACTGCACATTACGGATCGTACCGTCCTCGCAAATCCTTCCCGTTGTCTTGGCTGCGATCACCCAGGATTACCCCCGTTGCAGAACGTAATGGCAGCGTGGGGGTCGCGACTGCTTCGACGTCGGCGGTTTGTCGGCTGGTAGCTCGTGGCTGGTGCTGGTGCTGGTGCTGGTGCTGGTGCTGGTGCTGGTGCCGGTAACTGGTGCTGGTAACTGGTGGCTGGTGCTGGTAACTGGTGCTGGTGGCTGGGTGCTCGTCGCTGGGGCTCGTTGCTGGTGGCTGGGTGCTCGTCGCTGGGGCTCGTGGCTGGTGGCTGGTGCTCGTCGCTGATGGCTGGTGGCTGGTGGCTGGTGCGAGCGTGCTACTGGGCTATTGCGTTGGGGTAGGCGGCGGCCTGGGTGAGGTTGGACTGGTCGGTCAGCCACTGGCCGAAGGCCTCTGGTGGGAGGGGGCGGCTGTGGAGGTAGCCCTGGCTGATGTCGCAGCCCAGTTCCCGGACCCGGCGCAGTGCGGCCTCGTCCTCCGTACCCTCGGCCACCAGCCGCATGCCCAGGCGGTGGGCCAGTTCGGCGGTGCCGGCGACGATTGCCGCTGTGCGCTCGTCCTCGACCACCCTGCGGGTGAAGGAGCGGTCGATCTTGAGTTCGGTGGCGGGCAGGATGTTCATGTAGCTCAGTGAGGAGTAGCCGGTGCCGTAGTCGTCGATGCTCAGGCCCACCCCGCGGGCGCTGATCGCCTGCAGGGCGGCCAGGGCGTCCTCGCGGTTGGTCATCAGCGAGGTCTCCGTGACCTCGATCAGCAGGTCCTGGGGGCGGACGTGACCGGCCAGGAGGATCTCGTCGACGGTGGGCAGCAGGGCCGGCTCGGTCAGGCAGCTGGCCGAGAGGTTGACCGAGATCCGTAGCTGGCGGCCGTCCTGCTGCCAGTGACGGCCGTGCTCGACCGCCATCCGCATCACCCGGCCGGTCAGGGCGGGCATGAGGTCGTTGTTCTCGACGATGTCCAGGAACCGGTCCGGTGACAGCAGGCCGAGCCGGGGGTGCTGCCAGCGCACCAGGGCCTCGACCCCGACGACCGCTCCCGTCCAGACGTCCATCTGGGGCTGGAAGTGCAGCACGATCTGCCCGTTGTCGGCGGGGCCGCGCAGGGCCACGCCCAGGTCTTCCAGGAGTTCGCGGCGCTCGCGGGCGGCGGCGTCGAGCCCGCGGTCGTAGGCGCGCACGCCCAGGCCCGAGACCTTGGCCTGGTACATCGCCACGTCGGCCCGCCGCAGCAGTTCTCCGCCGCTCATCAGGCCCGGCTCCAGGCGGGCCACCCCGATGCTGGCGCCCACCTCCAGCAGTCGCCCGTCGTCCTGCAGCGGGGTCAGCGCGGCGAGCAGCTGCTCGGCCACCTCGACGGCCGGGGTCAGGTGGGTGTCGGGTACGAGCACCGCGAACTCGTCGCCTCCGAGTCGGGCCAGTAGCGCCTCCGGCGGCAGGCGGCGTTCGAAGGTCTGGGTGGCGTGCCGCAGGACCTGGTCGCCGGTGGCGTGCCCGTAGCGGTCGTTCACCTCCTTGAACCGGTCCAGGTCGATGATCATCAGCGCCACCGCGCCGCCCTGCTCGACCGCCTCGTCCACCGCGGCCAGCAGCGAACGCCGGTTGGCGATGCCGGTGAGCTCGTCGGTCAGGGCCTGGTGGCGGGATCGGGTGAGGTCGGTCAGTTCGCCGACCATCGCGACCATGCGCTGCCCGGCCAGCAGGGTGCCACCGACCACGAGGACGATCACGGCCACTCCGGCGTCGCCGCCCACCACGATCTGCGCGGCCAGGGTGAGGGTTCCGGCGAAGAGCACGATCAGCGAGCCGAAGATCGAGGAGCGGGTCAGCGGTACGGCCGGCTCGGCCGAGCAGGCGGGGGCCTTCATCCGGGCGGCGATCAGGAGCAGGGCCGCGGCCAGCAGCCAGGCCGGCGCGGCCCGCACCGGATCGAAGCCGGGCGAGAGCAGATTGACGGTGCTCACGGTGCTGAGGAAGGTCAGGGTCCAGACCGTGAGCCGCATCCGCCGCTCGCGGCCCAGACGGGCCAGCACGGCGATCCACAGAGCGGTGCCCAGGGCGGTCACGGCCGTTCCGCCGGCGAACATGTCGGCCTGCAACTGCCAGAACGCCAGCGACGAGGGCCCCGCGGGGTGGTCGTGGACAAGGTTGCCGATCGCCATCAGCACCAGCAGGGCGCCGGCCGTGTTGGCGTTCTCGGTGCTGGCCCGCATCCCGGTGCGGGCCAGCAGCCAGGAGATCATCGCCTGGTACAGCAGTCCGCAGGCCAGCCCGGTGCCCACCGAGAGCACCAGCGCGGCCCGGCGGGAGTCCACCAGGCCGGTGAGGACACAGGCGAGCAGGACCGAGACGACGATCGTGGCGGCGCCGGCCGTGAGCCAGCGCTGGAAGTCCTCCCGCCGCGCCCGACTGCTGCGCACGGGAGCCGTGCACAACAACAGCGCGGTGGCCAGAAGCCCCCATCCGACAACCATCAGTCAACCGTCTCTCGAGCCGCACCGGCACAACGTGGGCGGCTTCTGCACCCCGTCTGCTGTCGGCCGGAGCCGGGACCAGGCGAGACCTTGCGGCCGCAGTCACCCGGAAGAGGGAGAAAGGCGGGTGCGCACGGCCAGCGCCGCACAGCCCACCACGGCCAGGCCGCCGGCCAGGGTCGGAGCGGTCAGGGTCTCGCCCAGCAGCAGGGCCGCCCAGGCCAGGGTGAGCACCGGTTGCGCCAGCTGCACCTGACTCACCTGCGCCATGGGCCCGATCGCGAGCCCCCGGTACCAGGCGAAGAAGCCCAGGAACATGCTGACCACGCTGAGGTAGCCAAAGGCCGCCCACTGCCCGGCCGTGGCCTGCGTGATCTGCTGGGCCTGCGGGTCCTGCTGGGCGATCGACAGACCGGTCAGGGCGAGCATCACCGGCGCCGCCACCACCAGGGCCCACGAGATGGTCTGCCACGAGCCGAGCCGGCGCGAGAGCAGCCCGCCCTCGGCGTAACCGACTGCTCCGGCCACCACCGCCCCGAACAGCAGCAGGTCGGCCCCGTGCAGCTCGCCCAGCCCGCCGGAACCCAGCGCGGCGAATCCGATCGCCGCGACCGCCCCGACCAGGGCGAAGACCCAGAACGAGCGGGCCGGCCGCTCACCCGTCCGCACCACCACGGCCACGGCGGTGGCGGCCGGCAGGATCGCGATCACCACCGCTCCGTGCCCGGCCGGGACCTCGCTGAGCGCGTACGAGGTGAGTACCGGGAAGCCCAGGACCACCCCGGCGGCGACCACCGCCAGCTGCGCCCACTGCCGACCACGTGGCCGGGAACGAGACTGGGAACGGGGCTGGTAACGCGTAGCGATGGACAGGACCAGGGCGGCCAGGACGGCGGCGACCACGGCCCGGCCCGCCCCGATGAACAGCGGCGGCAGCCCGCGCACGGCTATCCGGGTGAAGATCACCGTGAAGGAGAACGCGACCACCCCGGCGAACCCCCACCGCAGGCCGCTCACCGGCAATAGCACCGGGGCCGGGGAAGCGATAACGCTACTGTCTGCTGACATGAGTCAGGATAGCAGCGAGCGCATCGTCGCCGACCTGCGCGCATGGATCGCCACCGTGCCCCCGGGGACCCGGGTGCCCTCCAGCCGGGCCCTGTGTGCCCAGCATGCGGCCAGCCCCCTGACGGTGCAGAAGGCCATGCGCGCGCTGACCTCGGCCGGGCTGATCGAGAGCCGCCCGGGGGTAGGCACGTTCGTGAGGATGGCACGCGAACACCCACCCGCCGACTACAGCTGGCAAACGTCCACTCTTGGTGCTCTGCAACGCCGTCTGCCGCTGACGTCGTCGACGCAGCGGGCGGCAGCCCCGGACGCGATCATCCTGCATTCCGGCTACCCCGACCGTGAACTGCTCCCCGAACGGCAGGTGCGCGCGGCGATCACCCGTGCTGCCCGGTCGGAGGCTGCGGTCACCCGTTCGCACGCGCACGGAGAACCCGCCCTTCAGGCCTGGTTCGCGGGAGAGGTGGCCCAGCACACCCCGCCCGGGGTACAGCCGCCCCGCGCGCGTGACGTCCTGATCCTGCCCGGCAGTCAGAGCGGCCTGAGCTCCATCTTCCGGGCGGTGGTGGGGACGGGGGAGCCGATGCTGATCGAGTCCCCGACCTACTGGGGGGCAATCGTCGCTGCCGCCCAGACCGGCGTGCAGTTGGTACCGGTTGCCGTCGGTCCCCACGGTCCGGACCCGGCGGAGATCGAGGAGGCGCTACAACGCACGGGTGCCAAGGCTTTCTATGCACAGCCCACGTTCGCCAATCCCACCGGCGGGCAGTGGTCCGGCGAACTGCGCCGCACGGTGCTGGAGCTGATGCATACCTACAACGCCTTCCTGATCGAGGACGACTGGGCCCATGACCTGGCCATCGACGCCGACCCCAGCCCGTTGGCCGCCCAGGACGACGCGGGACACGTCATCTACCTGCGCTCGCTGACCAAAAGCGTCTCCCCGGCGTTACGGGTGGCCGCGCTCATAGCCCGGGGTCCTGCCTACGGTCGGATCACGGCCGACCGGGGAACCGAAACCATGTACGTCAGTGGGCTTCTGCAGAACGCGGCCCTGGACGTGGTGACTCAGCCTTCCTGGCGTACTCATTTACGGCAGATGCGCCAACAACTGCGGCACCGGCGTGACCAGCTGGCCGCGGTCGTCCATAAACACATTCCGGACGCCCACCTCGAGCAGGTGCCGCTGGGCGGACTGTCCCTGTGGCTGCGTCTGCCCGACGGGACTGATCCGAACGAGCTGGTGCGGGCGTGCGAGGTGCGGGGAGTGGTCATCGCTTCGGGGGACGAGTGGTTTCCCGCCGAGCCGTCCGGCGCCTACGTACGACTCAACTACTGCGGTCCCGATCCGGAGCGCTTCCCCGAGGCGGCGCAGATCATCGCGCAGGCTCTTGCGGGGATCAGGACGTAGGTACCTGGTAGACCGACGGCACATTACGGACGTCGGTGGGCACCGACGGGGGAGCGCTCACCGGGTCTTCGTGGAAGACCAGGGCGGCCGCGCCGACCGCGGCCGCATCGGCCACGTGCGCGGCCAGGGTGACGTTCACCCGGTCGCGCCCGGGCTGCAGCCGTTGCTCGAGCACCGCCACGTAGAGAGCACCGGCCGTGCTGAACGACGGCCCGGCCAGTGCCAGGGAGTCGATGTCGAGCAGGTCGGCCACCGTGACCACGGCATCGGCGAGGTAGTGCGCCGACTCCTCGACCAGTTCCAGCGCCAGGGGGTCGTCGTGCACGGCGGCCGAGGCGATCGTCCCGAAGTCCCGGAAGGGATCCTCGTCCTCGGTCAGCGCGATGGCCGACACCCGTCCGTCATCCAGGGCCCGCCGGGCCCGCCGGGCCACCGCATGCGGTGCGGCCAGGTCTTCCAGGGCCGGACCGGGCTCCCTTCCGGTGCGGTGCAGGTGCAGTCGCCCCAGCGGGCCGGGATTGCCACCGGCGCCGCGGTGCACCACCCCGGCCAGGACGAACCCGGCCCCGATGCCGGCCCCCATGTAGAGGGTGCAGTGCGCGTCGGCCCCGGCCAGGCGCCCGCTCCAGTACTCGCCCACGGCGGCCGCAGTGGCGTCGGTGTCCATCACCACCGGCACACCCAACGCCTCGGACAACGCCGTGCGCACCGGAAAACCGCTCCAGCGGGGCAGGGACGGCGACACCCGGATCGTCCCCAGTTCCGGATCTATCGTTCCCGGCACCGCCAGGCCGGCCCCGATCAGCTGGTCGGGGCCGATCGCGGTGGCCCGCAGCAGGGTGCCGACGTGCACGGCGACCACCCCGATCACCTCGGCCGGCTCGTCCTGCCGGGCGCCGCGCACCCGGATCCGCCCGATCACCGCTCCGCGGGCGTCGGTGAGGACCACCACGATCCAGTCGGCGCCCAGCTGGACCCCCACCGTGCACCGGGCCCGGGCCGAGATGGTCAGCATCACCCGGGGTTTGCCGCCGGTCTGCTCGCGCAGGCCGCTCTCCTGCACCAGCCCCTCGTCGAGCAGCGAACGCACCGCGTGGGTGATCGAGGCCGGAGTGAGACCGGTGATCTCGGCGAGCTGGACCCGGCTGATCGGGGCCCGGGTCCGGATCAGGTCGAGCACCAGCCGCCGGGTCGGCGTGCGCAGGGCCCGGCGCGCTCGTTTCTGCGTCTCAGGTCCCGCATCCGCTCCGTGCACGCAGGCAAGCATGGCACGCGGCCGGTCCACCGACGCACCGGTTTCCGGCGCGTGCCATATTGGCGGGATGCCGGACGGTATGACTGCAGCGGTGGCGCCCCGCGGAGGCCCACGGGTCGGGATGGCTCTCCTGTCGATGGACGACGGTGGTGGCCTGGAGCCCTTCTACGCCAGTCTGCTGGCCGGGCTGGAGGAGGAGCTGGACCGCTTCGGCGGCACCGTGTTCCTGCAGATCGTGCCCGACCTGGAGGCCGAGATCCTGGCCTACCGGCGCTGGGTGGCCGAGGGCCTGGTCGACGTGGTGGTGGTCTCCGACCTGGTGGAGGGCGACCCGCGGCCGGCGGTGTGCGCCGAGCTCGGGCTGCCCGCCGTGCACATCGGCGGTGAGGCCGGCTCGGGGGCGTGGGTGGTCGACTACGACAACGCCGCAGCGATGCGCTCGGCCGTGGAATACCTCACCCGGCTGGGCCATCAGCACATCGGCTGGGTCTCCGGGCCCGACCGTTACCGCCACACCCAGGCCCGGGCCGGCGCGTTCACCGAAACCGTCACCGCAGCCGGGGGAGAGGGGGTGCGGCGCGAGGGCGACTACGGCGCGGCCTCCGGCAGCGGCCTGACCGTCGAGCTGCTCGCCCTCGACCCCCGGCCCACCGCCCTGGTGTACGACAACGACCTGATGGCGGTGGCCGGCCTGGCCGCCGCCCAGGAGCAGGGTCTGGCTGTGCCACAAGACCTTTCGATCCTGGCCTGGGACGACTCGGCGAACAGCCGGATCTGCCACCCGCCCCTGTCAGTGGTCAGCCGGGACGTGCACGAGCTGGGCGTGATCACCGCCGGGGTGCTGCTGCGGGCCGTGCGGGGGGAAGAGCCGGTGGTGCAGACCTCGCCCGGCGCCCAGGTCGTCGCCCGCGCCTCCACCGGCCCCCCGCTCACCTCGGTGCGCTGAGTTCGCCCAGTTCACCCACCAGTTAGACCGCGGTGGCGTGCAGCACCAGCGCCTGCTGCGGCCAGAGCGCGGGCAGCTGCAGCCCGACCGTCTCGAGAACCTTTCCGGGCAGCACAACTTCGCCCTTGGAGAGCCAGCCCGGCGTGATCCAGCCCCAGCGAGCCTGCCCCACCTCCTCGCGCACCCGCACCCGGTAACGGCGCTCGGGAGCCAGACCCTGCAGGCGGACCGGTTCGGGCCGTGCGTCTTCCAGCGAGGCCACCGTGGCCACCGTCCACACCCCGGCGCTCAGATCGTTCGCCACCACGCCCCGCACCCGCAACGCCGGATCACGCACGTCGCCGTGCACCACCGTGCCGGAATGCAGCAGGCCCCGCAGTTCCCGGTAGAGCTCGCCGAACCGGCGCAACTGCTCGGTCTCCTGATCGTCGCACTGCAGGATGTCCCACTCGAATCCGGACGACCCGGTCAGGCTCGTGGCTAGACGGTAGGACAGGTCCAGGGTGCGCCCCGAGCTGTGCGCGGTCGGCGGGCCCACGTGGGCGCCGATCAGCTCGGGCGGCAGCAGCAGTTCGGTCCAGCGCTGGATGTCCTGCCGTTCCAGGGCGTCGTTGGAGTCGCTGGCCCAGACCCGGTCGGCCACCTCGAGCACGCCCAGGTCGCTGCGGGCCCCGCCGGAGGAACAGGACTCGATCTCCAGCCCGGGATGGCGGGCCTTGAGCTCGGCCATCAGCCGCAGGGCGCCCAGGGTCTGGGCGTGGACCCCCGGCCGGCCCTCGTGCCGGGCGTCGACCAGGTCACGGTTGTGGTCCCACTTGATGAAGGCCAGGCCGAGATCCGCCACGAGGGTGCTCATCTGGTTCAGCACGTGCTCGTACGCCCCGGGACGGGCCAGGTCGAGCACGAACTGGGTGCGCCAGGAGAGGTCGGCCGGAGAGGGCACCTGGGCCGCGTCGTGCAGCAGCCAGTCCGGGTGGGCGCGGGCCAGATCGGAGTCCAGGCTGACCATTTCGGGCTCGAACCACAGGCCGAACTGCATCCCCAGCGCGCGCACCCGCTCGGCCAGCGGCTGCAGGCCCTCCGGCCAGACGCTGCGGTCCACCTCCCAGTCGCCCAGACCCCGGGTGTCGTCCCGCCGGGCCAGGAACCAGCCGTCGTCGAGGACGAACCGCTCCACCCCGATGGCGGCCGCCCGCTCGGCCAGGCGCTCCACCGTGGCCGGGTCGTGGTTGAAGTAGACCGCCTCCCAAGTGTTCAGAACCAGAGGACGAGGGGTGCCGGGATGGTGGGGACGGGAACGTAGGTAGGTGTGGAACTTTGCGCTCACCCCGTCCAGACCGGCCGGGGACCAGGCGAACCAGGCGGTCGGGGAGGAGTAGGACTCGCCCGCCCCTAGCACGATCTCGCCCGGGCGCAGCAGTTCCCCGGTTCCCAGCAGGGTGGGATTGTCCGGCAGGCGGTCGGTGCGGTAGGTGACGTCGGCGCTCCAGGCCAGGTGAACGGCCCAGACCTCGCCCGTGCGGGCCTTCGCGGTGCCCTCGGACAGCGCCAGCAGCCAGGGCTGGTCGTGGCCCGGCCGCCCGCGGCGGGTCTGGCGGGCCAGGGAGCCGCGGCCCAGAGGTGAGGTCTGCGGCGCCTTCTCGCGGGTCCAGCGGCCCGAGAAGGTGGTGACGTCGTCGGCCCGGGTGGGTACCGGGAGAACGGCTTCCAGCCAGTGCACCTCGACCGTTTCGTGCTCGGCCGTGAGCGTGTGCTTCACGCCCAGCAGGCCGCCGGGTTCCAGGTGCAGCCGGGTGGTCAGGACCAGCCCGGCCTCGGCGTCGGCCACTTCCGAGACCATTGCGTGGTCGGTGACGGTGACGTCGACCGCCTGCCAGCGGGGGACCAGGGGCACCCCGGCCCGCACCAGCAGCAGACCGGGGCGGCCCGGCCAGCCGTCCGGTTCGGTCGGCAGCACCCCTGGACGCCAGGCGGCGTCCAGGGTGCCCGGCCGGGTCTGGCGCTCGTCGGCATCGGTCAGGGCAAGCAGGTCGTCGGGGTCGAGCGGACCTAGGTCGGCGCCCCAGTGCTGCACGATCGGCGGTGCGTCGGCGGGGTGCCGCACCACGACGGCGACTCCGTCGCGCCGGATCACGGACGCCGGGGCGAACTCGGTCTCGACGGCGGGCCGGGTGGGTGAGAGAGCCACGGTGCTCCTTGACGGGATGTCGGGTGCGGCCGGCTCGGTGGGCCGGCGCGCAGCGGGGGTTCAGCTAGCGGTGCCGCGGGTTCGGCCAGCGACGCCGCGGGTTTAGTTGGCGGTGCCGCGGGTTGGGCTCGCGGTGCTTCGGGATTGGTTGGTGGTGCTGCGGGTTCGGCTCGCGGTGCCTCGGGTTTGATTGGCGGTGCTGCGGGTTTGGTTGGCGGTGCCGCGCGGGTTCGCCTGGCGATGCCGCGGTTCGGCTGGTGGTGCGGCAGGGTTCAGGTGGCGGTCAGGGGTGCGACCTTGGTGCCGGCCGCGGTGACCGGTTCCGCATGGGCCAACGGGGAACGCAGCACGACCAGCGCCCCGCCCACGGCTGCGGCGGTACCGGCGTCCGGAGACACCAGGACCCGCACCGGGCGCAGTAATCGGGCCAGGGCCCCGCGCCCGGCGGCCCGGGTGGCGGCTTCGGCGTAGAGCGGCCCGGCGGTCACCATGGCCGGCCCGGACAGCACCACGGTGTCCAGGTCGAACAGGTTCATCAGGGTCACCACCGCGTCGGCCAGACGCTCCGCCGAGCTTACGAGCAGACTTTTCGCCCAGCGGTCGCCCCGGTCGGCCGCCACCGCCAGCCGCTCGAAGTCGTTCAGCGTGTCCTCAGGGCGGCCGGAGAGGCGCAGCCGCCCGCGCTCCAGCGGCTCGGTCATGGCCTGGGCCACCACCGCGCCGGGCCCGGCGGTGACCTCCACGCAGCCCCGATTTCCGCAGGCGCACACGGTCGAGGCGGGGTCGAGGGGCACGTGACCGATCTCCACGGGATTGGCGATCGGCCCGCCGAAGGTCTCCCCGCCGACCACTACGCCGCCGCCGATACCCCCACCCACCCAGACCACGCCGAACGTGTCCACGTCCAGCGCTCCTGTCCACTGCTCACTGACCGCCGCCGCAGTGGCGTCGTTCTCCAGAAGCACGGGCAGGGCCAGCAGTTCGGCCAGGGTGGAGGTGAGGGGGAAACGTTGCCAGGCCGGGGTCGGTTGCGCGGTGAGGATCATTCCGCGTTCCCGGTCCTGAGGCCCGTGACTGACCAGGCCCAGGCCGAGCACCCGCTCGCGGGGCACGGCGGCCGAGGCCAGGAGGTGCTCCACGTGCGCGGCCAGCGTGGTCAGGGTGGCCTGGGGCGTTCCGTCGCCGACCCCGGGCGACTGGGCGCTGACCAGACGGCGGCCGGTGAAGTCGGTGACCACCGTGGTGATGGCGGAACGGGACAGCTGGACGCCCACGGCGTACCAGGCGTCCGGGTCCAGATCCAGCAGCCGACGGGGGGAGCCGACCGCCACCGGCCGGCGCCCGGTCTCCCGTACGAGACCCCCGGCCAGCAGGTCGCGCACGGTGTTGGTGATGGTCGCGGGGGTGAGCCCGGTGTGGGCCGCCAGCTCCACCCGGCTGATCGGGCCGGCGGTCCGGATCAGGTCGAGGACGAGGGCGAGTGTCGGTGTCGCCAAAGCGCTCCCTCGCAGTCAGTGAGTTCAAAGGCGCAGGTCAGGGAGCACGGCCAGGCCTGTGAACAAGCACCGTCGCGATGTCCCAGGACTATATTGACACACTAAATTTAGCAACGTAAGAATTGCGCCACCGCAAAGTTGCGGGAGACGAGCCGCCGGTCAGGCAGGCGGTCAACGGGAAGGACCAAGGATGTTCCTTACGGCGAAAAGGGCTCGCTCTCAGTCGAAGCGGGCCCGGGTGCTGCAGGTGTCGGCCGGAATGGTCGCCCTGGGGATGCTGGTGGCGGGCTGCTCCGGCAGCAGTGGCAGCAGCGAGGGATCGGGCGGCGGGGGAACCACTACCCTGGTCGCCTACACCGGTCAGGCCGGTGACTACCAGATCAACTTCAACCCCTTCTCGCCTTCGCAGATCGGCGGCGGTGGGGCGGTCTACGAACAGCTGTTCTTCATCAACAAGGCCGGTTCCGGTGATCCGGAACCGTTGCTGGGCACCGAGTACGAGTGGAACGACGAGGGCACCGAGCTCACCGTCAAGCTCCGCACCGACGTGAAGTGGACCGACGGCAAGCCGTTCACGGCCAAGGACGTCGCCTTCACCTTCGACCTGCTGAAGAAGACCACCGCGTACAACAACATCGGCTACGACGGTGAGGCCGAGGCGGTCGACGACGGCACCGTGAAGTTCACCTTCGCCGAGCCGGCCTTCACCCTCGGCCCGGACATCCTCGGCAACACCTACATGGTGCCCGAGCACCTGTGGGCCGACGTGGACCCGGAGACCTTCGTCAACGAGAAGCCGGTCGGCACCGGGCCCTACAAGCTCGGTGAGTTCAAGGCCCAGGCGTTCACCTACGTCGCCAACGAGGACTACTGGGGCGAGGTCCCGGCGATCAAGACCGTCCGGTTCCTGTCGCTGTCGGGCAACCAGGCCGGCGCCGACGGCATCTCGGCCGGCACGATCGACTGGCAGACCGGCCCGGTGCCGAACATCCAGAACGTGCCCGAGACCTACCCCGGCTACGACGCGGTCACCGTCAACCAGAGCCAGATGGCGCTGCTCACCTGCTCCAACGAGGAGCTGGGGTGCACCGGGCCGCAGACCGACCCGGCCGTGCGCCGGGCGATCTACCGCGCCCTCGACCGCGAGCAGCTGAACGCGCTGGCGTTCCAGGGCACGGCCAGCGAGATCTCGCCGACCTTCGCCCTGCCCACCAACCAGAAGGAGATGATCTCCTCCTCGGTGTCCGAGCCGGTCACCGCCAACACCCCGGACCTGGCGGCCGCCTCCGCCGAGCTCGAGGGTGCGGGCTGGGCCAAGGGCAGCGACGGCATCTACGCCAAGGGTGGCGACAAGCTCTCGGTCACGGTCGAGGTGGTCACCGGCTGGACCGACTACATCACCGCGGTGCAGACCATGGCCCAGCAGCTCAAGCCGGCCGGGATCGACCTGAAGGTGGCCCAGTCGTCCTGGAACGAGTGGACCGAGAAGAAGGCCCAGGGCAAGTTCCAGCTGGCCATCGACTCGCTCTACCAGGGCTCGGCGCCCGACCCGTACTACGTGTACAACAACTTCTTCGACTCGGCCGGCACGGCCAAGGTCGGGAAGATGGCGGGCAACAACGTCTCCCGGTTCTCGAACCCGGACGTGGACAAGGCGATCAAGGCCCTGCGCGGTCTGGCCCTGGACGACACGGCCGCCCGGCAGCCGCACCTGGACGTGATCCAGAAGGCGATCGTCGAGGACATGCCCTACATCCCGATCCTGACCGGTGGCACCACCAGTGAGTGGAACGTCAAGAAGTTCACCGGCTGGCCCACCCAGGACAACCTGTACGCGGTGCCGGCGGTGTGGTCGCGCAACGACTTCACCATCATCCTGAAGAACCTCAAGCCGGTCTCCTGAGAACGCCTTTCGCGGCCCGGGCCCGGTGCTGACCTGAGCACCGGGCCCGGGCGACCCCCCTCGTCCACCGGAAGGCGGTTCCTCCGAGATGAACTACGTCCTGCGCAAGCTGCTCTTCTACGCGGTGGCAGTCTGGGCCGCGATCACCCTGAACTTCGCGATCCCGCGTCTGCTGCCCGGCAACCCGGTCGACATCCTGCTGAACAAGCTGCAGGCCCGGGGCGGCACCGTCACCCCCGAGTCGCGGGCCGCGTTCGTGGCCCTGCTCGGCGGCGACAACAAGGACCCGCTGCTGGTGCAGTACTGGGACTACCTGGTCAACCTGGTGCACGGTGACCTGGGGGCGTCGGTGACCTACTTCCCGGCGCCGGTCACCGAGGTCATCTCCACCTCGATGCCGTGGACCATCGCCCTGGTCGGCATCGCCACCGTGATCGCGGCCGTGCTCGGCGTGGGGCTGGGCGCGATCGTCGGCTGGAAGCCCGGGACCTGGCTGGACTCGGCCGTTCCGGCCACCACCATCCTGGCCGCGGTGCCGTACTTCTGGCTGGCCCTGGTGCTGGTCTACTTCCTGGCCCGGGTGCTGGGCTGGTTCCCCTCCCAGGGCGGCTACGACGTGGTGCTCAACCCCGGCTTCAACGCCCCGTTCATCGAGTCGGCGATCCGCTACGGCTTCGTTCCGGCGCTGACCATCGTGCTGGCCTCGGTCGGCGGCTGGCTGCTGGGGATGCGCAACATGATGGTCTCCACGCTGTCCGAGGACTACGTGCTGACCGCCCGGGCCAAGGGCCTGCCGGAGCGCACGATCCTGCGCAACTACGCCGCCCGCAACGCGGTCCTGCCCTCGATCGCCGGTTTCGCCATCTCGCTGGGCTTCGTGGTCTCCGGCTCGGTGGTCACCGAGCAGGTGTTCTCCTACCCGGGCATCGGCTCGAAACTGCTCTCGGCGGTGCAGAACAACGACTACGCCCTGATGCAGGGCATCTTCCTGTACATCACCCTGGCCGTGCTCGGCGCCAACCTGGTCGTCGACCTGCTCTACGGCCTGATCGATCCGCGCACCCGCGCGAACGCCTGAGAGGAGTACCGGATGAGTACCTCGCACTCCGAGACCCCGGCCTCCGCAGGAGTCCAGCCCCCGGCGCCGGCCGAGCAGGCCCGGCCCACCGGGGGTTCCACCACCGATGCGGCCCTGATCGTCCAGGAGACTCCCGCCGCGCCGGCCGCGGCCACCGGCCCGGGCGGGCCGCTGGCCTCGCCGCCGCCCACCCCGGCCGCCGTCCCGGCCGCCCAGCCCCGCCGTCGCGGCTGGCGGGCCCTGCTGCCGACGATGACCCCCTGGCTGGCGGTGGGCCTCGGACTGGTCGCCGCGATCAGCCTTTTCGGGTTGTTCGGCCCGTTCCTGGTCGGTGACCCGGACGCGATCAACAACATCGGCCTGTCCGGCCCGTCCGGCGACTTCCTCCTGGGCACCACCCAGACCGGTCAGGACGTGCTGGCCCAGCTGGCCTACGCCACCCGCGGCTCGCTGCAGATCGGGCTGCTGGTCGGGGTCCTGGCCACCGTGCTGTCGGCGTTCTTCGGCATCTACGGCGCCTATCTGGGCGGGTTCGCCGACGAGGCGTTCTCCCTGCTGTCCAACGTGTTCCTGGTCATCCCCGGCCTGCCGCTGGTGATCGTGATCTCCGGGTTCGTGCCGCCGGAGAGCCGGGGCCTGTGGACCATCGCCCTGGTGCTGGCCCTGACCAGCTGGGCCGCCTCGGCCCGGGTGCTGCGGGCGCAGACGCTCTCGGTGCGCAACCGCGACTACGTGGCGGCCGCGCAGCTGTCGGGGGAGCGGCCCTGGCGGGTGATCGGGGTGGAGATCCTGCCGAACCTGCTGCCGGTGCTGGCCTCGCAGTTCGTCTACGCGGTGATCGCCGCCATCCTGGGCGAGGCCGGCCTGTCGTTCCTCGGCCTGGGCGCCTCGAACTCCTCCACCCTGGGCACCATGTTGTTCTACGCCCAGAACGGTTTCGCGCTGCCGGTCGGCGCCTGGTGGTGGTTCGTGCCGCCGGGCCTGATCATCGCCCTGTTCGGGATGGGCCTGTCGCTGATCAACTTCTCGATCGACGAGATCATCGACCCCCGGCTGAAGAACGCCCGCACCGCCCGGAAGCGGGCCCGCAAGGCGGCCGCCCGGCTCAGGAAGGAAGCCTGATGACGATCACTGCCGACCAGGCGGCCGCGAAGGCGACCGACCGGCGTCCGGTTCTCACCGTCACCGACCTGACCGTCGTCTACGAGACCGAGCAGCCGGTCACCGCGGTCCGTTCCGCCTCGCTGCAGCTGGGCCGGGGCGAGATCCTCGGCCTGGCCGGCGAGTCCGGCTGCGGCAAGACCACCCTGGCCTACGCGATCAACCGGCTGCACCAGCCGCCGGCCCGGATCGCCGGGGGCTCGGTGGTCTTCCACGACCGCGACGGCGGCGACATCGACCTGCTGGCCCTGCAGAACGAGGAGCTGCGCCAGTTCCGCTGGTCGCAGTTGTCGATGGTGTTCCAGGGGGCGATGAACTCGCTGAACCCGGTGCGCACGATCGGCTACCAGCTCGACGACACGCTGAAGGCGCACGATTCCAAGATGTCGAAGGCCCGGCGCCGCGAGCGCTCGGCCGAGGTGCTCACCCGGGTCGGGGTCGACCCGGTGCGGCTGCGCTCCTACCCGCACGAGCTGTCCGGCGGTATGCGGCAGCGGGTGATGATCGCGATGGCCATGCTGCTGCAGCCGCAGATCATGATCATGGATGAGCCGACCACCGCCCTGGACGTGGTGGTGCAGCGCGAGATCCTGCGCGAGATCGTCCGGCTGCGCGACGAACTCGACTTCGCCGTCGTCTTCATCACCCACGACCTGCCGCTGCTGCTGGAGATCGCCGACCGGATCGCGGTGATGTACCGCGGTGAGATCGTCGAGCTGGACACCGCCGAGCAGGTGCACAAGGGCGCGCAGCACCCCTACACGCGCAAGCTCCTCGGCTCCTTCCCGAGCCTGACCGGTGAGCGCAGCGACTTCGTCCGGATGGGCCGCACCGAGGAGGGCGCCGCGTGAGCAGCGTGCACGTCACCGACCTGACCAAGGACTACCTGATCCGCGACGGTCTGCGCCGGCGCCGGCTGCGGGCGGTCAACAACGTGAGTTTCGACCTGACGCCGGGGCGCACGGTGGCCCTGGTGGGCGAGTCCGGCTCCGGGAAGTCGACCATCGCCAAGCTTCTCAACAAGCTGGAGAGCCCGACGTCGGGCCGGATCGAGGTGCGTACCGACGACGGGAACCTGGTCGAGGGTTCGGCCTACCGCCGCGAGGTGCAGATGGTCTTCCAGGACCCGTTCGCCTCGCTGAACCCGTTCCACTCGGTCGCCCATCACATCGCCCGCCCGTTGCGCCTGCACCGCCGCACGAAAGGCGCTGCGGCCACGCACAACGAGGTTCTGGCCATGCTCGAGCGGGTCAACCTCACCCCGGCCGAGGACATGGCCGAGCGCCGGCCGCACGAGCTGTCCGGCGGTCAGCGCCAGCGGGTGGCCATCGCCCGGGCCCTGGCTCCGGGGGCGCAGGTGCTGATCGCCGACGAACCGGTTTCCATGCTGGACGTCTCGATCCGGCTGGGCGTGCTGAACCTGCTGGGCCGGCTGCAGCGTGAAAGCCAGCTCGCCGTGCTGTACATCACCCACGACCTGGCCACCGCCCGGCACTTCTCCGACGAGATCCTGGTGCTGCACCACGGCCGGGTGGTGGAACGCGGTCCGTCCGACGCGGTCATCCTCGACCCGCACCACGACTACACCAAGCTGCTCGCCCTGTCCGCCCCCGACCCCAACCGGGTGGGCGGGGTGGTGCGCTCCACCGCCCCCGACCGCGACTCGATCGACGACTCGGTGGGCTACGACCACCATCTGGGCGAATGGGTGCCCACCGGCACCCAGGAGGCGGCCGCATGAATCTGGCCGAAGGGCTGGTCTACGGGGGTGACTACAACCCCGAGCAGTGGACGCGCCAGACCTGGCTCGAGGACGTGGAGCTCATGCGCGAGGCCGGGGTCAACCTGGTCACGCTCGGGGTGTTCTCCTGGGGGCTGATCGAGACGGCCGACGGTGTGTTCGACTTCGGCTGGCTCGACGAGATCGTCGGGCTGCTGCACGAGAACGGCATCGGGATCAACCTGGCCACCCCGACCGCGTCACCGCCGAGCTGGCTGCACACCGCCCACCCGGAGATCCTGCCGCGCCTGGCCGACCTCTACCAGGAGCCACCCGGCGGGCGCAACGCCTGGTGCCCGAGCTCACCGGTGTTCCGCTTCTACGCCCTGCGCATCGCCGAGCAGCTGGCCCAGCGCTACGGCCGGCACCCGGCGGTGCGGCTGTGGCATGTGGGTAACGAGCTGGGTGGCGGCAATGCCCGCTGCTACTGCGACGTCTCGGCCCAGGCCTTCCGGGAGTGGCTGGCCGAGCGGTACGGCACCGTCGAGGCGGTGAACCAGGCGTGGGGAAGCGCCTTCTGGGGTCACCGGTTCGGCGAGTGGGCTGAAATTCTGCCCCCGCGCGGCAAGCACGGCGCACCCAACCCGGGCCTGTTCCTCGACTACGAGCGCTACTCCTCCGATGCCCTGCTGAAGCACTACCAGGCCGAACGTCAGGTGGTGCAGCAGTTCTCGGACCGTCCGGTCACCACGAACCTGATGGTCGGGCCGGGCGCCCAGATCGTCGACTACGCCCGCTGGGCCCCGCACACCGACATCGTCGCCAACGACCACTACACCCTGGTCGACGACCCGGACCGGGCGATCGAGCTGGCCTGCGCGGGCGACCGGATGCGCGGGATGTCGGCCGGGCGCCGGCCCTGGCTGCTGATGGAGCACTCCACCGGCGGGCCGAGCTGGCAGCAGCGCAACCGGGCCAAGGATCCGGGGGAGATCGCCCGTAACGCCCTGGCCCACGTGGCGCGGGGTTCGGACGGGGCGATGTTCTTCCAGTGGCGGGCCTCCACCGCCGGGGCCGAGCAGTTCCACTCGGCGATGCTGCCGCACAGCGGGAAGCGTTCGCGTATCTGGCGGGAGGTGGTCGAGCTCGGTGGGCACCTGAGGGCGCTGGGCGAGGTGGCCGGCTCGCCGGTGGAGCCGGCCCGGGCGGCGATGGTGGTGGACGACGAGTCGGGCTGGTACCTGCAGCACGGCCTGAAGCCGCACCGGGGGCTGCGTTACGGGCGGGAGCTGCGGGCCTGGCACAAGGCGCTGTGGCAGCGTCAGGTGCTGCTCGACCTGGTTCCGCCGCACGCCGAGCTGGACGGGTACGACCTGGTGCTGGCGCCCACGCTGATGCTGGTCGAGGACGAGGTGGCCGAACACCTTTCGGCGGTGCCCGCGCGGGGCGGCACGCTGCTGGTCACCTACCTCTCGGGCATCTGTGAACCGACCGGGCGGGTGCGTACCGGTGGCTACCCGGGCGCCTTCCGCGACGTCCTGGGCGCCTGGACCGACGAGTTCTACCCCCTCCAGAGCGACGAACACGTGCTTTTGGACGACGGTGGTCTCGTTCGGGACTGGACGGAGCGGGTGTTTCTGGACGGGGCCGAGACGGTGCTCAGTTACACCACGAGTTCGCTGGCGGGTGGCCCGGCCGTGACCCGGAGAGCGGTGGGCTCCGGAGCGGCCTGGTACGTGTCGGCCGCCCTGCCGGAGAGCAGCATCGAGACGATCGTCGACCGGCTGATCGACGAGACCGGGCTGCCGCGCACCGTTGTGGCGCCGCCGGGTCTGGAGGCCGTGCGCCGCATCGGCCCGGAGGCGTCGTACCTGTTCCTGATCAACCACCGGGACGACGCGGTAGACGTCGAGGCCGCCGGGGTGGACCTGCTGACCGACGAGAAGGTCGGCCCGACTGCGACCGTGCCCGCCGGGGGAGTGCTGGTCGTGCGCGAGAACCAAACCATCACGCCTGGGAGGGCTTTGTGAAGCACGAGAGTGTGACCGCCGGCTGGACGGTCACCGCGACGGCCGGCTCGGTGCCGGTGACCGCCCAGGGAACCTTCGCTGCAACGGTGCCCGGAAGCGTCCATACGGATCTGCTGGCCGTCGGCGCCATCGACGACCCGTACGACGACGCCAACGAGAGCGCTCTGGAGTGGTTCCACCGCACCGACTGGCGTTACGCCACCACGATCACCCCGGCCCAGGCCGCCCCGGCGGCGCCGGGTGAGCGGGTGGACCTGGTGTTCGAGGGCGTGGACACGGTCGCCGCGATCCGGCTGGGCGAGACGCTGCTGGGCGAGACCGCGAACATGCACCGCGGTTACCGGTTCGACGTCACCGACCTTCTCGCCGGCTCCGAGCTGCCGTTGACGGTGGACCTCACCTCGGCCACCACCTGGGCCGAGGCCCTGCGCGACCGGCTCGGCGACCGGCCCGGCGCCTACTCGCCGCGCCCGTTCAACTTCGTTCGCAAGATGGCCTGTTCGTTCGGCTGGGACTGGGGTCCCGACCTGCGTACCGTCGGGCTGTGGAAGCCGGTGCGGATCGAGCGCTGGACCACCGCCCGGCTGGCCCAGGTACGTCCTCTGGTCGGGGTGGCTGCCGACGGCGCCGGAACCGCTGCCGTACATGTAAACATCGAGCGCTCCGGCCGAGAGTCCGCCACTCCCGTGCAGATTCGCGCCTCGGTTCTGGGAGTCGAAGGCACGGCGATCATTCCGGCCGACGAGGACGGCGCGGTGCTCACCCTGCGCGTGCCCGACGCCCCGCTGTGGTGGCCGGTCGGGCACGGCGAGCAGCCGCTGGCCGAGCTGAGCGTGGAACTGCGCCACGAAGAACAGCTTCTGGACGGGTGGAGTCGCCGGATCGGTTTCCGCACCGTCGAGATCGACACCGGCGACGACGAGCACGGCAGCAAGTTCACGATCGTGGTCAACGGCCGGCCGATCGAGGTGCGGGGGGCGAACTGGATCCCCGACGACCACTTCCTCACCCGGATCACCCGCGAGCGGCTCGGGCGCCGGTTCGACCAGGCGCTCGGGGCGAACCTGAACCTGTTGCGGGTCTGGGGCGGCGGCATCTACGAGTCCGACGACTTCTACGAACTGGCCGACGAGCGCGGCCTTCTGGTCTGGCAGGACTTCCTGCTGGCCTGCGCCGCCTACGCCGAGGAGGAGCCGCTGCGCTCCGAGTTCGAGGCCGAGGCCCGCGAGAACGTGGTGCGGTTGATGACGCACCCCTCGCTGGTGCTGTGGAACGGCGGCAACGAGAACCTCTGGGGCCACGAGGACTGGGGCTGGAAGGAGCGGCTGGGCGAGCTCACCTGGGGTCAGGAGTACGCCGAGAAGCTGTTTGCCGACATCGTCGCCGAACTCGACCCCACTCGTCCCTACTCGGCCAACAGCCCGTTCACGCCCCGGCGCACGCCCGAGCAGGCGCACCCCAACGACGCCGACCGCGGCACCCACCACCAGTGGGACGTGTGGAACCGGATCGACTGGAGCGCCTACAGCAACGAGATCCCGCGGTTCTGCTCGGAGTTCGGCTTCCAGGGCCCGCCGGCCTGGCGCACGCTGACCGATCACGTGCACGCGGCCGACGGCGGTCCGCTGACCGCGCTCGAGGAGCCCTGCGCCGACCCGGTCTTCCTGATCCACCAGAAGGCCGACGACGGCACCGGCAAGCTCGACCGCGGCATGGAGCCGCACACCGGTGTGCCCCGCGACTTCGAGGACTGGCACTGGGCGGCCCAGCTCAACCAGGCCCGGGCCGTGCGCCACGCCGTGCAGCACTACCGCTCCTGGTGGCCCCGTACCGCGGGCTGGATCGTCTGGCAGCTGAACGACTGCTGGCCGGTGGTCTCCTGGGCCCTGGTCGACCACGCCGAGCGTCCCAAGCCGGTCTGGTTCGCCCTGCGCCGCGCCTCGGCTCCGCGGGCCCTGTACCTGGCCCCGCGAGACGGTGTGCTCAGCCTGGTCGCGGTCAACGACACCGACGAGATCTGGGGTGCCACCGCTGAGGTGCGCCGCGAGACCTTCGCCGGTGAGCGCTACGCCGAGTCCTCCCCGGCGCTCGAGGTGCCCGCCCGGTCGGTCCAGGTCGTGCCGCTGGAGGCCGACCTGAGCACGGCCAAGGACGCGTCCGCCGAGGTGCTGGTGGCCGAGTCCGACGGGCTGAGGGCCGTGCACACCTTCGCCGAAGACGTTGCCCTGCAGCTGGACCCGGCTCCGCTGGAGGCAACGGTGGAGAAGACCGAGGGGGGCTACCGGCTCGACGTGCGGGCCCGCAGCTTCGCCGCCGACGTCACGGTGCACCCCGACCGCCTGGCGCCCGACGCCACGGTGGACGACGGCGTGGTCAGCCTGCCCGCCGGCGCCCAGGTCAGCTTCTTCGTCAGCACCACGGCCGAGCTCGACCCGGCCGAGCTGACCAGCGCCCGAGTGCTGCGTTCGGCCAACGACCTTCGCGCGGTGGGCGTCCGGCCGGCCGCGCCGATCCGGCCGAGCGGCAACCCCGCGACCGACCCGACTGCTGCACCAGCGACACCAGCTACCCCGACCGATGCTGTTCAGGAGAACTCATGACCCGGAACTTTCCCGCCGACTTCCTCTGGGGTGCCGCGACTTCGTCGTACCAGATCGAGGGGGCGGTCGACGCGGACGGCCGCGGGCCGTCCATCTGGGACACGTTCTCCCGCGTGCCCGGCGCCGTGGTGAACGGTGAGAACGGCGACGTCGCGATCGACCACTACAACCGCCTCGCCGACGACGTGAAGCTGATGGCCGGCCTGGGGCTGAACGCCTACCGGTTCTCGGTGGCCTGGCCCCGCATCCAGCCGACCGGCTCGGGCCCGGCCAACCAGGCCGGTCTGGACTTCTACAAGCGCCTGACCGACCAGCTGCTCGACGCCGGGATCGCCCCGGCGCTCACGCTCTACCACTGGGACCTGCCGCAGCCGCTGCAGGACGCCGGGGGCTGGCCGAACCGCGACACCGCCTACCGTTTCGCCGAGTACTCCGGGCTGGTGGCCGAGGCCCTGGGCGACCGGATCGACCTCTGGATCACCCTGAACGAGACCTGGTGCGCGGCCTACCTCGGCTACCTCTCGGGTGAGCACGCCCCCGGCATCAAGGACCCGGCCCAGGCCCTGGCCTCGGTGCACACCCTCAACCTGGCCCACGGCCTGGGCGCGGCCGCGATCCGCGAGAAGGCCGGCAGCCAGGCGAAGGTCGCCATCTCGCACAACCTCCAGGTGAACAAGGCGTACACCGACGCGCCCGAAGACGTCGCCGTGAAGCACAAGCTCGACCTGGTCAACAACGAGATCCTGCTCGGCCCGCAGCTCGACGGCGCCTACCCCGAGGGCCTGTTCGAGGCCACGGCCGCGTTCACCGACTGGTCGTTCGTGCAGGACGGCGACCTGGAGATCATCAGCGCCCCGCTCGACGCGCTCGGCCTGAACTACTACTCCACCGCCACCGTGCGGGCCGGGAACGACCCGGACCGCGACCCGTTCCAGCCCACCCTGGTCGACGGCGTGATGCGGGTGCGGCCGGAGGGCGAGTACACCGAGATGGGCTGGCTGGTCGACCCGCAGGGCCTGACCGACCTGCTGCTGGAGATCCACCAGCGCCGGCCCGGCCTGCCGCTGTACATCACCGAGAACGGGGCGGCGATCGACGACGTGGTCAGCGCGGACGGTGCGGTGCACGACGAGCGCCGCACGGCGTACCTGCACTCCCACCTCGAGGCGGTGGGCCGGGCCCTGGACGCGGGGGCGAACGTGCGCGGCTACTTCGCCTGGTCGCTGATGGACAACTTCGAGTGGTCCTACGGCTACGGCAAGCGTTTCGGGCTGGTGCACGTCGACTACGACACGCAGGTGCGCACGGTGAAGGACTCCGGCCAGTGGTACAGCCAGGTGGTCAAGAGCGGTGAGTTGCCCCCGCTGGAGGGCTAGGGCGCCAGTTCGGCGGCGACCGGGCGCAGGGCCGGTTGTTCGGCTGCTTCGTGCACGCAGCGGGCGAACAACCAGGTCTGTACCCGGTCGGCGTCGAGCCCGGCCAACCCGGCCACCCGGCGGACCAGTTCGCGGGGGTCGGTGAACAGCCGTTCGCAGTTGAGCAGGTGCTGCAGCACGTCGTAGCAGGGGTCGCCCCGGTACGGCTTGGGGTCGATCACCAGCCACGGCCGGCGTTGCGCGGCCAGCACGTTGCCGGCGTGCAGGTCGGTGCACAGCAAGACGGATTCGACGGGTTCGGCGGGCAACTGGCGGAAAAGGGCCAGACCGTCCCGGACCAGTCCGGCGTCGAGCAGGCCCGGCGTCCGGGCGAACTTGGCCTCGCTGCCGGCGGTCCAGGCCTGGCACATCTGGCTCAAAGGCCGGAACTCGTGCTCGCCGGTGGGCATCTGCCACAGCTGCCGCAGCACCCCGGTCAGCACCTCGTCCTGCTCGGGCTCGGGCAGTTCCCGTAGCGGGGTGCCCGGGTCGCAGCGTTCGAGCAGGAGCGCGGTGGTGGTGGCCGAGGTGTCGTGTGCAAACACGCGCACCGCCCCACGGCCCGCCCAGGCACCCAGGGCCGCGGCCTCGTCCTCTGCTTCGTAGTGCCGCCAGCTGACCTTCAGCACCAGCGCCCGGTCGTTCTGGTCACTGGCCGGCGCGACCCACGAGTTCGCCCCACCCGGCTGGTAGGGCTCGCCCAGCCGCAGGTCCCACCGGGCCGCGTAGCCGGCCACCACCGACGGCAGGTCCAGGGCCCAGGCCCGGAACTTCTCGTCAGCGTTGGCAGCGGTCTTCAGCAGTTCTTCCGGCAGCGTGACCATCCGCCCATTGTGGACGAGTGCCACGGCTCAAGAAGGCCGCTGCGGCGGCCGACTCAGAAGGGTGACCTCGGGCCCCGTTGCATCCCGCACGGGCGCGGCGTGGCTGCTCCTGGCCCTCACCCTGGCCACCGCCGTCGTGCTGGCCCTGCAGCCGCAGCTGCGTTCGGTGGCGACCGTGACCGCGGGGGTGCTGTCGGTCGGCGCGATCCTGCTCGGGGTGGCCTGGCACCGTCCGAAGGCCCTGGCCTGGCCCTTCCTGGCCCTGATGATCGCGGCCTGGACGGTGAGCGCGGTCCTGGTCTACGCGCAGGGACGCATCGAGACACCGGCGGTGGCGCTGGTGTGGTTCGGTCAGGCCATTGCCGCCGCGGTCACCGTGCACGCGGTGGTGACCGGGGAGAAGCAGACCGGGCGGTCGTCGACGGCGTGGCTGGACGGGGTCCTGATCGCCACGGTGGGCCTGCTGGTGGGCGTGCAGATCGTGGCGGCGGAGACGATCGGGAGCACGAACTGGACCACGGTGGTGGTGGCCAGCGTCGACGTCGCGCTGATGAGCATGCTGGTGCGGTTCGCGGTGTCGCGCCGGGTGATGGGCCCGGCCAGTCTGCTGGTGCTGGCGGCCGCGTTCGTCGCGATCGTCTACGACCTGAGCTCGGCCGTGCAGGGGCGGCGGGTGGCCCTGCCCGGGGAGACCAGCCAGATCCTGGCGGTCGTGTTCATGCTCATGTTCGGGGCGGCCGCGCTCCACCCGTCGATGGTGGACGCGTTCGGCTCAGGTACGTTCGCCCGCCGCCGACGTCCTTCGACGGCTCTTCTGGGTCTGCTGCCGCTCGTGCTGGTGCCCTCGGGCGTGGCCTGGGTGGCGGACGCCAGCGGGGCGGAGAATCTGCCGCCGTGGATGGTGCCGGGGGCCGGGGCGGTGATCGCGGGACTGTGCCTGCTGCGCGGCAGTGATGCGCTGCGCTCCAGCGAGTACCTGGCCGAGCACGATCCGCTGACCGATCTGGCCAACCGGCGCGGGCTGGCCCGGGCGTTCGAGGAGACGCCGGCCGGCCGCGACCTGAGCCTGCTGCTGATCGACATCGACGAGTTCAAGCAGGTCAACGACACCCACGGGCACGACGTAGGGGATGCGCTGCTGCTGCAGCTGCGCGACCGGCTGGTGCGGGCCACCGGCAGCTCGGGTCTGGCCGCCCGGCTGGGCGGGGACGAGTTCGTGGTGCTGGCGCCGGCCTCCGAGGCGGCCGGGGTGGCCGAGCGGTTCCTGAACTCGCTGCAGGACCCGGTGGTGGTCGAGGGTCTGGTGCTGCGCACCGGAGCCAGCGTCGGTATCGCCGAGGCGAGCGAGGACATGCCCCTGGCCGAGCTGCTCACCCACGCCGACGTGGCGATGTACGCGGCCAAGGCCGCCGGTGGTTCCCGGGCCATGGTGTTCCATCCGCAGATGCGGATCGAGGTGGCCCGGTGCTTCACCCTGAGCAGCCAGATCCGCCAGCTGCTGGGCAACGACAACCCCGATGTGGGACGGCTGGAGATCAAGTACCAGCCGCTGGTGGACCTGCGCACGGGGGAGATGGTCGGTGGTGAGGCGCTGGTGCGCTGGCAGCACCCCGACCACGGGCTGCTGGCTCCGGACGCCTTCCTGGGGCTGGTGAACAGCAACAACCTGGACGCCGAACTCGACGCCGCGGTGCTGCACGACGTGCTCACCCAGCTGGCCCGCTGGCGCGATCAGGGGCTGCCGATCCTGCCGATCAGCGTGAACCTGACCCGCGACAGCCTGGAGGACCCGCGCCTGGCCGACCGGGTGCTGGCCGCCCTGTCGGCGCTCGGCCTGCCCACCAGCGCGCTGCGCCTGGAGATCACCGAGCACGACCAGCTCTCGGCGGAGACCCCGGCCCAGCACACGCTGGCGGTGCTCGACGCCGCCGGGGTGCTGGTCTACCTGGACGACTACGGCACCGGCTACACCTCGCTGGACTACCTGCACCGCTTCCCGGTGCACATGCTCAAGCTCGACCGCTCGGTGGTGACCTCGCTGGACAGCGGTCAGGTGCAGCTGGTGGCCGCGGTCAGCGCGATGGCGGCCACCCTGGACCTGGAGATCCTGGCCGAGGGCATCGAGACCCCCGATCAGCGGGACCAGTTGCTGGAGCTGGGTATTCACTACGGCCAGGGGTACCTGTTCTCGCGCCCGCTGACCGCCGGACAGTACGCCCAGACCGTGCTCGGGCCCGCCGAGAGGCCGGGGGAAGGACCCACGGTGCCGGGCCCCCGGGCGGCGCGCACCCCGGAGAGCTCACACTGAGTTCGGCCTAGGTGTTCAGCCGCCAGTTGGCTGCCCGCTCACGTTCGCTCCACAACCGCCGGTACATCCCCGGCCGGCTCAGCAGGTGCTCGTGGCGGCCGCGCTGGGCGATCCGGCCGGAGTCGAGCACCAGGATCTGGTCCGCGTCGCGGATCGTGCTCAGCCGGTGCGCCACCACCAGAACCGTTCGCCCGGCGGTCAGTTCACCGAGCGCAGCCTGGATCGCCTGCTCGTTCAGGGGGTCCAGGGCGGAGGTGGGCTCGTCCAGCAGCACCACCGGCGCGTTCTTGAGGATGGCCCGGGCGATCGACAGACGCTGACGTTCGCCGCCGGAAAGGGTCTGCCCGCCTTCGCCGATCCGGGTGGCGTAGCCGTCGGGCAGGGCGCTGACGAAGTCGTGGCAGCGGGCCGCCCGGGCCGCCGCCTGAACCTCCTCGTCGGTGGCCTCGGGCCGGCCCAGGGCGATGTTGTCGCGGATGGTGCCCTGGAACAGGTACACGTCCTGGAACACCACGGTGACCGCGTCGAACAGCTGGTCCTGGGTGAGGTCGGTCAGCGGTACGCCGCCCAGGCGCACGGTGCCGGCGTCCGGGTCGTGGAACCGCGCGGCCAGGGCCAGCAGCGTGGACTTCCCGGCGCCGGAGGGCCCGACCAGGGCCGTGGTGGTGCCGGGAGCGGCGGCGAAATCGATGTCGCTGAGCACCGGCTGGTCGGCGCGGTAGCCGAAACGCACCTTTTCGAAGGTCAGTTCGTGACCCACCGGCCAGGCCGTCTCGCGGGCGGGAAAAGACTGCGGGGCCAGGGATCGCAGCCGGGCGATGCGCTGCAGCGAGGCATCGGTCAGCCGGAGGGCCTCGGCCTCCACGGCCACCTGCACCAGCGGGGTGTACACGCGCAGCACCACGACCAGGAAGACCACGGCGGTGAAGGCGTCCACCTGACCGCCGAGCAAGCCGTACCCGCACCCGGCGACGACCAGCGGCACGCCCAGGAACACCACCCCGATCGAGACGTAGGCCAGCGGGGTGATCCTCACCGCGAGCGCGTCGTTGACCGCGCGCATCCGGGCCACCGCCTCGCGGTACCAGATCAGCCGGGGCCCGACCTGGTGGAAGGAGCGGGCGGTGGCGATGCCCTGGACGTACTCGACGATCCGGCCGTTGGCCTCGGCCAGGGTGTCGGCGCGGCTCAGCGACTGCTCGGCGAAGGCGCGGTTGACCAGGACGAACACCGGGGCGGCGGCGACGATGCTGAGCGCCGTCACCCCGGCCAGCAGGGGGTCGACCACGGCCAGCCCGGCCAGGGTGGCCACCGGCAGGGCGGCCCCGCCGACCAGGTTCATCAGGCCGGCGTGGGCGAACAGGGCGATCTGCTCGTGGTCGGCGCCCAGCACCGCGCTGATGTCGCCCGAGCCACGGGCGGCCACCGTGCCGACCGGTAGTCGCTCCACGTGGCGCAGGGCGTCGATGCGGCCCTCGCCGACCGCGTGGAAGGTGCTCACCCAGGCCAGGTGGTTGGCCCCGAACCAGAGCAGGTACTGCCCGGCCACGGCGGCGACCACCACCGCGCTCGCGCCGAGTGCGTCGTTCTGGGTGAGGTTTTCGGTGCGGATCTGCTCGACGCTCCAGGCGATCACCGCCACCGGCACACCCATGCAGGCGGCGGCCAGGGCGCGCAGGACGACCGCCAGAACCAATGGACGCCGGCGGTCACCGAAGACGGACCAGAGGGCCCGGATCGGGGAGACTCCGGGCGCCTCGGCAGTCTCTGGCGTGGGGGAGATGTGGCGGTGCTCGTGGGTGCCGAGGGCGCTCATCGGGCCTGCTCCTGGAGTTCGGCCGAGGGCAGGTCGGGCCCGCCTTCGAAGGCGGTCCAGAGGCGGGCGTAGAGCCCGTCGGCGGCGAGGAGTTCGCTGTGCCGGCCGCGCTCGGCGATCCGGCCCTGGTCGAGCACCAGGATCTGGTCGGCGCCGACCACGGTGGAGAGCCGGTGCGCGACCACGATCAGGGTGCGCCCGCGCACCAGGCTGGACAGGGCGTCCTGCAGGGCGGCCTCGTTCTCCGGGTCGACGTAGGCGGTGGCCTCGTCGAGCACGATGATCGGGGCGTTCTTCAGCAGGGCCCGGGCGATCGACAGGCGCTGCTGCTCACCGCCGGACAGCCGGGCCCCGCGGGTGCCGATGCGGGTGTGGTAGCCCTCGGGCAGGGCGCTGACGAACTCGTGGGCGCGGGCCGCGCGGGCGGCGGCGTGCAGTTCCTCGGTGGTGGCGTCGGGGCGGGCCAGGCGCAGGTTGGCCTCGATCGTGTCGTCGAACAGGAAGGTGTCCTGCAGGACGAAGGCGACCTGCGACATCAGCTGCCGGAAAAGCATCCGGTGCACGTCCACCCCGCCGACCTCCACGCGTCCTTCGTCCACGTCCCAGAAGCGGCAGATCAGCGAGGCCAGGGTGGACTTGCCGGCGCCGGAGGGGCCGACGACCGCGGTCATCGTTCCCGGAAGGGCGCGGAACGAGACGCCGGAGAGCGCCGGGTGCGCGCGGCCGTCCAGGTCGGTGTGGGCGAAGTGGACGTCGTGCATCTGCACCGAGGGCTCGCCCAGGTCGGCGTCCTGCTCCGGCTGCGGCAGCACCGGCGTGCGGCCCAGGTCGACGATCTGGGCGGCGCCCAGGCCGAGCCGGCCCAGCTGGGTGGTCAGCTGCATGAGCTTCATCAGCGACGAGGTGTAGCCGAGCCCGACCACCAGGAAGAACAGCAGGTCGGCAGTGCCCAGGCGGCCGCCCTGCCACAGCAGCAGCCCGGCCGGCAGGATCACCACCACGTTGCTGGCCAGCAACGTGTAGAAGAGCGTGTAGGTGGGCACCAGCCGGCGTCCCCACTCGGCCTGGAATCCGGTGGCGGCCCGGATCGCGGCAGATGTCTCGGCGAACGGGTCGGCGTCGTCGCCGCGTCGGTGGAAGGTCCGGATCACCGGCAGACCCCGCACGAACTCGACCATCGAGCCGTTCATGGTGGCCATCGCGGCGCCGTAGTCCTGGGTCTGCTCGGCCCCCAGGGCAGCGCCGCGCAGCATCAGCGGCAGGGAGACGACCACCACCGACAGGGAGACCAGGCCCATCCGCCAGTCCACCCACAGCAGCCAGGCCGTGGTGCCGAACAGGACGCCGGCGGTGGAGATCAGGTCGGGTACGGCGTGGGCGAGGTAGGACTCCAGCCGTTCCACGTCGTCGTTGAGGATGCGCTGGATCTCCCCGGAGCGGCGGCGGGTGAGATGCCCCAGGGGCACCTGTCCCAGCCGCTCGCCGATCTTCAGGCGCAGGTGCTCCAGGGTGGCGAAGGCGGCCCGGTGGGAGGTCCAGGTCGACGCACCCAGCAACCCGGCCATCCCGACGACACCGACCAAGGCGAGTACCCCGTCCAAAAGCACTGCTCTGGAGTCGGTGGTGCCGGCGACCACGGCCTCGAGCGCGTGGTAGACGGCCCAGTAGGGCACCAGCTGGCAGAGCGTGCCGGCCAGCGCGAGTGCCGCCGAGGCGAGGAAGTAGCGGCGGCCGTGGCGGGCCAGGGGCCACATCAGCCGCAGCCCCTCCAGCGGGGTGGGGGTGCGGATCGGCGGGCTCGAGGTCACCCGCCGCACCTTATTGCCAAAGGTTGGCAAGTAAGCACTCCGGGGCGGGCTACACCCCCTCTCAGACCCGTCGGACCTGCCCCCGGCCGCCGGTTTTGGCGGCGTACATGGCTGTATCGGCGCGTTTGATCTCCTGCTCGGGGTCGGCGCCCTGCGGGGCCAGGACCACGCCGATGCTGGCGCCCACCCCGACCCGGTTGCCGTCGATGTCGATCGGGCGGCTGACCGTGGCCAGGATGCGGGCCGCGATGTCGTCGGCCTGGTCGTCGCTGGCACCCGGCAGGATCACCGCGAACTCGTCGCCGCCGAGCCGGGCGACCACGTCCCCGGAGCGCACCACCGCGACGATCCGCTGGGCTACGGTGCGCAGCACCGCGTCGCCGCTCTCGTGGCCGAGGGTGTCGTTGATCGCCTTGAAGCCGTCCAGGTCGACGTACAGCAGGGCGGTCGGTCCGGGGCGGTCGGTGAGGTTCTTCTCCCAGTGGTTGTGGAAGAGCCGGCGGTTGGCCAGACCGGTGAGCTGGTCGGTGTTGGCCTGCGACTGGGCCGTCTGCAGCAGTTCGCCCAGCTGCCCCACCACTCCCTGCAGCCGGGCCAGGACCAGCAGGTACAGGGCGATGCAGCCGAAGGCGATCAGTGGGGCGTCGATCGGGCCGCCGCGCAGCCACTCGATCAGCAGGACCAGCGGCGCCATCAGGCTGGCGGCGGCCAGGCCGTAGAGGCGGCGACGGCCGATCACCGAGACCCGGGCGGGCTCGGCGGACTGGGAGATCGCGGGCATGGAGGGGTGCAGGGCGGCGGCCGCCAGGAGCACGTGATTGGCCATCCAGCCGACGTCCAGCGGGCTGCCGGACAGGTAGATGCCCTCCAGTTCCATGAACGTGTAGAGGACGTCGGTGACCAGCAGGCAGGCGACCCCGCCGACCAGCAGGCGGTAGGCGGTCGAGCGGTCGCCGGCGGTGATGGTCAGGCGCACCAGCACGGCCAGCGCCAGCAGGTCCAGCACGGGGTAGGCCAGCGAGACGACCTGGGCGAACAGGGACAGGGAGTCGTCGGCGGAGGGAGCGATCAGGTAGAGCCAGAACAGCATGCCGGCGCCGATCGACAGGACGGCGGCGTCGAGCATGCCGGGGCGGTCCCAGCCGGTGTGCCGGGCCATCGTGAAGCCGATCAGGGCGGCGATGATGGCCAGGTTGGAGGGCACGAACAGGGCGTCGGCGATCGAGGGGAACACGTCCTCCTCGAACCAGACCGTCTGCACCCAGTACACGACGTCACCGGCTGCGAACAGGCCCACCCGGGCGGCCAGCAGGTACCAGGGCCAGCGCACCGACGGCCGGTGGCGGTGCACGCCGACGACGATCGCGACGAACGCGGAGGTGTGCAGCAGGGTGGAGTAGACGGCCTGCACCACCGGCCAGGGGATGAGCAGGTAGACGAGCGCGGCCACGGCGCAGATCGCCGTGTACCGCTGCCACCCCCGTGACTCTGGCACCGCACGCTCCCCCCGGGTTCCTGTGCCTGCCCATCGGCCGGTCGGGGGCCGAGGTGTAGTGCGTAGGCCGGATCGGGTGGCCCGGTGCCGGTGCGAACTTCCGGCGATTGGCTACGGTCGGTCCGGACGGGGACGGCCCGTCATCGCGACGGAGGTGAGCCCGTGACATCGGTAGGCAGCGCCCTGACCGAGGCCGAGCTGGAGTTCCTGCAGGCGACCTTCGACCTGGCCCGCAGCGGCGACACCGGCGCCCTGGGCGAGCGGCTGGCGGCCGGAGTGCCGGTGAACCTGACCAACGGCTCGGGCGACACCCTGCTGATCCTGGCTGCCTACTACAAGCAGCCGGCGACGGTGGAGCTGTTGCTGGAGCGTGGGGCCGACCCGGCTCGGGTCAACGACCGGGGTCAGACCGCGCTGGGCGCAGCCACGTTCCGCCGCGAAGTGGCGATCGTGCAGACGCTGCTCGCGGCGGGGGCCGACCCGCATGCCGGGGATCCCTCGGCGGTGCAGATCGCCGAGTTCTTCGACCTGCCGGACATGGCCGAACTCCTGGGCTCGCAGTCGTGACCGTCGAGGCCTTCCGGGCGGTGGTGGCGGCCCAGGGCGGGAGCCTGCTCGGCCCCGCCCTGACCCGTTACCTCGAGAGCGGTGCACAGGGCGGGGTTTACGCCACCCCGGCGGGCTTCGAGGCCTTCATCTCCGGCGGCGGCAACCTCCCGCTCTACGAGAAGACCAGTGCCGCTCTGGCCGGGCTGTACGAGCAGCACCGGCCGGATTCGCTGGTGGACATCGGCTGCGGCAACGGCCGGGCCCTGCTCCCGGCGCTGCAGCAGTCCTGGCACCGGCCCTCCCGGCTGGACCTGGTGGAACCCTCGGCGGCCCTGCTGGAGCAGGTGCTGCCGCAGGTGCCCGCCGCAGTGGAGGTGCACACCCACCCCAGTTCGCTCCAGGCCGCGCTCGCCGGCCTTCCCGAGGGTGTGCGGTGGTCGCTGGCCGAGTCCACGTTCGCCCTGCACACGCTGCCTCCAGACGAACGTTCGGAGGCCCTGGCCCGGCTCCGCACCCGCGTGGACCGCCTGGCCATCGTCGAGTTCGACGTGCCGGACGAGGTTCCTGGTGGCCCGGAGCAGCTGACCCGCCTGGCCCGCACCTACGAACAGGGCCTGGCCGAGTACGTGCACGACGCCGAGCAGTTCGACCTGGTGGCCCAGGGCTTCCTGATGCCTGTGCTGGTGGGGCAGCTGCGTCCGGGCGCGCCGCGGGTCACCTGGGAACAGAGCAGCGGACGCTGGCAGGAGCAGGTCTCGGCGGCCGGCTTCCGGGACGTGCAGGTGCGTGCGCTGTACGACTACTGGTCGGCTCCGGCGTTCCTGCTCACCGGGGTCGCCTGAGGGGTGGGCCGGGGGCCGCCGTGGACACTCGCGTCCCGAAGGCCCCGATCTGGCTAGCATGCCCCGGGACAGGACGGATGTCTCTCACGACGATGGGCGATCGATGGACCGCGCTTGGCAGATCGAGCAGGAGTTCTGGGAGAACTCGGCGAACGGTGACGTGCGGGGGTGGTTCGCCAAGTACATGGCGTCGGACGGGTTCATCGTGCTGCCGAACCGGGTGGCCTCCCGCGACGACCTGATCAGCGGCTGGAAGGACCGTCCGGCCATCCGCACCTGGACGCTCTCGGAGCCCGCCTTCACCCTGATGGAGGGCGGCAACCTGGTGATCCACTACGAGGTCGGCCTGGACGCCGAGTGGCTGCCCGGCTACCAGGCCTTCGTGACCTCGGTCTACATGCTGGGCCTGGACGAGTGGGCGCTGATCTGCCGCACCCACACGCCGCGCGGGCCCTTCCCGTTCTGAGACCTATCCGGGGAGTCCGGTGACGAACGTGGCCAGCCGGGCCGCGATGGTCGCGTCGGGGGCGGTGTGGAACTCGCCCTCGAGCAGTTCGAACGATCCCTGCGCGGCGGCCTCGGCCACTGCCGCGGCGGGCCTGCGCAGGAACGGCGGGCTGCCGGTGCTGGCCAGGGCCAGGAGGGGCACGCCGATCCGGCCGATCAGCTCGGTCGGCAACGACTGGTCGTCACCGCCGAGGCAGTGTCCGTCGTAGGCGAGGGTGGGGGCCACGGCGGCGAAGCGCGCCCACATCGGGCCGGCCCGGAACTCCGCGACGGTCTCCTGGGGCAGGCCCACGGCCTTGAGCTGGAAGTACTCGAAGGCGCCGTCGTTGTCGCCGGCCGCGGTGAGGCGCTCCAGCGTGGTGGTGTAGTCCGCGGGCAGGGGCGGTGAGTCGGCCAGCCGGTAGGGCGGCTCGAAGGGGGCCACACCGCTGACCGGAGCACCCGCCGCCGTTGCCTGCAGGGCCAGCGCGGCCCCGGAGGAGAAGCCCGCCAGCACCGCGCGGCCGCCCGGGCGCACCGCCTCGATGACCGCCTCGATGTCCTCCACCTCACGCTGCACGGCGTAGGGCGCGGTGTCGGTGCTGTCGCCGCGGCCCCGCCGGTCGTAGACCACGCCCAGGCAGCCCTCGGCGGCCAGGGCCTGGGCCAGGCCGGTGCCGTCGAGCCGCTGCGCGCTGGCGCCGCCGATCACGACCACCACCGGCCCCTCGGCACTTTCGGGTGCGTACACGTCGAAGGCGGTGGTGGTGCCGTCGGCCGACTTCGTGGTCTGCGGGGGACGGGAGGCCACGGGAATCTCATACATGCCGGCTTTGACCGGGCCGGGGGCCAGAACTCATCGCTCTGCGCGCAGTGACGTGACCTCCCGAACGGCGGGCAACCGTCCGGGGGAAGACGTCACTCTTCGCTAACACGTGGGCTGCGGCCGCCGAAGGGTCGGGCAGTGCAGGCCGACGAGGTGGAGTGATCGATGTTCGGACGACGGAACCAGCCGGACCTGGCCGTGCGGGACCAGGTGGCCGCCGCTCACGCCGACGTGGTCGCAGTGACCGACGTGGTGGCCAAGCTCGGCCGGGCCACCAGCATCGAGCAGGCGGTGAAGGCGTCGCTGGAGTCGGTGCGTGAGCACTTCGGCTGGGCCTACGGCTCCTACTGGGAGCGAGACCGGGGACAGGACGTGCTGCGGTTCGGGGTCGACAGCGGTGACGTCGGCCCGGAGTTCCGGGCGGTGACCCTGGAGGCCACCTTCGCCGAGGGGGTGGGCCTCTCCGGCCGCGCCTGGCGGCAGCGCGACCTGGTCTTCGTCGAGGACATCGGCTCGGTGACCGACTGCGTGCGGGCCCCGGTCGCGACCCGGCAGGGCGTGCGCAGCGGGATCTGCTTCCCGATCCTGGAGCAGGGCGAGGTGATCGGGACCATGGACTTCTTCACCACCGAGGTCCTGACCCTCTCCGCCGACCGGATGGCGGTGCTGCGGGCGATCGGCGTCCTGGTCTCCTCGGCGCTGGAGCGGCTGCACGAGACGGTCCGGCAGGAGAAGGCCGCGCAGGACGTGGACGCGGTCTCCACCGTGATCCGCGAACTGACCACGGCCGGCAGCGAGGACGAGGCGCTGCGGCTGGCGATGGAGACGATCCGGCGCGACTTCGACTGGCAGTACGGCTCGTTCTGGCGGCTGGACGAGGCGGCCGGGGCGCTGCGCTTCGCCGAGGAGTCCGGCGACGTGAACCCGGAGTTCCGCGAGGTGACCCTCTCGGCGTCGTTCGCCCGGGGCGTCGGCCTGTCCGGGCGGGCCTGGGCCCGCAACGACCTGGTGTTCGTGGAGGACCTGGGCGAGCTGACCGACTGCGTGCGCCGCCCGGCCGCCCAGCGGGCCGGGGTGAAGTCGGGGGTGTGCCTGCCGATCACCGTGAACGGGCGCTTCGTCGGCACCATCGACTTCTTCGCCACCCGCACCCTGGTGATGTCCCGCAGCCGCGAGTCGGCGCTGCGCAACACCGCTTTCCTGATCGGCCAGGCCCTGGAGCGTCTGGGCTCCCGGGCGGCGTTGCGCCAGGCCGGGGAACAGCTGATGGACTCGATCGGCGAGGTCGAGCGCAACGTCACCTCCGCCGCGGACGTGGCCTCCCGCGGGGGCCGGCTCAGCGCGGAGGCCAACGCCCAGGTCGCCGCGCTCGGCGAGGCCAGCTCGGAGATCAACAAGGTGGTCCAGGACATCCAGACGATCGCCGCCCAGACCAAGCTGCTGGCCCTCAACGCGACCATCGAGGCGGCCCGGGCCGGGGAGTCGGGCAAGGGCTTCGCGGTGGTCGCCGAGGAGGTCAAGCAGCTGTCCGGGCAGACCGAGCGGGCCACCACCGACGTCAGCGACCGGGTGAACGCGATCCAGAGCCGGGTCGAGGCGGTCACCGGTTCGCTGGCCGGCATCCAGCACGCGGTCGACGAGATCAACCAGACCCAGCAGCTGATCCAGGGCGTGCTGGCCGACCAGGCCGGCGTCACCCGCGCCGTCCTCGGCTGAGGCAACCCGTGTTCACCGACACCGAAAGAAGCACCGTGAGCAATCTTTTCGGCCTTTCCCTGCCGTCCCGCTTCACCCTCAAGGGGATCCCCGGCCAGCGCAAGCCGGCCCCGAGCCGCTCCGGCGAGGCCTGGACCCGCCTGCAGGAGGGCAACCGGCGCTGGTCCAGCGGCCGCAGCAGTGCCGCGGCGGGGCGCGACGCGCACCGCCGGGCCGAGCTCGTCGACGGGCAGACGCCGTTCGCCGCCGTGCTCAGCTGCTCCGACTCCCGGGTGCCCCCGGAGATCCTGTTCGACCAGGGCCTGGGCGACCTGTTCGTGATCCGGACGGCCGGGCACGCGGTCGACGACGCCGTGCTGGGCTCGCTGGAGTACGCCGTCGCGGTGCTCGGCGTGGACCTGGTCCTGGTGCTCGGCCACGAGAAGTGCGGGGCGATCAAGGCGGCCGCCCAGACGCTGGAGACCGGCGCCGTGCCCGGCGGCTACATCCGCGAGGTCGTGGCCCGGTTGACCGTCGACATGGCCCACGGCCAGAACGCCGGCCTGGTGGGCCTGGACGAGCTGACCCAGTGGCACGCCGACTCCACCAGTCAGCTGCTGAAGCAGCGCTCGCAGATCCTCGGCGACGCGGTGCAGCAGAAGGGGCTTGGCGTGCTGGCCGCGACCTACGAGCTCGGCACCGGGCGGGTCCTGCCGGTGCGGGCCAACCTCACCACCGGCGTCCCGAGCTGATCGTTCCTCCGGTCGCGGCGACCGGCGCGGGTGCGGACCGGGCCGGGATGAGCAGGCAGGCGGCCGCCCCGGCCAGGGTGATCAGCAGGGTGCCGGCGAAACCCAGCCGGTAGCCGGTCATGCTGCCCGCCGGGGCGGAGACCGCCAAGGGGGTCAGCACCGCGAGCCCGAGCGCGGTGCCCAGCTGAGCGGTGGAGTTCAGGACGCCCGAGGCGGCTCCGCGCGTCTTCGGGTCAGCTGCCTCGGTGCCGGTGTGGGTGGAGGCGACCGAGGCGACGCCCAGCCCCACCCCCATCAGCGCGAAAACCAGCAGTACGGGCACGATCGGCCGACCGCCACCCGGTAGCGCTGTGGCTCCGGCGGTGCCCGCCGCCAGGGCGGCGAATCCGGCCAGGGCCGTGAGCCGGGCTCCCAGACGCAGGACCAGCGGCGGGCCACCCAGCGACCCTGCGATCACGGCCACGTTGAAGACGGGGAACAGCAGGGCGGCCTGACCGGGGGAGAGGCCGAGCACCCGCTGCACGTAGAGGGTGGCCAGGAACATGGCCGGTGACGTCGAGGCGGTCAGGGCGACGGCGGTGAGGTTGGCGCCCGCGGTGCCGGGAGAGCGCAGCAGGCCCGGTGGGATCAGGGGATCCTTCGCCCGGCGCAGGTGGCGGGCGAACAGGGCCAGCACGGCCGTGCCCGCCAGCACCGGGGCCCCGGCGGTGAGGTGGAGGGGGCCGTGCTCGCCGGTCTGGGCCAGCCCCCAGCCCAGAAGGCCCAGCCCGGTCGCGATCAGGACGGCGCCCGGTGCGTCGAGGGCCCGGTCCCGCACCCGGGATCCGGCCGGCACCCGGCCCAGGCCCAGCAGCACCACGGCCGCCACCGCGGCGACCGCCCCGAAAACCGCGCGCCAGCCCAGGTATTCGGTCAGTACCCCGCCGAGCACCCACCCGCTGGCCCCGCCTCCGGCGGCGGCCGCCGTCCACCACCCCACGGCCCGCCGCCGCGCCGCTCCCGGCCCGCTGACCTGGGTGAGCAGCGACAGTGCGGCCGGCGAGAGCAGGGCCGAGCCGATGCCCTGCACGATCCGGGCGGCGATGAGCACGGCCGGCGACCAGGCGAGCGCGCAGGCCACCGAGGCCAGGGCGAACAGGGCGGTGCCGAGCCCGAACAGGCGCCGGGGGCCGAGCAGGTCGGCCACCCGCCCGCCGGGCACCAGCAGGCCGCCCAGCACCAGGGCGTAGGCGGTGGACACCCAGGGCAGGGCGGCGGGGGAGAAGCCCAGGTCGGCGCCGATGGCGGGCAGGGCGGTGGTGACGATGGTGACGTCGAGAACCACGGCGAACTGGGCCGCGCACACCACCGCGACGGCCGCGCCGCGATGATCAGCCCTGGTGTTACCACTCAACGGCCTCATACCGGTAACTGAACCATGGCCCGGCCCGAGGCTCAACCGGTAAAGTCGCGTTTGATGGAAACCGCAGCTGAGAATCCCCGGCGAGCACCCCGTCCTCTGGTTGTCGTGGGTGGGCACCCGGCCGTCGACCTGGTGAACACGGTGGACCGGCCCGACGGCCACCCGCCGTACGACCATCTGGCCACGTATCCCGAGCTCCTCGACTGGTCCCGGCGGGTGGGCGTGCTGAGCCAGGCCGAGACGGACGCTCTGCTCGGGTCGGTCTCCCCGTCGGCGGCCCAGCGGGCGGTGCAGCGCGTTCAGGAACTGCGCGAGGTGCTGATCGAGACCTTCACCGCGGTCACCGCCGGGGCTCCCGTCGGGTCCTGGCCGCAGCTGCAGCCCTACGTGGTCGAGGCCATCGAGCACGCCGAGCTGCACGGGCACGGGCTGCGGTGGCCCGCCGAGGCGGCGCAGGCCATGCTCTGGCCGCTCGCGCACGGGGCGTTCGTGCTGCTCACCGCTGACCCGGCGGACCTGGAGCGGCTCAAGCACTGCGGTGCCTGCCACTGGGTCTTCATCGACCGCAGCCGCAACGGCAGCCGCCGCTGGTGCTCGATGGGCGACTGCGGCAATGCCGTGAAGTCACGCCGCTACGTGGAGCGCCGGGCGGCCCGACGGGCTCAGGGCCGGTCCGGCTGAGAGCCCGCTGAGAGCCGCCGCGAGAATTGTGCGACCTTTTCCGCCGGTCCGGACATCTAAGGAGCGCAAGCATCGATGACCAGACCTGTGGTTGTAGGAGTCCCCGCACATGCCTGAACCGGAAATCCCCGGCCCGATCCTGATCCGCACCGACTACTCCCGGCCCCAGCGGTGGGAGGACCTGTGCGGCGTGCTCCTGCAGCCGGAGCCCGGCGGTGCCGCGGTCGACGTGTCGGTGGTCGACGACCCCTGCTGGGAGGACGCCACCCACGAGGAGATCGTCACCCTGGCGGCGGCCCATCCGCTGATCCTGGTCGCCGACGAGGTGGCGCTGGACACCGCGGCCCTGCGCCCGCTGCTGCTGCGCCCGCGCCGCGAGCGCACCGCCGCCCAGCCGCTGTGGCGCTACCTCGACTGAGGCCGGGTTCGCCCGGGGATGCCAGGATGACGCGGTGACTGTGAAGACCTCGTCCTATCTGCCGGCCGCGTCGTGGATCACCGAGGCCGAGGAGGACTGGACCCAGCTGGCCGGTTTCGGCCCGGCCGGCCTGCCCGGGTACGTGCGGGTGCGGATCCTGCCCGACCCCGAGCGGCCGTTCCAGAGCGAGAACGACGTGAGCCCGTCGCCGGAGGCGCTCGGCGACGGTGAGCAGATGCGGCTGGTGGTACAGATCCTGGCCGCTCACACCGGCACCCCGGAAGAAGCCTTCTTCTGCCTGTGGGACGGCTGGGACACACCCATCCCCGGCTTCAAGCCGATGGTGCGCATCCCGCACCGGGCGTACTACCTGTTCGAGGGCCCGCTGCGGGAGGTCGGGCAGTGGCAGCTGCCCGCAACGTCGCAGACGCCGGAGTCGGATCTGGTGCCGGCCTTCGTCTGGCCGGCCGACCGGGCCTGGTGCGTGGCCAAGGACGTGGACCAGCACTGGATCGGGGTGGGGGCGGGCGAGGCCGCCCTGCAGGACCTCCTGGCCGAGCCCCGGCTCGACGTGGTCAAGGCCGACCCGGCCGAACAGCAGCCGTTCTACCTGTAGAGCGGCTGCTGCCCGGGGCGGCTCACCCGGCCGTACCGGCCCCGGCCAGCTCGGCGCCGAGCGGCTCCGGACCGGGGTGGCCCGGGGCCTCGGTGCTGACGAACAGGTGCCGGGCCAGCCGTTCGGGCAGGCTCACCTCGTGCTCGTCGCCCCGGGTCAGGGTCACGGTGGCGGCCTGGGCCCGGGGGGCGGCGATCGCGGCGCCGGGAGTCAGGCCGAGGTCGAGCAGTTCCTGCAGCGCGTCCGGGTCGGCCTGGAGGGGCTCGCCGATCCAGGCGATCGTGCGGGCCGGGTGTTCACTGCCGGTCCGGCCGGCCGAGGCCGCGAGGCGGGCCAGGTTCTCCACCGGCCCGGCCTGCCCGGCGGCGATCGGGTTGCCGTAGGGCGACAGTCGCGGGTGCCCGAGCAGCTTGTTGATCAAGCTCTCGGTGTGGTCGCTGACCACGTGCTCCCAGCGGCAGGCCTCGGTGTGCAGCAGCGGCCACTCCAGGCCGACCACCTGCTGCAGGAACACCTCGGTGAGCCGGTGCTTGCGCATCACGGCGCCGGCCGTGGTGCGCCCGGTGACGGTCAGCGTGATGCGGCGGTCGGCGCCCAGGTCGAGCAGCTGGTCGCGGCGCAGGCGGTCGACGGTCTGGCTGACCGTGGGGCCGGAATGGCCGAAGCGCTCCACCAGCCGGGCGCGCAGGGCGGCGACACCCTCCTCCTCGAGCTCGAGGACGGCCTTCAGGTACATCTCGCCGGTGTCGACGAGATCGTGGTCGTTCATCGGACCTCCCAACCGAACGGGTCGTCCCCCGACAATAGACCCCCAGATTTGAATGAATCAAATCTAGCGGTCTACTGCCAGGCCGCACCACTCCGGTGGAGGGGGTCCTGGGCGGTGCGGCCCGGCAGGTTATGACGACCCGCAGGGAGGAGCGGGCCCGTACTGCCTACCGGCCGCGACCGCTCGGCGCCCAGTCCGGCCGGCCCGGAGTTCGCTTTCGGAATGGCTGCTTCGTCATCTGTCCGTAGCTATACAGTGACGCGTAGTTAGATCTCGGGAGGACGGGGGAAGCTGCGATGGCGGATCCTGAGGGCGGCGCGGTGCGGACCTCGTCGGTGGTGACCGACCGGCCGGAGGTGGCGGCCCAGCTGATCGGGCGGATCTTCGCCCGCACCCGGCTGGACCTGGACGCCGTCGACAGCGAGTTCCAGTTCCGGGTGGTGCGGGCCGAGACCGGTGAGCTGGCCTGCGGGGTGCAGCGGTGGGGGTTCACCGGGCGCTCGGTGTCCGAGCCGCTCAGCACCTTCGCCACCGTCCTGGTCGGCGACGGCTCGATGACCCAGGCCCGGTCCGGCCGCCCGGACCTCACCCTCGGCCCGGGCGAGGTGTGGCGCAGCGACACCGTGCAGGCCACCCACGCCACCTGGACGCCGCACTCCACCTTCATGACCCTGCACCTGCCGCTGGCCAGCATCGCCGAGGCCGCCGGTTCGATGACCGACGCCCCGGCCACCGACGTCCGGTTCCTCGACAACGTGCCGCTCGACCGGGCCTCCGGCCGCTACTGGGCCGACCTCGTGCGGATGACCTACCGGGAGTCCACGGCCGCGCAGTCCTGCCTGGCCAGCCCGCTGATCCGGGCCCACCTGGTGCGCACCCTGACCACCGCGGCCCTGAACGTGTTCCCCAACACGATCATGACCAGCCAGTACCTCAGCGACGGCGGCCACGTCGGGCCGGCCACGCTGCGGCGGGCGGTGGCCCACATGTACGCCTACAGCGCCCAGCCCCTGACCCTCGGCCAGATCGCCCAGGCCGCGGGGGTCAGCTCCCGGGCCCTGCAGAAGGCCTTCACCCGGCACTACGGCAGCACCCCGATGAAGTACCTGCAGGGCATCCGGCTCGAACAGGCGCACCGGGACCTGCGAGCGGCCGATCCCACCTACGGCGACACGGTGACCGAGATCGCCCGGCGCTGGGGGTTCAGCAACCCGGGCCGGTTCGCCACCGCCTACCGGCGCCTGTACGGCGTGCACCCCAGCACGACACTGCTGAACTGAGGGCGAACGACGTCTGACAGAATCCCGGCGTGCTGGAGGATTTGGACACATCGGTCCTGAACGACCGGCAGCGGCAGATCCTGGGCATCATCCAGAAGTCGGCGCTGCGCAACGGCTACTCGCCGACCACCCGCGAGATCGCCGACGCGGCCGGGCTGGCCTCGGCCTCCACGGTCAGCCGGCACCTGCGCCGCCTGGAGGACCTGGGGTTCCTGCGCCGGGGCCGGGCCACCCGCCCGGTCGACGTGCGGATGTTCCTGGCCGAGCCCTCGGCGCCGGAACCGGAACGGCCAGGCACCATCGGTGTGCCGGTGCTCGGCGACATCGCCGCAGGGCAGCCCATCCTGGCCCAGGAGATCTCCGACGAGATCCTGCCCCTGCCCCGCGACCTGGTCGGCAAGGGCACGCTGTTCGGGTTGCGGGTGCGCGGTGACTCGATGATCGACGCGGCCATCTGCGACGGCGACATCGTGGTGGTCAAGCAGCAGCCGGAGGCCTACAACGGCGAGATCGTCGCCGCCCTGATCGACGACGAGGCCACCGTCAAGGTGTTCCGCCGCCGCAACGGGCACGTGGTCCTGGAACCCCGCAACCCGGCGTACGCCGACATCGACGGCGACCAGGCCCGGATCCTGGGCAAGGTGGTCTCGGTGCTGCGGCGCACCTGAACTGCCGTCCTGAGCTGCCGTCCGGAACTGCGCGGCCCGGCGCCCGGGGGTATCACTGGTCACCATGAGTGAGTCGGAAGACACCCGTCGCGAGTTCGGCGAAGTCGTGAACATGACGCCCAGGCAGCTGGAGAAGTGGCTGGACACCGAGGAGTCGAAGTCGGTGGGGCAGAAGAAGGACGGTGGTGAGTCCACCGGGCACTCCTCCGGCCGGCACATCGTCTCGATCCTGCAGAAGAAGCAGGCCGACCTGACCGAGGCCGACGACAAGCACATGACCAAGGTGGTCGGCTACGTACGGCGGCACTCGGCGCAGCGCCCCTCCGGCGACGTCACCGACACCGCCTGGCGCTACTCCCTGATGAACTGGGGCCACGACCCATTGAAGGACCCGAAGGGCAAGTAGGCGGGGCGGTCCCCTCTCCGGGCCCACGCGTTGCATAGGGTCACATGTGTGGAAATTGTTCGCGAAGGCATGTCCGACGGGGGCGGAAGGGACGAAACGCCACCCCCGGGCCCGGCCGTGGTCACCGGGGCCACGCTCGACCCGATGGCGGCGGGAGTCATCACCCTCCTGATCCAGCCGATGCTGCGCGCCGGTGAGAAGATCCGGGCCGTCGTGGCCGAGGACCACGCCCAGCGCCGCCTGCACGTGGTCACCCAGCAGCGCTGCATCAGCTTCGACCGGCGCAAGCAGGCCGTCGCCGCCCAGTTCGAGGTGCGGATGGTGGTGCGCGCCGAGCTGACCCAGGACGGGATAGGTCACCGCGCCGACGTGGAGTGCGCCAACGGGCGGTTCATCGAGCTGCGCACCACCAGCGCCCAGGACGCCCGGACGCTCGGCACCGCCGTGGTCCGCGCCTGCGACGAGGCGCTGCACGACGTCGAGACCCTGGTGCCCTTCGAGACCTCCGACGCCACCGCCACCCGCATGCTCGCCTCCGGGCAGACCCGCTGGGAGCTGACCGTCTCCCCGGAGGAGGTGCGGGCCCGGGACGTGTCCGGGGTGCTCGCCCTGCTCGCCCCGCTGCTGGCCAACCCCCTGTTGGCCCGGCGCAGCGTGGAGTCGGTGACCCTGAGCGTCGAGGGCTACGGCGGCCGGTCGGCCCAGCTGTGGGAGATCGCCGAGGTGCGCACCTACCTGCAGCACCTGGACGCCCAGTTCCCCTACTGGTTCGCGTTCCTCGACAAGCAGGACCCGGGACTGAGCACGGTGGTGCGCAGTGCCCTGCCGGTCGGCTTCACCGCCGACAAGCTGGGGGAGCGCCTGACCGGCTGGTGGATGCCGGCCCTGCGACGGATCGTCGACTTCGTCGGGCTGGACGAGGACGTGCACGACATCCTGGTCGCGCGCAGCCTGGCCTACCTGCGCCTGGGCCCGGACGAGGCGGTGACGCCCGAGCTGCCCTCGCTGGCCCTGCCGGACCAGGACGAGGAGGACGACTTCGAGCCTCTCGACGAGCAGGAGGTCCTCGGCGAGCTGGCGCAGCTGCTGCCCGAGCTGCCGCCCACCTGGGACGCCGGGCCGGAGGACGACCTGCTGGTGTTCCTGTGGTCGGTGCTGGACGAGAAGGGCCTGGTGCGCCGGCGCAGCCAGGTCGAGCACGTGCGCTGCGTGGCCTCGGTGCTGGCCCTGCACAAGCTGCGGTCGCTGTTCCACCACCAGGTCTTCGGGGTGGGCGCGTCCGAGGAGCAGTACCGGTTCCCGGCCGCGGCCCTGGTGGGTGCCTTCCCGCGGGCCGAGCCGTTCTGGATCGGCGTGCACGCCGGGGCCGACGCCACCTTCGACGCCCCGATCGAGACCACCGGTCCCTCGGAGCGCTGGGCGGTGGAGGCCCTGGAGGACCTGGCCCGCAACCAGTACGACGAGGTGGTGCCGGCGCTGCGCCGCGCGCTGGGCGAGAACGCCCTGTTCGCCGCCCTGCTGGCCTCCCGCAGCGAGGGCACCCGCTATCCGATCCCCGAGGCGGTGGTCGACGAACTGCGGGGCAGCGACCTCGACGGCACGCTGGGGGAGGCCTGGGACTGGCTCGGCGAACAGGGGCGCTGAAGCCGGTCAGCTCGGCCGGATCACGACTTTCAGCGCCTGGTGGGCGGCGGCGTCGGCGAAGGTCTGGTACGCCTCGGCCATCTGCCCGAGGTGGAAGCGGTGGGTTCCCATCTTCTCGGCCGGGATCCGGCCACTGGCGACCATTCTCAGCAGGGTGGGGATCGAGACGGTGTCCACCAGGCCCATCCGCAGCGTGATGTTGCGGATCCACAGGTCCTGCACCGGCAGCTCGACCGGCGCGCCGTGCACGCCCACGTTGGCGATCGTGCCGCCGGGGCGGGTCACCGCGACGGCGGTCAGCAGCGTCTGCGGGTAGCCGACCGCCTCGATCGCCACGTCGACGCCGAGACCGTCGGTCAGGGCCAGGATCTCGGCCACCGTGCCGGGCCCGGCCTCGACCGTGTCGGTGGCACCGAACTCCAGCGCCTTCTCCAGCCGGAACTTGTTGGAGTCGACCGCGATCACCCGGGAGGCGCCCCACAGGCCGGTGGTGAGCACCGCCGCCAGCCCGACGGCGCCGGCCCCGATCACGGCCACGGTGTCGCCCGGGCGCACGTCACCGGCCAGCACCCCGACCTCGTACCCGGTGGGCAGCGAGTCGGCCAGGAAGATCGCCTGCTCGTCACTGACCGACTCCGGCACGGCGTACAGCGAGGTGTCGGCGTAGGGCACCCGCACGAACTCGGCCTGGGTGCCGTCGATCAGGTGGCCGAGGATCCAGCCGATGCCGCCGACGCTCTGGCAGTGCGAGGGCATGCCCTGCTGGCAGTAGCCGCAGCGGCCGCACCGGGTGACCGCCGGCACCAGGACCCGGTCGCCCACGGCGAACCCGGCGACGGCCGGGCCGACCGCGGTGACCGTGCCGACCGCCTCGTGCCCGAGGATCCGGCCCTCGGTGACGGCCGGCACGTCGCCCTGCAGGATGTGCAGGTCGGTGCCGCAGATCGTGGTGGTGTCGACCCGGACGACCGCGTCGGTGGGTTCGAGCAGGACCGGATCAGGAACGTCCTGCCAGGTGCCGTTCCCCGCGCTGTGGTAGACGAACGCCTTCATGGCCGGCTCCTTCTCTCGCCCGGGCGCGGCCGACGGCGGCCGCCTCCGGGCCAGTGTCAGGGCGACCGGACGGGCCGGGCGTCTCACTTTGCGACATCAGGGCACGCGGGCCAGCCAGGCCGGGTCGCGGTACTTGCTCTCGGCCAGCTGCTCGGCCTCGGCCCGGGTGGCCCCGTCCAGCTGGGCCGGTTCCAGGCCGTAGCTGGTGCGGAAGTGCTCCAGCATCGCCTCGATCACCTTCTCGCGGGGCAGGCCGGTCTGCGAGCGGATCGGGTCGACCCGCTTGACCGCGCTGCGGATGCCCTTGTCGGCCAGCTTCTCCCGGCCGATCCGGATGATGTCGAGCATCTTGGCCGCGTCGATGTCGTAGGACATGGTCACGTGGTGCAGCACCGCGCCCGAGGCCAGGCGCTTCTGCGCGGCGCCGCCGATCTTGCCGGCCGGTGAGGCGATGTCGTTGAGCGGCACGTAACTGGCGTCCACGCCGAGCTCGCGCAGGGCGCGGATCACCCAGGCGTCCAGGAACGCGTACGAGTCGGCGAAGCTCAGGCCCTCGACCAGGGTGGCCGGAACGTAGAGCGAGTAGGTGATGGTGTTACCGGGCTCGACGAACATGGCCCCACCGCCGGAGATGCGGCGCACCACGGTGGCCTCGTGCCGGTCGGCGGCCTCCCGGTCGACCTCGTTCGACAGCGACTGGAACGAGCCGATGATCACCGCGTTCGAGGCCCAGTCCCACACCCGCAGGGTCGGCGGGCGCTCCCCGGCCCCGACCTGGCGGGCGATCACCTCGTCCAGCGCCATCTGCATGTGCGGGTGCTGCCGGCCGGTGTCGAGCAGCTCGAACCGGTGGTCGCGCCAGGCCGTCGAGCGCCCGAGGGCCCGCAGCACGGCCAGGCCCACGGCGGGCGGGTCGAAGCCGACCATCACCGCGTCCTGCCGGCCGGACTCCACCGCCTCCACCAGCGTGGACAGCGGGGCGGAGGCGGAGACGCCCTCGAGGGCGTCGCTGATGCGGCCCAGGGCCTCGTCCGGCTCGAGGAAGAAGTCGCCGGACAGCACCACGTCGGCCAGCCGGCCCTGACGCACCGTCAGGTCGGCCACCACCAGCTTGCCGCCGGAGACCTTGTACTCACCGTGCAGACGGGAATCGGAGTTCACCACTGGGGCAACCGCCCCCGCCCGGCCGACATGCCCACCGAGATGCAGAGGAGGGCCACCTCACAGCTACAGATCGACCCCGAGCACGGGCCAGGTGTTCGGCACGAATCCCGCCCGCTGGTACATCCCGTGACCCTCCGCCGTGGCGAACAGCCTCGCCCGCACCGGGGGTGGCAGCTGCCGTCCCCAGTCCAGCACCGCTTCGAACACCGCAGTGGCGTAGCCGCGGCCCCGGAACTCGGGCAGCGTGCACACATTGCTGATGTAGAGGTCCTGGCCGAAGGGCCGGGACGGGCTCGGCTGGGACCGACTCAGCGATCCCAGCGCACCCGAGACCACCCGTCCCTCGACCCGGATCACCTTGATGCAGTGCTCGGTGCTGCCGATCAGGGCGGCGAACCAGCGCTCGGCGTGCTCCGGCCAGCCCGGCACCGTCTCCGTCGGGCCCATCGCGACGAACATCTGGGTGCGCAGGTGCACCAGGTCGGGCAGGTCGGCCACGACTGCGTCATTCACCTCGGTCATGTCCGGCATGGTAGGCATCCGGTGACCTGCCTCACGTCCGAGCACTCGGGCCCGCGACCGTGGTTGATGCAGCAACTAGATTGGCTGTGTCCCCTCACTGCAAGGAGCCAGGTTTGTCCAGCACCGCCGAGTCCGCCCCGACCACCCCGCAGGTCCGGGCCGGCCGCGAAGAGTTCGACCCGCGGCTGGTGGTGGCGGACATGGACGGCACCCTGCTGGACGGCGAGGGTCGCATCCCCGAGAGGTTCTGGCCGCTGCTGGAGCGGATGCACAGCCGGGGGATCGTCTTCGTACCCGCCAGCGGGCGGCAGTACGCCACCCTGAGCCGCCTGTTCGAGCGCGCCCCGGCCGACACCCCCTACGTCGCCGAGAACGGCACCTACCTGGTCAAGGACGGCCTCGAGCTGGCCTCGACCACGCTGGCGCGGGCGATCGTGGTGGAGGCCATCACCTACCTGCGGGAGCTGGGCCGCACCGAGCTGGAGCTCGGCGTGGTGCTGTGCGGCAAGCGCTCGGCCTATGTCGAGCGGGCGGACGAGCCGTTCTTGTCGGAGGTGCGCAAATACTACGCCGCGCTGGAGGTCGTCGACGACCTGCTGGTGCCCGACGACGAGGTGCTCAAGATCGCGGTGTTCGACTTCGGTGACGCCGAGACCGGGGCCGGGCCCCGGCTGGACCGGTTCCGCGAGGCCAGCCAGGTCGTGATCTCCAACCACCACTGGGTCGACATCATGGCCTCGGGTGCCAACAAGGGCGCCGCGGTGCAGCAGCTGCAGCAGCGCCTGGGCATCACCCGCGAGCAGACCGTGGCCTTCGGCGACTACCTGAACGACCTGGAGATGCTCGACACCGCCACCTGGTCGTTCGCGATGGCCAACGCCCACCCGGAGGTGCTGGCCCGGGCCGCGGCGATCGCCCCGGCCAACACCGAGCAGGGCATGCTCACCACCCTCACCGAACTGCTGGACCGCGCCGAGGGTTAGCCGGTGCCCCCGCGAGTGGCCGGGTCGCGGCGGGCGTGGGAGAACAGGGGGCGTGGAATCCGCCACCCGCACCGGCAGTTCTCTCGGCTCTGCGCCCACGACCGCTCCGGCACGCCCGAAATGGCGTGAACGCAGTACTCTCGTGCGCGGCCTGAGACTGCTGCGCACTCGCCGCCCAACCACCTTCACCGAGAAGGTGCGTTACAAGATGCTTCGTGACCATCGTCCTCTGGTGGTCACTTTCGCCGACAAGGCGGCCGTGCGTGACTACGTGGCCTCGCGCGTGGGGGAGCAGTACCTGCCCGGATCGTTCGGGATCCTCGACGACCCGGCGGATCTCGAGCGGCTCGACCTGCCCGAGAGCTACGTGGTCAAGCCCACCCACGGCAGCGGGGTGGCGCTGGTCGTCTCACCCCAGGCACCGGCCGAGGCGACCCTGCCGTCGGCGCAGTGGGGCTGGGTGTACCGGCACGTGCGGCCCGAAGCCGCCCCGATGGGCGAGGTGATCGCCATTGCGCGCGGCTGGCTGGGCAAGCTGTACGGCCAGGGCCCCAACCGGGAATGGGCCTACAGTCAGATCCGGCCCCGGGTGATCGTGGAGGAGATGCTCACCGACGCGCACGGTGGCATCCCCGACGACTACAAGTTCTTCGTCTTCCACGGCACCTGCCAGTACGTGCAGGTCGACGCCGGGCGCTTCGCCGAGCGTACCCACGACTTCTTCACCGCCGACTGGAAGCACCTGCCTCTAAGTGGCGGGCCGGCCTGGGCCGATCCGGAGCCCGGCCCGCCGGCCCGGCTGGACGAGATGATCGGTATCGCCGAGAAGCTTGGCAGCGAGACCGATTTCGTGCGGGTCGACCTGTACCACCTGCCCGACCGCATTGTTTTCGGTGAGCTGACCAGCTATCCGGCCGGGGGCGACAGCCCTTTCGATCCCGAGTCGTTCAATACTGAGTTCGGACGGCACTGGCAGGTTCCCCGGAAATATCAGTGACCAGCGGCTGGGGCGGGGGCACCTCGGACTTCTCGGCCCGGACCGCGGCGATACCGGCCAGAATGAACACGCCGCCCAGAATCTGCAGTGCACCGAGCTTCTCGTCGAGCAGCAGCCAGGCGAACAGTGCGGCGAAGGCCACCTCCAGCAGACCGACGAACGAAGCCAGGCGCGAGCCCAGGGCCTCCGAGGCGGTGACTCCGACCGCGTAGGCCAGGGAGGTGGCCACCACCGCGAGCAGGAGCAGGGGAACCCACCAGGGCGCGTTGATGCCGAACATGTCGAGCTCGCCGAAACTGGTTGTCACGGTAAGCAGTCCGGTGGCGCCGATCGCGGCCAGGGTCACGCCGCCGACCAGCAGGCCGGAGGCGGCCAGGGCGACCGGGGGCAGGCCGTCACCGGTACGGGCGGCGATCAGGAAATACACCGCGCAGCCGACCGCGGCGCAGAACGCGAACAGCAGCCCGACCGGGTCGACCGGCTGCAGGGCGCCCGGCCCGATCACCAGCAGCAGGCCGGCGATCGCCAGCACCGATCCGAAAAGCACGGTGGGGGCGGGGATCCTGCGGGTTCGCGCCCAGGCGTGACCGACCAGGAGCAGCGGTGCCAGGAACTCGATCAGCAGCGCCGTCGAGACCGGGATGGTCTGGATCGCCGCGTAGTAGGCGAGCTGGGTGCAGGCCACCCCGGCCATGCCCATCATCAGCACCCGCCCCCGGGCCTGCCACAGCACCGCCCAGCGCCCGCGCAGGGCGAGCACGGCGAGCGGCAGCAGCAGGAGCCCGCCGGTCAGGGCCCGCGCGGTGACCGCCGCGACCGGCGACCAGCCCGCCTCGAGCAGCGGTTTGGCCAGGGTGCCGGAGGTGCCGAACGCGGCGGCGGCCAGCAGTGCGCAGAACAGGCCGGAGGACGTGGACTTCATGGAGTCTCCTCACCGGAGCTCGACTGGGATGGTCAGGAGCGAAGAGCCTTATGCTCATGACGCTAGGAGTCGTCCGGTAAGGAGTCAACTTGCATTTTGCCCCTGACACCGAGGAGGCGCTGGAGTTCCTCGTCGAGCTCGGCAACACCGATCCGGGCGCCAGCCGCAGCGGGCACGACGAACTGGCCACGGTGGCCGACCTGGCCGCGATCCTCGGGCGCTACGTGTTCTCCGGCCGCTTCGACCGCGACGAGGCCGAGCTGCAGGCCGTGCGCGAGACCCGCACGCAGCTGCGCCGGCTCTGGATGCTGGAACGCGACGCTGCTGTCGCCGAGGTCAACCGGCTGCTGCGCGAGGCCGGGGCCCTGCCGCAACTGGTTCGCCACGGCGGTTCCGACTGGCACCTGCACGGCGTCGACCCGCAGGCGCCCCTGGCCGTGCGCATGCAGGTGGAGGCGGCGCTGGCCTTCGTCGACGTGATCCGGACCGATGCAGGCGGCCGGCTGCGGGTGTGCGCGGCCGGAGACTGCACCGGGCTGCTGCTCGACCTCTCGCGCAACGGCTCCAAACGCTTCTGCAGTGTGCGCTGCGGCAACCGGATGAACATGATCGCCTTCCGGAAAAGGAGCCAGGAAGGCGACCTTTAGCCGCGGGTCACCGGCCGTACACCGTCATTGTGGCGCCGGTCGTGACCACCACCCGGTCGCGGGCGACCGTGAGCTCGTCGGCGGTGCCCTTCCACAGGTCACCCAGGACCGCCCCGCTGTCGGCGTCGATCACGGTCCCGTCGGCCAGATAGAGGACGCCCGCGGCCACGACCGCTGGTTCGCTCGCCCCTGCGGGTAGCCGGGTCTGCCAGACCCGTTCGCCGCTGAGCCGGGCATGATCGCACACCGCGTTGCCACAACGGGTGAACAGCAGTTCCGGACCGACCGCGAGCACGGCCTCGGTCTTCAGCCGGTACCGGAGGGCGCCGGTCCGGGCGTTGAGAGCGGCCACGGTGACCGGGAGGAAGCGGCTGTCGCCGGTGATGACGACCGAACCGTCGGCCGCGGCCCGGATCGGGACGAGCGGCACCCGGCCGGTGTTCTTCCAGAGGATCCGCCCGTCGCTGAGCCGGCGGGAGGCCACAGCGGAAGGGCCGGATGCGCGGCAGTGCGTCATGATCAGCGCGGAACGGACCACCACGGGTAGGCCGGCTCCGCAGCCGGGGCTGAACTTCACCCATGAGGTGGAGCCGTCGCGCACGTCGAGGACGGCCGAATAGCCGCCCTCAACGCTGCTTCCGGTAGTCACGACGTGCCGCCCGGAGACCGAGAGCCACGACCAGGGGCCCGGTTCGCGGCTCTGCCAGAGCCGGCGGCCGTCACTGGTAGAGAAGGCGTGCACCCGGCCCTGTGTGGCTATGGGTGGGCGGCAGTTCAGGCCGACCGCCAGGAGTCGGTCGCCGCTGACGGTCAATTCGCCCCATTGGGTGTTGTCGCCGGTGGCGTCTACCTGTTTCTGCCAGATCAGGGCGCCGGAGCGGAGACTGCGGGCGGTCAGCCAGACGGTGACGGTGCCGGAGATCTGCCGGGTGCGCAGGGCGTAGAGGCGGTTGCCGCTGACCACGGGGGCGCCTTCGAAGCCCTTTTCCGTCTCGCAGGCCACCGGGCCACCGGTGAACTTCTGCTGAGCCCGTACCCCGGTGACGGTGGAGGGGGTGAGCTGGGAGGGAGCGGTGCTGCTGCGGCTGCGGGCGGCGTCGTGATCGGTCTGCCCCCAGTCGCCCCCGCGCGAGGCGGCGGTCGAGGCCGGGCCGGCCCCGGTGATCAGCGCCAGCAGGATGACAACGAGACCGGTTCGGCGTAGGTGCGCACGTGCGTCCATGATCGGGAACCCCACTACGACGGCGGTGTGTGTTCCCTCAAACGCGCTCGGTGCCGATCTGGTTGTCCGGATGGTCCGCCGGGCTGAGGGCCGGTGAGGTCGGGGCACCGGCCCGCAGCCTCAGGCGTGCCGGGGGTCGTGCGGCAGAACGGTGGAGACGTCCGTGTAGAAGTGGTTGATCTGATCGACCACGGCCTCCAGCTTGTCCAGGTCCAGCGGCTTGGTCACGAACGCGCTCGCGTGCCGGTGGTAGCTGGCCAGGACGTCGGACTCGGCGTCCGAGGTGGTGAAGACGACCACCGGGATGGCCCGCAGCCGTTCCTCGGACTTGATCGCGGTCAGGGCCTCACGGCCGTCGAGCCGGGGCATGTTCAGGTCGAGCACGATCAGGTCCGGCCGGGGGGCGCCGGCGTGCGGGCCCTCGCGCCGCAGGAACTCCAGCGCGGCCTGCCCGTCACCGGCGACGTGCAGGTCCGGTGGGGTGCTCGCGCGTTCGAGAGCTTCGGTGATCATCAGTACGTCGCCGGGGTCGTCCTCGACGAGCAGGACGACCGGGACACGGGAACGGGTTTGGGACGCCACGTGGGGGCGGTCCTCTCTGAGCGGTTACTGCAGGTCGTGGTGGATCCCGCGGTTTGCTGCACGGGTGACCGCACATGATCGCACACGCCTGACCTGCGGCGATAAACAACAGTTGTCGTCCTGTGCTGTTTCTCAGGTTGCGGGCAGTTGATCTTGCGGTGAAGTACGCAGATGGACGGTTTGCCCGGCAATGTGAGCTCTGACGGTCTGCTGATCGCGGCCCATGCAGTGGTGCTGGTCGCCGCAGTGGCTCTGGCCGTGTACGGCATAGTCCGGGCGGTCCGGAGCAACCGGGAGATCGACCGCGAACGCTTGGCTCTGGGTCTGCAGACCCGGGACGTGACCCCGAACCGAGCCCGGAAGGCCCGGATCCGGGCACTGCTGCGTGATCCCGGCAAGAGCGAGGACGCGACTGAGGTGGGCGAACTGCGGCTGGCGGCGATGACGCTGAGATCGCAGCGCGGTCTCGTGCTCAACTTCCTGCCTCTGGCTGTAGTGCAAGGGTTCGGTGCCTTCGACGATCCCGGTCCGCGACGGATCACCTTCACTGTTCTGTTCATCGTGTTCATGGTCGTGAGCGCCGTGCTTCTCGAGCGGGACGCCCGCCTGGGCACGGCCTTCCTGCGCCGCTGCCCCTCCCGTTGATCCCCTCTTCACAGGCGCCGTGGCTATCATGCGGCTGTGAAGAGCGGGGCCCGACCTGGAGCCGCGCTCAGCCCTGCCCGTTTCGTGATCCCGGGCGTGCTCGGACTGCTGGCCGTGGGCTATCTGTGCGCCTCGCTGGCCTCCCCGCTGTTCGCCTCCCTGGCCGTGGGCCTGATCAGCGTCTGCGTGCTGCTGCTGATCAGCGATCGGCGCGGCCCCTGGCTGGCGGTCGAGGCCATGGTGCTCGGCTCGGCCCAGTACGGGCTGCACCACGGGCTCGAGGTGCTCGGCCGGGCCGGGGTGCAGCTTCCCCGGGGCTGTACGGCACCCGACGGAATCCTCGGCTGTGCCGGTGATCTCGGCTGGCGCGGGCTCGTGGTGGTCGGCCTGCGGGTGCTGATCGCCCTCTTGGTGGTGCTCGCCCTGCGGCAGACCCGGCAGGCGCTCGAGCGGTTCGTGGTCTGCGCCCTCGCGCCGCGCGTGCAGTCGCGCATCTTCGGCCTGCGGCAGCTGGTTTCGTGCCGCGCCCGCCGGGCCCAGGCGCTGGAGAGGCTGGTTCGTTCCACGCCGCGGCGCGGTCCACCGATGGCGCCGGCCCTCGGTCTGTAGACCGCGTTTCCGGCTCACGCAGCCGTCTTTCCTCTTCTCGCCACATCGAACTTCGTCCTGCCCGGATTCCGGGTACGGAAGGAAAAGTCATGTCCCGCAACCTCAAGCTTTCCGGTGCCCTGGTCGCCGTCGTCCTTCTGTTCGTCGTCTCCGCCTTCGTCTGGTCGGCCTCGCGCAGCGAGCCGTCCCAGGCCGCCACCAGCACCGGTCAGGGGCAGGTCGTCCGCGACACCTCGCATGTACTGGGCGAACCCGGCCGGACCGAGGTGACCCTGGTCGAGTTCCTCGACTTCGAGTGCCCCTCCTGCGGGGCCTTCCACCCGTACATCGAAGACCTGCGCCAGGCCTACGCCGGACAGGTGACCTTCGTGGTGCGCCAGTTCCCCCTGCCCATGCACGCCAACGCCCAGAACGCGGCCCGCGCAGCCGAGGCGGCGGCCGATCAGGGGCAGTTCGAGGCCATGTACAAGCGGCTTTTCGAGACCCAGGGGCAGTGGGGCAACGGCACCGCGGACCAGGCGCCGCTGTTCCGCACGTATGCCGACGAGTTGGGCCTCGACCTGGCCGAGTACGACGAGGCGGTCAAGGATCCGGCCACCCAGAAGCGGATCGACCAGGACGTGCAGGACGGCACGGACCTCGGCCTCCAGGGCACGCCCTCGTTCTTCCTGAACGGTGAGCCCTTCGAGCCCGACAGCATCGAGGCCTTCCGGGCCGCCATCGACCAGGCCCTGGCCGATGCGAACTGAGACCCGGAACCTGGCCCTGCTGCTCCTGGTCGGTGGATCGATCGGGCTGGCCGCCTCCTTCACCCTGATGGTGGAAAAGGTGCACCTGCTCACCGATCCCGGCTACGTGCCCAGTTGCAGTGTCAATGCGGTGCTCAGCTGCGGGCCGGTGATGTCCAGCGAGCAGGCCGCCGCATTCGGCCTCCCCAACCCCCTGCTCGGCATCGCCGGGTTCCCGCTGCTGATCGCCACCGGCGCGGCCCTTCTGGCCGGGGCCCAGGTGCGGGCCTGGTTCTGGATCGGCCTACAGGCCGGAGTCACGGCCGGTTTCGCCTTCGTGCACTGGCTGATCTATCAAACGCTCTACGAAATCGGTGCCCTGTGCCCCTACTGCATGGTGGTGTGGGCGGTGACCGCACCCGTCTTCTGGTTCGTCACTCTGCACAATTTGAGGACGTCGGTGGTCGGCAAAGCGGGAAATCGCCGGTCCACGTGGGTTTCGGCTCTCGCGACGGTGCCGGCCGTGCCCTTGGTGGTCTGGTACCTCACCGTGTTCTGTCTGGTGGTGATCCGCTTCTGGGACGAGTTCGTGAGCATGGCCTGAGCGCTCAGGCGGCCTGCAGGTGCGGCAGCAGAACCCGCACGCGGCGGTCGATCTCGGCGTAGGCCGTCTCGTAGGCCTGGCGGGTTCCGGCCGGGCTGGGGTTGGGCACCGACCAGTGCAGGCCGGTCTGCAGCCCCAGCTTCTCGTGGGCCCGGTCGCACAGGGTCACGACGAGGTCGCCGGTTTCGGTGACCTCGTCGATGGCCCGGGGCCGGTGCTGCTCGAGGCTGAGCCCGTGCCCGGCTGCCACGGCCAGAAAGTCCTCGGACACCCGGGGAGCCGGGACGACCCCGGCCGAGGTGGCGGGAACCGGGCTGAGCTGTTGCCAGAGGGCGGCGGCCAGGGGTGAGCGGGCGGTGTTGCCGGTGCACACGAACAGCAGGCGCCGGGCCCGGATCGGCGCGGGGAGCTCTCCGGCCTCCAGGGCCTCCGGGGTCAGATGAAGGTACTTGCGCCGCCCATCGCCCTCAGAACGGTTCTCACCGATCAGGCCGGCCTGACCGAGCACGTTCAGGTGGTGGGTGAGCAGGTTGGCCGGGATGCCGAGCTCGGCCCGGACCTGCCCGGCCGACCGGTCGCCCACCGCCAGCAGGTCGACGATGTACAGGCGGGTGACATCGCCCAGGGCGGCGTGGCGCCGGGCCCGGAGCTGCCGTGATGTTTGCTCGATGGACATTGGTTCAAGATTGACTGAACCATTTCGAGCGGTCAAGCTGCACGCCATGACCGACCGGCCCGACCTGTCCGACCCGCCCATCGAGCCCGAGCTGCGTAGGCATCCGGGTACTCCCGGCGAGGTGTTCGCCGCCTTCCTGCAGCTGGGCCTGACCTCGTTCGGCGGGCCGGTAGCTCACCTGGGCTACTTCCGTGAGGCGCTGGTGGTGCGCCGCAAGTGGCTCACCGAGCAGGCCTACGCCGACGTGGTGGCGCTGTGTCAGTTTCTGCCCGGCCCCGCCTCCAGCCAGGTCGGCATGGCGCTGGGCCTGCAGCGGGCCGGATACGCCGGAATGCTGGCCGCCTGGGTGGCCTTCACTCTGCCCTCCGCGCTCGCCCTGGCCGTCTTCGCCTACTTAGTGACCGAGTTCGGCGACCTGGCCCACGCCGGCTGGATCCTCGGGCTGAAGGCGGCCGCCGTGGCGGTGGTCGCCCAGGCGGTGATGGGCATGGCCGGCTCGCTCGCCCCCGACCGCAAGCGGGCCACCGTGGCCGGGGCCGCCACCATCGCGGCCCTGCTGGTCACCGGCCCCTGGGCACAGATCGTGATCATTGCCGTGGCCGCCGGTCTGGGCCTGGCCTGGCTGCGGCGCGAGGCCGCCGAAGTCTCACCCGGCGACGAGAACGCGCTCGAAGTGAAGGTTTCCCATCCGGTCGCGTTGACCTGCCTGGCCCTCTTCGGGGCGCTCCTGATCGTGCTGCCCCTACTGGCCAACGGCGGCCTGCTGCGCCTGGCCGAGATCTTCTACCGCGCCGGGGCTCTGGTGTTCGGTGGCGGCCACGTGGTGCTCCCGCTGCTGGAATCCGAGCTCGTGCCCACCGGCCTGGTCGGGCACGACGAGTTCCTCGCCGGATACGGTGCCGCGCAGGCCGTTCCGGGTCCGCTGTTCACCTTCGCGGCCTACCTGGGCGCCCTCACCGACGGCCTGCCCGGTGTGCTGGTGGCCATCGTGGCCATCTTCCTGCCCGCGGCCCTGCTCGTGGTCGGCGCCCTGCCGTTCTGGACGTCGCTGCGCCGGCTCCCGAACGCCCGCTCGGCCCTGATGGGCGTGAACGCCGGGGTGGTCGGCCTGCTCGCGGCCGCCCTGTACGACCCGGTCTTCACCGAAGGCATCACCTCGGTGCGGGCTCTGGCCCTGGCGGTGGCCGCCTACGTGCTGCTGACCCGCTGGGCCGCGCCGCCCTGGGCCGTGGTGATCGGCGCCGCGCTGGTGGGAGCGGTCGTGCTCTAGGCCGGCCCTAGACAGGGATCGACTGACCGTGGATAACCGGCCGGGCGGGCCAGCAGACTCGAAGGGCAAGCACGAACAGCCCGACGACAAGCGAGGAACCCCTGATGGCCCGCACCCGCCCCGACCTCACCCTCCCCAGCCTCTCCGGACGTCTCGCCGTGGTCACTGGTGCCAGCGACGGCGTCGGTCTGGGACTGGCCACCCGCCTGGCCGCCGCGGGAGCCGAAGTCCTCATGCCCGTCCGCAATCGACGCAAGGGCGAGGCCGCGATCGCCCAGATCCGGAAGACCCAGCCACAAGCCGTCCTCGGTCTGCGTGACCTGGACCTGTCGTCGCTGGAGTCGGTGGCCGCGCTCGCGGCCGGGCTGAACCAGGAGGGCCGGCCGATCCACCTCCTGATCAACAACGCCGGCGTGATGACCCCGCCCGACCGGCAGACCACCGCCGACGGCTTCGAACTGCAGTTCGGCAGCAACCATCTGGGCCACTTCGCCCTGGTCGCCGGGCTGATGCCGCTGCTGCGGGCCGGGCACGCCCGGGTCACCTCGCAGACCAGCGTCGCCGCGCAGCGGGGCCGGATCAACTGGGACGACCTGAACTGGGAGCGCTTGTACCACGGGCAGCGTTCCTACGGGCAGTCCAAGATCGCGTTCGGCCTGTTCGGGCTGGAGCTGCACCGGCGCTCGCAGGCCCAGGGCTGGGGGATCACCAGCAACATCGCCCACCCCGGCATCGCCCCGACCAACCTGCTCAAGGCCCGCCCGGAGATCGGCCGCCCGCAGGCCACCTTCGGCGGGCGGATGATCCAGGCCCTGTCCGAGCGAGGGCTGCTGGTCGGCACCATCGACTCCGCCGGGCTGCCCGCCCTCATGGCGGCGGTCGGCCCAGAATCCAATGGAGGACGGATGTACGGGCCTCGAGGGCTCGGTCACCTCTCCGGGGCGCCGGCTGAGCAGAAGCTCTACCGTCCCCTGCGCAGTGAGACCGAGGCGGCTCGCATCTGGGAGGTCTCCGAGCAGCTCGCCGGGGTGTCGTTCCCCTCGGTCTCGAAGGCCGGCCTCTGATCGAGGAGACTGGCAGACATGGACCGCGCCCAGTTGGCCGACTTCCTGCGCAAACGGCGGGAGGCCCTGCAACCCGAAGATGTCGGCCTGCCGCGTGGCCAGCGCCGGCGCACCGACGGGCTGCGTCGTGAGGAAGTGGCTGCGCTGTGCGGTATCTCGGCCGACTACTACAGCCGGATCGAGCAGCAGCGCGGCCCTCAGCCCTCGGCCCAGATGCTCGCCGCGCTCGCCCGCGGCCTGCACCTGTCCCTGGCCGAGCGCGACCACCTGTTCCAGGTCGGTGGGCATCCCGTGCCGCAGCGCCAACTGCGGGGCGACCACATCACGCCCGGGCTGATGCGGATCCTCGACCGGCTGGAGGACACTCCGGCCCAGGTGCTGAACCACCTGGGCGAGACGCTGCGGCAGACCCGGCCCGCGATCGCCCTGATCGGCGACGACACCCGCTGGGTGGGCAAGGCCCGCAGCCTGGGCTACCGCTGGTTCACCGAACCCGAGGCCCGGCGCATCTATCCACCGGAAGACCACGAAATGCACAGCCGTACGTATGCGGCGGGTATGCGGGAGCTGTACGGGCGAAAGTTGCCGAGGGTGGCCGAATACGTCGAAGAGCTGCTGGAGCGCAGCCCAGAGTTCGCCGCGTACTGGGCTGATCACGAGGTGGGCCTGGGCTACGACGGAAAGCGTTTCTCCCACCCACAACTCGGCGTGCTCGACCTGCAGTGCCAGACCCTGGTCGACCCCGAGCAGCACCAGACGCTGCTGGTGTACACGGCCGCGCCCGGCACCGACAGTTACGAGAAATTGCAGATGCTCTGCGCGGTCGGCTGAACTGCCCGGATCCGGCCGCTTCGCTGCACTCCGCGCCGGACGGGGCCCTTTCGAGTGGTGGTCGCCGGACGAACTGACAGGATTTCCTCACCTCGAACAAAGGGGGAGACAACGGTCACCGCCTCTACCGGCCGACCGTTCCTGCAGCTCGAAAGGTCCCTCACATCATGACCTCGGATTCCGGCCTGCCCACCACCTTCCGTACCCGCAAGGCCCGGCCCACCGGTCTGGCCGTGGCCGCGCTCGGCATCGTCGTGCTCAATGTGTCGCCGTTCCTCGACTGGGTCGAGAACACCGACGATGCAACGGTTTACAGTGGTTATGAGACGGACTCGCTGATCCCGTTCATCGCCTACCTGGGCATCGGCCTGCTCGTCGCCCTCGGCCTGGCCTACCAGCGGGCCCACCGCAACCAGCACCGCGGTCTGACCCTGGTGTCCCTGGCCGTCGCCGTCGCGGCCGCCCTGCAGTCCCTGGCCTTCGCGATCGACCCGATGGGCGCCCTCGAGCGGGGTGAGAACCTCGAGGTGCAGTACGGCGTCTGGGTCGCCCTGATCGGCGCGGTGATCTGGGCCGCCGGCTCGGCCCTGTTCGCCCAGGACGTCGAGGGCGACGACGACGTCGACCACCGCCACGTGGCCGACCCGGCCGGCTACGGTCGCTGAGCGGTCCTGCTCCACGCGGTCCCGAAACCGGAGCCCGTCGTTCCTCCGACCAGGAGCGGCGGGCTTCAGCCGGTCTCGGGCCGGGTGTCCAGCGACAGCTGCCAGAGCCGCTCCAGCAGGTCGTTGTCGATGTCCGGGCCCACCGGCAGGTCGGAGCGGCCGTGCACGCCGTGCACCTCGTGGTGCAGCTGCTCCATCCGCAGATCGAGCTGCTCGGCCGCGTCCGCGGCCTGCTTCAGGTCGTCCCGCAGGTGGCCGGGCACCTCCCGGTCGTACTTGTAGAAGATCTTGTGCTCCAGGCTGGCCCAGAAGTCCATCGCGATGGTGCGCAGCTGCAGCTCGACGATCACCGGGACCGGGCCGGTGGACAGGAACACCGGGATCTCGACGATCGCGTGCAGGCTCTTGTACCCGTTCGGCTTCGGCTCGGCGATGTAGTCCTTCACCTGGATCAGCCGCACGTCGTCCTGCGAGGTCAGGGTCTCCAGCACGCGGTAGGTGTCGGCCCGGAAGCTGCAGGTGATCCGCACGCCGGCGATGTCGGTGATGTGCTTGCGGATCGCGGGCAGGCTGGGCGGCACCCCGCGCCGGGCGGCCTTGCCCAGGATGCTGGCCGGGGACTTCACCCGGGAGTTGACGTGCTCGATCGGGTTGTAGCGGTGCAGCTGCAGGAACTCCTCGCGCAGGATCGAGACCTTGGTCAGGATCTCCTGCACGGCCCAGCGGTACTCCATCTCGAAACGGGTGAAGTCGTCGCGCATCCGGCGGAAGAACTCGATCCGCTCGGCGTCGAGCAGCGCCCCGGGCCCGGCAGCGGTCCTCAGGGCCTTCTCGGCCGTCGTCTCGTCAGCCGGTTCATTAGCCGGTTCGGTAGCCGGCTCGTCAGCGGGTTCGGCGCTGCCACCCACTTCAGCCTCCATGCACCTGGTCCCGGACTCGTTCTGGCCCCGGCAGACTATCCCGGCCCCGCCCCGAGCCGGTCAGGCCCTACCCGCCCGGCTGAATGCTCATCACATCCGCAACCTGGCCATAGCCGATGGCAACATCCGGCGCAGGCCGGTCCTGGGCCAGATCGCGGGCCGTGTCGAGGGCCGCGCTCAGCGCCTGGCGGTACAGCAGCGAGCCGGTGCTGATCCGTGCAACCCCGAGCTCGGCCAGGCGGGTCCGGGTGTGCCGGGGCGAGGCCAGTACGTTCAGCGGCTGGCCCTTCACCAGGGCGGCAATGTCGCCGTCGGTCAGTGGGCCGGGCACGAACACCCCGTCGGCCCCGGCGTCCTGATACGCCTGCAGTCGGGCCGTGGTGGAGGAACGTTCCATTCCCAGCCAGAACGTGTCGGTGCGGGCATTGACGAACAGGTCCGGGGCTGTGGCCTTCACCGCGGCGATCTTGGCGGCATGGTGTCGCGGATCGACCAGTTCACCGGCCGTGGCGTCTTCCAGGTTGATCCCGCGCACGCCCAACCCGGCCAGTTCCGCGGCCAGGTCGGCGAGCTCGGCCGGATCATCGGTGAAACCGTCTTCCAGGTCGACGGTCAGCATGGTCAGGCCCAGTGTCGTGATCTGCCGGGCCAGGCTCAGGGTGTGCTCTCTCCCGGCCCGGGTGGCGTCGGGCAGGCCGTGGGCCGCAGCGATACCGAGGCTGGTCGTTCCTACGGCAGCGAATCCGGCCTGGGCCAGCAACACCGCCGAGGCAACGTCCCAGGCGTTGGGCAGAACGAATGGCTGCCCGGGGCGGTGCAGGGCGGCGAATGCGGGGACGCTGGTGGCGGCCAGGGCGCGGGCGAGGTGTTCGCCGGGGCAGGCGTGCGGCCCCCGGCCGAACCAGGCATCCGTCAGGTCCACCAGCACCTCATCACCGTCCGGCCCCACCCGCCGGGTGAACGGCACCGGCGCCGACTCCGGATTGCGGGCCAGTTCGGCGGTGGGGATGTGCGCCTGAACCAGCAGACAAGCCGTGGCCGCACCTACCTCAGTGCGGCCACCACACACGTCCACCAATTGGTCGGCCGCCGCATCGGCCTCCGCAGACTGAGGCGAGTGCGGCTGCCAGGCCGCCGCGACCGTCCTTACTTCGGTCTCCCAACGGTCGGGCAGACCAAGGGCCCGTAGCAACGAATGCGTGGGGGAGGGGGCGTTCGGCAGGGGGCCAAGGGTGTTCAGTACCTGGGCAACAGCTGTTTGAGGACGTCGGTGAGCGGCTCCGTCGGTGAAGCGGGGCGAGTGTGCGCGCAACCATCCGACGCCCTGGGCCGCCGAGGCGCTGGGAACAGTGAAGCGGGGGTCGTCGAGGACCTCGGAGGGCACGGTTCGCATGGCAGTCAGCATGCCGCCGGAACACTTCAGGCCGGAACGAAACGTTCTCGGCCGATGAGTTCGGCGTTCGGCCGCAGTCGGAACCGGTATGACGACCTCCCCGCTCTCCAGCATCGACGTCTGGGCCCTGGCCGCTGCTGAACGCCGTTCTCTCGCCGCTGATCTCGCCACCCTCGACCGGGCGGCCTGGAACACCCGGTCGCTGTGCGGGGAGTGGACGGTCCGCGAGACGGCCGCGCACCTGACCGCCGCGGCCAGTACCGGTCCCTGGCGGTGGCTGGCCAGCGTGCTCGGGGCCCGCTTCGACTTCGACCTGCACAACCGTCGCCGACTGACCGAACGGCTGGGGCCGGACGAGACCAGCACCCTGGCGCAGTTCCGCCAGGTGGTCGACAGCACCACGTCCACCTGGGGCGAGACCGGCATGTGGCTGGGCGAGGTGATAGTGCACGCGCAGGACATCCGCCGGCCGCTCGGGCTGACCACCATGCCCTCGCCGGCGGCGGCAGCCGAGGTGGCCCGGTGTTACGCCGCGCGGGATTTCACGGTGAAGGGGGCCACCGTGCGGCGTGGGTTGCGGCTGGAGGCCGAAGACAGCGCGTTCGCCGTGGGGGAGGGGCCGCTGGTGACCGGTTCGACCACGGCGTTGGTCATGGTGATGGCCGGGCGGGCGGCCTACCTGGAAGATCTGCGCGGCCCGGGAGTGCAGCAGCTCGCCGGGCGGATAATCCCTGGCGCGCAGTAAGGATCGAATGCCATGCTGTTCCAGCGCCGGGAGTTCCGGCCAGTTCGAACGATCTGAGAGGAGCGGGACGATGTCGCAGCAGACCGTGCGCCAGCCGTCCGGGCAGCGCCGCGACCGTTACCGGTCGTATCGTCGAACCCGTTCCCGACGAGGCCTTTCCGTGTCCTGAGCACAGATCAGGAGCACGCAGAGCGCCGTCGCCGGGATCGCCCGGCGGCGGCGCTTTCTCGTGGAGTGCGGAAGCCGGCCGGGTGACTCGTCAAGATGTTCACCGAGCGGGCGCACTGGGCATGTGGTTGAGCCCAACGGCCTGTAAAGCCGCCGCCTCGGCTGTGGGGGTTCGACTCCCTCCGCCCGCACGCGATTTCCCTTTTCGGCTGGTGCAAGAGGCAGCACGACGGGCTCTGAACCCGTTGATCGAGGTTCGAGTCCTCGGCCGGAAGCGCAAGGCAGGCCCCCATGGCGCAGCTGGAGAGCGCGTCTCGCTACGAACGAGAAGGTCGGCGGTTCAAATCCGTCTGGGGGCACACGTAAGGCAGCACGGCAGCACGGCAGCACGGCAGCACGGCAGCACGGCAGCACGGCAGCACGGCAGCACGGCAGCACGGCAGCACGGCAGCACGGCAGCACGGCAGCACGGCCTGGCACCGGCCTGGCACCGGCCTGGCACCGGCCTGGCACCGGCCTGGCACCGGCCTGGCACCGGCGCTGAGCCCGGCATGCGTCGCCGATGGTCCGGCTCAGTGTCACCGATAGTCCGGCTCTGCATCGCCGTAGGCCCGGCTGGGGTGTGGCCTCGGGGCCAGGCCTTGTGTCGCTGTCGGGTCCTGCCCGGTGTCGCAGCCAGTCACAGCCCTGCATTTACGTCGGCCAAGACCGGTGCCCCCACCGGTCTGCCAGCATTTACGTCGGCGCATGGTCGCCGTTCAGAACAAGGTCTGCGGCACCTGATCGGCCGGAAGCAGCCCGGTGAGCGTGACCCGCAACCCGGCCAACGGCGGCACCGGCCCCGCGTGCAGCAACCGGTCGGCGGCGGACTGCCACGCCGAGCGGTCGGCGGTGGCCGTGAAACCGGACTGTTTTCGCCGCAACGGCAACTCCTCACCGGCCGGTTGCAGCGTGAGCGTGAGACCGTTGCCCACCAGCCCAGCCTTCTCGGCACGGTGCAGCACCCGTTCGAGGCAAAGCGTCAGCAACTGCTCAGGGCTGTGGTCGGGCCGCCCGTAGCCGGCGATCGACGACTCGGCGCTGAGTGAGTCGCGGTGCCGCACCGGTCGCACGCGGGCGTCGTCGGTGCCGGCCCGGATCTGCCACAGGCGGCGGGCCATGGTGGTGCCGCAGACCTGCTGCAGTTGGGCGCGGGGGATGCGGTCCAGATCGGCCAGGCGCTGCACGTCCAGATTCTCCAGGCGGGCGAACGTCTTCTGGCCCACGCCCCAGACCTGGCCGATCGGCAGATCCGCCCGCAGCTGCGGCTCGTCCTGCAGCGCAATGGAATACAGGCCATCGGGCTTGGCTGCGCGGGAGGCCAGCTTGGCCATCAGCTTGGTACGCCCGACCCCGACGCTGACCGTGATGCCCAGTTCCTGCTGCACCTGCTTACGTAAAGCCTGGGCCGTGTCCAGCGCCGCCGGCCAGTCCTCGGCACCGACATCGAGAAAGGCCTCTTCCACGGAGCCGGGCTCCACGGCCGGGGCGAAGCGATGGAAGATCTCGAAGAGCGCATCGCCCACCTCCTCGACCTCGGCGTACGGAACGTCCAGCACCACCAGTTCGGGGCAGCGGTGCCGAGCCTCCTGAACCAGCATGGCCGAGCGCACGCCGCCCGCCCGCGCCGGGTAGTTGGCGCTGGCAACGAACACGTGATTGACCACCGCGACCGGGCGGGCCCGCAGGTCGGGCCGACGGCGCAGGGCCACCGAGGCGAAGAAGCAGTCCGCATCGGCGTGCAGCAGCGGACGACCGGCTTCGAACATGTGTTCGAGTGTAGCGCGCCGGGCGGACAGCTGGCCAAGGGATGTCGAATGTACCCGGAGTCGTTGTGTCCCATGTGTACACGTTGTACACATCAAGGACCGGCCCGCACGGCCCCGGCTTCGAGCCAACGGCAGGCAAGACCACGTTCAGGCTTCGTCGTAGTCGCCGTGCGCCTTCCGGAACCGCCGCAGAACGTCGTTGAGCACGTCGAGATCCTCGGCCGCCAGCCCCAGCGCCGTGAAGACCTCACGGTTCAGGCTGTCGGTGGCCTTCGTCACCAGTTCCCTCCCGGCGTCGGTGATCTCGGCCAGCGTGGTGCGGCGGTCGGTGGGGTGGCGGACGCGCCGCACCAGGTCGCGCTGTTCGCACCGGTCCACGGCGTTGGTCACGCTGGCGGGGTGCACCTGCAGCCGGTCGCCGATGCGCGAAAGGGGCAGGGCGCCGGTACGGGTGAAGGCCAGTAGCTGCAGCAGTTCGTAGCGGGCGAAAGTCAGGTCGTGCGGGCGCAGCGTCTCCTCCACCCGGGCCATCATGATCTGCTGGGCCCGCACGACCGAGGTGACGGCGGCCATCCCCGGCGCGGCCTGGTGCCAGCCGTGCTCTTCCCAGTTGCGCCGGGCCTCGGCAATCGGATCGAACGGCAGCTTGGCCAACCTCGTAACCCCTTACACATTGCGGCGGTACTGGCCGCCGACCTCGAAGAAGGCCTCGGTGATCTGGCCGAGGGAGCAGCAGCGTACGGCCTGCATCAGGGCCTCGAACACGTTGCCGCCCTCGGCCGCCGTCCGGCGCAGCTGCTCCAGCGCGGCCGGTGCCTGCTCGCGGTGCCGCTCGTGGAAGGCGCTGAGCCGCTCCAGCTGTGAGCGTTTCTCGGCCTCGGTGGCCCGGATCAGGCCGGCCGGGCCCACCTCGGCGACCTCGTCCTCGGGCGGCAGGAACGTGTTCACCCCGATCAGCCGCAGCGAACCGTCGTGCTTGCGCTGCTCGTACAGCATGGACTCGTCCTGGATCTTCCCGCGCTGGTAACCGGTCTCCATCGCGCCCAGCACCCCGCCGCGTTCGCTGATCCGCTCGAACTCGGCCAGCACCGCCTCCTCCACCAGGTCGGTCAGTTCGGACACCACGTAGGAGCCCTGCAGCGGGTTCTCGTTCATCGACAGGCCCCACTCGGCGTCGATGATCAGCTGGATCGCCAGGGCCCGGCGCACCGACTGCTCGGTGGGGGTGGTCACCGCCTCGTCGTAGGCGTTGGTGTGCAGCGAGTTCGCGTTGTCGTAGAGCGCGCACAGGGCCTGCAGGGTGGTCCGGATGTCGTTGAAGTTCATCTCCTGGGCGTGCAGCGAGCGGCCCGAGGTCTGCACGTGGTACTTCAGCTTCTGGCTGCGCTCACCCGCGCCGTAGCGTTCGCGCATCGCCACCGCCCAGATCCGGCGGGCCACCCGGCCGAGCACGGTGTACTCGGCGTCCATGCCGTTGCTGAAGAAGAACGACAGGTTGGGGGCGAAGTCGTCGATCGCCATGCCGCGGGCGAGATAGCTCTCCACGTAGGTGAATCCGTTGGCCAGGGTGAAGGCGAGCTGGCTGATCGGGTTGGCCCCGGCCTCGGCGATGTGGTAGCCGCTGATCGAGACGGAGTAGAAGTTGCGCACCCGGTTGCTGATGAACCACTCCTGCACGTCGGCCATCGCCCGCAGCGCGAACTCGGTGCTGAAGATGCAGGTGTTCTGCCCCTGGTCCTCCTTCAGGATGTCGGCCTGGACGGTGCCCCGCACGGTCTGCAGCACCCGGGCCCTCACCGCGGCCGGGTCCTCCTCCGGACGGGCCTGGAGCTGCTGGTCGATCGCGGTGTTCAGGAACATCGCCAGAATGGCCGGGGCCGGGCCGTTGATGGTCATCGACACCGAGGTGGTGGGGGCGCACAGGTCGAAACCTGCGTACAGGTCCTTCATGTCGTCGAGCGTGGCGATGCTCACGCCCGACGTGCCGACCTTGCCGTAGATGTCCGGGCGTAGGTCGGGGTTGCGGCCGTACAGCGTGACCGAGTCGAACGCGGTGGAGAGGCGGGTGGCGGGCTGGCCCTTGGCGAGCAGGTGGAAGCGCCGGTTGGTGCGCATCGCGTCGCCTTCGCCGGCGAACATCCGGGCCGGCGACTCGGCGTCGCGCTTGAAGCGGAAAACACCTGCGGTGAAGGGGAAGACGCCGGGGAGGTTTTCTTCGCGGAAGTAGTGCACGAGGTCGCCGTGGTCGGTGGTCCTGGGCAGGGACACGCGGCGGACGCCGGTGCCCGACAAGGTGGTGCGGCGCAGCCCGGTCACGATCTGGCGGCCACGGACGTCGGTGGTGAACTGTTCCTGTGCGTAGGCTTTGACGGTCTCGGGCCATTCGGTCAACTGCTTGCGGACGTCGGTGGGCACCGATTGCCCGGCGGTCTCGGCGAGCGCTCGAAGAGTTTCGTGCGGTTCGCCGGATTCGGCGAGTTCGGCGAGTTCGGCCAGGGCGGTGCTGAGGTGCTGGGCCTTGCGGGCGGCCTCGGCCATCTCGCTGGTCTGCCGCCGGTACTTCCTCGTCGTCTCGGCGATCTCGGCCAGATACCGCACCCGATCGGCAGGCACGACGGCCGCCGAGTGCGACGACATCCGGACCGAGACCGCGGGCAGCACGCCCTCCGACACGGCCAGCCCGCGCTCGGCCAGCAGGCCCCGCAGATGCTGGTACAGCGCCGTGACCCCGTCGTCGTTGAACTGGGCAGCGCTGGTGCCGAAGACCGGCATCTGCTCCCACGGCACCCCGAAGGCCTCGCGGTTGCGGGCAACCTGTTTCGACACGTCCCGCAGGGCGTCCTGCGCCCCGCGCCGCTCGAACTTGTTGATCGCCACCACGTCGGCGTAGTCGAGCATGTCGATCTTCTCGAGCTGCGAGGCGGCGCCGAACTCCGGTGTCATCACGTACAGCGACACGTCGGCCAGGTCCACGATGCCGGAGTCGCCCTGCCCGATCCCGGGCGTCTCCACGATCACCAAGTCGTAACCGGCTGCCTGGCAGGCGTTCACCACGTCGGGCAGGTACTGCGGCACCTGGCCGCCGGCGCCGCGTGTGGCCAGTGAGCGGAAGAAGGTGCGTCCCGGCTGCAGCGAGTTCATCCGGATCCGGTCACCCAGTAGGGCCCCTCCGCCGCGGCGCCGGCTGGGGTCGACGGCGATCACCGCGATCCGGAGCTTGTCCTGCTGGTCGGTGCGCAGGCGGCGGATCAGCTCGTCGGTGAGCGACGACTTGCCCGAGCCCCCGGTGCCGGTGATCCCCAGCACCGGAACCTGGGCAGTTCCACCGTGTTCCCGTACGGCGCTCAGCCACGTGCTCTCGGCCTTGCCCGCCTCGATCACCGAGATGGCCCGGGCCAGGGCCTGGTCGTCGCCGGAGCGGACCGAGGCCAGGTCGGGCGCGGAGGCGGTGAGGTCCCGGTCGGCGGCCGCGACCACCGAGCTGATCATCCCGGCCAGGCCCAGACGCTGCCCGTCCTCGGGGGAGAAGATCAGCACGCCCTTCTCGCGCAGCTGCTTGATCTCGTCCGGCACGATCACCCCGCCGCCGCCCCCGAACACCCGCACGTCCGGCGCGCCCCGCTCGGCCAGCAGGTCGACCAGGTAGCCGAAGTACTCCAGGTGCCCGCCCTGGTACGAGCTGATCGCGACGCCGTGCACGTCCTCCTGCACGGCCGCGGCCACCACCGAGTCGACCGAGCGGTCGTGCCCCAGGTGGATGACCTCGCAGCCCTGGGCCTGCAGGATGCGGCGCATGATGTTGATCGAGGCGTCGTGCCCGTCGAACAGGCTGGCGGCGGTGACGAAGCGGACCGGGGTGCCCTGACTGCTGAGACCGACCACGGCGCTGCCTCCGGATAAACTTGGACGTCCAACTATTGGATGCCCAAGCAGGCTACGACCGTCACCGGGCACCTGTCGAGACTCGTGACGGCCGTCCCAGTAACAGGCATGGACGCCCGCCCTCCGGTTTGGAACGGTGGGCGCACCAGCGAACACGAACGGGAGGACGTCGGATGCGCGTCGGTGTGGTCGGATGCGGCTTGATGGGGGCGGGGATCGCGGAGGTGTCGGCCCGGGCCGGCCAGGACGTGGTCGTGGTCGAGTCCGACCAGCACCGGGTGCAGGCCGGGCTGGACCGGCTGCGCGCCTCGCTGGAGAGGGCCGAGGCCAAGGGCAAGATCGACTCCGCCGCCGAGGTGCTTCAGCGCATCCAGGTGGTGGACGACCTCGGCGCCCTGGCCGACCGCGAGATCGTGATCGAGGCGATCGTGGAGGACGAGGAGCTCAAGACCGCGCTCTTCACCCAGCTCGACCGCATCGTGACGGCCACCGACGCGATCCTGGCGAGCAACACGTCCTCAATTCCGATCACCCGCCTGGCCGCCGCCACCCAGCGGCCCGCGAGCGTGGTCGGCGTGCACTTCTTCAACCCGGTGCCGGTGCTGTCCCTGGTCGAGATCGTGCCCGGCCTGCGTACCGCGGACGAGACCGTCCAGCGGGCCACGGCCTTCGCCCAGGACGTGCTGGGCAAGCACGCCGTGCGCAGCGCCGACCGGGCCGGCTTCGTGGTCAACGCGCTGCTGATCCCGTTCGTGCTCTCCGCGGTGCGGATGGTCGAGTCGGGTTTCGCCTCCGCCGAGGACATCGACGAGGCGCTGGTGCGCGGGGCGGCGCACCCGCAGGGGCCGTTGCGGCTGGCCGACCTGATCGGGCTCGACACCACGGCGGCGGTCGCCCGGTCGCTGTACGAGGAGTTCAAGGAGCCGCTCTACGCGCCACCCCCGCTGCTGCTGCGCATGGTCGAGGCGGGGCTGCTCGGGCGCAAGAGCGGGCAGGGGTTCTATTCGTACGAATGAGGGTCTGCCTCCAGGTGCACCGAACCGCGCACGGTTCTCGCTGGTAACCTCACCGGGCTCTGTCGGAAGGTCGGGTCGGTGAGGAATGTCCGTGATCCCTGGTGGGACCAGTACGACCCGGCTTGATCGGCCCGTCGGCCGGGGCGCGCCGTGATCGGCGCGACGCCCGGCGGGCCGGCCCGGGGCTCGAGGTGGCGCGGCGCCGACCGGTTCCAGCACCCGGCCCGGGTCATCGCGGTGGGCTTCGGGGTGGCGGTCGCGGTGGGCACGGTGCTGCTGTACCTGCCCTGGGCCACCGAGGAGGGCTCGCCCGCCACGCTGACCCACGCCCTGTTCACCGCCACCTCCGCGGTGTGCCTGACCGGTCTGGTCATGGTCGACACCTCCGCCCACTGGTCGCCGTTCGGTGAGACGGTCATCCTGGCCCTGATCCAGATCGGCGGCCTGGGCATCATGACCATGGCCACGGTGCTCACCCTGCTGCTGTCGCGCCGGCTCCGGCTGCGCGCCCGGTTCCTGGCCCAGGCCGAGACCAAGAGCCTGAACCTGCAGGACCTGCGCGGCCTGATCCGCCGCATCGTGCTGTTCAGCCTGGCCACCGAGACCCTGGTGGCCCTGGTCCTGGCGCTGCGGCTGTACCTCAGCCACGGGCAGGCCCCGCTGGAGGCGCTGTACAGCGGCGTCTTCCACGCCGTCTCGGCCTTCAACAACGCGGGCTTCGCCCTGCACGCCGACAGCCTGACCCGCTACTCCTCCGACCCGGTGGTCTGCCTGTCGGTGGCGGCCGCGGTGATCGTCGGCGGGCTCGGCTTCCCAGTGGTGTTCGAGCTGGCCAAGAACTGGCGGCGGCCGAGCCGGTGGTCGCTGATGACCCGGATCACCGTGTACCTGTCGGCGGTCCTGCTGGCGCTGGGCACCCTCGTCCTGACCGCGACCGAGTGGACCAACCGCGGCACGCTCGGCGCTCTGGCACCGGGCGACCGTGTGCTCAACGGCTTCTTCGCCGCCACGATGGCCCGCTCGTCCGGGTTCAACAGCGTCGACATCGGCGCCCTGCGCCCCGAGAGCCTGCTGATCACCGACATCCTGATGTTCATCGGCGGCGGCAGCGCGGGCACCGCGGGTGGGATCAAGGTGACCACCTTCGGGGTGCTGGCCTACATGCTGTGGTCGGAGATCCGCGGCGAACCGCACGTCAACGCCGGCCGTCGGCGCATCCCGGCCACCAACCAGCGCCAGGCCCTGGCGATCGCCCTGCTGAGCATCGGCGCGGTGGTCGGCGCCACCTTCGCGCTGATGCTGATGACCGCCTACACCCTGGACGAGGTGCTGTTCGAGGTGATCTCGGCCTTCGCCACCGTGGGCCTGTCCACCGGGATCACCGCCGACCTGCCCGTGCAGGGCCACGTGCTGCTGGTCGTGCTGATGTTCGCCGGCCGGATCGGCCCGCTCACCCTCGCCTCGGCCCTGGCCCTGCGCGAGCGCAACCGTCGTTACGACCTGCCCGAGGAAAGGACCATCGTTGGCTGACATCTCAGGTGAGCCGGTCGTCGTGATCGGCCTCGGCCGCTTCGGCACCGCCCTGGCCCTGGAGCTGGTGGAACGCGGCACCGAGGTGCTGGCGATCGACCGCAACCCGAAGACCGTGCAGAGCCTGTCCGGCCGGCTGCCGCACGTGGTCGCGGCCGACACCACCGACCCGGAGGTCTTCGAGCAGCTCGGCATCGGCGACTTCCAGCGCGCGGTGGTGGCGATCGGCAGCGACATCCAGGCCAGCATCCTGTCCACCTCGCTGCTGGCCGACCTGGAGATCCCGAACATCTGGGCCAAGGCCACCAACCAGCAGCACGCCAGCATCCTGTCCCGGGTCGGCGCGCACCACGTGGTCTTCCCCGAGCACGAGATGGGTGAGCGGGTGGCCCACCTGCTGTCCGGGCGCCTGCTCGACTACGTGGAGCTGGACGCCGACTTCGCGGTGATCAAGATGAAGCCGCCGCGGGCCGTGGTCGGGATGCCGCTGCGCGAGTCCAAGCTGCGCAGCCGCTGGGGCGTGACGGTGGTCGCGGTGAAGCCGGAGAACCCCGGCCCGCGCAGTGGCCCCGGGTTCACCTACGCCACCCCGGACACGGTTCTTGCCTACGGCGACCTGATCCTGGTGGTCGGCACGATCGAGAAGGTGGAGCGGTTCGGCGGAGCCGACTAGCGGCCGGCCAGGACACCTCAGACGTCCGAGGGCCGCGCCAGCCCGAGATGCTCGCGCAGGGTGGTGCCGGTGTAGGCCTCGCGGTAGCGCCCGCGCTGCTGCAGGATCGGCACGACCTCGTCGACGAACGTGCGCAGTTCGTAGGGCAGCGTCGAGCCCATCACAGTGAACCCGTCGGCCGCCCCCGCGTCCTGCCACTCGATCGCCAGATCGGCCAGCTGCTCCGGGGTCCCGATGAAGTGCATCTGGCCGGCACCCCCACTGACCTGCTGGGCGATCTCACTCAAGGACGCCTGTGGGCGCCGATGCGCCTCGGCGATCAGCTTCTCGGCGCGGCTGGAGGGCGGCGGTGCGTCCGGATCCAGCTGGCTCAGCAGAGGGCGGTCGGGGTCGAAGCCGTCGGGGTCCAGACCGGCCGTGTAAAGGGCGTTCTGCCAGCGGAACTCCGGACTGGCCAGCTCTTCGAGCCGTTCGGCCCGCCCGCGTGCCTCGGCCTCGGTACTTCCCAGGGTGATCATCAGGGCGGGCAGCACCAGGAGCTGGCCCGGGTCCCGCCCGGCCGCGACCGCCTGGGCTCTGAGGTTGCTGCGGAACTCGACGGCCGCAGTCAAGGACGGCGGTCCGGAGAACACGACCTCGGCGTGCCGGGCGGCCAGAGCGACCCCAGGGCCGGACTGCCCGGCCTGCACCAGCACCGGACGGCCCTGAGGTGAGCGCGGAAACGGCTGAATGCCTGCAACGTCGAAGAACTCACCGTGGAACGCCGGATCACGCAGGGCGGCGCGCTCGGCCCAGACCCCACGTTCCCGGTCGCCCACCACCGCATCGTCAGCCCAGCTGTCCCACACCCGCTGCACCACCCGCACGAACTCGTCGGCGCGGCGGTAGCGTTCTTCCGGCGCCGGATGGCTGCTGGCCCCGAAGGCCGCCGCGGCGAGCGGGGTTACGGTGGTGACCACGTTCCAGCCGGCCCGGCCGGCGCTGAGATGATCGAGCGTGGCGAAGCGCCGGGCCAGCTCCCAGGGCGGGGAGTAGGTGGTCGAGCCGGTGCCGATCAGCCCGATCCGCGAGGTCAGCCCGGCCAGCGCCGACAGCACCGCGACCGGGTCGAACTGGGTCTGGGGCAGGTGCGTGACCCGGTACTCGGCGATGGCCAGGTTGTCGGCCAGGAACACCGCGTCCATCAGCCCGCGCTCGGCGGTGGTGGCGATGTCGGCGTAGTAGGGCAGCCCCAGCACCCCGCGCACCTCGTCCGGCACCACCCGCCAGGCCGACTCGTGATAGCCGTTCGGCCAGACGAAGGCGTTGAAGTGCAGCGCTTCTCCACTCATGCGGCGTCAGCCTACGTTCGCGACGCAGACCACGTACCCCTTGGGGTCGCGCCACACCCGGCCGGGAGTGGAGAACCACGCGTGGGCCTCCGCGGTGATGTCCCGGATCACCGCTTCGCGCCCGGGGAAGCTGGGCGACACACCGCAGAAGGTCAGAGCGGCCACAGCGAAGTCGATCAGCGGCTGCGGGCCGGGGATGGCCAGGGCGTTGTCCACCCGCGTGGCGCGGACCGCACCCTCCCCGAAGACCTCTTCCATCAGACCCGGCAGGGTGTCGGAAGTGACGCCGTTCAGGCCGGAGTCGGCGAGGTCCGCGCCATGACGCTCAGCGATCTCCCGCACCCAGTCCATCGTGCGCGCCGTCGTGCGATGGTGATTGACCAACACCGCCACCCGCCCACCGGGCTCGGTGACCCGGGCGAACTCGCGTAGCGCAGCCACCGGGTCGGGCACGTGGTAGAGCATGTAGAGGGCAGTGCACAGCTGCACGCCGTCAGCGGGCAGCGGCAGCTGCTCAGCGTTACCCGGCACCCCCTGCACCCCCGGAATGCGGGCCACCTCGTCCACGGCCGCAGGGGAGAGATCCACCCCGATCAACCGCCCCCGATGGCCGTTCTCGGCCAGGAGCCGCAGGAAGTACCCGGTGCCGCAGCCCACGTCGACCAACGACCGCCCCGAGGGCAGGCCCAGCAGATGCATCACCCGGCCGGCCGGATCGTCCGGCCGCTCACTGAACTCCGTGTGGGTGGCCATCCTCACCTGAAGCGGCGACAGGTCCGCGTACTCCCGCTCCACCGCGGCGGCGATGCCGTCCGACTTCCTGGATTCGGTCACGCCCCCCACGGTGCCACGCCGGCCGCGGTGCCACGCCGGCCGCGGTGCCACGCCGGCCGCGGTGCCACGCCCACCACGGTGGCGGTGCCACGACCGCCGCGGGTGCCACTGGGCTCCATCTTCACCACGTCAGCCAGGGCTGCGGTTACCGGTGGTCGGGTTCCTTGATCGGCACCCGGGTGCCCGGGGTGCGCTGCTTGGCGGTGATCCGGGTCTCGGAGGGGGCGAAGATGATCTGCGAGATCTGCTGGTAGCGCAGGTCGGAGTCGGGGATGTAGTTGATCGAGCTGAGCGCCTGGTCCTGACCGGCCGACTCGACCACGAACCGGCCGTAGCCGAGGATCTGCCCGGTCACCGAGCGGTCGTAGCGCATGTCGGTGACCTTGGACATCGGCATGATGTCGACCTGGCGGGTGACGATGCCGTGCACCCGCATCAGCCGGCGGTTGGTGGCGATGATCAGCTCGTCGTACCAGAGCCAGAGCTTCAGCCCCAGCCGGGCGAGCACCACCAGCCAGAGACCGGTGGCGACGGTGATCACCACACCGCCGGTCAGGCTGCTCAGCCAGGCCAGGAAGATCAGGCTCAGCACGGTGCTGGCCACCGGCTCGGCGAAGACCACCCAGTGCCGGCGGAACATGAACACGATCTGCTCGCTGGGGATCAGGTAGCGATCGAGCTCGGCCGGGACGCCGGGTCCGTAGCGCTCGGAGTGCTTCACGCGGCTGCTCCCTTACGAAGGCGCGCTCCGGTGGGTGCAGTGCGTGAGGGGGACGACGTCAGCCCGTGCATAACCCCCTTACTAACACGAAGTGGTGCAACAAAGCAGCACGGTGGTCCGGTGAGGGAGACATCACGCCCGGCGGCTCGGCGGCTCGGCGGCCCGGTGGCGCGATGCGGATGCGTGGGGGCTGAGGGCCTCGGCGAAACGCGTGGATGTGGGGGCTCAGTCGATGAGGAGGACACAAGGAGAATGACCTGGACGATATGAAACGCCTGAGGGGGCGCCGCATGCTCGATCGTCCGGGTGTGCCAAAGGTCAGACCTCGATGCGGGAGCCGATCACCACGGTGCGCTCGCGCGGTAGCCGGAAGTAGTCGGCGGCGTCGGCGGTGATTCCTGAGGTGGCCACGAAGAGCCGTTTGCGCCAGCGGGGCATGCCCGTGTCCTCTCCGACCTCCAGGTCGATGGTGGAGAGGAAATACGAGGCGTCCTGCAGCGAGGCAGGCATCTCCGGGACGGCGCCGCAGATCCGGGACAGGGCCGTGGGTACGTCCGGCTCGTCCATGTAGCCGAAGTAGGCGGTGACGTGGGTGATGCCGTCGTCGGCGTAGCCCAGCTCGTCCAGAACCACCTGCTCGGCCGGGGGCACGTAGGGCACCGGGCGGGTCTCGATCGACAGGATCACCGCGTGCTGGTGCAGGACGTGGTTGTGTTCCACGTTGGCCCGCATCGCCAGGGGAGTGGTCTCCTTGCCGCGGTTGAGGAACACCGCCGTGCCCGGCACCCGCACCACCGCGGGGCGGCGTGTGTGCAGGGCGTCGACGAACTCGCGCAGCGAGCCCTCCTCCTGCTCGCGGCGGGCGGTGACCAGGGCCCGGCCGCGCTGCCAGGTGGTCATCACGGTGAACACGCTGATGCCGATCAGCACCGGCAGCCAGGCGCCGTGCACCAGCTTGGTCATGTTGGCCGACAGGAACAGCAGGTCCAGCAGCAGGAACACCGAGCCGAAGCCGTAGACCAGCCAGGCGGGCTTCTGCCAGCGGTGCCGGGCCAGGTAGAAGAACAGGACGGTGGTGATCGTGATGGTGCCGGTGACCGCCATGCCGAAGGCGTAGGCCAGCTTGTGCGAGCTCTGGAAGGTGACCACCAGGGTCAGGACCGAGAACATCAGCACCCAGTTGATCCACGGTACGTAGATCTGGCCGATCGCGTGGGCCGAGGTGTGGTGGATCCGCAGCCGGGGCAGGTAGCCCAGCTGGATGGCCTGGTGGGCGACCGAGAAGGCGCCGGTGATCACCGCCTGGGAGGCGATCACGGTGGCCGCGGTGGCCAGCACCACCAGCGGCAGCCGGGCCCACTCCGGCACCAGCAGGAAGAACGGGCTGCTGAGGTTGGCCACCGGGTCCTGGATCACCAGTGCACCCTGGCCCAGGTAGCTGAGCAGGCAGGCCGGGAAGACCAGGATCAGCCAGGCCCGGGCGATCGCCGGCCGGCCGAAGTGCCCCAGGTCGGCGTACAGCGCCTCGGCGCCGGTGATCGCCAGCACCACCGCGGCCATCGAGAAGAAGGCGATGTGGAAGTGCCCGGTCAGGAAGCCGATCGCGTAGGTCGGCGACAGGGCCTTGAGCACCTCCGGGTTCTGCACGATCCCGCCGATCCCGGCGACCCCGATCACCGTGAACCAGACGATCATCACCGGCCCGAACAGCCCGCCCACCCGTTCGGTGCCGAACTTCTGCGCCAGGAACAGCAGCACGATGATCACTGCGGTGATCGGCACGGTCAGGTCGGCCAGCGACGGGTTGACCACCTCCAGGCCCTCGACCGCGGAGAGCACCGAGATGGCCGGGGTGATCATGCTGTCGCCGAAGAACAGGGAGGCCCCGAAGATGCCCAGCGCCGCCAGCCCGGCCTTGGTGCGGCGGCTGCCCGGCACCGCCCGCCGCCGGATCAGGGTGATCAGCGACAGGATGCCGCCCTCGCCGTCGTTGTCGGCCCGCAGGACGAAGGTGACGTACTCCAGGGTGACGATCAGGGTCACCGACCAGATCATCAGCGAGATGACACCCAGCACGTTGTCCGGGGTCGAGGGCACCGGGTGCGGGTCCTCGGGATTGAAGATCGTCTGCACCGTGTAGATCGGGCTCGTCCCGATGTCGCCGAAGACCACACCCAGCGCGCCGATGGTGAGTGCTGCGCGGCCCAGGGACGGGCCGTGGGTACTCGGGGTGGCGGGAGCGGGAGGAGCCTGGGTGGACACGCCCGAGACTCTGTAGGCACATGCGTGACAGCGCAACATTTTGACAAAATCTTGACAGGCCGGTCCGGGGCCGGTCGCTCAAGCCCTCGGGGCCGGGGCCGATGTCCTGTGCAAATCGCTTGCGGTGCCGCAGCGGAGGCGAGCACCGGCCCGAGAACTGAGACTTGCGTCGATGAAGCAGAAGGACCCGGCGGCCCGTCGCACGCTGTTGCTGGCCGGGCAGCTGGTGGTGCTGGCCGCCACCGGGCTGGCCGGTGTAATCGTGGTGGGGGCGATCGGGGTGACGGCCTCGGCCCGGCAGGGGCGGGCCGAGGACAGCCTGGTGACCGCCGACCGGGCCGCGGCCCTGGCCGAGACCGTCGACGCCCAGCAGGCCCGGCTGCGGGGATCGGTGATGGTCTCGATGGTCTCCGACGACGTCGCCGAACGGCAGGCCGCGATCGGGTCGCTCGGCGACGACGCCATCGGCCTGCGCTCGGCCTTGCGCGGCCTGCAGGCCGCAGACGACGAGGCCACCCGCCGGCAGGCCGAGGCTCTGCTGGCGCAGACCGAGGAGCTGGTCACCCTCGGCCAGCGCGTGGTCTCCCTGGCCAACCTGACGATCACCGACCCGGGCCGGGCCGGGGCCCGGGCCGCGATGCCCGGCTTCACCCAGCAGGCCGAGGCGGTGGCCGAGGCGGTTCCGCAGATGCGCGCGGCCGCGGCGCAGGCTCAGGCCGGCGCCCTGAGTGCCTCCGCCGACGCGCGCCGGTCCGCGCGCTGGCTGATGGGGCTGACCGGGCTGCTGGTCGCACTCGCCCTGGGCGCGGTGGCCGTGGTCATCGTCCGGCGTCTGCGCCGCCGCCTGAACGCCACCATCGTGCTGCTGGAGAGCGTGGCCGACGGCCGGCTCGACGTGCGCGGTGACACCGGCCGCGCGGACGAGATCGGGCGCATGGTGCAGGCGCTGAACCGGGCCCTGGACCAGCTGGCCGGTCTCTTCGCCCAGGTGTCCCGGGCCGGGGGCGACATGACCGCCAGCGCCGGCGAGCTGACCGAGGTCTCGGCCGGGCTGCGCAACCGGGCCACCAGTTCCGCGGCCAAGGCGGCCTCCGGCCGTCAGGCCTCCGAGGAGATCGCGGTGACCATCCGCAACGTGGCCAACAGCGGGGCCGAGATGGCGCACGTGATCGGTGAGGTCGCGGTCGCCACCGCCGAGGCCGGGCGGGTCGCCTCCGAGGCGGTCGGCACGGTCGACGAGGCGGTGCGCACGGTGCAGGGCCTGGCCCAGTCGTCCGCCGAGATCGGCGACATCGTCAAGATCATCACGCTGATCGCCGACCAGACCAACCTGCTGGCGCTGAACGCCACCATCGAGGCGGCCCGGGCCGGGGAGTTCGGGCGGGGCTTCGCGGTGGTCGCCAACCAGGTCAAGGAGCTGGCCAACGAGTCGGCGCGGACCTCGGAGGAGATCATCCAGAAGGTGGACGCGGCGCAGCGCGACGCCGGCGCCGCCGGGCAGGCGATCCAGCTGATCACCGACGTGGTCGAGCGGATCAGCGCGCTGCAGGACACCATCGCCACCGCCGTGGAGCAGCAGGCAGCGACCACCCAGGAGATGGTGCGCAGCATGGAGGAGATCGCCTCCGGCTCCAGCGACGTGACCCGCTCGATCGCGGCGATCGCCGACGACGTCAACCAGACCGAGGACGACTCCGGGCGGGCGGCCGCCACGGCCGAACGGGTCCTGGCCGCAGCCGGGGCGATCGAGACCGGTCTGCGCCGGTTCCGGGTCTGAGGGGGCAGCACGATGCAACGAGGAACACGGGTGCTCGCGGTCCTGGCCGTCGTCTCTTTCACGGCTCTGGCCGGGTGCAGCGACGACTCCGAGCCGGCCGGGAGCAGCGCGGCGGCCGGTGTGCCGACCGAGAACCTGAACGTGGTGACCGCGGGGACGCTGACGATCGGCATCGATCCCACCTATCCGCCGATGGAGTTCCAGGAGGGCGGTGAGTTCACCGGGTTCAACGTCGACATGACCACCGACCTGGCGGCCCGGCTGGGGCTCACCCCGAAGTTCGTCGAGGTGGCGTTCGGCGATCTGCGCCCGTCGCTGGCCGACCACCGGATCGACCTGGCCGGCGCCTCGATGACCGACACCGCCGAACGCCAGGAGGAGGTCGACTTCGTCGACTACTTCATCGCCGGCTCCCAGGTCGTCGCGACCCCGCAGGACGCCGCCGGCCTGGAGACCGGCGCCGACTGGTGCGGCCGGACGGCGGCGGTGGCGCCGGACACCGTGGACGAGGACGCCGCCGTCGCCCAGTCCGAGGTCTGCGTCAAGGCCGGGAAACAGCCGGTCAAGATCCTGAACGTGGCCTACGGGGTCAGCCAGACCGAGGTCCTGGCCGGTCGCGCCGACTTCGGCCTCGAGGGCATGCCGGTGGCGGCGCGGCTGGTGGCGCAGTCCGGGGGAAAGCTGGCCGTGGCCGGGAAGGTGGCTCAGCTGCAGCCGCAGCCCTACGGGTACGCAGTGGCCAAGGACCGCACCGAGCTGCGCACGGCCGTTCAGCTCGCCCTTCAGCAGGCGATCGCCGACGGCACCTACGATGCGTTGCTGGAGAAGTACGAGGTCTCCGACGGCGCGCTGAGGACGACGGCGATCAACGGTGGGGCGTGATCTCCGTACCTAGTGACATGGCACTGAGGGCGAGATTAGGCCTCGCCTAAGCGACCCGGCGCCCCGCTGTCAAGGTGCCCGTCATTGCTACACGCTTGTTAATTGTTGTTCTGTGGGGACATTCGCCAGTGGCCCGGTTGGTCCGGCCCCTTCCGTTGCGGATAGCCCTGTGCAATATTACTGATGTGGCTGAGCAAGGGCGCGTCATCGTGATCGGAGCGGGGATCGTCGGCGCCGCGATCGCGCGTTCCCTGGTCCGCTCGGGGACCGAGGTCGTGGTGCTGGACCGGGGCCCCTCGGCCGGCGGCACCTCTTCCGGGGGTGAGGGCAACCTCTTGGTCTCGGACAAGGGGCCAGGCCCCGAGCTGGAGCTGATGCAGCGCTCGATCCAGCTGTGGAGCGAGATCGGGCCGCAACTGCGCGACGAGCTGCCGGCCGGCTTCCCCGGCCTGGAGCTGGAGCACAAGGGCGGGCTGGTGGTCGCGACCACCGAGGCCGGTGCCGTCGGGCTGGGGCGGTTCGCCGTGCAGCAGCGCACTGCCGGTGTGGTGGCCGAGGAGGTGGGAGCCGACCGGGTGCGTGAACTCGAGCCCGATCTGACCCGCAACTTCGTCACCGCCGTCCTCTATCCGCAGGATGCCCAGGTTCAGCCCGTGGTGGCGACCGAGTCGCTGCTCGCTTCGGCCCGCCAGAAGGGCGCCCAGGTACGCCAGGGGGTGGAGGTGCTCGGTCCGGTGCTGAGCAAGGGCCGGCTCACCGGGGTGCGCACGAGCGACGGGGTGGTGAACGGCGACGCTGTAGTGGTCGCCGCCGGACCCTGGTCGGGTCAGGTCGCGGCCGCTCTGGGGGCTCCGGTGCCGGTGAAGCCGCGCCGGGGAACGGTTCTGGTGACCACCCGGATGCCGCAGCGGGTCTGGCACAAGGTCTACGACGCCGACTATGTGGGCGCCGTCGGCTCCGGTGCCGCCGACCTGCAGGTCTCCAGCGTGGTGGAGTCCACTGCGGCCGGGACCGTCCTGATCGGGTCGTCCCGTGAACAGCGGGGTTTCGACGACCGGATCGAGGCGCGGGTGCTGGCCGCGCTGGCCGCCAAGGCGCTGCTGCTGTTCCCCTTCCTCAAAGACGTTGCGGTGATGCGGGCCTACGGCGGTTTCCGGCCGTTCATGCCCGACCATCTGCCGCTGATCGGCCCCGACCCGCGCCTGGCCGGCCTGTGGCACGCCACCGGGCACGAGGGCGCCGGCATCGGGCTGAGCCTGGGCACCGCCGAGGTGCTCTCCCAGCACCTGCTCGGCGCCGCCCCGGCCGCCGAGAACCCTTTCCGTGTAGACCGTCCCAGTCTTCGGCCCCACCTGGAGGATGCCGCGTGAGAGGCCCCCGCCGGCTCCCCGCCGAGCAGGATCCGGTGCGTCCGAAGGAGTCCGCTCCGCTCAGCATCACCCTCGACGGCGAGCCGGTCAGTGGCCTGCAGGGGCAGACCATCGCCGGGGTACTGATGGGCTCGGGACGCCTGTCCTGGCGCCGCAGCCCGCGCACCGGCCGCCCGCGCGGGGTGTTCTGCGGCATCGGCGTCTGCTTCGACTGCCTGGTCACCGTGAACGACGTGCCCGACGTGCGGGCCTGTCAGCGCCGCGCCGGTGAGGGCGACGTGGTGACCAGCCAGAGCCCGCAGGAGCCGTCCCATGACTGAGAAGGTCCTGATCATCGGAGGCGGCCCGGCCGGTATGGCGGCCGCGCATGCTGCCCTGGCCGGTGGTGCCGAGGTCACCCTGCTGGAAGCCGGCGACGCCCTGGGTGGGCAGTTCTGGCGGCACCTGCCCGAAGCGCGCAGCGGGGCCGCCGAGCACCGGCTCCACCACAAGTGGGAGCTCTTCCATGAGTTGCAGCGTGAACTGCTCGAGAACCCAAGCTGTGAGGTCGTTCTCGGCGCCCACGTCTGGTCGGTCGAGCGCCCCGAGGGCAGCGCCGCCCCGGCCGTGCACGTCATGGTCGGTCCGGCCGACGGCACCGACCGTGAGCCGCGCACCTACCGGCCCGACCATCTCGTCCTGGCCACCGGCGGTCAGGAACGCACCCTGCCCTTCCCGGGCTGGGACCTGCCCGGGGTGTTCACCGCCGGTGCCGCCCAGGCCCTGGCCAAGGGCGAGCGGGTGGCCGTGGGCCGCCGGGTGCTGGTCGCCGGCGCCGGGCCGTTCCTGCTGCCGGTGGTCACCAGCCTGATCCACACCGGCGCCACCGTGGTCGGCGTCGCCGAGGCCTCCGGCTGGAGAACCCTGGGCCGAGGCTGGCTCTCGAAGCCCTGGGAACTGGCCGCCACCCGTTCCAAGGCCGGAGAACTCACCGGCTACGTGAGTGCCCTGGCCCGCCACCGGGTGCCTTACCACGCAGCCACCACGGTGGTCGCGGCGCACGGCCAGGAGCAGGTCGAGGCGGTCACCCTGGCCCGGCTCGACGCCGACTGGAACCCGGTGCCGGGCACCGAGCGCCGGGTGGAGGTCGACGCGGTCTGCGTGAGCCACGGCTTCGTCGCCCGCACCGAACTGGCTCTCAGCATCGGTTGCGCGGTCGGTGAAAGCGGTTTCGTGCAGACCGATCCCGAACAGAGGACGTCGGTGGCCGGGGTCTTCTGCGTCGGTGAACTCACCGGCATCGGGGGAGTCGACCTGGCTCTGGCCGAGGGTGAGATCGCCGGTACCGTGGCCGCCGGGGGTGAGCCGGACCCGGCGGTCGTGCGCTCCCGCAACGACTTCCGGGCCTTCGCCGACCGGTTGCAGGCGGCCCACGGCATCCGGCCGGGCTGGCAGAGCTGGCCCGACCCGGAGACCACGCTGTGCCGCTGCGAGGACGTCACCGTCGGCCAGGTACGCGACGTGGCCGCGGCCACCCAGGCCCGGGGCCTGCGCTCGCTGAAACTCACCACCCGGGTCGGTCTCGGGCCCTGCCAGGGCCGCACCTGCGGCCGTAACGCCGAGGAGATCCTGGCGGCGGCCGCCGGCCCGGAGGGGCTCCTCGAGAGCGGACGCACCGCGAACCGTCCGATCGCCGTCCCGGTCCGGCTCGGCGAGCTGGCCAGCTCCCAGAACTCCCAGAACCACTCCCACCGAGAGGAACACCCATGAGCACCGCCGAACCGATCAACCTGCGCGGCGTCATCGTCGCCACCGCCCTGCCGTACAAGGAGAACCCCTCCGCCCCGGCCGGTCTCGAGGTCGACTACGACAAGTTCGCCGAGCACTGCGACTGGCTGATCAGCAACGGCTGCCGCGGCGTGGGCCCGAACGGCTCGCTGGGGGAGTACTCCTCGCTGACCGACGCCGAGCGCCGCAAGGTCATCCAGGTCGCGGTCGAGGCCGTGGGCGGGCGCGGCGTGGTCGTGGCCGGCGTGCACGGCCCGGGCTGGCACCAGGCCAAGCACTGGGCCGAGCTGGCCGCCGAGGACGGCGCCGACGGTGTGCTGTCGCTGCCGCCGACCATGTACCGGGCCTCGAACTCGCAGGTGATCGAGCACTTCGAGAAGATCGCCGAGGTCGGCCTGCCGGTGATGATCTACAACAACCCGATCGACACCAAGGTCGACCTGGTGCCCTCGCTGGTGGCCGAGATCGCCCAGATCCCGAACATCTCGGCGATCAAGGAGTTCAGCGGCGACGTGCGGCGGATGTTCGAGATCTCCGAGCTGTGCGACATCGACGTCATCGCCGGCGCCGACGACGTGCTGTTCGAGCTGATGGTCGACGGTGCCGTGGGCTGGTTCGCGGGCTTCCCCAACACCTTCCCGCGCGAGTCGGTGGAGATCTACGACCACATGGTGGCCGGCCGGGTGGCCGAGGCCCGTGAGCTGTACAAGCACCTGGTCGCGGTGTTCCGCTGGGACTCGCGCACCGAGTTCGTGCAGGCGATCAAGCTGGGCATGGAGATGGTCGGCCGTTACGGTGGCCCCTGCCGCCCGCCGCGCGGTCCGCTCACCGCCGAGCACACCGCGCAGGTGCGCGCCGACATGGAGCGGGCGATCAAGGGCCTGGAGTCGCTGAAGGCCACCGCCTCCGTCTGAGAAGAGGGTCTCCGAATGCGTTCCACGAGGCTGTTCTCCGCGGTTGACTCGCACACCGAGGGCATGCCGACGCGCGTGGTCACCGGTGGGGTCGGGGTCATCCCGGGCGCCACCATGAACGAGCGGCGGCTGCACTTCATCGCCGAGATGGACCACGTCCGCCGGTTGCTGGTGAACGAGCCTCGTGGGCACGCGGCGATGAGCGGGGCGATCCTGCAGCCGCCGACCCGTCCCGACGCCGACTTCGGGGTGCTCTACATCGAGGTCTCGGGCTGCCTGCCGATGTGCGGGCACGGCACCATCGGGGTGGCCACCGTGCTGGTCGAGACCGGGATGGTGGCGGTCACCGAACCGGTCACCACGATCCGGCTGGACACACCGGCCGGGCTGGTGGTGGCCCAGGTGGCGGTGAAGGACGGGCACGCCGAGTCGGTCACGCTGGAGAACGTGCCCTCCTACTGCGAGCGGCTCGACGCCACGATCGAGGTGCCCGGTCTGGGCACCGTGCCCTACAGCCTGGCCTTCGGCGGGAACTTCTACGCCATGGTCGATCTGGAGGCCGTCGGGCTGCCCTTCGACCGTTCCCGGCAGGAGGAGATCCTGCGGGCCGGTCTGGCCGTCATGGACGCGATCAACACCCAGGACCCGCCCAAGCACCCGACCATCGAGGGTGTCGACCACTGCCACCATGTGGAGTTCATCGCCCCCGGTTCCGACGCCGGGCTCTCCCGGCACGCGATGGCCATCCATCCGGGCTGGTTCGACCGCTCGCCCTGCGGCACCGGCACCTCGGCCCGGATGGCCGAACTGCACGCCCGCGGTGAGCTGCCGCTGGGGCAGGACTTCGTCAACGAGTCGTTCATCGGCAGCCGGTTCGTCGGCCGGCTGGTGGGCGAGACCACCGTCGGCGGTCACGCCGCGGTCCTGCCCACGATCACCGGGCGGGCCTGGGTCACCGGGATCGGGCAGTACCTGCTGGACCCGAGCGACCCCTATCCGGAAGGGTTCTCCTTCTGAACCCCCACTCAAGGAACCGAGAGATGACGACGGACGCAGACCTGGAGCAGATCCTCACCGCCGCGGCCGCGGTCCCGCTGACCGGGCCTTCCGCCCCGGCGCCGGGGCAGCGCGCGGACTGGCTGGACGCGGTGGCTGCCGCTCTGGACGCGGCGGCCGACGAGCTGGTGCCGCTGGCGCAGAGCGAGTCGCACCTGCCCACCGCCCGGCTGAACGGTGAGCTGAAGCGCACCACGTTCCAGGCCCGGCTGTTCGCCACCGCGCTGCGCGAGGGCACGGTGATCCCGGCCCAGATCGACCCGCCGGTGGCGGACTGGGGCAGTGGCCCGCGTCCGGACCTGCGGCGCACGGTGGTCCCGCTGGGGCCGGTGCTGGTGTTCGCGGCCAGCAACTTCCCCTTCGCGTTCAGCGTGTTCGGCGGCGACACGGTCTCGGCCCTGGCGGCCGGCTGCCCGGTGGTGGTCAAGGCCCACCCGGGGCACCCGGAGCTGTCGCGGCGCACGGCGGCGCTGGTTTCGCAGGCGCTGGCCGACGCGGGCGCGCCGGCGGGTGTTTTCGCGCTGATTGAGGACGTGGAGCCCTCCTTGAGCGCGTTGCGGGACTCCCGTATCAAGGCAGTTGGGTTCACCGGTTCCACTGCTGGGGGCCGCGCCCTGCACGACATCGCGCTCTCGCGCGAGGAGCCGATCCCGTTCTACGGCGAGCTGGGCAGTGTGAACCCGGTGGTCGTCACGGCCGAGGGCTGGAGCCAGCGTTCGGCCGAGATCACCTCCGGCTGGCTGGAGTCGCTCCTGCTGGGGTCCGGGCAGTTCTGCACGAACCCGGGGCTGGTGTTCGTGCCGGACGCGCAGGCGTTCCTGGCCGACCTCGAGCTGCCGGCGCCCGGCACGATGCTGAACCCCGCTCTGGAGAAGGGTTTCCAGAAGTCGGTCGAGGTGATGGCCGGTCTGCCCGGGGTGGAGCAGGTGCAGGCCGGGCCGGCCAACCCCGAGGGGGTGACGGCGAAGGTCTTCCGGAGCACCCTGGCCGAGGTCGCGGCCTCGCCGCAGGCTCTGGAGGAGGAGATGTTCGGGCCGGCCGGGCTGGTGGTCGAGTACGGCGACCAGGCCGAACTGCTGAACGTTCTGCAGACGCTGCCCGGCCAGCTCACCGGCACGGTGCAGGGCACCAGCGAGGGCACCGAGGCAGCAGATCTGGTGGCCGTGCTGAGCGCCCGCACCGGAAGGGTGCTGTACAACCAGTGGCCGACCGGGGTCAGCGTCACCGCGGCGCAGCAGCACGGCGGCCCCTACCCGGCCACCACCAGCCCGCTGACCACCTCGGTGGGTCTGGCCGCGATCGAGCGCTTCCAGCGTCCGGTCGCCTTCCAGGGCCTGCCCGAGGCCCTGCTGCCGGCCGAGCTGCGCACCGCGGGGCCGGACGCCGGCTGACGCCATCGGAGGCCACCTGACGCAGAGCCCGCGGTCGGGATGTGCCTGCGCGGGGGGACGGCCGGCTCGGTGTGCGTGATCGCGGGCCGGCCAGGGTGGGCGCGGCCAGGCTCTACTGTGGACCGCGCACAGGCATGCGCGCCTGCCCGTTCGGCAGGTGCGCCGAGGAGGTAGGGGCAGTGGTTTCACACATCGGTCCGCTGGCGGTCGGCGTCAATCTGCGGGGCACGGTCGAGGAGGCCCTGGCCTCGGCCATCGTCTCGGGTGAGCTGGCGCCCGGCGAGCTGCTCACCGCTCCTACCCTGGGCGCCCGGTTCGGGGTCTCGGCCACCCCGGTCCGTGAGGCGATGCTCAACCTGCAGAAGCGCGGATTCGTCGAGGCGGTGCGCAACAAGGGCTTTCGCGTCACCGACGTGAGCGAGCAGGACCTGTGGGAGATCGTGCGGCTGCGGCAGCTGCTGGAGGTGCCGCCGATGCGTGACATCGCCCGCACCATCCAGCCCTCCTCGTTCGCCGGGCTGCGGGAGAAGGCCGGCCTGATCGTGCGCCACGCGGCGGCGGCCGACATCCCGGCCTATCTCGAGGCCGACGTGGACTTTCACCTCAGCCTGCTGAAGCTGACCGGTAACCGGCGCCTGGTCGAGATGGTGCGCGACCTGCGCCAGCAGACCCGGATGGTGGGGCTGGTGAACATGATCGGTTCGGAGGAGCTGTCCCGGTCGGCGGGGGAGCACCACCTGCTGATGGACCGGCTCGAGCAACGCGACGGCCGGGGCGCCGAGCAGCTGATGCACCAGCACATCGAGCACGTGCTGGGCTGGTGGAACGGGCGCGACGAGTGAGACAGTGACATTGCACTGAGTCTTTAGCAGGGGCCGGTCCAGTTCTGCGCGGAAGGTCCGCGCCGAACCGGACCGGCCTCTGTTGTTTGTCTCGAGCCGGGTCGGTGGCTTTGGGTCACCCCTAAACGCGCTTGGGTGACGCTGTTTCGCGTGATTCTGACGAAAAAGAGCCGCTCGTCGAGAGAAACATTGCCGCCGTGTAACTAAATCGCCCCGGGGTCTTCACCTGCGAGGTGTGACATATTACTGTCGCACCAGGTCGCTCTCCCGCCCGTCCTCGGTGTGGGGCACCCGCAGCAGACAACGTGTTTCGCTGACCCGCAGCTGACACAGACCAGCGTGGACCGTCGAGCCCGCAGCACCCCCAGGTGCCGCACAGCCGGCCCGGTCCGCGGCATCCCGGAAGGCAGGACCTCGTGAAGAGAAGCGCACCCCCGGTGGCCCTCGGCGGACTGATGATGGCATCGGTCCTCGCCCTGTCGGCGTGTTCGGGTGGCTCGTCCGACGAGGGCGGCAACGGCAGCGGCAGTGGCGCCGGAGGCCAGGCCCCGGTGAAGGGCGGGACCGTGGAGGTCCTGCAGAACGCCGACTTCTCCTACCTCGACCCCAGCCGGGGCTGGGACGGCGGGGTGAACTCGTTCTACCGCCTCGTCTACCGCACGCTGGTGGCCAAGGCCCCGAACGACGCCGCCGATCCCAACGCCATGGTGCCGGACCTGGCCGAGTCGCTCGGTCAGGCCTCCGAGGACGGCCTGACCTGGACGTACAAGATCAAGCAGGGCGTCAAGTTCGACACCGGCGCCCCGATCACGTCCAAGGACGTGAAGTTCGGGATCAGCCGCAGCTGGGACCCGGAGATCGGGATCGGCTCGCCCTACATGAAGCAGCTGATCGACGCCCCGGCCGACTACCAGGGGCCCTACAGGTCCGGTGACCTGAAGACGATCGAGACCCCGGACGATGCGACCATCGTCTTCCATCTCAAGGCGCCGTTCCCGGAGTTCGACGCCGCGCTCTCGCAGCCCAGCGCCACCCCGTTCCCCGAGGGCACCGGCGAGGGCGACGAGTTCATCAACGACATCGTCTCCTCCGGCCCCTACGACCTGGCCCAGTACACCCCCGGCACGCTGATCGAGCTGAAGCGCAACCCCGAGTGGGACGCCTCCACCGACGAGATCCGCAAGGCCCTGCCGGACGCCTGGAAGTTCAGCATCGGCCTCGACCCGGCCACCATCGACGAGCGCCTGCTGGCCGGTCAGGGCAGCGACGTCAACGCGATGACCAGCGCGCCGAGCATCCAGACGGCCACCATCGCCCGGATCCAGACCCCGCAGCTGCAGCAGCGGCTGGTGAAGAACCCCTCCACCTGCCTGACCTACATGGGCCTGAACACCACCAAGGCGCCGCTCGACGACGTGAAGGTGCGCCAGGCCATCGAGTTCGCGGTGGACAAGAGCAGCGTGCTCAACGCCACCGGCGGCACCCAGTTCGCCACCGTGGCCAACACGATCATCCCCACCACGGTCTCCGGTCACAAGGACTTCGACCTCTACCCCAGCGAGGGTGGCACCGGTGACGTGGAGAAGGCCAAGGCCCTGCTGGCCGAGGCCGGCCAGAGCGGTGGCTTCGAGCTCACCCTCGACATCCGCGCCACCCCGGCCATGCAGCGCCAGGGCGAGGCGATCCAGGAGTCGCTCAAGCGGGTCGGGATCGACGTGAAGCTGAACGTCATCGACGTGTCCACCTACTACGAGACGATCGGCACGCCCTCGCAGCAGCACGACGCGGCGATCACCGGCTGGTGCCCGGACTGGAACTCCAGCGCCTCGACCTTCCTGCCGCCGCTGTTCGACGGGCGCAACATCTACGACAAGGGCAACTCCAACCTGGCCCAGCTGGACGACGACGCGGTGAACGAGTCGATCGACAAGGCCAAGGCGGAGACCGACATCGAGGCCGCCAACGCCGCCTGGGGCGCCCTGGACGAGCAGATCATGCAGCTCGCCCCGGTGGTGCCGCTGAACGTCGAGAACCGGCTGTACATCCCGGGTGAGAACGTGGGCGGGGTGATCACCCCGAGCGGTGACATCGACTACACGATCATCGGGCTCCGGGACCCGTCCAAGGGCTGACATGACCATCCCGACGACCGGTCTTCAGGTGCCGGCGGACTCCCCGGGCGAGGGCGAGACCGTCGGCACCACCCCGGAGCCCCGCTGGAGGGTGCTCCGGACCCTGCTGCACGACTGGGCCGCGGCGGCCTGCCTGGGCTACATCGGCCTGGTCGTGCTGATGGCGGTGTTCGCCCCGCTGATCGTCAAGGTCAGCGGGTGGGGCCCGTACGAGTTCGACCAGAGCGCGATCGACCCGAACATGGGCGGCATCCCGCTGGGCGGCTGGGGCGGCGTCTCCGGCGAGCACTGGCTCGGCGTGGAACCCGGCAGCGGACGGGACATCTTCGCCCGGATCGTCTACGGGGCCCGCGCCTCCATGGTCATCGCCCTGAGCGCAACCCTGCTCACCAGCGTCCTCGGGGTGGTCTTCGGTCTCCTGGCCGGCTACTTCGGCGGCCGCACCGACATGGTGATCTCCCGGGTGATGGAGTTCCTGATGGCCTTCCCGGCGCTGATCTTCATGATCGCGGTGCTCTCGGCCATCCCCGCCGACAACCGGCAGTACCTGCTGGTGGTGGTGATCTCGGTGTTCGGCTGGCCCTACCTGGCCCGGATCGTGCGGGGGCAGACCATGTCCCTCAAGCAGCGCGAGTTCGTCGAGGCCGCAGTGGCTTCCGGGGCCTCCCGGCGCACCGTGGTGTTCACCGAGATCCTGCCCAACCTGCGCTCGACCATCGTGGTCATGGTGACCCTGGCGGTGCCCGGCTACATCGGCACCGAGGCCGGCCTGTCGTTCCTCGGCGTCGGTGTGGTCCCGCCCACCCCGTCCTGGGGGCAGATGATCGCCAGTTCGGTGACCTGGTACTCGGTGGTGCCCATGTACTTCCTGGTGCCGGGCACCTGCCTGGCCCTGCTCGTCCTGTCGTTCATGGTGCTGGGCGACCGGGTGCGGGCCGCCGTCGACCCGTCGGCGAAGGGAGGCCGCTCGTGACCCGCTTCGTGGTGAACCGCCTGGCCGGGATGCTTCTCGTGCTGTTCGGCGTCTGCCTGTTCACCTACATGGTGTTCTTCCTGCTCTCGCCCGACCCGGCGGTGCAGATCTGCGGCAAGAACTGCACCCCCGAGCGGATCGACCAGATCCGCGAGAACCTCGGCCTGACCGACCCGTTCGTGACCCAGTTCTGGAACTTCCTGAGCGGGCTGGTGGCCGGGCGCACCTACGGCGGCGGGATCGAGTGCGCCGCCCCCTGCCTGGGCTACTCGTTCCAGACCTCCCAGCTGGTCACCGACATGATCGTGCAGCGGCTGCCGGTCACCGCGGTGGTGGCGGTCGGGGCGGCCGTGCTGTGGCTGCTGATGGGCGTGATCGGTGGCCTGTTCAGCGCCGTGCAGGAGGGCCGCTTCGCCGACAAGTTCATCGCCGGGCTGACTCTCGGTGGCATGTCGGTGCCCAACTACGTGCTCGCCCTGGCCCTGCAGTACGTGTTCGTGGTCTGGCTGCAGTGGCTGCCCTTCCCGCAGGCCGTGCCGTTCGCCGACGACCCGGTGCAGTGGTTCCTGAACTTCGTCCTGCCCTGGTCGGTCCTGGCCATCGGCTACGCGGCGAGCTACACCCGGCTCACCCGGGCCAACGTGATCGACACCCTGAACGAGAACTTCGTGCGCACCGCCCGGGCCAAGGGTCTGCGGCCGGACCTGGTCTGGCGCCGGCACGCCCTGCGCCCGGCCCTGACCCCGATCGTCACCATCGCCGGCATGGACTTCGCCGGGCTGCTGGGCGGCGCGCTGATCACCGAGACGGTGTTCGGCATCAACGGGGTGGGCAAGCTCGCGGCCGACTCGATCACCAAGAACGACCAGCCGGTGATCATGGGCGTGACCCTGCTGGCGGCGTTCTTCGTGGTGGTCGGCAACATGGTGGTCGATCTGCTGTACTCGGCGATCGACCCCCGGGTGAGAGTGGGGGCACCAGCATGAGCGACCTTCTGCGGGCGAACGGCCTGACCGTCTCGTTCGGCGACACCCGGGTGGTCGACGGGATCGACTTCACCGTCCCGCGCGGCGGCACCCTGGGCATCGTTGGCGAGAGCGGCTCGGGTAAGTCGATGACCAGCCTGGCGATCATGGGCCTGCTGCCGAAGGGGGCCCGGCGAGAGGGCAGCATCGACTTCGACGGCACCGGGCTCACCACCCTGTCCGAGCGGCAGATGCGGGCAGTGCGCGGCGACCGGATCGCCATGGTGTTCCAGGACCCGCTGTCGTCGCTGAACCCGTACTACACGGTCGGCACGCAGATTGCCGAGGCCTACCGCTCGCACCGCTCCGGGGTCGGCCGCAGGGCCGCCCGCCAGGCGGCGATCGAGGCGATGGAACGGGTGCACATCCGCGAGGCCGGCCGGCGGGTGGACGACTATCCGCACCAGTTCTCCGGCGGTATGCGCCAGCGGGTGATGATCGCGATGGCGCTCAGCACCGACCCGGAACTGATCATCGCCGACGAGCCGACCACCGCCCTCGACGTGACCGTGCAGGCGCAGATCCTCGAGCTGCTGGCCGAGGTGCAGCGGGAGACCGGGGCCGCGCTGATCCTGATCACCCACGACCTGGCCGTGGTCAGTGAGGTGGCCGACGACCTGATCGTGATGCGGCACGGCCGGGTGGTGGAGACCGGCACCGCCGAGCAGATCTTCTCCGACCCGCAGCACGCCTACACCCAGGCCCTGCTCGACGCCGTGCCGCGGATCGACGACTCGATCGGGGAGCTGCGGACCACCGGACTGGGCCGCACCACCGAACTGGGCAGCACCACCGGAGGCAAACGATGAGCCCGCTGCTCGAGGCGACCGACCTGGTCAAGGAGTTCCCGGTGGCCGGCACGGCCGGGCTGTTCACCCCGGCCAGGAAGTTCACCGCCGTGGAGAAGGTCTCGTTCGAGCTCCAGGCCGGGCAGACCCTGGCCCTGGTGGGGGAGTCCGGCTCGGGCAAGTCCACCACCGCCCGTCTGGCCGCCCGGCTGATCGACGTCACCTCCGGCACGGTGCACCTGGACGGCCAGGACATCACCGCGCTGCAGGGGGCTGACCTGATAGAGGTCCGCCGGCAGGTGCAGGTGGTCTTCCAGGACCCGTTCTCCTCGCTCAACCCCCGCCACACGGTCGAGCGGATCATCACCGCGCCGCTGCGCTACCAGAAGCGGCCCATGCCCGGCGGCGCCCGCACGGTGGCGCGGGGGCTGATGGAACGCGTCGGCCTCAACCCCGACCACGTCGACCGCTATCCCGCCCAGTTCTCCGGGGGCCAGGCCCAGCGCATCGGCATCGCCCGCGCCCTGGCCGTCGGCCCGCGGGTGCTGGTCTGCGACGAGGCGGTCTCGGCCCTGGACGTGTCGGTCCAGGCGGCGATCATCAACCTGCTGCGCGAGCTGCAGCGCGAAGAGGGCTTCGGCTGCCTGTTCATCGCGCACGACCTGGCCGTGGTGCGGCAGATCGCCACCCGGGTGGCGGTCATGACGGCCGGTCGGGTGGTCGAGACAGGTGAGCGGGACGAGGTGTTCGACCGGCCGCAGCACGAGTACACGCGCAAACTGCTCGCCGCGGTCCCGCGGATCCGCCCGGAGTGGGAAGCCGCCCGGCGGCGCAACGCTGGCAAGGTGAACGTATGAACGTTGTCGAATACGCCGTCCCGGGCGCCTGGGTGCGGGAGTTCCGCATCGAAGTGCCACTGAACTGGTCCGAACCGGACGGCGAGACGATCGAGGTCTTCGTCCGCGAACTGGCCGACCCGGACCGGCGGCACGACGAGAAGCTGCCCCTACTCACCTTTCTCCAGGGCGGGCCGGGTGGCTCCAACCCCCGTCCGGCCCCGCTGAGCGGCTGGCTGAGCGAGGCGCTGCCGCACTACCGCGTGGTCATGGTGGACCAACGAGGGACGGGTGGCAGCTCACCGGTCGATGGTGGAGTGATCCAAGGCTTCCCCGACGGCCGGGCGGCCGCGGACTACCTGCTGAACTTCCGCGCCGACTCGATCGTGCGCGATCTGGAACATGTGCGCACAACGGCCTACGAAGGACGTCGGTGGGCCACTCTCGCGCAGAGCTTCGGTGGCTGGATCACCCTCACCTACTTGTCTTTCGCGCCCGAAGCGCTCACCGCCTGCTACGTGTGCGGGGGCATTCCCGGCACCCCGCCCGATCCGGACGAGGTCTACCGGCGCACCTTCACCCGGGCGGCCGCCAAGACGGCCGACTTCTACCGCCGCTACCCGCAGGACGTGGACACGGTGGCCCGCATCGCCGACCTGCTCGCCGGCCAGGACGTGCGCCTGCCGGACGGTTCGCCGCTGTCGGTGCGCCGTTTCCAGTCGCTCGGCGGAGACCTGGGTTTCGGGCCCGGGCATCTGCGGCTGCACTGGCTGGTTTCCGAAGCGCTGCGCCCCGACGGCCGGCTCACCGACGGCTTCCTGGAGCAGGTACTGGTCAAGTCGTCCACCGCGGGCAACCCGCTGTTCTGGACGCTGCAGGAGTCGATCTACGGGCACGAGGGGAACGGCCCGTTCCGGTGGTCCGCCCAGCGCGAACGCGACCGTCGTCCCGAGTTTGGTGAGCACCAGCGTCCTCTGTTGTTCACTTCCGAAATGGCCTTTCCGTGGATGTTCGAGGAGTTCACGGTGCTGCGGCCGTTCGCCCCGGCGATGGCCGCGCTGGCCGAGCAGGAGGTCTGGTCGCCGCTCTACGACCTGGAGCGGCTGGCCACGAACGAGGTGCCGCTGGCCGCCGCGGTCTACCACGACGACGTCTTCGTGGACGAGGGGCTGCAGCGGGACACGCTCAGCCGGCTGGGCAACGCCCAGGCCTGGGTGACGAACGAGTTCGAGCACGACGGCATCGGCAGTGGACGCACGTTCAGCCGGTTGCGCGAAATGGTGCGGGACCGAGGAGGAGAGCTTCGATGAACGAGAATCAGCGTCCGCGCTGGGCCGGTACCCGCCCGCCGCGCCTGGGTGAGGTGAGCACCGGCTTCCAGGGCTGGATCGCCCAGGGCTGGGGCACCCGCCAGGTCGCCGCGCCGGTCGACCAGGCCGCCGCCCGCGCCGCCGCCGCCCACCGGGCCCGGCTCAGCGAAGCCCTGCCCGGCCAGACCATCGTCCTGGCGGCCGGGCGTGCCCCGAACCGTAACGGCGACGCCGACTACGCTTTCCGCGCCGACAGCGACTTCGTCTGGGCCACCTCGTGCCAGACCGAAGGCGCGGTGCTGCTGATGACTCCTCGTGAAGGCGGGCACGAGTCGGTCCTTTACATCCCTCCGCCGGCCGGCCCGGGGGAGAAGGACTTCTACGCCAGTGCCACCCACGGCGAGCTCTGGGTCGGCCCCTCGGCCGGCCTCGAAGCCTGGTCGGCCGCCCTCGACCTGCCCGTGCGACCGGTCGCCGGCCTCACCCCGCCCGCACCCGCCGAGAACCTGGCCCCGATCGTCTCCAATCTCCGCATGATCAAGGACGACTGGGAGATCGCCCAGCTGCGGGAGGCGATCGACGCCACCGTCGGCGGTTTCGCCGCCGTGGCCGCCGAGATCCCCCGCGCCTCGGCCGAGAACCTGGGCGAGCGCTGGCTCCAGGGGACCTTCGACCGGCATGCCCGCACCTTCGGCAACGGCCCGGGCTACGCCACCATCGTCGGTTCCGGCCCGCACGCGCCGATCCTGCACTGGGTGCGCTGCGACGGCCCGATCCTTCCCGGTGAGACGCTGCTGCTCGACATGGGGGTGGAGGCGCGCTCGCTGTACACCGCCGACGTCACCCGCACCCTGCCGGTGGGCGGTGCCTTCACCGAGACCCAGCGCCGGGTGCACGATCTGGTCGAGGCCTCGCACCGGGCCGGGATGGCCCAGGTACGCCCGGGCAATCACTACTCCGACTTCCACTACGCCTCGCTGGAGGTGCTGGCCCAGGGCTTGCACGACTGGGGTCTGCTGCCGGTCTCGGTCGACGAGGCGCTGGCCCCGCAGGGTCAGCAGCACCGCCGCTACATCGTCTGCGGCATCGGCCACCACCTGGGCCTGGACGTGCACGACTGCGGCCACTCGCCCGCCGAGCAGTACGTCGAGGCGACCATGCAGGCCGGGATGGTGATGACGGTCGAGCCCGGCCTGTACTTCCACGCCCACGACGAGACCGTGCCGCCCGAGCTGCGCGGTATCGGTGTGCGGATCGAGGATGACCTGCTGATCACCGACACCGCCGAAGGCCACGAGGTGCTCTCCGGTGCCCTGCCGATCGATGCCGCCGGACTCGAGCGCTGGACCCAGGAAAAGACTCAGGAGAACCGTTGACCCTCGCCCGGCCGTTCCCGCTCAGCGACGTCACCCTGCTGGAAGGAGTGCAGTCACGCGCCCAGGAGCAGATGCTGCACCTGGCCCGCGTGTTCCCGGTCGACCGGGCACTGGCCGTGTTCCGGGCCAATGTCGACCTGGACACCAAAGGTGCTCAGCCGCCCGGTAACTGGGAGGACTTCGGGCATCCGGACGAGCAGCCCTGGTCGGGTGCGGACTATCCGGGGGCGGGCGTGGCGCCCACGGCCAGTCTGCTGCGGGGGCACTACGCCGGGCACTTCCTGTCGATGCTGGCCCTGGCCTACGCCTCGACCGGCGAACAGGTCTTCCGCGGCAAGTCCGACGAGATGGTCGCCGGCCTGGCCGAGGTCCAGGCGGCGCTCGCGGCCACCGGCCGGTTCACCCACCCGGGGTTCCTGGCCGCCTACGGTGAATGGCAGTTCGACCGGCTCGAGCACCTGGCGCCGTACGGGGAGATCTGGGCGCCCTGGTACACCACCCACAAGATCATGGCCGGGCTGCTCGACGCCCACGAGCACACCGGTTCGCAGCAGGCCCTCGATGTGGTGACGGCGATGGGTCACTGGACGGCGGCCCGGATGCTGCGTGTCGATCGTGAGCAGTTGCAGCGCATGTGGTCGCTCTACATCGCCGGTGAGTACGGCGGGATGAACGAGAGCATGGTGGCTCTGCACCGGCTGACCGGCGAGAAGACCTTCCTGGAGGCGGCTTCCACGTTCGAGATGGACGGTCTGCTGGACGATGCGGCGGCCGGGCGGGACATCCTCGACGGCATGCACGCCAATCAGCACCTGCCCATGCTGGTCGGGCATCTGGGCCAGTACGAGGCCACCGGTGAGCGCCGCTACCTCGACGCGGTGCTGAACCTGTGGGAGCAGATCGTGCCCGGGCGCACCTTCGCCCATGGTGGCACCGGTGAGGGCGAGCTGTGGGGCCCGGCCGGTGCGGTGGCCCGGTTCGTCGGCCGCCGCAATGCCGAGACCTGCGCCACCTACAACCTTCTCAAGATCGGCCGGGGTCTGTTCGGGCACACCCTCGACGTGCGGTACCCCGACTACGCCGAGCGGGCCGGGCTCAACCACGTGGTGGGCTCGCGGGCCGACGTCAGCTCCGACGTCGAGCCCGAGGTCGTGTACATGTACCCGGTCGATCCGGGAGCAGTGCGCGAGTACGGCAACGTGGGCACGTGCTGCGGCGGAACCGGCCTGGAAAGTCATGTGAAACACCAGGAATCGGTGTTCTTCGCCGGGTCCGACGAGCTCTGGGTGCTGCAGTACATTCCATCGCAGCTGAAGTGGGCCGACGGCACCGTCACGCTCCAGACCCGCTATCCGCGAGAAGGGCGGGTGCGTCTGGTCTTCGACCTGGCCGGCGCCCGCACGGTTCATCTGCGCATCCCGCCCTGGGCGCGTGGGTCCGAGCGTCTGACCGTCAACGGTGAGCCGGTGGAAACCGCCTCGCTGCACGTCGGATTCGTCAGCCTGAGCCGCGAGTTCGGGCCCGGTGACGCCGTCGAGCTCGAGATCCCGCTGCCGCTGCGCCTGGTGCCCACTCCCGACGACCCCACCTTGGCCAGTCTGGAACTGGGCCCGACGGTGCTGCTGGCTCGCGACGAGGCGACGACCACTCGCCTGGTGGCCCCGGCGGCCCATCGTCGTCTCGACGGTTCGCTGAGCGACTTCGAGAGGGACAGGGACCTGGTCCGGGCGCTCGGGCACACGTTCGAGCCGGCCTGGTCGGGCGGGGATCACCGCTACCACTTGTACGTGCGGATCGAGGACGACCGGATCGCCTTCCGGGGCAGCGACAGTGGGGTGCCCGACCGGAAGGACCAGGACGGCTGGTCGTTCCTGACCGGTCTCTGGTCCGGCGGCGGATTCGCAACGGTCCGGGACTTCCTGTCTGCGGTTCACCACAATGCCCTTCAAGCAGCGAAGTCCGGGCTCTTGAGCCGATCCGAGACCACCGACGTCCTCAATTCGGCGGCCGCCGGCACCCTCGACGACCCGAGCCACCCGCGCCGCGGGACCACCGACTGGGACCTTCCCGCGAACCGCACCTGGAGCGAACGCCCGGAGGACTCCGGGCCCGGTTTCCAGGTGTTCCGATCCTCGGAACCGGTGGAAGACGTGGTGGTCTGGGAACTGCCCGAGGATGTGGGGGCCGGGCACGCCGCGCCGGTGATCCGGGTGGACGTGCAGGGGGAGAGGGCTCCTTCGGGCTGGTACACCAGCCCTCCGTCGTGCTCGGTCAGTGTGGTCTCACCTGGCCCGGGCATCACGTCGGTCGAGATCGCCACCGGCGAGAAGTGGCAGCCGGCCTCGGAACCGGTGACCTTGGCCGCCGACGGCCGCTACCGGGTGCGGGCCCGCGCCACCGACACGAGTGGCCGCACCGTGCACGCCGTTCGCGAGATCGACGTGGACACCACCCCTCCCATCCCGACCGCACGCGTCCGTTCGCTCGGGTCCAGCAGTGTCGAGCTGACCCTCGACGCCAAGGACGAGGTCTCGGACCTGGACCGGATCCAGTGGCGCACGGCCGACACGTTCTGGGGCGTGTACCAGGAGCCGTTCACCCGGGCGCTGCGCGAGGAGCCGCAGACGCTGGAGTTCACCGCCACCGACCGGGCGGGCAACCGTACGGCCGTGCAGTCGGTGCAGCTACCGGCCCTGGGCTAACGTTCCCGGCCATGAGGGAAGCGGTGCGGCTCGAGGTGGACGGCCAGGTGTTCGAGGTGCTCGAGGTGGCCCGAGGGGTGTGGAACTACGCCTGGGTCAACGGGCCCGACCCCGAGTACGGCTTCCGCCTGGCCGGGGCCGAGGACTCGGTGCCGACGCGGCCGGAGCACGAGGAGAGCATCCGGGCGTTCCTGGCCGAGATCGACCCGCGGACCGGGTACCTGGCTGACCGGGCTGACCTGACTGACCTGGCTGACTGAGGCACCTCAGGCCTGGGTCTCGGGGCGGGGCCAGGTGCGTCCGGCCAGGCGCTCGATGTCGGTGTTGAACCGCCGCAGGTAGTTCGCGAAGCCGGCGATGTCCTCGTCCGACCAGTCCGCCATGAGCTTGTCCAGGCTGGTCAGGAACGCGTCCCGCTGCAGGTCGAGGGCCTCGGCGCCGTTGTCGGTGACGGCGAACTTGCGGGCGATGCCGCCCTCGGGGTCGGGGATGCGCTCGAGCAGTCCGGCGCGCATGGCGGCGGCGGTCTGCCGGTTGAGGGTGGAGGCGTCCAGGCCGAGCACCTCGCTGAGCTCACCGATCGACATCGGCCCGTTCACCCGCACCAGGCTGAGCAGGATGTAGGCGCTGCGGTCGAGTCGGTGCGCCCGGTTGTAGGAGGCCAGGGAATGGCGGGCCAGGAGCATCTGCTCGTACTCGACCGCCGCTGAACGCCGCACCTGCTCCTCCTTGCCGGACCGGGGGACCCGGACGGTCATTGTGTCATCCGGGCGTAACCGGCTTGCCACCTCGATTGTGCATGATGCACATTGGTTGCGCTATACATCTCCGGTGCGCTCTGCACACCTGATCCTCGTCCTCACTGGGAGTTCGGCTTGAGCACCCCTCAGACCTCCGCGTCACCGTCGGCCCGGACCGGCGCCGTGGTGGCCACGCTGGCCTTCGCCGGCACCACCGCCGCGATCATGCAGACCCTGGTCACGCCGCTCATCGCCGAGCTGCCGCAGATCCTCGACACCAGCGCCTCCAACTCCGCCTGGGTCATCACCGTCACCCTGCTCGTGGCCGGCGTCTGCGTGCCGATCGCCGGCCGGCTGGGTGACCTCGTGGGCAAGCGGCTGATGCTGCTGGCCTGCTGCGTACCCCTGATCGCGGGCTCCGTGGTCTGTGCCCTGGCCGGCTCGCTGATCCCGATGATCGTCGGGCGCGGCCTGCAGGGCATGGGCATGGGCATGATCCCGCTCGGCATCGCCCTGCTGCGCGACGTGATCCCGGCGGAGAAGCTCAGCGGCTCGATCGCCCTGGTCAGCGCCTCGATGGGGATCGGTGGCGGCCTCGGCCTGCCGATCTCGGCCGCGGTCGCCCAGTACGCGAACTGGCGGGTGCTGTTCTGGGGCGCCGCCTTCCTGGCCACGGTCATCCTGGTGCTGGTCTGGATCTTCATCCCGGCCACCCCGCCCGGTGCCAAGGGGCAGCGCTTCGACTACCTGGGCGCCCTCGGCCTGGCCGTCGGCCTGGTCTGCCTGCTGCTGGGCATCTCCAAGGGCGCCGACTGGGGCTGGGCCTCCGGCACCACGATCGGCCTGATCTGCGCGGCCGTGGTGGTCCTGCTGGCCTGGGGCCTGTACGAGACCCGGACCACCGAGCCGCTGGTCGACCTGCGCACCACCGCCAAGCCCCGGGTGCTGCTGACCAACATCGCCTCGGTCTTCATCGGGATCGGCATGTACGCCCAGATGCTGGTCTTCCCGCAGCTGCTGCAGTTGCCCGAGGCCACCGGCTACGGCCTGGGCCAGTCGATGCTCGCCGCCGGTCTGTGGATGGCCCCGGCCGGCATCGTGATGATGGTGGTCTCGCCGATCGGCGGGAAGCTGATCGACGCCCGCGGCCCGAAGACCGCCCTGGTGCTCGGCGCGACCATCCTGGCCGTCGGCTACGGCGTCTCGCTGTTCCTGATGGGCTCGGCCCTGGGCCTGATGATCGCCGGGCTGATCATCAGCACCGGGGTCGCCTTCGCCTACGGCTCCATGCCGGCGCTGATCATGCGGGCCGTGCCGCAGTCCGAGACGGCGGCCGCGAACGGGTTCAACACCCTGATGCGCTCGCTCGGCACCACGATCGGCTCGGCCGTCATCGGAGTGGTCCTGGCCCAGATGACCACCTCGTTCGGGCCGGTCGAGCTGGCCTCCGAGGACGGCTTCCGGGTGGCCCTGATCATCGGTGGCGCCGTCGCTCTGCTGTCGGCGCTGGTGGCCGCCACCATCCCGGCCGCCCGCGCGGGCCGGTCGGAGAGCGTCACCCTGACCACGGGGACGGACGAGTCGCTGGTCGAGGCCTCGCGCTGAGACCGGGTGACAGTTCTTGACTCCATGGTCAAGTTGAGCGAATCTTCTTGACCATGGAGTCAAGTTCTTCTTTGCCCCCGGCCGAGCCGGTCGTGCCCCTGGCGCAGCCCTTCGCTGCGGTGCTGACCATGCTGGAGTCGGACGAGAACGCCGGCGTCTGCGACGCGGACGGGGTGTGCAACTGATGGCCGGTAACGCGTTCGGCCCTGCGGCCGACCCGATCGTGATCGATGTCTGGAGCGACGTCGTCTGCCCGTTCTGCTACCTGGGCGACGCGGTGCTGAAGCAGGCCATCGACGAGCACCCGGGCCGGGTCGAGGTCCGCTACCACAGCTTCCAGCTGCACCCCGGCGCCACCGGGCCGATGAAGACCGCCGACTACCTGGCCGGCAAGGTCAACCTGTCGAAGGCCCAGATCGAGGCCTCGCACGAGCACCTCAGCGCCCGCGGCGCCGAGGCCGGCCTGGACTTCCGGTTCGACGACGCGCTGGTGGCCAACACCCGCGACGCGCACCGTCTGATCCACTTCGCCAAGACCGCCGACCGCGAGCACGAGATGGTGCTGCGGCTGTTCCGCGCCGAGTTCACCGAGGGCCTGGACGTCTCCGACCACGCTGTGCTGGCCGACCTGGCCGCCGAGGTGGGGCTGGAACGGGCGGCCGCCGCCAAGACCCTGGCCGGTAACGACTTCGAGGCCGAGTTCGAGGCCGACATCGCCCAGGCCCGGCAGCTGGGCATCAGCGGGGTGCCGTTCTTCGTGTTCGACGGCAAGCGCGCCGTCTCCGGGGCCCAGCCGGTGGAACTGTTCCGGCGGGCGCTGGAGCTGTCCACGCAGGACCGGGCCGGCTCCCCGGCGTGAGCGAGGCCGCCCGTAAGCAGCGCGCCGATGCCCGGCGCAACGTCGAGGGCATCCGGCGCGCTGCTCTCGACGTGTTCCGCTCGGGCGGCCTCACCATCCCGCTGGAAGAGGTGGCCAAGGCTGCCGGGGTCAGCAAGGGCACGATCTACCACCGTTTCGGCAGTCGCCGT
>NZ_JAJSOH010000070.1 GCF_021277265.1 Kineosporia rhizophila
ACCGCCCCGGGATGTCCGGAGGGCTCTTCTCTTGAGAGGATGAGTCCATGGGGGAACGTCGCAAGAAGCAGTATCCGGACGAGCTTCGCGAACGTGCGGTGCGCATGGTGCAGGAGTCGTCCGAGGAGTATTCGTCGCAGTGGGCCGCGATCAACTCGATCGCCGGCAAGCTCGGGATCGGCTCGGGGGAAACGCTGCGTAAGTGGGTCCGCGAGGCCGAGGCCGCCCAGGCGAACTCGAAGTCCGGGAAGAAGGGGGTCTCGGTCGATGAGTCGCCGGAGGTCAAGCGCCTTCGCCGGGAGAACGCAGAACTGAAACGAGCCAACGAAATTCTCAAGGCGGCAGCGGGTTTCTTCGCGGCCGAGTTCGACCGGCCACGCAAGTACTAGTCAGGTTCATCGCCGAGCACGTCGGCCGGGTCACCCTCGTCGAGGGCGGCCCGGCCGATGCCGTGCTGGAGCTGAGCTGGGGAGTCGAACCGATCTGCGCCGTGCTGGCCGAGTACGGAACACCGATCGCCCCGAGCACCTACTACGAGCACCGCGCCCGCGTCATGGACGGCCACCTGTCCGAATCTGAATGGCGTGATGCTCTGATGTGTAACGAGATTCACCGCGTCTGGACGAAGAACTACCAGGCCTACGGAGCGAAGAAGGTCTGGCTGCAGCTCAACCGTGAAGGCATCCCGGTCGCCCGGTGCACCGTCGAACGACTGATGCGGTTCATGGGCATCGAAGGCGCCCGCCGAGGCGGCAAGAAGCCCCGCACCACCATCAGTGACCCGGCCGCGCCGAGGCCAGCCGATCTGGTCGATCGGCAGTTCACTCCAGCGCGGCCGGATTCGTTGTGGGTAGCGGACTTTACGTACGTAGCGACGTGGGCGGGGACTGTCTACGTGGCGTTGGTGATCGACGCGTTCTCGCGCCGGATCCTGGGCTGGCGGGCGTCCACGAACAAGCGTGTTGAGCTCGTCCTTGATGCACTGGAGATGGCCATGTGGACCCGCGGCCGTCAGGGCGTGGACGACCTGGCGGGGCTGCGGCACCACACGGACGCCGGGTCTCAGTACCTTGCGCTGGCCATGACCGAGCGCCTGGCCGAGCACGACATCCTGCCCTCGGTCGGGACCGTGGGCGACGCCTACGACAACGCTCTGGCCGAGAGCGAGATTGGTCTCTACAAGACCGAACTCATCCATCCGCAGGGCCCCTGGAAGGGCCTGGACGACGTCGAACTGGCGACCCTGGAATGGATTGATTGGCACAACCACCGGCGTCTGCACAGCGCCTGCAGCGACCTCACGCCCGTTGAGGTTGAGCAGATCCACTGCGGCACACACCCGGTCTTGGCTACGCTGGTGCCGTCAACCGTATGAGCCTCCGGACACTCCGGGGCGGTTCA
>NZ_JAJSOH010000071.1 GCF_021277265.1 Kineosporia rhizophila
GGGAGACTGTGAAGCTGGCACGCTAGTGTTGGTGGAGTCAATCTTGAAATACCACTCTGGTCGTTCTGGATGTCTAACCTCGGTCCGTGATCCGGATCAGGGACAGTGCCTGGTGGGTAGTTTAACTGGGGCGGTTGCCTCCCAAAGAGTAACGGAGGCGCCCAAAGGTTCCCTCAGCCTGGTTGGCAATCAGGTGTCGAGTGTAAGTGCACAAGGGAGCTTGACTGTGAGACCGACAGGTCGAGCAGGGACGAAAGTCGGGACTAGTGATCCGGCAGTGGCTTGTGGAAGCGCTGTCGCTCAACGGATAAAAGGTACCCCGGGGATAACAGGCTGATCTTGCCCAAGAGTCCATATCGACGGCATGGTTTGGCACCTCGATGTCGGCTCGTCGCATCCTGGGGCTGGAGTAGGTCCCAAGGGTTGGGCTGTTCGCCCATTAAAGCGGTACGCGAGCTGGGTTTAGAACGTCGTGAGACAGTTCGGTCCCTATCCGCTGCGCGCGTTGGAAACTTGAGAAGGGCTGTCCCTAGTACGAGAGGACCGGGACGGACGAACCTCTGGTGTGCCAGTTGTCCTGCCAAGGGCACCGCTGGTTAGCTACGTTCGGAAGGGATAACCGCTGAAGGCATCTAAGCGGGAAGCTCGCTTCAAGATGAGGTTTCCATACATCCTTGAGGTGTGGGAGGCTCCCAGCTAGACGACTGGGTTGATAGGCCGGATGTGGAAGCAAGGACTAACGACTTGTGAAGCTGACCGGTACTAATATGCCGATGACTTACAACACTCCGCTCTGCACACGAAGCGAAGATGACTCACGTCCACTATGCGGTTCACGGGAAACGACCGTGCACACCCCCTGAAAAAGAGGGTGTCTGGTTGTGCCGAGAGAGTTACGGCGATCATAGCGGCAGGGAAACGCCCGGTCCCATTCCGAACCCGGAAGCTAAGCCTGCCAGCGCCGATGGTACTGCACTGGTTACGGTGTGGGAGAGTAGGACATCGCCGGACAA
>NZ_JAJSOH010000072.1 GCF_021277265.1 Kineosporia rhizophila
CTAGGGCGTGTCCTGCGGATCTTCATCGGAGATGAAGAACGATGCAGGCGAGGACGATCTCGGCGCGGTGGTAGGCCGCTCGCTTGGCGAAACGGGTGGCCAGGCCACGGAACTGCTTGAGCCGGTTGAAGCAGCGTTCAACGACGTTGCGGAGTTTGTAGTGCTCGGTGTCGAAGGCTGGTGGCCGGCCACCAGCCGATCCCTTGTCCTTGCGGCGCTGGATCTGGTCGGAGCGTTCGGGGATGGTGGCCTTGATCTTCCTTCGGCGTAGTTCTTTCCGGGTGGAGGGGTGGGTGTAGGCCTTGTCGGCCAGGACCCGGGCCACCGTGACCTGCAAACCGTCGACATTGATGGTGTGGATGTCGTCCAGCAGCGGCAGGAGCTGCGGGTTGTCGCCGGCCTGACCAGGGGTCAGGATCACCGACAACGGCAAGCCGTCACGGTCGACGGCCAGGTGGACCTTGGTCGTCAGTCCGCCCCGGGATCGTCCGAGGCATTCCCCCTCGATCGCGATGCGTTCCTCGATCCAGGGGGCGCAGCCCCCTTTTTCCGGGCCCCAGCGGCATGCTGGTGGGCCCGGATACTGGTGGAATCGATGCTGACGATGAACTCGATGTTGTCCTCGAAGGTCCCGATGGAGTCGTCCTTGACGATCACGTGTTCCAGGATCCGGTCCCAGGTCCCGTCCGCGGTCCACTTCCGTAACCGCTCGTGGGCAGTTTTCCAGGGGCCGTAGCGTTCGGGCAGGTCACGCCAGGGAGCACCCGTGCGTTCCTTCCACAGAATCGCGTTGATCACCTGCCGGTGCGGTCTCCACCGGCCACCCCGCTGCCCTGTTTCCAGGGGCAGCAGAGGCTCGATAACCGCCCACGCCTTATCCGTCAGTTCTCCACGTCCAACCACGAATCCATCATTTGCACACGATCATGAACAAGATCCGCAGGACACGC
>NZ_JAJSOH010000073.1 GCF_021277265.1 Kineosporia rhizophila
CTAGAGTGCAGTAGGGGAGACTGGAATTCCTGGTGTAGCGGTGAAATGCGCAGATATCAGGAGGAACACCGGTGGCGAAGGCGGGTCTCTGGGCTGTAACTGACGCTGAGGAGCGAAAGCATGGGGAGCGAACAGGATTAGATACCCTGGTAGTCCATGCCGTAAACGTTGGGCGCTAGGTGTGGGGCACATTCCACGTGTTCTGTACCGCAGCTAACGCATTAAGCGCCCCGCCTGGGGAGTACGGCCGCAAGGCTAAAACTCAAAGGAATTGACGGGGGCCCGCACAAGCGGCGGAGCATGCGGATTAATTCGATGCAACGCGAAGAACCTTACCAAGGCTTGACATGGGGTGAAAACTCGTGGAGACACGGGGTCCGCAAGGGCGCCTCACAGGTGGTGCATGGTTGTCGTCAGCTCGTGTCGTGAGATGTTGGGTTAAGTCCCGCAACGAGCGCAACCCTCGTTCTATGTTGCCAGCACGTCATGGTGGGAACTCATAGGAGACTGCCGGGGTCAACTCGGAGGAAGGTGGGGATGACGTCAAATCATCATGCCCCTTATGTCTTGGGCTTCACGCGTGCTACAATGGCCAGTACAAAGGGCTGCGAGACCGTAAGGTGGAGCGAATCCCAAAAAGCTGGTCTCAGTTCGGATCGGGGTCTGCAACTCGACCCCGTGAAGTTGGAGTCGCTAGTAATCGCAGATCAGCATTGCTGCGGTGAATACGTTCCCGGGCCTTGTACACACCGCCCGTCACGTCATGAAAGTCGGTAACACCCGAAGCCGGTGGCCTAACCCCTTGTGGGAGGGAGCTGTCGAAGGTGGGACTGGCGATTAGGACGAAGTCGTAACAAGGTAGCCGTACCGGAAGGTGCGGCTGGATCACCTCCTTTCTAAGGAGCA
>NZ_JAJSOH010000074.1 GCF_021277265.1 Kineosporia rhizophila
CTTAGAGCGTGTCTCATTTGGGCAGTTTCTTGTAGCAAGTAATGGCTGCCCCAAGCGTGAGAAACGCTGCGAAGTGGGAGGCCCTGCGTTCGTAGCGGATGGTCAGGCGGCGATAGCCGGTGAACCAGGCCATGGTTCGCTCGATCACCCAGCGATAGCGGCCCAGGCGTTCGCTGGACTCGATGCCCTTGCGGGCGATACGGGGAACGATCCCGCGCCGGCGCAGCCAGGAGCGGATCTCGATGGAGTCGTAGGCCTTGTCAGCGTGCAGCTTGGCGGGCTTGCGCCGGCGTGGGCCGCGTCGGGACCGGACCGCGGGAACGGCCCTGACCAAGGGCTTGAGGGCCTGGTTGTCGTTGGTGTTCGCGGCGCTGACGGCCACGGCCAGGGGCAGACCGTTGCGGTCGGACAGGGCATGGATCTTGGAGCCGGGCTTGCCCCGGTCGACGGGGCTGGGCCCGGTCAGAGATCCCCTTTTTTGGCCCTCACGCTTGCGGCGTCCACCACGGCGCGGGACCAGTCGATCTCGCCGGCTGCTCCGAGTTCATCCAGCACGGCTCGGTGGATGCGTGGCCACAGCCCGGCCGCGGTCCATTCGCTGAACCGACGGTGCGCGGTCTGGTACTTCACTCCGAACGACGGCGGAAGGTAGCGCCAGGCAACGCCACTGGTCAGCACGAACACGATCGCCGTGAACATGGCCCGGTCGTCCACCCGCGCCCGGCCGCCACCCTGCGGACGCGTCGGCGCCGACGGGATCAGCGGCTCCACGATCGCCCACAACTCATCCGGGACCAGACGCCGAGACAGATCATCCACGCCGCCAGATCATGCCAAAACGGCTCACCGCTTCCAAATGAGACACGCTCTTAGG
>NZ_JAJSOH010000075.1 GCF_021277265.1 Kineosporia rhizophila
TTCTCCGACCCCCGTCGGGTGCCTGGGTAAACGGACTGGAGTTATTGGTCAGGAATCAATTGCAACACACTTCGCTAAAAGTCTTCCTAGAAGATTATTTACGGAGAGTTTGATCCTGGCTCAGGACGAACGCTGGCGGCGTGCTTAACACATGCAAGTCGAACGGTGAACCACTTCGGTGGGGATCAGTGGCGAACGGGTGAGTAACACGTGAGTAATCTGCCTCTGACTCTGGGATAACCACGGGAAACGGTGGCTAATACCGGATATGACGTACGGTCGCATGGTCTGTGCGTGGAAAGTTTTTCGGTCAGAGATGAGCTCGCGGCCTATCAGCTTGTTGGTGGGGTAATGGCCTACCAAGGCGACGACGGGTAGCCGGCCTGAGAGGGCGACCGGCCACACTGGGACTGAGACACGGCCCAGACTCCTACGGGAGGCAGCAGTGGGGAATATTGCGCAATGGGCGAAAGCCTGACGCAGCGACGCCGCGTGAGGGATGAAGGCCTTCGGGTCGTAAACCTCTTTCAGCAGGGAAGAAGCGCAAGTGACGGTACCTGCAGAAGAAGCACCGGCTAACTACGTGCCAGCAGCCGCGGTAATACGTAGGGTGCAAGCGTTGTCCGGAATTATTGGGCGTAAAGAGCTCGTAGGCGGTCTGTCGCGTCTGCTGTGAAAACCT
>NZ_JAJSOH010000076.1 GCF_021277265.1 Kineosporia rhizophila
AGCCTGAGATGTGATGATGACCGCATTGGCGGGAAGTGGGTGATCCTATGCTGTCGAGAAAAGCATCTAGCGAGGTTCGAGCCGCCCGTACCCTAAACCGACTCAGGTGGTCAGGTAGAGAATACTAAGGCGATCGAGTGAATCGTGGTTAAGGAACTCGGCAAAATGCCCCCGTAACTTCGGGAGAAGGGGGGCCTGAGGCGTGACCTGTCCTTGCGACGGTGAGCGTTTGAGGGCCGCAGAGACCAGGGAGAAGCGACTGTTTACTAAAAACACAGGTCCGTGCGAAGTCGCAAGACGATGTATACGGACTGACGCCTGCCCGGTGCTGGAACGTTAAGGGGACCGGTTAGCCTTTCGGGGCGAAGCTGAGAACTTAAGCGCCAGTAAACGGCGGTGGTAACTATAACCATCCTAAGGTAGCGAAATTCCTTGTCGGGTAAGTTCCGACCTGCACGAATGGCGTAACGACTTCTCCGCTGTCTCAACCGCGAACTCGGCGAAATTGCA
>NZ_JAJSOH010000077.1 GCF_021277265.1 Kineosporia rhizophila
CGACACGGCGTACGTCATTTTCACGTCGGGTACGACGGGGCGGCCGAAGGGTGTGGCGGTCAGCCACCGCGCGATCGTTAATCTGATCGCTTGGCGTCAAGGGGTGTTCCCGCTCGAACCCGGCGACCGGTTGCTGCAGAAGAGCTCTGCCGGTTTCGATGTGTCGGTGCCGGAGTTCTTCTGGCCGTTGACGGTCGGCGCGAGTGTGAGGCTGATCCGTTCCGGAGGGGACAAGGACGTCGAGTATCTGGCCGGTATCCTGGCCTCGGAGCCGATCGGGTTCGCTGAGTTCGTGCCGGTGGTGTTCCAGGCCATTACTGCGACCGGCTTTGATCCGAAGGTGTCGCGGTTGCGGCATCTTTCGTTGGGTGCCGATGTTCTGCCGACCGGTCTGGCGAAGGACCT
>NZ_JAJSOH010000078.1 GCF_021277265.1 Kineosporia rhizophila
GTCCACTATACAGTTCACAAGCAACGAACACACACAACCCTCAGACTCATCACACACACGACACAAGTGCCGGCAGTTTGATGAAAGGACTGTCATGCCAGTCGTCCAGAAACCCAGAAGGCTTCCGGCCTAAGTTCACGGCCCACCAGGCTTCGATCACTCGAAACCCCGTGGCCCGCTCCCTCAGGACCCAACAGTGCATCCTCGCCTCCCATCCCCGGGAAGCGAGCTCCAACCGATGTTCCACCCTGAGCAGTCACCCCAGAACTCGGCCGGCCCAGAAAGGGCCAGTCCATCGTCTGAGCAATGACATTCCTCTGAGTCTCACGAAGAGACTATGAG
>NZ_JAJSOH010000079.1 GCF_021277265.1 Kineosporia rhizophila
ACAGAATTAAAGATGCTCACGTCCACTATACAGTTCACAAGCAACGAACACACACAACCCTCAAGCCCACCACCTACCAGCAACACGCCGGCGGTTTGATGAAAGGACTGTCATGCCAGTCGTCCAGAAACCCAGAAGGCTTCCGGCCTAAGTTCACGGCCCGCAGCTGTTTCCAGCTCCGGCCCGCTCCCTCAGGACCC
>NZ_JAJSOH010000008.1 GCF_021277265.1 Kineosporia rhizophila
GGGCCCCACGAAGGATCGGGGACGCCGGGCGGCCGGGTCTTGCGGCGGGGGGCCTTGCCGGCGGCCGAGTCGCCCGGGTCTTTGGCGCCAGGCCACGCCTTGGCCGCCCGGGCGGCCAGGACGAACGACTTGCGCAGGGGAGTGCCCTCGAACCCGTCGGGCAGCAGGAGCGGTCTGAGGCCTGCGCCGCTGCCGTCTTCGAAGCCGGTGAAGGTGAGCCCGAACATCTCGAAGGTCTCGCGCTCGTGCCAGGCGACCCCCGGCCAGAGCGCGGTGAGACTGGGCAGACTGAGGGTGGTTTCGGGCACCCGGGTGCGCAGCAGGAGGCGGCGGACGACGCGGTCGGGCGAGCCGAACGAGTCGGTGGCGGCGAGGTGGAGGAGCACGTCGAGACCGGCCGGGTCGGCGTCGGGTTCGTCGACGGCCGAGAGCCAGTCGAGGAAGTCGAGCCCCAACTGGTCACGGGCGCAGGTGGCGGCGGCCACCCAGCCGGCGGCGGGTACGTCGACCACCGGGGTGCCCGCGCCGTCGGCGGTGACCGTGACCAGGGCGGAGGACCTGGAGGTGGGCGGGGCTGACTCCGGAGCGTCGGACTGCCCGGGCTCACCGTCTGCAGCGGCCCGGTCGGTGGGCCCGCCCTGGTCGGCCCCCGCAGGTGTGCCGACCCCAGCCTTACTGAGCGCCGCCGTGAACCACGCGGTGAGCTGGTTGGCGTCGGGCGAAATGCGGCTTGGCAGTGCTGAGCTCATGCCGGGCTGCCCTCGACCAGGCCCCGGTTGAGCGAGGCAGCGCCCCGACGGCGGGAGCCGTAGCGCCGGGCCAGGTTCTCGTCGGCGATCTTCTCCTGCAGCTTCACGATGCCCTGCAGCAACGCCTCGGGGCGCGGCGGGCAGCCGGGCACGTAGACGTCGACCGGGATGATCTGGTCGACCCCCTTGGTGACGCAGTACGAGTCCCAGTAGGGGCCGCCCGAGTTGGAGCAGGCGCCGAACGAGATGGCGTATTTCGGCTCGGGCATCTGTTCCCACAGCCGGCGCACGGCCGGGGCCATCTTGTCGGTGACGGTGCCCGACACCACCATCAGGTCGGCCTGCCGGGGGCCGTTGGCGAACGGGATCACGCCGAGGCGGATGAAGTCGTGACGGGCCATGCTGGCGGCGATGAACTCGATGGCACAGCAGGCCAGACCGAAGTTGAACACCCAGAGCGAGTAGCGCCGGCCCCAGTTGAGCACCAGCCGAAGTGGATGCGGCGCAACCGCAGCCAGGGCACCCAGGCCTGCTGACCCGTCTTCAATTTCGTGCTCGTGCGGTTGCCGCAGAACCGGCATCGGCAGCGCGGTCTTCGGCGAGACCGGCCGGCTGCCGCTGCCCGGCCGGGTCAGATCCATCGCAGGACCCCACGGCGCACGGCGTGGATCAGGCCGATCGCGATCACGCCGAGGAACACGCCCATCTCGGCCAGGGTGGCCCAGCCCAGGTCTTTCACCACGGTGACCCAGGGGAACAGGTACACCGCGTCGACCGCGAAGATCAGGTACAGAAAGGCGTAGAGGTAGTAGCGGATCTGGCTCTGCGCCCAGCCGTGGCCGACCGGATCGACGCCGCTCTCGTAGGTGAGGGTCTTCTCGGGCGAGGGCACGCGCGGGCGCAGCGCCCGGGCCGCCCCGATGCCTCCGACGAACAGCAGCGCGCCGGCGGCGATCACGGCGGCGACGACCAGGTAAGTCTCCAGGCCCTCCATGGGAAAGGACTCTACCCAGGGGGCCCGACAGAATCGGGTCTCAAGTGCGGGGGGCGGAGGGGAGACCGAAGACGGCGCGGCGACCGGCGGGGACGAGGTCGAGGTAGTCGGGGTGCTTGTCGATGAAGGCCTTGACGAAGGGGCAGATCGGGAGCACCTGGGAATCGCGCTCGCGCAGGTCGTCCAGGGTCTGGCGGATCAGCTGCGTGGCCAGGCCCTGCCCGCCGAAGCGCTCACCGATCTCGGTGTGCACCAGGCTCACCACCGGCCCCAGGCCGCGGTGCTCGGTGAAGCCGGCCAGCTCGTCGTCCACCCAGATCTCGAAACGGTTCTTTTCCTGGTTCTCTCTCACTTCGGCCATGCGCCCCATCGAATCATCTAGCGTGCCCGGATGAGCACGCCCCTCCCGCCCGCGACCATCGCCGACGAGATCCACGGCTACGAGTGGGTCCGCGACACGGTCGGGCAGTCCGGCAACGCCGTTCACCGGCTGCGCGGTCCGGGACGCGATCTCTTCCTCAAACACGGACGGGGCGAGGCGGCCGAGGAGGTCACCGACGAGATGGTGCGGCTGGCCTGGTTACGCGGGCGGATCCCGGCGCCGGAAGTCGTCCGCTTCGTGCGCAGCCCCGAAGACGCCTGGCTGCTCACCACCGCCCTGCCCGGCCGCAGCGCCCTGCTGGAGATCGAGGCCGACGCCGAGCGGGTGGTCGACGCGCTGGCCGACTTCACCCGCCGGCTGCACGCCCTCGATGCCGACACCTGCCCGTTCGTCGCCGGTCACGCCTTCCGGCTGCGCCACGCCCGGGCCAACATCGACGCCGGCCGGGTCGACGCGGACGACTTCGACGAAGAGCGCCAGGGCTGGACCCCCGAGCAGGTCTGGCAGGAGCTCACCGCCCTGCTGCCGCTGGAAGCCGGCCGGGTGGTGACCCACGGCGACCTCTCCCTGGACAACGTGCTGCTCAGCAACGGCGAGGTCACCGGCCTGCTCGACGTCGGCCGGCTCGGGCTGGCCGACCGCTACCAGGACCTCGGCATCCTCTCGAACGCGCTGGGCGGGTTCGGCGCCGATCTGCGCGCCCGGTTCCTCCAGCGTTACGGCGAGACCGAGCCGGATCTGCGCCGGTTGTCCTTTCATGTACTTCTGGACGAGTTGTTCTGACCTTGCGGAGAAACTTCCGGTCGGGTCGGGGTCATCCGCGACCGAACACGTGAACACCCTCGGAGGGCCGAACCGGGCAGGGCTAGACTCAGCCGCCGAAACCATGCGCTGACCTTGGAGTATTCATGTCCCGCCGACTGCCTGCCGCAGGATCTGCCCTCATCGCCCTGCTGGCCGTCGCCGCCTGTGCCCCGGCCGACTCCGAAGACGAGGCGGGCACCGGCTCCTCGGCGTCGGCCAGCACCTCGGCCTCCTGCGCCCCGGCCGATCTGGACACCCTGGCCGCCGGCACGCTGACCGTCGGCACCGACACCCCGGCTTACACGCCGTGGTTCCAGGACAACGACCCGACCAACGGCAAGGGCTTCGAGTCCGCCGTGGCGTACGCCGTGGCCGAGCAGCTCGGCTACACGAACGACCAGGTCAAGTGGGAGACGGTGGGCTTCAACGCGGCGGTGCAGCCGGGCGCCAAGACCTTCGACTTCGACATCAACCAGTTCTCGATCACCGACGAGCGCAAAGAGGCCGTGGACTTCTCCTCCGGCTACTACGACGTCGCCCAGGCGGTCGTGACGATCAAGGGCAGCAAGGCCGCCGGGGCCACCTCGCTGGCCGACCTCAAGGACGTCAAGCTCGGTGCGCAGGTGGGCACCACCAGCTACAAGGCGATCGAGGAGCAGATCCAGCCGTCCTCGAAGCCGGCCGTGTACGACGACAACGACAAGGCCAAGCTGGCGCTGAACAACGGCCAGATCGACGCCCTGGTGGTGGACCTGCCCACCGCGCTGTACCTGGCCGCCGCCGAGCTGGACAACGGCGTCGTGGTCGGCCAGCTGCCCGCCGCCGGTGACAGCGCGGAGCAGTTCGGTCTGCTCCTGGCCAAGGACAGCCCGCTGACCGACTGCGTCTCCGACGCGGTCGACGCGCTGCGCGCAGACGGCACGCTGGAGAAGCTCGAGACCGAGTGGCTGACCGAGTCGGCCGGCGCGCCCGAACTGAAGTGAGCAGCCCGGACACGCTCGACGACTGGAGCCCTTCACCCCGGCAGCTCGAACGCGACGCCTACCGGCGGCGCCGGAGCCTGCAGTCGCTCCTGATCGCCGTGATCAGCACCGTGGTCGTGGGAGGTGCGCTGATCGCCGGGGTGGTCAGCGCACCCGGCTGGGACCGCACCCGGGAGACGTTCTTCAACTGGGACAAGGCCGTGGAGTCGTTCCCGGCCGTCCTCGAGGGCTTCTGGGTCAACGTCCAGGTCTTCCTGGTCAGCGCGGTCTGCGTGCTGCTGGTGGGCCTGCTCCTGGCCGTGCTGAAGACGCTGCGTGGACCGGTCTTCTGGCCATTGCGCGCCCTGGCCACGGTCTACGTGGACGTCTTCCGCGGCCTGCCTCTGATCCTGGTCCTGCTGCTGGTCGGGTTCGGGGTGCCGGCGCTCAACCTGACCGGGGTGCCCACCGACCCGATCGTGCTGGGCTGCGTGGCCCTGGTGCTGACCTACTCGGCCTACGTGGCCGAGGTGTTCCGGGCCGGCATCGAGTCGGTGCACCCCAGCCAGCGGGCCGCGGCCCGGTCGCTGGGTCTGAGCGGGCCGCAGAGCATGCGTTACGTGGTGCTGCCGCAGGCCGTGCGCCGGGTCGTCCCGCCGCTGCTGAACGACCTGGCCTCGCTGACCAAGGACTCGGGCCTGATCTCGGTGCTCGGGGCGGCCATCGACGCCGTCCGGGCCGCCCAGATCGAGACCGCGACCAGCTTCAACTTCACCCCGTACGTGGTGGCCGGGGTGCTCTTCCTGATCCTGACCATCCCGCTGACCCGGATCACCGACCGGGTGTCGCGGCGGTACGGGGCCGTCCCCGGCGGAGGCCACCTGTGAGCGGGCTGCTCAGCGTCCAGAACCTGCGCAAGACCTACGGGCCCAGCGTGGTGCTGCGCGACCTGAGCCTGGACGTGGCCGAGCACGACGTGGTGGTCCTGATCGGGGCCTCCGGCTCGGGCAAGTCCACTCTGCTGCGCTGTATCGACCTGCTGGAGACGGTCGACGACGGGGTGATCGAGCTGCAGGGGCAGGACATCACCGACCCCCGGGTGAACGCCGACGAGGTGCGCGCGAAGATCGGCATCGTCTTCCAGTCGTTCAACCTCTTCCCCCACCTCAGCGTGCTGGACAACATCACGCTGGCGCCCCGCAAGGTGCACAAGGTGCCCGCCGAGCAGGCCCGCGAGCGCGCTCTGGCGATGCTCGACCGGGTCGGCCTGCGGCACCGGGCCGACGCTCATCCGGACCATCTGTCCGGCGGTCAGCAGCAGCGCGTGGCGATCGCCCGCTCGCTGGTGAACGACCCCGTGCTGATGCTGTTCGACGAGGTCACCTCGGCGCTCGACCCGGAACTGGTCGGGGAGGTGCTGGCCATGCTGCGCGACCTGAAGTCCGAGGGCATGACCATGCTGGTGGCCACCCACGAGATGGGTTTCGCCCGGCAGGTGGCCGACGAGGTGTGCTTCCTCGACGGCGGGCGGGTACTGGAACGGGGGGCGCCCGAACAGGTCCTGGGCGAGCCCACCGAGGAGCGCACCCGCCAGTTCCTGAGGCGGATCATCGAAGCCGGGCGGTTGTAGCAACCGCCCGGCTCTGGGTGGGACAGGTCAGACGAGGTCCTTGGCGAAGTACTGCGAGCCCGCCTCGTCGGCGTAGATGCCGAAGTTCTGGTGCGGCCGGTAGCCCGAGTTCTGGTACAGCGAGACCGCCTCGGGCTGCTGGTCACCGGTCTCCAGCACCAGCCGCCGGTAGCCCAGCACCACGGCCCGCTGCTCGGCTGCGCTGAGCAGCTTGCGGGCCAGCCCACGACGCCGGAAGGCCGGCCGCACGTACATCCGCTTCATCTCCGCGCACTGCTCCCCGCCCGCCGCGTGTTCCCTCACGCCCACGCATCCAGCCAGCTCGCCCCCCACCTCGGCGACCACGAAGAGGCCGGCCGGCGGGGTGAACTCACCCGGCTCGACCGGGGTCTCGTCCTGCCCGCCGTAGCGGGTCACATACTCCTGCTGGAGTTCGGCGATCAGGGTGATCGCCTCGGGGCTGTCGAAAGGGGCGTCGCGGAGGACGAGATCGGTTACGGGAGAGTTGCTCACGGCTCCCATAGTTCCACGGGGTTGCCCTCCGGGTCGTACACCCGGGCGAAGCGCCCGTTGGGGTACACCTCCGGATCGACCTCCACCTCGATGCCGGAGGCCCGCAACTGCCGCACCATGGCGTCCAGGTCACGGACCCGGAAATTCACCATCCATTGCTGGGCCGCGCGCCCGAAGTGCTCGGTCTCTTCGGCGAAGGCGGCGAACACGGTCGGCCCGGACTGTGAATACCAGGGCTCCTCCGCATAGGTGAGGGGCACCGGGGTCACCCCGAGATGCTCCTCGTACCAGGCTGCCAGTCTCTCCGGATCTCTGCTTCGGAAGAACAGACCCCCGATACCCGTCACGCGTTCCACGAATGGGAATACTGCCAGAACGACCGCGATCCGACCGCTCGGAGTGGTTGTCGCATTCCGCCGGAGCCTCGGGCAGGCCCCCGGAAACCGGAAGAATGCGCAGGTCAGGAATGGGATTAAGGCATACGGCAGGCCGGTGAATCGAGGGCTAATCCCGTCGCGGGCTCTCCTCACCGCACTGACGGCGCACTTTCGATGCACTGCCGGTGCGCTTCGCTGGCGGATCGCGGCCATCAGCGTTCCTTGGTTGCTTCAGCACGGCGACCGTGCGGGATTTCCGGTGCAGTTGAAGGGCTGATCAGAGGCCGTGGGAGGCCCATTGTTGTGGCGCCGGGTGCCGAAATTGGGCAAGCGGTCAAACTATGGACGGGTGGCGCGCCTAGGGCGCGAGCGACCGGTTCCGTGGTGGTTACGTTGAGTGACGCGCGCGGTGCCGGCTCAGCGTCGGCTCGTGCGTGCGGCGGGCGGGCGCCGCGCCGGGGATGAGCGGATCGCCACCAAGGCCGGCGCCCGGATACGTCGGGTGTGCGGATCTGGGAGCGATTCCATGACGGGCGGTCGCACGTTGCCGGTGCGATTGGGTCCGGTGGGGAAATCTGGGCAGCTCATACGGGTAATTCCGGTGATCGGACCGATCCTCGGGCCGGGGCCGCTAATATTCTCAATGGTCGCGGGTCGGTCCGGTAAGCCCGATCCGGCGACCGCCGGATTCGGCGTCCAATCCGAAAATATTTATGGTCGCACCAGGTGCGTGTTCTCCCGGCCCTAAAGGGCCAGGAGGTGCCCCCCGTTCCGGCCGGGTCTTTTGTCGGAACGCATGTGAGGTCGGTGAGGTGGCGCGGCAGCAGGCAGAGATCCGGCGCGAGGAGATTCTCCGGTCGGCCGCGACGGTGGTCGCCCGGAAGGGATTCGCGCGTACCCGGGTCGCGGATGTCGCCGCCGAGCTCGGAATCAGTCCCGGCCTGGTCTTTTACCATTTCGATTCCAAAGAACGACTGCTGTCGGAAGCATTTGTGCTGGCCTCCGACCGGGAACTGGCGGCGATGGAGGCGGTGGTCGCCGGGCCGGGCTCGCACACCGAGCGGCTGCGCAACGTGATCGGTCTGTACCAGCAGGTCCCGGTGGAACCGGCCGACCTGGAGGGGTGGTCGCGCAACATCGACGCCTGGGCCGAGGGCCGCTACACCGACGAGATCCGCGAGGTGGTCCGGCGCAACGACACCCGCCGGCGGCACGGCCTGACCCGGCTGGTCACGCAGGGGGTCGAGGCCGGCGAGTTCGAGTGCGCGGACCCCTCGGAGGCGGCGCTGCGGATCTGCGTCATGCTCGACGGCCTGGTCGTGGCCACCCAGGTCAGAGGCACGCTCTCACGCGGCCGGGCCCGGGTCTGGGCCGACGAGTACGCCGCCCACGAGCTCGGTCTGAGCGCGCTGATGCTGCCTCCCGCCCAGCGCTGAGTCGCGGACGCGCCGGATCCACGCCCCTCGGAACCGCAAAACACGGCAGGATGCAGCGGTGACCTCCGAACAGCAGAACGTCGCGGGCGGCTCCGGCAGTCACCGGCACGATCTGGGCGACGTTCCTGGGCACGACCACGAACACAGCCACGGGCCCGGGCACGAACACGGCCACGAATCCGGTCAGCAGCCCGGCCACGGGCTCGGTCGTGGTCTGGGGTTCGGCCGTGGTCTGGTCTCCGGGCTCGCCACCACGGCGAGGTCGCTGGTCCGGCCCACCCACACGGCCGAGTACCCCGACGTGCGACCGGACCTGCCACCGCGCAGCCGGGGCGTGATCGCGCTGCTGGCGGAGAACTGCACGAGCTGCATGCTGTGCGCCCGGGAGTGCCCGGACTGGTGCATCTACATCGAGTCGCACAAGGAAGAGATCCCCGCCGCCGAGCCCGGCGGCCGGGCCCGGCAGAAGAACATGCTGGACCGCTTCGCCATCGACTTCTCGCTCTGCATGTACTGCGGCATCTGCATCGAGGTCTGCCCCTTCGACGCGCTCTTCTGGAGCCCCGAGTTCGAGTACGCGGAGTTCGACATCCGCGACCTGCTCCACGAGAGCGACCGCCTGGAGAGCTGGATGACCAGCGTCCAGCCCCCGCCCCTGCCCGACCCCGGGGCAGTGGAGGCCAAGGAGGTGGGTGTCGCCCGCGCCGCCGCCGAGAAGGCGATCGCGGCCTACGAGGCCGCCCGCCAGGAGGCTGCGGCTCAGGAGGTCGCCGCTCAGGAGGCAGCTGCTCAGGAGGCAGCCGCCCAGGAAGCAGCCCAGGCGGCGGCGGCCCAGGAGGCGGCCCGAGAGGCGGCGGCCCAGGAGGTGGCGGCTCGGGAAGCAGCAGCCCAGGAGGTTGCCGCCCAGGAGGTGGCGGCTCGGGAAGCAGCAGCCCAGGAAGCAACTGCCCAGGAAGCAACTGCCCAGGAAGCAACTGCCCAGGAAGCAACTGCCCAGGAGGCGGCGGCCCAAGAGGCAGCCCAAGAGGCGACGGCCCAGGAAAAAGCGGTTCAGGAGGCGGCGCCCCAGGAGGTTGCCGCTCGGGAGACTGCCGCTCAGGAAGTAGTGGCCCAGGACGCCGCGACCCAGGCAGCCACTGGCCACGAGGGGGTCACTGCCGACGAGATGGCTACCGACCACGAGAAAGTGGGAGGCCCCGAGGCCACCGCCGACGAAGGGACGGCCGACCGCGAAGAAGCGACGCGCCCAGACCCGGCCCTTCGGGAGACGGCCGCTGTCCCTGAGACGACCGCGACCCACAGCAGCCACCCGGACGACGAAAAAACGGCGCTACTGCCTGCGGTCACCGACGAAACCCAGCCTCTGCCACCCGTCACGGACGAGACCCAACCCATGCCACCGGTCCCGGACCTGGCCACGCCGGACCCGGCCACCTCCAACACAGCGCATACTCCTGACCTGGCCCCCTCGGACCCGGCCACGCCCGACCCAGCCATCCCAACCGTCCCAGACCCGGCCACCTCCGACCTGGCCACCCCTGCCCAAGCCGCGCCTGACCTAGCCACCGCGGACTCAGCCTCGCCTGACCGGGGCGCACCTGATCACGCCAAGCCCGACCCGGCCACCGCGGACCCGGCCGCGCTCCACCGAGCCGCGCCTGACCTGGCCACCGCGGACTCAGCCTCGCCTGACCGCGGTGCACCTGATCACGCCAAGCCCGATCCGGCTAGCGCGGACCCGGCCAGCTCGGACCCGGCCGCGCTCCACCGAGCCGCGCCTGACCTGGCCACCGCGGATTCAGCCTCGCCTGACCGGGGCGCACCTGATCACGCCAAGCCCGACCCGGCCACCCCCGACCCCAAAGACCCCCCGCGCCGGAGCCGGCCGTGACTGGTCTCGAGGTCCTCTTCGTCGCTCTGGCCGTTCTCGCCGGAGCCGCTGGGCTGCTCGCCGTGTCCAGTCCCCGCGTCGTCCACTGCGCCCTCTGGCTCGTGGTCTGCCTGGGCGCGCTGGCCGGCGTCTACCTGGTGCTCGGCGCCGAGGTGGTCGCGCTGGTCCAGCTCCTGGTCTACGTGGGCGCGGTGGTGGTCCTGGTGATCTTTGCGCTCATGCTCACCCGCGCGCCGATCGAGCCCAGCGCACGCCTCGACGGATCCCTCGGGCAGCGGCTGGCGGCGGGGGCGGCCGGGGTCGCGGTGACGGGGGTCCTGGCCGGCACGCTCATCTACGCCGTCGGAGACACCAAGGTCGCCGTGCGTACCGAGCAGGGGGCCGCGCGCCCGATCGGCGAGGCCGTGTTCTCCGGTTGGCTGCTTCCCTTCGAGCTGCTCTCGGTACTGCTGCTGGCGGCCCTGGTCGCGGCGATCGCGGTGTCCCGTAAGGAGCCCGGCAAGGAGCCCGGCAAGGTCGAGAGCGGGGAAGAGACGGGATGATCCACCTGCTCGGCCCGGCCGTGCTCGCTGCGGCCCTCGCCGGGATCGGCGTGTACGGGATCCTCGCCCGGCGCAACGCCGTCCTCGTGCTGATCGGCGCCGAACTGCTGCTCAACGCCGCGAACGTGCTCCTGGTCACGGCCTCGGCGCTGCCTGCCGGAGGGCTGGCGGCCCTGCCCGAGGCCGGCGCCGGGGGCCCTGACCTGGTGCAGGACCCGCTGATCCCCGGCCAGGTGATGACCATCTTCGTGATCACGATCGCGGCCGCCGAGATCGGGGTGGCGCTGGCGATCGTGCTGCTGCTGTTCCGGGCCCGTGGCACGGTCGAGCTGACCGAGGTCACGGAGCTGGGGGAGGCCTCACCCAGCCACACCGAGAACCCGGCGGGCTATCCCGAGGCGAAGCAGGCGGGGTCGTGACCGGGGCCGCCGCCATCCTCACCGTGGTCCTGCCCGCCGCGGCTGCGGTCTTCGGTCTGGTCATGAGCTCGTCCCCGGCTGCCCGCAGCTGGGCGTCGGACTGGGCGGTGGCCGGTGCACTGGGCGCGCTGATCGCCGCCGTGGCCGAGCTGGTGCTGGTCAGCACCCAGGAGGGGAGCACCTCCGTCGGGTTCCTCGGAGATGCTCAGCTGGGCAGCGCCACCATCGCCCTCGACCTGCGCTCGGACCAGCTGGCCGCGGGCGTCGCCGTGATGGTCGCCCTGGTCGCCCTCTGCGTGCAGATCTACTCCACCGCCTATCTGCACGGTGATGGAACGCCGGAGGCGCCCACTCGCTACCCCGCCTACGCGGCCACCGTCTCGATGTTCACCGCCGCGATGATGCTCGTGGTCCACGCCGGTGACCTGGTGCTGCTGCTGATCGGCTGGGAAGTGATGGGCCTGGCCTCGTACCTGCTGGTGGGCCATCACAGCGAGCGGGCCGCCGCCCGGGCCGCGGCCACCAAGGCGTTCCTGATCACCCGCACCGGCGACATCGGGGTGGTGCTGGCCGTGGTGGTGCTGATCGCGGGCGCGGGCACCACCTCGATCAGTGAGCTGAACCGCGCGGCGACCGAGAACGAGATCGGCCACGGCACGGTCCTCACCGCGGCCGCACTGCTGCTCGCCGGGGTGGTGGGCAAGTCGGCGCAGTTCCCCCTGCACACCTGGCTCCCGGACGCGATGGAGGGCCCGACCCCGGTCTCCGCCCTGATCCACGCGGCCACGATGGTGGTGGCCGGCGTGTTCCTGGTGGCCCGTCTGCTGCCCCTGTTCCTCACCGCGCCCGGGGTGCTGCAGACCGGTGCGGTGCTGGCCTCGGTCAGCATGGTCGGGGCCGCCCTGGCCGCGCTGGCCCAGACCGACCTGAAGCGGCTGCTGGCCTACTCCACGATCAGTCAGGTCGCGTACATGCTGGCGGCGGTCTGCGTGGCCTCCGACCGGGAGCTGGGTTCCGGCGACCCGGTGGGGTTGGCCGCGCCGGGGGTGGCGCACCTGCTCTCCCACGGAGCCTTCAAGGCGTTGCTGTTCCTGGCGGCGGGGTGCGTGGTGCACATCGTGGGCTCCACCGCGCTCGCCGACATGGGCGGCCTCTGGCGTACCCATCGAAGCCTTGCTGTGCTCTTCGGGATCGGGCTCCTGGGGCTGGCGGGTATCCCGCCCTTCGGCGGCTTCTGGTCCAAGGAGGCCGTTCTCTCGGCGGCGGACGAGGCGGCGCACGCCGGAACCTGGGTGGGCTGGATGGTCCTCGTCGCGGGGGTAAGCACGATCGTGCTGACGGGTCTGTACGCCGGTCGCGCGTGGGCGATGGTTGCGATGGGGCGAACCTCGGAAAACCCAATTGAGGACGGGGAAAACCGCCATCGCGTACCCCTCGCCATGATGCTCCCCCTCTACCTCCTGGCCCTGCCGAGCCTGGCCTTCGGCCTGGTTCTCCTGCAGCCGCCGGATCTGCTGCACGGGCTCCAGATCGAGCCCGGCACCGCGATCACCGGTGCTCTGCTGGCTCTTTCCGGGGTGGGCTGGGCGGTGTCGGCGCCCCGACTGGGCACTGCGGACATCGCCTTCGCCCTGCCTGAGCGGGCCCGGACGGTGCTGCTGAACGCGTTCGGCTTCGACCGGGTGATCCGGGCGCTGGTGGTCCGCCCCGCGCTGGGCCTGACCGTACTGGTCCGGGTGGGCGAGCACGACGTGGTGGACGCGTACGTGCGCGGCGTCGGCCCGGCCACCACGATCGCCGGAAAGCTGTTGCGGCTGGCCCAGACCGGGCTGGCCTCGGCCTACGCGGCCTGGGTGTTCGCCGGGGCGGTCGTGATCGCGGTGGCCGGGGTGGTGCTGGTATGACGCCCGACACCGGCGTCGTGAACTGGCTGCTGCCCACCCTGGTCCTGCTGCCCCTGGCCGGCGCCCTGGTGCTGCTGGCCGTGCCGCAGATCCCCGACCGGACCGCCGCTCGCCTGGGCGCCGGGATCAGCGGGGTGACCCTGCTGATCGGTGCCCTGGCCACTCTCGTGGCCTGGGACCGGGGCCTGGGGCGGATGCAGCTGCAGGTGCGCACCGACTGGATCCCGGCCCTCGGCCTGCAGGCGCATCTCGGCCTCGACGGGGTGAGCGCGCCCCTGGTCCTGCTCACCGCCCTGCTCGCGGTGCTCACCTGCGGGCACCTGATCCGGGTGCACCCCGAGCACGGCCGGGTCCGGCTGCTGGTGGTCTGCGTGCTGACCGTCACCGGTGGGGCGCTGGCCACCTTCACCGCGCTCGACCTGCTGCTGTTCTTCATCGCCTTCGAGACCGTGCTGATCCCGATGTGGTTCGTGATCGGGGTCTGGGGCGACCGGCGGCTCCCGGGGCAGCCGGGCAACGCCGCGGCCCGCTTCGTGCTCTACACCGCCACCGGCTCGGCGGTGATGCTGCTGGGCCTGATCCTGGTGATCACCCGCACCGGTACCGCCGACATCACCGAGCTGATCGAGCGCGGTGGTGCGGGCATGTCCGAGAGCACCCAGACCGTGGCGGCCGTGCTGATCGTGATCGGCCTGGCGGTGAAGACCCCGATGTGGCCGCTGCACACCTGGCTGCCGCCGGCCCACACCATCGCCCCCACCACCGGATCGGTGCTGCTGGCCGGGGTCCTGCTGAAACTCGGCACGTACGGCCTGGTCCGGGTGGTCGTGCCGGTGCTGCCCGCCGGGATGGAGAACGTGGCTCCCTGGCTGGGGGGCTTCGCGGTGGTCGGCATCGTCTGGGCCGGCCTGGCCTGCCTGGCCGAGAACGACCTGAAACGCCTGGTCGCCCTGTCGTCGGTGGCGCACATGGGGTTCGTCCTGCTGGGCGTGGCCTCGATGACGCCGACCGGCCTGCAGGGCGCGCTCTACGCCAACATCGCCCACGGAGTGGTCAGCGCACTGCTGTTCTTCGTGGTCGGGGCGCTGAAGGACCGGCACCACAGCGCCGGTCTGGGCGAGCTCGGCCCCGGTCTGCGCGATCGGCTGCCGAGGCTGGGGTGGCTGCTCACCTTCGGCGCGGTGGCCGGTCTGGGTCTGCCCGGTCTGGCCGTGTTCTGGGGTGAGCTGCTGGCCATTGCCGGGGCCTGGCAGTCGGGAGCGCTCGGTGCCCTCAATCGTCCGTTCGCAGTCGTTGCCGCCGTTGGCACCGTGATCGCCGCGGCCTACTGGCTGCGGGTGCTGCGGGTGCTCTGGCAGGGCCGCACCGACGGGCGCTGGGACGGTCAGGACATCGGCGATGTCACCCGGCACGAGTCGCTGACCACGATGCCGCTGGTCCTGGCCACCGTCGGGCTCGGCCTGGTGCCGGGCCCGCTGCTGGCGGCCACGGCCGGTGTGGTCCGGTTGCTCCTGCCCGGCGGGGGAGTGGTGCCCTGATGCTCGCCGAGACCTTCGCCGAACTCACCGGCGTCCCCAAGATCGACGCCGTGGCCCTGCTGCCGGTGATCGCACCGGTCGTCGCCCTGCTGCTGATCCTGCTGGTGGATGCGATCCGGCCGGGCCTGAGAACGGTCACCGACGCGCTCGGCGTGAGCGGGCTGCTGGTGGCCGCGGGGGCGGTGGCGTACCTGGCCCAGGACGGCCAGGACCGCAGCACCGCCTGCTCCAGCGGGTTCGTGGTGACCAGCGGGCAGACCGGGCCGACCCGGCTGCCGGAGTCGCTGAGCCCGGCCCAGTTCGGCTTCGGCTGCTCCTACGTGGTCTCCGACCTGACCCTGGCGGTCCAGGGCATCGTCCTGCTCGGTGCCCTGGCCTGTCTGCTGCTGGCCCTGGCCGGCCCGGGCGCGAAAGACCGCACGGCGCACCACACTCTGCTGCTGGCTACGGTGGCGGGCGCCGCCGCCCTGGCCGGGGCCCGCGACCTGGCCACCCTGACCGTCGCCCTGGAGACCGCGACCCTGCCGGTGATCGGCCTGATCGCGCTGCGCCGAGACGCCCAGGGGGCCCAGGCCGCCGTCACCATGCTGCTCACCGCGGTCGCCTCGCTCGGCCTGCTGCTGCTCGGCGTCGGTCTGCTCTTCCTGGCCACCGGCTCGCTCTACCTCGCCCGCATCGCCGACGTCCTGGCCGCCGACCCGCAACGGCCGGTCCTGGTGGTGGCCGCCCTGGGGGTGGTGCTGGCGATCGCGGGCATCGGGTTCAAAGTCTCGCTGGTGCCCTTCCACCTGTGGACGCCGGACACCTACGCCGGCGCGCCGCTGCCGGTCGCCGCGTTCCTGTCCACGGTGTCCAAGGCGGCCGGCCTGACCGCGGTGGTGGTGCTGCTCGGCATAGGGGTGCCGACGCTGCACGAGGTCTGGGCGCCGCTGGTCGGGGTGCTGGCCGTGCTCACCATGACGGTGGGCAATCTGGTGGCGCTGCGGCAGACCGTGGCCGTGCGCCTGCTCGCCTGGTCCACCGTCGCGCAGGCCGGCTGGGTGGTGCTGCCCTTCGCCGGGGCGGGCGCCTCCCGGGACAGCGTGCGTGAGGTGGCCGCCGCCTCGATCGGCTACCTGCTGGCCTACGTGGTGGCCGGTCTGGCCGTGTTCGCCGTGGTGGTGCTGGTGGCCCGGCACCACCGGGCCGGGGAGGAGCACACGCTGCAGGCCTACCGGGGGCTGGGCCGCACCGAACCGGTGGCCGCCGCCGTCCTCGCCTTCGCCCTGTTCTGCCTGGCCGGACTCCCGCCCGGGGTGATGGGCCTGATCGCCAAGGTGGTGGTGCTGCGCCCGGTGGTGCACGCCGAGACCTGGCCGATCGCCGTGCTCGCCGCCCTCAACGTCGCCCTGGCCCTGGCCTACTACCTGCGCTGGACCGCCCTGCTGGTCTCGCCCGCGGGCACCGCACCGCCCCGGTGGCGGCTTCGCCCGGCGGAGGGGATCGTGCTGGGAGGAGCTGCCGCCGGGTGCCTCGGCCTCTCGGTGGGGGCCCAGGTGATCGCCGGGCTGCTGCCTGGGATCCTGCACTGATCGAAGTACTGAGGATCATCGGAGCCGGACGGGTGCGACGGTGGACCCGGCGGGAACGTGCGCAGGCCGGACACCGTTGAGTTTCCTGACGGTGCCCGGTGGCACCGGTCGTGAGGAGTCAGGGAGCACCGCATGGGTCATAGTCATTTCAACGGGCTGAAGACCGCCGTCCTGCTGGGTGGCCTCTCGGCGTTCTTGCTGGTGATCGGTCAGCTGATGGCCGGGAGCACCGGTCTGGTGATCGCCTTCGGGGTCTCGCTGGCGATCAGCGGTTACCAGTACTGGAACTCCGGCAAGATGGCGATCAAGGCGATGCGCGCCCGCCCGGTCAGCGAGGCCGAGCAGCCGGTGATGTACCGGATCGTGCGGGAGCTGGCCAACGAGGCCCGCCAGCCGATGCCCGCGCTGTACATCTCACCCACCCAGGCGCCGAACGCGTTCGCCACCGGCCGCAACCCGCGCAACGCCGCGGTCTGCTGCACCGAGGGCATCCTGCAGATCCTCGACGAGCGCGAGCTGCGCGGGGTGCTGGGCCACGAGCTGATGCACGTGTACAACCGGGACATCCTCACCGCCTCCGTCGCCGGGGCCCTGGCCAGCGCGATCACCTTCATCGCGCAGTTCGCCTTCTTCTTCGGCGGCAGCGACGAGGAGCGCCCCAACTTCGTCGCGATGATCGCGATGTCGCTGCTCGGCCCGCTCGCCGCCGGGGTGATCCAGATGGCGGTCAGCCGCACCCGCGAGTACGACGCCGACGAGGACGGCGCCAAGCTCACCGGCGACCCGCTGGCGCTGGCCTCGGCCCTGCGCAAGCTGGAGATGGGCACCCGGCAGCTGCCGCTGCCGCCCGAGCGGGAGCTGGTCAACTCCAGCCACATGATGATCGCCAACCCGTTCCGGGGTGGCGGGGTGGCCAAGCTCTTCGCCACCCACCCGCCGATGGCCGACCGCATCGCCCGCCTGGAGTCGATGGCCGGCTACCGCCGCTGAACCACCCGACCGGGTTCTCCCCGCCGGTCGCCGGCGCGGTGAGAACCTGTCAGCCCCCGGAGCCATCGCTCGGCTCCGGGGGCTGTGTTCGTTCTCAGAGGTGACCACCGACGAAGGGGCCGCCCGACCGCCTCAGCGGCTCAGGGACGTCCCCAGTCGGGATCTTCGAGCAGGGCCTGCACATCGGCCGGCGACAGTTCCGCCGCATCCACGCCGCGCTGGGCCAGCCACTCGGACAGCAGCCGGCGTGCGGTCGGCGGGTCGCAGCCCAGCCGGGCCATGAGCACCCCGGTCGCCAGATCGCTCATCTGCTGGGCCTGGACCCGGGCCACCGCGTCCCGGGCCTGGCCGGCCTGGTCGGTGAGGTCCCGCTCCAGGCTCAGGCAGATGGTCAGCGGATCGACGTAGCGCCTGAGGCGGTCGGTCTCGGCACCCTCGGTGATCTCACCGAGCAGGAGACCGACCATCGAGTTGAGCAGCTCGCGCAGCGGCGTCGAACTCTGAAGACGGTCCGGCGCAGCAGCGGCATCAGGTCGCGGAGAACGGCCTGTGGTCGTCATGCAGTCGTACTTCCCCATCCATCGCGGGGCGGGACGACTTACCGGGTCCCGCCAGGAAATGGATCTTTACGACTGCTTCACAAAGGTCCGGAAGGATCTTAGCCCGCCCGGGGCACTGCTTGGTGCACCTGCGCCGGGTTACGAACCGTCGGCCTTCTGGTAGAGCGGCACGAACAGTTCCTTGAACTTCGCCGCGCTGTTCGGGAACGAGTTCTCGAGGCTGTGCCGGCCGCCCTGGCCGTCGGTGTAGTCGTACTCGAAGTAGGCCGCGTACGCCACGTTGTTGGCCGGGTCGGTGATGAAGTCGTACATCCGCTGGATGTAGTCGGGGTTGTCGTGGCCGCCGATGCCGTCTGGGCGGGCCCAGACCCCCCACTCCGGGATGGACAGCGGCTTGCCGTGGTCCTTGGCGAACTGCGACCAGTACTGCAGACCGCGGTCGCCGCCGTAGATCGACACGTCCCAGGCCTTCTTCTGGGCCTTCACGTAGCAGGCGCTGTCGCAGTCGTCCGGGTACGGGTAGGCCGCGCCGGACACGTCGTAGGCGTCCACCCCGACGTAGTCGACCACGTCGTCACCGGGGTAGTAGTTCGCCGCGTCGTACTTGTTCGGCCCGCCGTTGACGTTCCAGTCGAACTCGAACTTCGCACCGTCCACCGAGCGCATGGTCTCGACGACGTTGCGGTAGAACGCCTTCCAGCTCTCGGCGTCGTCGCTGGCCCACTTCCACGACTCCAGGTTGAACTCCCAGCCGACGCGCAGGACCGCGTCCTCCTGGCCGGCCTTGACCAGGTTGTCGGCGAGGTTGCGGAAGTAGTCGTTGTAGTCGCCCGCGGCCCCGGCCTGGATGCTCACGCCCTCGACGTCGGTGGGCAGCAGGGGTACGCCGTAGACCAGGCGGTACGGGGTGTCGGCCCACTCGTCGAACAGGTACTGCGGGTTGGCGATGTTGTCCCAGGTGCCGCGGGCCGAGAAGTCGACCACGTACTCGACGTCGGCCCCCAGCCACTGCTGGTACGCCTCGACGTTGTCGGCCGAGGTCTGCCGGAACACCCCGAACTTGGTGCCGGTGCCCCCAGTGCTGCCCTCGCCGGCCGAGGCGCTGGGGGTGGGGGAGCTGGTCTCGTCGTCCGAACCCTGGGTGACCGCGAAGATCACGCCGATCAGCGCGAGCAGCGCCACCACCGCCCCGGCGGCCAGCAGTTTCTTGCGCGCGCCACCGGTGGCCGGGGGCTTGCCGCCCGGGCCCGACGGGGGATCGGCCGGCCCGCCCGGGATGGGGCTGGTCGCGGCGGCCGGATCGCTCTCCGGCGCCGCGTGCCGGCCACTCCCGTGGGACAACCCGCTCTGGTGGGCGTCGTCCGATGGCGTGGCGCGCATGGTTCGCAGACCTTTCCGGTACGGGGGTGCGGCGAACTGCTGTCGCCTCTCGCAACTCTAACGCTGCGGAAGAGATGGGACCGCTGTCCGCCGATCGTTGGCAGTCTCGAGAGTGCCTGGTGATCGCGGTGAATCCGCTGAGAATCGCCGCGATTACGCACCGGCGCACGCTCAGCCCGGGAACCCGGATTCACCCGTCTGGCAGCCCGCGGATCGAGTGACCGGTCGTGTGCTCTCTGTGGTCGCTCCGAGAAGTGCTTGAGATTTCAACTAAGTCGTCCTACCTTTGAAACATGACCTCCACGGTGGACCCCACGGCGCCCGGTGCGGCGTTCGATGCCTTCCTTCCCGGAGCACTGGCCACCAGCCGGGCGCAGCGCGACTGGACCCCCGCCGACGGTGCCCTGCCGGCGCTCTACCTCTCCCACGGTGCGCCCCCGCTCTTCGACGACGGCCCCTGGATGGATCAGCTGCACGCCTGGGCGCAGCAGATGCCCAAGCCGAAGAGCATCCTGATCATCAGCGCGCACTGGGAGTCGGCGCCGCTCAGCCTGACCAGCCCGCTGGCCCACACCCCGCTGGTCTACGACTTCGGCGGGTTCGCCCAGCGCTACTTCGAGATGCAGTACCGCACCCCGGACGCAGCCGCTCTGGCCGCGTTGGTCACCTCGGTGATGCCGGACGTGGAGACGGTGCACCAGCACAACAGCCGGGGCCTGGACCACGGCGCCTGGGTGCCGCTGAAGGTGATGTACCCGCTCGGCGACGTGCCGGTGCTGCAGCTGAGCATCCCCACCCATGACCCGGCCAAGCTGATGGAACTGGGCCGGCGCCTGCGCCCACTGCGGGAGCAGGGTGTGCTGATCATCGGCTCCGGCTTCATGACCCACGGCCTGCCGTTCCTGACCCGTGAGGCGTTCGCCGGCAAGATCCCGGGCTGGTCGGCCGACTTCGACTCCTGGGCCCAGGAGACGCTGGCCCGCGGCGACGTGGACACGCTGATGAACTACCTGAAACGTGCTCCCGGTCTGCCCTACTCGCACCCCACGGTGGAGCACTTCGTGCCGGCGTTCATCACGCTGGGCGCCGCCTCGAACCCGGAAGCCCCGGTCACCACGACCATCGAGGGCTACATGTGGGGGCTGTCCAAGCGGTCGTTCCAGGTCGCCTGAGCGGTCTCGGTCGCCTCCCAGCCCGCTCGGCTGGGAGGCAACCTATGGACGTCCTACCGCCCCGAGCGTCCATAGGTTGTGTATTCAGTGGTCCCCTGGGCAAGGGCGGTGAGCGACGCCACCAGCCGCCGGAGCAACGACGGGGCGAGTGGGACGGAAGGCAGATCCTCCGGGGCCACCCAGTGCGCCGCCCGTAACTCGCTCTCCTGCAGCTGAATCGAATCGATCTGGGTAGGGCTCAGCGTCCCGCCGTCGAAGACGAACTGCAGCTGATCGCCCCAGACCCCGTGCCGCGGCACCCAATCGACCACCAGCAGCCGCCCGGGCACGGTCTCCAGCCCCAGCTCCTCGGCCAGCTCGCGGGTACACCCCAGGTGCGGGTCCTCGTTCGCCTCGACCACCCCGCCGGCCATCACCCAGGTGGGCTTGTAGACGGCCTCCAGCAGCAGCACCCGGCCCTGTCCATCACGGATCAGCGCGGCCGCCGCAACGTTCTTGGACGGCAGGCGGGACGCGATGCCCGGGTTGAACTCGGCCTCCGGCACACCCTCGGTGAGCAGGTCGTCGTCGAGCGAGGGAACAGTGGTCACGACGCTCGATCGAACACCTCCCCGCGCGGGAGGTGCAAGCTCCGAGGGGCCACGGTGGCGGAGTTCACCGGATCGACCCACCGCCGTCGACTTCATGGCCGCTGGACACGGATTGGCCGTAGACCCCCTGAGCTCAGCCCGCACACACTCGTGCCGTGTATGTCCCCGCCCACTTCGCTGCTACCCCCGAGCAGATCCACGAGCTCCTGACCCGCCCCGCCGCCGCCGACCTGATCACGCCCACGGCTGACGGCCTGGTCGCCACCTTCCTCCCCCTGCTGTTTGACCCCTCTGCCGGACCGCAGGGAGCTCTCCTGGGACACCTGGCCCGCAACAACCCGCACTGGCAGTCCCCGCCCACCGGCGAGTCGCTGGTCATCCTGCGCGGCCCCGACAGCTACGTCTCGCCCTCCTGGTACGCCAGCAAGGCCGAGCACGGCCGGGTGGTGCCGACCTGGAACTACCTGACCGCCCACGTCTTCCCCCAGCCCTAGAGGGCCGGGAGGTGCCCCCAGGCGACCTGGTGATCCACGACGACGTGGCCTGGCTGGAGACCCTGGTGAACCGGCTCACCGACCAGCACGAGGCCGGCCGCACCCCGGCCTGGGCGGTCGACGACGCCCCGCCGAAGTTCGTCGCGGGCCAGCTGCGCGCGATCGTGGGGGTCGAGCTGCGGATCACCCGGATCGAAGCCAAGGCCAAACTCAGCCAGAACCGGCCCGAGGCCGACCGCGAGGGAGTGGTCGCGGGGCTGCTGGCGGTGGGGGACGAGGCCGGGGCCGATGCGGTGCGGAGCGCCGCGCAGTAGCGCTGCGAGTGCTTTCGGGTCACTCCAGCAGATCGGCCACGTTGGGCGTGCCGGGTTCTCCGAGGAGATCCAGGCGAGCTTGGGCACGGGCGGCCAGAGAGAGTGGTGAGACACCGTCAACCAGTTGAGCGTGTGCCACCCGGTCCAGCGCTGCTCCCACCAGAGGCGCGGTGGTGCGCAGAGTGACTTCCAGCCCTGCCGCAGACGCGGCTCCGCCGTGCAGGACGACATTGCGCATCCGGTAGAGCCGCTGAAAAGCGCTCTCCAGGTGGCTACGGAGCTCGGTCAGCGCTGGGTGCGGATCGGCAAGGAGAGCGAGGACCCGTTCCTGGGCGGCTGCCGCCTCTGGGGTGGAAACGGACAGGCAACCGCCTTGGGCGTAGTGGTCCAGCATCACCCGGCACCTTGCTCGGTTGGTGTCGGCAAGCGCCAGATGCTGTGCGAAGTCCTCGGCCGCCGGAATCCGGTCCGCCCTCTCCTGCGCCCGTGGTCCCGACACTCCCACCGCATTCACTGAAGACGTCTGCCCGGCTTGCCCGTATGAAAGGGCGGTGAGTTCGGCCCGAGGCCATGAACACGCCACCAGAGCGGCTGCACGAAGGCTCACCACGACGCCTCGCCCCTGCTGAGCGTCCTCCGGGTCGCCGGGAGAACAGAGAAGAGACTCCAGGGCCGACCAGCCGCTGGCAATGGCCGGCCCGCGGGAACCGCTGTGATTCAGGGCCGCAGCCAGTTCGAGGGCGTCGTCCAGGACCGTGGGCTCGATGCCGACATCATGAATCTTCTTCTCTCGGACCAGCGATTTCACGAAGACGCTGCGATGCGGGTTGTCCAGACCGAAAAGCTTGACTCCCGACAGGTCGGCTGTGGCGGGGTCGTGTATCCACGCGGCATCGAACGCCTTGATATGTGTGTAGCCGGCCGCATAGCTCGCCCGCGCCAGGAGCCGGTCCCTGATGGCTGCGGTCTGCTCGGCGGCCGCATAGCTGTCCAGGGCGGGTAAGCGGTAATGGAACCCGCCTACATAGCGCGGCACGGCCTGCCCTGCGCGCGTGCCGCCACGTTCTGTCAGCCAGGTCTTGACCTGCGGACCGGTTCGCCAGTTCGGCTGCTGTCGGGCCGTCGTCTCCTTCGGCATGACTTCGAAGGGCAGAAGCACGTCGTAGAGGCGGCGCTCGCAGCAGTCGAGTGCCATCGCGTCCTCAAAAACGTCTTGCAGGCTGCTCCTGGCCTCGATGTGCCGACGCATCCCGGCGTGCAGGTGGGCCATGCTGTAGCCGCGGTCGAGCAGATGCGATGCGACGGCGCGAGCTACTCGCTCAGGTCCCGGGGGCGAGGCCGAGGTCACGGCTTCGGCCCAGCGCTTCAGGTATCCGTCGGCAACGTGGGGAACGAGTTGCTCCAGTGTCCGCCAGTGCCTTGTGTCGTAGTGCGCGCCTGACTTCAATTCATCGGCGACGGACCGTCTGAGCCTTCCCGAAGCAACGCCTCGGTCTTGGCCGACGGCGCGTTGCATCTCGTGACAGAAGTTGAGGAGCGCCGCCTCTCGCAGAACGTTCTGGTTCCGCCATCGAGAGGCCTCCAGCACTTCGTACAGCCCACCCACGGTTCCGGCGTTCCACAGTCTTCGCTGCCACGGTGAACTGGCGAAGTAGAACTCCTTGAGGCGGACGGCGACATGGGTTGCGTACCAGTCCTGACCAATTACTCCTTGCATCAGTGGAACGCCCGAGAGGGCGGCGTCCTGGGGGTTGCTCATTGCCCGAGTGTGCCCGTATCTTGAAAGTCGCTGCCCCGGGCAGCCCAAGTTCTGAAGTAGGGGAGCCGCCTCCTTGGAGGCCGCTCCCCACTTTTCTTTTGCCTGACCTGGCGGTTCGTCCCTTTCGACGCTGCGAGTCGTTACGTGTGGTTCTCGTGGGCTCGGGGTCGAGGTGCAGCCCGGGTGCGTGCTCTCGCGGGCAACGCCGAAACAATGCACTAGTGATGTACGTCACTGCATAGCAGGAGTCCTCGGGTGATGAGGGTGGCGTCCAGATCTGGGGTCGGCAGCAGCAGGCAGGGCGTAACGGGGGCAAGGATCTTGAAAACTTGGACGCGCATGAGACGCGGACACCCGTAGATCCCCGCTCCCACCCGGTGACGCCCGGACAAACGCCGAAACGCCCACCAACCTGCTTGCGCAGATCAGCGGGCGTTTCGCCTGGTGTGGCTGGTGCAGGGTTCGAACCTGCGTAGGCTGAGCCGTCTGATTTACAGACGGACCGCCAAACCGTCTTCAGCTGGGCCGATGCGCCCCTGGCTCAACTCCTCGGCGCCCATTGGGCGAGAAGCTACGTCGGCGGTTTGATGGAAGACGTCTAACGCTAGGCGCCCCCGCCCCGCCCCAGGAGACCCTCGAGACGACTTTTTGAGGGTGGGGCCAGATGGGATGCCGCAGACCTCACGTCAAGTGCGCGACCCGGCCCGTTTCTGCAAGTTCTACTTGATTGTCCGGGCTGTGCGAGGCCGGCCTCGATCCTGCCCGTCCTCACCCCGTGAGTGATCCCGTCCTGGGCCTGCGGCAGCTGCTGAATCAGTTCGGAATATTTTGGGCATGAACTTGAGCATCAGACTTGCATGACTACGGCATGGTCCTGGTATGCTCCTACTCATGAGGGTGGACGCGGACAGGCACGGCCTGGGGGATGCAGTAGCCCAAGTGAGGCAGGTGCTGGGCTTCACTCAGGCGCAGCTTGCTGAGAGAGCGGGCCTCTCGCAGGGGTATGTGTCGCGGATTGAAGGTGGGGTGCTCGAATTAACAGAGCCATATTTGAGTCAGATAGCCGAGGCCATGTGGTGCCCGATCGATCTGCTGACGGATCCTGGAGTGGTCCTCTCTCCCGGCGTCTCCTGTGTTCATCATCGACGAAAAAAGAGTCGGCTCTCCGCTGGCTCGGTGAAGCGGATTGAAGGACTGGCGAACTTGACCAGCCTCACGCTTACCCGTCTCATCGCGCACCTAAATTCGGCCAATGCAGTTAAAGTTCGCCTGCCTCAAGTTGGCACAGGAGCCACCGCAAGCCCAACGGGACTTGCACAAGAGATACGTGAGATGGCAGGAATAGGAGGCAAGCCAGTCGCTAGTGTTGCACAAATTGTCGAGGGCATCGGTGTGCCGATTATGCGACGCCCTCTCACTGCCCCTACGCCGAGGGTCGGATCTGTGGGGCAGGATGGCATTAGCATGAGTGGCGCGGGTCGTCACCCCGTCATTATCGTTAATGAAGGCCTTTCTCCAGATCGTGAGAGATTTACTATCGCGCACGAACTTGGTCATATCGTATTGCATCAAGGAATGGCTGCTTCAGCCGATGACGAAGTCGAGTCCGAAGCTAACGATTTTGCGGCTCGGTTGCTTCTTCCGCGCGAATCGATGGACGACGCACTCGAGGGCATGACAGAGGGAAATCTTCGGAGCCTACTCGAACTGAAGAATGAATGGGGTGTATCTATATCGGCTCTTATTGAGCAAGGTAAGCGCCTCGGTAAGATCGATTCTGAGACGTATCGGAAATTACGCATTCGTCTTGCCAGGATGGGGTGGGACAAGCTGGAACCGGGGGACGTGCAGCGGGAAGAGCTTTTGCTCCTGGGGGACATTCTTGAACGTCTGCGCCAGCAGGGCTTGAGTGAAACGGACCTTGCGCGCATCTCCTTGATGCGGATCGAAGATTTTCGACGAGTGTATATTTCTCAGCTGTCAGATCGAGGAGAATAGGTCCGTATGACGTCGGAAATGCCGCGGGGGTCACTGTTCGCTCAGTGTCTTCCCAGTGAGGTCAGCTCTTTGACTGCCCTGGTCGATAGATACGGCGCAGGCATCATGCTGACCAATACCGGGTACGGCAAGAAATCGGCCTCTTTTGAACAAGCTCTTCAAGTGGCTATCGCCGCCGACGTTGTTGTGTGTGCTGACATGGCCCTGTATGCCGGCAATGACCGCAAACTTGCACACGAAGGTGTGTCACCGGACTGGATCCACTACCAGCGCCAACGCGGTATGAAACCTATCGCAGACTCAGGGTATGTTGACGCGGACGACTTAAACGGAATGCGCACGATTCTCATTCAGTCTGCTCGTCAAGGAGCAATGGCGCTGCTTCCCATTCATGTGAGCTGGGTTGCCGACGACATGAAGAGGGCGCAGCTCCTGACTGAGATCAACCGTGTTGGCGTTCCTGTTGCTCTAGCCCTGGAGCATAAAGTCGATCCTCTAGGTCGAAAAGATTCGGTTGGCGGGCTGATTCGTCTATTGGATGAGGCGAAGGTCCCAGTATGGTTGATTCGCTCCGATGTTTCGGCGCTGGGCGCTGTCGCTTTCGGTGCGGAGGCCGGAGCGATCGGCACGAGCACCAAGCTGAGACACTTTTATCCGCGAGTGGAACGTAAGCCGGGTCAAACTACAGGAGGCCGGCGCGCGTTGACTGCTGCTGTTGTGCAGGAATGTCTGGCCTACGTCAGTGTAGACAAGATTGGTCAGGCGTACATGGCGACTCCTGATGTTTCCGTTTGGGAATGCCAAGGATGGTGCTGTGCTGGGCGTCCCATAATCAGGATTGCAATGGAGACGGACTCCGAGCTGCAGTCGCAGATGGCCTATGAGCACTCACTGAATGCTCTATTTGCCATTCGAGACTCCATGATCGGCGATGGACTTGAGAGTCTTACGCAGCGCCAAAGCTGGTACGCGCGATGCCAGAACGCTCAGTATCGAGCATTGGACATTCAGAGCCAGTACGAAAAATGGCCGGCACCAAACTTCATTGGCGCCTGGCGCTCAATGATCATCGAGCATGCGCCGGAAGCCGTGGTGTGAAGTACTGAGGCGCTACTGACTCGAAAAGGCGCTCTTCCATCCATCGATCTACAATTGTTCTTTTCTTCCGGAGTTGACCGATCGTTGGAGGAGCAACCAGAAGTTTCCATTCGAGATTTTCGACAGCGGCTATTCCTACACCGGCATACGTTAACTCTAGGTTCATGCGAGGCGAAATGCGCGCCATAGGGCATAGCATTATCAACGGAAAATTCTTTGCCCAAGGCTGCAAGGATGCGATAGAGCGCGCATCTAGTTTTTTCCTGTGAATAAAAGCACCTAGTATTGTTACTGGGGGGCCAGGGGAATCCCTGCCCTCTAACTCCCATAGTTGCAATAAGTCAAAGTCCAAAACCGCTTCCGTAACGCCAAGATTCGCGCGATTCGCTATCTCTGTTTCATTCACTGAAAAGGCGACATGTAGACTAGTATTAAACACTTCAAATTCGTAATATATATGGCCGTTCCAGGCTGCTTGCTGGCAGAGTCCCTGCAGGCTGTCGGGAGCGCAGTGCGTCCCTGTTGTCTGGACTACCACGCGAACCTCCGATTGCAGCCGGCGCACCCGACTTGTTGCACTTCGTACCTTGATGCCCGTTATGGGTGGGCGGACCGTCAGGGGTGATCGAACAAGTGTTCGATTGATTCTGTGGTTCCTACCTCTTCGCGTCAAGACGTCAGGTTCTTGTGTCTTGAAGGCCCGACAGCGCTCAAACTCGGTGAGATCGGGCGGGGCACGCACGTTAGCAGCCCCGCCTAGGTCCCGCGGGTCAAGCAGTGCTTCTAGGACTATGTCCAGGCTCGGGTGGGTCTTGGTGCTTAATGTGTGGAATTAGGGCCAAATTTTACTTTTGGATGATGCTGGGCAAGGCAAGTTTCAGATATAGCCGCAGGCGCAACATGAACCGCGTCTCCTGCTGAGTAGCTCTGCGGCTCGAGTCGGCAGTCGGGCAGATGACGTGTCTGCATACCTCCTGCGCCCAATCCAGTCGCCCGAGTGGGGGACTATCGCAGACGTCATACCGTTCCTAGGTGTGCGGACTGCCACAGTCAGCGGCTGCCTACGGATTCGGTCGCACACCTGTCTGGCGCCTCCGAAGGATCATCAACTGGCACGACGGCCGGCCACGTCCAGGTGTAGGGGGGGCGGCGCATGAGCTGACCTTGGAACATTTGTGCCGTTGGGTTGTGGTGCTGCGTGCCAGGCCGGCGCAGGGGTGCGCCGAGCGCTGTTCTCAGGTGGGGACTCGTCCAGGCGGCAGGAGCACCTGCGGGAGGGCCGAGCATGGCTCGGCGGCGCGTACGGCACTTCTGGTTCCCGGTCCAGCTCATGCGGGATTGCATCGGACCAGCCACTGCAGCCTGGCGGTGCTCGGCATGTTCAGCGAGAGTGGCTGCCGTACCGTGTGGATGTCGAGCAGGGGAGGCTAAGTGCCAGACGTGCTGTCCGCCGCATCGTTCTCTGAAGCTGCAGCCAGGGCGGCCGTCGTTGAGGCGGTCCAACGCCCTGAAGTGTCGGCCAAGACAGATCTTGAGCTGATCAGGTTCGGCGAAAACGCCGTTTTTCAGGTTGGTCCTGATCTCATCGCCCGCGTGGCTCGGCCGCACGCCGACCTCGAGTCGCTGCGACGCCCGTTGGCTGTAGCCCGTTGGTTGGAGTCCCACGCTGTGCCAGCGGTGAAAGCCTTACCGATCGAACAGCCAATTCAGACCAGTGCAGGCGCCTGGGTGTCTCTCTGGGAGTCCTTGGGCCGCGATGCTGCTTATGGAGCGGCGGTTGATGTTGGCCAGCTGGTCCGTCGGCTGCATGATCTACCGCTGGGGGAGGTGGACCTTCCCAAGCTCCGCCCGTTCGATCGTGCCGAGCGTCGGATCGAGCACGCGCCGATCGGAGGGGATGACCGCGAATTCCTGTGGCGGCGCCTGGGCGAGGTTCGCCGGGGCTATAGCGACCTCAACTGGCAGCTGGGGTTCGGGCCGGTTCATGGCGACGCCAGCGTTGGCAATGTGCTCTTAGACCAGCAGGGCACGCCAACCCTGATCGACCTGGACGAGTTCGCGATCGGGCCACGCGAGTGGGACCTGATACTGACCGCGATCTATTACGACCGGTTCGGCTGGCACACCGAAGCCGAGTACAGCGAGTTTGTAGATGCCTACGGCGTCGACATCATGGAGTGGGACGGCTACGAGGCGCTGGCCGACGTTCGCGAGTTCCTGATGATGACGTGGATGGCACAGCGAGCCGACGAGGGGCCCAAACTGGCCGGTGAGGTGGCGCTGCGGCTGGAGTCACTGCGGACGGGCGGAAGTCGGCAGGGCTGGAATCCGTTCTGAGTATTACCGGGCTGGTGTCCAGAGCGGGTGATCAGCAGCCTCCTCTGCCAGCTCACGAACCGCCGTCGAGGGGCCAAGCGCTTCCAAGCGGTTGCGGAACTCTGCCACATAAGAGGTACAGCGGGCGGACTTGAGCTGGGCTCCCAGGTCAAGGGCAAGCCGCGCGACGCGGACGGCTTCCTCCGCTTGGCCGGCGGCTGCGTGGGCATCGGCGAGAACCATGGTGGCGAAGAAGTCGCTTCGCACGTATGAGCCATCGCCCTGGGCGACTTCCAGCGACAGGTGCTGTGCGACGCCAGACGGCCTGCCGAGGTCACGCATGCAGTGGCCCATCTCTGCGGCCAGCTCCGCCTCGTTGAAGTAAGAGATCCAGACCGGATCGTCGTCCGGCAGGCTTCGGTCGAAGTGCCGGACCGCGTCGCTCATTGCCAGGTCGCAGGCCCGGTTGGAGCCGAGCCGTGCGAGTGCTCGAGCCTCCATCGCGTGGAACTGGGCGCGCATGGTGGCCGTGCCGACCTGGGCGACGCCGGCGAGTGCTGCCCGGGCGAGATCGGCGGCGTCTTGGTAGTGCCCCAGGAAGGTGGCCTGGTGGCTCATGGCGGACAGGATGGACCCGGCGAGTCGCCGATCGTTGCCTGTCTGGGCGAGCCGGAGAGCCTGGATGAAGTAGCGCTGTGCCAAGCCATGCAGTCCGCTGTCGTAGCACGACCAGGCCGCGAGCAGAGTTGCCTCGGCCACGGCGGCGAAGAGAGCCAGACGCACAGGTTCGGTCAGATTCGCGTGCAGCAGGGGAGCTACGTCGGTATCCAGGTAATGGATGAGGGCCTGCCGACCGTGGCCACCGCCGAAACGGTTGTCCAGTTCGGCGAAGTGTTCGACGGTCAGGCGTATGGCCTCGACCTCTCCCAGCCCGACGCGCCGGTAGGTACCGCCCGATTCCGGTGGTCGACCACGTCCTCCGATCAACCACCTCAGCGACGCTTCGCGCCAGGCCAGAGGTTCAACCGTCGCCGTTCGTAAGTCACCGAGCTGCTCGACGTCAGCCGTCCACAGGGCCGTGATGGTCTTCGTGCTGTCGTCGTCATCGGTGGCAAACGTCAGCGACTCAGCCGGGACGGTGCCGCTTTTCGCCCCCATGCCGATATCAGCGCGCGTAATCGTTCGCCCCAGACGCGCCGACAGCACCCGGGCTATGTATTCGGGAGTCTGACCGCGTGGAACCATGCCATCCAGCCACTTGCCGACCAAGGTGTGGTCTGTTGCGAGGCGGGTGCCATCGGCGGCGGCTACCTCTTTTACGGCTCGGGCAAGAGCTTTTCGTGACAGGCCAGCAGTCTCGACGAGATCCGCCAACCGATCGTTGGGTGATCTGGCCACGGCTCCCCCTCCGGCCCGCAATGTCCCGAATGGAGCGATGGTAATTCGCTACGGCGCGTGTTCGCCATCAACGCAGCGATAAGAACCGTTGTCCGAGCGAGAACGGTTGTGCCTGGCTGTGCCCAAGTTCGCCCCCAAATTCGCCCTCCCGACATGGGGGCCGGCGGGGGATGGTTTTCGGCATGGAGAAGCCAACCGAGATGTGCCGAGGGCCTACTTGCCGGAGCCGCGCCGAGGCCGAGCTTCCTGCCAGTCGCGAACGGCTTGGGGTGTCCAGACCGGCGAGCGTCCGAAGTTTCGGTCAGGTGCCGGCGCCTGCCCCCGGGTCACGTATGACGACCAGGTCTGCCGACTGATCGGGGCGCCAACAGATCGCAGGTAGGCCAGGACGTCATCAGTCGTCCACCAGTCCTGCGGCAGCTCCGGTTCTGTGTTCGTCATCGTGCTCCGAGGGTACGCGACACCGGTCCATGACGGTGAAGTCCGGTAGGCACCGGGCATTGCTGAATACAGCATCAACCTGTATTGTAGTGAATACAGCGTAGTGCTGTATAGAGCGGCCCTGGCGGTGCGCCAACACCAGCCAGGGCCTGTAGCACCGACCGTCCTGTCGAGGGAGAGATCAGTGCCAATCCAGAGTATCTACATGCCCGGATGGGCCGTGCTGAGCGGCGCCGGGGGTTCGAACGACTCGTGGGTTCAGAAGGGTAAGAACACCGATCCGGTGCCGCGTGGGCAGGTCCGTCCGCCGGTAGCCGGTTGGGGTGGCGACGCGAAGGCGAAGCCGCCGAAGAGGTGCAACTGATGGCGGCCGGGATGTGTGTGGCGGTCGTCGGCTGTGCTGGTCGGCACGGGAGTCCGCGGGTGCCGGTGTCGGCGCAGGTGGCGGGGGCAGCCGGTGTGCTGATCCCGTCGGTGCGTCGGTGCCCGGCCTGCGGCGGGATGCACCGGGTCGGTCGGGTGATCGAGCCGTGAAGATCAACATCGGTTCGACGCTGCTGAGCATGTCGGGCAGCCGTCACCGGGCCGAGTGGGTTGCCTACCCGGGCGCGGATGCGTTCGAGGGGGACGAGCCGAGGGAGTGGCGGCTGTCGTGGCTGCCGGATCGGCTGGTCACCCGGAACGAGGCGATCTCGGGTCTGATGCTGGCCGGGGGCCTGGAGGAGGCGGAGTCGACGCGGGAGCGGCTCGCGCCGGCGCTGGGGTCCTGGGCGCGGGAGCTGGGCCTGTCGTTCGGTGAAGCGGCCGAGTTCGTTGCCGCAGCGCCGGGCCTGGATCCGGCCGGCCTGGATCGTGCCGACCGCGAGGTCGAGGGCACCGCTGTCGGCCCGGTTGGTGAGTCGGCCATGGTGCCGGCGCGCGAGCCCGACGCCGACGAGGTGGCCGAATGAGCGTCTCAGTGGTGGGGCCGCCCACCGACCGGAAGATCTCGGCGGAGTGCCGCACGTGCGAGCTGCCGTGGATCGGCGAGACCCCGGACCAGGGTGAGGCTCAGTTCCTGGTCGGTGTCCACAACGACCTGCACCACGCCGGCCGTGACGAGGCCGTCCTGATCGTTGCCGAGTCCCCGGTTGATGCGGTGGACGAGCTGGACGAGGACGCCGACGAGCTGTAGCCGTCAGCGGCCCCTTCGCTCCACCTGTTTCTGATTCCTGTTCGCCGTCAGTGTCTTTGCCGTGCCTGCGTGCGGCTGATGGGTGCTCCCTGAACGCGAAGGAGGTGTGTATGTCTGCCGTTCCTGGGGTGCCTGATCTGCCGTTGCCGGAGGAGTTCCGGACGTATCGGTGGGGTTGGGCGCCCCAGGGGTTGGCCACCACCCGGCAGTTGCGGGCCCAGGGCCTGCGGCCGGCCAAGCGCCGGGAGCCGGTCTCGGAGATCCGGTGGCGCCGCGGTGACCGGGTGGCCTACCTGCACCGGATCGATGAGGCCGTGCCCGTGCAGCCGCCGACGGCCCAGCAGAGCGCGGCACTGGCTGCAGCGATGCGGGCCCGCAAGACCTGCACCGAGTGCGGCACCGAAGCCGACTACGTCCTACCCACTCGATTCACCGGCAGTCCGCAATGCCTGGACTGCCTCGACGCCACCGACAACCGCGCCAACGAAGAGCATTGGAGCGCAGCAATGAACGATCAGACCACCTCGCCCCCGAGCGAGGACTCTTACCGGGAGCAGGGCCGCAAGCACCTTCGCAGCAGCCTGGCCCAGCATCAGGAATGGCGTGACGACCTGGCCACGGCACACCCGACCGCGCAGCGCGGTCTGCACGCCGAGACCGCCGCCCAGGCGCGCATCATGGCCGCAGAGCCGGACCAGCGGTGGCAGGTCGCCGTGGACACCTACCGCGACCAGTACGGGACCAACGCGGCGGCCAGCCTGGAGAAGGCCGCCGCAGGGATCCCTTACGACGAGAACGGTTTCGGCTTCTACACCACCGGTCAGGCCGCCGGGCTGGTGGCCGGCCTGGGGTTCGACGTCGACCGGGTCGAGGCCGCTCTGAGCCCCCGCCTGGACGAGTACGGCCACCTCCCAACCAACGAGATGGTGGCCGCGATCCAGGAACTCATCGCCGACGAGACCGACACCAGCGCCGACAGCGCGGCGGTTCACGTCCCGGCGGCCGTGGCCGTCGACGAGGACGAGGCGGAGGTCTGGGAATGAGCGACATGCAGGCGGGCGGCACAGCCAGGACGAGCGATGCCCGGCAGGTGGCCCTGGCCCAGCTGGAGCAGTGGAAGAGCGAGGCCTACGACAAGGAGGTGATCCAGGCCCGGCGGATCGGTGATGGTGACGAAGGCACCTGGCGGGAGCAGTACGAGCGGGGACAGCGGTACGAGTTCATCCGAGCCGCTGAGCACCCGCTGCAGGCGGCGGACGGCACGATCGAGGAGGCCGGCTGGGAACTGGACGCCGAGGGCGGCCGGGGTGGGCTCAGCGTCAACGAGCCGGGCCTGCCCACGCGGGCCATGGACCGCCTGGTGTGGCTGGGCTGGAGTCCTGAGGCGGTGGGCGAGCAGGTCCAGAAGCGGATCGACGAGGCGGGAAACCTCACGACCCGCGCCATGACCGAGGCCCTGGCCGAGCTGGCCGACCCCCAGGAGACGCGCATTTTCGATGATGACGTCGAGAACCTGCTGGACACCATGCAGGAGCGGTCTCAGGCGCCGTACATGCTGGACGAAGCCCAGATGCAGGCCAGCGTGGAGGACGCCTACCGCGCCGCTCACTACGGCGAGGCCCCGCCGGCGGGTTGGGCACCGCATCACGGCGAGGCCATCGAACAGAACCTGACCGAGTGGTGGGCCGACAATGCGGCTGATGTAAACGGCGAGATGGAGCCGACGCCGTCCCCTTTCGTCCAGGACCCGCTGAACCCGACTGATGCGGAGCTGCGGGCGGCCATCGATCGAGGGATCGAGCGCGGGGACATCCTGCTGTGGGACGACATCAAGGACGAGTTCGCGGCCCGCTACGGCCTCAACCCGGACGACCTGATCGACCAGGACGCCCTCGGCGATGAGGACGCGGAGGTACTGGAATGAGCTTCCTGGCAACCCTCTTCGGACGGTCGTGGACCCGATCGGGTCAGCAGCTGCAGCAGCTGCAGGAGAGCGCCGGCCACGACCAGGAGCTGCCGCCGGAGTGGGCGCCGACCGACGAGGCGCCGGCGCATCTGGCAAGCGGTGGGCTCAGCCCGGAGCAGGTGAACGAGCTGTTCCTGGCCGAGCAGGCCAACCAGGACTCCGAGCTGGAGGCGTACTGGGGCCGCGGTGGGCTCACCGAGGGCGAGGTGGAGCAGGCCGAGCGGGCTCGGGACGAGGCGAACCGGGAGTTCCTGCGGTCCTTCCTGTCGCCGGCGGAGTTCGCCACGTGGGAGACCAGCCAGTACGAGCCGCCCGAACGGTCGTGGTCGCAGGCCCGCTGGGATGCCTGGGAAGCCGGGCAGGACGCCCGGTACGACGGGCCCGGCAGGCACGAGACGGCCGACAGCGACGAGCTGAGCATCTGACCTGTCCGTGCTCATCCGGTCGCGTACCCGTGGCCACGTAAGACCGCTTCACCTGGTGTTTCTCAGGGTGGCTCCCGTCCGGCGGCAACCGGGCGGGAGCCGTGAGGAACACCTCACCGAACATCACTTTCCGGCTCGGCCAGAGCAGATCATGACGAAGGAGTGTGCCCTCATGGGCAACCGTAGCGATGCCCGAGGTGCTGCGTTCAACGCGGTGCGGATGGCGTACAAGTACCCACGCGCTGTGGGCGGTGTCGGCCTCGGGTCGTGTGTCCTGTCGGCCGGCGCCGCGAGCCTGGGCTGGACCGATCCGGCGCTGGTGCTGGGCGTGGGCGGCTACTCGACCTGGGCCGGCGCGACCGGGTGGTGGTGGGCCAAGCACGTCGCGGCCCCGCACTCCTCGGCGCAGGCGATCCAGCGTCGCTCCGAGCTGGACCAGCGTCAGCACGGCGTGGCCTCCCACCTGGACCTGGCCGAGCACTGCTCCCCGGGCGCGCTGCGAGCCCGCGCCGGCGTGCTGCGCCCGAGCATGCGGGAGCTGTCGCGCCGGGAGCGCCGGCGCCTGGACCCCGCGCAGTTGGGGGTGATGCTGGGCAAGCTGGGCTGGAGCCTGCCGGGGGAGACGGTCTGGTGCACGTGCGAGGACTGCACTCTGCGCATCGGTGGCCCCCGCACCGGCAAGACCATGAGCTTGGCGTGCCATGGACTGGACGCCCCGGGCGCCTTGGTGACGACCTCGACCCGTCTGGATCTGGCCGAGATGGTTCACGCCGCCCGCAGCGAGCGCGGGCGGGTGCACTTCTTCAACCCCGCCGGTCTGGGTGGCCTGGCCTCTACGGTGCGGTGGCGGGTGCTGGACGGGTGCGAGGACTTCGCTGCCGCGCAGCGCCGCGCCGGTGACCTGATCCCGGACTCGCCCAGCGCGGAGGCCCAGCGCTGGGACTCCCAGGCCCGCCGCGTCCTGGCCCTGTTCCTGCACGCCGCCGCGCTGACCGACCGGAGCATGCGGGACGTGGTGCGCTGGAGCAGCGACATGGGCCCGCGCAGCCAGAAAGAAGTCCACGAGGCCCTGCTGAGCGAGACTCTGCTGCCGTCGGGGGAGATGGGCATCAGCGAGTCCGCCCGCGACCGCGCCGCCGCCGCGCGCACGTTCTACGAGACGAACGACCGCACCCGTAGCTCGATCACCACGACGATGGCGCCGGCCCTGGCCTGGGTGGCCGACGACCGGGCCCGCCTGCTGGGCGACGTGCCGGCCGATGCCCCCGAGCGCCTGGACATCACCACCCTGATCGAGCGCGGGGAGACCCTGCACCTCATCGGCCACGAGGACCAAGGCTCCCTGGCCCCGCTGATCGCCGCGCTGGTGGCCGAGATCGCTACGAGCGCGCGGCTGTTGGCGTCGTACCGGCCGGGTGGGCGGCTGGACCCGCCGCTGACGATGCTGCTGGACGAGGCCGCGCTGATCTGCCCGGTGCCGCTGCCGCGCTGGACGGCCGACATGGGCGGGCGCAACATCACCCTGCACATCTCGGTGCAGTCCCTGGCCCAGCTGCGCGAGCGGTGGGGCCGCGACGGCGCCGGCACGATCCTGTCGAACGTTGCGGCGTTCCTGGTGTTCGGTGGCGGCATGGTCGCCGACGACCTGCACGACATCTCGGTGCTGACCGGTGAGCACCGGATGCGGGTCATCGGGGAGGACCACGAGGACGACGCCACGGGCGACGGCGAGCGCCGCGGGGAGTACCGCTGGACCGCGGTCATGACCGAGTCCCAGATCCGGGCCCTGACCAAGTTCCACGTCCTGATCCTCATGCGGTCGGTCCCACCGGTCATCGCGAAGGTCCCGCAGATCACCGACCGGCCCGGATGGCGCCCGGTCGCCCTGTTCACCGACCGCGCCCGCCCCGGCCAGGCCGCAGCCTCCACCGTGCCGACCGCCGACGAGCTGGCCGCCATGCTCAACGGCAACGACATCCACGCCCTCGAAGGCGTCCACCGCGTCGGCGACGACCAGAACGACTGGGACGAGCGCGACCAGGTCTCGGCGATGTGGCAGGTGGCGCCGCGCCCGGACGCCGGGCTGATCGCACGGCTGTGGGCCTGGGCCACCGGCCGGGCCAGCATCGCCCCGGAGACCATCACCTACCTCAGCGCCGACCCGTTCAGCACCTTTGAAAGCGAAGACGTTCAGGACGGCACGGACGGTCCGGGGCGCGGTGGTCAGCGATGAGCAGGTCTCAGCAGGGCCAGCGCAAGGCGCCGGCCTGGACGGGTGAGGAACTCATTGCCTGCATGGGTGGTGACCTGAACGGGCAGTGGCTGACCCGCGAGGACTGGGACGAGCGCCGCCGGGCCGCGCAGCGGATGGCCGAGCGCGGCCAGCGCCCGAGCGCGGTCGAGGAGTACGTGCCCAGCGGCCACGCCATCAGCCACCCCCAGTGGCCCCAAGCCCAGGGAGCACTGTGGATCCTCAAAGACGCCGACCCCTACGCCCAACTGTTCGCCGCCCAGGTCCAGGAACACATCCGCCACACCGAACACCAGCAGCTGCAGGATGAATTCGACACCAGCACCGCCGATGAGCCCACCGGCCAGACCAGCGCCGAGCGCGCCGAACCCACCGAGCTGGACGAGTCGACCGATGCCGACGCACCCGGTCAGGTCGACGAACCGGAGCCGCTGGCGCCGCTGCGGGTGCTGGTCACCGGGTCGCGGTCCTGGCGCGATGCCGAGGCGATCGTGGCGGCCCTCACCGACGTCCGGGCACGGTTGGCGCCCGGTCAGGATCTGGTGCTGGTGCACGGCGCGGCGGCCGGGGTGGACTCGATCGCGGATGCCTGGGCGCAGGGACGACGCGCCAGCGGCGACGCGCACGTGCTGTCCGAGGCCCACCCCGCCGACTGGCGCGCCCACGGTCGTTCGGCCGGGCCCCGCCGCAACACGGCCATGGTCTCTGCCGGTGCCGATGTGTGCCTGTCGTTCAACTACAACAACTCCCGAGGCACCGAGCACTGCACCGATCTGGCCGAGCGCGCGGGCATCCCGACCGTCCGCCACGTCCAGGCCGACGAAGCCGAACCCACCGGCGTCCCCGCGGTCGTTGCGCCCGAGCGGGAACCGGCCCTGACCGCGCCCGCACGCGCCGCGGCCACCGCCACCGCCACCGCCACCGCCACCGCCGACGATGCTGTCGAACTGGACGGAGGGCTGTGGTGAGCCTGCGCTACAGCCCCGACCCGGGGGATCTGGGTAAGGCCCTGGCCGCGCGCCTGGACAAGCTGGAGCGCGCCCACGCCGAAACCCACACCGATGTCCAGGCTCTCGGCCGTGGTCTGAACGATCTGGCGTCGGCGGTGCGCTCCGGCAGCGCTACCACTGGCACGACTTCCGGCGCAGCGAGCCAGAACGAAGAGGAGCAGGCGGCGCAGCCGGACTGGTTCGCGCGAGACCTGACGGCCGAGCTGGCCTGCGAGATGGTCACGGTCCTGCGCGCGCAGACCGAGGTCGTCCTGGCCCACTACGGCATCGAGCTGGCCCCGCCGTGCTGGGTGCTGCACCCCACCGTGGTGGCTGACCTGCTGGCTCTGGTCTGCGAACGGCAGACCGCCTACGCCGACGAGCGACCCACCCGTGTCTCGGAGTGGGTCAACCGGTGGCAACCGGCCGCCGCCGAGCGCGTCACCACGGCCCTGAACCCCTGCCGACAGGACCGAGCCCACCACGACCGCGACGGGCGCCTGTGGGACGTCGGCGACCTCGACCCCCTCTCCGCCGCCACCTGGTGGGCCACCGACCGAAACACCCCCGCGCCGGACGCTTTCGCGTTCGCTCCCGCCTGAGAAAGGAACCCACGATGAAGATCCCCAGCTGGCTCCGTAATCTGATGGCACCGCCGGCCGAACGTGATGCCGAGCGTGCTGCTGCGGCGGACGCCGCGACGGTGCAGTGGGCCGTCCGCGTCCTGCCCGACATGCACCCGATCGAGCAGGCCAGCCTCCTGACCAACCTCGACCAGGGCGGCGTGAGCGTGCCCGGCTACGAGGCACCCGACATGGACGACTACCGGTACTGGGCGTGGTGGTGTGCCGGCGGCATCCTCAACGCCGCCTCTTACGAGCGGTTCTGGGCCGAGACCCTGACCGACCCCGACGACCAGCGCGTATGGGACCCCGAGCCAGCCTGGCCCCCGCACTACGGCGGTATGGGCAAGCCCCAGGAGCAGGCCCTCAAGCGAGAACAGTGGAAGGCCGGGGTCGCAGAGAGGCAGGCCCGGGACGAACAAGCCGCCTCCCAGCAGTCGCTTCTGGAGGATCCGCCGGACGCGGCACTGCTGGATGAGCTGGTTGAGCACGATCACGAGGCACCGTTCGTGGACGACCGGCTGGTCAGCGAGGGACTCCCCGTGCAGGGATCCGGGGTGCATCCGGGCTGGCAGGACGGGCTGGATGTCCAAGAAGAGGCCAACGACCACGGAATCTCGCCGATCGAGTACATGACCCCGGACCCGGCCTTCCCCCGGTCTGACCTGGACGTCCTGGGTGGCCCCGAGGCCGCCGCGATGGAGGAGGAGCTGTGATCCTCGAGCAGTTGACCCCGAAGATCGAGACGGCAACGACGTTCGCCGAAGATCACGCCGTGGTGCTGGGAGCTGGGGCGGTCGTTACCGTCCTGCTCCTGGCCCTGGCCGCCCGGTTGGCCGGAGCTGTGCGCCAGCGTCTGGCTGCCGGTGACCGGGCCGACCAGCTGACGTTCGTCGCGGCCGGTGTCGCCCAGGCCGTCGCTGCCACGGGGATGTGGCAGGTCTTCACCGACACCATGCCGCTGGCGCCCGAGCTTCGGTGGCTGGTGTTCGGGTTTGTCGAGCTGGCCGTGGTCACCTCCGCTATCCGGGCCCGCAACTCCGTGCGCGAGCACGGGCACGCCGGTGTCGACGGGGTGGCGGTGTGGGCGCTGACCGGCCTGTCGGCGGTGCTCTCAAGTCTGGACGCGCACTCCTTCGTCGAGGCGCTGGTGCGGCTATCGGCGCCGGTAGTCGCGGCATGGCTGTGGGAGCGAGGCATGCATGTGGAGCGTGCCCGCCGCACCGGAGAGAAGAGCCGGGGCGCGATCCATTGGCGCCTGACTCCCGAGCGGGTGCTCGTCCGGCTCGGTCTGGCCGAGCCCACCGCGCGCGATGCCGGCGCCCTGGCCGCCGAACGCCGTCTGACCACTCTGGCGGTCACCGCTGCTCGTGCCCACCTGCTGGCCCAGACCGGAGCCCGATCCTGGCGCCGGAGCCTGGCCGCGCGGCGGGTGCAGAACGCCATGCGGGCAGCCGTCACCCACACCGACCTGACCCGCGACAGCGCCCAGCAGAACTACGTCGTGGAGCAGTACGCCGCCCTCGTGCACGCCACCGCCCTGACCACCCTCGACCGTCGCCCCGCCTGGCTGGCCGCTCCCCCAGCCATCGAGGCCGACGGAGCCGCCGAGGCCGTCACAGTGACCGTCGAAGCGCTGCCGAGCCCGGTCGTGCCGGCCGCACCGGAGCAGATCGCCCGGCTACGTGATGCCCTACGCGGCGCCCCGGCCGAAACGGCCGATCACACACAGGCACCGGCCGAATCGGCCGCCGCCACGCCGAAGGACCCGGCCGAAACGGCCGAACCGACCGACACCACGAACGGACCGGGGGACGACGCAACCCTGCCGGAGCCGCAGCTGGTCGACACCGACGAGGCGGACCAGGCCCGTCAGGACCTGGACGCGGCCGAAACGGCCGACGCCGCGAGCGGTGCGGCGGAAACGGCCACGCCGAGCCCGTACGACCTACCCGACGACGGCAGCGAGCCCCCGACGCGTGGGCCGTTCACAGACGAGGAGCAGCGAGAGGCCGCCGTGCAGGAGTGGTCCGGCGAGCACGACGCCACCTGGCTCCGAGCGCTTAAGGCCGTCACCGACGCCCAGGCTCAGCCGACCGATGAGGTGCCCGAGCCGATCCGCAAGCTGGCCGAGGCCATCGACGCGGGCGAGCTGCCGCCCACAGCGTCCGCCGAAGCGATCCGCAAGCACCTGGACATCCCCCGGGCAGAAGCCCGTCAGGCCCGTCAGTGGGCCCGGCTCACCCTGCCGCAACAGGCAGCCCAACAGCTGACCGGAGGCCAGCACCCAGAGCCGCTCAACAACCACTGAAAGACCGAGGAGACAGGGACCAGGAAGCGAACGAGACCAGACAAGAGACCAGCCAGAAGTAAGCACCAGACAACGATTCAGAAGATCACCAGGAGAAGGAATCCAGGAATGAAGAGAGAAGGGATTCAAGAAACACACACCTATGCATCACCGATCGAGTAGGCCCGTTCAAGATCAACTGGCCGTCCGGTGGCGGCTGGGCAGAGAGGTAATCGGCCAGCGATAGCGGGCCGCATCAAGGCTCTTTCCAAATCCTTTCCGCATTCCCTTCACAGGTGAATTGCGCCTTCTTCCAGGAGGTATCAGGCGTGGTTGTCTCAGTCGCCAAGGCGACGTCGAGCGAGTACTACACCGGTCAGGCCGGGGTGGCCCGGGGGCCGGAGTCGTACTACCTGGACGCGGTGGCCGAGGGGGAACCGGCGGGCACGTGGTCGGGTGCCGGCGCGGAGCGGATGGGCCTGACCGGACTCGGCGAGGTGACGCCGGAGGCGATGAACGCGGTGTACTCCGAGTTCATCAACCCGGTCACCGGCGAGGCGATCGGGAACCCGCGCCGGGCCTATCGGTCGGTGGAGGAGCGGCTGGCCGAGAAGGTGGCCGCCCATCCGGAGGCGCTGCCGGAGCAGATCGCGGCCTGGCGGGTGGAGCTGGAGCGGTCGTCGCAGCAGACCACTCTGGGCTGGGATGCGACGTTCAGCGTGGCCAAGTCGGTGACGGTGGCGCATACGGCCGCGCACCGGGCCGAACTGGCGGCCGTTTCGGCCGGGGACGCCGAGCGGGCGGCCGAGTTCCACCAGATCCGGGTCGGGATCGAGGAGGCGATCCACACGGCGAACGCCGCCATGCTGGCCGAGGCGTCACGGATTGCAACCGTCCGGACCGGCCGGCACGGCGGCGCCGGCGCGACCGGCCGCTGGGAGGCCGCGCCCGGCCTGACGGTGGCCAGCTTCTTCCAGCACACGAGCCGCAGCATCGACCCGCAGCTGCACACCCACAACGTGATCCTGAACCGGGCCTTCACCGCTGACGCCGATCCGGCCGACGGGGCGAAGCCCGCCCGGGCCCTGGACGGGCAGGATCTGCTGGCCCAGCATCACGCCCTGGGCGCGGTGGCCGACCGGGTACTGGAAGAAGCTCTGACCCGGATGGGCTTCGAGGTGCAGCTGCGCGCCGATCAGGTGGCGCGCGAGTTGACGATCGTGCCGACCGCCACCAGCGACCTGTTCAGCTCAAGGTCGCGGCAGCTGTCGCCCAAGACCCGCGCTCTGGCCGAGCAGGCCAGCGAACGGCTGGGGCGCGAGCTGACCGACCTGGAGCTGTGGCGGCTGCGGCAGGACGCGACGAAGACGACCAGGGCGCGCAAGAGCTCCCACGCGCACGAGACCACCGAGGAGATGCTGTCGCGGTGGGAGGCCGAAACGGTCGCCGAAGTCGGCTCGGGGCTGGATGCTCTGGCCGACCGGATGCGCGAGCACCTGAACGAACGCAAGAGCGCCGGCCTTCACCAGGTCGAGGCCGCGCCGGCGTTCGATGCCGAGCAGGTGATCGCTGAGTCGGTTGCCGCGTTGGCTGAGCAGCGCGCGGCGTGGCGGCCGGCCGACCTGCAGTTGGAGATCGCCCGGCGTCTGCCGTCGCTGGGTGGGCTCAGCGCTGATGAGACGGTGCAGCGGCTGCACGAGCTGACCGAGCAGGCTCTGGCTTCGACGTTGGTGCGGCAGGTGTCGGGCAGGTCGTTGGCCGAACCGGACCGGCTGGCCGAGAGCGTGGCCGCGCCGGTGCTGACCCGCGATGTCGCAGCGGTTCTGGCAGAAGACCCGTACACCGCGCCGTCGTCGCGGCTGTATGCCTCCACGGACACGCTGGCCGCCGAGGAGGCGCTTCGACGCGCGGCGATCGAGCGAGGCGGTCACGCCCTGGAGACCGATCAGGTCCGCGCGTGGCTGGACGAGCACGTCCCCACGATCAGCGCCGATCAGGCGGCGGCCGTGATCGGGTTGGCTACGACCGACGCACGGTTGGCCGTGCTGGTCGGCCCGGCCGGCGCGGGTAAGAGCTTCGGTGTCGGCGCGTTCGCGCAGGCCTGGGCTGATCTGACCGCCGCCCAGGCCCAGGAGGCCAGCACGGCAGCAGCGGCGGACGGTAGCGGCTTGGTTGAGCAGGCCGAGGCGGTGGTGCCGGGCCGGGTGATGGGCCTGGCGGTGGGGGAGCGCGCCACGCGGGTTCTGAAGGATGACGGGCTGGCGACATCAGCGAATATCGCTGCCTGGCTGGGGATCCAGGACCGTCTGGCCGAGGGAAGCGCCCCGGTCTCGGAGCAGTCGTGGAGGCTGCGGCCGACCGACGTGGTGCTGGTCGACGAGGCGTCGATGGTGACCACCGCTGATCTGACCCGCATCCGTGCCCTGGCCGAGCAGGCCGGCGCCCGCGTGGTGCTGACCGGTGACCCCAGGCAGTTGGGGGCGGTCGAGGCCGGCGGGGTCATGGGACTGCTGGACAAGCACGCCGAGACCTACACCCTGAGCGAGGTCCGACGGTTCTCCGAACCGTGGGAAGCCGCAGCGTCACTGCGGCTTCGCGATAGTGACCAGGACGTCCTGGACGTCTACGACCGGCGCGGTCGCCTGCTCAGCCATGACACGCACGAGGAAGCGATCACGGCCGCCGCGACCGCCGCTGTGGCGGATCGGGTCGACGGGCGCAGCGTCGTGGTGGTCGCCGGGTCGAACGCCGAGGCCGCCGAGATCTCGGCGCAGATCCGCGCGCAGCTGATCGACCTGGGGCTGGTCGACGCCCACGACCAGGTGGCCCTGGGCAAGGACGGCGCCACCGCCGGCATCGGGGATCTGATCGTCACCCGCCAGAACGACTACAAGATTGGCGTTTACAACCGCGGCCAATACACCGTCACCGCCGTCGGCGCCGATGGCTCCCTGACCGTCACCGCCACCGACCAGCCCGAGGGCCCAGACGGTCGCCGGGTGCTCCCGGCCGAGTACGTCGATGAGCACGTGCAACTGGGCTACGCCGCGACCGTGCACGCCTCGCAAGGCTTGACCGTGGACTCGGCCCACCTCGTGACCGGCGGTGGCATCGACGCCGCGACCACCTACGTCGGGATGACGCGCGGCCGACTGCGTAACACCGCTCACGTCTCGCTGCGGGGCGCACCGGAAGGCGATACCCGCCCCACCGCGCGTGCCGAGGCTTCGGGCAAGGAGATCCGGCTGCACGACGAGAAGGTAAAGCCGTCGGCGCGGGTCCTGCTGGAGCAGGCCCTGGCGGTGGACGCCACCGCGCGCGCTGCGACGGTGGAGGCCGAGCTGGACGCGGCTCGCCTGTCGTCCATGGATCTGTTGGCCGGTCGGTACGAGGCCGTGGTGCGGGCCGCCTGCCGGGAGCGGCTGGACCGCCACCTGGACCAGCTGGCTGCCGATGGGGTCCTGGACCCGCACGAGCGCGCACGTCTGGCCGGGGACCTGGGCAGCGAACACCTGGCACGGTTGCTGCGAGCAGTGGAGCAGACAGGCCGCGACCCACGCCAGGTACTGGCCGATGCGGTGGCGACTCATTCACTGACCGACGCGAAGTCACCGGCTCAGGTGCTGGCTCACCGGATCAACCCCGGCCATGACCTTCCCCTGCCGGCCGTGGCCGAGGCGCCGCAGGACATCGCTCCCGAAGCGGCCGAGCACCTGGAGCTGCTGCAGCAGCGGATGCAGGCCCGCCAAGAGGAGTTGGCGCAGCAGTTCGCTGACCGGCCGCCGGCGTGGGCGCTGGAAGCGTTCGGCCCAGTGCCCGAAGCGTCCGAGGCCACCGTGACGCAGGCAGAGCAGCAGCCGGAGCAGGAGCCCGAGCAGGCCGCGTCCCAGCAGGAACCGGCGCGGGACGGTCGGGCCGAGTGGCTGAGCCGGGTCGGTGTGGTGGCCGGACACCGTGAGGCCATCGGTTGGGAGGACGAGCACCGCGCCATCGGTGTCATGCCGGGCCTGTCGGCGACCGAACGGCGAGCCTCGCACGCCGAAGCGTGGCAGGCGCTGGGACAGCCACAGGAGCACCTGGACGAGACCGCGATGAGCGAGGGGCGGCTGCGGGTGCGCATCCGTGCTGCGCAGCAGGAATTGGGGTGGGCGCCCGCGCACGCCGATGATGCCCTGCGCGCCGCTGAGACCGAGGCCGAGACGCACCGGCAGGAGGCTGCTCTGGCCCGGGCCCGCGCGGACGCTGCCAAGCAGGTCGACGACCTGGAGGCAGCACAGCAGGCCCTGGAGCAAGCGCTGGAGCACGAGCAGGCAGCGCAGTTCCACGCCGCCGCGATCGAGCCTCTGGCCCGCCTTGTCGACACCCGCGATGAATGGTCGTCCGGCTCCTACGTAACGCGCCACTTCGGGCAGCGGGCCCTGGCCGAGCTGGGCCGGCGCGGAATCGAGTTCGAGCCCCAGGAGCAGGTGCCAGCCGAGGAGTGGCTGCGTTCGGAGCGAGCGGCCCGCGAGGCCGACGACGCGCACCGGCAGATCACCGAGACCGACGTGATCAACCACTACGAGGCCGAACTGAGCGAGTCGGGCATCGGCCTGGACACAGCAGTAGCAACCGAGCCAACCGAGGCCCCAGCAGGCACGGAAACCCCAAGCGCTGCCGAGATGCCCGAACCGACGCAGCCGACCGAGGCCAGTGTCGAGGAGCAGGCCGCGCGGCTGTTCGTCGAGCGCGGATGGGGTCAGACCCCGGCTCAGGCGGTCGTGCCGCAGGGCCTGTCAGTGCAGGAGCTGACCGCGGCCACGGTGGCCGCGCGCACGATCGGCGAAAAGCTGGCCGACCAGGCCGACCAGAACAGCTCCTACGTCAGCGACGCCGACCGGGACGCGGCAAGCACGGAGTCCTACGAGGCAGGCCGCCGCAGGCGAGACACCGCAGAATCGAGCACTTCCCACGGCAGCGCAGCAGCGGCCGGCGCTGACGTCATGGACATGTCATGAGCGCCGCAGCCACTGCAGCCGTGAGGCGGAAGCTGCCGGCTCAGGTGATCGTGCGTCGCCGGGCGGTGGCTTGGGCAGCGAACCGGTCGGGCCACAGCATGTCTTCCCGGCCTCCGGTGATCCACAGCAGCCAGTTCAGCGTGCCGGTGGTGCATTCCCAGCCGTCAAGGCGCGAGGCCACGCACATCTCGGCCCAGGACAGCTCTTTGCGGATGGCGGCCCCGGTGACGGCACGTGGCTTGCTGGTAACCGGCGCGTCCGGGTCGATGCCGAGCGTCCACCGGGCGCTGGCCCACATGCCGGCCACGTACAGCTCCACGCCGTCCAAGTCGCTCCAGTGCCGGCCACCGGCAAGGAACGTTGCGCTGATCTCGTCGACCGCCGTCCACTCTTCCAGCAGCTCTCGTTGGGTGCGGATCCACGGCACTCCGTTGTCCAGGATGCGCACTTCACCGGGCACGGCCTGGATCTCACCAGCAGGCACGGGCAGATCCGGCATCCGATCTGGCCAAGTCCGCGCCATGACAACCCCCCCGACCCATCGACGTTCGCGCGCGTTCACTACGACGGTACGGGCAGGCACCGACAGCCGTCCGGACGTCAAGCCCGCCAGCAGTCCGGCTATCCATCGTGGGTCGGTGCTGTCCGGGCGGGCGTGCCAGGTGACGTCCGGCCCGCGCGGGACGCGGTGGGCGGTTGACCTGGGGCGACGCGCGAGGCCGATCACCTTGGGTGCCGCGGCTCACCTTCCGGTACCTCGCCCGCACTCACTATCAACCCCGCACTTGGGCATGTGGTCGGGGGATGTGCTCACCGCACATGCGCGTGGCTGGGGTCCGTGGGCGGGGCGGGGTTGACAGCGAGCCTCCGCGGACGAGGTCCACGGCGCCCGCGGTGGGGGCAGCCAAAAAGCAGCCACCCCCACCGGGACTCCACGAAGAACAACACCTTTCGACGAATCGGGGAACCAGCGATGTGCGAGAACACCAACGGGTGCCAGGCCAAGAACCGTTACCTGCAGGTCTCTTACGGTACGACCCAGTCAATGGTTGAAAGGGTCGCCGCCGCTCAGGCCGCTATGGGGCAGGTCTTGGCTCTGCCGGAGTGGTCCGAGCCCGACTTCGTGAGCATCCAATGCACGAAGTACGAGGTGCTCCTCCAGGTCAGGGGAGAGAAGTTCGGGGCAGCGATCGCCGCCCTGCTGTTCGACGAGCCGGCCTGCGCTGACAGGTACGTGCGCGGCGACAAGCAATGGACGAGATGGAGCGGAGTTCATGCCGGCCAGGCCTTGGACGTCTCCACCTCCTGGCCGCTCGTTGAGCGGGACCTGGACCCCGAAACCCTCGCCCGAGGCGTTGCGGAGGGATGGGCCGAGGCCGAAACCGACCCCACCCAGATCGACTGGCCGGCGCGGCAGGCCGACGCCCTGATCGACTTCCAGGTTGTGGACGGGCGCCCGGTCTGCCCGGGTCCGCGCACGCCGGTGCAGCGTGGCCGTAACCAGTTGGGGCGCTGGGGTGAGAACCCGATGGCGGACGCGGTCGTCACCGCCGAGCACGCCGGCGGCCGGTGGCTGCTGATGATCGAGCGCGGCGACGGCCAGGGCTGGGCGGTGCCCGGGGGAGCGATCGAGGACGGAGAGCAGCCGATCGCAGCATCGGCCCGGGAGCTGCAGGAGGAGACCGGCCTGGATCTTCCGTTCGGGTGGCGTGCGGCGTTGCCGGTGTACGTGCCGGACCCGCGCGGCTCGGACGAGGCGTGGGCGATCACCGTGCCCAACAGCTACGAGCTGGGCCAGGTCGAGAAGCTGCCCACGGTCACCGGTGCTGACGACGCACGCCGGGCGGCCTGGATCCGCGCGGACAGCTACCAGGCCCTGGCCGACGACCTCGTGGGCCGCTTCCAAGGCCACGTGTTTCCTGCACACGTCCAGATGCTGCAGGGCGTGCTGGCCGGCGAGGAGGCCACCCGTGGTTGATCGCCCCCAGCAGCCGGTACTCGTGCTGGCCGCCGTGATTGAGAATCTGGCTGCGCTGATCAGCCGGGAACTGGACGCTGATGCCGGCGAGGGCACCCCGATTCGGGACCCGCAGTGGGCCGAAGCCCTTGATCGCGTCGTGACCGGCGGCCGGCAGGCCCTGGCCATCTTGGACGACCCGCAGATCCGGCAGGCCCTGACCGGCTCCCCGCGGCAGGCGGAAAGAAAGACGCGCCAGGAGGACAGCGAACGATCGGTGCGGTTCATGGCTCGGTTCGGCTCCCAGTGCCCAGCCTGTGGGGACGGCATCGAGGCCGGTGACGATGTGGCCTGGAGCAGCGGTGAAGTCGTGCACGACACCTGCGCGGAAGAGGCCGGCGTGGAGGTGTACGACCGTGGCTGACACCTCGATTGAGTGGACCGAGCGGGTCCTGAACGCGACCACCGGATGTGACCGGGTCAGCCCCGGCTGTGATCACTGCTACGCGCTGCGGATGGCCGGCCGGTTGAAGGCCATGGGGCAGGCCAAGTACCAGCAGGACGGCAACCCCCGCACCTCGGGACCCGGGTTCGACTTGACGCTGCACCCTGACGTGGTCGATGTGCCCCGCCGCTGGAAGACAGGCCGGCGAATTTTCGTGAACTCGATGAGTGACCTGTTCCACGCACGGGTGCCGTTGGACTTTCAGCAACGGCTGTTCACGATGATGGCGGAAACCCCGCAGCACACATACCAGATCCTCACGAAGCGGTCTCTTCAACTTGTGCGCCGCTATGGGCGGCTGGAGTGGCCGGCGAATGTGTGGATGGGGGTCTCGGTCGAGTCGGCCGCTCACCGGTACCGAATCGATCACCTGAGGCAGGTGCCGGCGCGGGTGCGGTTCGTGTCAGCCGAGCCCTTACTGGGCAGTCTGCTGCCGCTGGACCTGACCGGGATTCACTGGGTGATTACCGGAGGCGAGTCTGGGCCCGGAGCGCGGGCGGTGGACCCGGCGTGGGTGCGAGAGATCCGAGACCAGTGCCTGCTCAATGAGTGCGCGTTCTTCCACAAGCAGTGGGGAGGCACACACCCCAAGCAGAACGGCCGCCACTTGGACGGCCGGACCTGGGACCAGTACCCGGGCAAAGCCCTGCCGGCGGCCCAGCTATGAGCCCGGCATCGTGCAACGCCCAGAAAAAGCAGCGACCGGGCTGGAGCGCGCAGGTCGCACCTGAACTGATGGGCATCCATGACCTGTTCGCCGCCGGCGGTGGCTGGGACCACGCGCTACAGCTCCTCGGCCTGGACCCGCGCTTCCTGCTCGGTTTCGAGTGGAGCCCGGTAGCCAGCACCACGGCCCGCCTGGCCGGCTACGCCCGGTTCGTGGCCGACGTGGCCAAGCTCGACGTAGAAGCGGTGACCGAGGTCGTCCGAGGCGTGATCGGCAGCCCGCCCTGCCAGGGATTCAGCCTGGCCGGCAACGGCAAGGGCCGACGCGATCTCGCGCTGCTGATCTGGGCTATCCGCGAGATCGCCGCCGGGCGTGACCCGCGCGAGGCTGTTGCCCAGACGACCAGGGACGCGCGGTCGGTGCTGGTGCTGGAGCCGTTGCGGTGGGCGTTGCATCTTCGGCCGGCCTGGACGGCGTGGGAGCAGGTCCCCGCGGTGCTGCCGCTGTGGGAGGCCGCCGCCGCGGTGCTGCGCGAGCACGGCTACTCGGCCTGGGCCGGCCTGCTGTACTCCGAGCAGTACGACGTGCCCCAGGCCCGCCCCCGAGCAGTGCTCCTGGCCTCGCGTGAGGTCGAGGTGACCCGGCCGGAACCGGTGCGATCTCGCTACTACGCCCACGACCCCAGCAGGCTCGACGAGGGTCTACAGCCGTGGCTCAGCATCGGCGACGTTCTGCCGCACCGGGTCGGGCAGACGATGCGCAGCAACTACGGCACCGGCGGCGATCCGAAGGCCCGCGGCATCCGCCGCTGGAACCAACCCGCGTTCACCGTCACCAGCAAGATCACCCGCAACCGGTGGTCGGACGGCACCCCCGTTTCCGTCGCCGAAGCATCGTTGCTGCAGACGTTTTCCGCGAACCATCCGTGGTACGGCGTGCGCGCCGATCACGTCACCCAGCAGATCGGCGATGCCGTCCCGCCCCTGCTGGCCGCGCACTGCCTGGCCGCCCTCGGGGTCGGCGACCTGTCCCGGGCTCGTGGCACCTGCGCCGGGCTGGAGCGTGTCGCGTGACGACCACCATCGGTCAAGAGAGCAGGACAGTCCTCGTGCCCGGCGGAGCGCGCCTGGAGAACGCGAGGGCAGACGCAGTCGTGGCGATCGACGAGACCGAACACCAGCGTCGCCAGCAGCAGCGCCTGGGCGCAGTCACGGAGTTGCCCATCCTGCACTCACTGAGCGAATTGCCGCACGGCTTACCGGTTTTCTTTGATGCTCTTGCACGCCGGGATCAGGAGCGTCTGGTGCGCGCGCCGTATTCGATGGTCGATTTCGTGGCGGACGGTGTCGTCCGTGAGGTCCGGCCGGCGGCTGATGTTGTCGGTGTCAGGGTGAGCACCGGGGCCTGGACGTCGCGGTTGCGGCGCGCAGCCGAGTTCGCGCGGTTCGCTCCCACCATGGCGGTGCTGCGACGACCACCAACACCCGAGCAGGAGCTGCAGGCCGATTACTTCGGGGTGGGGTTGGTTCAGCAGGGGCAGCCCGAGCAGGTGTATCTCGAAGCGAAGCCGCCGGCGGTGTCGTTCGCGCCCGTGCAGTGGCTCTTCCGTGAGCACGCTTACCGCGCATGGCTCGGCGAGCGCGGACCCGCAGCCCAACAGCGCCGCGCCCTGGTCGATCTGCTCGATTCCGCCCACGCCGTGCTCACCGACGAACAAGACCTGCATGCCGCCGGAGAGAGCCCAGAAGACGACGTCGCCGTGGCCCAGGCCGCCTACGACGCGGCTTTCGAGGCGCTGGAGGCCTGCGAGGCCATCCACGCCGAACCCGCCATCGACCACGCAACCTGCGTCGATGAGGACACAGACGAACTCTGACCACACCCCAGCCGGCACTCAACAGACTCAAGAAGGAGTCAGCATCTGATGAACGAGCCCACCGTCACCATCACCGGAAACGTCGCCGCACCAGCGAAACTCCGCTACACCCCGGGCGACAAGATCCCGGTCACCGACCTGCGCCTGGCCGTGAACATCCGCCGGCAGCAGGGCGATCAGTGGATCACGACCAGCACGCTCTGGTACGAGGTCACCGTCTGGCGCGCCCTGGCCCAGACCGTCGCCACATCTGTCCGCGTCGGTGACCGCCTCACCGTCATCGGCCGCGCCACGGACGTCCACACCTACGCCGATGGCCACGGCGAGATCCAGGCCACGACCAAGGTCACCGCGGAGAGCGTGACGACTGCCCTGGAGCAGCGCAGCACCGAGAGCGCCACCACCTTCTGACCCGTTCCCGGGTGGGGCCGGCACGAGGCCGGCGCCACCCACCACACCTGAGAGGAGACACCCAGAGATGACGAAGCCCGGGGATGGGGACCAGGACGAGGTCCTCACCGTCAACGAGTTCTGCGAGACGTACAAGATCGCTCGATCGACCTTCTATGACTGGAAGGCCAAGGGTCGCGCCCCCAGGACGAAGAAGCTGCCGAACGGCGATCTTCGGATCACCCGCGCTGACGCTTCCACGTGGTGGGACGGTCTGTGACCGGCGAAACCAGTTACGACGTCCGAATCTGGAAGACAGAGGTCTACAAGGGTGTCCGGGGTACCACCCATCGAGTCCGGTGGACTGTGGCCGGCCAACGGTTCGGTGACAAGTTCGGCACCGCGGCGTTGGCAGACAGCTTCCGCTCAACCCTGATGACGGCGGCCCGCGCAGGAGAGGCCTTCGACGTCCGGACGGGCGAGCCGATCTCGGCCAAGCGACGCCGGATCGAGAGCATTACTTGGTACGACTTCGCCCGTACCTATGTGGACGCGAAGTGGCCCGATGCCTCACCCAAGCACCGTAAGAGCACGGCAGAGTCGCTGATCACCGTCACGATGGCGCTGCTGGACCGGCCGGCCCCTACCGGCGGTGAGGGCGTGGCCACCCGGTCGGCGCTACTGAACTACGGGTTCAACACGGTCCAGCGCGAGCAGGCGCCCGAGGCAGTACGGGCACGGTTGAAGTGGGTGCAGGAGCACTCCCGTCCTTTGGTCGACCTGCGGGAGCCGGAAACGATGCGGGCTGTCCTGGCTGCGATCGGCCGCAAGCTCACCGGAGGTCGCTGTGCTCCTCGCACGGCCGCCCTCAAGCGGTCCATCCTCCACAACGCGCTGCAATTCGCCGTCATCGAGAAGGGATACCTCGCCGAGAACCCTCTGAAGAACACGCCGGCCAAGGCCACGCCACCCACCGGGATGGTGGATCGCCGGGTGGTCCCCAACCCCCGCCAGGCCGAGGCGTTGCTGAAGGCCGTTGCGGTGACGCCGCGGACCGGGCCTCACCTGGCGGCGTTCTTCGGCGCCATCTACTACGCCGGCCTACGGCCCGAGGAAGCCGCCGCGCTGCGGGAGCTGGACCTGGACCTTCCGCCCGTGACGACGCCGGATGCTTTCGGATGGATCTTGCTTGCCCGGGCAGCGCCGGAGAACGGCCGGCAGTGGTCCGACACCGGGCAGCGCCGGCACGAGCGGGAGCTGAAGCATCGTCCCGTCGGTGACGTCCGGCGGGTCCCTTGCCCGCCCGAGCTGGTCACCCTTTTCCGCGATCACCTCAAGCGGTTCCGGACCGATCACGAAGGCCGCCTGTTCCGCAGTGAGATGGGAACCACACTGTCCTCGGGCAGTTACACCAAGCTCTGGGCCAGGGCCCGGAAGGCCGCACTGACCGAGGCCCAGGCGACTTCGCCCCTGGCGCGTCGGCCGTATGACCTACGTCACGCTTGTGTCTCCACCTGGCTCAACGACGGGGTGACGGCGACCCAGGTGGCTGAATGGGCAGGTCACTCCGTGAATGTCCTGCTTCGGGTCTATGCCAAGTGTCTGGATGGGGGAGAGGTCCAGGCTCTGGCCAAGCTCGCCAAGGCCCGGCGGAAGTGATCTTGGAAAAAACTTCGGGGCGTATTGGGGGCGGACACCCGTAGAACCCCGTTCCCAGCCGGTGACGCCCGGACAGAACGAGAAACGCCCACTGACCTGTTTCCGCAGGTCAGCGGGCGTTTTTCCTGGTGTGGCTGGTGCAGGGTTCGAACCTGCGTAGGCTGAGCCGTCTGATTTACAGTCAGATCCCTTTGGCCACTCGGGCAACCAGCCTTGGTGCACCGTCCGAGCCCTTCGGCCCGTTCGGCGAATGGAAGAATAGCAAGGATGACGGGTGCTTCGCGCACCCGCTCCCGTCCGGGCCCCTCCGAGGGGCTCCGGCGGACCGTTCGGACCCCCTCAGGTAAGCAAGAAGGAGCTTCGTCTTGGCCAGCGATTCGTCGTTCGATGTGGTCAGCAAGGTCGACCGGCAGGAGGTCGACAACGCGCTCAACCAGGCGGAGAAGGAGATCGCCCAGCGCTACGACTTCAAGGGTGTCGGCGCCTCGATCGAGTGGAGCGGTGAGAAGACCGTGGTGATCAAGGCCAACAGCGAGGAGCGGGTGGCCGCGGTTCTGGACGTGTTCCAGAGCAAGCTGATCAAACGTGGTGTCTCGCTGAAGGTGCTGGACTCCTCCGAGCCCAAGGCCTCCGGCAAGGAGTACCGGATGGAGTCCGAGATCAAGGAGGGCCTGTCCCAGGAGATCGCCAAGAAGATCGGCAAGATCATCCGGGACGAGGGCCCGAAGGGTGTGAAGACCCAGATCACCGGCGAGGAGATGCGGGTCTCCAGCAAGAGCCGCGACGACCTGCAGGAGGTCATCACGCTGCTCAAGGGCGCCGACCTGGACGTGGCGCTGCAGTTCGTGAACTACCGCTGAACTGAGACGCAGAACACAAACTGAAGACGGCGTCGGGCCCACCTGGGTGGGCACCGGCGCCGCTTTCGTTGTGGGGCCTCAGACCGTCACCAGTGCCGGTGCCTCTTCCCGGTGGCGCGCGGGGAGCAGGAGGGCCACGGCGACGGCCGCGAGCGCCGCGGTGCCCGCGGCGATCAGTGAGCCGGCCTGCACGCCGTCCAGGAATCCCTGGCGCACTGCGTCGGCGGCCGGCCCGGCGACCGATGCGGGCAGTTGCCCGACCATCTGCATGCCGGCCATCACCGACTCCTTCGCGATCGCCGTGGTCTCCCCGTCGACGCCCAGGCCGGACAGCGAGTCCTGGATGCTCGAGGCGTAGAAGGAGCTCGTCACCGAGCCCAGCACCGCGACCCCGAGCGTGCCGCCGACCTCACGGGTGGTGTCGTTGACCGCCGAGCCCACGCCCGCCTTCTCCTTCGGCAGCGCCCCGACGATCGCGTCGGTGGCCGGGCCGGTGCTCAGGGCCAGGCCGGTCGCCATCAGCACCATCGAGCAGATCACCTTGCCCCAGTAGTCCGACTCCAAGGTCACCGTGGAGGCCAGGTAGAAGCCGGCCGACATCGAGGCCAGGCCGGCGGTGACCACCACGGTGGTGCCCCAGCGCTTCATCAGCAGGATCGCGACCGGCGACAGGACCCCGGTGACCAGCGCGAACGGCAGAGTGGCGAGACCGGCCCGGAGGGCGCCCCAGCCCTCTACGGCCTGGAAGTACTGGGTGATCAGGAAGATGAAGCCGAACAGGGCGAAGAACGCCGCGGTGATCGCCCCGCTGGCCGCGCTGAACCGGGGGTTGGTGAAGAGCCGGACGTCGAGCAGCGGGTGCGGGTGCCGGGCCTCCCAGGCGATGAACCCGGCCAGCAGCAGCACCGCCGCCACGAAACCGGTGATCGTGGTGGCCGACGTCCAGCCGTGTCCGGGGGCCTCGATCAGGGTCCAGACCAGGGTGCCCACGACCGCCACCGAGCCCAGCGCGCCGAGCCGGTCGAAGCCACCGGCCTGCTCGTCCCTCGACTCGCCGAGCACGAACCAGCCGGCGGCCAGGGCCAGGGCGGCGAGCGGCAGGTTGACCAGGAACACCGAGTTCCAGGCGAAGTGCTCCAGCAGCACCCCGCCGCTGACCGGGCCGATCGCCACGGCCAGGCCGGAGACGCCGGCCCAGACCCCGATCGCGGTGGCCCGCTCGCGGGCGTCGGTGAAGACGTTGGTCAGGAGCCCCAGGGTGGCCGGGTAGATCATCGCCGCCGCCACCCCCATCGCGGCCCGCCCGGCGACCAGTTCCCCGGTGGTGGAAGCGAGCGAGGCCAGGAACGAGGTCAGGGCGAACAGCGCCAGGCCGAGCTGCAGGGTGCGCAGCCGCCCGAACCGGTCACCGAGGTGACCGCTGAGCAGCAGCAGGCTGGCGAAGACGAGCGTGTAGGCATCGACGATCCACTGCAGGCCGCTGGTCGAGGCACCCAGTTCGCGGCTCAGGGTCGGCAGCGCGACGTTGACGATCGTGTTGTCCACCGTGACCAGCAGCACGCTCAGGCAGAGCACGACCAGCATCCACCAGCGGCGCGGGTCACGGGCAGCGTTCGGGTTCGGTGCGCTCATCGCCAGCTCCTTAGAACAACGTCCTATAGTTGTGGCACTACGTTCTACTAGCGGCCCGGGTTCGTCAACCCCGGGGGCGTGGTGAGGGAGGATGGGCCGATGGAGGACGGGTCGGCACGGGTTTCGTCGGGTGGTCGAGTGGGCGGAACGAAGGACGGCGAAGTCGGCGATGGCGGCAGCGGTCCGTTGGGTGGGGGGTCGGCTCCGTCGACGAACCGTGCGGAACGGACCAAGGCTCCGGCGGCGTCGTCCGCCGGGCCGACAGTTGAGTCGTCGCCCCGAAAGAAGACGCGGAAAACCGTTGCGGCGCAGACGAAGGCCCGCTCCGTGCGCACCCCCAGCGCGGACGTGAAGACCGCGCTGACCGACGCCGCCGAAGCGGTGCTGATGCGCGAGGGCCCGGCGGCGGTCACGGTGCGTGCGGTGGCCGCTGAGGCCGGGGTCGCGCCGATGGGCGTCTACAACCGGTTCGGCAGCAAGGACGGCCTGATCGAGGCGCTGCTGATCCGCGGCTTCCAGGGGCTGACGGCGGCGATCTCGCCTCGGGACGCCGAGGCCGACCCGGTCCTGCGGCTCTGGATGTCGGGGCTGCGCTACCGGGAGTTCGCGCTGTCCCACCGCTCGCACTACGCCCTGATGTTCGGCGACCTGACCGAGAAGGACTGGGAGCCCTCGGACGAGTTCGCCGACCGTGCCGGGGCGGCGTTCCAGGTCCTGGTGGACCACGTCTTCACCCTGATGGCGGCCGGCCGGCTGATCGAGGGTGATGCGGCCACGGTGGCCAGGCAGGTCTGGAGCGCGGTGCACGGCGCGGTCGCACTGGAGATGGGCGGCCTGGTGGCGCCGGACGAGGCCGAGGCCTCGTACCGCCGGGTGCTGGTCATGATCGTTCGTGGGCTCGCGGTGCCCGGAACCCTGGTCTTCCCCGACCCGCAGGGCCCGCCAGGAACCCCCGAAAAGCGTTCTGACCAGGACGAATGATGCTCCGGCGCGGCGCGTGGGGGAATGGATTTCAGTCCTGGGCCCCGGATCCTGTATCGTTCTCGACGTCGCCGGGAAAGCAACAAGCCGCCCGGAGGACAGGCCCCGATAGCTCAGTCGGCAGAGCGTCTCCATGGTAAGGAGAAGGTCTAGGGTTCGATTCCCTATCGGGGCTCTGGTTGGTCTTGTCCAGAGCGAGACCGCACTTGGCGGGGTAGCTCAGTTGGTAGAGCAAACGACTCATAATCGTTGTGTCACGGGTTCAAGTCCCGTCCTCGCTACTCTGAAGTTATCTTTACCGCCGCAGTTCGATCCTCATCGACAGCGAACCCATCGAAAGAGGCCCCGCCGTGGCTAGCAAGGCTGCAGACGTCCGCCCGAAGATCACCATGGCGTGCGTCGAGTGCAAAGAGCGCAACTACATCACCAAGAAGAACCGGCGTAACGACCCGGACCGGATGGAACTGAAGAAGTTCTGCCCGCGCTGCGGCAACCACACCGCGCACCGCGAGACCCGCTGAGTCGTCCTCGCCGGAAGGCCGTCCCGTTCGCGGGGCGGCCATTCGTCATGTTTGCCCCCTGATCTCGGGCCCCGCCAGGTCAGCCAGAACCAAGGAGCCGTCCCGTGGGCGTGAACCCACAGATCGCCGGCAAGACCTACACCGGTGCGCCGGTCTACGAGGTCGGCCGGGAGAAGATCCGCGAGTTCGCCGAGGCGATCGGTTCGACCGATCCGGTGCACACCGACCCGGCGGCCGCCCAGGCGCTCGGTCACCCCGACGTGGTGGCCCCGCCCACCTTCGCCATCGTGATCGCCCAGCGCTGCGAGGGGCAGGTGATGAGCGATCCGGAGGCCGGGATCGACTACACCCGCCTGGTGCACGGCGAGCAGAAGTTCACCCACCACCGGCCGATCGTCGCCGGTGACCGCCTCACCTCGGTGGCGCACGTCGACGACGCCCGGCTGATGGCCGGCAACGGCCGGGTGATCACCCGGGTCGAGATCACCGACGCAGCGGGCGAACCGGTCGTCACCGCCGTGTCGATGGTGGTCATCCGGGCCGAGGAAAAGGCCGAGGAAAAAGCTGAGGAGAAGGCGTGAGCGCGAAGTTCGGCCAGGTCGCGGTGGGCGAGGAGCTGCCCGCGGCGGACATCACCGTCACCCGCGCCGACCTGATCCGCTACGCCGGGGCCAGCGGCGACTTCAACGTGATCCACTGGAACGAGCGGGTGGCCACCTCGGTCGGCCTGCCCGGCGTGATCGCGCACGGGATGTACACGATGGCCCTGGGCGGCCGGTACGTCAGTGAGTGGGCCGGCGACGCCGGTGCGGTGCTGGAGTACGGCGTCCGGTTCACCAACCCGGTGCCGGTACCGGACGACGAGGCCGGGGCCACCATCACGTTCGGCGGCAAGGTCACGGCCGTCGACGAGGAGAACCGCACCGCCACCGTCACCCTGACCGCGCTCAGCAGCGGGCAGAAGGTCCTGGGCAAGGCGATCGCCAAGGTCCGGCTCGCCTGACCTGATCGGGCGGGATCGCGGAGCGGACGGGCACGACAAGCGTGGAGGACGGCGAGATGGTGCGGCTGGCGGAGCTGACGACCCTGCGGGTGGGAGGTCCGGCCCGGCGGCACGTGACCGCCTCCACCGCCGACGAACTGGTGGCCGCCGTCCGCGCGGCCGACCAGGCGGGCGAACCGCTGCTACTGGTCGGTGGCGGCTCGAACCTGGTGGTGGGCGACGCGGGCTTCGACGGCACCGTGGTGCAGATCACCTCGCGCGGGATCACCGTGCACTCGGTCGACTACTGCGGGGGCGCGGAGATCACGGTCGAGGCCGGGCACCCGTGGGACGAGGTGGTCGCCCGCGCGGTCGCCGAAGGCTGGACCGGGGTCGAGGCGCTGTCCGGCATCCCGGGTTCGACCGGGGCCACGCCGGTGCAGAACGTGGGCGCCTACGGTCAGGAGGTGTCCGGCACGATCTCCGCGGTGCGCACCTACGACCGGGTGGAACAGAAGATCCGGACGCTGGCCGCCACCGACTGCCGCTTCGCCTACCGGGACTCGCTGTTCAAGCGGGAACGGCACCTGGGCGGGCCGCGCTACGTCGTCCTTTCGGTGTCGTTCCAGTTCGTCGTGGGCGACTACAGCGAGCCGCTGCGCTACGCCGAACTGGCCCGCTCCCTGAAAGCCGGGATCGACGAACGGGTGCCGCTCGCAAAGGTGCGCGAGAGCGTCCTCAAACTGCGGGCTGGGAAGGGCATGGTGCTCGACCCGGACGACCACGACACCTGGAGCGCCGGTTCGTTCTTCACCAACCCCGTGCTGCCGGCCGAGCAGGCCGCCGCACTGCCCCCGGAGGCGCCGCGTTTCGACGCCGGCGACGGGAGGGTGAAGACGTCCGCGGCCTGGCTGATCGACCACGCCGGGTTCCCCAAGGGGTTCGGCCTGCCCGGTCCGGCGAGCCTTTCCACCAAGCACACGCTGGCCCTGACCAATCGCGGCGGGGCCGGCGCGGCCGACGTGCTGGACGTGGCCCGGCAGGTCCGCGACGGGGTGGCCAAGATCTACGGCGTGCGGCTGGTGCCCGAGCCCGAGCTGATCGGCTGTGAGATCTGACTCGTCCGTCGGACGGAGCTGGACCGGGGAGCACCCGGAACCTGGCAAACTCTCGTCATGCAGCCTGTGATCCGGCCGGTCGCCACCCTCCCCAAGGCCCACCTGCACCTGCACTTCACCGGCTCGATGAGGCCGGCGACGCTGGAGGAGATGGCGGCCAAGCACCGGATCCGCCTGCCGGAGTCGCTGCGGGAGCACCACCTGCTGCGCCTGACCCCGGACGAGCGCGGCTGGTTCCGCTTCCAGCGCCTGTACGACGCGGCCCGGGCCTGTGTGCGCGACGCGGACGACATGCGCCGGCTGGTGATCGAGGCCGCGCAGGACGATGCGGCCGAGGGCTCGCGCTGGCTGGAGATGCAGGTCGATCCCACCTCGTACGCCCCGCACGTGGGCGGGATCACTCCGGCGCTGGAGATCGTGCTCGACGCCGCCCGTGAGGCCTCGCAGACCACCGGCTGCCAGGTGGCGATCGTGGTGGCGGCCAGTCGTATGCGGCATCCGCTCGACGCCCGCATCCTGGCCCGGCTGGCGGCCCGCTACGCCGGTGAGGGCGCGGGCACGGTGGTCGGGTTCGGGCTGAGCAACGACGAGCGCCGGGGCGACACCGAAGAGTTCGCGGCGGCCTTCCGGATCGCCCGCAACGCCGGTCTGGCCAGCGTGCCGCACAGCGGTGAACTGCGGGGGCCCGAGCATGTGCAGACCACCCTCGACGCCCTGGCGCCGGACCGGCTGGGGCACGGTGTGCGCTCGGCCGAGAGTCCCGAGGTGCTGGCCCGGGTGATCGACGCGGGGGTGGCCCTGGAGGTCTGCCCGGCCTCGAACGTGGCCTTGGGGGTGTACCCGACGCTCAGCGAGGTGCCGCTGCGCACCCTGATCGACGCCGGGGCCCGGCTGGCCCTGGGCGCCGACGACCCGCTGCTCTTCGGTCCCCGGCTGGAGGCCCAGTACCAGGCGGCCCGCGACGTGCACGGGCTCTCCGACGACGGGCTGCGGCACCTGGCCGCCTCGTCGATCGAGGCCTCGCGAGCTCCCGACGACGTGAAGAAGACCCTGCTGGCCGAGGTCGAGACCTGGGCGCAGGAGCCGGCCGCGAGCTGAGACGGGTGAGGGCGTGGCTCCGGCGGCGACCCGGAGCCACGCCCTGATGAGCCCGGTCACCGTCCCGCACCCTCAGGCGGGACGGCGACCAGACGCCGCGCATCTGCATGAGCGCGGCTCCGGCTCGGTGAGGCCCGACGGGGGACAGGCCCGGCCGATCCGGAAGCTGGTGGTACTGACGTGCACTGCGTACTGGAGCAGGTCTGTGCGGGTGGCCGGGCGAGCGTCAGCTCGGCGAGCCGGCGGTGGCGATGATGATCGAGACGACGGCGACCGTGACCACCGTGGTGGTGACCCCCAGCATCACGGTCTTCATCAGCAGCCGGAACGGGTTCTGCAGGACCACCACGTAGGGCTGCCGAATGCGGTTGACCAGGTTCATGATGGTGAGAGCCACGGCGAAGAGCAGGACGAAGATCAGCAGCAGCACGCCCTGCCGGCCCCCGTCGCTGCCCCCCGAGGCGACGAGTGTGTTCAGATCGGATGCACTGACCGCGGTGAAGCCCACTTGGTTCCCCTCCCTCGTGCGGCCGAGCAAGGTGCGCGTCGCAGAGCGACCGCTGAGTCCGCGGAGTCGGTGAAGACCTGCGGTCCGTCAGCCCGGTTCGCTGAAGTCGGCGACCGGGCGACTGGTGTTCAGCTGAAAAGCGCCTGATATCAGTGTGGCCATCCTGAAGCCGGACGGCAAGGGATTTCAGGGACAGATCTACCCCGATAAATGAAATTTCAGCGCCATTCAGCCCTGCACGCCTGGCCCCCGCTGATGCCCAGCTGATCTTCACCCGCGGGGGCGAGATTCCGTGCAACGTTGTCAGTTTCGAGCTCACGATGACATTAATCAATGTCATTAAAGAAGCGCAGGTCGCCCGTCATGACGGTATTCGGCGAGGTCGCGCCCGCAATGCCGGAGTGCGCGACACGTTCTGTTTGAATTGCGCTCAGACTCTCCCCGGCTCCAGCCCTTCAGTGGTTAACTTGACGGGTCGGAATCGGCTGTAGTTCCAGCGTCTTCAGTGAAGCGGGGGTGTGACGGTGGCTGATGTGAACAACGCCCGTCTGGGGAGCAGGCTGCGCTCGCTCCGGACCCGTCACTTCTCCCAGGCGATCACCCAGCGGCAGCTCTCCCAGGCCCTCGGGCTCAGCGGTGCGCTGGTCAGCTCGTGGGAGAGCGGGGTGGCGGTGCCGCCGGAGGAACGGCTCGCCTCCTACGCCCTGTTGTTCTGCACGCAGCGCTCGCTCGAGGGCGACCAGGTGCGCCTGGTGCCCGAGCAGACCCTGACCGAAGATGAAGAGGGCGACCGGGAAAGGCTTTTCGACGAACTGCGGGAGTTGCGGGCCCGGATCCAGGAGGCGCCCCCGGCCGAGGACAGGGCGGCCGGGGCCCTGGGCGGGCAGTTCCTGTACTACCCGGACGACCAGCCGGTGACCATCCTCTGTACTCCGCTGAGCAGTCGGCAGCTCGACTACACCGACGAGAAGGCGAACCGGGGCGAGCTCTACCCGGCGGCGCAGTACGCGACGAACCTGACCCACCCCAACTTCGTGCGCAACCTCTACAACGCCGACATCGACGCCCTGCTGGAGCTGGTCGGGCACGTCCGGGCGGAGAACCCACGGGCCGAGGTCAGCTGGCTCACCTACGACCGGGTCAGTTCCGCCGACCAGCTCACCGGGCACCTGATCCTGCTCGGCGGGGTCGACGCGGACCTGTTCGAGGTGCCGATCGGTTCGGTCAACGTGCTCGAGATCCTCCGTGACCGTCTGGAGAACCCGGTCCGGATGGAGTGGGACGAGGACGGCGTCGAGTTCGACGGCGAGGTGCAGGTCATGCTCGACGACGAGGGCCGGCCCACCTCCGACCCGGCCGAGATGGCCAAGGTCGAGTCGCACCGCCCCACCTGGGAGGTGGGCAAGGACGACGAGCGCGAGCGGGCCTGGAAGAAGGGCGCGCCGCAGCTCACCTCCGACGTCGCGCTCATCCAGCGCACCCCCAACCCGTTCAACCCGGGGGTCAGCGCAACCCGTTTCGGTGGCATGTTCAGCCGTGGAACATACGGCGCAGTAAGGGCTTTCACAGACGCTCGGTTCCGCAGCCGGAACGGCGCCTGGGTGGAGAACTACCTCGACCCCGAGGACTTCTGGATGCTGGTCAGAGTGCCGGTCATCGCCGGTACCACGATGACGCCCGACCTGGGCCGATCCAGCAGCCGGATCCGAACGTCCTGACCTTCTGATCGCCTCATCGTGACCGGGCCGTAGGCGCCCGCTCGCCCAAGACGAAAACCGGGCCATGCCATCGATACCCCCTGCGTCCGTCCCGCGGACGCACACCGAGTCGCGCGTGCTCACCGTTCCCACGGTGACCGAGCCCCGCCCCGACTCGGCGGCCGACTACCGGGCCAGCCACTCCGGCCTGCTCACCAGCCTGTACGGTCCGGGCCGCCCGGTCCTGCCGCCGCCGGACAGCGAGCTGAGCGCCTTCGGGCCCCTGCTCGGCGCGCACCGTCCCGACACCGGCCGCCGGGTCGGCGGCATCGTGGTCCCGGCCGGCCGCGACTTCCGGCTCACCGAGGAGGGGCTGCGGTTCGCCGCCGGCATCGCCCTCAGCCACGGCTGCCCCCTGATCGTGGTGCACAGCCGCGACGCCCGGCCGGAGGACTTCCCGGCCGCTGTGCGCGAACTGCTGGGCGACGCCCTGGTCCTGGTCGACCTGGAGCAGGTGCACCCCTCCTGGATGCCCGGCTTCGCCTCGGCCGAGGACGAGCTGAGCAGCCTGCACCGCTCGAACGACGTGGGCTGGAAGCGCAACCTCGGCATCATGCTGGCCGTCCGGTTCGGCTGGGAGTTCGTGCTCTTCCTGGACGACGACATCTCGGCGGCGGCCGAGGGACCCACCCTCACCCCGCAGTACCTGGCCCACGCGCTGCGGGTGCTGAACGAGGACCCGGACCTGATGATCGTCGGCTGGACGCTGCGCGACTTCGACGACAACTCGGTGGTCGGGCACGCCCGCCCGCTGGTCGGCCTTCCGCAGGACATCTTCATCAGCAGCGGCGCCCTGCTGCTGCGGGTGGGCGAGGGCACGGCCTTCTTCCCGCACGGGGTCTACAACGAGGACTGGCTGCTGGTGCTGCAGACGCTGGCCGGGGCCCGCGACTACCAGCGCGCCCTGGCCCACGCCGGGCCGGTGCACCAGAAGGAGTACGAGGCGTTCTGCCCGGTGCGGGCGCGCTCCGAGGAGGCCGGGGAGATCCTCGCCGAGGGGTTGATGAACCGGGTTGAAGACCACGGCCCCGGCTTCCTGTCGCTGCTGAGCGGGCAGTACTGGAAGCGGGTGATGGGCCGGCGCCGCACCCTGCTGCGCACCATCATCCGGGGCCGGGGGGAGGGGCTGGTGCTCTGGGACGAGGACCAGCCGGCGCGCTCGGACGACGCGGTGGTGGTGTGTATGAACGCTGCACTCTGGACGCATCGGCAGCTGAACCACCGCAAGCTCCTGGGTTACACCGCAAAGTGGCTGCGGGACTGGCGGTACTGGCGAACCGTGCTGGTCAGGCTGTCGCAGGAGGCCGCCGGGCCGGAATCGGAGACGGAAATCCCGCAGCTGCTCGCCGCCGCCCGTCAGCCGTGGCCGCAGCAGGCGACCGAAGAGGGTTGTCAGGAGCGCCCCGGGCGACCAGCATCGACTACCGAGAGGCGCAAGGTAGTTACGGTCTGACAGCGGATCCGCCTCCCCGCCGACCGCTGTCACGCACGGGGGAAGGCGGGTGCCTTTGTGCTGCACCAGTATTCGGCAGGTCCGGTCGCACATCGCCCATCGCATGTGCACCTGGTCCGACAGGAATGGCCCGAGGTCTATCCGGACGAGGTCTGCGCGGTGGTGGTGCCGGCCAGCAGACCTAGTCACAACCTCACGGCGGCGGTCGCGCTGGCCGAGGCGCTCGGCTGCCCGTTGGTGGTGGCCTGCAGTGGCCGGGCCAACGTGCAGGACGTCGCCAGGGAGCTGGACGGCTGGCAGGGGGTCGCCTTCGCAGTCCCGGAGGAGCCCCCCACCGCGGTACGCAGGATGCGCACCCGCCGGCTCGCCCTGGAGTCACGGCAATGGGCCAGACCCGTTCCGGCGGTCGCCGGCCACCGTGTCGGTGACCCACAAACGTCCTTAAGTTTCCGAACAATGGACGTCGGTCAGGACGAATCTTCGAGCCTCGCCACTGCGGTGGCGGGGGATCAGGCGCCCTACCTGGACGCCGGGACCAAACGCAACGTCGCCCTCCTGCTCTCGCGGCAGCTGGGCTGGCGGCGGCTGCTCTTCCTGGACGACGACATCCAGCCGCCGTCGGCCGAGGAGATCACCCGGGCGGTCTCCATGCTCGGCCCGGGCGGGGCATCGATGGCCAGCTGGCCGGCCCACGAGTTCCCGGACAACTCGGTGGTCTGCCACGCCCGGCGCACCGTGGGCCTGAAGCAGGACACCTTCCTGGCCGGAGGTTGCCTGCTGGTCGACCTGACCCGGCCCCTGCCGTTCTTCCCGGCGGTCTACAACGAGGACTGGCTGTTCTGCTGGGAAGCCGTCCGCGACCGGCGGATGGCCCTCCCGGGAGCGGTGGATCAGCAGCCGTACAACCCGTTCGACCCTCGGCGGGCCGCTCGCGAAGAGTTCGGCGACGTGCTGGGGGAGGGGCTCTTCGCTCTCCTGCACCAGTCCCCGGCCGACCTGTTGCTCGGGCTGGTCGGACAGGGGCCGGTCGCCGACCGCGCCCGGATCGTCGACCCGGCGTACCAGCCGGGCTACTGGGCGCAGGTGATCGAAGGCCGACAGGCACTGCACGCCGAGGTGATGGCCCGGCTGGCGGCGCTGGCCCGCTTCACGCCGGCCGCCTGGCAGCAGCTGGAGGCGGTCCGGGCCGGACAGGAGCGGCTGGGGCGGATCACGCCGCAGGAGCTGGCCGGGTTCGTCGCGCTCTGGCAGGAGGATCTGGCCACCTGGCGCTACGAGCTGGCCCAGCTGCACCGGCAGGACTCGTACAAGGCCGCGCTGAACCAGCTCGGCATCGACGAGTTCCAGCGGGTCGGGGTGATGTAGCGGTCAGCGGGCCGACGGCGGCGGCAGGATGCCCCGCTCCATCGCCGCCGTCACTGCGCGGGTGCGGTCGTCCACCCCCAGCTTGGCGAAGACCCGCAGCAGATGGGTCTTCACCGTGGCCTCACCGATGAACAGCTCGCGGCCGATCTCGGCGTTGGACAGGCCGCGGGCCACTGCTCGCAGCACCTCGACCTCGCGGGGGGTGAGCGGATTGACCGGGGGCGGCGGTGGTGCCGGGGCGCGCAGGTGCGAGACCAGTTTCGCGGCCACCGGCGGGGCCAGCACGGTCTCGCCCCGGGCGGCCGAGCGCACCGCGTTCACCAGCACCGGACGCGGGGTGTCCTTGAGCAGGTAACCGGTGGCCCCGGCCTCCACCGCGTGCACGATGTCGTCGTCGGTGTCGTAGGTGGTCAGCACCAGCACCCGGGTCTGCGGCAGGGTGGCGGTGATCTTGCGGGTGGCGCCGACCCCGTCCAGGCCGGGCATCCGCAGGTCCATCAGCACGACGTCGGGGCGCAGCGCGGTGGCCCGGGAGACCGCCTCCTCGCCGTCACCGGCCTCGCCCACCACGGTCATGTCCTCCTCCACCTCCAGCAGGCCGGCCAGGCCGGAGCGGACGATGGGGTGGTCGTCGGCGATCAGGACACGGATCACGACGACACCTTCTCACCCTCGTCGGCGGCCGGCGCATGAGGCACGCGCACGGTCACCCGGGTGCCCTTGCCGGGGGAGCTGATCAGGAGGAGCTCACCGCCGCAGGCCTGGGCCCGGTCGCGCATCCCGGTCAGCCCGAACCCCAGTGGCCGGTTCTTTCCCCACACGTCGAAACCCTTCCCGTTGTCGCAGATCTCGATCCTCACGTGGTTCTCGTCGCCCACCAGGCGGACGGTGACCGAGGCGGCACCCGAGTGCCGGCGCACGTTCGCCAGCGCCTCCTGGGCCGAGCGCAGCAGTACCACCTCCAGGTCGCGGGTCAGGCCGGTCAGCTCGCCGTCCACCGTCACCTCCGAGGCGATCTGCGTCTCGGCCCCGAACCGGCTGACCAGCCGCCGCACCGCGTCGGCGAGGGTGGCCCCGTCCAGGCCGACCGGGGCGAAGGCGGCCACCAGAGCCCTTGCCTCGCCCAGGTTCTCGCGGGCCACGTCCTCGATCAGGTTCAGCCGTTCCCGGAGTTTGCCCGGATCGGCGGGCCGCCCGCTGTCGAGGGCGGCCTGGGCCACCTGGGAGAGCATGATGATGCTGGTGTAGCCCTGGGCCAGGGTGTCGTGGATCTCCCGGGCCAGGCGCTCCCGCTCGGCCTGCACCCCCTGGGTGTGGTACGCCGCACCGAGTTCCGCCCGGGCCTTCTCCAGTTCCTGGATCAGCCCGGCCCTTTCGGCCGACTGGTCGATGATCCGGCTGATCCACAGCCCCAGGGCGGAGCTGAACGCGGTGCTCACCAGCATCACCGGCAGGGTGACCCGGGCCGCCTCGTAGGTCCAGCCCTCCGCGGTCATCAGCCCGACGGCCACACTCAGCCCGGTCAGGGCGCTGAACCACAGCCCCACCCGCAGGGTCGGCGAGAAGAGCCAGACCTGGGCGTAGATCACCGACAGCAGCACGGTCAGCGAGGACTCGACCGCCGCGGCGACGCCGGTGGTGACGATCGCGATCAGGAGGTACGTGACCTCGGCGGGCCCGCTGCTGGGCCGCCAGGCGTCCGGGCGCAGCACGCGGAAGGCGACGACGATGACCGTCAGGCAGGCCAGCCCGCTCAGCCGGCGGCCGCCGGAGACCTCGGGACTGGTCAGCAGACCCAGGGCGATCAGGGTCATCAGCAGCCAGAAGCCGAGGGTCCAGCCGCGCTGGGAACGGTTCCAGGCGTGCACCGCCGGGACGCTCACTTCTGGTCGTGCCGCTGCCAGCGAAAGGTCCGCAGCGCCAGCAGCATCCCGATCACCAGCCATCCGGTCAGTATCAGGGCGGTGGGCAGCAGTTGCCAGGAGTTACCGGCCTCCATCGAGGCGAACTCCTCGGGCAGGAACACCGAGCGCATGCCCTGGGCCAGCCAGCGCAGCGGGAACAGCGAGCCGATGGTCTGCATCCAGCTCGGCAGCTCGGTGAAGACGAAGTACACGCCGGAGATGAACTGCAGCACGATCACCACCGGGCTCACCACTGCGGCAGCGCTTTTGGACGACCGGGCGAGCGAGGAGTAGGCGATCCCGACCGCGGTGCCGGAGGCGATGCCGAGCACGAAGATCCAGGTGAAGCGCAACCACGGGGCCACCCCGGTGGGCAGTTCGAGATCCATCAGCAGGACGCCGATCAGCAGCAGGATCGCGGTCTGCACGACGCTGGTGACCAGCACCATGCCGATCTTGCCGAGGAAGTACGCGATCGGCGGCATCGGGGTGCCACGCAGGCGTTTCAGGGTGCCCTCGTCACGCTCCACGGCGATCCCGATGGCCAGGGTCTGGAAGCTGGACAGGACCACGCCCGAGGCGATCATCCCGGCGGTGAAGTACTGGGTGAACGAGACCCCCGGGGCCAGTTCGTCGCTGAACACCGAGCCGAAGACGAACAGCAGGATCACCGGGAAGGCGAAGGTGAAGACCACCGTCTCGCGCATCCGGAAGAACTCCTTCAGCTCGATCCCGGTCCGGGCCAGGCCCAGCTGCAGGGCCCCGGGCAGGCGCTCGGTCGTCACGGTGCTCACGACTTCTCTCCGATCATGTCCAGGTAGATGTCCTCGAGGGTGGGGCGCAGGACCTGCAGGGCCGGCACCTCGCCGCCGGGGTACCGGGTGGCCAGCTCGGCCACCAGCCGGGTCGGGGTGTCGGTGGACTCCTCGCCGTCGCGCCACACCACCCGCGCCTGCCGGCTCTGACGCCCGCCCAGGTCGGCCGGGGTGTTCACGGCGACCAGCCGGCCTCCGGCGATCACCCCGACCCGGTCGGCCAGCTGCTCGGCCTCGTCCAGGTAGTGCGTGGTCAGCAGGATCGTCGTGCCCTCGGTGCGCAGCCGGCGGATCAGCTCCCAGAACGAGCGCCGGGCCTGCGGGTCGAAGCCGGTGGTCGGCTCGTCGAGGAACAGCAGCTCGGGCGAGCCGACGATGCCCAGCCCCACGTCCAGCCGCCGGCGCTGGCCCCCGGACAGGGCCCGGACCCGGTCCCGGCGCTTGGCCTCCAGGCCGACCGCCTCGATCACCTCGTCCGGGTCGCGCGGGTGGGGGTAGTACCGGGCGAAGTGCCGGATCAGCTCCTCCACGCTCAGTTCGGCGTAGTCGTTGGTGGTCTGCAGCACGATCCCGATCCGCGAGCGCCAGGCCCGTCCGGCACGCTGCGGGTCCTGTCCGAGCACCGCCACCTCACCGGCGTCACGCTCGCGGAACCCTTCGAGGATCTCGGTGGTGGTGGTCTTGCCCGCGCCGTTCGGCCCCAGCAGGGCGAACACCTCTCCGGCGGCGACGTCCAGCTCGAGATCGTTCACGGCGAGCCTGTCGCCGTAGCGTTTGGCCAGGCCCCGGACCCGGATCTGGGCCGGCCCCGAGGTGGCGGCCGGCCCGGCCGCCGCGGTGGGTGATGTGGTTGGTCCCGACATGACAACCATGCTGTTCGGCGGGCCCCCGGCCGGGGACTACCGGCAGGCTGAACCGGCGTCCACCGGTCGGTGGACCAGGGACCGTCACCTTGTCCGTCGAGCGTCCGTCGAGAGGCCGTCATCCCCGCGCCGACGTGCCGGTTCGACCCAGGAGCACTTGGATGCGTAGACTCACTCCGGGTGGTTGTGAACCGCCATGCTGACGCACGCCGCAGGTGTGCAGGGCTGGCGCCGAACATCCGCTTGTAGGGCAGTGGCTCAATTGGCAGAGCTCCGGTCTCCAAAACCGGCGGTTGGGGGTTCGAGTCCCTCCTGCCCTGCGGGATGTGCTCGCGGCAACAGGATGTGCCGTGAGGCTGACAAGGGCCCGGCACCGGCGTCTGGCCGGTGCGGGCCGCGATCACGGGCCGACCTCGGATCCTCGCTCCGGCGCGGATCGAGGGCGGTCCGAGCCTAGACAACCAGGTGAGGACCGTGAGCAGCACGTCGTCGACGAAGAAGCGCAGGGGCGGGCCGCTGCTCTTCCTGCGGCAGGTCGTGGCCGAGCTGCGCAAGGTGGTCCGGCCCACCCGGACCGAGCTGATCACCTACACCTCGGTGGTGCTGATCTTCGTCCTCGTCGTGATGCTGTACGTGTCGGCACTCGACTTCGGCTTCGGCAAGCTCGTGCTCTGGGCCTTCGGCGGCGGCGAGTAGATCGCCCGGTTCCGCCGGCCGGCCGAGGGATCGCCGCGTAGATCGCCATGAGCGGGCCTGACCAGAACGAGACCAGGCCGGACGGTACGAAGGGAAGCAGGACAAAGCGTGTCCGAGAAGACCTCGCAGTTCACCGAGGAGGAGACCGACCTCGCCCCGCAGGAGGCTGAGGTCGCTCCCGACGGCGCCATCACCGACGAGGCGGACGACGCCCCCGAGGCGGACGACACGCCTGAGGCGGACGAAGCGGACGAAGCCACCGAGTCGGACGACGAGGCCGCGTTCGTGCCCACCGCGGGTGCGGACGACGAGGCCCCGGTCGACCCGGTCGAGGAGTTCAAGGCCGGTCTGCGCCGGGCGCCCGGTGACTGGTACGTGATCCACTCGTACGCCGGTTACGAGAACCGGGTCAAGGCCAACCTCGAGAACCGCACCACCAGCCTCAACATGGAGGACTACATCTTCCAGGTCGAGGTGCCGATGGAAGACGTCACCGAGATCAAGAACGGCCAGCGCAAGCAGGTCCGTCGGGTCCGGATCCCCGGCTACGTGCTGGTCCGGATGGACCTCACCGACGAGTCGTGGGGCGCTGTCCGGCACACTCCGGGCGTCACCGGCTTCGTCGGTCACACCCACCAGCCGGTCCCGCTGAGCCTGGACGAGGTCTTCTCGATGCTCGCCCCGGCCCTGGCGCCGGCCGAGCCCAGCAAGGCAGCCAGCTCGAGCAAGGCCGAGGTGAAGGTCGTCGACTTCGAGGTCGGCGAGACCGTCACCGTGATGGAAGGCCCCTTCGAGACCCTGCCGGCCACCATCTCCGAGATCAACGCCGACGCCCAGAAGCTCAAGGTGCTGGTCTCGATCTTCGGTCGGGAGACCCCCGTCGAACTGTCGTTCGCCGACGTCTCCAAGATCTGATCGCCCAAACACCCGGAAAAAGGAACAGCGTCATGCCCCCCAAGAAGAAGGTCTCAGCTCTGATCAAGCTGCAGATCAACGCCGGCCAGGCCACTCCCGCCCCGCCGATCGGCCCCGCGCTCGGTCAGCACGGCGTCAACATCATGGAGTTCTGCAAGGCCTACAACGCCAAGACCGAAGGTCAGCGCGGCAGTGTGGTCCCGGTGGAGATCACGGTCTACGAAGACCGTTCCTTCACCTTCATCACCAAGACCCCGCCGGCCGCCGAGCTGATCAAGAAGGCTGCGGGCGTGCCCAAGGGCTCCGGTGAGCCGCACGTCAAGAAGGTCGGCAACCTCACCGCCGCCCAGGTCCGGGAGATCGCCCAGACCAAGCTCGAGGACCTGAACGCGAACGACCTGGACCAGGCGTCCAAGATCATCGCCGGTACGGCTCGCTCGATGGGCATCACCGTCGAGGGCTGAGCGCCCCCGACACTGCGAACTTTTCGTCCCAGCACCACGTGGCAGGGCCTGCGCGGCCCGTCGACCACACCTTCTCCAGGAGGAGAACCATGAAGCGCAGCAAGGCGTACCGCGCAGCGGCGGAGAAGATCGACAGCGACGAGCTGTACTCCCCGCTCGAGGCGGTCAAGCTGGCCAAGGAGACGTCGGCCACCAAGTACGACGCGACCGTCGAGGTCGCGTTCCGTCTCGGTGTCGACCCCCGTAAGGCCGACCAGATGGTGCGTGGCACCGTGAACCTGCCGAACGGCACCGGTAAGACCGCCCGGGTGCTGGTCTTCGCCACCGGTGACCGTGCCGCCGCGGCCGAGGCCGCCGGCGCCGACATCGTCGGCTCCGACGAGCTGATCACGAAGATCCAGGGCGGCTTCCTGGACTTCGACGCCGTCGTGGCGACCCCCGACCTGATGGGCAAGGTCGGGCGCCTCGGTAAGGTCCTCGGTCCGCGTGGTCTGATGCCGAACCCGAAGACCGGCACGGTGACCATGGACGTCGCCAAGGCGGTCGAGGAGATCAAGGGCGGCAAGATCGAGTTCCGCGTCGACAAGCACTCGAACCTGCACTTCATCATCGGTAAGACCTCGTTCAGCGAGACCCAGCTGGTCCAGAACTACGCGGCGGCGATCGAAGAGGTCATGCGCCTCAAGCCGTCGGCCGCGAAGGGCCGCTACCTGAAGAAGGCGACCATCACCACCACCATGGGCCCGGGCATCCCGGTCGACCCGAACCAGGTGAAGGCGCTCGAGGCGACCCAGGACTGACCTGGCCGCCGTCTCGGGAACCGGTGCTCGGCACCGGTCTCCGGACATCGCACCACCCGGCCCCGTCCGCCTTCGCGGACGGGGCCGTTCTCTTGATCACGATGCTTCCCCACGTCCGCGACCGGCCCGTCCGGGCAAGGTCAATTTCGCCTGATCCGCAAGGTAGGGTTAACGGGCGCGGCGTCCGCGGGAGTGGTTTGCCGCGACGCGGGTCCAGCAGCCGGGCCCCAGCGCTGTTCGCTGTGCGCGGAATGTGTGGGGCGGAGGCCTGGTGTACGAAACGGAACGTCTGGAGGAGCCCGCGGCCCGCTCGGAGAGCAGGCTGCTGCTCGTCGAGGACGACGACGGCGACGCGCTGATCGTCGAAGACCTGCTGGACCTGGCCGGCAGCGGCTTCGAGATCGTTCGCGCGCGCACTCTCAAGCAGGCCCGCGAGCTGCTTCGCCGCACCCGGTTCGGGTGCGTGCTGCTCGACCTCGGCCTGCCCGACGGGCAGGGCCTGGACGTGGTCCACAGCCTGCTCGACGAGGCCTCCGAAGTGGCCGTGATCTGCTTCACCGGCCTGGACGACGAACGCTCGGGGGCCGCCGCGGTCGCCGCGGGCGCCCAGGACTACCTGGTCAAGGGCCAGGTCGACGGTGAGCTGCTGAGCCGCTCGATCCGCTACGCGGTGGAGCGCCGGCGCGCCGAGGAACAGTCCCGCCAGCTCTACGCCAGCGAGGTCCGCACCCAGGAGTACGCCCGGCTGGAGCGCGGCCTGCTGCCGCTCACCCAGACCCGCGACCCCGCGCTCGGGGTCACCGCGCGCTACCGCCCGCAGGCCGGTGACCTGCTCGGCGCCGACTTCTACGACGTGGTCGAGGCGCCCGACGGCCGGGTGTTCGTCCTGATCGGCGGGGTGGCCGGGCACGGCCCGGAAGAGGCCGCGCTCGGAGTCAGCCTGCGGGTCGCCTGGCGTGCGCTGGTGATCGCCGGGGTCGACCCGAACCGGCTCCTGCCGGTGCTGGAGGACGTGCTGATCCGGGAGCGCCGGTCCGAGGAGATCTTCGTCCAGGCCACGCTCTGCGTGATCGACGCCGACCGGCTCACCGCGCACCTGTGGCTGGCCGCCCACCTGCCGCCGATGCTGCTCGACCCGGTGCCCACCCAGCTGCCGGGCGACCCGGCCAGCCTGGCGCTGGGCCTGCTGCCGCCCGGGGCCTGGCGGGGCCGCAAGATCACCCTGCCCACCCGCTGGCGGCTGATGTTCTACACCGACGGCCTGGTCGAGGGCTCACGCGGCCGGGGGCTGCAGCACGAGCTCGGCGTGCCCGGCCTGCTGGAGCTGGCCCAGTCCAGCCGCACCGTCAGCGACGACGGGGCCGAGGTGGTCGACGACCTGCTCGACCGGGTGCAGAGCGCGCACGGCGGCGAACTGCCCGACGACGTGGCGGTCATCGCCGTCCAGTGGCCGAGGGACTTCACGTGAGCACACCGTTCGTCCGACCGGAACGACCGGCCCGCCCGGTCGGCTGGGCCCGCCTGCGGAAGCCGCAGGCCTGGGGGGTGCACGGCCGGATCGCCGCCGCCCTGGCGGTGGTGGTGGCGCTGCTCACCGGCGTGGTCACCGCGGCCACGGTCACGCTGCTGGAGACCCGCGACGTCCAGAAGAACGTGGTCGAGGACTTCTACGAGGGCCTGCGCAGCTCGCAGAACTTCTTCATCGCGATGCTCGACTCCGAGACCGCGATCCGCGGCTACGCCCTCACCGGTGACCGCGCCGCCCTGGAGCCCCTGAACGAGTCCGGGCAGCCCTGGGACAACCCGGTCTCCGGTCACCTGGCGGCCGTTCTGCCGGGGACCGGGGCGATCGGGCCGATGCGCGAGGCAGAGGCCGCGGCGAAGGTCTGGTACACCGACTTCGCCGCGCCCACGATCGAGCGCATCGACGCCGGTGAGACCCTCACCCCGCCCGACTTCGCCGAGGGCCGGGCGCTGTTCGACGCCTTCCGGGCGGAGTACAACGAGGCGATCGGGATCCTGCGGCCGGAACGTCAGGCCGAGGCCGACCACCTGGGCGAGGTCACCAATCTGGGCTTCGCCTTCGGTGTGCTCAGCGCAATCATCTGCCTGGTTGCCGGTCTGGTGCTGTGGAGCCTGATGCGGCGCTGGGTCAGCAACCCGGCCACCCGCCTGGCGGGTGAGGCGCGGATCGTCGCCAACGGTGAGCTCGACCATGTCGTCGTGGGTCAGGGCCCGCCCGAGTTCGTGCAGCTGGGTGACGACGTCGAGCTGATGCGCCAGCGTCTGGTCTCGGAGATCGACCAGGCCGACGAGGCCCGGCGCGAGATGAACCGCTCCCGGGCCGCCCTGGAGGAGCAGACCCTGGAGCTGCAGCGCTCCAACCGCGAGCTCGAGCAGTTCGCCTACGTCGCCTCGCACGACCTGCAGGAACCGCTGCGCAAGGTGGCCAGCTTCTGCCAGATGCTGCAGCGGCGCTACGGCGGCCAGCTGGACGAGCGGGCCGACCAGTACATCCACTTCGCGGTGGACGGCGCCAAGCGCATGCAGCAGCTGATCAACGACCTGCTGGAGTTCTCCCGGGTGGGCCGGATCAGCACGCCCTCGGCCGACGTGAACCTCGCCGACTGCCTGAAGAACGCGATGTACGCGCTGGAGGCGGCCCGGGAGGAGTCCGGGGCCGAGATCGAGGCCGACGAGCTGCCGGTGGTGCACGGCGAGGCGCCGTTGCTCACCCAGCTGCTGCAGAACCTGATCGGCAACGCGATCAAGTTCCGGGCCGCGGCACCCCCGCGGATCCGGCTGACGGTCCGGCAGTCGGGGGAGTTCTGGGAGTTCGCCTGCTCCGACAACGGCATCGGGATCGAGCCGGAGTACGCCGAGCGGGTCTTCCTGATCTTCCAGCGGCTGCACGCCAAGGAGGTCTACGGCGGCACCGGCATCGGCCTGGCCATGTGCAAGAAGATCGTCGAGTACCACGGCGGGCGGATCTGGGTGGAGGAGTCGGCCGCGGCCGGCACCCCCGTCCGGCCGGCCACCGAGGACGCGGACGCACCGGCCGCCGACGGTCCCGGCACGACGATCCGCTGGACCCTGCCGGTGACCACCAGCGCACTGCAGCTCCCCGACGCGCCGGCCGCCGACGAGGTGGCGGAGGGCGAGAAGGTGGCCAAGTGATCGCGGTGCTGCTGGTCGAGGACGACCCGGGCGACGTGCTGATGACCAAGGAGGCGCTGGAGGACACCGGGGTCACCAGCCGGCTGAACGTGGTCGGCGACGGTGCCGAGGCGCTGGACTTCCTCTACCGCCGCGGTGAGTACACCGACGCGCTGCTGCCCGACCTGATCCTGCTCGACCTCAACCTGCCCCGGATGCACGGCCGGGAGGTCCTGCAGGTGATCAAGGAGGACCCGGAGCTGCGGCAGATCCCGGTGGTGGTGCTGACCACCTCGGAGGCCGAGGAGGACGTGCTGCGCAGCTACGACCTGCACGCCAACGCCTACGTGACCAAGCCGGTCGACTTCGAGCGGTTCATCACCACGGTCCGGCACATCGACGACTTCTTCGTCAGCGTGGTGCGGCTGCCGCGCCGTTGACGGCCGCTGATTTTGGAATCGGGGGCGCGTCCCCGTACTCTTGACACAGCCAAAGACCGCCGGTCGCCGTCTCGTCAGAGTTCGGCCCAAGGTCCCGCAGTCAGCGGGCGGCCAGCGCAGGTGACATGTCAGGCTTTCGATCTTCTTCTGCCCCGGCCCGCCGGAACGCAGCGAAAATCCAACGCCCCGTGCGCCTGCGCGGGGCGTTTCGTATTTCTGGGGCCGTGAGTGCACCGGCAACAGAAGTGAAGGAGAGCCATGGCGAGGGCAGACAAGACTGCGACGGTCGCAGAGCTCACCGAGAAGTTCCGCGGTGCCAACGCCGCGGTCCTGACCGAGTACCGCGGGCTGACCGTCGCCCAGCTCACCCAGCTGCGCAAGAACATCCAGGACCACGCGACCTACACGGTCACCAAGAACACGCTGACGAAGCTGGCCGCGCAGAACGCCGGCATCACGGCGTTCGACGGCGAGCTGGCCGGTCCGAGCGCGGTCGCGTTCATCACCGGCGACGCGGTCGAGGTGGCCAAGAGCCTGCGTGACTTCTCGAAGGCCAACCCGGCGCTGGTCGTCAAGGGCGGGTTCCTCGAGGGCAAGCCGCTGACCGCCGACGAGGTGCGCAAGCTGGCCGACCTGGAGTCGCGCGAGGTGCTGCTGGCCAAGATGGCCGGAGCGATGAAGGCGTCCCTCACCAAGGCCGCCGTCCTGTTCCAGGCGCCGCTGTCCAAGACGGTCCGTACCGTCGAGGCGCTGCGCGCCAAGCAGGCCGAGGGTGCGCCCGCGGCCGAGGGCGACACCACCGAGGCCACGCCGGCCGCGGAGACCGTGGACGCCTGATCCACCCCTGAACCAACGGATCCTGCGGGGCAGGTTCGCAGGATCCACACCTCCTCAACGCCGTTGCGCAGCCCGGCTCGCAACGCAGTACCGAAAGGGAATGCCACCATGGCGAAGCTCAGCACCGAAGAACTGCTCGACGCCTTCAAGGAACTGACCCTGATCGAGCTCTCCGAGTTCGTGAAGGCGTTCGAGGAGACCTTCGACGTCACCGCGGCCGCCCCGGTCGCCGTCGCCGCTGCCGGTGGCGGCGCCGCTGCCGCCGAGGTCGTCGAGGAGAAGGACGAGTTCGACGTCATCCTCGAGGCCGCCGGTGACAAGAAGATCCAGGTCATCAAGGAGGTCCGTGGCCTCACGAGCCTGGGCCTGAAGGAGGCCAAGGACCTCGTGGACGGCGCCCCGAAGCCGGTCCTGGAGAAGGTTGCCAAGGACGCTGCGGAGAAGGCCAAGGCGGCCCTCGAGGGCGCCGGCGCCACCGTCACCCTCAAGTGATCCCCGCCCGGCTCGCCGGGCAGCTCTGAGTGACTCCGGTTCCCCCGTACCGCTGGTACGGGGGAACCGCTGTTTTGGGACATTTCACACTCGGTGGGCCGTCGTGCGGTCGGTGCCCACCGACGTCATAAATTGGCACTGAAACATGTCGACATCGGCCGAACGGCCAGGTACCAGGCTCGTTACTCCACCCGATGCCCGGTCGGACCCCCGCGAGCGGGTGAACGAGGCCGGAAGTCGGCGCAAAGTCGGCGCACCGGTCACCGGAATGTCGCGGCGCGTGGGGTTGACGCTGGTCTGAGCGCTTGTCATGCTCTTTCTGCAAGCACCGCCGTCGAGCGTGAAGATGCAGGTGAACGGGCTGTGTCCGACTCCCTGTTGCACACTCGTGACCGGCGACGTGCCGAGGTTGCCAGCACCGGCTGAGATTGCCGGGTAGACAGTCCTGGCCTTTTACGAGTAGGGTGAGCCTTTGCGCTGACCTCTGCCCTCCCCTGCGACCCATTCGCGGGAGATTCAGAGCGCGCGCACGTTACGCCCGCAGGCCCGTGGAAGGACCCCTCTTGGCTGCCTCGCGCACCGCGTTCAGTGGCTCGACTACCCCGTCAGGCCGTATCTCTTTCGCCAAGATCCATGAACCGCTTGAGGTTCCGAACCTCCTGGCATTGCAGACCGAGGCCTTCGACTGGCTCCTCGGCAACGACAAGTGGCAGGGCCGTGTCCAGGCGGCCATCGACGGTGGCAACCAGGCCGTCCCGACCACCTCCGGCCTCGAGGAGATCTTCGAGGAGATCTCGCCGATCGAGGACTTCTCCGGATCGATGAGCCTGTCGTTCCGCGATCACCGCTTCGAACCGCCCAAGTACTCGATCGACGAGTGCAAGGAGCGGGACATGACGTACTCGGCCCCGCTCTTCGTGACGGCCGAGTTCATGAACACCACCACGGGCGAGATCAAGAGCCAGACCGTCTTCATGGGCGACTTCCCGCTCATGACCGAGCGCGGCACGTTCGTGATCAACGGTACCGAGCGCGTGGTCGTCTCCCAGCTGGTCCGTTCGCCGGGCGTGTACTTCGAGCGCTCGATCGACAAGACGTCCGACAAGGACATCTACACGGCCAAGGTGATCCCGTCGCGCGGTGCGTGGCTGGAGTTCGAGATCGACAAGCGCGACATGGTCGGTGTCCGCATCGACCGCAAGCGCAAGCAGTCGGTCACCGTGCTGCTGAAGGCCCTCGGCTGGTCCGAGGCGCAGATCCTGGAGGAGTTCGGCGAGGTCGACTCGATCCGCCAGACCCTCGAGAAGGACCACACCGCCAGCACCGACGAGGCGTTGCTGGACATCTACCGGAAGCTGCGCCCGGGCGAACCGCCGACGCGGGAGGCCGCGCAGACGCTTCTGGAGAACCTGTACTTCAACCCGAAGCGCTACGACCTGGCCAAGGTCGGCCGGTACAAGATCAACAAGAAGCTGGGCCTGAGCCAGCCGCTGTCCGACAGCGTGCTCACGGTGGACGACATCATCGCGGCCATCCGGTTCCTGGTCACGCTGCACGCCGGCGGCAACCAGATGCCCGGCACCAAGAACGGTGAGCCGATCGACCTGGTGGTCGAGGTCGACGACATCGACCACTTCGGCAACCGTCGTCTGCGCACCGTGGGCGAGCTGATCCAGAACCAGGTCCGCACCGGCCTGTCCCGGATGGAGCGCGTCGTCCGCGAGCGGATGACCACCCAGGACGTCGAGGCGATCACCCCGCAGACCCTGATCAACATCCGCCCCGTGGTGGCGTCGATCAAGGAGTTCTTCGGCACCTCGCAGCTGTCGCAGTTCATGGACCAGAACAACCCGCTGGCCGGCCTGACCCACAAGCGCCGCCTCTCGGCGCTGGGCCCGGGTGGTCTGTCCCGTGAGCGGGCCGGGTTCGAGGTCCGTGACGTGCACACCTCGCACTACGGCCGGATGTGCCCGATCGAGACCCCGGAAGGCCCGAACATCGGCCTGATCGGCTCGCTCGCCACCTACGCGCGGATCAACCCGTTCGGTTTCGTCGAGACCCCGTACCGCAAGGCCGAGAACGGCCAGGTCCTCGACGAGATCCAGTACCTGACCGCCGACGAGGAAGACCACGTCGTGGTCGCCCAGGCGAACGCGCTGCTGACCGAGGACAACCGGTTCGCCGAGGAAGGCGTCCTGTCCCGCTCCAAGGACGGCGAGGCCGAACTGGTCCCGGCCAACGAGGTCGACTACATGGACGTCTCGGCCCGGCAGATGGTCTCCGTGGCCACCGCGCTGATCCCGTTCCTCGAGCACGACGACGCCAACCGCGCCCTGATGGGCTCGAACATGCAGCGTCAGGCCGTGCCACTGGTGAAGTCCGAGGCTCCGCTGGTGGGTACCGGCATGGAGTTCCGGGCCGCGGTGGACGCCGGTGACGTGGTCGTCGCGCACACCGCCGGTGTGGTCACCGAGGTGTCGGCCGAGGCCGTCACCACGATGAACGACGACGGTTCGCACACCACGTACAAGATCGCCAAGTTCCGCCGGTCCAACCAGGGCACCTCCTACAACCAGCGCGTGCTGGTCGACGAGGGTGCGCGCCTGGAGGTCGGCTCGGTCATCGCCGACGGCCCGGCCACCGACCTGGGCGAGATGGCCCTGGGCAAGAACCTGCTGGTCGCGTTCATGTCCTGGGAAGGGCACAACTACGAGGACGCGATCATCCTCTCCCAGCGTCTGGTGCAGGACGACGTCCTCTCCTCGATCCACATCGAGGAGCACGAGGTCGACGCCCGCGACACCAAGCTGGGCCCGGAGGAGATCACCCGGGACATCCCGAACGTCGCCGAGGAGGTCCTGGCCGACCTCGACGAGCGGGGCATCATCCGGATCGGTGCCGAGGTCGTGCCCGGCGACATCCTGGTCGGCAAGGTCACGCCCAAGGGCGAGACCGAGCTGACCCCGGAGGAACGCCTGCTGCGCGCCATCTTCGGTGAGAAGGCCCGGGAGGTCCGGGACACCTCGCTGAAGGTGCCGCACGGTGAGAGCGGCACGGTCATCGGCGTCAAGGTCTTCGACCGCGAGGACGGCGACGAGCTGCCCCCCGGTGTCAACCAGCTGGTGCGCGTGTACGTGGCGCAGAAGCGGAAGATCACCGACGGCGACAAGCTGGCCGGCCGGCACGGCAACAAGGGCGTCATCTCCAAGATCCTCCCCGTCGAGGACATGCCGTTCCTCGAGGACGGCACCCCGGTCGACATCGTGCTCAACCCGCTCGGTGTGCCGAGCCGGATGAACGTGGGCCAGGTCCTGGAGACGCACCTGGGCTGGGTCGCCTCGCGCGGCTGGGAGATCGAGGGCGACCCCGACTGGGCGAAGCTGATCACCCCGGACCGCCGCCAGGCCGAGCCGAACACCCGGGTCGCCTCGCCGGTCTTCGACGGTGTGCGGGAAGAGGAGATCATCGGTCTGCTCGACTCCACCCGCAAGACCCGTGACGGCGTGCGCCTGATCGACGGTTCCGGCAAGGCGACGATCTTCGACGGCCGCACCGGCGAGAAGCTGCCGATGCCGGTCTCGGTGGGCTACATGTACATCCTGAAGCTCCACCACCTGGTCGACGACAAGATCCACGCCCGTTCCACCGGCCCCTACTCGATGATCACGCAGCAGCCGCTGGGTGGTAAGGCGCAGTTCGGTGGCCAGCGCTTCGGTGAGATGGAGGTGTGGGCCCTGGAGGCCTACGGCGCCTCCTACGCCCTGCAGGAACTGCTGACGATCAAGTCGGACGACGTGGTCGGCCGGGTGAAGGTCTACGAGGCCATCGTCAAGGGCGAGAACATCCCCGAGCCGGGCATCCCGGAGTCGTTCAAGGTTCTGATCAAGGAAATGCAGTCGCTCTGCCTCAACGTGGAGGTGCTGTCCAGCGACGGCACGTCCATCGAGATGCGCGACTCGGACGAGGACGTGTTCCGGGCCGCCGAGGAGCTGGGCATCGACCTGTCCCGCCGCGAGCCGAGCAGCGTCGAGGAAGTCTGATCCGCTGAGGCCGGCCGCGCGTCCTGCGGGACGCGCGGCCTGGCCCACGGCTCACCTGAGCTACGAGCACGGTCAGTAGAAAACAAGAACTACCCAGGAGAAAGCAGGCAACGTCTTGCTGGACGTTAACTTCTTCGACGAACTGCGTATCGGCCTGGCCACCGCCGAGAACATCCGGCAGTGGTCGCACGGCGAGGTGAAGAAGCCGGAGACCATCAACTACCGCACCCTGAAGCCGGAGAAGGACGGGCTCTTCTGCGAGAAGATCTTCGGCCCCACCCGGGACTGGGAGTGCTACTGCGGTAAGTACAAGCGGGTTCGCTTCAAGGGCATCATCTGCGAGCGCTGTGGCGTCGAGGTCACGCGCGCCAAGGTGCGCCGCGAGCGGATGGGCCACATCGAGCTGGCCGCCCCGGTCACCCACATCTGGTACTTCAAGGGTGTCCCGAGCCGGCTCGGCTACCTGCTCGACCTGGCGCCGAAGGACCTCGAGAAGGTCATCTACTTCGCCGCCTACATGATCACCTGGGTCGACGACGAGAACCGTCACCGGGATCTGCCCTCGATGGAAGCCAACATCGAGGTGGAGAAGAAGGAGATCGAGAACCGGCGCGACGCCGACGTCGAGGCCCGGGCCAAGCGCCTGGAGAGCGACCTGGCCGAGCTCGAGGCCGAGGGCGCCAAGGGTGACGTGCGCCGCAAGGTCAAGGAGTCGGCCGAGCGCGAGATGTCGCAGCTGCGCAAGCGCGCCGACGCCGAGATCGACCGCATCCAGCAGGTCTGGGACCGCTTCAAGAACCTGAAGGTCCAGGACCTCGAGGGTGACGAGATCCTGTACCGCGAGATGCGGGACCGGTTCGGCATGTACTTCGAGGGCGGGATGGGCGCCGCCGCGATCCAGAAGCGGCTGGAGTCGTTCGACCTGGACGCCGAGGCCGACAACCTGCGCGAGACCATCGCGACCGGCAAGGGCCAGCGCAAGACCCGTGCCCTGAAGCGGCTCAAGGTCGTCTCCGCGTTCCTCACCACGAACAACTCGCCGCTGGGCATGGTGCTCGACTGCGTCCCGGTGATCCCGCCGGACCTGCGCCCGATGGTGCAGCTGGACGGTGGCCGGTTCGCCACCTCCGACCTGAACGACCTGTACCGCCGCGTGATCAACCGGAACAACCGGCTCAAGCGCCTGCTCGACCTGGGCGCGCCGGAGATCATCGTCAACAACGAGAAGCGGATGCTGCAGGAGGCCGTCGACGCGCTGTTCGACAACGGCCGCCGCGGCCGGCCGGTGACCGGCCCGGGCAACCGTCCGCTGAAGTCGCTGTCCGACATGCTCAAGGGCAAGCAGGGTCGTTTCCGGCAGAACCTGCTCGGTAAGCGCGTCGACTACTCCGGCCGTTCGGTCATCGTGGTCGGCCCGCAGCTGAAGCTGCACCAGTGCGGTCTGCCCAAGCAGATGGCCCTGGAGCTGTTCAAGCCGTTCGTGATGAAGCGCCTGGTCGACCTGAACCACGCGCAGAACATCAAGTCGGCCAAGCGGATGGTCGAGCGCGCCCGCCCGGTGGTGTGGGACGTGCTGGAAGAGGTCATCTCCGAGCACCCGGTCCTGCTGAACCGCGCGCCCACCCTGCACCGTCTGGGTATCCAGGCGTTCGAGCCGCAGCTGGTCGAGGGCAAGGCCATCCAGATCCACCCGCTGGTCTGCTCGGCCTTCAACGCCGACTTCGACGGCGACCAGATGGCGGTGCACCTGCCGCTGTCGGCCGAGGCCCAGGCCGAGGCCCGGATCCTGATGCTTTCGAGCAACAACATCCTGAAGCCGGCCGACGGCCGGCCGGTGACCATGCCCACCCAGGACATGATCATCGGTCTGTACCACCTGACTCTCGACAACGACGAGAGCCCGGTCGGCGAGGGCCGTTCGTTCAGCTCGGTGTCCGAGGCCCAGATGGCCTTCGACAGCGGTCACCTGCACCTGCAGGCGAAGATCAAGCTGCGCTTCGACGACATCGTGCCGCCGCGCGACTGGGTCGCTCCCGAGGAGTGGGTCCAGGGCGACCCGATCATCCTCGAGACCAGCCTGGGCCGGGCGCTGTTCAACCAGACCCTGCCGCCGGACTACGCGTTCGTCGACCAGGTGGTGGGCAAGAAGGAACTCTCGGCGATCGTCAACGACCTCGCCGAGCGTTACCCGAAGGTCGCCGTGGCCGCGACGCTGGACGCCCTCAAGGCGGCCGGTTTCCACTGGGCCACCCGCTCGGGCGTCACGGTCTCGATCTCCGACGTGGTCACCCCGCCGGCCAAGGCGGGCATCCTCGACGAGCACGAGACCCGCGCCGCCAAGGTGCAGTCGCAGTACCTGCGCGGTCTGATCACCGACGAGGAGCGCCGTCAGGAGCTCATCGGGATCTGGACCGAGGCGACCAACCGGGTCGCCAAGGCGATGGAGGACAACCTCCCGCGGACCAACTCCATCTTCAAGATGGTGTCCTCGGGTGCCCGTGGTAACTGGATGCAGATGCGCCAGATCGCGGGTATGCGAGGCCTGGTGGCCAACCCCAAGGGCGAGATCATCCCGCGCCCGATCAAGGCCAACTTCCGCGAGGGCCTGTCGGTGGTCGAGTTCTTCATCTCGACCCACGGTGCCCGTAAGGGTCTGGCCGACACCGCCCTGCGTACCGCCGACTCGGGTTACCTGACCCGTCGTCTGGTGGACGTCTCGCAGGACGTGATCATCCGCGAGGAGGACTGCGGCACCGAGCGCGGTCTGATGATGCCGATCGCCACCACCGGTGCCGACGGCACGATCCGGGCCCACGACTCGGTCGAGAACAGCGTCTACGCGCGGTCTCTCGCCCAGGACGTGGTGGTCGGCGGCGAGGTCGTCCTGGCCGCCAACACCGACCTGGGTGACCCGAGCATCGAGCTGCTGCTGGGCAAGGGCGTCTCCGAGGTCAAGGTGCGCTCCGTGCTCACCTGCGAGTCCAAGGTCGGCACCTGCGCCCGCTGCTACGGCCGGTCGCTGGCGGCCGGTCACCTCGTGGACATCGGCGAGGCCGTCGGCATCATCGCGGCCCAGTCGATCGGTGAGCCGGGTACCCAGCTGACCATGCGTACCTTCCACACCGGTGGTGTCGCGGGTGAGGACATCACCCACGGTCTGCCGCGTGTGCAGGAGCTCTTCGAGGCGCGTACCCCCAAGGGCGTGGCCCCGATCTCCGAGGCCGCCGGCCGGGTGCGGATCGACGACACCGACCGTTCGCGCAAGCTGGTCGTGGTGCCGGACGACGGCTCCGAAGAGGTCGCCTACCCGGTGTCGAAGCGTTCCCGCCTGCTGGTGGAGGACGGTCAGCAGGTCGAGGTCGGCCAGAAGCTGATCCAGGGCGCGATCGACCCCAAGCAGGTGCTGCGCATCCTCGGGCCGCGTGCGGTCCAGGTGCACCTGGTCGACGAGGTGCAGAACGTGTACCGCAGCCAGGGTGTGGGTATCCACGACAAGCACATCGAGGTGATCGTCCGCCAGATGCTGAAGCGGGTCACCATCATCGAGTCCGGCGACGCCGAGCTGCTGCCCGGTGAGCTGGTCGAGCGGGCCCGGTTCGAGACCGAGAACCGGCGCGTGGTGGCCGAGGGCCTCCAGCCCGCCTCGGCCCGTCCGGACCTGATGGGGATCACGAAGGCGTCGCTGGCGACCGACTCGTGGCTGTCGGCGGCCTCCTTCCAGGAGACCACCCGGGTGCTCACGAACGCCGCGATGGAGGGCCGCAGCGACCCGCTGCTGGGCCTCAAGGAGAACGTCATCCTCGGTAAGCTCATCCCGGCCGGTACGGGTCTGCCCCGCTACCGCAACGTGCGGGTCGAGCCGACCGAAGAGGCGAAGGCCGCCATGTACGCGATGCCCGGCTACGAAGAGGTCGACTACGGCCACTTCGGGGTGGGCACCGGTCAGGCGGTCCCGCTGGAGGAGTTCGACCTCGGCCGTTACGACCGCTGAGGCTCGGGACCACTGATGTGCCCCAGGCGGCTCCGCGTTCCGGAGGAACAAAACCGGCACGCGGGGCCGTTTGGGATCGAGGTAGCAGTGGTGGGGCCGGCGTCCGGCCGGCCCCGCTCTGTCAGCAGGACGAGGCGAAGAGACAAGCGCCTCACCCGTGTGCGGGCCGTTTTGACGCTCGCCGCGGGCAACGGGTAGCCTCACACTTCGTGCCCGAGTTCTCTCGGGCTGCCGCGCGTGCCCTCCTGACGGTCCGGAAGCTGTCAGCGTGCGATACGCAGCGGAGCTCCCACCCCGCGGGACGTCGCCGGGCCAGGTCGCGAGGTAAGCGACACGCCCGAGCGCGGGGTGCGGCCCCAGAGGCTGTGCGCGACGATCCGGACAACCGCAAGGCCAGTAAGACAGCAAGTCAGGTAGAGCAGCACAAGCGAGCAGAGAGTTCGGAGAACCGGTGCCCACGATCCAGCAGCTGGTCCGAAAGGGCCGGCAGGACAAGGTCAGCAAGACCAAGACCCCTGCTCTGAAGGGCAGCCCCCAGCGCCGCGGCGTGTGCACGCGTGTGTACACGACCACGCCGAAGAAGCCGAACTCCGCTCTGCGCAAGGTCGCTCGTGTGAAGCTGACCTCCCAGATCGAGGTCACGGCGTACATCCCGGGTGTCGGTCACAACCTGCAGGAGCACTCGATCGTGCTCGTCCGCGGCGGCCGTGTGAAGGACCTCCCCGGCGTGCGGTACAAGATCATCCGCGGTTCCCTCGACACCCAGGGTGTGAAGAACCGTAAGCAGGCTCGCAGCCGTTACGGCGCGAAGAAGGAGAAGAGCTAATGCCCCGCAAGGGCCCGGCCCCGAAGCGGCCGCTCGTCATCGACCCCGTGTACGGCTCGCCGCTGGTCACCCAGCTGGTGAACAAGATCCTCCTCGACGGTAAGAAGTCCACCGCCGAGAAGATCGTCTACGAAGCGCTCGAGGGCTGCCGCGACAAGACCGGTAACGACCCGGTCATCACGCTGAAGCGCGCGCTCGACAACGTGAAGCCGACCCTCGAGGTCCGCAGCCGCCGCGTCGGTGGCGCGACCTACCAGGTCCCGGTCGAGGTCAAGGCCGGCCGCTCCACCACGCTGGCCCTGCGCTGGCTGGTGGGCTACTCCCGGGCCCGTCGGGAAAAGACGATGACGGACCGTCTGATGAACGAGATCCTGGACGCGTCCAACGGTCTCGGCGCGGCGGTCAAGCGTCGCGAGGACACCCACAAGATGGCCGAGTCGAACCGCGCGTTCGCTCACTACCGCTGGTAATTAAGCCGGTAGTCATCTACCCACCGCTGCGGCCGCCGGGATCCGGCGGCCACAGTGGCGCCGGGGAAGCCCGGCAGTCACGCACTGCGGGTCTTTCCCCCCTGAAACACAAACCTCATGAGAGAGGCGATCGACGTGGCACAAGACGTGCTGACGGACCTCAACAAGGTCCGCAACATCGGCATCATGGCTCACATCGACGCCGGCAAGACCACCACCACTGAGCGGATCCTGTTCTACACCGGGATCAACTACAAGATCGGTGAGGTCCACGACGGCGCGGCCACGATGGACTGGATGGAGCAGGAGCAGGAGCGGGGTATCACCATCACCTCCGCCGCCACCACCTGCTTCTGGGAAGGCAACCAGATCAACCTGATCGACACCCCCGGGCACGTCGACTTCACCGTCGAGGTCGAGCGCAACCTGCGCGTCCTCGACGGCGCGGTCGCGGTGTTCGACGGCAAGGAGGGTGTCGAGCCGCAGTCGGAGACGGTGTGGCGGCAGGCCGACAAGTACGACGTCCCGCGGATCTGCTTCGTCAACAAGATGGACAAGCTCGGCGCGGACTTCTACTTCACGGTCCAGACGATCATCGACCGTCTGGGTGCGAAGCCGCTGGTCGTCCAGCTGCCGATCGGTGCCGAGTCCGACTTCCTCGGTGTCATCGACCTGATCTACATGCGGGCGCTGACCTGGCGGGGCGACACCGGCAAGGGTGAGGCCTACGAGATCGAGGAGATCCCGGCCGACCTCAAGGAGAAGGCCGAGGAGTGGCGTCAGAAGCTGCTCGAGACCGTGGCCGAGTCCGACGAGGCCCTGCTCGAGAAGTTCTTCGGCGGCGAGGAGCTCACGCCCGAGGAGATCAAGGGCGCGATCCGCAAGATGACGATCGCCTCCGAGGTCAACCCGGTGCTGTGCGGTTCGGCGTTCAAGAACAAGGGCGTGCAGCCCATGCTCGACGCCGTGATCGACTACCTGCCGACCCCGCTGGACGTCCCGGACGTCGAGGGCACCGACCCGAAGGACGAGGAGAAGACCCTCACCCGGGCCGCGAACAACGACGCCCCGTTCTCCGCCCTGGCCTTCAAGATCGCGGCGCACCCGTTCTTCGGGAAGCTGACCTACATCCGGGTGTACTCCGGCAAGGTGGCCAGCGGCGCCCAGGTCGTGAACTCGACCAAGGGCAAGAAGGAGCGCATCGGGAAGATCTTCCAGATGCACTCCAACAAGGAGAACCCGGTCGAGGAGGCCGCAGCCGGCCACATCTACGCGGTCATCGGGCTGAAGGACACCACGACCGGTGAGACGCTCTCCGACCCGACGAACCCCATCGTCCTGGAGTCGATGACGTTCCCGGAGCCGGTCATCTCGGTGGCGATCGAGCCGAAGACCAAGGGCGACCAGGAGAAGCTGGGCACCGCGATCCAGAAGCTCGCCGAGGAGGACCCGACGTTCCAGGTCCGCCAGGACGAGGAGACGGGTCAGACGATCATCGCCGGCATGGGCGAGCTCCACCTGGACATCCTGGTGGACCGCATGCGCCGCGAGTTCAAGGTCGAGGCGAACGTCGGCAAGCCGCAGGTCGCCTACCGCGAGACCATCCGCAAGGCGGTCGTCAAGCTCGACTACACCCACAAGAAGCAGACCGGTGGGTCGGGCCAGTACGCCAAGGTGCAGGTGACCATCGAGCCGATGGACACGTCGGAAGGCGTGTTCTACGAGTTCGAGAACAAGGTCACCGGTGGTCGCGTCCCGCGCGAGTACATCCCGAGCGTGGACGCCGGTATCCAGGACGCCATGCAGTTCGGCATCCTGGCGGGCTACCCGCTGGTCGGCATCAAGGCCATCCTGCTCGACGGTGCGGCGCACGACGTCGACTCGTCCGAGATGGCGTTCAAGATCGCCGGCTCGATGGTGCTGAAGGAGGCTGCCCGCAAGGCCAGCCCCGTGCTCCTGGAGCCGATGATGGCCGTCGAGGTGCGCACGCCGATGGAGTACATGGGCGACGTGATCGGCGACCTGAACTCCCGCCGTGGCCAGATCCAGGCCATGGAGGACATCAGTGGCGCCAAGGTCGTCAAGGCCCTGGTTCCGCTGTCGGAGATGTTCGGTTACGTCGGAGACCTGCGCAGCAAGACGCAGGGGCGCGCCGTCTACACCATGCAGTTCGACTCCTACGCAGAGGTTCCCCGGAACGTTGCGGAAGAGATCATCAAGAAGGTTCGCGGCGAGTAATCGCGCCACCAGCATCCCGTCGAACCAAGAACAGAAATCAACCCGTCCGACAGGAGGACCCCGTGGCGAAGGCGAAGTTCGAGCGGACTAAGCCGCACGTCAACATCGGTACCATTGGTCACATCGACCACGGTAAGACGACGCTGACGGCTGCGATCAGCAAGACCCTGCACACCAAGTGGCCGGACCTCAACCCGGACACGCAGGCGTTCGACCAGATCGACAAGGCGCCGGAAGAGCGCCAGCGTGGTATCACGATCTCGATCGCTCACATCGAGTACCAGACCGAGACGCGTCACTACGCGCACGTCGACTGCCCCGGTCACGCCGACTACATCAAGAACATGATCACCGGTGCGGCCCAGATGGACGGCGCCATCCTCGTGGTGGCGGCGACCGACGGCCCGATGCCGCAGACCCGTGAGCACGTGCTGCTCGCGCGTCAGGTCGGCGTCCCCTACATCGTCGTGGCCCTGAACAAGTCCGACATGGTGGACGACGAAGAGATCATGGAGCTCGTCGAGCTCGAGGTCCGTGAGCTCCTGTCCTCCTACGAGTTCCCGGGCGACGACCTGCCGATCGTGCGGGTCTCCGCGCTGAAGGCTCTCGAGGGCGACGCCGAGTGGCAGGAGAAGGTCCTCGAGCTGCTGGCCGCGGTCGACGAGCACATCCCCGAGCCGCAGCGGGACACGGACAAGCCGTTCCTGATGCCGATCGAGGACGTCTTCACGATCACCGGTCGTGGCACCGTCGTGACCGGCAAGGTCGAGCGCGGCATCCTGAAGACCAACGAGACCGTCGAGATCGTCGGGATCAAGGACAAGTCGACGACCACCACGGTCACGGCGATCGAGATGTTCCGCAAGACCCTCGACGAGGCCATGGCCGGCGAGAACTGCGGTCTGCTCCTGCGTGGTATCAAGCGCGAGGACGTGGAGCGCGGCCAGGTCGTGGTCAAGCCGGGCTCGATCACCCCGCACACGAACTTCGAGGCGAACGTCTACATCCTCTCGAAGGACGAGGGTGGCCGTCACACGCCGTTCTACGACTCCTACCGTCCGCAGTTCTACTTCCGGACCACGGACGTCACCGGCGTTGTGAAGCTCCCCGAGGGCACCGAGATGGTCATGCCGGGCGACAACACCGAGATGTCGGTCGAGCTGATCCAGCCGATCGCCATGGAGGACGGCCTGCTGTTCGCCATCCGTGAGGGTGGCCGGACCGTCGGTTCGGGTCGCGTCACCAAGATCATCAAGTAGTACTCTCCAGCGGCGGCAGCCTTCGGGCTGTCGCCGCTGGCGTGCGTTCAGGGTCCTTCCGGCCCGGCGCCGCTGTGCCGGCCACCTCCTGGCCGTGGACCTCCGGATCGTTCCGGTCGGTGCGCAGCTCCCAACCAACCGAACTCGCGGAATGCGAAAGCGGGGGAGCGCTCTCCGGTCCGGGCGAGGGTGGCCCACGCAGGGGATGACGGGTCTGGCGGCGCGGTCCGGAAGTCCTGGAACCCCGGTGGTAGCACCTGGTCTCCGGGGGGAGGTGTTCACCGTCAGGACCGCGATTGGTCAACGGTGGGCTGCGTCTGGCACACTGGACAGGTTGCTCGCGCACAGCCGTGTCCGTCGCGCCCTTTGCGGGGCCCGGATTGGCCGCGCGCAGTGACCACCAACAGCACCAACCGGTTCAGACCCCTGGTCTCGTCGGGAACGACGGGCAAGTCTGATCGACGAACGCGACACGCCCGACCTCGGGGGTCGGTGTTCGACAGCCTGACCCAGAACGGGGTGTCAGCGTCGCAGAAGACGTGGAACACCAGCACGACCAGCTAGACAGCAGTTGCGAAGGCCCGAGCCGCGCTCCACGGCCCGGGTGGACCACAGACAGTGCCGACCGGTCGCTACTCCAGGCCGGTCAACGCCTGTCGACCAAGCGAAAGAGAGCGCAACGACGCCATGGCGGGACAAAAGATCCGCATCCGGCTGAAGGCCTACGACCACGAGGTCATCGACAGCTCGGCCCGCAAGATCGTCGACACGGTCGTTCGCACGGGCGCGACGGTCGCAGGGCCGGTGCCGCTGCCGACGGAGAAGAACGTTTTCTGCGTCATCCGTTCGCCGCACAAGTACAAGGACAGCCGCGAGCACTTCGAGATGCGCACCCACAAGCGGTTGATCGACATCATCAACCCGACGCCGAAGACGGTGGACTCGCTGATGCGGCTTGACCTGCCCGCCGGCGTGGACATCGAGATCAAGCTCTAGAAGGACCTCCTGAAGATGACTCTCAAGACGATCAGCAAGCCGACGGTGCGAGCCGTCAAGGGCTTGCTCGGCGAAAAGCTCGGGATGACCCAGGTCTGGGACGCCAACAACCGGCTCGTCCCGGTCACCGTCATCCAGGTGGGTCCGTGCGTCGTCACTCAGGTGCGCAGCGCTGAGGGCGAGGGCTACCCGGGCGTCCAGATCGCGTACGGCGCGATCGACCCCCGCAAGGTGACCAAGCCGCTGGCCGGGCACTTCGAGAAGGCCGGCGTGACGCCGCGGCGCCACATCGTGGAGCTGCGCACGGCCGACGCGACCGAGTACAGCCTGGGCCAGGAGCTCACGGTGGAGACCTTCGAGGCCGGCCAGGTGGTCGACGTCTCGGGTACCACCAAGGGCAAGGGCTGGGCCGGTGGCATGAAGCGCCACGGCTTCAAGGGCCTCGGCGCCTCGCACGGTACGCAGCGCAAGCACCGTTCCCCGGGCTCCATCGGCGGTTGCGCCACCCCCGGTCGTGTCTTCAAGGGCACGCGGATGGCCGGCCGCATGGGTGGCGAGCGGCAGACCACGCAGAACCTCAGCGTGTACGCCGTCGACGCCGAGCGCGGTCTGCTCCTGATCAAGGGTGCCGTTCCCGGACCGCGCGGCGGCATCGTCCTGGTCCGCACCGCGGCGAAGAAGGGCTGAGGCAATGGCCACCGAAACCACCACCAAGCTGAGCCTGGACGTCGTGGACGGCGTGGGTGAGAAGGTCGGCTCCGTCGATCTGCCCGCGGCGATCTTCGACGCCCAGACCAACGTGCCGCTGATCCACCAGGTCGTCGTGGCCCAGCTGGCCGCGGCCCGCCAGGGCACGCACGACACGAAGACCCGTGGCGAGGTCCGGGGCGGCGGCAAGAAGCCGTACCGCCAGAAGGGCACCGGCCGCGCCCGTCAGGGCTCTACCCGCGCGCCGCAGTTCGCCGGCGGTGGCGTCGTGCACGGCCCCACGCCGCGCAACTACGCCCAGCGCACCCCGAAGAAGATGATCGCCGCCGCGCTGCGGGGATCGCTCTCGGACCGCAACCGTCACGGTCGCGTCCACGTGCTCTCCGAGCTGGTCAAGGGCGACGCCCCGTCGACCAAGTCGGTCGCGAAGGCCCTGGCCGGCATCACCGAGCGGCAGAACGTGCTGGTCGTCGTGACCCGGACCGACGAGGTCGGCAAGCGCAGCCTGTCCAACCTGGACAGCGTGCACGTGCTGCCCTTCGACCAGCTGAACGCCTACGACGTGCTGTGCGCCGACGACGTGGTGTTCACCAAGGCCGCGCTGGACTCGTTCCTCGAGAGCCCGGTCGTCACCAAGGTCACCGCGAAGGAGGCTGCCAAGTGAGCACCATCGGAGGCGTCCACAAGGACCCGCGCGACATCCTGCTGGCGCCGGTCGTCTCGGAGAAGAGCTACACGCTCCTGGACGAGGGCAAGTACACCTTCCTGGTGAACCCGGCCGCCAACAAGACCGAGATCAAGATCGCCGTCGAGACGGTGTTCGGGGTCAAGGTCGCCGCCGTGAACACCGCGAACCGGCAGGGCAAGACCCGCCGCACGCGGACCGGCACGGGCAAGCGCAAGGACACCAAGCGCGCGATCATCACGCTGAGCGAAGGCACCATCGACATCTTCGGCGGGCCGGTCTCCTGAGGCCCCAGCGTTCCGATCCGGACGGCTTCCACCGACCGGATTGAGGGCGTCAGAAGACCGACATCCGAGAAACAGCAAGAGGACTGACTCACATGGGAATCCGCAAGTACAAGCCGACGACGCCGGGCCGCCGTGGTTCGTCCGTCGCCGACTTCGTGGAGATCACCCGGTCGGAGCCGGAGAAGTCCCTGGTGCGGCCGCTGACCAAGAGCGGCGGCCGGAACAACACCGGCCGGATCACCACCCGGCACAAGGGCGGCGGTCACAAGCGCGCCTACCGGGTGATCGACTTCCGCCGTCACGACAAGGACGGCATTCCGGCCACGGTCGCTCACATCGAGTACGACCCCAACCGCACCGCGCGTATCGCCCTTCTGCACTACGCGGACGGCGAGAAGCGCTACATCGTCGCCCCGACCAAGCTCAAGCAGGGCGACCGCATCGAGAACGGCCCCACGGCCGACATCAAGCCGGGTAACAGCCTCGAGCTGCGCAACATCCCGGTCGGTACGGTCGTCCACGCGATCGAGCTGCGGCCCGGTGGCGGCGCCAAGATCGCCCGCTCGGCCGGCGCCTCGGTGCAGCTGGTCGCCCGTGAGGGCCGCTTCGCGCAGCTGCGCATGCCCTCCGGCGAGATCCGCAACGTCGACGTGCGCTGCCGCGCCACCGTCGGCGAGGTCGGCAACGCCGAGCAGTCGAACATCAACTGGGGCAAGGCCGGCCGCATGCGCTGGAAGGGCAAGCGCCCGACCGTCCGCGGTGTGGCGATGAACCCGATCGACCACCCGCACGGTGGTGGTGAGGGTAAGACCTCCGGTGGTCGCCACCCGGTCAGCCCCTGGGGCCAGGCCGAGGGTCGTACCCGTCGCCCCAACAAGGAGAGCGACAAGATGATCGTTCGCCGCCGCCGTACCGGCAAGAAGCGCTGATAGGAGCCTTTCGAGAATGCCTCGCAGTCTGAAGAAGGGTCCCTTCGTCGACGACCACCTGCAGAAGAAGGTGGACGTACAGAACGAGAAGGGGACCAAGAACGTCATCCGGACCTGGTCCCGGCGCTCGATGATCGTGCCCGACATGCTCGGTCACACGATCGCCGTGCATGACGGCCGCAAGCACGTCCCGGTGTTCGTCACCGAGTCGATGATCGGTCACAAGCTGGGCGAGTTCGCCCCCACCCGCACGTTCCGCGGACACGAGAAGGACGACCGCAAGGGCCGTCGGCGCTGATCGCGCCCGCCCCAGCAGTCAGTAGCGACAGAAGGTAGGAAGCAGCGATGGAAGCCAAGGCGCAGGCGCGGTACGTCCGTGTCACGCCCATGAAGGCCCGCCGCGTCGTCGACCTCATCCGCGGGAAGCAGGCACCGCAGGCGATCGCCACGCTGGAGTTCGCTCCGCAGGCCGCCAGCGAGCCGGTGCTCAAGGTCGTGCAGAGCGCGATCGCGAACGCCCGGGTGAAGGCCGCCGCCGCGTCCGAGGCGTTCGACGAGCGCACCCTGGTCATCCAGGAGGCGTACGTGGACGAGGGCCCGACGCTCAAGCGGTTCCGGCCGCGGGCGCAGGGCCGGGCGTACCGGATCCGCAAGCGGACCAGCCACATCACCGTTGTGGTCGGTCCGGCCGAGACGAAGGGCGGCCCCCAGGCCGCCACCGCGAATGGGAGGACCCGCTAGTGGGACAGAAGGTCAACCCGCACGGGTTCCGCCTGGGCATCACCACCGAGCACAAGAGCCGGTGGTTCGCCGACAGCACCAAGGGTGGCCAGCGGTACCGCGACTACGTGAAGGAAGACGTCGCGATCCGCAAGCTCATGTCCAAGGGCATGGAGCGGGCCGGCATCAGCCGTGTCGAGATCGAGCGCACCCGTGACCGGGTCCGCGTCGACATCCACACCGCGCGTCCGGGCATCGTCATCGGCCGCCGCGGCGCCGAGGCCGACCGGATCCGGGGCGAGCTGGAGAAGCTCACCGGCAAGCAGGTCCAGCTGAACATCCTCGAGGTGAAGAACCCCGAGGTCGACGCTCAGCTGGTGGCCCAGGGCATCGCCGAGCAGCTGGCCAGCCGGGTCTCCTTCCGCCGCGCGATGCGCAAGGGCATGCAGTCCTCGCTGCGCGCCGGCGCCAAGGGCATCCGGGTGCAGTGCTCGGGTCGTCTGGGCGGGGCCGAGATGAGCCGGTCGGAGTTCTACCGCGAGGGCCGGGTGCCGCTGCACACGCTCCGCGCGAACATCGACTACGGCCTGTACGAGGCCCGCACCACCTTCGGCCGGATCGGCGTGAAGGTGTGGATCTACAAGGGCGACATCACCAGCCGTGAGCTGGCTCGCGAGCAGGCTGCGGCTCCGCCGCGGGGCCCGCGTCGCGAGGGCCCGGGTGGCGGCGGTCGCGCGCAGCGCCCGCAGCGTCGTCGTCCGCAGCAGTCCGAGGGCACGCCGGCCGCGTCGGCCGCCCCCGCCGAGAACGCAGCCGCGTCGGCCGCTGCCGACAAGGCTTCGTCCGGCACCGGATCGGAGGCCTGAGCACCATGCTGATCCCCCGTCGGGTCAAGTACCGCAAGCAGCACCACCCCAGCCGTTCCGGCATGTCGAAGGGCGGCAACGCCGTGACCTTCGGTGAGTGGGGCATCCAGGCGCTGGAGCCGGCGTACGTGACCAACCGGCAGATCGAGTCCGCTCGTATCGCCATCACGCGTCACATCCGCCGTGGCGGCAAGGTCTGGATCAACATCTACCCGGACCGCCCGCTGACCAAGAAGCCGGCCGAGACCCGCATGGGTTCCGGTAAGGGTTCCCCGGAGTGGTGGGTCGCGAACGTCAAGCCCGGTCGCGTGATGTTCGAACTCTCGTTCCCGACTGAAAAGGTGGCGAAGGAAGCCCTGACCCGGGCGATCCACAAGCTGCCGATGAAGTGCCGGATCGTCCGGCGCGAAGGCGGTGAAAGCTGATGGCCATCGGTTCCAAGGACCTGAACCCGGCGAACCTGCGGGGCTTCGAATCCGAGCGCCTGGCCGAAGAGCTGAAGAAGGCCAAGGAAGAGCTGTTCAACCTGCGCTTCCAGTCGGCCACCGGTCAGCTCGAGAACAACATGCGGCTGCGCGCGGTGAAGCGCGACATCGCTCGTATCTACACGATCATGCGCGAGCGCGAGCTCGGCATCACTGCCACCCCGGAGGCCTGAGATGAGTGAGAACGCCCAGGCTGACGCCCCGGTGCGTGGCTACCGCAAGGCGCGCCGCGGTTACGTCGTCAGCGACAAGATGGACAAGACCGTTGTGGTCGAGGTCGAGGACCGGGTCAAGCACCCGCTCTACGGCAAGGTCATCCGCCGTACGACCAAGGTGAAGGTGCACGACGAGGCCAACACCGCGGGCATCGGCGACCTGGTGTCGATCTCGGAGACCCGTCCGCTGTCGGCGACCAAGCGCTGGCGCCTGGTCGAGATTCTGGAGAAGGCCAAGTGATTCAGCAGGAGTCCCGGCTGCGGGTCGCCGACAACACCGGTGCCAAGGAGATCCTCTGCATCCGCGTGCTCGGCGGTTCCGGCCGTCGTTACGCCGGCATCGGTGACGTCATCGTCGCGACCGTCAAGGACGCGATCCCCGGTGGCAACGTCAAGAAGGGTGACGTCGTCAAGGCGGTCATCGTGCGCACCGTCAAGGAGCGCCGGCGTCCGGACGGCTCGTACATCCGCTTCGACGAGAACGCCGCGGTGATCCTCCGCAACGACGGCGACCCGCGCGGCACCCGCATCTTCGGCCCGGTGGGGCGTGAGCTGCGGGACAAGAAGTTCATGAAGATCATTTCGCTGGCTCCGGAGGTGCTCTGAGATGGCGAAGCTGAAGATCAAGAAGGGCGACACCGTCCAGCTGATCACCGGCCGTTCGCAGAAGAACGGTGGCGACCGGAACAAGACCGGCAAGGTCATCGCTGTCTACCCGGAGACCCAGCGGGTCCTGGTCGAGGGCATCAACCGGGTCAAGCGCCACGTCAAGGAAGGTGCGACCGGCCGGGGCTCGAAGACCGGCGGGATCATCACCCAGGAGGCTCCGGTCCACATCAGCAACGTGATGCTGGTGGACCCGGAGTCGAACAAGGCCACCCGCGTCGGTATCCGGGTCGAGACCGTCGAGCGTGACGGCAAGACCAAGAACGTGCGGGTTCGCTTCGCGAAGCGATCCGGTAAGGACCTGTGACCATGACAGTGACTGAAGAGGGCACCAAGGTGCAGCCGCGGCTGCGCGCCCGCTACGACGCCGAGATCGCGCCGGCCCTGCGCGAGCAGTTCAGCTACGCGAACGTGATGCAGACCCCGCGTCTGGTCAAGGTCGTCGTGAACATGGGTGTGGGCGAGGCCGCCCGCGACTCCAAGCTGATCGACGGTGCGATCCGCGACCTGAGCGCCATCACCGGCCAGAAGCCGCAGGTCACCAAGGCCCGCAAGTCCATCGCGCAGTTCAAGCTGCGCGAGGGCATGCCGATCGGCGCGCACGTCACGCTGCGCGGCGACCGGATGTGGGAGTTCACCGACCGCCTGGTGAGCATCGCCCTGCCGCGTATCCGCGACTTCCGCGGGCTCAGCGGCAAGCAGTTCGACGGGCGTGGCAACTACACGTTCGGCCTGAACGAGCAGTCCATGTTCCACGAGATCGACCAGGACCGGATCGACCGCGTGCGGGGTATGGACATCACCGTCGTCACGACGGCGACCAACGACGACGAGGGGCGCGCGTTCCTGAAGCTCCTCGGTTTCCCGTTCAAGGAGAACTGACGTGGCGAAGACCGCTCTGATCAACAAGGCGGCGGGCAAGCAGAAGTTCGCGGTGCGGGCCTACACGCGCTGCCAGCGCTGCGGCCGCCCGCACTCGGTCTACCGCAAGTTCGGCCTGTGCCGGATCTGCCTGCGTGAGATGGCGCACCGGGGCGAACTGCCCGGCGTGACCAAGAGCAGCTGGTAGGCCGGCCGTGTCACAGCTGACGATCCCGAACCCCGGCGCCACCCAGGTGGCCCTGGGGGCCGGCCGCCGTCGGACGGTGCGCAACAATCGCATGGTTTCGCTGCGCTCCAGCCTTCCCACCGGCCTGGTGACGCTGCGGCACGACGTACCGGAATACCTCCCCGAGTTCCTCGAAGAAACAACTACGCCGCAGGTCGACGCCTCCGAGAAGGTTGCCGAAACCGCGGTGGGAAAGGGCGGAACTGCCCAATGGTGATGACCGATCCGATCGCGGACATGCTGACCCGCGTACGGAACGCGAACTCCGCGTACCACGACCAGACCCAGATGCCCTACAGCAAGCTCAAGCAGAAGGTTGCCGAGCTGCTGCAGACCGAGGGTTACATCTCCAGCTGGGAGGTCGCGGACGCCGAGGTCGGCAAGACGCTGACCATCAAGCTGAAGTTCGGCCCCAACCGGGAGCGCTCGATCGCCGGCCTGCGCCGGATCAGCAAGCCCGGTCTGCGGGTCTACGCGAAGTCGACGAACCTGCCCCGCGTCCTCGGCGGACTCGGCGTGGCGATCCTCTCGACCTCGTCCGGTCTGATGACCGACAAGCAGGCCAAGCAGAAGGGCGTGGGTGGGGAAGTCCTCGCCTACGTCTGGTAACGGGAAGGGAGAGAGAGCATGTCCCGAATCGGAAGACTGCCGATCACCGTTCCCGCCGGCGTCGACGTGACCCTCGACGGCGCGCAGGTGATCGTGAAGGGCCCGAAGGGCACCCTCACGCACACCGTCGCGGCCCCGATCACCGTCGCCCGCGAGGACGACGGAACGATGAAGGTCACGCGCCCGGACGACGAGCGTTCGTCGCGTGCCCTGCACGGCCTGACCCGCACCCTGATCGCCAACATGGTCGAGGGTGTGACCAAGGGCTACGAGAAGAAGCTCGAGATCGTCGGGACCGGTTACCGCGTCGCGGCGAAGGGCTCCAACCTGGAGTTCGCCCTCGGCTACAGCCACCCGATCGTCGTCGAGCCGCCCGCCGGCATCACCTTCGCGACCGACGGCCCCGTGCGGTTCTCGGTCTCGGGGATCGACAAGCAGGCCGTCGGCGAGGTTGCGGCGAACCTGCGCAAGCTGCGTAAGCCCGACCCGTACAAGGGCAAGGGCGTCCGCTACGCCGGCGAAGTGATCAAGCGCAAGGTCGGAAAGGCGGGCAAGAAGTAATGGCGATCGGTTTGAAGCGCAGCGGTGGTGGCGCGGCCAAGAGCAAGTCGGCCTCCCGCACCCGCCGCCACCTGCGAGTGCGCAAGCAGCTGCGGGGCTCGACCGAGCGCCCGCGCCTGGTCGTGAACCGTTCCTCCCGGCACGTCTTCGTGCAGGTCGTGGACGACACGGTCGGCAAGACCCTGGCTTCCGCCTCCACCATGGAGGCCGACCTGCGAGGCCTGGACGGCGACAAGACCGCCAAGGCCAAGAAGGTCGGCGAGCTGGTCGCCGAGCGCGCCAAGGCCGCCGGTGTCTCCGCCGTGGTCTTCGACCGCGGTGGGAACCGTTACCACGGCCGCGTCGCCGCAATTGCGGACGGCGCCCGTGAGGCCGGGCTGGTTCTCTAGCCGATGCGCACGCTGACCATTTCGAAGACAGAGAGAAGGAACGTCTGATGGCTGGACCTCAGCGTCGCGGGCCCGGGGGTAACACCAACTCCGGCGGGCCGAACAGCGGCGGCGAGAACAGCGGCGGCGGCGGTCGCCGGGGCGGCCGTGACCGCGACAACCGTGGCGGTCGTGACGGCGGCCAGGACAAGAACCAGTTCGTCGAGCGCGTCGTGGCGATCAACCGGGTCGCCAAGGTCGTGAAGGGTGGTCGTCGCTTCAGCTTCACCGCCCTGGTCGTCGTCGGTGACGGCGACGGCACGGTCGGCGTCGGCTACGGCAAGGCCAAGGAAGTGCCCGCGGCGATCGCGAAGGGCGTTGAAGAGGCGAAGAAGGCCTTCTTCAAGGTTCCCCGCATCCAGGGCACGATCCCTCACCGGATCCAGGGTGAAGAGGCCGCCGGTGTCGTGCTGCTCATGCCGGCGTCCCCGGGTACCGGCGTCATCGCCGGTGGTCCGGTGCGCGCCGTGCTGGAGTGCGCCGGTATCCACGACGTGCTGAGCAAGTCGCTCGGCTCGGACAACGCGATCAACGTCGTCCACGCGACGGTTTCCGCGCTGCGTGGGCTCGAGCGTCCCGAAGAGGTCGCGGCCCGTCGTGGCCTGCCGATCGAGGACGTCGCTCCGGTCGCCATGCTGCGCGCCCGGGCCGCGGGGGTGGCCGGCTGATGGCTCAGCTCAAGGTCACCCAGGTCAAGTCGAAGATCGGCGGCAAGCAGAACCAGCGCGACTCGCTGCGTTCGCTCGGCCTCAAGCGGATCGGGCACTCCGTGATCAAGGAGGACCGTCCCGAGATCCGCGGGATGGTCAACACGGTGCGGCATCTCGTCACCGTCGAGGAGGTGGACTGAGATGGCAGAAGGCCAGCGCGAGCACGCGCTGAAGGTGCACCACCTGCGTCCGGCGCCCGGGGCCAAGTCGGCCAAGATCCGGGTCGGTCGTGGTGAGGGCGGCAAGCGCGGTAAGACCGCGGGTCGCGGTACCAAGGGTACGAAGGCCCGTTACCAGGTCCCGGCCCGGTTCGAGGGTGGGCAGGTTCCGCTGCACATGCGGCTGCCCAAGCTCCGTGGGTTCAAGAACCCGTTCCGGACCGAGTACCAGGTGGTCAACCTGGACAAGCTCAGCAGCCTGTTCCCCGACGGCGGCAACGTCTCCGTCGAGGACCTGGTGGCCAAGGGTGCGGTCCGTGAGGGCCACCTGGTCAAGGTGCTGGGCGACGGCGAGATCTCGGTCGCGCTGAACGTGAGCGCGAACAAGTTCTCGGCCAGCGCCAAGGAGAAGCTGGCTGCGGCCGGCGGTAGCGCCACCGAGCTGTAAACACCGCTCAACAGGCACGATTCCTTCACATCCGGCGGCTCCCCTGATAGGGGGGCCGCCGGATGTTAGGGTCACACGACCGGCGTCTTGTGGACCGGCCTGACGGCCGTTCCGAAGCGCACCCCACTCGGCCGCTCCCGGCCCGTAACGACGAGCTGCCCGGCCAGGGCAGCACGCTGGAGGTTTTGCGTGCTCACCGCGTTCTTCCGGGCGTTTCGCACCCCCGATCTGCGGCGCAAGATCTTCTTCACCGTAGCGATCATGGCGCTGTTCCGCCTGGGGTCGTTCATCCCCACTCCCGGCGTCGACTTCTCGGCCGTGCGGCGTTGCGTCGATCTCGCCAGCACCCAGGACTCGCAGGGCCTCTACGCCCTGGTCAACCTGTTCAGCGGCGGTGCGCTGCTGCAGTTGTCGGTCTTCGCGCTCGGGATCATGCCGTACATCACGGCGTCGATCATCATCCAGCTGCTCACCGTGGTCATCCCGCGGTTCGAAGCGCTGAAAGAAGAAGGCCAGTCCGGCACCGCGAAACTCACGCAGTACACGCGGTACCTGACCATCGGCCTGGCGGTGCTGCAGTCGACCACCTTCGTGGCGATCTCGCGCCAGCAGGGCGGGCTCTTCCAGAACTGCACCGAGACCCTGATCCCGAACGACGACCTGTTCACCCTCGGCATCATGGTGCTGACCATGACCGCCGGTACCGGCTTCATCATGTGGCTGGGTGAGCTGGTCACCGAGAAGGGGATCGGCAACGGCATGTCGCTGCTGATCTTCACCTCGATCGCGGCGGCGTTCCCGTCCTCGCTCTGGGCGATCAAGCAGACCCAGGGCTTCAACACCTTCTTCCTGGTGATCGGCATCGGGCTGCTGATCATGGCCGCGGTCATCTTCGTCGAGCAGAGCCAGCGCCGGATCCCGGTGCAGTACGCCAAGCGTCAGGTCGGCCGGCGGGCCTACGGCGGCACCACGACGTACATCCCGATCAAGGTCAACATGGCCGGCGTGATCCCGGTGATCTTCGCGTCGTCGCTGCTCTACCTGCCCGCCCTGATCGCCCAGTTCCAGCAGAACAGCACGGCCGGATGGGTGAGGTGGATCAACGACCACCTGGTCCAGGGCGACCACCCGTACTACATCACGGCCTACTTCCTGCTGATCGTGTTCTTCACCTACTTCTACGTGGCGATCACCTTCAACCCCGACGAGGTCGCCGAGAACATGAAGAAGTACGGCGGCTTCATTCCCGGAATCCGCGCCGGGCGCCCCACCGCCGACTACCTCGAATATGTTCTGAGTCGCATTACTCTTGCTGGTGCTCTGTATCTGGGCATGGTGGCATTGATCCCTCTGATCGCGCTGATTCTGGTCGACGCGAATCAGAACTTCCCCTTCGGCGGCACATCGATCCTGATCGTGGTCGGAGTGGGGTTGGAGACGGTCAAGCAGATCGAATCCCAGTTGCAGCAGCGTCACTACGAAGGGTTCCTGCGATGAGAGCGGTGCGTCCATGAGGCTTGTGATCCTCGGTCCTCCCGGAGCCGGTAAGGGCACGCAGGCCAAGAAGGTGGCCGCGCACTTCGGCATCCCGGCGATCTCCACCGGCGACATCTTCCGGCAGAACGTCGCGGACGGCACGGAGCTGGGTAAACAGGTCGAGGAGATCATGTCCTCCGGCAAGTACGTGCCGGACGAGCTGACCAACGAGCTGGTGCGCAACCGCCTGCTCGAGGACGACGCCGCGGTCGGGTTCCTGCTCGACGGCTACCCGCGGACCGCTGCTCAGGTGGACGAGCTCGACGCCATGCTGTCCGCCTCCAGCACCCGGCTGGACGCCGTGCTCGAGCTGACCGTCGACATGGACGAGGTGGTCAGCCGGCTGCTCAAGCGCGCCGAGATCGAGGGCCGGCCGGACGACACCGAGGACGTCATCCGCCACCGCCTCGAGGTCTACGCCGAGCAGACCGCGCCGCTGGTGCACCTGTACTCGGACCGGAACCTGCTGCAGCGGGTCGACGGCATGGGCGACATCGGCGACGTCACCGGCCGGCTGCTGGCCGCCTGCGACGACTTCGCCGTCTGAACCACCCGTAACCAGAGAGAGTCGGCAATGCTCGGTCGCGACCGGATCCAGTACAAGACGCCCGACCAGGTGCAGCTGATGCGCCTGGCCGGGCTGATCGTGGCCGACGCGCTGGACGCGGTGCGGGCCGCGCTGGCGCCCGGCCTGACCACCGCCGATCTGGACCGGATCGCGAACGAGCTGATCGTCGGTCGCGGTGCCACCCCGTCGTTCCTGAACTACGGGCACCCGCCCTACCCGGCGACGCTCTGCGTCTCGGTCAACGAAGAGGTCGTGCACGGCATCCCGGGCCGGCGTGTGCTGCGCGCCGGTGACGTGGTGAGCGTCGACTGCGGGGCCATCCTCGACGGCTGGCACGGCGACTCGGCGTTCACCGCGATCGTCCCGGGCACCGCCGAGCAGCCCGACGAGCGCAGCCCCGACCAGGTGAAGTCCGACCAGGACCTGATCGACACCACCGAGGAGTCGATGTGGCGCGGGATCGCCGCGATCGCCGCGGGGGAGCGGCTGAACGCGGTCGGCATCGCCGTGGAGGACTTCGTCGGTGACCGGTTCGGCCTGGTGGAGGACTACGGAGGCCACGGCATCGGCACCGAGATGCACCAGGAACCGCACGTGCTGAACTACCGCACCCGCGATCGCGGCCCGAAGCTCAAGCCCGGGATCTGCCTGGCCATCGAGCCGATGCTGACCTTCGGCAACCCCGACACCAAGGTACTTGCGGACGACTGGACGGTCGCCACCGTGGACGGCGGCAACGCCGCGCACTGGGAGCACTCGGTCGCCCTGCTCGACGACGGCCTGTGGGTGCTGACCGCCCGTGACGGCGGCGTGGCCAAGCTCCGTGAACTCGGCGCGAAGGTCTCCCGGCTGGCCGGCTGACGGCCTCGATTTCGTCCTCCGGCGTGGTATCACGTAGACTTCTGCGTCGGCTCATGTGCTGAATTGCTTCGTCGCCCTCGAGGGTGGTGACGGCCCGAGACAGCAGCAGACCGTGTCCGCACGAGTCTGAGCCGTCCGGTGCAACGCCTGATCGTTTCCGGCCCTGATCCGAAGGGGCCGGTCTGCGGCCGGGCGCCGCAAACGAACGATCAACAGGAAAAGCGGAGGACATGCCGAAGAAAGACGGCGTCATCGAGATCGAGGGCACCGTGGTGGAGGCGCTGCCGAACGCCATGTTCCGCGTGGAGCTGTCCAACGGGCACAAGGTACTCGCGCACATCTCCGGCAAGATGCGCCAGCACTACATCCGGATCCTTCCGGAAGACCGGGTCGTGGTCGAACTCAGCCCGTACGACCTTTCCCGTGGGCGCATCGTCTACCGCTACAAGTGACAGACGTACCACTGCCCCATCCAGCCACATGACCCACTAGCGGAAGCCACGATGAAGGTCAAGCCGAGCGTCAAGAAGATCTGTGACAAGTGCCGAGTGATCCGCCGTAACGGCCGGGTCATGGTGATCTGCGACAACGTGCGCCACAAGCAGCGCCAGGGCTGATCAGCCCCGCGTAGCACCACTGCACCGATCTGAGAGAAACAGCAGGGCCCGCTTCCGGGGGCCGGGCGACACGCCCGACCTCGTGGGGCGACACCCCCGGGCTACCGGGCCGGGGACCAGCTCCTGGGTGAGCTGGGTCAGGTCCTGCTCCACACCTGGTACGAAGCAGAGAAGAGAACATCTGCAATGGCACGTCTCGTCGGAGTCGACCTGCCCCGCGAAAAGCGGCTCGAGGTCGCCCTCACCTACATCTTCGGCGTCGGGAAGACCCGCGCGAAGGAGACCCTCGCGGCCACCGGCCTGAGCGCCGACCTGCGCGTGCGTGAGCTGAGCGAGGAAGACCTCGTCCGCCTGCGCGACTACCTCGACGGCAACTTCAAGCTCGAGGGTGACCTGCGCCGTGAGGTCGCCGCCGACATCCGCCGCAAGGTCGAGATCGGCTGCTACGAGGGTCTGCGTCACCGCCGCGGTCTGCCCGTCCGTGGGCAGCGCACGAAGACCAACGCGCGTACCCGTAAGGGCCCCAAGCGCACCGTGGCCGGCAAGAAGAAGGCCGGCAAGAAGTAGTCCTGCTCCAAACCCTAAACATCACAGGGTCCGGAGTACGGACCGACGACCTCCCAGGAAGAGCTTTCAATGCCTCCCAAGTCACGTCAGGCCGCTGCGTCGCGTAAGCCGCGGCGCAAGGAGAAGAAGAACGTCGCGCACGGCCACGCGCACATCAAGAGCACGTTCAACAACACGATCGTGTCGATCACCGACCCGGTCGGCAACGTGATCTCGTGGGCGTCCGCCGGTCAGGTCGGCTTCAAGGGCTCGCGTAAGTCCACGCCGTTCGCCGCGCAGATGGCGGCCGAGGCCGCTGCCCGCCGCGCCCAGGAGCACGGCATGCGCAAGGTCGACGTCTTCGTCAAGGGCCCGGGCTCGGGCCGTGAGACCGCGATCCGCTCGCTCCAGGCCACCGGCCTGGAGGTCGGCTCGATCCAGGACGTCACGCCCACCCCGCACAACGGCTGCCGCCCGCCCAAGCGTCGCCGCGTCTAATCGTGAAACAGCCCGCCGGCCGGACAGAGGGCCGGCGGGCTCACCCCCAGCAGGCGTCATATAGCGGTCGCCTGTAGCGAAAGGGAATACACCCGTGCTGATTGCACAGCGCCCCATCCTCGCCGAGGAGGCGGTCTCCGAGCACCGCTCCCGGTTCGTCATCGAGCCGCTGGAGCCGGGTTTCGGCTACACCCTCGGTAACTCGCTCCGCCGCACCCTGCTCTCGAGCATCCCGGGCGCGTCGGTCACCAGCATCCGCATCGACGGCGTGCTGCACGAGTTCACCACGGTGCCCGGTGTCAAGGAAGACGTCACCGAGCTGATCCTGAACATCAAGCGGCTGGTCGTCTCCTCGGAGCACGACGAGCCGATCGTGATGTACCTGCGCAAGCAGGGCCCGGGCACGGTCACCGCGGCGGACATCGCCCCGCCGGCCGGCGTCGAGGTGCACAACCCCGACCTGCACATCGCCACCCTGAACGCGAAGGGCAAGCTCGAGCTCGAGCTGACCGTCGAGCGCGGTCGTGGCTACGTGTCGGCCAACCAGAACAAGACCGGTGAGCAGGAGATCGGCCGGATCCCGATCGACTCGATCTACTCCCCGGTGCTGAAGGTCACGTACAAGGTCGAGGCGACCCGCGTCGAGCAGCGCACCGACTTCGACCGGCTGATCGTCGACGTCGAGACCAAGCCGTCGATGCAGCCGCGCGACGCCATGGCGAGCGCCGGCAAGACGCTGGTCGAGCTGTTCGGCCTGGCCCGTGAGCTCAACCTCGAGGCCGAGGGCATCGACATGGGCCCGTCCCCCTCGGACGCCGCCCTGGCCGCCGACCTCGCGCTCCCGATCGAGGAGCTCGACCTGACGGTCCGGTCGTACAACTGCCTCAAGCGCGAGGGCATCCACACCGTGGGTGAGCTCGTCGGGCGCAGCGAGGCCGACCTGCTCGACATCCGGAACTTCGGCGCCAAGTCGATCGACGAGGTGAAGGCCAAGCTCCACGGCATGAACCTGGCGCTCAAGGACAGCCCGCCCGGATTCGACCCCACCCTCGTCGTCGACAGCTTCGGGGCGGACGACGACATGTCGTTCGCCGAGGACGAGCAGCTCTGACAACCCCCTGACCCGGCCCGGGTGGCTCGTGGCCGGGCGCATCACTAGGAGTTCACCGACATGCCCACGCCCACCAAGGGTCCCCGGCTCGGGGGTGGTCCCGCGCACGAGCGGCTGCTGCTCGCCAACCTCGCGACCCAGCTGTTCACGCACAAGTCCATCACCACCACGCAGACCCGTGCGAAGCGCATGCAGCCGCTGGCTGAGCGCATGATCACGTTCGCGAAGCGCGGCGACCTGTCCGCGCGTCGCCGGGTGCTGCAGACGATCACGGACAAGGGCGTCGTGCACACGCTCTTCACCGAGATCGCCCCCGTGGTGTCCGAGCGCAAGGGTGGCTACACCCGCATCACGAAGATCGGCAACCGCAAGGGCGACAACGCCGCCATGGTTGTCATCGAGCTGGTGCTCGAGCCGCTGACCGCCGGTCAGGCCACGGTCCGTGAGGCCGAGGCCGCCACGGCCCGCGCCTCGCGCGGCAACAAGGCCGTCGCGGCCGAGCAGGCCGCCGAGGACACCGCGACCGAGGCAGAGAACGCCAAGGTCGAGGGTGACGCCGAAGGCGCGGTCGACGCTGCCGCCGAGACCGAGACGGCGGCCGCGGTGGCCGACGACGCGGCCCCGGGCAGCGACGAGGCCAAGGACGCGAAGGCTGCTTCCGACCTGGCCGAAGAGGCTGCGGACGACGCGGTCGACAAGAAGTAAGTACTCCCCGCCGAGCCCGTCACCCCTTCCCGGGGGTGGCGGGCTCGCGGCATTTCCACCATCGATGCAGAGGAACCGGCGTTGGCAGACTCACCCCTGGTGCGGATCCGTCTCGACCTCGGGTACGACGGCACCCACTTCAGCGGCTGGGCCGCGCAGCCGGGCCGGCGCACGGTGGAAGAAGTGCTGTCCAACGCACTGGGCACGATCCTGCGCACTGAACCGCCCAAGCTCACCGTGGCGGGCCGTACCGACGCCGGAGTGCACGCCAGCGGCCAGGTGGCGCACTTCGAAACCCCCCAGGGGGCATGGGAAAGCATCCCCGGGCGCAGCGACCGTCCCCCTGCCACTGCACTGCTGACCAGGCTGGCCGGTGTCCTCCCCGCAGACGTCCGGGTGCATGCGGCTCAGATCGCTTCTGAGGGCTTCGACGCCCGGTTCTCCGCCATCCATCGCCGCTACGCCTACCGGATCAGCGACCATCCCGCCGGGGCACCCCCGCTGCGCCGACACGACGTCCTCCACCACCGACGTCCTCTGGACCCGGAGGCCATGACAGCGGCGGCCGCCACGCTGACCGGACTCAACGACTTCGCCGCGTTCTGCAAGCACCGTGAGGGCGCCACCACCATCCGCACCCTGCTCACCTACTCCTGGCAGCGCCAGGAAGACGGCCTCCTGGTCGCTACCGTGCTGGCGGACGCGTTCTGCCACTCGATGGTGCGGGCTCTGGTCGGAGCAGTGCTGCCGGTGGGGGAGGGGCGCAAACCGGTGGACTGGCCCGCCCTGGTGCTTACGTCGCGCACCCGGGACCCGCACGTCGCGGTTGTGCCCCCACACGGCCTGGTGCTGGAAGAGGTGGGATACCCGCCGGACCAGGCGCTGGCGGCACGCGCCCGGGAAGCACGGGCCGTCCGTACGCTGCCGGAGCCTGGAGACCGCTGAACGGATTGCTGCCCCCGCGTCATGTTCTGTTCATGCCAAAGGGGACCGAACGCCCCTAGGATCCTCCAGCGTGACGACCAACCGGCGTAACGCCGACACCCAGAGTGATCATCGCGGACGCCGGAGCGTCCGGGCCGGCGCCGCCGCGCTCGCCGCCGCCACCTCACTGACCGCCCTCACTGGGCTCAGCCTCCTGACCGCCGGCAGCGCCCAGGCCGCCGCCTGCACGGGCGAGGCGACCAAGATCGGGGCGATCCAGGGCAGCGGCGCGACCGCGGCCATCACCGGCGCGGTCACCGTGCGCGGCGTCGTGGTGGGCGACAACGAGGGCGCTGCGCCCACCCTGCGCGGCTTCTTCGTCCAGGACGGCGGGGACAAGGACAAGGCCACCTCGGACGGCATCTTCGTCTTCGCGTCCAGCGGCGCCGACCAGGTCGAGGCCGGTGACGAGGTCCAGGTCACCGGTACCGCGGCGGAGTACCAGGGGCAGACCCAGATCACCGCCGGCACTGTCGATGTGTGCGCCAGTGGTCAGAAGGTCAAGGCGACCGACGTGAAGCTGCCTCTTAAGGCCGCCGACGACCTCGAGCGTTACGAGGGCATGCTGGTCAGCCTGCCGCAGCGGCTCACCGTCACCGAGCACTACCTGCTCGGGCGCTTCGGCCAGGTCACCGTCTCCTCCGGCGGGCGGCTGCAGCAGCCGACCAACGTCTACCCGGCCGCCGACCCGCGCAGTGCCCAGCTCCAGGCCCGCAACGACCTGAACCAGCTGATCATCGACGACGCCACCAACGCCCAGAACCCGGACCCGATCGTCTTCGGCCGCGGCGGCAAGCCGCTGAGCGCCGAGAACACGCTGCGCACCGGGGACACCGTGAAGAACGCCACTGGCGTGCTCACCTACACGTGGGGCGGCAACTCGGCCAGCCCCAACGCCTGGCGCCTACGTCCGGTGGGTGCGCTGAACGGTGAGGCCAAGTTCCGCGCCGACAACGACCGTCCCCGCAACAACAAGGTGTCCGGGGACCTGACCGTGGCGAGCAGCAACGTCCTCAATTACTTCAACACGTTCACCGGCTGCACGTACGGCGTGGGCGGAGCGACGACCGACTGCCGCGGCGCCGAGAACGCAACGGAGCTGCAGCGGCAGACCGCCAAGGAGGTCGCCGCGCTGAAGTCGCTCGATGCCGACGTGGTCGGGCTGATGGAGGTCGAGAACGACGGCTACGCGGCGGGCAGCGCGATCGCTGACCTCACCGAAGCGCTGAACGCGGCGACCAAGCCCGGTACCTACGCCTACGTGGACGTCGACGCGGCCACCGGCGTCACCAACGCGGCCGGCGACGACGCGATCAAGGTGGGTCTGCTGTACAAGCCGGCCGCTGTTACCCCGGTGAAAACGCTTGTACAGCAGGACGAGACGTTCGAGCGGCACCCGGTCTCGGTGACCTTTGCGCAGAAGAAGGGCGGCGCCCGGGTCAGCGTGGTGGTCAACCACTTCAAGTCCAAGGGCTGCGACGGCGCGACCGGCGCCAACACCGACCAGAACGACGGGCAGAGCTGCTTCAACGCCCGCCGCACCGAGCAGGCCAAGGCTCTGGCCGGCTGGATCGACGGCACTGTCGTCCCGGCCGCAGGGGACCAGGACGTGCTGATCATCGGGGACCTGAACTCCTACGCCCAGGAGGACCCGATCCTGCTCCTGACCAGCAAGGCCAACGGCTACACGGACATGGTCCGGGCCAAGTCCGGCAAGGACGCCTACTCGTACGTGTTCGACGGCCAGTCCGGCTCGCTGGACACCGCGCTGGCCAGCTCCTCGCTGCGCTCGCAGGTGAAGGACGTCGAGGACGTGCACATCAACGCGGACGAGCCGTCGGTGCTGGACTACAACACCAACTTCAAGTCGGCCGGCCAGATCGCCTCGCTCTACGCGCCCGACCGCTTCCGCACCTCCGACCACGACCCGGTGCTGATCGGGCTGAAGCTCCGTAAGTAGAAGAGCTTCCAACAGGGGACGTCCGCGAGCCTCGCAAAGAGGCCCGCGGACTGGGGGCACCTCCCGGCCCTCCAGGGCTGGGGGACCTTTGTTGTCGGGTTCGGGAACGATGGGCCGAACTCACCCGGGTCACGAATGGCGATCGCGGCCCGGAAGTGCCAGGGTCACCTCCATGAGTGACTCGACGAACGAGCCCGAGGTCTCGGACGAGGTGTACCAACCGGGGCAGGACGGCTCCGACGATGCGTACGACCTGGACCAGGCCTTCGGCGACGACAACGTGGACGAGCAGGTCTTCGACGCCAGTTACTCCCCGCCGGAGAAGCCCCAGGGGATGACCCGGTTCGGCACCACGGCCGAGGAGGAGCTGCAGGGCGAGAGCCTCGACCAGCGCCTGGCCCAGGAGGTCCCGGACCCGAACCTGGCCTCCGACCTGGAGGCCTCGCCCACCGACGAGAACATCGACTCGGTGGACAACAACCGGATCGAGGACGAGGACCTGTCCTACGCCGAGGTCGGCGGCGATCGCGCCGGCCGGCTGGTCGACCCGGACGAGGGGCTCGGCTCGGACGAGGAGAAGGACCTGGTCGGCTCGGACGTGGGCATCGACTACGGCGCGGCCAGCGCCGAAGAGGCCGCGATCCACATCATCGACTGATCAGGATCCGCTCCCGCGGATATTGGCGGGCGTACCGTCCCGGGGACAGGGCACACTGACTGACGTGTCCGGTATCGATGTCAACCAGGTCTCCTTCACTCTCCCGGACGGGCGCCCGCTGCTCGACGAGGTCACCTTCAAGGTGCCCGAGGGCGCCGTGGCCGCCCTGATCGGCCCCAACGGCACCGGTAAGACCACGCTGCTGCGGATCATCGCCGGTGATCTGGCCGCCCAGTCCGGCGCTGCCGTGCTGACCGGCTCGCTCGGCGTGATGCGCCAGTTCATCGGCAGTGTGCGCGACCAGACCAGCGTGCGGGACCTGCTGGTCTCGGTCGCCCCGGCCCCGATCCGCAAGGCCGGCCAGGCCCTGGACAAGGCCGAGCTGGCGATGATGGAGCGCGAGGACGAGCCCACCCAGATGGCCTACGCCCAGGCCCTGTCCGACTGGGCCGACGTGGGCGGCTACGAGGCCGAGACCGGCTGGGACGTGGTCACCATGGCTGCGCTCGGGATGCCGTTCGAGAAGGCCCAGTTCCGCAGCGCCAACACGCTCTCCGGCGGGGAGCAGAAACGTCTCGTGCTGGAGGCCCTGCTCCGGGGCCCCGACGACATGCTGCTGCTCGACGAGCCGGACAACTACCTCGACGTGCCGGGCAAGCGCTGGCTCGAGGCCCAGCTGGCCGAGACGAAGAAGACGGTGCTGCTGGTCAGCCACGACCGGGAGCTCCTGAGTCACGCCGCCACCCGGATCGTCACCCTGGAACCGCACGCGGCCGGGGCGAACGCCTGGGTGCACGGCGCCGGGTTCGGCACCTACGCGCAGGCCCGCACCGACCGGAACTCGCGGCTCGAGGAGCTGCGCCGGCGCTGGGACGAGGAGCACGCCAAGCTCAAGGCCCTGGTGCTGATGCTGAAGAACAAGGCCGCCTACATGGACACCCTGGCCGCGCAGTACCACGCCGCGCAGACCCGGCTGGCCAAGTTCGAGGAGGCCGGGCCGCCGGAACTGGTGGCCAACGACCAGAACGTGCACATGCGGCTCAAGGGCGGCCGCACCGGCAAGCGCGCGGTGGTGGCCACCGACCTGGAGCTGACCGGGCTGATGAAGCCGTTCAGCACCGAGCTGTGGTTCGGCGACCGGGTCGCGGTGCTGGGCTCCAACGGTTCCGGCAAGTCGCACTTCCTGCGGCTGCTGGCGATCGGCGGCAGCGACCCGGACCTGGAGCACCAGCCGGTGGACGACTCCCCGACCGCCCGCCCGGGCGCGGTGGCACACACCGGCAACGTCAAGCTCGGCGCCCGGGTCCGGCCCGGCTGGTTCGCCCAGACCCACCAGCATCCCGAGCTGGCCGGGCGCACCCTGCTGGAGATCCTGCACCGCGGCGACGGCCACCGCTCCGGGCTGCCGCGGGAGGCGGCCAGCCGGGTGCTGGACCGCTACGGCCTCAGCGTGCAGGCCGAGCAGAAGTTCGAGTCGCTCTCCGGCGGGCAGCAGGCCCGGTTCCAGATCCTGCTGCTGGAGCTGTCCGGGGCCACCCTGCTGCTGCTCGACGAGCCCACCGACAACCTGGACCTGCACTCGGCCGAGGCGCTGGAGAAGGGCCTGGCGGCGTTCGAGGGCACGGTGGTGGCGGTGACCCACGACCGCTGGTTCGCCCGGGAGTTCGACCGCTTCCTGGTGTTCGGCTCGGACGGGCGGGTCTACGAGTCGGACGAGCCGGTCTGGGACGAAACGAGAGTGCAGCGAGCGCGCTGACCCACTCAGGGGGCTCTCACGCAACGTTCAGAATCGGGGCTTAGCCTGTGGTGCGTGATCGAGTCGCCGGCCGTCCTCATCGTCAACTCGGCCTCGCGCCGCGGACAGGAGGACTTCGAGCGCGCTCGGGAGAGCCTCTCCGGGCTGGGGGTCGAGCTGCAGGCGGCCCATGCGGTCGACGATCCCAGCACGCTGCCCTCGGTGGTCTCGCAGGCGATCGCCGAGGGCGCCCGCACGATCATCCTGGGCGGCGGTGACGGCACGGTCAGCTCGGTGGCACCGCAGTTGTGCGAGACCGGCGTGGTGCTCGGCCTGCTGCCCACCGGCACCGCGAACGACCTGGCCCGCACCCTCGGTCTGCCCACCGACCTGATCCGGGCCTGCGAGAACGTGGCGGCCGGCAAGGTGGTCGACGTCGACCTGGGGGTGGTCGGCGACGACCGCTTCCTCAACGTCAGCTCGATCGGCCTCGCCGTGGGGGTGACCCGGCAGCTCAACCCCAAGCTGAAGAAGCGGCTCGGGGCGCTCGCCTACCCGGTCGCCACGGTCAAGGCCTACCGCCGCTTCAAGACCTTCTCGGCCCGGCTGGAGTTCCCCGACGGCGACCACCCCGACGTCGAGCTGGACGACCTGCTGCAGCTGGCCGTGGCCAACGGCCGGTTCTACGGCGGGGGAGCGGTGGTCGCGCCGGGGGCGGGCATCGACGACCACCTGCTCGACGTGTACGCCATCCCCCGGGGCACCCCCCTGCAGCGCTGGCAGGTGGCCCGGCACTTCGTCAGTGGTCACTTCACCGAGAGCGACCACGTGTACCACGTCACCACCCGGCGGGTGCGCGTCAGCACCACCCCCGACCACACGATCAACGTCGACGGGGAGCTGTCGGCGCGCACGCCGGAGGTGTTCGGGATCATCCAGGGTGGGCTGCGGGTGATCGTGCCGGAGGATGCGACGGTCGGGGTGGCCGACGTGCGGGCGCGGCAGAAAGCCCGTTCCTAGAACCTTTTCAGGACGTCTCTACGCCTCTTGCGTCGAGACGTCCGGCTTGGTCTCGGACTTGTTTGCGGGCGCGAAGAACCGCTCGACCGCCCGGATCTTGTTGACGGCGTCGAGTGCGGCCACCTTGTACGCCTCGGACAGCGTGGGGTAGTTGAACACCGTGTCGACCAGGTGGTCGACCGTGCCCTCGCAGGTCATGATGGCCTGTCCCAGGTGCACCAGCTCGGTGGCCTGGGAGCCGAACACGTGCACCCCCAGCAGTTTTCGGGTGCCGGTGCTGACCAGCAGCTTGAGCATGCCGTAGGAGTCGCCGGCGATCTGCCCGCGGGCCAGCTCGCGGTAGCGCGAGATGCCCACCTCGTAGGGCACCGAGGAGGAGGTCAGGTCGTCCTCGGTCCAGCCGCAGTAGCTGATCTCGGGGATCGTGTAGATGCCGATCGGCTGCATCCCGATCAGGCTGTTCACCGGCTCGCCGAAGGCGTGGCAGGCGGCCAGCCGGCCCTGCTCCATCGAGGTCGCGGCCAGCGCCGGGAAGCCGATCACGTCGCCCACCGCGTAGATGTGTTCCACGCTGGTGCGGTACTTGTCGTCGACGTTGATCCGGCCTCGGGGGTCGGCCTCCAGCCCGGCGGCGGCCAGGTCCAGCTTCTCGGTGGCGCCCTGCCGCCCGGCCGAGTACATCACCGCGTCCGCCGGGATCTTCTTGCCCGAGGCCAGATGGGTGACTGTGCCCATGGCGTTGTGCTCGACCGACGACACCTTCTCGCCGAAGCGGAAGGTGACCGAGAGGTCGCGCAGGTGGAACTTCAGCGACTCGACGATCTCCTGGTCGCAGAACCCGAGCATCCGGTCGTTCTGCTCCACCACGGTGACCTTGCAGCCGACCGCGGCGAACATCGACGCGTACTCGATCCCGATCACCCCGGCCCCGACCACCACCAGTGAGCGCGGCAGTTGGTCCAGGTGCAGGATCCCGTCCGAGTCGATCACCTTCTTGCCGTCGAACTCCACGGTCGAGGGCCGGGCCGGGGTGGTGCCGGTGGCGATCACCACGTACTCGGCCGAGGCGGTGCGGGTGCCGCCCGGGCCGCCCTCGATCAGCACCGTGTGCGGGTCGGTGAAGCGGCCGGTGCCCTGGATCAGGTCCACCCCGTTGCGGTTCAGCTGGCTGCGGATCACCTCGATCTCGCGGCCGATCACGTGCTGGGTCCGGGCCAGCAGGTCGTCCAGCGTGATGTCCTGCTTGACCCGGTAGTTCTGGCCGTACATGTCCCGCTGGTAGGTGCCGGTGAGATAGAGCACGGCCTCACGCAGCGTCTTGGAGGGGATGGTGCCGGTGTTGATGCACACCCCGCCGACCATGTCCCCACGCTCCACCACGGCGGCCCGCCGGCCCAGCTTGGCCGCGGCGATCGCGGCTTTCTGGCCGCCCGGGCCGGATCCGATGACCAGAAGGTCGTAGTCGTACTCTCGCTGCTCGGCCATGAGTGTTCCCCCGGATCCGCGTGCCACGCTGGCTTTGTCAGTGTTCCCGGGCTTCATCGGCCTGGCCAGAGGGAGGGTTGATGGTCAGCTCGCCGACGCCGCGTTTTGACCCTCCGGAAGCGGGCCGGTAATCTGGCTCATCGTTGTGTGACCCGTACGCCATGTCGAGCCTTTCTGGCACGTGGCACGTCGGGGCGCGGAGCAACAGTCCTCTCCCAAGGCATTCAGGGTCGGGCTGCTGTCCGTGGCACATGTAAATGTCGACCCGAATGCTCTGATCAGAACGAGGCTGCGACCAGTGCGTACGTTTACCCCCAAGCCCGGTGACATCGACCGTCGCTGGCATGTCATCGACGCGAACGACGTCGTTCTCGGTCGTCTGGCTTCGCAGGCGGCCGTGCTGCTGCGTGGCAAGCACAAGCCGACCTTCGCTCCGCACGTCGACACCGGTGACTTCGTCATCATCATCAACGCCGACAAGGTCGCCCTGACCGGCAACAAGCGTGAGCAGAAGAAGGCGTACCGGCACTCCGGCTACCCGGGTGGTCTGCGCTCGGTCACCTACACCGAACTGCTGGACAAGAACCCCCAGCGCGCCGTCGAGAAGGCGATCCGGGGCATGCTGCCGAAGAACTCCCTCGGCCGTCAGGTGCTCAGCAAGCTCAAGGTCTACGCCGGCCCGGAGCACCCGCACGCCGCGCAGCAGCCCGTCCCCTTCGAGATCACCCAGATCGCCCAGTAGTTCGTGCCGGCGCCGCCCGACGGCGCCCGCGGACCTGCGATCCCCGTAGCCAAGCGCACCAAGGAGAAACGTGACCGAGTCCACCACCGACGTGGTCGTCGACGACGCCGCCGAGGAGTTCGAAGAGGACGCTCCCAGCAGCTACACCTCCGCCACGCCGGCGGTCAAGGGTGGCGGCTCCAGCATCACCGCCCCCGGCTCGGCCACCGGCCGTCGCAAGGAGGCTGTCGCCCGGGTCCGCCTGGTGCCCGGCACCGGCCAGTGGACCATCAACGGCCGCACCCTGGAGGACTACTTCCCCAACAAGGTGCACCAGCAGCTGGTCAACGAGCCCTTCCGGGTCACCGAGACCGAGGGCCGCTTCGACGTCATCGCCCTGCTGCACGGTGGTGGCTCCTCCGGCCAGGCCGGCGCCCTGCGACTGGGTGTGGCCCGGTCGCTGAACGAGATCGACGCCGAGGCCAACCGCCCGGCGATGAAGAAGGCCGGCTTCATGACCCGTGACCCGCGGGCCAAGGAGCGGAAGAAGGCCGGTCTCAAGAAGGCGCGTAAGGCTCCTCAGTACAGCAAGCGCTGATCTGCCCTCTCGGCAGTACAGCTGCGCACCGCACGGCCCCGGGGTCATTCGGCTCCGGGGCTGTCGTGCGTTCCAGGGCGTGTTCTCCCGCGCTGTCGGGTGCGCCTGCGGATTCTGCGTACCGGGAATCAGGACCCGGGTGCGCGTAGGGTTGGGACATTCCCGCTAGGAGGAACGCGTTGGCGCGACTATTCGGCACGGACGGCGTCCGAGGGCTGGCCAACCGGGACGTCACCGCTGAACTCGCCCTCGACCTGTCGGTCGCGGCGGCGCACGTGCTCGGTGAGGTCGCGGACTTCAACGGCCGCCGGCCCAGAGCCGTGGTCGGGCGCGACCCCCGCGCCTCGGGCGAGTTTCTGTCCGCCGCGGTGATGGCGGGCCTGGCCAGCGCGGGCGTCGACGTGGAGGACGCGGGTGTGGTTCCCACCCCCGCGGTGGCCTTCCTGGTCGACGACAGCGAGGCCGACCTGGGCGTGGTGCTCTCGGCCTCGCACAACCCGATGCCCGACAACGGCATCAAGTTCTTCGCCGCCGGCGGCTTCAAGCTGCCCGACGAGGTGGAGGACCAGATCGAGCGGCGCATGCAGGAGCCGTGGGCCCGTCCCACCGGCGCCGAGGTCGGCCGCACCCGTCGGCTGGCCAAGGCCGGCGACCGCTACGTCAAGCACCTGGTCGACACCCTGCCGGTCCGGCTCGACGGGCTGAAGGTGGTGCTCGACTGCGCCCACGGCGCGGCCAGCGAGGTCTCTCCGCGGGCGTTCCGTGCGGCCGGGGCCGAGGTCGTGGTGATCGGGGCCGAGCCCGACGGGCTGAACATCAACGACGGCTACGGCTCCACCCACCTGGGCCCGCTGAAAGCCGCGGTGCTGGAGCACGGCGCCGACGTCGGGATCGCGCACGACGGTGACGCCGACCGCTGCCTGGCGGTCGACCACCAGGGCAACGAGATCGACGGCGACCAGATCATGGCGGTGCTGGCGCTGGCCTTCGCCGACCGGGGCGTGCTGGCCCACAAGACGCTGGTCACCACGGTGATGAGCAACCTGGGGCTGCGGCTGGCGATGGAGCGCGAGGGCATCCGCCTGGTCCAGACCGCGGTGGGCGACCGCTACGTGCTGGAGGAGATGCGCTCCGGCGGCTACTCGCTCGGCGGCGAGCAGTCCGGGCACGTGGTCATGCTCGACCACAGCACCACCGGCGACGGGGTGCTCACCGGGCTGCACCTGCTGGCCCGGATGGCCCAGACCGGCAAGACGCTGGCCGAGCTCGCCTCGGTGATGGAGCGGCTGCCGCAGGTCCTGGTCAACGTGAAGGGCGTGGACAAGTCGCGCTGCCACGCCGACGAGGAGCTGCAGGCCGCGGTGGCCGAGGCCGAGGCCCGCCTCGGTGACACTGGCCGGGTGCTGCTGCGCCCCTCCGGCACCGAGGCGCTGGTGCGGGTCATGGTCGAGGCCAAGGAGGCCGGGCAGGCCCGGTCCGAGGCCGAGGGGCTGGCCTCGGTGGTGCGTACCCGGCTCGCTCTGCCGGTGTAGAAGCCTTGCCGGAGGGGCGGTTCCGCGACAGCGGGCCGCCCCTCCGGTCGTCCTCAGGTTGTTCTCTCAGGGACGTACCGAGGTGCCGTCTCCCTCGAAGGTGCCGATCTCCTGCGAGGTCTGGCTGCTCTCGTCCCACGGCTGCGGCGTGATCTCGCCGAGCGTCTTCCCGTTCCCGTCCTTGGCCACCACCGTCAGTTCGCCCCCGGCGTTCCGGAGACTGTCGTCATTCGGCCTGATCAGCGTGACCACGCGTCCGCGGGCGGTGTAGAGGATGACGTCGGAGCCGATCTTGATGCGCTCGGTGTTCTTCGGGAGCACGAGCATCACGTAGACCTTGTCCGTGTTCTCCGGGGTGGCCGACACCCCCATCATCACGGCGTCCTCCGAACTCGCGACCGCCTGCATGCTGCCGTGCCAGGTGGTCTCGTAGTCCTGGTCACGCGACATCCGCAGGGTGAAACCGGCCACGTAGACGTCCCCACCGGTGCGCAGCACGGTCGCCGCCGAATGCCAGTCCGAGTCCTTGCCGTCCGGCCAGCCCCCGGCCAGCACCGGCACGTCGTCGCCACCGGCCCGCTGCTCACCCAGGCTGCCGCTGAGCGACTCCAGATCGGCCGGATCGGTGCCCTCCTCGGCGACCTCGGTGAGGTCGTAGCCCGGAGCCCGGCTCAGGACGGTGCCGCCGGCCCGTTCGCCCTCGGCGGACAGCAGTTCGATCTCGGAGAACCGGTACTCGGCCTCGGTGACCGGCCCGGCCCACACCGAACTGGACCGCGGGTCCTCGGCCCCGATCTGCGGCACCTCGGTGCGGTCCACCGAGGCCTCGAGCGGACCCGTCCGGTCGGTGAACACGCGGTCGGTGGTGACCTGTGCCGAATCGACACCCATGGGTGCGACGACCATCACGACCGCCTCGGCCGGGTCGTCGGTGGGCGACTCGAAGACCGTCAGCGGTTCGTAGGGCACCACGTCCGGAACGTCCGGCGCCCCGGCCGAGCCGGTCATGTCCAGCTCCTCCGCCGACGCCCCGGCCCGGCCCAGCCACAGGTCCCGGCCCCAGTACGTCTCGCCCTTCTTCTGCCAGCTGTAGAGAACGACCGCGAAGCGGGCCCGGTCCTCGATGTCCCCGGCCGCCACCACCCGGACGTCTTCGTCGGCGATCTTGGGGATGTCGGAGAAACGCCAGCTGTCGTCCTCCTGGAGCCGCTGCCGCAGACTCGCCAGCCAGGTCTCGTCCCCGGCCAATGAGCCGATGGTCTGCTCCGGGTAGCCGGCCTCTTCCGGGGTGGACGGCTCGTCCGTCACCTGCACCTCGGGGGCCTGGCTGGAGGTGAACACCGGCGTCGGACCGCTGGGAACCCCTTGCTGGTCGGCCTGATTCGCGCCACCGCCGGCCAGCAGGTCCACGGCCACCACCACCGCGGCCACTGCCCCGGCCAGGGCGACCCCGCCGTAACGGGTGGCGCGCCGGCGACGGATCGCTGCGTCCACCCGGGGGAACGGCCGGCTGCCGACGGTCTCGTGCCCGGCCAGCTGCCGGAACTCCTCGGCCAGGTCTGCCGACAGGCCGTGCTCGTCCTGCTTCATCACCGCGCTCCTTCCGTCGTCGCCAGGGCCACCCGCAGCTTCGCCACCCCGCGGCTGGACGCGCTCTTCACCGTGCCGGTCGAGCAGCCGATCAGCCGCGCGGTCTCGGCCTCGGAACAGTCCTCGAGATAGCGCAGGGCCACCGCCGCGCGCATCAGCGGAGGCAGCGAGCGCAGGGCGGCGATCAGCTGCTCGTTGCGGGTACGCAGCTCGGGCTCGTACCCCAGGGCCGGTGCGGGCGCCGACTCCAGCGGCACCTCGCGGATCCGGCGCTTACGGCGCCACGACAGGGCCGCGTTGACCACGGCCTTGCGCACGTACGGCTCGGGATTCTCGTCCCGGATGTGGTGCCGGCGTTGATGCACCTTGGCCAGAGCCTCCTGCACACAGTCCTCCGCGATGCCGCGGTCGACCGTGATCAGGTAGGCGCTCTGCACCAGGGCGGGCCACCGCGCAGCGACGAACTGCCTGAAGGCTTCGTCGTCCATGTACGCGTCCTTCTCCCATGACCGGAAACGGTTTGCTGGGGAGTCATACGCAGCCGGGGTCGTTCAGGTTGCTCGAGTCACCTTCCCGGTTCCCCGGGAAGGTGACTCGAGTCTTTCAGAAGGTGTCGGCCGGGGTGACCTCGCCGATCACCTTGCCGGCGGCATCGCGGGCCTGGACCTGGGGCACGTCGTCCGGGTCCTTCTTCGCCGGCACCTCGATCACGGCTACCCGGTCGGTCACCTCGGCGCTGAACGATCCGGCCTGGACCGTGACGGCGTTCTCGGGAGCCATCACCACGTACCGGTGCACCTTCTGGTGACGCACCCGCATCGCAGTCATCACCTCGTCGGCGTCCGGGCCCGCCGCGAGCGTGCCGCCGCTGCTCCAGTGGGTGGCCTGGGCGGCGCGACCACGGACGAACTCGGTCAGGGCCCACAGGTAGGCACCGCTGGGTGCGCGCATCAGCCCGACGCCGACCCGGCCGCCGTTGTCCAGCCGCTGGTAGGCCGCATAAAGCGGTTCGTTCGCCACGTCCGGCCCGACCGAGCCTGCCAGGTACTTCCGGAAGGCCTGCTGCAGTCCGGAGAGATCGCGCCAGGTGGTGCCTTCCGGGGCGACCGGAATGAAGTGCGACTCGGCGGCATACTCGTTCGGTGCGCTGCCGTACCCGGCATCGGCCTCGTGATACGGGGTCAACGACGCGCCATCCACCCAGACGTCGCCCACGGCGAACTCGGCGTCGTCGACAGAGGCGGCCCAGACACCGTCGGCCACCGAGGGAAGTTCGCGGAACCGGTCGCTGAACCCGCCGTCCGCCTGAACGTCGCGCCCGGTGACAACGGAGACGGAGTCGGCCTTGACAGCCAGGACGATGACGATCGGGTCCTCCTGCTCGGCCGGGTCGGCGGTCAGGATGTTGGCCCGGTCACCGGCCCGGCTGAATGCAGCGACCGGACCGGTGGGCACCCCGTCGTCCTCTCGGTCCGACGGGCCGTGCGGCTGCATCGCCTCCGGCTCGTCCCCGGGCCGGCCGTACCAGAGTTGGCGCACCCACTGGCCGTCCTGGGTGGGGAAGAGGATCAGGGTGTAGCGGACCTTGCCTTCGATGTCACCGGCGGCCACCACCCGGACGTCCTCGGCCGAAATGCCTTCCCATTCAGCCTGATTGCGTCGCGCAGCCACTGCGCGCAGTTCGTCCACCCAGCCGGTGTCGTCGGCCAGCGAGCCCGACGTCTCTGTCGGGTACCCGGCCTCCTCCGGGGTCTGAGGCTTTTCATTGCTGTTCGACGGGGCAGCGGCGTCCGGGCGGCCCAGCAGGTCGCCCCCCACCACGAACCCCATCGCAATGACCACGGTCATGACGGTGGCGGCGGCGACACCGCCGATGCGGGTGATCCGGTCGCGCCGGATCGCCCGGTCCACTGCCGGGTACGGACGGGTGCCCTGGGTACGTCGGTCGGCCAGCCCATGGAGCCGGGTCGCCAGACCTGTGGGCAGCCCCTGCTCGTGTGCCTGCGGCTCGGTCATCGGGTTCCCTCCACGAACCTGAACATCTGCGACTGCGGTCCCTCCGGGTCGATCAGCTCGGCCCGGGGCGAAGGTGCGGGTGGTCCCGGCTCGCCGAGTGCGGCGCGCAGGCGGGCGATTCCCCGGCTGCTTGCACTCTTGACTGCGCCTACGGAACAGCCCAGCAATTGGGCGGTCTCGCTCTCGGATCGGTCTTCCAGATAACGCAGCACCACGGCGGCGCGCATCTGGGGCGGGAGCGAGCGCAGCGCGGCCACCAGTTGGTCGTCCGCGTCCAGCATCGACAAAGACACCGGATCGTCCGCCCTCGGGGAACCTGCGTGCTCCAGCGGTACCTCGCGCAGACGGCGCTTACGCCGCCACGACAACGCCGCGTTCAGAACGGCCTTACGTACGTAGGCCTCCGGGTTGTCCACCGCAACGCGTCTCCAGCGGCGGTGCACCCTGGTCAGCGCCTCCTGCACGCAGTCCTCGGCGATGCCGCGGTCCAGCGTGACCAGGTAGGCGCTCTGCACCAGGGCCGGCCAGCGGGCGTTGACGAACTGGCGGAAGCCGGTCTCGTCATTCATCAGGTCGGCCGCATCCTTTCCCTTGCCTCACGATCGGTGTTGATTCACACGCCGGGAGGCCGGGGGCAGGTTGCCTGAGGCGGCTACAGCTTGCGCAGCCGGATCCGCCGGGCGGCGTGGTCGGCGCCCTTGGTCAGGATCAGGGTGGCCCGGCCCCGGGTCGGCAGAACGTTCTCGACCAGGTTCTTCTCGTTGATCTCGCGCCAGATCCGCTCGGCCGTGGCCACCGCCTCGGAGTCGGACAGCACGGCGTAGCGGTGGAAGTACGACTCCGGGTGGGTGAACGCGGTCTCGCGCAGACGCAGGAACCGGTTCACGTACCACTTCCGCACCTGGTCGGTGTGGGCGTCCACGTAGATCGAGAAGTCGAAGAAGTCGCTGACCGCCAGGCCCTGCCGGCCGTCGGCGCGCACCCGGGCCGGCTGCAGCACGTTCAGGCCCTCCACGATCAGCACGTCCGGCCGCCGCACCACGACCTGTTCACCGGGCACGATGTCGTAGGTCAGGTGCGAGTACACCGGGGCCTTCACCTCGGGCTTGCCGGACTTCACGTCGGCCACGAAGCGCAGCAGCCGGCGCACGTCGTACGACTCCGGGAAACCCTTGCGGCTCATCAGCCCGAGGCGGTCCAGTTCGGCGTTGGGGTGCAGGAAACCGTCGGTGGTGACCAGCTCCACACTCGGGGTGCCGGGCCAGCGGGTCAGCAGCTCGCGCAGGATGCGGGCGGTGGTGGACTTGCCCACCGCCACCGACCCGGCGATGCCGATCACGAACGGCGTCCGGGCCGGGGCCTCCTGCAGGAAGGTGGAGGTGGCCTGGTGCAGTTGGGCGGTGCCGGCCACGTAGAGGTTCAGCAGCCGGCTCATCGGCAGGTAGATCTCCTCGACCTCACGCAGGTCGAGCAGGTCGCCCAGACCGCGCAGGCGGTCCACGTCGTCCTCGGTGAGGGTGAGCGGGGTGTTCGCCCGCAGCGCCCGCCAGGCCTCCCGGTCCAGCTCCACGTAGGGGGTGCTGTTGGTGGTGACAGCCCGGTCGGATCGGGCGCCGGCGCCTTCGTGGCGTTCCGGTGCACTCAGGGGGTCCAGGCGCCTCTGCACGGCAGACATTGTGCCCCTCGGGGTAACGGCCAGGGTCCGGCCTGGTTACGGCCTATCTCACATTCACCGGCGGTATCAGGCCGGTGACGGAAAGCGGCCGTCGATGGGGGTGATCGGGCTAACCGCCACCGAACGTGCTCTGAGCCCTCGGCGGGCCGACTAGAGTTCGCAACCATGTGCGGAATCGTGGGCTACGTGACGGATCCGGCCTCGGCGAACCCGGGGGCGCTCGACGTCGTCCTGGAAGGCCTGCGGCGCCTGGAGTACCGGGGTTACGACTCCGCCGGGGTCGCCCTGCAGATCGACGGCCAACTGTGGACGGAGAAGCGCTCGGGCAAGCTGGCCCGGCTCGAGGAGGCCCTGCAGGCCGCGCCCCCGGCGGCCGCGACCACCGGCATCGGGCACACCCGGTGGGCCACCCACGGCGGCCCGACCGACGCCAACGCGCACCCGCACCTGGCCGGTGGCGGCCGGGTGGCCGTGATCCACAACGGCATCATCGAGAACTTCGCCGTGCTGAAGGCCGAGCTGGCCGCCGACGGCGTGGAGTTCCTCAGCCAGACCGACACCGAGGTGGCCGCGCACCTGCTGAACGCGGCCTACACCACCAGCGGCGACCTGACCGAGGCGATGCGCCTGGTGGCCAACCGGCTCGAGGGCGCCTTCACGCTGCTGGCCGTGCACGCGGACGTGCCCAGCACGGTGGTCGGCGCGCGCCGCAACTCGCCGCTGGTGGTCGGGGTCGGCGAGAACGCGAACTACTTGGGCTCGGACGTGGCGGCCTTCATCGGCCACACCCGCGAGGCGATCGAGCTCGGCCAGGACCAGATCGTTACGATCACCCCGGCCTCGGTGTCGATCGTCGGCTTCGACGGCGTCCCGGTCGAGGGCAAGGCCTTCCACGTGGACTGGGACGCGGCCGCGGCGGAGAAGGGCGGCCACCCCTCCTTCATGGCGAAAGAGATCATGGACCAGCCCCAGGCGGTGGCCGACACCCTGCTCGGGCGCACCGACGTGGCCGGCAACCTGGTGCTGGACGAGCTGCGGATCGACGAGTCGGTGCTGCGCACGATCGACAAGATCGTGGTGCTGGCCTGCGGCACCTCGGCCTACGCGGGCATGGTGGCGAAGTACGCGATCGAGCACTGGTGCCGGATCCCGACCGAGGTCGAGCTGTCGCACGAGTTCCGCTACCGCGACCCGGTGGTGAACGCTCGCACGCTGGTCGTGGCGATCTCGCAGTCCGGCGAGACGATGGACACGATCATGGCGATCCGGCACGCCCGCGAGCAGGGCGCCAAGGTGGTCGCGATCTGCAACACCCACGGCTCGACCATCCCGCGCGAGTCCGACGCGGTGCTCTACACCCACGCCGGCCCGGAGATCGCGGTCGCCTCGACCAAGGCCTTCCTGGCCCAGATCACCGCCTGCTACCTGCTCGGCCTCTACCTGGCCCGGGTGCGCGGCAACAAGTTCCCCGACGAGCTGCGCGAGATCCTGGCCCAGCTGCAGGCCATGCCGGAGAAGATCCAGAAGGTGCTGGACGGCCTGGAGCAGGTCCGCACCATGGCCCGGTGGATGGCCGACACCCGCTCGGTGCTGTTCCTCGGCCGGCACGTCGGCTTCCCAGTGGCGATGGAGGGTGCGCTCAAGCTCAAGGAGCTGGCCTACATCCACGCCGAGGGCTTCGCCGCGGGTGAGCTCAAGCACGGCCCGATCGCCCTGATCGAGCCCGGCCAGGCGGTCTTCGTGGTCGTGCCCTCGCCCCGTGGGCGGGACTCGCTGCACTCCAAGGTGGTCTCCAACATCCAGGAGATCAACGCCCGGGGTGCGCGCACCATCGTGATCGCCGAAGAGGGCGACACCGACGTGGTGCCGTACGCCAGCGAGGTGATCTACGTCCCGCAGACGCCCACGCTGCTGGCCCCCCTGGTCACTGTCGTCCCGCTGCAGGTGTTCGCCTGCGAGCTGGCCACGGCCAAGGGCCTGGACGTCGACCAGCCCCGCAACCTGGCCAAGTCGGTCACCGTCGAGTAGGTCCGGTCCGGCACCGCTGCATCGCGCGTGTGGGTGACGTGCGTCGCCCGTTCTGCCGGGTCCGAGCCGGGGGAGAGGTGCGCGGCCGCCGTCTGTTGCTTAGATGGGCGGATGAGGAGTGCGAACCCAAAGGCGGGCCGCCACCAGCATGGTCCTGCGGCCTACCCCGTCGAGGACCTGCGTAAGGCCGAGCAGCAGGTGATGGCCACCCTTCCGGAGGGGGCCCTCATGCAGAGGGCCGCCGCCGGGCTGGCCGTGAGCTGCGCCCGAGTGCTCCGGGAACGCACCGGAGGGGTGTCCGGCCGCAGGGCCGTGCTCCTGGTGGGCCCCGGCGACAACGGTGGTGACGCGCTCTACGCCGGCGTCCGGCTGGTCGGCCGGGGCGTGGCCGTCACCGCGCTGCTGACCTCCGAAAAGGTGCACGGCGCAGGCATCCACGCGCTCGCGGCGGCCGGCGGTCGCTGCGTCGAGGTCGGCCCCGAGACGGCGGTCGAGGCCTGGACCCACCTGGAGGCGGCCGACCTGGTGGTCGACGGCCTGCTGGGTCTGGGCGGCCGCCCGGGCCTGCGCGAACCGGCGGCGGGCCTGGTCGACCGGATCCCCGACCACGCCGCAGTGGTGGCCGTGGACCTGCCCAGCGGGGTGGACCCGGACACCGGCGCCACCGGCTCCTCGCACGTCTGGGCCGACCTGACCGTGACCTTCGGCGCCGCCAAGGCCTGCCTGCTCCTGCCCCCGGCCAGTGCTGCCGTGGGTGACCTGGAGATCGTCGACATCGGCCTGACCCCCCACCTGCCGCACGAGCCCCTGGTGCGCCGACTGGCGGCGGCCGACGTGGCCCGGCTCTGGCCGGTGCCACCGCCGAGCGCAGACAAGTACCGGCGTGGGGTGCTCGGCGTAGTGGCCGGTTCCGCCGGCTACCCCGGCGCGGCCGTGCTCGCCGTCGCCGGTGCGCTGCGTACCGGCGTGGGCATGATCCGCTACGTAGGGCCGAAAGACGCCACGGCGGCCGTGCGCTCCGCCTGGCCGGAAGTGGTCGCCGGCCCCGGCCGGGTGCAGGCTTGGCTGCTCGGCTCCGGCGTCGTGCCCGAGGCCAACGACGACCAGCCCGAGGCCATCCACACCGCGCTGGAGTCGGGCCAGCCCTGCCTGCTCGACGCGGGAGCCCTCGGACTCTTCCCCGAGGAGTTGCGCGCCCACACCGACTCCAGCGGCGGCGTCCCCGACCGCTCCGACCGGCTGCTGCTCACCCCGCACGCGGGCGAGCTGGCCCGGCTGCTCACCGAACTGGGCGAGGAGGTGCACCGCGAAGAGGTAGAGGTGCAGCCCTACCGCCACGCCCACGCCGCAGCCCGGCTGACCGGCGCGACGGTGCTGCTGAAGGGCTCGACCACACTGGTGGTCCGGCCCGACGGTCACGCTCGCAGCCAGGCCGAGGCCCCCTCCTGGCTGGCCACCGCCGGGGCCGGCGACGTGCTCGCCGGGATCGCCGGGGCCCTGCTGGCCAGTGGACTGAGCCCGTTCGACGCAGGCAGCGTGGCTGCGTACGTACACGGGAAGGCTGCCGGGCGGGCTTCAGGTGGTGGACCGATCACGAGCATGGACGTGGCGGAGCAGGTTTCGTCGACGGTGGCGGGTCTGCTGCGGCACTGAGGACCCGCAGTGGTCGTCGCCTTCTCCCTGATCGCCGGCGGTGCACACAACCTTGAGCGGCGGACGGCCCTTGAGCGGCGGACGACCCTTGAGCGGCGGACAACCCTTCAGGGGCAGGCGGCCGTGAGGGGCGGACAACCCGTGAGGGGCAGGCGGCGGTGAGGGGCAGGCGGCCGTGAGCGGCAGGCGGCCTCGAGCGCAGACAACCCGAGAACGTTTGGAAAGTCGCGGCCCGATCGGCGCAGCCCAGACCGCCACCGGGTGCTGGTGCCGGTGCTCTGCAGTCGGCGTGCACTTCCAGGTCACGACCACGACCCACGTTCACACCATGCCCGTCCCTCCAGCCGGCGCGAGCACCTCACACCGGCCGCCCACAGACGCACAGACAGAGACCTGGCCGGGGAAGGGGATACGAAGGAAACGATTCCCGGTAAATCAATAAAGCCTAGGGGTCCAAAGTTTACGGATCGTCGCATCCATCCTTAGATCAAACTCCTTGCCCCCCTGCTTCGGCGTTTCGCGCCCCCCGAGGGAGCAGGGCTGAATCCTTGAGCAACCCCGAACGGCACCACGGCGAGCACTCGCCCCGGGCCGGAGGATCTGAGGACCTGGCGACCTGGGGACCTGGCGACCTGGGGACCTGAGGGCTTGGGGGCCTGAGCGGCAAACCCGCACATCGGCTGCGACAATCGGCGGTTATGAGCGTGCCCACGTCGAGCCCCCGCATCGCCTTGCCTCCGGGGCTTCCCTCGGCCGCGGTGGTCGACCTGGACGCCATCGCCGACAACGTCCGGGCGCTGCGCGCGCACGCGCCAACGGCCCAGGTCATGTCCGTGGTCAAGGCCGACGCCTACGGACACGGCCTGGTGCCGAGTGCCCGTGCTGCGCTCGCCGGGGGAGCGGCCTGGCTCGGCACCGCCCAGATCACGGAGGCGCTGCAGCTGAGGGCGGCCGGCGTCACTGCGCCGGTGCTGTCCTGGCTCATCGTCCCGGGCGACAGCTTCGCTGCGGCGGTCGGGCAGGACGTCGACCTCGGGGTCAGTGCGAGCTGGGCGCTGCGGGAGATTGCTGATGCGGCCCGCGAGGTCGGCCGCCCGGCCCGGTTGCACCTCAAGGTCGACACCGGCATGAACCGCAACGGCGTCACCCTGGCGGAGTGGCCCCAGCTGGTCGAGGACGCGCTGAAACTGCAGGCAGAGGGTCTCGTCTCGGTGGTCGGTGCCTTCTCCCACTTCGTCGAGGCGGACAGCCCCGGCTCGGCCGTGAACCAGGAACAGCTGAAGCGTTTCGGCACTGCGATCGACCTGGCCACCGCGGCCGGGGCCCGGTTCGAGGTGCGGCACATGGCCAACTCGCCGGCCTTGCTCAGCGATCCCGACTCACACTTCGACCTGGTCCGGCCGGGTCTGGCGGGCTACGGCGTGAGCTCGTTGCCCGGCCGCCCGCCGCAGGAGTTCGGCCTGCGGCCGGCCATGACGCTGCTGGGCCGGGTGGCCAACGTCAAGCAGGTGGCGGCCGGGCAAGGAGTCTCCTACGGGCACGCCTACACCACCTCGGCCGACACGGAACTGGCCGTCGTGCCGCTCGGCTACGGCGACGGAATCCCGCGGCACGCCAGCAATTCCGGGCCGGTTCAGCTCGCCGGCCAGACCTTCCGGATCGCCGGCCGGGTGTGCATGGACCAGGTGGTGGTGGACCTGGCCCCGAACGGGATCGGCAAGGTTGCAGCCGGGGACGTGGCGGTGCTCTTCGGTGGCGCCCCGGGTGAGCCGACGGTGCAGGACTGGGCCGAGGCGGCTGACACCATCGGCTACGAGATCGTCACCCGGATCGGCAGCCGCGTGCCCCGGCTCTACGTCGGGTCGGCCGGCACCGAACCGGACCAACGCTAGGACGGCACCGGCATGATCCAGAAGAAACCGCAGCAGCCCGCCCCGCAGCCCGTCATCGTCTCGCCCGACCCCACCGCCGTACGCCCGAACTACTGGCGTCCCGAGCGCACTGCCCTGGCCTTCGGGGTGGGGTTGGCCGCCACCGGAGTCGGCGCGGTGCTCGGACTGGCCGCCGAGCGCGCTCAGGTGGCCCGCATGCTGCGCGGAGCCCAGGCCGAGCAGGTCTCCCTGATCGACGAGGAAACTGACGGACGTGGCGGGCCGCCTCTGGGCTCTCTGCGCGGCCAGGCGCGGGTCGTGTTGAGCGGTGAGGTCCCGCTGCACGTCGAGGTGGACGAGGCCGATCCGGACTGGGTGCACGAGCCGGCGGTGAATCGTCACGTGGACGATGCGGAAGGCGAGCCAGGGCCCAGCGAACCGGGCCTGACCGTCGTCCTCTCGCACGGCTATTCGCTCAGCCTGGACGCCTGGCACTACCAGCGCCTGGCCCTGCGCGGCCGGTACCGGCTGGTGCTGTGGGACCAGCGCGGGCACGGCCGCTCCGGCACCGGCGAACCCGGTTCGTCCACGATCGAGCAGATCGGCAAGGACCTCGGGGCCGTCATCGACGAGGTGGCGCCGCACGGCCCACTCGTCCTGCTCGGCCACTCGATGGGTGGCATGACGGTGATGTCCCTGGCCGAGCAGCGCCCCGAGCTCTTCGCCGAGCGGGTGGTCGGCGTCGGCCTGTTCTGCACCAGCGCCGGCGGCCTGGGCGCGCTCGACCTCGGCCTGTCCGGGCTGGGCCGGGCGATGATGACCGTCGCCCCCACCGCGGCCCGGCTGCTGGCCCGGCAGGGGAACCTGGTGGCTCACACCCGCCGGCTCGGCAGCGAGCTGGAAAGCCTTCTGGTGCGCCGCTACTCGTTCGCCTCCCCGGTGCCCGCCGAGCTCGTCCGGTTCTCCGCCGGGCTGATCGCACAGACCCGGATGGAAGTGATCTCCGACTTCCTGCCCACGCTCAGCAGCCACGACAAACGCGTCGCGCTGGCCGTGTTGAACGGCCGCGACCTGCTGGTCATGGCCGGCGAGAAGGACCTGCTGATCCCGCGGGCGCACAGCGACGACATCGTCGCCGAGCTGCCCGACGCCGACTACGTGGTGGTCCGCGACGCCGGGCACCTGCTGCCACTGGAGCACCCCCAGCTGGTCAACACGCACCTGGCCGAACTGCTCGCCGACGTCGCCGAGAAGACATCGGTACAGCCTCCGACTCGTCGGCGGGGCTGGGGACGTCGTACCGTGACCCCCGTACGTGAGCGGCGCCGTTCTCTGCGCGCGCCGTTCAGCACCGGAAACAGCGAACGAGGAGGCGGTCACAGGTGAGTGGGGCGCACCGTGCCGACCCGGCCGGGTCGGTCGACGAGCCGGCCGCGACCGTGACGTCCAGCGTGCCCTCGGCGGCCGCGATGCGCGAACTCGGCGAGCTGATCGCCGGGGTGCTGCGCCCCGGAGACCTACTGGTCCTCACCGGCGACCTGGGCGCGGGCAAGACCACGCTGACCCAGGGCATCGGCGCCGGGCTGCAGGTGCGGGGCGACATCACCAGCCCGACCTTCGTGATCGCCCGCGTGCACCCGGCCCTGACCGGCGGCCCGGCCCTGGTCCACGTCGACGCCTACCGGCTGGAGACGCTGTCCGAGGTGGACGACCTCGACCTGGATGCCGACCTGTCCGAGTCGGTCACCGTGGTCGAGTGGGGCGAGGGCCTGGTCGAGGGTCTGGCCTCGGACCGGCTCGAGGTCCGGCTGGCGCGCCCGCGCGGTGCATCCGGCCCCGACGACCCGGAGACCTCCGGCGACGAACCCCGCACGGTGCGGCTGCGTGGCTTCGGCCCCCGCTGGGCCGGTGTCGACCTGCCCTCGATCTGAGAGACCATCACGATGACCGAAGAGCTCACCCTGGCCCTGGACACCGCGTCGGCCACGGTCTCGGTCGCCCTGCACGACGGCGAACGAGTGCTGGCCGAGCGCGCCGGTGAGCAGGGCGGCAAACACGCTGAGCAGCTCACCCCGCTGATCGAGGCGGTGCTGGCGGAGAGCGGGCGTACCCGGGCGCAGCTCACCGGCGTCGTGGCCGGGGTAGGCCCGGGGCCCTTCACCGGGCTGCGGGTCGGCCTGGTCACCGCGAACGTGCTCGCCTACGCCCTCGAACTGGAGGTGAAGGGCGTCTGCAGTCTCGATGCAGTTGCCCTGGACGCAGTCCGGGCCGGGGCAACCGGCAGCTTCATCGCCGCGATGGACGCCCGCCGCCGCGAGGTCTACTGGGCCCGCTACGACGTCACCGAGATCGACGGGGTAAGCGTGCCCGTGCGTACGCAACTGCCCGAGGTGAGCGCCGCGGCCGACATCGAACTGCAAGGACTACGGGTGGCGGGCCGAGGCGCACTGCTCTACCCCGACGTCCTCAATCAGCCCTTGGAAGGTTCGCTCGACCCGTCCGCCGGAGCCCTGGCTTCCCTTGCGGCACTGGACAAACGCTTCGTGCTCGAGCCCGAGCCGCTGTATCTGAGGCGCCCCGACGCGCAGGCCAACATCAGCCGGAAACGCGTCCTGAAGTGAGACTGCGCCCGATGCGCTGGTGGGACGTCGAGGCCCTGATGCCGCTGGAGCGTGAGCTTTTCGGCGACACCGCGTGGTCGGCCGAGATGTTCTGGTCGGAGCTCTCGCACCCGGAGACCCGCTGGTACGTGGTGGCCGAGAACCCCGAGACAACGGACGTCCTTGGGTACGCAGGTCTGTTGGCGCCGGGTCTGGAGGCGGATGTGCAGACCGTCGCGGTAGCCCCGCACGCCCAGGGCCAGGGGATCGGGCGCGGGCTGCTCGACGCCCTCATCCACCAGGCCCGCGAGCGCGCCGCGACGTCGCTGCTCCTGGAGGTCCGGGCCGACAACGAAGCAGCGATCAAGCTGTACTCCGCCCGCGGTTTCGAGCGCATCGCGATCCGGCGCCGCTACTACCAGCCCGGCGACATCGACGCCTGGGTCATGCGACTACGTCCACTCACCTAGGGTAAGAACCGTGAGAGAAGAACCGCTCGTCCTCGGCCTGGAGACGTCCTGCGACGAGACCGGGGTGGGCATCGTCCGCGGCGGCACGCTGCTGGCCGACGCGGTGGCCTCCTCGGTCGAGGAACACGCCCGCTTCGGCGGGGTGGTTCCCGAGGTCGCCAGCCGCGCCCACCTCGAGGCGATGGTCCCCACCCTGCGCCGCGCCTGCGCCGACGCCGGAGTCACCCTGAACGACCTCGACGCCATCGCCGTCACCTCCGGCCCCGGCCTGTCCGGCGCGCTGATGGTCGGCGTGGCCGCAGCCAAGGCCCTTGCCCTCGCCCTGGGCAAACCCCTGTACGGCGTGAACCACCTGGCCGCCCACGTCGCCGTAGACATCCTCGAACACGGCCCCCTGCCCCAGCCGGCCGTGGCCATGCTGGTCTCCGGCGGCCACTCTTCGCTGCTGATGGTGCCGGACGTGACCTACGACGTGCAGCCCCTGGGCCGCACCATCGACGACGCAGCCGGCGAAGCCTTCGACAAGGTCGCCCGCTTGCTGGGCCTCGGCTTCCCCGGCGGCCCCCTCATCGACAAGGCCGCCCGCGAAGGCGACCCCGCCGCAATCCGCTTTCCCCGAGGCCTGAGCGCCGCCCACGACATGCGCGATCACCGCTTCGACTTCTCCTTCTCCGGCCTGAAAACTGCCGTGGCCCGCTGGGTCGAGCAGCAGGAGGCCGACGGCGTCAGCATCCCGGTCAACGACGTCTCAGCCTCGTTCCAGGAAGCCGTCGTCGACGTGCTCACCCGCAAGGCAGTCCTCGCCTGCCAGGAGAACGGCGTCGAGCACCTGCTGATCGGCGGGGGAGTGGCCGCCAACTCCCGCCTGCGCACGATGGCCCAGGAGCGCTGCGACAAGGCCGGCATCACCCTCCGCGTACCCCGCCCCAAGCTCTGCACCGACAACGGCGCCATGGTGGCTGCTCTCGGCGCCCGCATGGTCCAAACCGGCCGCACCCCCTCCGACCTCACCCTGCCCGCCGACAGTTCAATGCCGGTCACGCTCGTCCAGGCCTGAAAACCCCATTGAGGACGCCGGTGAGAGCCCCGTGGGCCTCTCGCCTGAGCGGCTGGTCCCGTGCTCTCCTTCTATTCTTCGGAATGTCGTCCTAAGGCTCTTCTGCTTCGATGCCGCAGACGTTGACTTACTGACTACCGAAGAGCACATTGAGCGGAAGGTGAATCAGATGGCTCTTGTGGGGGCGGCAACCTGATGAGCCGCTTGGAGGATCTGCTGAACCGCCAGGCTGAATGCCTGAACCTCATTGCGGCGTCACAACAGCTGGGCGGCGAGGCCGTTTCCCTGGCTGCAGAGTTACATGAAGTCTTCCTGGAGTTGGGGGCCCGGGGCTCAGCCGAACGAGCGGAGTCGCTGACCGTTGATCTTCAGGCTCTGGAGTCGGTGCTGGCCGAGGCGTACTCCTCAGCAACCGCAACCATCGGGCGGGTGCAGGCACTTGCTCACGGCGGGTCTTCGAGTGACGTGAGTTCCAGCGGGTTACTGCTGTTACGCGCCGCGTAGTGTGACCCCCTTGGAGAATATTCGAAGCAAGATGCGCCAGAAGATCGGCAAAAGGCAGGCCGATCGATTCGTGGTCAATCTTGACGAGAGCCAGTTCTCGGAAGACCAGCTGCGAGAGTTCTTGGCCCGCAAGGCGCCGAGTGGTCTTCGGGAAGTGCTGGCCGTCAAGAACGGTGCAGTCAGCAGGGTCTGGCCTTAACGGGAAGGGTTTCACCAATGTCTTACGAATTCATGCTGCTGATTCGTACCCCGGCACAGCGTCCTCTCGAAGACTCCTTGGCCCAGGTCGCAGAACTCCTGGGCGGGTCGGTGGAGGTCGGTGAAAACGACATTCCGTCTGTGCACGTGGACAAGCTGCTCGTCAACGCCGTAGAGCCGGATGAAGTGGATCGCGAAACCGCTCTGAACACGTTCGCCCTGGACAGCAATCTGACCCTGATATTCGAGGACCTCAGTCGTTCCGGCGACGAGACGATGATCCGGGTGCACCGCAGCATGATGAAGGCGGTGCTGGGCATGAGCGGCAACACTTCGCAGGGCGTCCTGCTGGAGGAGCACTACGACCTGGACGCGATCGTTCTCGAATTCAGGGATGGGCTGGTGACCCTGAACCAGGACTGGGACGGATGGGAGCAGTGGCCAGAGGTCCTGGAAGTCTTTCCTGAGCCACGGACGTTCGCCAACCTGTCGGCCCAGGGGTGACCGGCGATCGACCACGACCACGAGCGCAACTCGCGGTTCTGAAGCCGGGGACGACTGCGAGCCCGGACTAGAACCGAGCATGCCACGAACGTCCAAAACAAAAACAGACCCGGCCCCCGCCGAAGCGGGAACCGGGCCTGCAACTACCAGTTCAGATCAGTGGCCGTGCCCGTGGCCGTGACCCGCGGCGGCCTCTTCGACCGGCTCGGGCTTGTCCACGACCAGCGTGTCGGTGGTGAGCACCATCGACGCGATGGACGCGGCGTTGCGCAGCGCCGAGCGGGTGACCTTGACCGGGTCGATGATGCCCTTGGCCAGCAGGTCGCCGTACTCCTGGGCGGCGGCGTCGAAGCCGGTGCCCACGCCACCCTCCTGCACCCGGTGGACCACGACGTAGCCCTCGAGGCCGGCGTTCTCGGCGATCCAGCGCAGCGGCTCGGCGGCGGCGCGCTTGACGATCTGCACGCCGGTGGCCTCGTCGCCGGTCAGGCCGAGGTTGTCGTCCAGCACCGCGACGGCGTGGACCAGGGCCGAGCCACCGCCGGAGACGATGCCCTCTTCGATGGCCGCGCGGGTCGCCGAGACGGCGTCCTCGATGCGGTGCTTCTTCTCCTTGAGCTCCACCTCGGTGTGCGCACCCACGCGGATCACGCAGACGCCGCCACCGAGCTTGGCCAGACGCTCCTGGAGCTTCTCGCGGTCCCAGTCGGAGTCGGTGCGCTCGATCTCGGCGCGGATCTGCTGGATCCGGCCCTCGACCTCGGAGCGCTCGCCGGCGCCCTCGATGATCGTGGTGTCGTCCTTGGTGATGACGACGCGACGGGCGCGGCCGAGCTCCTCGAGGCCGATCTGGTCGAGCTTCAGGCCGATCTCGGGGCTGACCACCTGGCCGCCGGTGAGCACGGCGATGTCCTGCAGGGTGGCCTTGCGACGGTCACCGAAGCCGGGGGCCTTGACCGCGGCCGCGTTGAACGTGCCCTTGATCTTGTTGACCACCAGGGTGGACAGCGCCTCGCCGTCCACGTCCTCGGCCAGGATCAGCAGCGGCTTGCCGGCCTGCAGCACCTTCTCCAGCAGCGGCAGCAGCTCGGAGATCGAGGAGATCTTGTTCTGGTGGATCAGGATGTAGGCGTCCTCCAGGACGGCCTCCATCCGCTCCGTGTCGGTCACGAAGTAGGGCGACAGGTAACCCTTGTCGAACTGCATGCCCTCGGTGAAGTCCAGCTCGGTCCCGGCCGAGGAGGACTCCTCGACCGTGATCACGCCGTCCTTGCCGACCTTGTCGAACGCGTCGGCGATCAGGTTGCCGACCACCGAGTCCTGCGCCGAGATGGTGGCGACGTGGGCGATCTCGCCCTTGCCCTCGATCTCGCGGGCGGTGTCGAGCAGCTTGGTGCTGACCGCCTCGACCGCCGCGTCGATGCCGCGCTTCAGGCTGGAGGGGGCGGCGCCGGCGGCCACGTTGCGCAGGCCTTCCTTCACCATCGCCTGGGCCAGCACGGTCGCGGTGGTGGTGCCGTCACCGGCGACGTCGTTGGTCTTGGTGGCGACCTCCTTGGCGAGCTGGGCGCCCAGGTTCTCGTACGGGTCGTCCAGTTCCACCTCCTTGGCGATCGTCACACCGTCGTTGGTGATGGTGGGGGCGCCCCACTTCTTGTCGATCACCACGTTGCGGCCGCGCGGGCCGAGCGTCACCTTCACGGCGTTGGCGAGCGCGTCGACACCGCGCTCCAGCGAACGCCGGGCGTCGTCGTTGAACTCGAGAGTCTTTGCCATGGGTCAAGTCCCTTGGATCGAGGTGTGCTTTTTGGGTTCTAGGCCGTTCGAGGACGGTTCTGGCGGGAGACGCGAACGCCCCGGCCGCCGTGAGGGCGGACCGGGGCGAGGGCGAATCAGATCACTTCTCGATGATCGCGAGCACGTCGCGGGCGGAGAGGATCAGGTACTCCTCGCCGGAGTACTTGACCTCGGTGCCGCCGTACTTGCTGTAGAGGACCGTGTCGCCGACCTTGACGTCGAGCGGAATGCGCTTCTCGCCCTCGTCGTCGAAGCGCCCGGGACCGACCGCCAGGACCTCGCCCTCCTGGGGCTTCTCCTTGGCGGTGTCCGGGATGACGAGACCAGAAGCCGTCGTCTGCTCCGCGTCCAGCGGCTTGACGACAATGCGGTCCTCGAGCGGCTTGATGGAGACCGACACTGGCGGACCTCCCCTTCTCGGAACGTCGATGAAAATACAAGGACTGGGGTCCCAGCGGGACATCGACCGTCGTCGCGGGTGCCGATCGGAGCCCTGCTGAGGGATCTTGCTGCTGGCAATCTCCAGGGGAGAGTGCCAGGTTGAATCTAGAACGCTCGTTAGCACTCGGTCAACCCGAGTGCCAAAGTCCGGCGCGCCGCCGGTGCGATCGGGGGCGTCCGGCGCGTGGGAGAATCCGCCGGTGGATCTGACCGGTATCGCGACGCTGCTGACTTCGGACGGATGGGCTCTGCTGGAGTCGCTGCCGGCCTACGACGAGACCACCTCGATGACCCTGGGCGAGCAGTTGCGGCGCGACGGGCACCCGCCGGAGATGGTCGCGGCCGCCCTCACCCAGTCGCGCCTCAGATCCGCCGCGCGGGCCAAGTTCGGGCCCTTCGCCGACGGCATGCTGTTCACCCCGACGGGTCTGGAGCAGGCCACCCGGCTGCCGGTCGCGGCCCGGCACGCCCAGCGCTTCGCCAACGCCGGGATCCGGCGGGTCGGCGACCTGGGCTGCGGCGTCGGGGCCGACTCGATGGCCCTGGCCACGCTCGACCGGGAGGTCGTGGCGGTGGAGAAGGACGAGGTCACGGCGGCCATCGCCACGGTGAACCTGCGGCACTGGCCGGAGGCCGTGGTGCGGCACGAGGATGCGATGACCACGCGCATCGACGACCTGGACGGTGCCTTCCTCGATCCGGCGCGGCGGGAGGCCTCGGGGCGGCGCCTGCTCGACCCGCGCACCGGGAATCCGCCACTGTCGTTCGTGCGTGAGCTGGCCGGTCGGCTGCCTGCGGTCGGCATGAAGACCGCCCCCGGGGTGCCGCATCACCTGGTTCCGGAAGACACCGAGGCGCAGTGGGTGTCGGTCGACGGTGACGTGGTGGAGTGCGGGCTGTGGTTCGGCAAGGTGCGCCGGGAGGGGGTGCGGCGCAGTGCGCTGGTGCTCGACTCGGCCGGCGGTGGCGCCGAGATCAACGACAGCTCGATGGCCGACACGGTGCCCGCCGAGGTGGGCAAGGTCGGCCAGTTCCTCTACGAGCCCGACGGTGCGGTGATCCGGGCCGGGCTGGTGGCCGCGGTGGCCAACCAGATCGGCGGCCGGCTGATCGACCCGACCATTGCCTACATCACTGCCGACCGCACCGAGTACACGCCTTTGGCCAAGGTCTACGCGGTCGAGGACGTGTTCGGCTTCCAGCTCAAGTCGCTGCGCACCTACCTGCGCGACCGGGGGGTCGGCCGGCTCACGATCAAGAAGCGGGGCACCGCGGTGGAACCCGAGCAGCTGCGCAAGCAGTTGCGGCTGGCCGGGCCGAACGAGGCGACGATCGTGCTCACCCGGGTGGCCGGGCGTCAGTCGGTCATCGTGGCCCGCCCGCACAAGGCGAACTGAGGACGGGTGGCGCGCCTGGACCGGTCGGCTCACCGGGGACGCGTCCCCGGCTCGGGAACCGGGCAAGCCGCTATGTACAAGGACTAACTGGCTGCGGTCTGCGGCTGCGCCAGTGGGCTGTCGCTCGCGTAGAAGTTCTCCCGCTCGTCCTCGGTGAGCCCGCCCCACACGCCGTACGGCTCACGCACCTGCAGCGCGTGCGAGCGGCAGTGCTCCAGCACCGGGCACCGCGCGCAGACCGACTTGGCCGCCACGTCGCGCTGCCTGCGGGCCGGGCCACGCTCGCCCTCGGGGTGGAAGAAGACCCGGGGATCCGCGGTCCGGCAGGCCCCTTCGAGCTGCCATTCCCACAGGTCGGCAACGGGCCCGGGAAGACGCGAGATCTCAGCCATCATGGACACACCATTCCGATCGAAGGACCTCATCCGGCCGTCCGGCCGGATGCTGAACTGTTGAGGTGCCGGTCCGGCACTTCGCCGAAACCACGAAGGGCCTGGCAGTAGATGCATCGGCCGTCTCAGTGCGCGCTTGAAGGGCGAGTGAACTACCTTTGAATCGGTAATCGAGCCCGAGGTACCGCTTCAAGAGTTGTTCAAGGGTCATCGCTTCATCACTTGTTCGACTCAGGCGGCGCCGGGAGGCGATGTGAGTTAGTGTCTGTTTCTCTAGTGCCAGGGGGCGGGTGAAGTGTCAGAAACGTCTCGGCAGGCCGGGACCGGAGCTGAAGAGCCCGTCGAAGGTCCGATCGACGTGACGGAGGCGAGTTCGACGCCCCCCTCGCCGACTCTTACGGTTGCTGCTGTTGCCCGACGCCTGGGCGTCGCGCCTCCCACGCTGCGCACCTGGGACCGCCGTTACGGCCTCGGTCCCTCCGCCCACACGGCGGGCGCGCACCGCCGCTACTCACCGGCCGACGTGGCCCGGTTGATGGTCATGCGCCGGCTCACTCTGGAGGGCGTCGCCCCCAGTGACGCAGCCAAGATCGCGCTGGCCACCGCCCTCAGCCCCGAGGGCCGCCCGATCCAGCCGGAAGACGACCACACCCCGGTCGAGGGGTACGACGCCTCTGCGCTGGGGGCGTTCGACCAGTCGCGCCCGGTCGCCCCGAACCGGCCGGCCCCGGTGGTCGACCCGGACGAGGAGCGTTACCCGCCCGGCTCCTTCATGGACGAGGTGGATCTCGACCACGAGGTGAAGAGCCGCGGTCTGGGCCTGCCCGACGAGACCGGCCTGGACGACGTGGAGCTGGCCGGGGGTTACGGCCGCGACGAGCGGGTCGGGTCCGAGGAGGAGCCCACCGCCTGGTCGGCCCGGGGTCAGGCCTGGCGCGGGCCCCGTGAGGTCGAGCCGGACGAGCTGGATCTCGAGCCGTTCGAGCCCCAGCCGCAGGCTGAGGAAGACTGGCCGGGCACGCTGCGCTCGGTCGAGACCACGCGGGGCGGTCTGTCCGGCGGCGGCCGGATCGTGGCCCTGCCCGACGGCACGCCGCAGAGCCGGGGTCTGGCCCGGGCCGCGATGGCGCTCGACTCGTTCGAGACGCACCGCATCCTGCGCGAGAGCATCCGACGCCAGGGCGTGGTGCCGACCTGGAACTCGATGATCATGCCGGTGCTGCGCGCGCTGGGTGAGCGGGTGCGGGTCTCCGGCGAGGGCATCGACGTGGAGCACGCTTTTTCCGAGGCGATCCTCGGGGTGTTCCGCAACGCGGCGGTGAATGTCCGGATCACCCGCAACTCCCCGATGGTCCTGCTGGCCTGCGCCGACTCGGACTACCACTCGCTTCCGCTGCACGCCCTGGCCGCGGCCCTGGCCGAGCACGAGGTGCCCACCCGGATGCTGGGTTCCGGGCTGCCTCCGCACGCCCTGGCCTCGTCGGTGCGGCGCACCGGGCCGTCGGTGATCGTGCTGTTCGCCCGGATGCCGGGGGCCGACGCAGGCGACGCGCAGATGCTGCGTCGGCAGCGGCCCGCGCCCACGGTGATCCTGGCCGGGCCGGGCTGGCGGCCCGACACCATCCCGGCCAGCGCCCGTACGGCCGGTTCGCTGATCGAGGCGATCGACGAGGTCCTGCGCGGTCTGCACAACTGACGGCCGCGAAGCCCGTCAAAGGTGGGCTCACAAGCGTCCGTAAGCAGTTCTGTGTGGGGCTCCACCGCTGAAGGTGGGCCGAGGCGCGTTGCCGCTCGCGGGCGTCCATTGGTTCGGCACCTACGCCGCCCCCGACGGCACCCGCCCTGCCCTGCAGCCGCACCCTCCTAGCCGCATCCCGTACCCCGCCCGACGTGCGCCGACGCCGCTCGGATGATCGCCCCGGGGGCTCAAGTCCCCGCCCCCGGTGTCGAAACCTTGGACCAGGGACATCTCCCACGGATGGGGGATGCCAAGGTTTCGTGAGGTGTATCTGTGGCTACGGTTCTGGTGTGCGACGACTCTGCGCTGGTCAGGGAGACCTTGCACAGGGCATTGTCCTCAGTTCCAGGCATTACCCGGGTCGTGGACGCATCCTCTGGTGAGGAGGCGCTGGCGCGCTGGCCCGTCGAGCGTCCCTCGCTGGTGCTGATGGACGTCCGGATGCCTGGGATCGGCGGCGTGGAGGCGGCGCGGAGGTTGCTCTCCCGCCATCCCGAGGCGATCGTGGTTATGGTGACCATGGCCGAGGACGCCGACGGGGTGGCCCGGTCGGTGGCCGGCGGCGCCCGCGGCTACCTGGTCAAGGACGCGTCCCGGGAGGAGGTGGCGGCAACGGTGGTCTACGCCCTGAGCGACGGCCTGGCCCGGCGTACCGTCCCGGCCCCCCGCAGCAACGACGCGAACGTGTCGGCCCCGCCCCTCACCGAGCGTGAGATGCAGGTGCTCACCGGAATGAGCCGAGGTAGGAGCAACGCCGAGATCGGCAAGGAGCTCTACCTGTCGGAAGACACCGTGAAGACGCACGCTCGCAGGCTTTTTCGGAAGATGGGCGCCGCAGACCGGGCTCAGGCCGTTGCGGTCGGCTTCCGGTGGGGCCTGATACGGTGAAGTAATGGCCGTCCGGGGCGGCAAGTCCAATGCCGTAGGTGTAACGCCGAGACCTCCTGTCGCGATGTCTTCACCGGACGACACAGAAGACTTCCAGGAGCTGTCGTCCCGCGCCGTCCAGGGTGACGACGCGGCCACCGAACGATTGCTCCAACTCGTTCACCGGATGGTGCGGCGTTACTGCCGGGCCAGACTCTCGCGCATGCCCGGCGGGGAGCACACGGCGGACGATGTTGCGCAGGAGGTTTGCATCGCTGTGCTCTCGGCCCTTGGACGTTATCGGGACGAAGGACGACCCTTCGAGGCGTTCGTCTACCGGATTGCGGCCAACAAGGTGGCTGATGCCCAGCGTGCCTTCTACCGTGCTGCCGTGCCGGTCGCGGAGGTCCCGGAGACCCCGGAGACCGCTCCCGGGCCGGAGGAGCTGGCCGAGCGGGCCGGTGACGCGCAGCAGGTCCGTGAACTCCTGAGTCGTCTTCCCGACCAGTTGCGCGAGCTGCTCGTGCTGCGTGTGGCGGTGGGGATGTCGGCCGAGGAGACGGGCCGGGCGCTGGGGATGACCGCGGGGGCGGTCAGGGTTGCCCAGCACCGGGCGATGCAGCGCCTGCGGGGCATGATCGATGTTCCTGCGACGGAGACGGCATGAGTACGACGCCCCCCGCCCCCGGTGACGACAAGGACGGTGGCACCGAGGTGCCCACCGCCGACCTCTCCGAGCTCGCCGCGACCGATGCGCTGCTCGACCGGCTGGCTGCCCGCCGGCCCTCCGACGACGATCTGCTCGACCCGACCGCCGCGGCCCTGAACCGGCTGCTGAGCGACGTCGACGCCGAGTCCGGGGCCGATCCGGCCACCGCCCGCCTGGTCGAGGTCCTGGCCGGGCGCCCGCTGTACTTCGACGGGCCCACCGCCCTCGAGGTGGAGAGCCTGATCGATCTCACCTCGCCGGAGCAGAAGAGCGAGAAGGGCAACGACGACGACCTGACCGCCGGTCCGGCCGAGATCCTGCCCACCCCGATCACCGCGGCCCGCAGCAAGCGCTGGCGGGTGGCCGCGGGCAAGGTGTCCGCCCCGGTCGCGGCCGCCTCGATCGCCGTCATGGTCCTGCTCGGGGGTGGCGTCAGCGCTGCCGTCGCGGGCGACCCGCTGGCGCCGCTGAACGGGGTCGGCTCGGTGGTGGCCAAGCTGCCCGGCGTCGACCGCTCCGACCCGAACGACAGCAAGCTGCAGCAGGCGCAGGCCGAGCTCGCCCTGGCCCAGGAGCTCGCGGTCAGCGATCCCGAGCAGGCCGCGCAGCATCTGAACACCGCCCGCAAGATGCTCGCCGAACTGCCCGACGACGAGACGGCCGACCTGGACCAGCAGGTCGAGACGTTGGCCACTCAGCTGCCCGGCGACCCCGACGACCCGAGCGTGCCCGGGGCGACGACAGTGGCCGCCACCAGCACCCCGGACGTCACCCCGACCGGCGAGGGCCCGGTCACCGCCAGCCCCTCGGCTCCGCCCACCACCACGCCCACCGGCGCGCCGACCACCAGCGGCGGGGGCAGCGGGGGCGAGAACGAGCCCAGCGCACCGCCTTCCAGCACCACCGACGAGCCGGCGCCGCCCACCTCCACGTCGCACAGTGTCACCACGCCGGCCAGCGAGCCGACGAGCAGCGGCAGTGGCAGCAGCGGCGGCCAGACCGATCCGCCGGCGACCAACACCGGGTCCTCCTCGGGTGGGTCGTCCGACACCAGCCCGGCCCAGGCCTCGTCCGCCGACTGAGCGGTCACTGCCCACGGGTCAGGAGCACCCTCCGATCGTGACTAGCATGGGTGCACGGGAAGACAACGCGAATCGGCGCCGTTCGTCACCCGTGCAGTGCTCCGAAGAGCCGCGACGCGGAAGGTTTTCCTGGTGAGCGTGAACCCCAACGACGAGATCCCGGCGATGCCGCTCGGACTCACCTACGACGACGTCCTGCTCCTGCCGGGTGAGAGCGACGTCATCCCCAGCGCGGCCGACACCCGTTCCCGGGTGAGCCGCCGGGTCGAGGTCGCCATCCCGCTGATGTCGGCGGCGATGGACACCGTCACCGAGGCCCGGATGGCGATCGCCATGGCCCGCCAGGGTGGTCTGGGGGTGCTGCACCGCAACCTGTCCATCGAGGACCAGGCGCAGCACGTCGACCAGGTCAAGCGCTCCGAGGCCGGCATGGTCACCCACCCCGTCACCACCACCCAGGACGCCACTCTCGGCGAGGTGGACGCGCTGTGCGGCCACTACCGGGTCTCCGGCCTGCCGGTGGTCGACGACGCGGGCAAGCTGGTCGGCATCATCACCAACCGGGACATGCGCTTCGAGTCCGACTCCAGCCGTCGCGTCGGTGACGTGATGACCCGGATGCCGCTGATCACCGGCCCGGTCGGGATCAGCCCGGACGACGCGATGGCCCTGCTGGCCCGCAACAAGATCGAGAAGCTGCCGCTGGTCGACGAGTCCGGCCGGCTGGCCGGGCTGATCACGGTCAAGGACTACACCAAGCGCGAGCAGTTCCCGCTGGCCACCAAGGACGAGGCCGGCCGGCTGCGGGTGGGTGCGGCGATCGGCTTCTTCGACGACGCCTGGAAGCGTGGCATGGCGCTGGTCGAGGCCGGGGTCGACGTGCTGATTGTCGACACCGCGCACGGCCACTCGCACGGCGTGGCCGACATGATCGCCCGGCTGAAGAAAGACAGCGCCGCCGCGCACGTCGACATCATCGGCGGCAACGTGGCCACCCGCGCCGGGGCCCAGGCCCTGATCGACGCCGGGGCCGACGGGGTCAAGGTCGGGGTCGGGCCGGGCTCGATCTGCACCACCCGGGTCGTGGCCGGCGTCGGGGTGCCCCAGGTCACCGCGATCCTCGAGGCGGCGCGGGCGGCCAAGGCCGCGGGCGTGCCGGTGATCGGTGACGGTGGCCTGCAGTACTCCGGCGACATCGCCAAGGCCCTGGTCGCCGGGGCCGACACGGTGATGCTGGGCTCGCTGCTGGCCGGCTGCGAGGAGAGCCCGGGCGACCTGGTCTTCATCAACGGCAAGCAGTTCAAGAGCTACCGCGGCATGGGCTCGCTCGGCGCGGCGCAGTCCCGGGGCAAGGCCAAGTCCTACTCCAAGGACAGGTACTTCCAGGGCGACGTGACCGACGACAAGTTCGTGCCCGAGGGCATCGAGGGCCAGGTGCCCTACCGAGGCCCCCTCGGTGCCGTGGCCTACCAGCTGATCGGTGGCCTGCGGCAGTCGATGTTCTACGTCGGCGCCGCCACCGTGCCCGAGCTGAAGGCCAAGGGCCAGTTCGTCCGGATCACCTCGGCGGGTCTGAAGGAGAGCCACCCGCACGACATCCAGATGACGGTCGAGGCTCCCAACTACAGCCGCCGCTGAGGTGACCAGGGGGCGGCGGTGCGCCACCGCCGTCCCTGAGGGGCAGGGCTGCACGACATCGCCTGCGCCGGGCACCTCCTCGTCACGGCGATGCCGCGCAGCCCTGCCCCTATCGGTAACCTTCCGTTTGTGACTGAGATCGAGATCGGCCGGGGCAAGCGGGGCCGGCGCGCCTACACGTTCGACGACATCGCGATCGTCCCCAGCCGGCGGACCCGCGATCCCGAAGAGGTGTCGACGCACTGGCAGATCGACGCCTACCGCTTCGACCTGCCGATCGTCGCCGCCCCGATGGACTCGGTGATGTCCCCGGCCACCGCCGTGGCCATGGGCAACCTGGGTGGTCTGGGCGTGCTCGACCTCGAGGGTCTGTGGACGCGCTACGAGGACCCGGCGCCGCTGCTGGCCGAGATCGCCGGGCTCGAGCCGGCCGTGGCCACCCGGCGCATGCAGGAGCTGTACGCCGAGGAGATCAAGCCCGAGCTGATCGTCGAGCGCATCCGGCAGATCCGCGACGGCGGGGTCACCGTGGCCGCGGCGCTCACCCCGCAGCGCACCCAGGAGTTCTGGAAGACCGTGGTGGACGCCGGGGTCGACCTGTTCGTCATCCGCGGTACCACGGTCTCGGCCGAGCACGTCTCCGGCCGGGCCGAACCGCTGAACCTCAAGCGCTTCATCTACGAGCTCGACGTGCCGGTGATCGTCGGCGGCTGCGCCACCTACACCGCCGCCCTGCACCTGATGCGCACCGGCGCGGCCGGCGTGCTGGTCGGTTTCGGCGGCGGCGCCACCCACACCACCCGCGACACGCTGGGCATCCACGCCCCGATGGCGAGCGCGGTGGCCGACGTGGCCGCAGCCCGTCGTGACTACATGGACGAGTCGGGCGGCCGTTACGTGCACGTCATCGCCGACGGCGGGATGGGCCGGTCGGGTGAGATGGTCAAGGCGATCGCCTGCGGCGCCGACGCGGTCATGCTGGGGGCTGCGCTGGCCCGCGCGTCCGACGCGCCCGGCCGGGGCTTCCACTGGGGTCCGGAGGCTCACCACCCGTCGGTGCCCCGCGGCACCCGGGCCCAGGTCGGCACGGTCGGCACCCTGGAGGAGATCCTCTACGGTCCGGGCCGGGTGGCCGACGGCACCACCAACCTGATCGGGGCGCTGCGCCGCTCGATGGCCACCACCGGCTACTCCGACCTCAAGGAGTTCCAGCGGGTCGAGGTCGTCGTCTCGCCCTACCAGCCCAGCTGATTCCTGACTGATGATCCCGGAGCTCCTCGACCAGGAACTCCGGGATCACGGTCGTCCTGAGCCATCCACGCCCGCACCCGGTTCCGAAGCCCTCCTGTGAACAGCCGATTCTTCCCCGGTACGGGCCGCCACCTGTCCGTGCGCAGTTCTCGCCTCCCGGCCGAAAAGGTGCGCGCCGTAGCGCTGGTGCTGCACGGCGGCCGGGTCAGCGGACGTGAACCCGTCACCTGGTACCAGCCCGCCGTGCTGAGAGTGAACCTCCTGGCGGAGGCTCTGCACCGGCGGGTGCACAGGCATGGTGTGCAGGTCTGGAACCTTCGCTTCGCGGTACGAGGGTGGAACGGGCCCGAAGCTTCGCCGGTGGAGGATGCACGGTGGGCCTTAGAGCAAATTGAAGGACGTTTGGCTCGCCCAATCGTGTTGGTCGGCCACTCGATGGGGGCGCGTACGGCGCTACGCGTCGCCGATGGTGAGAACGTGCGCGGCGCGGTGGCCCTCGCGCCGTGGGTTCCCGAAGACGAACCGGTGCACCAGCTGGCCGGCCGCTCGGTAGCGCTGGTGCACGGAACCGAGGACAAGGTCACCGACCCAAGACTGACCTCCCGGTACGCCGAGCGCGCCCGCTCCGCCGCGGACTCGGTGGTCCATCACGAGATCCCCGGCGCAGACCACGCAATGCTGCGCTCGATCAAGCAGTGGGACACCCTGACCGCAGCCGCAGCACTGGACATCCTGGGACTCACCGAGCACGGCCCCAGACGGCAGACCCCGTAACCCTCGTCGATCTCGCGGCGAGCCGCCGTTCGTTGTGTTTCCGACCGCTGCTCTCCACCCGGGCCCAGCGTGGACTTGCCGCTTGGCCCGTTTCTGGTTTGCTTTCGGGCTCGGCGTGACTTGCTGCCAGGCCATCTCTAGTTTCTGCCGGTTGGCGACGAGCCTGTCGCCGCGGCCGCCCGCCCGACCCGCCGCCGCTCTACTGCCCCGACCTCCGCGATCTGTGAAGCCCCGTTGCGCGCTGTAACAAATATTCACCCTTCGGTGAGGCCAGGGAATAGAGAGAGTTTGTCGGGACTGTGCTTGGATTTCCAAGTATTGACTCTTCAAAAGGATTCTTGCATAAGGCATCTGAACACGTAGCGACACCGGATTTAAGGTTCCTGCCGACCCTGACCTGTGGATTGAAGTGGTTGCCCACCCGACCTCCACCAGGGCCGGACCAGGGAGCCGGTCAGCCTAGGGTGATCGCATGGGTAGCAAAGACCGTCGCAAGAGCAGCGCATCCGGGGTGCGGGGGCTGACCGGGATCGCCGGGGCGCAACTGCCTCCGGAGAAACTGGCCGAGATCCTGCTGCAGGCGGCGATGACGGCACTCGCTGCCGGCGACAAGGCTGCCTTCGAGCTGGTGTCGGACGCTCTCGTGCAGAGGCCGGACGTGGACGGGTGGCGCGCCCTGGTGGCCCGTGACTTGGCTGTGCGTCTGCCTTCTGCAGTTCAGCAAGCCTGGTCGCGGGGGTGGGAGCCGGCCGACGTGGTGCGCTACGTGGGCCGCAAACTGGGGCCGGGCCGGGCGGTGCTCGCCGGCGAGGCAGTGTCGGAGCAACTGGCCGGCTATGCGGCGATCACGGTTGATCCGCGTTGGCAGGCTCAGGTAGCCGAGTTCGAGGTGGAGCGCTGGTGGCCCTCGGGGCAGACCGTGGCGCAGGCCCGCATCGAGCGAGATGGCTGGGTGACCTTCGCGCCGGAACTGCTTGAACTGGTGGCGCTTTTGCTGGTGCTGCCGGGGTTGGAGAGGATCGGTCCGCCGCCGGGGGAGTACCGGCCTCCGGCCTCGGAATCCCGTTCGGACGAGGGATCGAACGCTGGGGCCGGTGCGCCGAACGCGGCGCCAGGGCCGGGGCAGAGGTCGGCGCGGCCGGTGGACGAACGGGTGCTCAGCCGGATCCGGGCACTCCTGGCCAAGGCTGAGGCAACCACTTCCGAGGCCGAGGCTGAAGCGTTCACCGCGGGGGCGCAGGAACGCATGGCCCGGCACAGCATCGACATGGCCATGGTGCAGGCCGGCTCCGAAGGTGGTGGGCGGGGGCCGCGGGGTGAACGGCCGGCCACCCGGCGCATCTGGATCGACCCGCCCTACGAGCAGTCCAAGACCGTTCTGCTGAACGCGGTCGCCTCGGCCAACCGCACCCGCTCGGTGTGGACCAAGAACATCGGCTTCTGCACGGTGATCGGTTTCGACGCCGACCTCGACGCGGTGGAAGCGCTCTTCACCTCGCTGCTGGTGCAGGCCACCTCGGCGATGACGAGAGCCGGCCGGATCGAGCAGGCCGGTGGCCGGGCCCGCAGCAAGACCTTCCGTCAGTCGTTCCTGGCCGCGTACGCATTCCGGATCGGCGAGCGCCTGGCCGAGATCACCGAGGAGCAGACCCAGGCCGCGCGTTCGGAGATCGGCGACGACCGCTTGCTGCCGGTGCTGGCCAGCCGTCAGCAGGACGTGGAAGACCGCTTCGCCGAACTGTTCCCGACCGTCACCCGGGGGCGCAGCATCCGGGTGGGCGACCACATGGGCTGGGCGAGCGGCCGAGGTGCCGCCGACCAGGCCACGTTCGGCACCGCGACGGCGGTGCGGCAATGAGCTGACAAGGCGGTGAGGAGACAGGGGGTGGCTGATGGCGGGTGGGCTAATGGCAGGTGTCTGATATCCGCCGGCAGATCCCCCTGTAGTAGGACGCCGTAGCCCATCTGTCCGAATAGCGTCTTCGGATGAAGACGGCCAAGACCCAGCCCCTGCCGAGCGGTCCGAACAGCCCCGGCAGTGCGCGCGGCACCCGCCGACGCCAGTGGCCCCTGATGATCGGCACGGCGGTGGTCGTGGTGCTGTTCATCCTTGGGTGCCGATGGATGGTGGGGGACAGCCTGGCGGTGTTCGAGAAGGTGGCTCGGCAGGATTGTCAGGACGATGGGTACTGCGTGAGCTGGGTGAGCTACCCCGAGCTGCTCGTGGCCGGAGGGAGGCAGGAGGTGCACGTCTATCAGGCCGGGCATGCGGGTGACCGCTTCTACGTGGCACCGGACCCGTTCCAGGGCGACCTGTCGGGGGTTTCGGTCACGATGGACGAGGAGGGCGTGAGCATCACCGACGGCAGCGTCACCCTCAGCTGGAGCGCTCAGACATTGGAGCGGCTGGGCGACTGACCGATGAATCCAGGGGGTGAGCGCTGTCTGTATGAGGAGAAGCGCGGGCATCCAGTGGCGCACCGAGAACGAGGAGTCTCATGTCCTTCCAGGCCTACATCGACGCGGTCGAGACCAAGTCCGGCATGATCCCGTCCGCCCTGCTCGAGGTCGCCCGGCAGCGCGGGTTCAATGAGACCAGCAAGGCCGGGGACGTGGCCGCCTGGCTGAAAGACGACTACGGCATCGGGCGGGGGCACGCCATGGCGTTCTTCCACGTGCTGAAGAACGGTCCCGAGATCGGCGATAAGCATGTGGGCAGCGAGGGGGTTCACCGGGACGAGTCCGCGGTGCTGAGGCTGGACGGAAAAGCCAACCGCTGAAGTCGCTCCCGGGGGAGCGGCCGCTGGGCTGACCGCGAGGCAAGATGGCCAGTTGGGTTGGCCCCGTGGGCTGCCGACGTGGGCTGCCGACGTGGTCAGCCAACTGGGGGTGCGGCCGCGCCGTGGGCGAGGTGGTGGGTGAGGGCCGTCAGCGGCGCCTGCGAGCTGGGCCCGTGAGTTGGGCCTGTGAGCTGGGCAGTCAGCCCAGAGCGGCGGCCGCCCGGGCCAGCCCGGCTACCGCTTCGGTGCCCCAGACCACGAGTGCGGTCTGTAGTTCGTCCTTGCCTGAGCCGGTCACCTCCAGGAACAGTCTTGCTCCCTGGCCGGTGCCCGCGCCGAGGCGGCCGGACCCGGCGCGACCTGGTACTCCGTCGGGCACTTCGAAGGTGAACGCGCGCGGTGCGTCCACGGTGGTGAGCCGGCCGAGGGTGGTCTGGTCTGGCTGCTTGGTCCGGAACTCGCTGTCGCCCGGGGGGATGGTGCTGCTGACTGCCTGAGAGGCGTTGCTGTTTGCCGGAAAGGAGCTACCGGGAGGGGGGAAGGTGTGGCCGGCTGCCGGAACTTCATTGCCGAACAACAGGTTCCAGGCCGTGTCGGCGTCGCAGCTGAGCTGGCGTTCGTAGCGGATCGTCCATTCTTGCCCGGCCCAGGTGATCTCGGGTTGGTCGAGGCCGAACCGGAGTACCAGCTCCTCGTGGCGCGCGGTGGCCTTCCGTCCTTGCGGTGCGGGGGCGGCCTCGTTCAGCAGGGCGTTCAGGCACTGCTCCCAGCCTGTGGCGAAGCTGGCGGCGCCGGACCGGTCGTCGAATCGGTGGGTCAGGGTGAAGAGGGTGCCGTCGCCGTCCGGGGCCAGGGTGAACTCGAGCTGGTCGCTGTCCCAGGTGAAGATCAGGCGGCGGGGCGGGTCGGACTCCAGCACCAGGCCTGTCATGGGGTCCGGGCCGTTCGGGTCGAACACCACTTTGCCTGCGGCCAGGTCGAACTCGACCTCGCTGGGGAACCAGTGGGTCAGGCTGGCCGACTCGGTCACGGCGCGCCAGACCCGCTCGACCGGATGAGGGTAGTGGCGCTCCAGGCGCACGGCCGGGCGGCCCTGATCGTTCAGGAAGCTGGGGTCGGTCATCGTTCCTCCTCTTCGCGCAGGGTGTCGAGCTGCTCGCCCAGCCGGTCGAGGCTGTCGTGCCACATCCAGCGGTACGGCTCGAGCCAGTTCGCCACCTCGGCGAACGGTTCCGGACGCAGTTCGTACCAACGGCGCTGGGCCTCGGCGCGCACGCTGACGAACCCGCTCTCGCGGAGCACCCGCAGGTGCTTGGACATGATCGGCTGGCTGACTCCGAGGGTCTCGGCCAGTTCCCCCACCGAACTCGGCCCCCGGCGCAGGTGGTCGAGGATCTCGCGGCGGACCGGAAGGGCCAGGATCTCGAAGACCGTCATCACTTCAGGAAAGTACTTCCGACGGTATATGCCGTCAAGGGAATGTACCAAGGTGCTTGCCAGGGGACGGAGACTTCATATACTTCCACTTATATAAGTCGCCACTTATCAAGGAGTAAGCGCGTGGACATTGCCGCCGCCGCCGGTCTGGTGGTCCGAGAGGTACGTAACGGCACTCGGGAGGGGGTTCCGACCAAGGTCTCGGTGGCCCGCCGTACCTATGCCACCGATCGAGCCGACCTCTGGGACGTGCTGACCAACGCCGAGCGCATCCCGCGCTGGTTCCTTCCGGTCAGCGGGGATCTGAAGGTGGGCGGTCACTACCAGCTGGAGGGGAATGCCGGGGGCACGGTCGAGCGCTGCGAGGCGCCCGAGTTCTTCGCTCTCACCTGGGAATTCGGCGAGATGACGTCGTGGGTCAGGGTGCGCCTGGCCGAGGCGCCGGAGGGGGCGACACTCGAGCTGGAGCATGAGGCGGTCGTGCCCCAGGAGCTCTGGGACCAGTTCGGTCCGGGTGCCACGGGGGTCGGCTGGGACGGGGCGCTCTACGGTCTCGGCGCATATCTCGACACGGGCGCTTCGATGGATCCGGCCGAAGCGGCGCTCTGGGGAACCACGCCGGAGGGCAAGACCTTCATGCGCCTGTGTGCCGATGGCTGGGCCGAGGCGGCGATTGCGTCCGGGGACGCGCCGGAGGCGGCCAGGGCCGCGGCCGATCGCACGTTCGGCTTCTACACCGGTACTTCCGAGGACAGTTCGGAAAGCTGACAGGATCGCCGGTCATGGAGCGCGTGTTCGAAGCCCTGGGCGACCCGTTGCGGCGGCACCTCTTGGAGCTGTTGTCGGCGGGGGAGCAGCCCGTGGGTGCGCTGGTGACGGCGGTCCGGGCGCGGACCGCCGTCACCCAGCCGGCCGTGTCGCACCACCTGAAGGTGCTGCTGGCGGCGGGGCTGGTGAAGGTGCGGGCGGAGGGTCAGCGGCGCTTGTACGCGATCGACGACGAGGGGGTGGCGGCGGCGCGCAACTGGCTGGAGGCGCTGCGCAACCCGGTCGAGGCGCTGGTGCAGCCGCTGGATGCCCTGGCCACCGAGATCGCGCGGGGGCAGCGGGAGCGGCGCAAAGGTCTGGCTGAAAAAGAACAAGGGCAAACAAAGGACGATCGTCAGGCTGGGTGATCGTGAGGCTGGGTCGTGAGGATCTCAGGCCGTAAGAGCACCGGCGCGGCCGCCGGGTCGAGGAATTCCGAGGTGGTTTTCGTGATGGCGCTCAGCCTCAGCCCGCGGTTGCCCTGTGGCGAGGTGTACACGCGGTACCAGGTGTACACCTCGCCGACCAGGCCCTGCCCTGGCGCCGGTCCCGGTCCCGACCCTGCCCGGGCCGATGATTACGAAGTCGGGTCTTCCGGGTCCTGGTCCTGCCACGAGCGCCAGAGTGCCGCGTAGGAACCGTTCTGCTGCAGCAGTTCGTGGTGGGTGCCGAGTTCGCTGATCCGGCCGTTCTCCACCACGGCCACCCGGTCGGCATCGTGGGCGGTGTGCAGGCGGTGCGCCACCGCCACCACGGTCCGGCCGGTCAGTACCGCCGACAGCGAGCGCTCCAGATGCCGGGCCGCTCGCGGGTCCAGCAGCGAGGTCGCCTCGTCCAGTACCAGGGTGTGCGGGTCGGACAGGGTCAGGCGGGCCAGGGCAACCTGCTGGGCCTGGCTGGGGGTGAGGGTGTGGCCGCCCGAACCGACCAACGTGGCCAGGCCTTCCGGTAGCTGCGCGACCCAGCCCGAGGCGTCCACTGCGGCGAGGGCTCCCAGCAGTTCGCGGTCCGACGACTCCGGCCGGGCCAGTCGCAGGTTCTCCGCCAGAGTGCCGACGAAGACGTGCTGCTCCTGGGTGACCAGTGCGACCTGTCGGCGTAGCTGGGGCAGGGGGAGGTCGACCAGGTCCAGGGCCGGGCCGCCGCTGCCGCTGGGGCCGGACGAGACGCGGACCGAGCCGGTTCGGGGCGGATGGATGCCGGCCAGAAGTCGGCCCAGGGTGGACTTTCCGGCGCCGCTGGGGCCGACCACGGCTAGGCGCTCGCCGGGGCGCAGAGCCAGTGAGACCTCGTGCAGTACGTCCAGGTCGTCCCGGTAGGCGTAGCGCACGTGGTCGGCCGAGATCGACTGCGGGCCGGGTGGGAGCTGGTCCGCGTCGGCGCGGGCCACTCGGTCGTCCGGGACCTGGCCTACACCGATGATCCGGGCCAGTGAGGCGCCGCCGACCTGCAACTCGTCCATGAACTCGAGGATCAGGTCGACCGGGCCGACCAGCTGCGACACGTACAACGCCACCGTGGTCACCTCGCCGACCTGCGCGTGCCCGTTGGCGATCAGCCAGCCACCCCAGGCCAGTACGGCGGCCACCGGAAGCACGTAACCCACTTCGACGAGCGGGTACCAGACCGAGCGAAGCCACAGGGTGTAGCGCTCGGCCCGGTAGATGCCGGCGATGTCTTTCTCGATCAACTGCTTACGCCGGCTGCCCAACCGCAGGGCGGCGACGGACCTTGCCCCGTCGAGGGTTTCGCTGACCGTGCCGTCGAGCTTCGCGTAGGCGCTCATCTCGCCCAGGTAGCCGTCCCGGGCCCGGCGTAGGTACCAGCGTGTGGAGGGGATGACGAAGAACAGCACAGTGAACGCGCCCAGCGCCACCAGCGGCGAGGTAATCAAGATCGCGGTTGCGGTGACGAGCAGGCCCACCACCCCGACCAGGATGTTGGGCACGGCGTAACGCACGCTGTGGCTGACTGATTCGACGTCGTTGGTGGTGCGTGAGATCAGGTCTCCGCTGCCCGCCCGCTCGACCACCGACAGCGGCAGCCGGGTGACCTCGCGCAGGAACCCTTCCCGCATCTCGGCGAAGACCTGCTCGCCCAGCACCAGCGAACTGCGGTGGGCGTACCAGGCCAGGCCGGCCTGCAGCACGGTGGCGACGGTGAGCAGCAGCACGGCCTGGTTCACCGCCGAGGCAGTCGCCGTGCGGTCGGTGAAGTCCTCGACCAGGGCGCCGAGCAGGGCGGGGCCGGCCAGCCCGGCGATGGCTGCGGCGGCGTGGGCCGCGGCTGAGAAGGTCAGGGCGCCGCGATGACTGCGCAGCAGCCGGAACGTTTCGGCCCGCACCCGGGCGGGTGAGGCGATCGGCAGGGTCTCACTCATCGACTCGCCTCCAGGGCCTCGTCGCCCAGTGCGTCCGAGTCCCGGGCGACCACGTCCCGATACCCAGGCTCCGAGCGCAGGAGGTGCCGGTGCGTGCCCTCCGCCACCACCCGTCCATTGTTCAGAAGCACCACCCGGTCGCAGCGGTCCAGCATCAGAGGGCTGGAAGTGACTACTAGAGTGCTCTTTCCGGCCCGGGCAACCCGCAGCCGTTCGGCGATCCGGGCCTCGGTGTGCGCGTCCACGGCCGAGGTCGGCTCCACCAGGATCAGCACCTGCACCTCCGGTTGCCCAGCCATCAGCACCGCTCGGGCCAGGGCCAGCCGTTGCCGCTGACCGCCCGAGAAGTCCCGCCCCCGTTCACCGACACCTGCCGCAAGTCCTCCCGGCAGTCCGGCCACCACGTCCTCGGCATCACCCACCCGCACCGCCGCCAGCACCTCCGCGTCCGAGTGCTCGCCGCGGGGATCGACCTGTTCGCGCAGAGTGCCGCTGAACAGCCAGGGTTCAGCCTCGCTGAGCAGGATCCGTCGCCGCACCTCGTCGTCGGGCACCTGGCTCAGCGGGACCGAGCCCCAGACCGGTGAGGCACCCTCCGCGGACAACCGGGCGAACCGGTCGGCGATGGCCAGGCCGGTCTCCGGCTGGGCACTGACCACCGCCGTCAGCAGACCCGGGCGGACCCGAAGACCCGACTCCGGGTCCACGAGATCCCCGTGCGCAGACAGCGATACCGGCTCACGGACGTCCTCAAGCACATTGCCCTGAACCAGCACCCCGACCAGCCGCCCGGCTGCCACCTTCGACCGGACCCACATCGACAGCACCTGGGTGGCCGTCTCCAGCGGCAGCCGCAGGAACGCGGTGACGGCGTACACCGTGATCAGCTCGCCCACACTCAGCCGCCCGTCCAGCACCCCCCGCGCCGCCAGCCAGGTGAGCCCGGCCAGGAAGATCCCCGGCAGGAACACGTGCGCGGCCTCGAGCAGGGCCTGCAACCCGGCGACCACCACGCCCGCGCGCCGCACTTCCTGACTGCGCTGCGCGTACCGCGTCGTGAACTGCTCCTCGCCGCCGATACCCCGCAGCACGCGCAGCCCAGCCACGGTGTCCGCGCCCAGGGAGGTCAGTTCTCCTTCTGCCGTGCGCTGCTTCGACTGCCGGGTCTGCAAGGGGCGAACCAGCACGATCGAGCCGGCCACGAGCAACGGCAGGCCGATCACCACGAACAGCCCGATCACCAGGTCGATCCGCAGCAGGTAGACGGTGACCGCCAGGAACGAGACCACCGAGCCGGCGCCGCGGGCCACGATGTCCATCAGGTCGGCGAAACGTGTGGCGTCGGTGCTGACCGCCTGCACCACCTCGCCGGTAGTGGTGCGCGCCGACACGGTCAGCCCCTGCTCGGCGACGTGCCGCCCGACCAGATGCTGCGAGCGCAACGCGGCGAGCAGCCAGTTGGACACCGCGAACCGGTGCCGCAGCGTGCTGGTCAGCGAGGCGCCCACACTCAGCCCGGCCAGCAGCAGGCAGCCGGTGATCAGGGCGTCGCGGTCGTCCCGCACCAGCCCGGCGTCGATCGTGTTGCCCACCACCAGCGGGATCGCGGCCTGCGAGCTCATCCACAGCACACCCAGTAGCACGGCCCCGGCCAGCGTGCGGCGCTGGGCCCGGGCCATCGAGCGGATGTAGGCGACGGCCGAGGAGGTGTCGGGCTCCGGTGGTGACGCATCAGGAAGCGTGATCACGTCAAGTCACGCTACGGAGACGCGGGGTCCCTCCGCACCCCAGTTTCCGGGATGGTCACCCGCCCGCGTTACCGTTGCCGGATGCTGCGTACCGCCCTCAAGCCACGCTGGCTGGCCCTCCTGGTGGTGATGCTGCTGGCCGCCTCGGTGATGGCCAAGCTCGGCGAATGGCAGCTCGACCGGGCCCGCGAGCACGGTGATTCGGCGGAACAGGCGCAGGCGGCGCAACAGTCCACCCAGTCGGTCCCGATCGCTGAGGTGATCCGGCCGAGCGAGATGTTCCAGAGCGAGATGATCAACGCCAAGGTCTCGGTCAGCGGGCACTGGAGCGGTGCGGACCAGTTGCTGGTCGCCGATCGCGAGCTGGACGGGCGCCCGGGCCTGTGGGTGCTGACTCCGCTGATCGCCGAGGACGGCACCACGATCCCGGTGGTGCGCGGCTGGGTCGCCTCCGCCGCTGAGGCCACCGAGCCCGACAGCGACACCGACATCACGATCACCGGTCTGGTCCAGCCCACCGAGCCTCCGGTGGTCCGGCCGCCGGGCGAGACCTCGGGCCTGGCACAGGGGCAGGTCGAGCGGGTGGCCGTGGCCGAGCTCGCCGCGCTCTGGCCGCAGCCGATGATCACCGGGTTCGTGGTGATGGACTCGCAGACCCCGGCCACCGGCCCCGCCCTGACCCAGGTACCGCCCCCGGCCTCGGACGGGAAGCTCGACTGGGGCAACCTGTCCTACGCGATCCAGTGGTGGGCGTTCGCCCTGATCGCGCTGCTGTTCTGGTTCCGCCTGGTCCGCGACGACCACCGCGGGCTGCTGCGCCGCAACCCCGACGAAGAGGACGAGGCCGACGGGCCCGTCACCGACCTGCCCGAGAAAGAGGAATCACCATGGCCGCCGGCCAACGCGCCCAGGCGCTGAGCAACGCGCTGCTGAGATACCGGATCCTGGCCTGGGTCACCGGTGTCTTCCTGCTGCTGCTCACCCTCCACATCGTGCTGCAGGGTTTCCAGGCGCAGGACACCGGTGAGTCGTGGTTCTCGAACGAGGGCATGAGCGCGGTGATCCCCGGCACCGGGCACGCCATTCCGATGATCCACGGCTGGCTCTACCTGATCTACGTGATCGTGGCGGTGGACCTGTGGATGCGCACCCGCCTGCCCGCCCTGGGCACCGTGGGGGTGGTCCTGGCCGGGACCATTCCGGTGATGTCGTTCGTGGCCGAGCGCTGGGTGACCGGCCGCGTGCGCCCGATGATCGGCGCCGTGGTGGAGAAGAAGGCCCGATCGGCCTCGGCCTGAATCGGCACTACCCTTGACTGCGTGAGTCAACCCCCTAGTGACCATACGGACCACCGCCCCGTGCTGGTCGTCGACTTCGGCGCGCAGTACGCCCAGCTGATCGCCCGCCGCGTGCGCGAGGCCAACGTCTACTCCGAGATCGTGCCCTCGAGCATGCCGGTGGCCGACATCCTGGCCAAGGACCCGGCCGCGATCGTGCTGTCCGGCGGCCCGAGCAGTGTGTACGAAGAGGGTGCCCCGCAGATCGACCCGGCGCTGTTCGAGGCCGGGGTGCCGGTCCTGGGCATCTGCTACGGCTTCCAGGCGATGGCGCTGAGCCTCGGGGGCGAGGTGGCGCACACCGGCCTGCGGGAGTACGGCGGCACCAAGGTGGCGGTCACCGCCGACGAGAGCACGCTGCTGCACGGCACTCCGGCCGACCAGTCGGTGTGGATGAGCCACGGCGACGCGGTGCACAACGCCCCGCCCGGGTTCAGTGTGCTGGCCGAGTCGTCCGGCGCCCCGGTCGCCGCCTTCGAGGACACCGAGCGCAACTTCTACGGCGTGCAGTGGCACCCCGAGGTCAAGCACTCCACCTTCGGCCAGAAGGTGCTCACCAACTTCCTCTACGAGGGCGCCCAGCTGCCGGGCGACTGGACCACCGGCAACGTCATCGAGGAGCAGGTCGCCCGGATCCGGGCCGAGGTCGGCGACGCGAAGGTGATCTGCGCGCTGTCCGGCGGGGTCGACTCGGCGGTCGCCGCCGCGCTCGTCCAGCGGGCCGTGGGCGACCAGCTGACCTGTGTCTTCGTCGACCACGGGCTGCTGCGGGCGGGTGAGGCCGAGCAGGTCGAGCAGGACTTCGTGGCCTCCACCGGGGTGAAGCTCAAGGTGGTCGACGCGGTCGACCGCTTCGCCACCGCACTGGCCGGGGTGAGCGACCCGGAGACCAAGCGCAAGATCATCGGCCGCGAGTTCATCCGGGTCTTCGAGGACGCGGCCCGCGAGCTGGTCGAAGAGGCGCACGAGTCGGCCGGCGGCGACGTCGAGTTCCTGGTCCAGGGCACGCTCTACCCCGACGTGGTGGAGTCCGGCGGCGGCACCGGCACGGCCAACATCAAGAGCCACCACAACGTCGGCGGGCTGCCCGACGACCTGCAGTTCAAGCTGGTCGAGCCGCTGCGCACGCTGTTCAAGGACGAGGTCCGCGCGGTCGGCGCCCAGCTCGGCCTGCCCGAGGAGATCGTGCAGCGCCAGCCCTTCCCGGGCCCGGGTCTGGCCATCCGGATCATCGGTGAGGTCACCAAGGAGCGGCTGGACACGCTGCGTCAGGCCGACGCCATCGTGCGGGCCGAGCTCACCGCGGCCGGGCTCGACCGCGAGATCTGGCAGTGCCCGGTGGTGCTGCTGGCCGACGTGCGCTCGGTGGGTGTGCAGGGCGACGGCCGTACCTACGGTCACCCGATCGTGCTGCGCCCGGTCTCCTCGGAAGACGCGATGACGGCCGACTGGACGCGCGTGCCCTACGAGCTGCTGGCCAAGATCTCCACGCGGATCACCAACGAGGTGGCCGAGGTGAACCGGGTGGTGCTCGACGTGACGAGCAAGCCCCCGGGCACCATCGAGTGGGAGTAGAAGCCCAACAACAAAGGACGGGTGTCTCGCCTACGTAGGCGAGACACCCGTCCTTTGTTTGAAGGGCTTTTACAACTGAGGACGAGTGTGGGCCTCCCAGCCCGCGTCACCCGTCCGTTGGTGGCTGGCCAGCCGTCAGAACTCGCCGCTCGGCGTGGGCAGGAACGAGCGGGTGATGCCACCGAGCGGCATCGAGGTCATCGGGCCGCCGACCCGTTCGGGGGCGGGCGGGGGCTGCTGGCCGGTACGCGAGCGGCGGCTGGTCTCCGGCGGGATGCTGTCGGCGAAGGCCTCGGCGTCGTCCTGGGGCATGTACCCCAGCGCCCGGGCCGACCCCAGGTCCCACCACGCCCGGGTGTTGGCCGAGATGCCGTACGCGATCACGTGGCCGCGTACCTTGCCGCGCAGACTGGCGTCCATCAGCCGGGCCGCGTCCCCGGGGCTCAGCCAGGTGGACAGCTCACGACGGTTGACCGGCGCGTCCTTACAGGCGCCGATGCGCAGCGAGACGACCTCCAGGCCGAACCGGTCGCTGTACAGCTGACCGAGCGCCTCCAGGGCCACCTTGGCCACGCCGTAGAACGTGTCCGGGCGGGGCCGAACGTCTACGCCCAGGTCGCTGCCGCCGGCTGTGCGCTCCCAGAAGCCGACTGCGTGGCAGCTGCTGGCCAGCACCACGCGCCGGATGCCCCGGCGCAGCGCCGCGTCGAGCACCGCCTGGGTGCCCTGGACGTTGGCCTCGAGAATCTGCGCCAGGGGAGCCTCGTGCGGGATGCCGGCCAGGTGGATCACCGCGCCGCAGCCCACCGTGGCGGCGTCGAGCGCATCGGCGTCGAGCACGTCGATCGAGCTGATGTCGGGGTCGCCGTCCGGGTCCCGGTCGAGCGAGTGCAGTTCCCAGCCCATGGCGGCCAGGCGCGGGCGCACCATCCGGCCGATGGTGCCCGCGGCCCCGGTGATCAGCACCGGTGACTGCGAGGAGGCCGCAAGGGTGGTCACGGTTGGGACAGTAGCCGGGCCTGCCGCGGTTGGCATCCCCCGATCGCGTGTCCGGCCGGTGCTGGAGAGTGACCGCCGCCGTGGGGAAGTCCAGGTAGTTCAGCCCGCAACGGTGACCCTCCGTTCCCGGGATCCGGCCCGGACCTGATGTTTCAGCTTCTCCTCGGGGCCCACGAAGGCCCCGTCCCACACCACCGAGGCGGTGATCTCGCCGATCACCTCGGCGCCCGCACCGACCACGTTCTCGCCCTTAGAGGCATGCAGGTTGGCCTGCAGGTAGTCGGCCGGAGTACCGCAGTCGATCGCAACGTCATCCTCCGGAAGCACCCAGAGGTCGAGCAGACCGTCGGCCAACTGTTGCCGCCAGAGCACCTCGTACAGCCCGGTCGGCTTGGGCTTGAGGTGCTTGATCAGGTGCCAGGGCAGCAGGCAGGCCCCCACGTAGCGGACCGGGCGCCCCTCGGAGGTGGTGAAGTCACGCTTCGTCTCGTCCGGCAGGCAGAGCAGACGGCAGCGCTCGCCGTCCCAGCCCTCCACGAAGCCTCTGAGGCCCCCGGGGAGGTACTGGTCGGCGTTGGTCACCAGGGCGTGCCGCCCGTTCAGCCAGGGCAGGAGGTTGGCCACGCCACCGGCCGTGCCCAGGGCCTCGGCGCCCGGCTCGACCGCCACGGTGGCCCGGCCCTCGCAGTGCTCGCGAATCTGCTCAGCGTGGTGGAAGGCGTTGACCGCCAGGTTGGCCGGCCCCTCCCCGGTGAGCGGACGCAGACGGTTGAGGGCATGGTCGACAAGGGGGACATTTCCTACCGGGCACAGCGGTTTGGGGCGCAGCTCGGTGAGCGGACGTAGGCGCCGGCCCTCCCCCGCCGCGAGAACGATCCCGGCCAGCTGCTCAGCCATGCGTCTGGTTCTCTCAGGCGCCGAGCCGGCGGCCCTGGTGCGGGGCGGTGTCGATGCCTGTGTTGGCCGCGCCTACCCCGGAGGTGCCGTTGAAGCGCACGAACTCGGCCACGGCGGTGCGGGTGGGCTCGTCGGTGGTCTGCGGATCCATCAGGTCGCCGACCGGCACCCAGCCGGCCTCCAGCGCCTCGCCGGACGCCTGCACCGCGAACGGCTCGTCGACCTGCACCCAGAACAGGATGTCGACGCGGCGGGAGCCCGGCTCGACCACGGTGGAGAACGGCAGGCCGACCTCGACCCGCAGGCCGGTCTCCTCCTCGACCTCGCGCACGACCGCCGACGAGGCGTTCTCGCCGCGGTTGAGCAGGCCGCCGGGGAACGTCCAGCCGCGCCGGTGCCGCTGTTTCAGCATCAGCAGCGAGCCGTCGTGCTCGATCAGCGCGAGCGCGCCCACGGTGTGGCCCGGGGCGACCCGCCGGATGATCCAGAGGCGGAGGAAGCGGGGCAGACGACGGTAGAGGCTCAATGCCATCGCATACGGGCGGCGCACTATCTGACGGCCGGACATCCCCGCAGGATAGGGCAGATGCCCGTTTCCGGTGATTCGGGTGGTGCCCGGGTGACGTCACCGAGGTCACGATCCGGCGTCGCGTCGGCCGGACAACTGTCCAACAATGCCCGGCGGTAGGCATGTAGCGTCTTCGGGTGCCGTCCGCCGAATCGCAGCCCTCCCAGTCCCGGCCCAGCGCCCCCAAGCTCCGCCCGGTGCAACGGACAGCGGCGTACGGGGTGGTCAGCGACGGTTCCGGCGGTGTGCTGCTCTTGCGGGTGCCGGGCGGGAACGACCCGCAGGGGCGGTGGTCGTTGCCCGGGGGAGTGGTCCGGCACGGCGAGCATCCGCGCGATCGGGTGCGGGCCGGGCTGCTGGAGCAGACGGGTCTGCGCGCGGCGAGCATCACGCCGCGGGACGCCGGGGCCGATGTGGTGGAGCTGCCGGAGCAGGGGGTGAGCGTGCACACGCTGCGGCTGCTGTTCGACGTCACCCTGCCGGGCCGGCCCGCCGGGATCGGGGGTCCGGGGCGGCCGGCGGCGCTGAGCGAGGAGGAAGTGCTCGCCCATCAGCTGGAACTCGACCGGATCGACCGGCTGCCGGGGGAAGACCCGGTGGTCACCCCGGCCCCGGAGTCGCTGGGCGAGTTGCCCGCCGCGGTCGCCGTGGTGGTGCCGCCCGGTCCGGACCGGCCGGTGGCCCAGTTCGTCGGCCGGTTCATGGCCGAGGGCGAACTGGCCGGGCTGCCGCTGTCCGGGTTTCTCCGTTCCATGTTGCTGGGCGAGGGCGAAGGCGAAGACGAGGAACAGCCGCTCAGCGGCGATGTGACCCTGCTCGACCCACCGATCGATCCGGCTCTGTTGCTGCCGCCCCCCGAGCCTGCCGAGCCGGCGGTGGGGGATCCGGAAGTACCGGTCTTCGTGCAGCGCCCTGCGGCTTACGCGGTGCTGGTCGACGAGGACGCCCCCGGCGGTCCGCGGATGCTGCTGAGCAAATTCACCGGCAGCGCGAGCACCTGGACGCTGCCGGGCGGCGGGATCGATCACGGCGAGCACCCCCGGCTGGCTCTCCATCGCGAGATCTACGAAGAGGCGGGGCTGACGTACCAGGCCGGGCCGCTGATCGACATCTCCAGCCGGCACTTCGTCGGGCGCGCTCCGCACGGCCGGCTCGAGGACTTCCACGCGGTGCGGCTGATCTACGCCGGTTCGGTGCCGGTGGACCAGGAACCGCAGGTGATCGAGGTGGACGGTTCCACCGACGAGGCGGCGTGGATCCCGGTCGCCGACCTCACCCGGATGGGGGCGGTGCCCACGGCGCACGAGGCACTGGCGGCCTGGCGTGCGTATCGGGACGGAGCCGGCTGATGGGACGCTGGTATCGGGTGGTGCGTAAGACGAGTCGCAGTGTCCGCCGGGGCACACGGCGGGCGGTCCGGCTGGTCTGGGGACGCCGTCGGAAACGGTCGAGAGGGATGTGGTGAACCGTCGGGTCCGGGTTGCGCCGGAGCTGACCGGCCCGGCCGGGCTGGTGCTGGCCGCGGCCGCGGAGATCGCGGGTGATCTCGACCCCCAGCTCTGGCGTGACCAGGCTGTTCTGCTGGCGGTCGAGAAGGCTTGGCAGGCGGGCGACATGGTCACCGTCGGGGCGTTGGCCGGGGGGTACGACGCGCTGCTGCTCTATGTCCCGGCCGAGAGCGGTGGGGCACTCACCCTGCAGCCCATCGGGAACGCCGAGCGCCGGCACCGGGGGGCGTTCAGTACGCCTGCTGTCTATGCCGATTCGCTTGCCCGGCGGGCGATCCCGGCGCTACCTGCAGACGGCCGGACGCCTACGGTCGTCGATCCTGCCTGTGGTGCAGGGAATCTGCTGCGCGCAGCCTTGGCCCGCCTGCTCTCTCTGGATGTGCCCCCGGAGGAAGCGATTTGGGCGTTGCACGGTGTCGATGCTGACCCGGTCGCCGCTTCGCTGGCCCGTTCGGCCTTGGCGGCTGACCTGAGCCTGGCGGGGCGTCCTACGGAGCCCGCTGAATTGGAGCACCGGATCGTGGCCGGAGACGGCCTGTCCGGCGCCACGCCCAACCAGGCGGCGGCGGGGGCCGGGCTGACTTGGCACGAGGCCTTCCCCGCGGTGCTGGATGTGGAGGGGGCAGAGCCGGAGCCGGTCACCGGGTGGCGGGGCGGTTTCGACGTAATCGTGGCCAACCCGCCCTGGGAACGGCTGAAGGTGCACGCGCGCGACTGGGGTGGCGCGATCCCGGTCGGCCTGCGCGATCACCGGGCCGGTACGGCGAGGGCACTGCGCGATGCCGGTCGCCACCCGCTGACCGGTGCCGGGGAGCTCAACGCCTACCTGCCCTTCGTCGAGACCTGCTGGCGGTTACTCGCTCCCGAGGGCCGGGCTGCGCTGCTCGTTCCCGCCGGCATCGCCTCTGACCGGTCGGCCGCGCGCCTCCTGGAAGCCCTGTGCAACGCCGGTTCGCTCGGGCGTTTGCACCTGATCGAGCCCAGGGGGCCGATCTTCGCGGGGGTCAGCGGAAGAGTCGGCGTGGCGGTGGTCGAGCTGCGCGGTGGGCCTGCAGCGGCCAAGGAGCCCACACAGGCAGAGGTCGCGGTGGGGCTGGCGGGGCCGGACCAGCCTCCGGGCGAGCGTTCCTGGCAACTGCCGGCCCACCTGTTGCGTGTGCTCAATCCCAACACGGCCACCGCGCCACTGTTCGCCTCGGCGACCGACGCAACCATCGTCACCGAAGCCCACCGCCGCACTCCGGTGCTGCTACGGCGGGACCCGCTCACCGCCGTCCCTAGTTCTGATCCTTGGCAGTTGCGCTTGGTCACGCCGTTGCACATGACGCGTGATGCCAGGCATTTCCGCTCTGCGCCAGGGGAAGGGCTGGTGCCTCTGTGGGAAGCGAAGCACTGCGCAATGCTCGACCCCAAAGGTGGCTCGACCACCGCACCCCGCTACTGGGTGCCGATGGAACTGGTCCGGGAACGATACGGAGACCTGTGCGACCGGGGCTGGCTCGCCGGGTATCGCAACGTCTCGACCACCGTCGCGCCGCGCACACTGCTGCCTACCCCGCTCCCCGTCGTCGCCGTAGGCAATTCGCTGCCCCTGATCTCGGCGGAACGTCTGCCCCTGCTGCTGGCCGCCCTGTCCACGCTTCCGGTGGATTATCTGCTCCGGCAGAAGCACGCAGGCGCGAACGTGAACTTCTTCAAGCTGGAGCAGGTTCCGGTGCCGCCCCCGGAGGCCTACGACCAGCCATCGCCCTGGAGCGACGGCACGATCGCGCAATGGGTGCTGAACCGTTTCGCGCGGGCAGTGGTGTGGTCGGGCGAGCTGGACGGCCTTGCTGCTGAATTAAGGACGAGTGGGGTCGAGCTTCCGGGGCCGCTGTCGGCCGAGGAGGTGGCGCTCGCCCGGGCCGAACTGGACGCCGCGCACGCGGTGCTGCTCGGTTTCGACCGGATTGAACTTGTCCATCTGATCGGAACTTTCACCGCGTTACGTCGGCAGGACGAGATGCGGCACGGCGGCTGGGTGACCGCCGAACGGCTGCTGCGGGCCTACGACCGGCTGAAGGCTGAGTGAACACTCCGAACAACTGAACGCCGGGTAACTGAACTGCTGCGTAGTTCACCCGGGCGTCGTCCGGCGGACACGTCGTGTGGGGCCGGGCGTCGGTCTTTCTCGCTTTCCTCGCATCTCGGGGGCGCCGCAACGGCGAAGGTCGCCAGGGGCGCCATGGAGGAAAGATGCACCGTCGCACGGTCATCGCCGGCCTGGCTGTCACCCCGTTCACCGCAGCCGTGGCGCAACCGGCGCTCGCCGGACCGCTCGCGGTCTCGGCCAGTTCGCGCAAGGGGGCCACGCTGGTCATCGGTCACCGCGGGGCCAGCGGCTACCGGCCCGAGCACACCCTGGCCGCCTACGACCTGGCCGCCCGGATGGGGGCCGACTTCATCGAGCCCGACGTGGTGATCACCAAGGACGGGGTGCTGGTCTGCCGACACGAGCCGGAGATCGGTGGCACCACCGACGTGGCCGAACGAGCCGAGTTCGCCGACCGCAAGAAGACCAAGAAGCTCGACGGCGTCGACGTGACCGGCTGGTGGGCCGAGGATTTCACGCTGAAGGAGCTGAAGACCCTTTACGCCGCCGAGCGCCTGCCGGCCGTCCGGCAGGAGAACACGCTGTACAACAAGCGGCTTCGGGTGCCGACCCTGGACGAGGTGTTCCAGTTGCGCGCCGAGCTCTCCCGCCGGCTGGGCCGCCGGATCGGCATCTACCCCGAGACCAAGCACCCCACCTACTTCAAGGAACTCGGACTGCCGCTGGAGAAGCGCCTGCTGAACCTGGTGCGCAAGCACGGCCTGAATCACCCGGACGCGCCGATCTTCGTGCAGTCGTTCGAGACCACCAACCTGCAGCAGTTGCGCCGGCTGGGCCTGAAGGCGCCGGCCGTGCAGCTGCTGAGTGCGGCCGGGGCACCCTACGACCTGGTTGCCGCCGGTGATCCGCGCACCTACGCCGACCTGATCACCCCGAAGGGACTCGGTGTGATCGCCAAGTACGCGCAGGGGATCGGGCCGGACAAGAACCTGGTCATCGGCCGGACCGCGGCCGGTGCCCTGGGGAAGCCGACCGAGCTGGTCGACAATGCTCACGGGTCAGGACTTCTCGTGCATCCGTACACCTTCCGGGCCGAGAACAGCTTCCTGCCCAGCGACTATCGGGTGGGCGCGGGCGAGGCCGACTACGGGCGGGCGATCGATGAGCAGATCGCTTATCTGGCGACGGGAATCGACGGTTTGTTCACCGATCAGCCCGACATCGGGGTGTTCGCCCGGTCGGAGCGGGCTGCCGCCTAGCTGAACCTGTCACCGCTCGATCCCGGCGGCCCGGCGGCCCGGCGGCTTTGCGGCGCAGGGCCGGGGGCATGAGCGGTCCGGTGTAACTGGACTACTGGCCCGTCGCCGGGCTGGTCAGCGACCGTAGCCTCCATGCGGCGATGTGTACATCAAGTACACCTGGTACCGGGTGTACACGACGACGAACGGGGCTGGCCCTTTGTCGTGAAGGTTTCTGGTGACGGCCCGGGCTGAAGGCGCTCGAGAGAACCTGGACCAAACCGGATGCGCCCTCGCCCCGTTCACGGGGGCGAGGGCGCATCTGCTCGGCCGGGGTCAGTCGCTCTTCTGGGAGCGCCGGATCGCCGCCGCCATGAGGGCGATGCCGGCCCCGAGCATCACGGCCAGGGCCATTGCTCCGGGGTTGATCTGGGTCTCGCTGAACTGGCTGGTCAGTGCGGAAAGGCCGACCACCAGAAGGATCAGGCCCACGAGCACGGTGCTGAACCGCACGCCCGGGTGCCCCAGCGGCGGATGGGTCACGGGAGCTCCGGGGTGGCTGCCGGCTGGGGTGAAGTGCGGTGCGGGCTGGTTGGTGGGAGGCATTTCCGGGCCACGCTTGCCGGTGATGTAGCCGACGAAACCGGGCTTCCGCGAGGTCGACTCGTTCTCCGGGCGGTAGGGGGCGATCGGCTCGGCGGCGATGAAGGCGGCGGCCTCGTGCTCGACAGAGGACGAGTCTGCGGCCTTGGGTGCCTCCGGCAGGTCGAGCGGGTTGGGGTTGGGGTTGTCGGCCGAGCCCGTCGGGTCAGCCGGGTCGGTCAGGTAAGTGGGGTCGGCCGGATCGGTGGGGTTGATCGGGCTGGCCGAGTTCATCGGGCTGTCGGAGTTCGCAGGGTTGGCTGGATTGGCCGGATCAGTGGGTGTAGCCGGATTAGCCGGGTCTGCGGGATTGGCGGGGCCGGTCGGTTCGGCGGAGTTGATCGGGCTGGCGGGGTTGGCCGAGTTCGTCGGGCTGCCAGAGCTCGCAGGGCTGGCTGAATTGGCCGGATCAGTGGGTGTAGCCGGATTAGCCGAGTCGGTGGGATTGGCTGGGCCAGTCGGGTCGGCGGGGTCGGCGGGGTCGGCCGGGTCGGCCGGGTCGGCCGGGTCGGCAGGATCGGCCGGGTCAGCCGGGTCAGCAGGGTCAGCCGGGTTGATTGGGTTGGCCAGGCCAGCTGAGTCGACCGTGTCAGCCAGGTTGGCGTAGGGAGCCGGATCGGCCGGGGTGGCCGAGGTGGAGGGGTTTTCGGGTGCTGCCGGGGCACCGGGCGCAGCGGGCGCATTGAGCGCTGCGGGTGCATTGGCTGCTGCGGGCGCAGCGGGTGAGTTGGGCGTAGCGGGTGAGTTGGGCGTAGCGGGTGAGTTGGGTGCTGCGGGGGAGTTGGGCGTTGTGGCGGAGGGGGGCGCGGCGGGGGTCTCGAAGGAGCGGGTCTGGTCCAGCGGCACGGCCTCGAACTCGCGGGTCGGCTGATGCTGCGGCGTCGGAAGCTGCGCAGTGTCCCCGGAGCCGGAGCCGGAGCTGTCCCCAGAGTTGTACCCAGCGCTGCCCACGGAGCTGTCCCCGAAGCTGTTTCCCGAACTGCGCCCGGAGCTGTCGCTCGGGCTGTTCTCCGGGCTGTCCTCCGGGCTGTCCCCGATCGCGTCCCTGCTGTCCGGGCCTGCGTTGCCCGTGGTCTGGAACTCGTTGCCGGACATCAGTTGTCTCCGTCCAGGTCGCTCACGTCGGGGAGCTGCGAGGTCAGGTCGCTCGCCCCCTCCTGCACGATCTCCAGCTGCCCGGCCCCCTGCTGCACGTCGATCTTCAGCACCGGGTCGCCGGAACCGTAGGTCAGTACGCGGCTTTGCCGGTCCTGGTTGTTGCCCACGTCGTAGGAACTTCCGTCCGGCTCGACCACCTCGCCGGCGCCCATCTGCACGTCCACCTCTACCGGCACCGAGGCCGGGATGGTCAGGATCAGGTGTCCCACACCGAGGTTGGCGTCGACCTCGAGCGGGTCGGTCGCGGTGGCCCCGCTCAGCATGCTCGCCGAGGTCAGGTTCAGCCGGGCCTCACCGAAGCCCAGGGTGTACTGGGTCTCGGCGGCGTCCCGGGTCTGCGGCGCCCAGTTGGTCTCGCCGGCCACGGAGAGGTGCTGGTTGGTCTTGACCCCGGCGTGCTGGGCGGCCGCGCCGACCGCCAGGAACAGCGAGAGCAGGATGCCCAGGCCGGCCAGGCCGGGGCTGCGGCGCCCCATCAGTCCGTTCGCCACCACACCGCAGGCCAGCACGACGATCGCGGCGGCCAGAGCGGTCAGCCCGGCCCACCCGGGCAGGTCACCCGCGGCCTCGGCGGTCAGTACCGCGGCGGACGCGACCAGGGCGCCACCCAGGCTGAGCTGTCGCACCCGGCGCGAGGGCGCCGTGCGGGCCCGGGCCCGCTGGTGCGCCTCGACGCGGGCCCACGCCGCTTCCTCGTGGGCGGTCGGCTGCCGGTTGCTGAAGTCCTTGGCCCAGGTGTGCACCGCTTCGCCGGTCTCCCGGCCCCAGCGGGCGGCGTCCTCGGCCATCCGGCGGCTGCCCTCGTGCGTCCAGTGCGGCGCGCCGTGACTCGCCGGGCCCCCGCCGTGGTGCATTCCGTGCAGGCCCGGGTTGGACTGGCCTTCGGGCGGCTGCGGCAGCTTCTTGGCCATCCACCAGAGCCCGCCGATGATCAGCGCGGCCAGGACCAGCGTGCCGGGGAAGCCCCAGACCCCGCCGTTACCGAACCAGCTGCCGCCGCCCCCGCCGATCAGGGCCAGGGAGAGCAGGACCGAGGCGAAGAAACCGGCGCTGAAGTGGCCACGTACGGCCTCCTGCAGGTGGATCCGGCCGTCCTGCTGCTGCGGCATGAGCATCCAGCAGATGCCGTACAGCGCCACGCCCATGCCACCCACGATCGACAGGGCCACGAAGCCACCGCGGATCAGCGTCTGGTCGATGTTCAGGCGATGCGACAGGCCACTGGCCACGCCGGCGACCCAGCGGCCCTCGGCGGGCCGAGCAGCGCCGTACTCCCGAATGCGGCCGAAGAAGTCGTCTCCCGGACGGCGGTTCGGCGCGCCCGGCTCGGGCGGCGGACTCCAGCTTCCCGGCCCGCCGGACTGACCCGGGCCGGGGGCGCCGGTGCTGAACGGAGGCGGGCCGGCGGGCTGCCTCTGGTTGGGCGACGGGTCGGGCGATCCCCAGACCGCACCGCCCGGCTCCTGCGTTCCGGACATGAGATGGCCCCCTTGGTCATTGCTCGTGGTGCTCGATGGTTCGCGGCCCGCCGTGGTGGATGACCGGATGTCTACCGAAGATGCTGCTCGTTCCGGGCCGTCAAAGGGATCGGGGGTGCCCCCGAGACCACCCTGAACCAGAGACCGGGGTGGTTGGGGGAGCAGGCGAGGCTCGTCCCTGAGGGAAACCGTCGCCGTACGTGTGACGATTGCCCGGTGAGTACACCGCCTGGTCTGATCGGCCCGGACACGGGCCCGGGAGCACCTGGAAGGCCCGTTGTCCCGGGGCCGCCGGCCGTCCGCGTCGCCGCGGTCGGGCCGGTCGTCGGTCAACGCCCGCCGCTGATCCGCCCGCAGGACGATCGGATGCTGGCCGGCGTGGCCGCAGGGGTCGCCATCCACCTGGGGCTGCCGGTTCGCGCCGTACGGTTCGCCTTCGTCGTAGCCACGCTCATGGGTGGCCCGGGGGCGGTTCTCTATGCCTGGCTCTGGGCCCTGGTGCCGGATGAGTCCTCGGCCGCTGCGGCGGTCGAGCAGGCGATGCGGCAGTCCAACCGCACGCCCTACGCGGGCGGCCCGATCCTGGGCGCGCAGATCGGCGGCAGACCTTTCCCTGTTCCTCCGCTCACCGAACCGGCTCCTACCCAGCCGGAAACGCTGACGGGCCCACAAACGTCCGTAAAGCAAGAAAGCCCGCAGGGGCAAACCGAAGACGAGGGGGGCTCGGAAGAGCCCCAGCCACCGACGTCCTCAATTGAGACTGAAGACCCGGCCGGTGCCGCCACCGATGCTGCGCAGGCCGCCCGGGCCGCGGCCGTTGCTGCCGCGGTGGAGCAGGTGGAGCAGGAAGAACGTTCCACCCGGCGAACCCGGCTACGGGCGGACCTTTTTGCCGGGCTCTGCCTACTTGCTGCGACGGGCGTGCTGATCGCCTCCTGGAGCGGCTGGGAGGTACAGGCCGGGCTGGTCCTGCCCATGCTGATCGTGGCCTCCGGCGCGGTGATCGCCTACGCCCAGTTCGACGAGGCCGACCGTTCGCGCTGGTTCTCGCCCACCGGCTTCACCACCCGCGCCGCCACTCTGCGGCTGTTGCTGGGCGTGGTGCTGGTGGTGCTCGGCATCGTGCTGATGGTCCTGCAGAACACCGATCCGCTGATTCTTGGCCAGACTCTGCTGGCCACCTTCGCGGTGCTGGTCGGGGTGGCGGTGGTGTTCGCCCCCTGGGGCGTGCGGTTCTGGCGGGCATTGGATTCCGAACGTTCCGGCCGGGTGCGGGAGGCTGAGCGGGCCGACATCGCCGCCCATCTGCACGACTCGGTACTGCAGACGCTCGCCCTGATCCAGCACCGCAGCGCGGACGCCACCGAGGTGGCCCGGCTGGCCCGCGCACAGGAGAGAGACCTGCGCGGCTGGCTGTACGGCGGCGCGGACAACGACCCGACGATGATCGCGGCCCGGGTGCAGGCACTCGCGGCCGAGGCGGAAGACGTGCACAGTGCCGTGGTCGAGGTGGTCACGGTGGGCGACCGGCCGGTCGACGAGCGGGCCATCGCGTTGCTGTCGGCGCTGCGCGAGGCGGTGGCGAACGCGGCCCGGCACGCCGGTGGCGAATCGGTGCGGGTGTATGTGGAGTGCATGCCGGACGGGATCGAGGCCTTTGTCCGCGACCGGGGGCCCGGGTTCGACCTGGCCGCGGTCCCGGAGGACAGACTGGGCGTACGCGAGTCGATCATCGGCAGGATGGAACGGCACGGCGGATCGGCGCGGATCCGCAGCGAAGAGGGTGAGGGCACCGAGGTCCGGCTGCTCCTGCCGGACAACGGTTCTCCCGAGGAGGAAAAGTGAGTCAGGAAGCAGCCCCCGCCGTGAAACTGCCCGTGCGGGTGGTGATCGTCGACGACCACCGGGTGTTCCGCAGCGGGGTGCGGGCCGAGCTCGCCCCGGCGGTCACCGACGGCCGGCTCGACATCGTCGGCGAGGCCGGCGACGTGGAGGAAGCGATCGCCGTGGTCGCCCGGCACCGGCCGGACGTGGTGCTGCTCGACGTGCACCTGCCGGGCGGCACGATGCGCCCGGGCGGGCGCGAGGTGCTCTCCCGCTCGGCCTCGCTGATCGGCAACGGCAGCCTGGTCAGCTCCGGCCAGCCGGCCGAGAACAACGAGCCGGTCACCCGGTTCCTGGCGCTCAGCGTGTCCGACGCCGCCGAGGACGTGATCGCGGTGATCCGGGCCGGGGCGCGGGGTTACGTGACCAAGTCGATCACCGGCTCCGAGCTGATCGCCGCAGTGCTCACGGTGGCCTCGGGCGATGCGGTGTTCTCGCCCCGGCTGGCCGGTTTCGTGCTCGACGCGTTCGGCACCGGGGCCGGTGAGGTGGCGGCGGTCGACGACGAGCTGGACCGGCTGTCGGCGCGCGAGCGGGAAGTGATGCGGCTGATCGCCCGGGGCTACGCCTACAAGGAGGTGGCCAAGGAGCTGTTCATCTCGGTGAAGACGGTGGAGACCCACGTCTCGGCGGTGCTGCGCAAGCTCCAGCTCTCCAGCCGTCACGAGCTGACCCGGTGGGCGGCGGACCGACGACTGCTCTGACCTCCGCCAGGTTCGCGCTCTGGTCAAGGCTGTCGGTGCGGGCACGTAGGCTGATTTCCGATGAGCACGCTATTCGACCTCCCCGACGAGACGCCGGCGCCCAAGGGGGCCGCCGCGGCCGAACCGGCTGCCCCGGCCACCCCGGCTGCCCGTGGGGCCGCGGCCGTCCGGGCGGCGGCCCGGGCAGCCAAGTCCGCCGCCGGTCCGGCACCGGCGGCTCAGGCGGCTCAGGCGGCGAGTCAGCCCGCCGCCCAGTCGGCGGTCCAGGCGGAGGTCCCGCTCGAGGTTGCGCCGAAGGTCGCGCCGGAGGTCGAGAAGGCGGTTCCCGAGGCAGCAGTGGAACTGTCGCCGAAGGAGAAGGCCCGGCAGCTCGCCGCCGAGCGTTCGGCCAAGCGCTACCCCCTGCCCAAGATCGCCAAGGGCGAGGAGGAGCAGGGCGGGGCGCCGCAGCGTGACCTGCGGGCGATCGCCCCCGACCTCGATCCGGACAAGCTGGTCGAGGGGCTGAACGAGCAGCAGGCCGCCGCGGTGCTGCACCGCGACTCACCGCTGCTGATCCTGGCCGGGGCCGGCTCGGGCAAGACCCGGGTGCTCACCCACCGCATCGGCTACCTGCTGGCCGCCCGCGGGGTGCGGCCCGGGCAGATCCTGGCCATCACCTTCACCAACAAGGCCGCGGCCGAGATGCGCGAGCGGGTGGCCACCATGGTCGGCCCGCGCGCCTCCTCGATCTGGGTCTCCACCTTCCACAGCTCCTGCGTGCGCATCCTGCGCCGCGAGGCCACGCACGTGGGCCTGCGCTCCAACTTCTCGATCTACGACTCGGCCGACTCGCAGCGGCTGATCGGCCTGGTCGCCCGCGAGCTCGACCTCGACCCGAAGAAGTACCCGCCGCGCGGGCTCGCCGCCCAGATCTCGAACCTGAAGAACGAGCTGGTCGACGAGGAGACCAACTCCCACCGGATCGGCGAGGGCAACCCGGCCGAGCGCAACCTGGCCGAGGTCTACACCGGCTACCAGCGGCGGCTGCGCCAGGCCAACGCGCTCGACTTCGACGACCTGATCATGACCACGGTCAACATCCTGCAGGCCTTCCCCGAGGTGGCCGAGCAGTACCGGCGGCGGTTCCGGCACATCATGGTCGACGAGTACCAGGACACCAACCACGCCCAGTACGTGCTCATCCGCGAACTGGTCGGCGGCGAGACGGCCACCCAGCCCCGGCCGGCCAAGCCCGGCGAGCCGGAGCGGCCGCAGATCCCGATGGCCGAGCTCACCGTGGTGGGTGACGCCGACCAGTCGATCTACGCCTTCCGCGGCGCCTCGATCCGCAACATCATCGAGTTCGAGCTCGACTACCCGCAGGCCCGCACCATCATGCTGGAGCAGAACTACCGCTCCACCCAGACCATCCTGTCCGCGGCCAACGCGGTGATCGAGAACAACCCCGACCGCAAACCGAAGAAACTGTGGACGGCCGGGGCCGCCGGGGCGCAGATCACCGGTTACGTGGCCGACGACGAGCACGACGAGGCCGCCTTCGTGGCCGAGGAGATCGAGCGGCTGGGCAAGAGCGACAAGGTCCGCCCGGGCGACGTGGCGGTGTTCTACCGCACCAACGCACAGTCCCGGGCCTTGGAAGAGGTGCTGGTCCGGGCCGGTCTGCCCTACAAGGTGGTCGGCGGCACCCGGTTCTACGAGCGCCGCGAGATCAAGGACGCCCTGGCCTACCTGCGGGTGCTGGTGAACCCGTCCGACACGGTCAACCTGCGGCGCATCATCAACGTGCCCAAGCGCGGCATCGGCGACCGGGCCGAGGGCGCCCTGGTGGCGCTGGCCGACCGGGAGCGGATCTCGTTCGGCGACGCGCTGTTCCGCGCGCAGGAGGCGCCGGGCCTGGCCACCCGCTCGCTCACCGCCGTGAAGAAGTTCGCGCTCCTGCTCGACGAGCTGCGCACCCTGCTCGAGGGCGGCGCCGACCCGGCCATCGTGCTGCAGGCGGTGCTGGAGCAGACCGGCTACCTGGAAGAGCTGCAGAACAGCCACGACCCGCAGGACGAGACCCGGGTGGAGAACCTGGCCGAGCTGGTGGCCGTCACCCAGGAGTACGCCCGCACCACGCCCGACGGCAGCCTGCAGGACTTCCTCGAGCAGGTCTCGCTGGTGGCCGACGCCGACGAGATCCCCGACGAGGACGAGGACGAGGCCAAGCGCCGGGCCGACGAGGGGGTCATCACGCTGATGACCCTGCACACCGCCAAGGGCCTGGAGTTCCCGGTCGTCTTCCTCACCGGCATGGAGGACGGCGCGTTCCCGCACATGCGCTCGCTGCAGGAACCGAAGGAGCTCGCCGAGGAACGCCGCCTGGCCTACGTCGGCCTGACCCGGGCCGAAGAGCGGCTGTACATCACCCGCGCGGCCATCCGCAGCGCCTGGGGCCAGCCCAGCTACAACCCGCCCAGCCGGTTCCTCAACGAGGTCCCGCCCGGCCTCATCACCTGGCGGCGCAGCGAGTCCACCCAGATGCGGTCGCAGGCGAGCCCGGCCGTGGCCCGGCTCGCCGCCCGCCCGGGCGGCCGGGGGCCCGGCAACCGGCCGCTGATCAGCCTTTCCACCGGAGACCGGGTCACCCACGACGCGTTCGGCATGGGCAAGGTGGTCGAGGTGGTCGGCGAGGGTGACAAGACGGTGGCGCACATCGACTTCGGTGGTGAGGTGAAACGCCTGCTGCTGCGCTACGCCCCGGTCACCAAGCTCTAGTTCTAGGAGTCGCAGGTCATCAGGCCGGCCTGCAACTTCAGGGTCAGCACCCGGGTCGCGGAGGCCTCCACCTTGGCGGCGAACTCCTCGTCCTTGGCCGCCTTCGACGACAACGCCGTCATCATCGGGCGGGCCAGGTCCGCCTCCACGGTGAGCACCAGGTCACCCCCGGCCTCGACGAAGCGCACCGCGCGCTGGCCGGGGGCGACGTCGGCAACGGCCTTGGCCGCGCCCACGTCGTCGGTCATCACCACGCCCGAGAAGCCCATCTGCTCACGCAGCAGATCGGTGATCACCGCCGACGAGAACACCGCCCGGTTGTCCGGGTCGATCTGCTCGTAGGTGGCCGAGGACATCATCACCGCACCCGCCCCGGCGTTGATCCCGGCCCGGAAGGCCCCCAGGTACGGGTCGTCCACCGTGGTCTTCGTGTCCACCACGTCGCCGGAGAGGTCGGTGTTCAGCGGTACCCGCCCCAGCCCGGGGAAGTGCTTCACGGTTGCGACCACCCCCTGCGAGCGCAGGGCCTCGGTGACCGTCGCCACCGCCTTGGCGACCGTTGCGCTGTCGGTGCCGTACTCACGTCCGTACTTACCGATCGGGGGGTTGCGGTTCTCGGTGCCGCTGGGCACCACGTCGGCCACCGGCGCCAGGTTCATCGAGATCCCGGCCTGGGCAAGGTCTTCGGCCCAGCTCTCGGTCTCCTCGGTCAGACGGGCCGAGTCCCACTCGCCCTGCGCGCGGGCCCGGGGCAGGTCGCCCCACCGGGAACCGCGCAGCGACTGCACGGCCCCGCCCTCCTGGTCGATCGAGACCAGCGGCTCGATCTTCGCCCCGCCGGCCTCCATCGCCGGGATCCGGCCGATCTCCTTGAGCAGCCCGCCCGCGGAACGACCGCTGCGCCCGTGCAGGAACACCGAGCCCAGGTGATTGCGATTCACCACCGGCACCACTGCGTCCGCATCGGTCAGCGGGGTGCCGGCCATCACCAGCTGCCCGGCCTGCTCGGCGACGCTCATGGCCGACACCGCCGACTGCACGCAGGCGGTACCCGGATCGACGGTGGCCGTCGGCTGCGGGGATGCGGTGGGAGTGCTCGAAGCGGCGGGAAGGTCGCGGCTGTCGGCGGTGGGTGAGACACCGGGCTGCGCCTGCGGATCCTCCTCGCCGGCCGAGCAGCCGGACAGCACCAGACCGGTCGCCACCAGGCCGGCCAGTGCGCCTGCGCGCAGGAGAGGGTGCCGTCGTGGATGCCGGTAAGCCTCAGTCACCCCTGCAGCCTGTCATGTCCCTGGCCCCCCACTCCCGGTGAGGCGCCCCGCCACGGTGCCCACCCTCGTCCTCAAATTTCTGAACCATCACCGACGTGACGCGCTACACGGCCGCTTGGTCCGGCACACCAACCTGTCCGGACTAGGCTCGACGACACAACCGTCCCCGTCGTTGAGGACCCCACCCGTGGATCTTTACGAATACCAGGCTCGCGACCTGTTCGCGGCCCACGGCGTACCGGTGCTGGACGCCCTCGTGGCCGACACACCGGAACAGGCCGCCGAGGCCGCCAGCAAGCTTGAAGGCTCCGTAGTCGTCGTCAAGGCGCAGGTGAAGGCCGGTGGCCGGGGTAAGGCGGGCGGCGTCAAGCTCGCCAAGTCCCCCGAAGAGGCCGCCGAGCGCGCCAAGGACATTCTCGCGCTGACCATCAAGGACCTGCCGGTCCGCCGGGTCATGATCACCCAGGGCGCCGACATCGCCGAGGAGTACTACTTCTCGGTGCTGCTCGACCGGGCCAACCGTACCTACCTCGCCATGGCCTCCCGTGAGGGCGGCATGGAGATCGAGGAGCTTGCGGTCGAGCGCCCGGAGGCCCTGGCCCGCATCCCCGTCGACGCCATCACCGGCATCGACGCCGCGAAGGCTCAGGAGATCGTCGACGCCGCCGGGTTCGACGAGGCCGTCAAGCCGCAGATCGTCGAGGTCATCCAGAAGCTCTGGACCGTGTTCAAGTCCGAGGACGCGACCCTCGTCGAGGTCAACCCGCTGATCAAGAGCGGTGACGGCAAGATCGTCGCGCTCGACGGCAAGGTCTCGCTGGACGAGAACGCCGGCTTCCGCCACCCCGAGCACGAGGCCCTGGCCGACCAGGCCGCCGCCGACCCGCTCGAGGCGAAGGCCAAGGAGAAGAACCTCAACTACGTGAAGCTCGACGGCAACGTCGGCATCATCGGTAACGGCGCCGGGCTCGTGATGAGCACGCTCGACGTGGTCGCCTACGCCGGTGAGCAGTTCGGTGGCTCGCGTCCGGCCAACTTCCTCGACATCGGCGGTGGCGCCAGCGCCGAGGTGATGGCCAACGGCCTGGAGATCATCCTCTCCGACCCGCAGGTGAAGTCGGTGTTCGTCAACGTTTTCGGCGGCATCACCGCCTGCGACGCGGTGGCGAACGGCATCGTGCAGGCCTTCCAGCTGCTGGAGTCCCGGGGCGAGAGCGTGACCCGCCCGCTGGTCGTCCGCCTCGACGGCAACAACGCCGAGCTGGGCCGGCAGATCCTCACCGACGCCGGGCTCGCGGGCCTGGAGCAGGTGGACACGATGGACGGCGCCGCCTCCCGCGCGGCCGAGCTCGCAGCCAAGGGAGCCTGAGCGATGGCGATCTTCATCGACGAGAACAGCAAGGTCATCGTCCAGGGCCTGACCGGCTCCGAGGGCAAGAAGCACGCCCAGCTGATGCTGAAGTCGGGCACCCAGATCGTCGGCGGCGTGAACCCGCGCAAGGCCGGCACCACGGTCGAGTTCGAGGGTGGCGTGTCCGTGCCGGTGTTCGGCACGGTCGCCGAGGCGATCAAGGAGACCGGCGCCGACGTCAGCGTCATCTTCGTGCCCGCCGCCTTCACCAAGGCCGCGGCGTACGAGGCGATCGACGCGGGCATCCCGCTGGCCGTGGTGATCACCGAGGGCGTGCCGGTGCACGACACCGCCGACTTCTATCAGCACGCGGTCAACTCCGGCACCACCCGGCTGATCGGGCCGAACTGCCCGGGCCTGATCAGCCCCGGCAAGTCGAACGTCGGCATCATCCCGGCCAGCATCACCGGCCCGGGCCCGATCGGGCTGGTCAGCAAGAGCGGCACGCTGACCTACCAGATGATGTACGAGCTGCGGGACATCGGCTTCTCGTCCGGCGTGGGCATCGGTGGTGACCCGGTGATCGGGACCACCCACATCGACGCGCTCGCCGCGTTCGAGGCCGACCCGGAGACCAAGGCGATCGTGATGATCGGCGAGATCGGTGGCGACGCCGAGGAGCGGGCCGCGGCCTACATCAAGGAGCACGTGACCAAGCCGGTCGTCGGCTACGTCGCGGGTTTCACCGCCCCCGAGGGCAAGACGATGGGCCACGCGGGCGCGATCGTGTCCGGCTCGTCGGGCACCGCGCAGGCGAAGAAGGAGGCCCTCGAGGCCGCCGGGGTGAAGGTCGGCAAGACGCCGAGCGAAACCGCCCAGCTGATGCGGGAGATCGTCAGCGCTCTCTGACGCTTGCGGTTTTTGGCCGCAGGGCAGCCGATGGTGGGCTCCCTGCGGCCAAACCTTTTTAGGACGTTTGTGGGCCTGCTCGCGGGGAGCGGCGAGTTCGGGGGTGGCGGCTCGCGGGTCGAGCGGTACGCCCCAAAACTGTGACTCGTCACGGATCTGGCGACACCCCCGTGGAAGTCCCACGTCAGGGGCGTTTCCTCGACCAGCATGACGGGGATGAGCACCGTACGGGAACGCATCGGCCTCCGCCCCGGCACGCCCCCGGCTCCGGTGGTGGCCGGGCCGGGCCGGCGCCCGAACATGGTGCTCTACTCCGCCGTCGTGGCTGTTCAGGCGGCCCTGGCCTCACTCGTGGTGGTGATGGTGCCGGTGGTGCTGGCCTGGGCCACGGCCTCGTACAGCCGGGCCCCCTGGACCGACGTGGTCCAGCTGGGGATCGGCGCCTGGCTGCTCGGGCACCACGTCGGCATCGTGATCCCGGACGGGCACATCGGGCTGGTCCCGATCGGCCTGCTGCTGATCCCGGTGGTCAGCTGCTGGTTCGGCGGGGTTCGGCTGGCCCGGGGACTGGACCCGAACACCGACCAGATCCGCGAGGGAATCGGCCGGGCCCGCCCCCGGGCGCCCCGGCCGAAGGCGATGGCGGTGTTCGCGTTCAGCTATGCGGGCACGGTGACGGCGATGGCCACGCTGGTGACGACCTCGCAGGTCCGCCCCCTGCTGGGCCAGGCGTTCGCCGGCGCGATGGTGATCGTCTGCCTGGCCGGCGCGGCGGGGATGGCCGCCTGGGTGGGCGGGGGAGTGATCCCCGGGCTGCGCCTGCTGGTGGACAAGTCTCGCGCGCCCAAGGTGATCCGCCGCTGCTTCCGGCCAGTTCTGCTGGGGCTCGCGGTGCAGCTCGCCGCGGCTCTGGTGCTCTTCGTCGTGGCCACCGTGCTGGGCTGGGACCGGGTCACGCAGCTGCATTCAGCGCTCGCCCCGGGCGTGGTCGGCGGGATCGTGCTGACCCTGGGGCAGTTGCTCGTGGTGCCGAACCTGACGATCTGGTCCGGCTCCTATGCGGCGGGGGCAGGCTTCTCGGTGGGGGAGGGCACCACTGTGGCCCCCGGCCAGCTCGACGTCGGGGCGTTGCCGGCGCTGCCCGTCCTGGGCGCCCTGCCCTCCGCCCCCGGCCCGGAAACGCTCTGGTTGCTGATGGCGATCCCGGTGCTGGGCGGCCTGGTGACCGGTTACCGCGTGCTGCGGATGCCTCTCGGCCGCAACCTGATCCACATTGACGCCTCGCCCACCCGCCGGATGATCGAGCGGGTGCCCCATCATGTGCGCGTACCCCTGGTCCGCGCGGTCGTTGCCGGTCTGCTCATGGTTCTCGCCTGGACCCTGCTCGGCTGGCTTTCCGGTGGTGCGGCCGGGCCCGGCCGGCTCGACGTGATGGGGCCCGACGTCCCGACACTGGCTCTGTTCATGGCGGCCGAGGCTGGTGGCGCGATCGTGCTTACGGTGGCTGTCGGGCTCGTGGTGCGTCGTCTCATCGGGTCACGTAAGAGCGCTGCTGCTGACGTGCCGATGTCTGGTGGTACCCCGGGCCGCGGTATCCCGCGTCCGGCCCGGACTCCCGCCGAAGGGCTGCTCGTGTCCGGCATCGCTGATGCCCCGGGTGCCTCGGCCACGGCGGCGGGGACGGCCAAGAAGCCGGCCTCGCTGGCCGATGTGGGGGCGGACCCGCTGGCCTGGCTGGACCGGCCCGGGCCGGGCCCGCGCAAACGCACGGACCCGCCCCGCCACGCCTCCTGAGACTCAGCTCCCGGAGCGCTGGTTCAGGTCTTCCAGAATGCTGTCGAACCGGTCGTTCGTCTCGTCCAGGCAGGCCTTCTCGGCGGTGTCGGTGCTGGCCCGGCTCTGGCACTTCTCCAGGTCCGAGATCACCGGGTAGTAGACCGCCTGGGTGAGCAGGATCAGCAGGAGCAACCCGGTCACCCCCAGCCCGAACACGGTGAAGACCACGCCGCGGGCGGGCATTCCGGCGCGCCGCATCTCGGCCAGGCCGATCAGGACCCGGATGCCGACGAACGCCCCGGCCAGCCCGAGCGCGATCCCGGCCAGCCGGAAGGGCAGGGCCAGCGAGGTCACGATCAGCAGGCCGATCACCATGATGATGAACAGCCGGAGCCGGTCGCGGGTGCGCAGCGCCAGGGCCTTCAGTTCGTCGGGGCTCTTGCGCCTGCGGTCGGGCAGGTTCCAGCCCTGCTGCCCCGGTCCGCCCGGTCCGCCGGATTGGCCTGGCCCGCCCGGCTGACCGAACTGGCCGTACGGGCCGGGCTGATGGAACTGGCCCGGCTGGGCGTAGGGGCCGGCCTGGTTGTACGGGCCGGGCTGGCCGAACTGGTTGTAAGGGCCCGGCTGGCCGTACTGGTTGTAGGGACCCGGTTGTCCGTACGGGCCCGCCGGGCCGAACTGGCTTGCTTCGCCGAACTGGCCCGATTGACCGAACTGGCTTGCCTGGCCGGGCTGCCCGTACTGGCCGAGTTGGCCCGTTTGAGCGAACTGGTTCGGCTGGCTGAACTGGCCCGTTTGGTCCGTCGGGCCGAAATGGCCCGGCTGGCCGTACGGGGCGGGCTGGGTGTTCGGCGTGGGCTGACCGTACTGGCCGGGTGAGCCAGGCTGTCCCTGAGGCGTCGAGTCCTGGGACCAGGCCTCGCCGGGCCCCGGATACTGGCCGTAGGGAGCCTGGCCAGGCAGCGTCTGGCCGGATGAGGGGTGGTCGTTCTGCGGCTGCCCGGGAGTCGGCTGGCCGTGAGGAGCCTGAGCAGGGGATACCTGTCCGGGGGTGGCCTGGTTGGCCGGCGGCTGCCCGTAAGTAGCCTGGCTGGGCGGGGTTTGGCCTGCGGTGGTCTCCGTGGCGGTTTGGCTGTCCGAATTCCGCTCCTCGACCGTCTGACCCTGGGCCGCCTTCTCACTCACAGTGCTGCCGTCCGCCTCGCCCGGCCCGGTCTGATCAATGCCGACTTCGATCTTGTCCGGCCCTGGCTCCGTGCTCCGAGCCGGGTGGTCGTGGGTCTCGACCTCGCCACCACGGCCCGCAGCGCCCGTCAGTTCGCCGGTGGCCTTCACCTGGTTGGTCTCAGCCTCGTCGTCCAGGGGGGCCGGGCTCTCGGCGAGCGGCTCCTCCTGCAGCCAGGCGGCCGGGATCTGGCCGGGGGGCAGGGGCGGCCGGCGGGTGGCGCCGGTCTCGTGGGGCGGGATCGGGGACGAGCCCCCTTCTTCGGACGTGGCGCGGGGGCGGGGAGGGCTCAGGTCTTCCGGGCCGGAGCCCTGGGGCTCCGAGGCCTCCGTCTCTGAGCCTTCGGCCTTCGAGTTGGCCGGCTCCGATGGCCGGCCTGGGGCGTGTGGGCTCCCCGCGGGGGCGCCGGCCACCTCGGTGCGGCGGTCGTCGTCCTGCGGCACCGGGCTCTTCTCCGGTGCGTCGGGCCAGCTGTGGCCAGGCCCAGGGTTGGGGGTGCTCGGCACGGCTCCTCATCGTTGGCTCGGGGACCGCCGAGGCGGCCGGTCTTTCGAATGGTCTCAAATGCTGTTGTACCGGCAGTTCGGCCCGGCGCAGGTCTGCTGCGGTCACGGTTGCGGCCACAGTTGCCGGCGGACTTCGCCACCTCCGGCGCCCGGATGCCGTCCGGGCCTGGCTATCGTCTCCGTTCGTGACCGAGGATCCCCAGGTACCCGCAGCGGCCGCAGACGCCGGAACCCAGGGCGGGGCCGCGGCGTTGCCGCGGGTCGCCGTCATCGTGTCCGGCAGCGGCACACTGCTGCAGGCACTTCTGGACAACGCGCAGGGCTACACCATCAGTTCCGTGCTCTCCGACCGCGCCGACGCGCTCGGCCTGGAGCGGGCCCGCCGGGCCGGGGTGCCCACGGCGGTGGTCGAGGTGAAGGACTTCCCCGACCGGGCCGCCTGGGACCGGGGCCTGCTGCGCGCGGTCGAGGCGTTCGCGCCCGACCTGATCGTGCTGGCCGGTTTCATGCGGATCGTCGGCGAGCCCCTGCTGACCAGGTACGGCGGGCGGATCATCAACACCCACCCGGCCCTGCTGCCGGCCTTCCCCGGGGCGCACGGGGTGCGTGACGCGATGGCGCACGGGGTGAAGGTGACCGGCTGCTCGGTGATCCTGGTCGATGCGGGCACCGACACCGGGCCGATCATCGCCCAGCGGGCCACCGACGTCCTGGACGAGGACACCGAGGAGACGCTGCACGAGCGGATCAAGGTGCTGGAGCGGGACCTGCTGGTGGACGTGGTGGAGCGGATGAGCACCAAGGGCTGGAAGGTGGAGGGCCGCAAGGTCCGCCTCGGCTGAGCCGCCCCAGGGGGCCCCGGCGCGTTCTGCCGGGCGGGGCGATCGGGGAGTGCCCGGAGGCGTCCCCGGTAGCCACCCGGTGGTGTCCCGGAAACCGTCCCTGGAACCACCGGTACCGGGCCGCAGCCGGTGCAGAACTGTCACCGGTAACGGATATCGTCTGGTGCCGTGAGTGAAACCACTGCCACCCCCGTTCCCGCCGCTGCGGCCTCCCGGCTCCCGATCCGCCGGGCCCTGGTCTCCGTCTACGACAAGACCGGTCTCGAAGAGCTGGCCCGCGGCCTGCACGAGGCCGGGGTGGCCCTGGTCTCCACCGGTTCCACCGCCGGGCGGATCGCCGCCGCCGGGGTCCCGGTCACCAAGGTCGAAGACCTCACCGGCTTCCCCGAGTGCCTCGACGGCCGGGTGAAGACCCTGCACCCCAAGGTGCACGCCGGGCTGCTGGCCGACCGCCGCCTCGACTCGCACGTGCAGCAGCTGGGCGAGCTCGGCGTCGAGCCGTTCGACCTGCTGATCAGCAACCTCTACCCGTTCACGGCCACCGTGGCCTCCGGCGCCACCCCCGACGAGTGCGTCGAGCAGATCGACATCGGCGGCCCGAGCATGGTGCGCGGCGCCGCGAAGAACCACCCGTCGGTGGCCGTCGTGGTCGACCCGGCCCGCTACTCCGACGTCCTGGCCGCGGTCGCTGCCGGCGGCTTCACCCTGGCCGAGCGGCAGCAGCTGGCCGCCGCCGCGTTCCGCCACACCGCCGACTACGACGTGGCGGTCGCCTCCTGGATGGGCAACGTGCTCGCCCCCGCCGAAGACGGCTCCGGCTTCCCGGTCTGGGCCGGCGCCACCTACGAGCGCGAGACGGTGCTGCGCTACGGCGAGAACCCGCACCAGAAGGCCGCGCTGTACAAGAGCGGCCGGCCCGGCCTGGCGCACGCCGAGCAGCTGCACGGCAAGGAGATGTCGTACAACAACTACGTCGACACCGACGCCGCCTGGCGGGCCGCGCACGACCACGGCACCCTGCCCACGGTCGCCGTGATCAAGCACAACAACCCGTGCGGCATCGCGGTCGAGAGCGGGACCGACGGCGTCGCCGGGGCCCACCTGAAGGCGCACAACTGCGACCCGGTCTCGGCCTACGGCGGCGTGGTGGCCACCAACCAGACGGTCAGCGCGGCGATGGCCGAGCAGCTGTCCGAGATCTTCACCGAGGTGGTGGCCGCTCCCGACTTCGAGCCCGCCGCGCTCGAGGTGCTCACCCGGAAGAAGAACATCCGGCTGCTGAAGGTGCCGGCCGAGACGGCGCCCGCGGCGACCGAGACCCGCCCGATCAGCGGCGGTCTGCTGATCCAGAACGTCGACCGGATCGACGCCGGGGCCGGCGACGAGTCAACCACCGGTGGCGACGAGCCGTCCAAGTGGCGTCTGGTGGCCGGTGAGCCGGCCGACGAGGCCACCCTGGCCGACCTGGAGTTCGCCTGGCGGGCCATCCGCGCGGTGAAGTCCAACGCGATCCTGCTGGCCGACGGCGGGGCCAGCGTCGGTATCGGGATGGGCCAGGTCAACCGGGTCGACTCGTGCCGCCTGGCGGTCGAGCGGGCCGGGGCCGAGCGGGCCAAGGGGGCGGTCGCCGCCTCCGACGCGTTCTTCCCCTTCGCCGACGGGCTGCAGGTGCTGCTCGAGGCCGGGGTCCGGGCCGTGGTCCAGCCGGGCGGGTCGATCCGTGACGAGGAGGTCATCGCCGCCGCGCAGGCCGCCGGCGTCACGATGTACCTCACCGGCACCCGGCACTTCGCCCACTGAGGGCAGCGGGCACCGTGAGCACACCGACCACGAGTCACAGCAGGGGGCTGAGCGGGGTGGAGGGGCCGTCGCTACCGGTTCGCCGGACCGCGTTCTTCGTCGTGCTGCTGCTGGTCGCGGCCTCGCTGCCGCTGACCCTGCTGATCAACTTCCAGGTCGGCGGGTACGTGCTCGCGCTGGCCGCACTGGTCGGGGGCACCGCTCGCGCGGTGCTGCCCGACTACCTCTGCCTGGGGCTGCTCGTGCGGTCCCGGCAGCAGGACGTCCTGACCATGTACGTGCTGGGAGTCGCGGTTGCCCTGTTGGCCTGGAAAGTCCCCGGTGGGTGATCCGCCGGAAGGGTCCCAGCGCTTAGGCTGACCTGAGGGTGGGGGCCTCCCGGGGCGAGCATGCAACGTCGGCCCGGGGCAGAGCGTTGTGCAAGGTGCGGGCCCTCCTCGGCCCGCAGGAAGCCCTGATGCCTCACCGGTGTCCGGGGGGAACTGACGCGAAAGGGATCCGATGAGCGAGCCTACGAGCCCCGGCGGTCAGGCTGCTGCCAGCCGCCCGAGCCCCCTGCAGCCCCCTGCTCCGGCTGTGTCCTCGCTCACCCTGACCGCGCCGGAGCCACCGCCGGCGATCGCCCAGACCCAGGCGCCGGAGCTGGCCCCGGCCATCGACCCGGCGGCGCTGCCCGGGCTGGACGCCAAGGTGGACGACTACATCGGCTCGCTGATGTCGGCCGACCCCAAGTCGCCGGAGTTCGCCAGCCGCACCAACGACGTGCGCACGATGGGCGACACCGACATCCGGGAGGCCGCCGACAGTTCCAACCGGCTGCTCCAGGTGCCGGTGAAGGCGTTGAACGAGGGCGGTCTGGCCAAGGGGTCCAAGGTCGGCGCCACCCTGGTGGAGCTGCGGCGCACGGTCGAGGAGCTGGACCCCAAGGGGGCCACCGGCACCAAGAAGATCCTCGGGATGATCCCGTTCGGCAACAAGGTGCGCGACTACTTCCAGCGCTACCAGAGCGCGCAGGAGCAGCTCAACGCGATCATCCAGGCGCTCTACAACGGCCAGGACGAGCTGCGTCGCGACAACGCCTCGCTGAACCAGGAGAAGCAGCACCTCTGGACCACGATGGCCCGGCTGAACCAGTACATCTACGTGGCCGAGCGGCTGGACTCGCGCCTGTCGGCGCAGATCGCCGAGTTCGAGGCCTCCGACCCGCAGCGGGCCAAGGCCCTGCGCGAGGACGTCCTGTTCTACGTCCGGCAGAAGCACCAGGACCTGCTCACCCAGCTGGCCGTGTCGATCCAGGGCTACCTGGCGATGGACATCATCATCAAGAACAACCTGGAGCTGATCAAGGGCGTCGACCGGGCCACCACCACCACGGTCTCGGCCCTGCGCACCGCGGTGATCGTGGCCCAGGCGCTGTCCAACCAGCAGCTCGTGCTCGACCAGATCACCGCGCTGAACAGCACCACCTCGCGGATGATCGAGAGCACCTCGGAGATGCTGAAGGACAACTCGGCGCGGATCCAGGCCGGCGCCGCGTCGGCCGCGGTCGGCCTGCCCGAGCTGCAGCGGGCCTTCGCCAACATCTACGCCACGATGGACGCGATCGACACGTTCAAGGTGCAGGCGCTGGACACGATGGCGGCCACCATCGGCACGCTGGAGACCGAGACCACCAAGGCCCGCGGCTATCTCGACCGGGTGCACGCCAACGACCAGCGCACCGCGCAGGCCGAGCGGGGCGGTTCGCTCGACCTCGGCATGGGCCGCTGAGCAAGCGACGCTGACACGAGCGGGGAAGCAGAAGAGCTGAAGATGTGCGCAGAACGGGGCCGTCGTGTCCTTCGGTGACTGGCTCGGCCGGGTCTTCGGCCGGGAGCCCGAGCCGGAGCAGCCCCGGCTGGAGCTGCCCAAGGTGAAGACCAGCGCCGAGCTGCTGGACGAGCTGGCCGCCTTCGAGCAGGAGATCGCCGACCGGGTGCCCACGATGGTGCTGTCCCGGGTGGCCCGGGTGGCCTCGATCGTGCGCGACACGATCCCCCGGCTCGACCAGCTCGGGGCGGGCAGCTACCAGGCGCACACGGTGGTCGCCACCGCCACCAGCTACCTGCCCGAGGCGGTCGGCGGCTACCTGCGGCTGCCCCGCTCGTGGGCCGACACCCGGCCGATCGCCAACGGCAAGACGGCCCTGCTCCTGCTCTGCGACCAGCTCGACCTGCTGGCCTACAAGATGGACCAGATCCTCGACGCGGTGGTCCGGGCCGATGCCGCCGCCCTGATCGCCCACGGTCAGTTCCTCGCCGAGAAGTTCGGTGCGGGAACCGGTCTGGAGATCGGTCAGATCAACGCGCCACCGCAACCCGGCCAGGCGCCGCCGCCGTTGTCCGGGGTGCCGCCGCGCACCGCTCCGTCCGCCGACCAGCGCGCACCGAGCATCGAGCTGGAAGACGAGCCCACCGATCCGGGCCGGACCCCGCCGGTACGCCGGCTCGAACCACCGACGGGTGCGGCATGAGCGATCGCCACGAACTCCTTCCGGCCCTGGCGAAGCTTGCCGCCACGGGTGTCGCAGCCGGCCTCGACGAGGCCGAGGTGCGTTCCGAAGGTGCGGCTTTCGCGGCCGCCATCGCCGAGTCGGCCACCGGCGCCGCCCATCAGTGGGCCGCGGCCCAGGGCCGCACCGTGCAGGACTTCTTCGATGCGGCCAGCAGTGCGCGGCGCTGGCGCAACTCGCCCACGGCACTGCTCACCAGGCTGGCCCAGTCCGGCTCCCCCCAGTCCGAAGACTACGCAAAGGCCCTCACCGAGGTGGCTTCCGCGGCCTGCTCGCTGGGCGAACCGTCGATGCGGGTGGTAGCCAACGCCTCGGCCGCCTCCGCCGCTCAACTGGCGGGGGCAAATCTCCGCCCCCTGCCGCCACCCACCGAGCCGGCGCCGCAATCGTCCTATGTTCCAAGCACTCCCGTGATCCCCGCCCTGGCGCCCTTCGGGCCTCTGTCGGTGCAGGATCTGCCTGGGGGCTGGCGTTTCACCGGTGGTCCAGACCCGGCCCAGTCACAGAACACCGATCCCAACCCGGCCGCGGGCCTGACCTCCGCCCAACCGCAGCAGGCCTCACCCACGTCCTCAGTCGAAGCTCCGAAAGAACCCGAGCCGCCGGCCAGGTCGCTGGAAGAACTGCTCGCCGAGCTCGACGAGCTGATCGGCCTGACCACGGTGAAGAACGAGATCCACCGGCAGGCACAGCTTCTGCGGGTCGAGAAGCTGCGGGCCGAGGCCGGTCTGCGCAGCGTCACGATCACCCGGCACCTGGTGTTCAACGGCAACCCGGGCACCGGCAAGACCACCGTGGCCCGCCTGGTGGCGGGCATCTACCGTGCCCTCGGGCTGCTCAGCCAGGGGCACCTGGTCGAGGTCGACCGGTCGGAGCTGGTGGCCGGTTACCTGGGGCAGACCGCCCCGAAGACCGCCGAGGTGGTCAAGAGTGCCCTGGGCGGAGTGCTGTTCATCGACGAGGCCTACTCGCTCGCCGGTGACGACTACGGCACCGAGGCGATCGACACGCTGGTCAAGGAGATGGAGGACCACCGCGACGACCTGGTGGTCATCGTCGCCGGGTACCCGCTGCCGATGGCCGGTTTCATCGCCAGCAACCCGGGCCTGTCCAGCCGGTTCCGCACCACGATCGAGTTCGACGACTACACCGACGACGAGCTCGAGCAGATCTTCTCGATGCACGCCGGCAACGCCGACTACCTGGTGGGCGAGGCCACGCGCGAACGCTTCCGCGAGCTGCTGCCCGACGAGCGGCCGACCGGTTTCGGCAACGGGCGCTGGGCCCGCAACGTGCTCGAGGCCGCGATCGGGCACCAGGCCTGGCGGCTGAGAGACGTCGAGACCCCCACCGTGGAGCAGTTGCGTGAACTGCTGCCGAGCGACCTGGACGGCGAGGACGAAGTAGCCAGCGAGGACGAAGTAGCAAGCAACGAATCCCCCGAAGCAGACGTCAGCACGGATGTGAGCGCTCCGGACACCGACCCCGCTGGGCAGGAGAGTGCGTCATGAGTCAGACGGTTGTGCCCGCGCCCGTGTTCGTCCGGAGTGGTCCCGAGGCGGCGCCACCGCCCAACCGGATCCAGGCGGCCGGGCAGGCACTGCGGGCCTCGTTCGCCGGTAGTCCGGGGCGGCTGCGGCTGATTGCGCTCGGGGCTGTGTTGTCGGTGGTGATCTCTGCGCTGCTGGGTGGGTGGGCGCTGCAGATGCGTTCGTCGGCGCTGTCCCGGGCCGACGCGTCTTCCGAGCACCTGCTGCTGCTGCAGAACGTGCAGACCAAGTTGGTAGAGGCCGACGCGGCGGCCACCAACTCCTTCCTCGGCGACGGTCTGGAACCGCAGGATCAGCGGCTCGCCTACATCCGCGCGCTGAAGGAGGCTTCGCGCGACCTCGCCCTGGCCTCCCGGCACAGTGAGGCTGACGCTAGATCGCTGGGCCAGGCGAACGCTCTGCTCACCCGGTATGCCGGGTACATCTCCTCTGCACGGGCCAACAACCGGCAGGGCGACGCTGTCGGGGCCAGCTACTTGCAGTCGGCCAGCGCCCTGCTCCGGGGCGAAACAAGGGGCGACGAAGAGATCAAGGGCATCGACACGCTGCTGAACGAGCGGGCGGTCGCATCCGTCACGGCCCGGGACGACGCCTTTTCCCAGTCCGAGAACGCCCGCTGGCTGCTCCTTCTGGCCGGCGTGATCGGCGTCGGAGGTCTTGTCTACGCACAGCTCCTGATCACCCGGCACTCGCACCGTTACGTGAACATCCCGGCCGCTGCGTCCACCATCGGACTGGCCGCAGTGCTGGTGGGGGCGACCGTGGTGATGTCCTCGGCGCAGAGCGAGGCCAGCGACGTGCGCTTCGGCCCGCTCGAACGGGCTATCGAGCTCAGCAATTCACGGGTGGCGGCGTTCGACGCCAAAGCCCAGGAGAGCCTGACCCTGATCGACCGGGGCTCGGCCAGCCCGTCCGACGAGGTGTGGAACAACTCCTACACCGACGCTGTCGGCAGTCTCGACGGGCTCGATTACCCAGATGCCAAGGCCTCCCTCGAACAGTACGGCGAGGCTCACAAGAAGGTGAACGAGCTCGACCTGGGCGGCCAGTGGGACACCGCGGTCGACCAGGCGATCAGTTCGGGTGACGGCTCGGGCAACGCGTTCTTCGACCGCTACGACGACCAGACCCGGGCCGACCTGGAACAACAGAAGGAAGTAGCTCTGGATCGGCTCGGTACTGCGAACGACCCGCTGCTGCCGGTCGCCCTGCTCCTGCTCGTCGTCGGCGCGCTGTGTGCAGCCGGCGCCTGGTGGGGCGTCTCACTCCGACTCGACGAGTACCGGTGATGACGATGACGAAATCCACGCGCACCCTGCGGATCCTGGCGGCCACCGCGGCCGGGGCCCTGCTGTTGGCCGGTTGCTCCAGTGCCCGGGCCACGCACCAGGCGACTCCTGAGGCAATCCCGGCCCAGCCGGTGGTGGCTGCTGCCCTCAACGACAAGTGCGACGATGGTCTGCCTGCGGTGGCGTCGATAGATCCTCAGGGTGCCAGCCTGAATCCCTCGGCCTGGCCGGAGAAATCGACCATGGCCGAGGTTCGTGAGAGCGGAAAACTGATAGTCGGTGTGGCCGGGGACGTGACCCTCTGGGGGGCGCGTGAACCTGGCTCCAAGGATCTGCGGGGCTTCGACATCGACGTGGCCAATCACATCGCCGATGCGATCGGCCCCAAGGTCCAGGTCGAGTACGAAGTGATCAACTTCGCCGATCGGCTACCCCGGCTGAAGAACGGTGACGTGCAGTTGGTCGCCCACACAATGACGATGACCTGCGAGCGCTGGTTCGGCAGCAAGGCGAAGCCGGACGAGTTCATCAACTTCTCCACCGAGTACTACCGAGCCGGCCAGAAGGTGCTGGTACGCAGCGACTCCAAGGCTACCAAGCTGGCCGATCTGGAAGGTCAGACGGTCTGCGCGGCAACGGGTTCCACCAGTCTGGCCAGCCTTGAGGGCACTGGGGTCGTGCAGGTGGAGGTCGGGGACGTCGGCGAGTGCCTGGTCCGGTTCCAGGAGGGCGAGGCCACCGCCATCACCGGCGACGACACGGTGCTGGCCGGCTTCGTGGATCAGGACAAGTACGCCAAGGTGGTCGGCGCGCCGCTCACCGACGTGCCCTACGGCCTCGGTATCGCGCCGGACGACTACGACTTCACCCGCTTCGTCAACCTGGTGCTCGAGCAGATGCGGGCCGACGGCACGCTCGACGGTCTTTATGACAAGTGGATGAAGGGCAAGAGCACCAAGCAGCCGGTGCCCAAGGCGGTCTACGGACGCCAGCAGACAGCGCTGGAGAAGCGCGGCTGATGTTCCCCACACCCCCGAGGCAGCGCGAACGGCGGGCATCGTGGTCGAATTGCCCTCGATGACACGACCGGAACACGCCACGGCCCCCACCGCCCCGGGCCGTCTGGGCCAGGCGATCGGCGTGGACGAGTTGCGCACCTACCTCGGCGCGCTGGACACCTGGCGGGCCTCGCGCAAGCGGGAGCTCGACCAGATCGACGCCGCCGCCCTGCGCTCGGACGAGGCCGACAGCTACACCGCCGACCTGACCCTGGCGATGACCATGTGGCAGTCGGTCAGCGACCGCTGGGGCGAGCTCACCCGGATCTGGGACTCCGGCCGGGTCGGCCCGCAGCAGCAGGAGCAGATGTCCCGAGTGATCTGGGGCACCGGTGCGGGCGGTGGCTCAGCCGCGATGACCGGCACGATGATGGGTCTTTCGCTGGTCGAGGCCTGCCGGCTGTCCGACGCGCTCACCGCCACGCTGCGGGCCCGGCTGTCGTTCGATCCGATGGCGGCCGACGTGGCCGCCCGGATCCAGGCCACCCGGGCCACACTGGAACGCTGCGCCGAGCAACTGGCCGACAGCCGGGCCACCCGCCCGGCCTCGCTGCCCGACATCGACGCGCTCACCCGGCGACTCGACGAACTGGCGGCCCGGGCCCGACGCGGGTCGGACGTGAGCGGCCCGTTCGCCGCGATCGAGGCAGCCGCGGCCAAGGCCGAGCGCGACCTGATCGTGGCCGGCGCCGCGCATCGCGACCTGGGCCGCGACTACCGCGCCACCCTGGCCCGCCGTCGTGAACTCGAGGCCGAGGCCGAGGAGCTGTTCCGGCTCGTGGACCGTACCCGCGCAGCGGTGGTACCGACCCCCAAACTGGCGGTGCCGGACGTCTCCAGGCTCGGAAAGGTGCCGCAGACGCGCGAGGCCCTCGACGCGTTCCGGGCCCGGCTGGAACTGGTCGCCGCCGCGATGCGGCAGGTACGCGATACCTACACCCGGGCTCTCGGTGAGCCCGCCGTCCTGCTCGGTCTGCTCCAGGCGTTCGCCGCCAAGGCCAAGGCCAACGGCCGGGCGAACGATCCGCTCGTCGCACTCGTCAAAGAACAGGCAGAGGCCGCGCTCTCGGCCGTGCCCTGCCACATCCAGGACGCTCGCAACACAGTCGAGAACTACCAGCGGCTGATCGTCCCGGTCCCCGGGGGAGGAATCTGAAATGCCTTCGACTCCGCTCGCCTGCACCCAGCCGGGCTGCACCGGCACCATCGAAGACGGCTACTGCAACGTCTGCGGTTCGCCGGCCGGGGTCAGCGCGCCCGCCGCGGCCGGCGGCGGACCGGTGGAGGCCGACTCGGCGCGGGTGATGTCCAGCCGCACCGCGTCCTCCAACCGTCTGGCCAGCGCGCCCCTGGGCTCGGCCCGGGCGATGGGCGGCACCAACAACACCCGTCGGCTGGGCTCCACCTCGTCGCGCACCCGGGGTGCCCGGCTGGGCGCGGGCATCACCACGGTGCCCCCGGCCGCGGTCCCCGACCCGCTGGCCGCAGTCAAGGACGACCCGCAGGTACCGGAGAGCCGGCGCTACTGCCCGAACTGCGGCAACCCGGTGGGCCGCTCCCGGCAGGGGCGCGAGGGCCGGCCGGAGGGCTTCTGCCCGAACTGCCGCGCGCCGTTCTCCTTCACCCCCAAGCTGAAGAAGGGCGATCTGGTCGCCCACCAGTACGAGGTGGTCGGCGCGATCGCGCACGGCGGCCTGGGCTGGATCTACCTGGCCAAAGACAAGAACGTCTCCGACCGCTGGGTGGTGCTCAAGGGCCTGCTGAACTCCGGCGACCCGGACGCGCTGGCCGCGGCGATCGCCGAGCAGCGGTTCCTGGCCCAGGTCGAGCACCCGCTGATCGTCGAGATCTACAACTTCGTGACGCACGACAGCGCCGGTTACATCGTCATGGAGTACGTCGGCGGCAAGTCGCTGAAAGACCTGCTGAAGGACCGGCTCAAGGAGTCCGGCGGCACCTTCAGCCCGTTCCCGGTCGACCAGGCGATCGCCTACATCCTCGAGGTCCTGCCCGCCTTCCAGTACCTGCACGACACCGGCCTGCTCTACTGCGACTTCAAGCCGGACAACATCATTCAGGCCGGCGACTCGATCAAGCTGATCGACCTGGGTGGTGTGCGCCGGATCGACGACATGGACTCGGCGATCTACGGCACCGTCGGCTACCAGGCTCCCGAGGTGCCGGACGTCGGTCCCTCGATCGCCAGCGACATCTACACCGTCGGGCGCAGCCTGGTCTCGCTGGCGATGGAGTTCCGCGGCAACACCACCACCTACGCCACCACCCTGCCGAACGTGGCCGACACGCCGCTGTTCCAGCAGTACGACTCGCTCTACCGGCTGCTGGCCAAGTGCTGCGCGCCCAACCCGGGCGACCGCTTCGCCACCGCCGACGAGCTGCGCACCCAGTTGCTCGGCGTGCTGCGCGAGGTGGTCGCCGCCCACCGTGGTGAGCGGCCGGCCTCGCACTCCACCGCCTCGCTGCTGTTCGAGCCGCCGGTGGTCGAGGGCGACCGGCTGCAGTGGGACAACCTGCCCAAGCTCAAGGTCGACGACACCGACCCGCAGGCCGCCTGGCTGGCCTCGATCGACGTGGACGACCCGGTGGCCAAGCTCGACCTGCTGCTGAACGCGCTGAACCCCTCGATCGAGGTCCGGCTGGCCACCGCCTACACCGCGGTCGAGGCCGGCGACCTGGCCACCGCCGACCGCGTGGTCGGCGAGATCCTCAACGACGACCCCTGGGAGTGGCGGGCGATCTGGCTGGCCGGTCTGGCCGCGCTGGCCCGGCAGGACCCGACCAACGCCCAGGCCGCCTTCAACGCGGTCTACGGCCAGGTCCCCGGTGAGCTCGCGCCCAAGCTGGCGCTGGCGGTGGCCTGTGAAGAGGGCAACCAGCCGGACATCGCCGAGAGCCTGTACCTGACCTGCCTGCGCACCGACGCCAACTTCACCGCCGCGGCGGCGTTCGGCCTGGCCCGGATCCGCTCGCAGCGGCACACCGAGGGGCAGGGCGAGCTGGAGGCGGCGATCGCGGCGCTGGACATGGTCCCGACCACCAGCCGCAGCTTCGTCAGCGCGCGCCGCCAGAAGGCCGCGCTGCTGGTCGGCTCCGGAGCCGGGCTCGACGCACTGTCGGCCGCCCTGGAGAGCGTTTCCGCGGTGCGGCTGGACCCGCGTGACCGGGCCCAGCTACGGGTCGACGTGCTGTCCGCGGCCCTGTCCGACGTCAACTCCGGCGGAGAACGTCCCGATGTCACCGTCGGTGGCGTACCGGCTCAGGCCCCTGGGCTGCAGGACGAACTGGAGACGGCCTACCGGGAACTGGCCCAGCTGACCGAGCAGCGTGACGAGCGGGTACGGCTCGTCGACGAGGCCAATCGAGTCCGCCGCTGGACGTGGCGGTGATCATGGGTGAATCACCTGGCTATGAGGTTGATGTGAACGAGATTCCGCCGACCGGCGCGCATTCCGCGCCGGAATCGGCTGCGGGGCAGCAGATCGTCTGCCCCAACTGCGGCGTGGCCGCCGAGCCCGGCGACCTGTTCTGCGAGAACTGCGGGCAGGACCTGCCCGACGGCGTTTCGCCGATCCCGGCCGACGGGCTGAAACGGCCGGGAGGCATGGTCCACCCCGGGGCCACCACCCCGACCCGGCCCGCCGACATGAACGCGCTCAGCCCGGTGTGCCGCAACTGCGCAGGCACCACCTTCCTGGACGGCTACTGCGAAAATTGTGGGACGCCCGCGGTCAAGATCCGCGATCACTGGCAGGAACGTCCGGCGGCCTGGGTGGCAGCGGTCTCCGACCGCGGCGTCCGGCACCACCGCAACGAGGACGGGATGGCCGTGAGTGCCCGTCCCGAGCATGGTTCCCGCGCGGTCCTGGTGGTCTGCGACGGGGTCTCCTCCTCGGCCGACTCCGACATCGCCAGCCTGGCGGCCGCCCGCGCCGCCCGGGACGTGCTCGACCGCCAGCAGGCCGACCTGCCCTCGGTGGCCGGGCGGATCTCGGCCTGGACCGAGCGCCTGGCCCTGGCCGGTGACGAGGCCAACAAGCACGCGGTCGAGGCCGGCCGCGAGCCCAGCGGCCGGCCCGGTGAGCGCCTGGACAACCCGCCGTCGTGCACCTTCGCGGCCGCCGTCTTCGACTCCGGCGTGATCGTCGCGGGCTGGGTGGGGGACAGCCGGATCTACTGGATCCCGGACTCCGGCGAACCGGAACAGATGTCCAGGGACGACTCGTGGGCCACCGAGCAGATCCTCGCCGGGGTGCCCCGCGAGGAGGCGGAGAACGGGCCGCGCGCGCACGCCATCACCCGCTGGCTCGGCCCGGACAGCCCGGACACCGTCCCCACCCGCGACTCCCGTGTCGTCGACCGCCCGGGCTGGCTGCTGGTCTGCTCCGACGGCCTGTGGAACTACTGCTCCCCGGCGCACGACATGGCCGAGCTGGTGCGGGGTCTCGCGACCGAGGCCCAGGGCGATCCCGCGCTGCTGGCCAACCGCCTGGTCGACTGGGCCAACTCCCGCGGCGGCCAGGACAACATCACCGTGGCCCTGGCCCGCGTCGCACCGGTCCCACCGCAACGGGTTCCCGCGGGAGCCGCCGCGCAGACCTCGCCGCTGCCGCCGACCCAGCCCATGCCCGAGGCCTACCCGCCCGCCGACTACGGAAGCCCGCAGACCTGAACCACGTCCGGACATCCCGGACAAGAGCGCGACCAGCCTGTGAATCGGGCACGATGAACAGGGCCATCCGGCCGGTGGCCCGCGAACGATCGGAGAACCAGATGCCGTCCTTCAGTGCCGAGGTGTTCCAGAACGAGTTCATCTCGGAGGGCAGCACCGACGTACACGCCATCGTGTCGGTGACCTGCTCCGGCGCCGGTGAGGCCGGCCGTGGGGAAGGGGGTGACGCCGCCGAGATCATCATCGTCGACACCTCCGGCTCGATGCTCGACGCCAAGATCGTCGCCGCCCGGCAGGCGGCCGCGGTGGCGGTCGATCAGATCCTCGACGGCACCTGGTTCGCGATCATCTCCGGGACCCACGTGGCCACCCGCGCGTTCCCGTACCCGAACGCGCGGGTCTCGATGGTGCAGATGGAGCCGGGGGCGCGAGCGGCGGCCAAGGAGGCCATCTCCCGGCTGGAGGCCGACGGCGGCACGGCGATGGGGTCGTGGCTGAAGCTCGCGGGGCAGCTGTTCGACACGGTTCCGCAGGCCACCCAGCGCCACGCGATCCTGCTCACCGACGGCCAGAACCAGAGCGAGCAGCCGCACCAGTTCCAGAACGCCATCGACTCGGTCACCGGCCGGTTCCAGTGCGACTGCCGCGGTGTCGGCGCCGACTGGGACGTCGCGGAGCTGCGGCGGGTGTCCACCGCGCTGCTGGGCACGGTCGACCTGATCGCCGACCCGGCCTCGATGGCCGCCGACTTCGAGCAGCTGATGCAGAAGGCGATGGGCCGGGGCGTGGCCGAGGCCACGCTGCGGGTCTGGGCGCCGCAGGGCTCGCAGGTGCTGTGGGTACGCCAGGTCTCGCCCAACGTTGAGGACCTGAGCAGCCGCCGGGTCGACGTGAACCCGCTGACCTCGGCCTTCCCCACCGGCGCCTGGGGCGACGAGTCCCGTGACTACCACGTGGCCGTGCGGGTCCAGCCGCAGGCCGTGGGCCAGGAACGGCTCGCCGCCCGGGTCCAGCTCATGGTCCGCGACCAGGTGGTCTCGCAGGGGCTGGTGAAGGCCAAGTGGTCCGGCGACGACGCGCTCACCACCCGGATCGACCCGGCCGTGGCGCACTACACCGGCCAGGCCGAGCTGGCCTCCGCGATCCAGGAGGGACTGGCCGCCAAGGCCGCGGGCGACGAGGAGGCCGCCACCGCCAAGCTGGGACGTGCGGTCGCACTCGCGGCCGAGACCGGCAACGATGAGGCCACCAGCAAGCTTCGGAAGGTGGTCGACATCGACGATCCGGCGACCGGCACCGTGCGTCTGAAGCGGTCTGTCGACAAGCTCGACGAGATGGCACTCGACACCGCTTCGACGAAGACGACAAGGGTCAACAAGAGATGAGCGCACGCTGCCCGGACGGGCACGTCTCCGAATCGACGGACTACTGCGACGTCTGCGGTCAGCCGATGAATGCGGCGCCCGCACCGGCGCCCACGCCGTCGGTCAACCCCCTCGACCTCGCCCCGGCGCCCTCGTCGGGTGGTGCGTCGGCGTCGGGCGGGCCGAAAGACAAGGAGTGCCCGAACTGCCAGGCCGTCGTGCCGATCGACGACCTGTTCTGCGAGGTCTGCGGCTACGACTTCACCACTGGTGTGATGCCGGAGCCGGTTCCGGCCCCCGGCGACCAGGAGACCGAGGCCCCGGCTGAGGACGCGGTGATGATCAACGCGCCGACCACCCCGCAGCAAGTCACCCCGCCCGCCGCAGCAACCTCGCCCGAGCAGGCAACTCTCACCTGGGTGGCCGAGGTCTGGATCGACCCCGACTGGTACTCCACCCAGGAGAGCGACGAGCCCTGCCCGTCCGCCGGAATGCCCGCCGTAGTTCCGTTGTGGGACAAGAGCATCCTGGTCGGCCGCCGCTCCACCAGCCGCAACATCCACCCCCAGGTGGACTGCGGAACGGACCACGGGGTCTCGCGCCGGCACGCGCAACTGACCACCGACGGCCAGCGCTGGTTCGCCGAAGACCTGCAGTCGTCCAACGGCACCTACATCGCCCCCGCCGGGGCGCCCCTGCCCACCGACCCGATCCCGGCAGGCCAGCGCATCGAGTTCCGCGAGGGAGACCGGGTTTACGTAGGCGCCTGGACCAGGCTGGTCATCCGCCGCGCAACGCCCGACGAGCAGTAGCAAAGAGCGGCTTGAAGACGCACCTACTCGCCACGGCGGGTAGGTGCGCCTTCGGCGACCAACCGGTTCTCGGCGGCCACGACCTCCAACGTGCTCACCGGACTGGCCACCGTGGCCACCCCGTCGACCGGCAGCCAGGGCCCACCGTTCACTGAGTACTCGCCGCTGTAGACCGTGGTCAGCGCAACCCGCCGCTCCCCGGCCTGCCGATAGACGTGGGCAGTACGAAGCTCGGGGTACGGCGCCCCCGCATCCTCCGTAGCCAGAGACTCGCCGTCCCCGTAGGACCACCGAAACTCCTGCGGCGTAGCCCGAACCTGCACCGGCTGCCCCAGAATCGTGGTCGGCAACGTCACCGTCTCAGCGTCCGCGTAGAGGTTGGTCGGCACATTCACCAGGGTTCGAAGGTTGGCGGGCTGGACCACAATGGGCGAGGCCGGCAACGGCAACCGCTGAAAGTCTGCCCCGGTGAGCACCGGCACCACCAAAGGCGGCTCACCCGGCTCAGTCTCGCCGAGGCAGAAGTACTCACCCGTCGAACTCCAGCTCTCGGCGGTAGTGGCCCCCGCTGGAGCACTCCACACCCAGAACCCGATGTCGTTCGGATCCGGGGTGGCCTGGCACATGAGGGTCGCGTTCTGGCAGAGCGTGGCACTGCTCCTCTGCGGCCAGTTCTCGGTACAGGCGGGGAGATAGGTGCGGACTGTCTTCGGTTGTGCGGAAACAGGATTGGCTTCGGTTCCGGAGGTTTTGCCGCCGTCGGATCGAGCCCAGGCTTTGAGGGTGACTTCGTCATCGTCTGCGAGTGAGTCAATGCTTCCAGGTGTGGGGGAATCCGCTGCGGCATGACCGCATAGCAGCGATGCGCAGCTTGCTATGAGTAGAATGCTCAGGTATCGAACAAGGAAGGCCATTAGTTGGCCTCAAGATTGATGCCATGGACAATCCATGAGCCATCGTTCCACTCAAGAGCCACTGCGGCGCGAGCATTTTCAATCTCGGGTATATCTAGAACCGAGCCGGTGCTCGAAATAGTTTGCCCTGCCGCCTGATTGATTATGGCGATGACAATCAGCCGTTGCGGATCCTCAACGGGCGGAGATGTTACCGCCACGATGGATACGCCTGCGCCTTGCTTGCGTGTTGATGCGGATCGAAAGCTTTTTATTTCGGAGATGGCGGAAGAGCAGAACTTACATTCGGATTGACTTACTTGATCGAGTGGTTTCTCGTCAAGTATCAAATAGCTGTAGTCGTAGACATCCCAAAAATACCGAACAAACGCCTCAGCCCCCTCCGCACTCTTCTCCGCCTCAGGCGCCACCGGCGCCTCAATACTTGGCGTGGCCTCCACTGTCCCCACCGTTGTTGATGTTTCGCTGGTGGCCGGAGTTCTCTCCGTATCCGAATCAGACTTCGAGCCCGAACACCCGGCCACCAGTAGAAGCGCACCAGCAAGCAGTGCCGCGAAAAAACGTCCCCCGTTCATGAGAAAGAGAGTAACCAGCCCCCACCCCAAAAGTCCGGGTCGCGCGAAAACTGTGGATAACTCAGCCGAAGACCACGGTCTTGTTACCGTTGATCATCACCCGGTTCTCCGCGTGCCAGGTCACCGCCCGCGCGAGTACCCGGCACTCCACGTCCCGGCCGGCGGCGGCCATCTGGTCCGCAGTGGTCGCGTGCTTCACGCGTTCCACGTCCTGCTCGATGATCGGGCCCTCGTCCAGGTCACTCGTCACGTAGTGGGCCGTCGCTCCGATGATCTTCACGCCGCGGGCGTGGGCCTGCTGGTAGGGCCGGGCACCCTTGAAACTCGGCAGGAACGAGTGGTGGATGTTGATCGCGCGGCCGTCCAGGGCCTGGCAGAGCTCCGGTGAGAGCACCTGCATGTACCGGGCCAGCACCACCAGGTCGATCTGCTCGCGGTCGACGATCTCCAGCAGCTGCTTCTCCGCCTCGGGCTTGGTCTCCTTCGTCACCGGCACGTAGATGAACGGGATGCCGTGCGACTCCACCAGGTCCTGGAAGTCCCGGTGGTTGCTGACCACCGCCGGGATGTCGATGCCCAGGGCCCCGATGCGGTGCCTGAACAACAGGTCGTTCAGGCAGTGGCCGAACTTCGAGACCAGGATCAGCGTGCGGCAGCGGGTGGCCGCGTCGACCAGGCGCCACTGCATCCGGAACGAGTCGGCCACGGCCAGGAAGCCCGCGCGCAGGCGCTCCAGGGTCTCCATCGGGTCGAGGGCACTGAACTGCACCCGCATGAAGAAGGTGCCGGTGCTCCCGTCGCCGGCGTCGGCGTCGTACTGCTCGCTCTGCAGGATGTTGCAGCCGTGCTGGATCAGGAAGCTGGCGACGGCGTAGACGATGCCCGGCCGGTCCTCGCACGCGAGGGTGAGGATGTACTGCTTGCGGTCGGCGGGGGCGGAACCACCGGCACCGAGGGGGACAGGTGCGGATGTCGCCGTGGGATCGGCGCCGGCTGTTGCGAAGGACGAGGCATCGGTCACTTCCGCAGCGTGCTGGGACGGGCACCGAACGGTCAAGAGCGGCGCCCCGGTAACGGTTGCGCGTCACCTTCGGGACACCCGGAGTGCGGGAGTCATAGCACAGCGCGATGGCAGTCAATGCCGCCTAGGAGCGCCACGCTAAGTGAATGTTATGGAAGCGGCAAAGATATGCCGCACGGCGGCCACGGAGAATCCGTAGTCGTCTGATCGCCCACTGTCAGGCGCCCAGCTCACATGATCATTCCGGCCCTTCCAACACGCCGTGATGACCTGCGCGAGGGCTGTTCTGGAGGCTTGTCGATCAGCTGCTCCAGGCAACCGCTGAGACCGCCCTGAGAATTGGTCGTCTGTTTTGAATGCCCTCTGACCAGCACTGGTATGGTCTGGCCCACATTAGACGGTTGGGAACGGGGTCCCTTAGCATCACGATTCGATCTCGGTTGAGCTGATTGACCGGGATGCGTCCGTATCAACCGGCCGATGGCGGCCAGACGCTGATCAGTGGCCGGCGACCATGGGAGCAGAGAACCACCGTGACGAGCAGACGCAGGGCTCAGGCCGAAAGCGATCGGCAGGCACGAACGGCTGCGGAGCGTGAGGGGCACCAGTCCTCCGCTCGTGGTGGCGAGGTGCTTGATTCGTCCAACGGCCGGGCCGCCCGCAACAGCTACAGCCCCTCCCAGTACGCCCCGTCGGACCAGCACGACCAGTACGCAGACCCCGCCCAGGCCCGCCGTAAGCGCCGTGCCGCCACCGGCGCGCGCGTCGGCGCCGCCGAAAGTGCTTCCTTCTTCGCCGACGGCGAGGCTCCCCGTGTGCGGGTCGAGCCGGCCCGTCGCGAACCGCAGCTGAGCCGGGCCGATCTGCGCGCCCGCCGCGAGCGGATGGAGAAGCGCCGTAAGCGTCGCGCCCTGCAGCGTCAGCTGACCTTCGGCCTGATGGGCCGGGAGACCGACCCGCACGCCGCCACCGTGGCCATCCCCGAGCTCGACGAGACGAGCACCGGGAGCATCCGGGTCCGCTCCGGCCGCACCGGTGCGATCCCCACGCGTACCGGCATGATGCCGCCGCCCCCCACCGGCTCGATCACGCTGCCCGCGGCCTCCGCCGACATCATCGAGGCCGACGTCACGGTCGACGACCCGACGCCCACCGGCGAGCTGTCGTCGCGTCGTGACCTGCGCGGCAAGCGCCCCAAGACGGGCCGTCGCTCCAACCGCGGCCCGATCGGCCGGGCGGCCAGCAACAAGCGCGCCTGGCTCAGCGCCGTGGCGATCGCCCTGGTCGTGGCCGTGCCCGCCTCGCAGTTCATGAACCGCGAGAGCGACGAGAAGATCGAGGACGCGGCGCTCACCACCGACAGCCTCGAGATGCCGCCGATCACCCAGACGCGGCCGCCGTCACCCACCACCGAGCAGCTGAAGAAGAACCAGGAACGCCTGAGCAAGGCCATCTCAACGGCCCGCAAGACCAGCGAGAAGGCGACCAAGAGCAAGGCGCCGAGCAAGTCGCCGACCGGTAGCAAGACCAGCGACTCCGGCGGCGGCGACGACACCCCCTCGTCGAAGGCTCCCCGCGCCGGCGGCACCACCCAGGTCGGCCTGGCCAACCTCAGCGACAAGAACTCCGGTCTGGGCTGGGCCTCGGGCATGTACATGCCGGGCAGCCTGGCCAGCAACGCCGAGGCCTTCGGCGACTGGCGCGGCCGGGCCCTCGACGTGGTCGTCGACTGGCCGGCCCGCGCCAACTGGGACGACCTGGTGAACCCGGACTGGCTGTACCGCAGCTGGAAGGACACCTCCTACACCAAGGTCTTCGGCTTCCCGCCGTTCCCGGAAGACGGCAGCACGCTGCAGCAGTGCGCCACCGGGGCCTACAACGACAAGTGGGAGCAGATCGCCAAGGGCATCAAGAACGCCGGTATCTCCGACAGCACGGTGATCCGGCTGGGCTGGGAGTTCAACGGCGACTGGTACGCCTGGCAGGCCAGCGACACCGACGCCTTCAAGGAGTGCTGGCGTCAGGTGGTCGGCGCGGCCGAGTCCGTGGCCCCCGCCCTGACCTGGGACTGGACGGTCAACCGGGGCGTCAGCGCCGGTCTGTCCGACCCGACCAAGGCCTACCCGGGCGACGAGTACGTCGACATCGTCGGCCTCGACTCCTACGACATGTGGCCGGGTGCGGTCGACGAGAAGTCGTGGAACGTGCACCTCAACGGCAAGCAGGGCCTGAACTACTGGGCGAACTGGGCCAAGAACCGGGGCAAGAAGATCAGCGTCCCCGAGTGGGGCGTCTACCCGGGCACGGCCAACGCCGGTAACAACGGCGGCGACAACCCGTACTACATCGCCAAGATGAAGAACTGGTTCGAGAGCCTGGGCAGCCAGCTCGCCTACGAGGCCTACTTCAACGAGGACGCCGGCTACTACGCGGGCTCGATCTACGGCAGCGGGCAGAACCCGAACGCCGCCGCGAAGTACAAAGAGGTCTACGGCAACTAGCTCCAGCCACGAGAACGGCCCTCGGGAGAATGCTCCCGGGGGCCGTTTTCTCAATTGAAGACGTCGGTGGGCACCGATGGCCCGAAGGTGGCGGCTCCCGGTGGGGAGCCGAAGGCGTCCGTTACAGGATGGCGTCCTCGATCTGCTCCACGATCACGCACCAGTACAGATCCTTGGCAATGGCCTCGGTGTCCACTGCGTTCAGCTGTTTCTTCAGCAGCCGCAGTCGCTTACGGCGAGGGACCAGCGGCTCCTCGCCCGAGTCGGGAGCGGGCTCGCCGGCGTAGAACTCGTCGAACGCCTTCAGGAAGCCGCGGAAGGCATCCATCGTGGTGTTCAGCAGACTCGGCGTGCTCGGCGTGGGGTCCAGCAGGAAGAGCCGGCCCTCGGCGTCCACCCCGATCTCCTGGTACGACGACACCGCGCCGATCACCGTGAAGTCGCGCCCGCCCATCTCCTGGACGCGGGCCGGGCGGTCGTCGAGGGTGATGCCGAAGCGCAGCTCTTCCATGTCCCGGATCCTAAAGCCGTGGGCAAACCGCCGGATCACTGCTGATTGCGGACGTGGTGCGGTCGCGGGCCGTCTCGACCGGCACCCGGGGTGCGTTGGTAGCATGTGTGTGCCGCAACTGGCGTTCGGGTGGGTCACCACCGGGAAGCGGTGGAGTCGTCGTCTTCGGGTCGTTCGCCTGGGCCCGGGGCCAATGGGGAACCACCCTGCCCACCCGACGACCGCTACCGCTTGGAGCCGACCGCATGACCGACGCCGTCAACAGCCGTGCGATCACCCAGAAGTCCCTGGCCGACGCCGACCCGGAGCTCGCCGCCGTCCTCGGCCAAGAGCTCGGCCGCCAGCGGGGCACGCTGGAGATGATCGCAAGCGAGAACTTCGCCCCCCGAGCCGTGCTCGAGGCGCAGGGTTCGGTGCTCACCAACAAGTACGCCGAGGGCTACCCCGGCAAGCGCTACTACGGTGGCTGCGAGTACGTGGACATCGCCGAGGAACTGGCCATCAGCCGGGTCAAGTCGCTGTTCGGGGCCGCCTACGCCAACGTGCAGCCGCACTCCGGCGCGCAGGCCAACGCGGCCGCCATGCACGCCCTGATCCGCCACGGTGACGGCATCCTGGGCCTCGAGCTGGCCCACGGTGGCCACCTGACCCACGGCATGAAGATCAACTTCTCCGGCCGGCTGTACGACGTGGCCGCCTACGGGGTCGACCCCAAGACGTTCCTGGTCGACATGGACGTGGTGCGCGAGAAGGCCCTGGAGCACCGGCCGAAGCTGATCATCGCCGGCTGGTCCGCCTACCCCCGCCAGCTCGACTTCGCCGCCTTCCGCTCGATCGCCGACGAGGTCGGCGCGATGCTGATGGTCGACATGGCGCACTTCGCCGGTCTGGTCGCGGCCGGTCTGCACCCCAGCCCGGTCCCGCACGCCCACGTCGTCACCAGCACCACGCACAAGACGCTGGCCGGCCCGCGCGGCGGCATCATCCTGGCCAACAGCGACGAGCACGCCAAGAAGTTCCAGTCCGCGGTGTTCCCGGGCCAGCAGGGCGGCCCGCTGATGCACGTGATCGCCGGCAAGGCGGCCGCGTTCAAGATCGCCCACGGCGAGGAGTTCAAGGACCGCCAGGAGCGCACGCTGCGCGGCGCCAAGATCCTGGCCGAGCGCCTCACCGCCGAGGACGCCACCAAGGCGGGCGTCTCCGTGCTCACCGGCGGCACCGACGTGCACCTGATCCTGGTCGACCTGCGCGAGTCCACGCTCGACGGCAAGCAGGCCGAGGACCGGCTGCACGAGATCGGCATCACGGTGAACCGCAACGCCGTGCCATTCGACCCGCGCCCGCCGATGGTCACCTCCGGCCTGCGGATCGGCACGCCCGCGCTGGCCACCCGGGGCTTCGGCGACGAGGAGTTCACCGAGGTCGCCGACGTGATCGCCGCCGCCCTGCAGCCCACCTGCGACGTGGACGCGCTGCGCAAGCGGGTGGACAGGCTGGCCGCCGACTTCCCGCTCTACGACGGTCTGGAGACCTGGTGACCGCCAAGCTCCTCGACGGCAAGGCGGCCGCGGCCGCGATCCGGCTCGAGCTCAAGGAGCGGGTCGCCGCGCTGAAGGCCAAGGGCATCGTTCCCGGGCTGGGCACGGTTCTGGTCGGGGAAGACCCGGGCAGCGCCAAGTACGTGGCGATGAAGCACGCCGACTGCCTCGAGGTCGGCATCAACAGCATCCGCGAGGACCTGCCCGCCGACGCCACCCAGCAGCAGGTGGAGGACGCGATCAGGCGGCTGAACGACGACCCGGCCTGCACCGGCTACATCGTCCAGCTGCCGTTGCCCAAGGGCCTGGACTCCGACCGGGTGCTCGAGCTGATCGACCCGGACAAGGACGCCGACGGTCTGCACCCGACCAACCTCGGCCGGCTGGTGCTCAACGTCAATGCGCCGATGACGTCGCCGATCCCGTGCACCCCGCACGGCATCGTCGACCTGTTGCTGCGCAACGACATCGACCTCAAGGGCAAGGAGGTCTGCGTGGTCGGCCGCGGCGTCACCGTCGGCCGTCCGCTGGGCCTGCTGCTCACCCGGCGCGAGCTGAATGCCACGGTCACGTTGTGCCACACCGGTACTCGGGACACGGCCGAGCACGTGCGCCGGGCCGACGTGGTGGTCGCCGCCGCGGGCGTGGCCAACATGATCACCGCCGACATGGTCAAGCCGGGTGCGGTGGTGCTCGACGTCGGGGTCAGCCGCACCGAGCCCGACCCGGTCACCGGAAAGTCCAAGCTGGCCGGCGATGTCGCGCTGAGCGTGCGCGAGGTGGCGGGCTGGGTGGCGCCCAACCCCGGTGGTGTGGGCCCGATGACCCGGGCCATGCTGCTGGCCAACGTCGTGGAAGCGGCTGAGCGCCAGTAGGTTCCAGAACAAATTGGGGACGTTTGTGCGCGACTGGCGCACAAACGTCCCCAATTCAGTTGTTGGGTTTCATCGATTCAACTGCCGCAGAGCCAGTTCGGCGTAGAGCGCGGCGCCGTCGGGCAACACTGCATCGTCGAACGCGGCGTGCGGGGAGTGATTGCTCGGCGCCATCTCCGGATCCCGTCCTTCTGGGCAGGCGCCGATCAGAACCATTGCGCCGGGCACTCGTTCGAGAACCCGCGAGAAGTCCTCGGTGCCGGTGAGAGGCCGGGGGAGTGCAAACGTCCTCTGTTCACCAAACAGCTCCGAAGCCGTCTGGAACGCGAAATCGGTTGCACTGACGTCGTTCATGGTGACCGGGCATTCTTCGAGGTACTCGATGCTCACCTCGACCCCGTGCGCGTCGGCGATGCCGTGGCACACCTGGTGCACCACGTCGCGCACCTTGCGGCGCACGCCCCGGTCGAAAGTGCGCACGGTGGCCTCGAACCCGGCCGTGTCGGGGATGACCGTGTGCTTGGTGCCCGCCTTGAGCTTGCCCACGGTGAGCACCGCGGCCTCGAAAGCATCGATCCGGCGGGTGATCGCGGTCTGCAACGCCATCACCATCTCGCAGATGGCAGGCACCGGGTCGTGGGCCAGGTGAGGCGAGGCGGCGTGCCCACCGAGGCCTCGAGCCGTGACGAAAAGCCCATCAGCGGCGGCCATCACGGCGCCAGAGCGACTGGCTACCGTGCCCCGCGAAACCTGGTTGGGCAGCACATGCAGGGCGAATGCCTTGTCCGCCGCGCGCCCGGCTGCCCCCAGCACCCCGCCGTCGATCATCTTGGCTGCGCCCTGATACCCCTCTTCACCCGGCTGGAACATCAGCACCACATCGCCGCCGAGCTGATCCCGCCGGTCGCTCAGCAGCCGGGCCGCCCCCACCAGCATCGCCGTGTGCAGATCATGGCCGCAGGCGTGCATCGCCCCGTCGACCGTGGAGCGGAACGCAACGTCCACCTCCTCGTGCACCGGCAGTGCATCCATGTCGGCCCGGAGCAGCACCACCGGTGCATTCTCCGGATCCGCCGCACCCTCGCCCCGCAGCACCGCGGTGACCGAGCCGATGTCCGAGCCGGCCGTGATCTCCAGGTCCAGCCCGTCCAGGGCCTCCAGCACCGCCTGCTGGGTGCGTTGCACCTTCAGCCCGATCTCGGGGCGCCGGTGCAGCCGGTGCCGCAGATCGGCAAGATCAGCACTGATCCCGGCCGCGTCGTCCAGAAGGGTCATGACAAGTTGTCTACCCTCTTCCGCGCCGGTGTGACAGGGGTTTCACACAAAGCCACCGGCGAACGTGCGCCGAAACGCCCCTCCGGTCACGCCCGAACCCGGAATCCGCCCCTGACCGGCCAGTAACCAGGTATGACGCGCAGCCTGTCCGGGGGACACGCGCGGATGGGAGAAGATGGCCCGATGAGGATCGCCACCGCCAACGTCAACGGCATCCGTGCCGCCGAGCGCCGGGGCATGCCCGCCTGGCTGGCCGAGCGGCAGCCCGACATCCTCTGCCTCCAAGAGGTCCGCGCCGACGACCCCACGCTCTACAAAATCATGGGCGAGGGCTGGCACGGCGTGCACGAGGAGTCCTCCTCGGCCAAGGGGCGGGCCGGCGTGGCCGTGCTGTCCCGCACCGAGCCGGTGGCCACCCGCTCCGGCCTGGGCTCCTTCCTCGGCGCCGGCCGCTGGGTCGAGGCCGACTTCGCCCTGGCCGACGGCGGCCTGCTCACGGTGGTCTCGGTCTACGTGCACACCGGCGAGGCGGAGACCCCGAAGCAGGACGAGAAGCACCGCTTCCTGAACGAGATGCGCGAGCGGATGAACAAACTCGCCGCCGACGGACGTCATCTGCTGGTCTGCGGCGACCTCAACATCTGCCACCGCGAGGTCGACCTGAAGAACTGGAAGGGCAACCTGAAGAAGGCCGGCTTCCTGCCGGCCGAAAGGGCCTGGATGGACGCGCTCTTCGACGAGGACGGCTTCGTGGACGTGCACCGGAAGCTGGCGGGGGAGGGGCCCGGACCGTACACGTGGTTCTCGTGGCGGGGGAAGGCGTGGGACACCGGGGCGGGGTGGCGGATCGACTACGCCATCGCTTCGCCGGGTCTGGCTGCTCTGGTCACTGCGGCTGAAGTTGATCTGGCGCCGTCGTACGCGGAGCGGTGGAGCGACCACTCTCCCGTCGTCGTGGACCTGGCCCTTTAGATTTGGATCAGTTCCGAGACTACCCATGGTAGTAACACAATCCTATACGCTCGTATAGAATTGTGTACGTGGCGTTGATAGACGTGGCCGAAGCCGCTCGGCGACTGGGCGTCGGTGTAGCGCGCGTGCATCAGCGAATCGCCGACGGTTCGTTGCCGGCCCAGCGGATCGGCTCGCGATGGGCGATCGACGAATCATCACTTTCACTGGTCGCTGAGCGCCATCGCGCCGGGCGCCCGCTTTCGGAGCGCTCGGCCTGGGCTCTGATAGCGGTCGGCCGAGGCGATTCCCAGGCCCTCTCCAAAGTGGCTGCTGCGGAGCGAAGCCGAGCCGAAAAGCGGGTGTCGAGCCTTCTCGCGCGGTTCTCGATGCATGCGGTGCTGTCTGAAGCCGAAGTGCAGGAGTCCGCCGGCATTCTGAGATCGCTGTTGCGGAACCGCGCACAGCGCCAGCTCTGGCGGGCATCCGTGCGTGATCTGGTAGATCTACGCGAAGATCGACGCATTGCCTTGTCAGGACTCAGCGACCCGCGCAGCGGTATTGCATCGGGTGACCTGGTCGAGGGGTATGTCGCCGTAGGTCAGGTCGAGGCGGTTGCCCAGGACTATCTCCTCGTCCAAGAGAGGGCCGAGGCCAAGGCCAATGTCGTCCTGCATGTCGGCTCACTCGGCCCGGCTGGCGGCGAGGATCGCGGTCTGCTCCTGCTGGCTGCAGATCTGGCTGAGTATCGACGCCCTCGTGAGGAGGCCAGGGCGGCCGAGTTGTTGTACGAACTCGCGAAGTCGCGGGTGAAGCAAGGAAAATCGGGGGATTCATCATGATTGTTCTACCCGCAATGTCCAGCCCCCAAGCTGCCTCCTGGCACGGGGTCATGGACCTTCACGAGAAGCTGGGGGACGGCTGGACTCTTGTGGGCGGGCAGATGGTTCATCTGCATTGCGCTGAGGCCAGCCATGCGCCTACTCGTCCGACGAACGATATCGACACGGTGATCGACGTCAGAGCTCGCCCCAACATGCTTCAGATATTTACGCAGGTCCTGGTGGGCCTTGGGTTCAGGGCATCAGGTATCTCGGCCGAAGGGATCCAGCATCGTTGGGTGCGTGGCCAGGCGACGATCGACGTGCTGCTGCCCGATGGCGTGGGAGAGAAGGCGGCCCTGAGGACCGGTGTCACCGCCAGCCCGACCCTCCCGACGCCAGACGGTACCCAGGCGCTTGATCGCAGCGAGTCGGTCTTGGTGTCCGTCGAGGGCGCGAAGGTTCAGTTCGCCGTCCAACGCTGGTGGGAGCACTGGTCATGAAGGCGGCGGCTCACAGCGCTGTCGGCGATCCGGCGAAGGGCCGCCACCGAAGCGACTTCCTGACTCTCGCATCGCTCATCGCTGCTCGTGACTTCCGCGAGGTCGAGCTGACGAAGAAGGATCGTCGGCGGTTGGCGGACATGATCGCCGCGGTCCGGGCAGACGCCCAACTCATGACTGGCGCCGAGGACTCGGCCAACACGCTGAGCAGGCTTGAACGCGCATCTGCTTGATCTGGTGGATTGACGACGGCCCTTGGACACCGGGGCGGGGTGGCGGATCGACTACGCCATCGCTTCGCCGGGTCTGGCCGCTCTGGTCACTGCGGCTGAAGTTGATCTGGCGCCGTCGTACGCGGAGCGGCGGAGCGACCTGGCAGCGGAGCTTGCCGGTCAGGGGACGAGACTCTGCACGATCACGCACTGGCCGTCGTTGAGGGTCACCTCCGCGAGTGCACCGTTGACCAGGGGCATCTGTGGGGGCTGGTGGCCGGTGTCGAAGTCGAGGACCACGGGGAGGCCGAGGTCGCCCAGGGCCCGCTGGACGGCCTGCTCCTGCGTCAGTTCGGGGGTGTCCGGGGCGCTGGTGCGGCCGATCAGGATGCCGGAGGCGTGGTCGAACCAGCCGGCCAGGCGCAGCGACCAGAGCATCCGGAGCACCGTGACCGGGTCGGAGCCGGAGACCTCCAGGTAGACGATCACGCCCTCGGGAGCGTGACGTCGGGCGAAGCCGGGGACGTCGCCGTAACGCGTGCCCGCCAGCAGAGAGACGGTCTCCAGGCAGCCACCGATGAGTCGGCCGCGCATGGTGAGCCGTGGTCGGCCGTCCAATGGACGCCAGTGGGTGGGGGCTTCGTAGGCTGACGCGCGATCGAGCGGTTCGTCCTTCCAGTCGACCCAGGGGCGCGAGCGCCGGAAAGGCGCCGACTGCTGCTCGAAGGAGGCACCTTCGTCCCGGCCGGCGACCTCGGTCCACCGGGAGAACTGGGTGGGTAGCTCCCACGGTTCGTCCATCAGGTTGGCGCCGTGCAGGGTGGCCAGGCCGGTGACGACGGTCAGCGGCATGAGCAGGGTGGAGATGTCGGACCAGCCGACGAACCAGGTACGCGATCGGGCGATGGCCTCCCAGTCGATCTGCTCCACCAGTTCGATCGCGAGTTCCCCACCCCAGGGCGGCAGTACGGCTCCGGCGTCGCTGAAGGCAGCGTGCAGGGCCTGAGCTCGTTCGGTGGCCGGGGCCGGGGTGAGCCCGCCGATCCGGGTGTGGTCGTGCAGAGCGACATCGAATCCGCTGCGCTGCAGAGATGCTGCCGCGTCGGCAAGGCGGCCCAGCAATGGGCCGGGAACACCCATGGAGGGAGCGGGAACCTCGATCCGGTCGCCGGCTCGCAGGGGCTTGGGATACAGCACATCGACCATGAGGCGAAGGTAGTACGGCCGGATCAGTCGTCGTCCCGCCGCACCACGCTGCCCACCGACTTCACCGCGCCCACGGCAGTGCGTGCGGCCACCAGGCCGGCGGCGCCCAGCACGGCACCCGCCACCACCGAAACGCGGTCTGCGGCGCGGGGGCTGACCACGGGGGTGTAGGGGACGGGCTGGACCGGGACGGCGGTGCGGACGCCGGCGGCGGCCGGGTTGGTCGAGGCGGCGGGGCGCGCGGAGGTGGCCAGGCCGGCGCGGGCGCGTTCCACAGTGACCGTGTGCTCGGGCAGGGCGACGGTGTCGGCCAGATGGCCACGGTCGATGGCCTGGGTGGCGCCCCAGGCGGCGGCGACCAGGGTGAGGCGGCAGACCAGGTTGAGCCAGACCAGCAGGATCAGGGCGACCCCGGCGGTGGCCAGGAACTTGTTGTTGGAGGCGCCGTTGAGCAGCACGCCGGACAGCAGCTTCAGGATGCCCAGGCCGATGCCGCCGAACAGGGCCGCGTCCCACAGGTCGTGGTTGGGCAGCTGAACACCGGACAGCAGGCGGAACAGCAGCATGAAGATCAGGATGTCGACGCCGAGGACGAGCAGGGTGCCGGCGCAGCCGAGGACCACCCGGCCCAGGCTCGAGCCCTCGTCCACGCCGATCCAGCCCAGGATCACGCCGGTGGAGGCGCTGACGAAGATGCCGGAGACCGCCGAGAGCAGCATCACCAGGCCGATACTCACCAGCACGCCCAGGTCGCGGGCCTTGGCCAGGGCGAAGTTGGCCTCCTGGGTGGGCCGGCCGAACATCGCCCGGATGCCCTCGCGCATCGCGTCCAGCCAGCCCAGGCCGGTGAACAGGAAACCGACCAGACCGATGATGCCGGCGATGGTGAGCTGGTCGCCGCCGGTCAGCGTGTCGATCGAGACGATGCCCCCGGTCTCACCGATCGGGCTGATCACCACCGTGCCCACGCCGTCGTTGACCGCCTCGATCACGCGTTTCTGCATCGCCCGGTCGTCGCCCACGACCAGGCCGAACACGGTGAAGCCGACGGCCAGGGCCGGGAAGATCGAGAAGAACGCCGCGTACGCCATGCCCCCGGCCAGCACCCCGCCCCGGGCCTTGCCGTAGCGCTGCCAGGCGCGCCAGGCGACGGTGCGCTGGGCGCGGGCCAGCAGACGGGCCGGGGACTTGGACGCTGACGCTGTCGTCTCGCTCACGGGGCATAGTGTCCAGCAAACCCGGCGATGTGCGCGATCAGCCCCCGGCGGCGCGGAACCCGAAGCGCCGGCGCAGCTGCCAGACCCCGTCGCCGTCGTGCTCGTAGAAGTTCAGCCCGGTGGCCTCGAACTCGGCCTGGTAGCCCAGGAGCTCGGCCTCCGCCCGGTCCATCGCGGCGTCGTCCAGGTGGTGGGCGACCGTGACGTGCGGGTGGTAGTCGAACTCGAGGGTGCGCTTGAGCGGGCCGGTGCGCAGCAGACGCTGCAGGTCGGCGCAGTGCTCGGCGCCCTCGGCGAGCTTGACGAACACCACCGGCGAGATCGGCCGGAACGACCCGGTGCCGGCCAGGGCGATCCGGAACGGGGCAGTGACGGCGGCGACCGCGGCCAGGTGGTCCTGGATCGCCTGGTCCTCGTCCTCCGGCACCGGGGTGGGCGGAAGCAGGGTGATGTGCGGCGGGATCTCGGCGGCGAGCGGGTCGCCGAAGGCGGCCCGGCGCTGCCGCAGGAACTCGCCGTGCGGCTGGGGGATGTCCAGGACCACGCCGATGGTGACGATGTCGTCGGCCTGTTCCGGGGCGGGCCGCAGCACCGCCATGCTCATGGTCGGCGGTGCTTCCCGGGGGGTGGGCATGCCGGTCAACGCTTCGGAGGCAGGAACCCGACCCGGTCGTAGACCTCGGCGAGCACCCGCGCGGTCGTCTCCTGGGCCCTCGCCGCCCCGTCGGCGAGGATGTCGTCGAGCGTGCCCGGGTCGGCGAGCAGCGCGTTGGCCTTCTCGGCGACCGGACCGGCGAACTCCTCGTACGCCGCGGCGACCTCCTTCTTCAGGTCGCCGTAGCCGGCCCCGGCGAACTTCTGCTCCAGCGTCTCGACCGGGGCCTTGGTGAGCACCGAGAGGATGGTGAGCAGGTTGGAGACGCCGGGCTTGTTCTCCGGGTCGAAGACGATGTCGCGACCGGTGTCGGTGACCGCCGAACGGATCTTCTTGGCCGACACCTTCGGGTCGTCGAGCAGCCACAGGCACCCCGGACCGCCGACGCTGCCGCTCATCTTCTTGTCGGGGTGCTGCAGGTCGAGGATCTTCGCGGTGGCCTTCACGATGTGCGCCTCGGGCACCCGGAAGGTCTTGCCGAAGCGCTTGTTGAACCGCTGCGCCAGGTCGCGGGTGAGCTCCAGGTGCTGCCGCTGGTCCTCGCCGACCGGGACCAGGGCGGGCCGGTAGAGCAGGATGTCGGCCGCCTGCAGGATCGGGTAGGTGAACAGCCCGACGGTGGCACCCTCGGTGCCGTCCTTCTGCGACTTGTCCTTGAACTGGGTCATCCGGCCGGCCTCGCCGAACCCGGTCAGGCACTCCAGCACCCAGGACAGGCGCGGGTGCTCGGGGACGTGGCTCTGCGCGAACAGCACCGACTTCGCCGGGTCGATGCCCGCGGCCAGGTACTGCGCGATGTAGCGGTGCGAGCGCGTGCGCAGGGCCTTCGGGTCGTGCCCCATCGTGATGGTGTGCAGGTCGGCGATGAAGAAGTAAGCCTCGAACTGCTCCTGCAGCTCGACCCAGTTGGCCAGCGCGCCGATGTAGTTCCCCAGGTGCAGGGAATCGGAGGTCGGCTGCATTCCGGACAGCAGCCGGGGCCGCGCGCTACCACTCTCAGGCATGCCCATCATTCTGGCACCTTCTCGCCGCCGGGCCCGCGTCGGCATCCCCGGGCCGGTCCGGACCGAGTTCGGGAGCGACGCACCGGGAAGCTCCTGAGCAGGCAGATCGGAGCCGAATCACATACGGTCGGCTGGTCACATCCGGTCAGCGTGGGCGAGACAGAGGGCAGGGACGGGGCATGCCGGTCGAACAGGGCGAGGTGCAGATGGTGCAGCTGATCGACGGGCCCGCCCTGGCGGTGGCCCGGATCGAGGCCCCCTTACGCCCGTTCCTGCTGGTGCACGGCGAGTCGTCGGACTCCTCGGTGTGGGGTCAGGTGGCGGAACGGCTGGTCGAGTCCGGCCACGAGATCGCCGCCGTCGACCTGCGCGGGCACGGCCGCTCGGCCTCGCCCGGGTCCGGCTACGACACCGACACCTGCGCCGACGACCTGGCCACGCTGCTCGACCAGCTCGGCTACACCGGCGCCCGCTCGCCGATCGTGGCCGGGCACGGGTGGGGCGCCAACGTGGCGCTGTCGCTGGCCGCCCGGCGCGACGGGCTGACCGGCCTGTGCTGCATCGACGGCGGCTGGACCCGCCCGGCCTGGCGCTACCCCTCGTTCGAGCGCTTCTGGAACACCGAGAACCCCGACACCCCGATGGACGACTCGGACGCGGCGGTCGCGTCCGACCCGATCGTCACCCGGCGCCGGGAGGTGGCCCGCTCGATCTTCCTCGGCGAGCCCCGGGCCTGGTACCCGCTGATCGGGGTGCCGACGGTGCTCTGCCCGGTGGTGCCGCCGGACGGTGTGTCCGACCCGGAGGGGGGCGGCACGGCCACCCGGACCGGCATCGCCGAGGCCCTCGGCGGACTGGCCCGGGCCCGGGTGAGCTGGTACTACGGCGACGGCGCACGGGTGCTGACCACCGAGCCGGGCCGGATCGCCGACGACCTCCTCGCTCTGGCCGCCGACGCGGAACCGGACGCGGGCTGACCAGGTGCCCACCCGCGTCTTCAGGCTCTGAAACGACTCTGGAATGACGCAGAGTGACCAGTTGTGCGGGAAGCTGTTGCCGGTCGGGTGACATCAGCCCGAACATCAGGCGGGATCGGCCCTTTCGGACGGAACCGGTCAGGCGTCCCGGTATGGTGACGCGCATGACGGCCTGGACCGCTGAAACTTCGGCAAACGAGCAGCCCCTGACCGCAGTTCCGGCGGTGACCGCGATGCGGAACTCGATCCGGGACTACGACTGGGGTTCCACCTCGGCGCTCGCCCTGCTGCAGAGCCGTACGCCCAGCGGCGGGCCGGAGGCCGAGCTGTGGATGGGCACGCACCCGTCGGCGCCGTCGGTGCTGGTGCTGCCCGACGGTCGTGAGCTGCCGCTGCCCGAGGCGATCGAGCGCTTCGGCGAGCAGGTGCTGGGCAGCGAGACGCTGGAGCGCTTCGGCCCGCGGCTGCCCTACCTGTTCAAGATCCTGGCGATTGCGCGGCCGCTGTCGGTGCAGGTCCACCCGACCTCCGAGCGCGCCCGCGAGAAGTACACGACGGGTCCGGAGTCGCCGTACGTCGACCCGTTCCACAAGCCGGAGATGCTCTACGCGCTGGAGCCGATCGAGGCGCTGTACGGCTTCCGCCCGCCGGCCCAGGTGGCGATGCTGCTCGGCCGGCTGCGCTCGCCGCGGCTGGAGCCGCTGATCGCCGCCCTGGACGAGAGCGGCCAGGACGAGGCGGCCCGGCTCCGGGCCGGCCTGGAACTGCTGATCACCTGGCCGGTGGAGGACCGGGCGGCGCTGGTCGCCGAGGTGGCGGCGGGCAGCAGCCGGCTCACCGCCGAGGGCAGCCCCGACTACCCCGAGGTGTTCGGCTGGCTCGACCGGCTGATCGGCCTGCACCCGGCCGACCCGATGGTGCTCGCGCCGCTGCTGCTCGACCTGGTCCGGATGACTCCGGGGCAGACCGTGTTCGTGGACGCCGGGGTGCCGCACGCCTACCTCAGCGGTCTCGGCGTGGAGATCATGGCCGGTTCCGACAACGTCCTGCGCTGCGGCCTGACCAGCAAGGAGATCAACGTCGGGGAGCTTCTCGACGTGGTCGAGACGCAGCCGCTGGCCTCCGGTGACAGCAACCTGACCCCGCTGGCCGACGAGGAGCTGGCCTGGCGTCCCCCGGTGGAGGACTTCCAGCTCAGCCGGGTGGTGGTGAGCGGTCAGAGCCGCGGTACCGACGCCTCGGTCGGTGGCCCGCAGATCGTGCTCTGCACCAAGGGCTCGGTCACGGTGACCGCCGACGGTGTCTCGGTGACGCTGGAGAGTGGGCACTCGGCCTTCGTCACGGCCACCGCGGGTCCGCTGACCCTGAGCGGTGAGGGCGAGGTCTTCCGCGCCGCTCCCGGGCTACGTCGCTGACGGAAGCCAGGTCTCCAGCGAACCGGTGAACGCACCGATCCGCACCGACACCGGGATGGACGAGCGGTCCAGGTAGCGCACGCCGCTACGGGCGCAGAACAGGATGCGCCAGGCCGTCTCGTCCGGTTCGGGGGAGAGGCTCTCGAGCAGTTCCAGGTGCCAGTTCACGTAGTACCGCGAGCTCTCACCGGCCCACACCGGGGTGGTTGCGCACCGGCACTGCAGATCACGTTCGTCCCGCCGCCGGCGCCAGGCGCCGTAGCGGCGGGTCATCGACTGGGCGAACGAGTGCCGCTGGAAACGGGCGGCCTCGAGCGCCTGAACGGCCACGTCGTAGCCGTGGGTCTTCAGTAGCTCGACGGTCTTGCGGCGCGGATCGTCGCCCACGCCGTTCTCGCCGGCTTCAAGCAGTTTCTGGGCGCCCTGAGCATCGCCGCCGACCGCCCGGGCCGCGGCCAGCACGGCCAGGACAGCAGGCCCGGTCTGCTCGGTGACCATGGCCGCGGCCCGCGCCGCGGCGTGCAGATCGTGCGGCGCCGCACTCACCGCGAAGGCCGCCCAGTCCTGGCTGCGGGCCTTCATCTGCGCCAGCACCTGCTCGGTGCCGGCCAGGTTCTCGTCGTGTCCCGAGACCAGCGCGATGCAACCGCGCACCAGGTCCACCTCACCCGCGCGGGCGTTCTGCGCCATCATCCGCCGCCCCAGGAACTTGGCCGCGGCCTGCGGGTCGCCGGCCAGGAGCGAGCTGAGCATGCCCAGCTCGGCGTCCACCGGCTCGTCGATACTGAGCAGGCCTTGCGCCTCGTGGTACAGACCGAGGCCGATGAGGCGGGCGACCGCCTCGTGGCGGGCCTGCTCGGGCAGGCTGGGTCTCGGTCTCACGCCACCACTGATCGGTCGGCGACGGCGGCTCATGAGCAGGCTGCTGCGGTTCGCTCTTTCGGCGGTGGGCCGGACGGGTAGCGGCCCGGAAACTCAGAAGAGCGTGGCGGGTTCGGTCGGCTCGGGCTCCGGCAACGGTTCCAGACCGGGGACGAGGGTGCGCACCTCTTCGTGGAAGCGCCGGGCCAGCGTGGGGGCATCGTTGTTGTCGGGCGTGTGCAGGAAGAAGGTTGGGGAGCGCCCCTCGCGCAGCCATCCGGCCACGATCTCGACCCAGGGCTGCCAGCCGGCCACGGTCGCGCGCTCGTCGTCACGGCCGAGATAGCGAACGGTAGGCCGCTCGGTCAGCGCGACCGAGCGGCGGGGCAGGCGGGGCTTGCGTTCCCAGGCCTCGCGTTCCGCATCACTGGTGGGTGGCTCGTCGAAGAACACGGTGGTGTCGAACGAGATCCATTCGGCGCCCACGGTGGCGCAGACCTGCTCCAGGCGCCGGGCCTCGGCCGGATCGTCGAAGAACCGCGGGTGCCGCACCTCGACCGCGCAACGGTGCTGCTGCGGAAGGCTTTTCAGCAGTCTCTCGAGTGAGGACAGGTCGGCCGGCGCGAACGAGCCCGGGAGCTGTACCCAGAGCGGGTCCAGGCGGGGCCCCAGGGGTTCGATCACGTGGAGGAAGGTTCGCAGGTCGGCGCCGTTGAGCTGGCGGCCGTGGGTGACGGTGCGCGGCAGCTTGGCGGCGAAGCGGAAGTGCTCGGGGGTCTGTGACGCCCACGACTCGACGGTGGCCCGGCTCGGGGTGGCATAGAACGTGGTGTTGCCCTCGACGGCATTGCACCAGCCCGCGTAGTGGCGCAGCCGTTCCTGCGCGTCGGCGGTGCGGGGGGCGACCCGTCCGACCCAGGCCTTGTGCGTCCACATCGCGCACCCGACGTGCAGTCTCACGGACCTCAGTACCCGTGCCGGGAACGCCGCTGCCGGTTGCGCATCCGGCGGGTACGCCGGCTGTTCGCCAGAACCGGCCGTAGGCCGAAAGCCGCTACCGCCAGCAGGAGCAGGCTGATCGCGGCCACCGGCCAGAACTTCAGCACCGGGTTCTGCGGGTCGGCGGTGGCCGTGGCCGGCAGGGCGGCACCGGCCAGAGCATCGACTGAGGACGGCTGAGGAGACGGGGGTGCCTCGGCGGCGGACAGGCTGTTGTTCTGTTCGGTCACCTCGGGAACGTCCGGGCCGGTCATCGCGGTCAGCTCACCGGGCTTGACCAGAGTGCCCACCGGCCGGGCCTTCTGCCCGTACTTGAAGGCCCACTCCAGCAGTTCGCCGGTGGGGGTGAAGACCGCACCCTCGGCCCGCATCACCACAGCGATGTACGAGTGCCCCTTGTACGTGGCACTGGCCACGTTGGAGGCCAGGGCCTTGCTGGTGTAGCCGTTCTTGATGCCGGTGACGCCCGGGAGGTAGCCGAGCAGCCGGTTGTGGTTCTGGGTCTGGTAACGCTTGCGCTTGGCGCCCAGCGACTTTCCCTGCGCCGGGAACGCGTAGGCGGGGGTGACCATGATCTTGGCCAGTTGCTCGTCGTCGAGCGCGGCCGAACCGGCCAGCGCCAGGTCGTAGGCGCTGCTCACCTGGCCCTTGGCGTCGAGGCCGCTGGTGTTGCGGATCACCGTGTCGAACGCGCCCAGCTCCACCGCCTTGGCCCGCATCAGGCCGACCGCGGCGGAATTGCCGCCGACCAGTTCGCCGAGGGCGTGGGCGGTGTCGTTGCCGCTGCTCATCAGCAGACCGTGCAGCAGGTCGTCGACCGTGTAACGGGAGCCCGCGACGATGCCCACCCGGGTGCCGTCGATGTTCGCGTCCTCGAAGGTGCCGGTGTAGACCTGCTCGCGGTCGAGCTCGGGGGCCAGCGCCAGCGAGGTGAACACCTTGAGGGTGGAGGCCGGGGCGAGCGGTACGTGCACGTTGCGGGCGGCGACGATCTCGCGGGTGTCCAGGTCGGCGACGAGCCAGGAGGTGGCCTTGGGCGCGGGCGGGGCGGGCACGCCGGCGGGCAGGTCGGTGAGGGTCTTCGTGCTGATCAGGTCTTCGCCGCCGACCCAGGAGACGGCCTTGGGCGGCACGAACTTCTTCTTCGGCGCGGGGGCGGCCTCGGCCGGAAGGCCGGTGCCCAGAGTCAGACCGGTGACCACGGCCACGGCGCCGAGGAACCGGAACACGCGCCGGGAACGGTAGGAACTGGACATCGTGAGACCGAGCGTACCTGGGGAATCCGGCCGACGACGGTTGAACCTGAATGCTGCAGGGACCAGACGGTCAGGTGTGACGGCCGGATTCCCGCCGTCACACCTGACCTGTCCGAGCTCAGCCGTCCTGGGGCATCCGCACCGCCACGGTGTAGGCGCCGTAGCCCTCTACCGCCACCACGCGGACCCGGAACTGGGCGAGGTTGTCGCCGACGGCGGTGTACGACAACCGCTCGGTCGAGCCCGCGCCGCGGGAGGCGGCGACCACCACGTAGTCGCGGACCGTGGAGTCCCAGTAAAGGAGTTCGATGTCGTAGTTGGTGCCGGCCGCACCGTCCAGGCAGACCTCGTACACGCCCTCGGCCGGCATCAGGTAGTTCCAGGGGTAGAACTCGCGTACCTCAGGCGTGCTGACGGGGTTGGCCGAGGGGCGGAAGTTGCCGGTCGCCGGGTGCGGGTAGCTGGAGCAGGCCTCGGCCGCGTCGGACGCGCCGGCCGCTGAGGCACCGGCGGCGCCGGTGGCCAGCGCCACCGGCACCAGCAGGGCGGACGAGGCGAGCAGGGAGAGCTTGCGCCGGAGATTCATCGGCAGACCCTTTCGTGAAGCCATGCTTGACCGTTCAAGCTTCACAACTGGGCCCGGCCGGTACGCCAAGTGGCGGATAAGTCCGTTCTAAATGCTTTTGCACAGAAATCCGGGCTAGGAAGCCACCTCGACCCCGGCGCCGAGCACGCTGCGGTAGTGCCCGAGCAGCTCGTCGCCGAGCATTTCCCAGGTGTTGCGCTGCACCCCTACCCGGCCGGCCGCGCCCATCCAGCGGCGCTGTTCCGGGTCGTCGGCCAGGGTCTGCACGCAGTGGCGCAGGTCGTCGTCGTCCTCCGGGCGGTACAGCAGGCCGTTGGTGCCCGGGGTGACCAGGTCGAGCGGTCCGCCGGCGGCCGGGGCGACCACCGGCACGCCGCTGGCCATCGCCTCCTGCAGGGTCTGCCCGAAGGTCTCGGAGGTGCCGGTGTGCACGAAAAGGTCCAGCGCGGCGAAGGTGTCGGCCAGACCGTCACCGTCCTGCCAGCCGAGGAACGTGGCGTTCTTCAGAGTGCGCTCGAGCACCTTGCGGTGCGGCCCGTCGCCGGCGACGACCAGGCGCACGTTGGGCAGGCCGGCCAGCGCGACCAGCCGGTCGACCCGCTTCTCGGTGGCCAGCCGGCCGACGTAGCCGACCAGCACCTCGCCGTTCGGGGCGAGCCGGGCCCGCAGCGCCTGCACGTCCGGGGTCTCGCGACGGTCGGGATGGAAGCGCTCGCTGTCGACCCCGCGCTGCCAGAGGGCGAGCCGCGGCACCGCGTGCTCGCGCAGTTCCTCCAGGGCCGAGCTGGACGGGGCGAGTGTCAGATCCGCCTGGGAGTGGATCCGGCGTACCCAGCGCCAGGCCGTGCTGGCCAGCGCGCCCATGTGGTGGCGCTGGGCGAAGGCCGGGACGTCGGTCTGGAACACGGCCACCGTCGGTACGCCCAGCTGTCCGGCCGCGGTCACTCCGACGGCGCCCAGGACGAAGGGGGAAGCGAGGTGGACGATGTCCGGCCGGAACCCGGAGAGCGTGCGCAGGACCTTGGAGCTGGGCATGCCGACCGGGAACTGGCGGTAGCTGAACGAGGGCACGCCGACCACCCGGAACCCGGCGAAGCTCTCGGGAGCCGGGCCGGGGCAGATGACGACGGCCTCATGGCCGCGCCGGGCCAGGTGCTCCAGCACCCGGCAGACGCTGTTCGTCACGCCGTTGCCGGTGGGCAGGAACGACTCGGCGACGATCGCGACCCGCAGCCGCCCCGCTCCGGGACCGACTGCGGCAGAAGGAGGCACGACCACGGAGGACGATCCGGCCGAGGGCAACAGGCTCAGCTCGGCCGAGGTCACCACAGACTCTCGCTGCATGAGCGAAAGCTTCGGCCGACGGGGTGATCGGCAGGGAAGCGGACGAGGTGGCCGAGGTGAACAGCTACCGGCGAGGCGTGTTCACCTTCGGGACGAGCGGTCGTCGCGGACCGTCGATCCCCGGGCGCCGGCCGTGACGGCCGGTGGGTGAAGTCGGGCTCATCGGGTGCTGTTCCGCCGAGTTCGTCACAGAGAGGCAGGCCGTGGCCCTACGGTTGGGCGGGTGACTGACCAAGCGCGTGAATCGTCTGCCGCTCTGCCCGGGTTCTATGCCATCGTGCCCGCCGGCGGGGCCGGCACCCGGTTATGGCCGCTCTCCCGCCAGGCCAGGCCCAAGTTCCTGCTGGACCTCACCGGCTCCGGCCGCACCCTGCTGCAGCAGACCTGGGACCGGCTGGTCCCGCTGGCCGGTCCGGGCGGGATCACCGTGGTCACCGGTACCGCCCACGCCGAGGCGGTCACCGGCCAGCTGCCCGGTCTGCAGGCGGCCAACCTGCTCACCGAGCCCACCCCGCGCGACTCCGCAGCGGCCATCTGCCTGGCCACCGCGGTGATCGCGCAGCGCGACCCGGAGGCGGTGATCGGCTCGTTCGCGGCCGACCACGTGATCCGTAACTCCACCGGGTTCGAGGGTGCGGTGGCCGAGGCGGTGGCGGTGGCCCGCGACGGGCGGATCGTCACCCTGGGCATCGAGCCCGACCACGCCTCCACCGCGTTCGGCTACATCCAGGTCGGGGAGTCGCTCGGGCTGGCCGAGGCGCCCTCCGCGTGCAAGGTCGAGTGCTTCGTGGAGAAGCCCGACGCCGACACCGCCACCCGTTACCTCGAGGAGGGCGGGTACCGCTGGAACGCCGGGATGTTCGTGGCCCGGGCCGACGTGCTGCTGGCCGAGCTGGAGCGCAACCGCCCGGAGCTGTACGCCGGGGTGATCCGGATCGCCGAGGCGTGGGACACCCCCGAGCGCGACACGGTGGTCGACCGGCTGTGGCCGCAGCTCGAGAAGGTGGCGATCGACTACGCGATCGCCGAGCCCGCCGCCGCGGCCGGCCGGGTGGCCGTGGTGCCGGCCGCACTGGGCTGGGACGACATCGGCGACTGGGCCTCGCTGGCCGCCCTGCTGCCCGGCGACGCGGCCCTGAAGGTGGTCGGCGACGCCGCGCAGGTGCTCGACGTGGACTCCTCCGGGATCGCGGTGCCGGCCGGTGAGCGGCTGGTGGCGGTGCTCGGGCTGAAGGACGTGGTGGTCATCGACACCCCGTCCGCGGTGCTGGTGACCACCCGGGAGTGGGCCCAGGACGTCAAGAAGGTGGTCGAGACACTGACCGAGCTGGGCCGGCACGATCTCCGCTGACGCATTTAGTAATGCCCGATCGGGTCTGTCGTGAGTCAATTCCTAGGTGATGCGGTAATCGACACCTAGGAGCGGCATGTCGTCACGCGTGGGGCAGCGGGTCCGGAACGACCCGGCTCAGTACGACGACCTCACCGACGAGTGGTGGCCTCCGCACGGAAGGTTCGCGGCGCTGCACTGGCTGGCCCGGGCGCGGGCCGGGCTGATCCCGGCCCCGCCCCGGCCGGGGGCACCGCTGCTCGACGTGGCCTGCGGTGCCGGGTTGCTGCAGCCGCACCTCACCGGGCCGCTGTCCGGATGGGCCCACGTCGGGGTGGACCTGTCGCGCCCGGCGCTGCACCAGGCCCGCGCCCACGGGGTGGGGGTGGCGGCCGCCGATGTCCTCCGGCTGCCCTTCGCCGACTCGTCGTTCGCCTGCGTGGTGGCCGGCGAGGTGCTCGAGCACCTGCCCGACCTGCCCTCGGCGGTGGCCGAGATCAGCCGGGTGCTGGCCCCGGGCGGCACCCTCGTCGTCGACACCCTCAACGACACCTGGCTGTGCCGGATCGCGATGGTGCGGATCGCCGAGCGACTGCCCGGAGGCCCGCCACCCGGCGTCCACGACCCGCGGCTCCTGGTCTCCCCGGTCGTCCTCAAAGACCTGCTGGCCCGGCACGGCGTGCGGATGCACCCGCCGGTCGGCCTGCGCCCGGACATCGGCCAGTACCTGGCCTGGCTGGCCCGCCGGCGCAGCGACGTGACGATGCGGCCGACCGGGTCGGTGGCGATGGTCTATCAGGCGACCGCAAGCAAGGACGCCGCGTGAGCGGCACCCAGGACGGACGTCCTCTGGTCGGTGGTCACCGGGCGATGATCACCGGGCACGGTCAGGCCGTACCGGAACCGGTTGCGCAGAAGGAGATCTGGGAAGACGCCTTCGCCGGGCAGCTGAACGGTGACCGGGTGGCCCGGCAGATCTTCCTGCGGGCCGGCATCACCACCCGGCACGCCGTGGTCGACCCGCGCGAGACCGACGTCAGCGGCTGGAGCACCGGCGACCGGATGCGTCGCTACGTCACCGAGGGCCGCAAGCTGGGCGGGGCGGCGGTGACGGCGGCCCTGGCCGACGCCGGGCGGACAGCGGACGAGATCGGGCTCTTCGTGGTGGTCTCCTGCACCGGCTACGCCACCCCCGGGCTGGACATCAAGATCGCCGAGGACCTGGGGATGGATCCGGGTGTGCGCCGGCTGATCGTCGGCCACATGGGTTGCTACGCAGCGATTCCCGGCCTCAACGCGGCCGCCGACTTCGTGCGCGCCCAGGGCCTGCCCGCGGTGATGCTCTGCGTGGAGCTGACCAGCCTGCACCGTCAGCCCTCGAACGACCCCTCGGACCTGCAGACGGTGGTCTCGCACGCGCTGTTCGCCGACGCCGCGGCCGCCGTGGTGCTCGAGCCCGACGCTCCCGGGCTGGAACTGCTGCACACCACCGCGGCCACCGTGCCCGGCACGGAAGAGCTGATGACGTGGGACGTAACTGCCCACGGGTTCCGGATGGGGCTCTCGCCCAAGGTGCCGGACGTGCTGGCCGGGCAGGTCGAGGAGGCCACCGCCGAGCTGATCACGCCGTTCGGTTACTCGGTGGGCGACGTGGCCGGCTGGGCGGTGCACCCGGGTGGCCGGCGGATCGTGGAGGTGGTCGCCGAACGGCTCAAGCTCAGCGACGACCAGGCCGCCGCCAGCCGGGAGATCCTCGACCGGTACGGGAACTGCTCTTCGGCGACGGTTCTGATGGTGCTCGCCCGGATCCGCGAGCAACGCCGGCTGCAGGCCGGGGAGCCGGTGGTGGCCATGGCTTTCGGGCCCGGGCTGACCCTGTGCAGTGCACTTCTGCGAACGGCTCGTTAAATAGTTGCCGTACTCCGTCCGGGTGCAAGAAATCACACCGTGCAGGTCTATGCTCGCGGGATCGTGAACATTCCCGAAGTCGCTCCCCTGGTAGCGGCGTATGCCGAAGAGCTCATCGACGTGCGCCGGGACATCCACACGCATCCGGAGCTCGGTTTCCAGGAGATGCGAACCACCGGGCTGGTGTTCGACCGGCTCGCCAAGGCCGGGCTCGACCCGCAACGGCTCCCGGGTGGCACCGGGCTGTGGTGCGACATCGGTGGCCCGGGTCGCACGGTCGCCCTGCGCGCCGACCTCGACGCATTGCCGATGAAAGATGCCTGTGGACGTCCGTGGGCCTCGGTGAACGAGGGTGCCACTCACGCCTGTGGTCACGACGTGCACACCACGGCTGCGCTGGGCGCCGCGCTCGCGCTGGCCGACCTGCACGAGCGCCGGCCGCTGCCCGGCCGGGTACGCATGGTGTTCCAGCCGGCCGAGGAGAAGATGCCCGGCGGAGCGCTGAAGGTGCTCGGCGACGGGATCTTCGACGAGGTCACCCGGGCCTACGCACTGCACTGCGACCCGCACACCGACGTGGGCTTCGTCGGCTCCCGGGTGGGCCCGATCACCGCGGCCGCCGACCACATCAGCGTCCAGCTGACCGGGCAGGGCGGGCACACCTCACGCCCGCACCTCACCCAGGACGTGGTGTTCGCCCTGGCCGAGGTGGTCCGCGGCGTGCCGGCAGCGCTGTCGCGGCGGCTCGACCCGCGCGCCGGCGCCTCGATGGTCTGGGGCCGGATCAGCGCGGGCGTGGCGATGAACGCGATCCCCAGCAGCGGCGAGGTGGCGGGCACGTTCCGCTGCCTCGACAGTGCGGTCTGGACGGTGGCCGGCTCGATCATCACCGACACGATCCAGCAGGTGGTGCAGCCCTACGGGGTCAAGGCCGAGGTCAGCTACCAGCGCGGGGTGCCGCCCACGGTGAACGACGCCGAGGCGGTGGCCATCGCCGAGGCCGCGGTGAAGGCCGAGCTCGGCGAGGACGCACTGGTCCTCACCCCGCAGAGCCTGGGTGGGGAGGACTTCGCCTGGATCCTCGAGAAGGTGCCCGGCGCGATGGTCCGGCTCGGCACCCGGGTGCCCGGCGGGCCCACCTACGACCTGCACCGGCCCGACTTCGACGTGGACGAGCGGGCGATCGGGGTGGGGGCCACGTTCCTCGCCGGCGCTGCGGTGCGGGACCTGTTCTCGGTCTGATCGTGCTCTACCTATGAACGAAGTGTCGCTCTTGGGCAGTTTGTTCATGTGTAGCACCGACTGCCCGATTCTGGCCCGCGGCCGTCATCCTTTCGGCCGCGCGGGTCAATGACGATCAGATTTCCGTGGTCACGATCCGGCCACCGAACGGTGCTCGGTCGTAAAACCGCTCTGATGAGGGGCTATGGTCGCCGTGACACCGGCCCGACAGGGCCGGGACCGGCGCAGTTGTCCTGGCAGTCATGTCCCGGCAACTCCCGGTTCGACCCAGTAGTGATCCCATGAAGGAGGCACCTGTGCGCCGGGTGACCAAACTGGTCGCGGTGGCAGCGGCCGCGACTTTCGCCCTCGCCGCCTGCGGTGACAGCGACTCTGACACCGACACCGACGCGGGTGGTGGCGGCGGCGCCACGTCCGACGTCAAGGTGGGTCTGGCCTACGACGTGGGTGGCCGGGGTGACCAGTCCTTCAACGACTCGGCCGCGACGGGCCTGGACAAGGCCAAGGACGAGTTCGGTGTCGAGGTCAAGGAGCTCGAGGCCACCAACGGTGAGACCGACGCGGCCCGCGAGGAGCGCCTGCGCCTGCTCGCCGACGGTGGGTTCAACCCGGTGATCGGTGTCGGCTTCGCCTACGCCACCTCGATGGCCAAGGTCGCCGAGGAGTTCCCGGACACCCAGTTCGCGATCATCGACGACGAGACCCTGAAGGACGTCCCGAACGTCACCTCGCTGGTCTTCGCCGAGGAGCAGGGCTCCTACCTGGTCGGCGCGATCGCCGCCGAGGCCTCGAAGAAGGGCAACGTCGGCTTCGTCGGCGGCGTGAACACCCCGCTGCTGCAGAAGTTCGAGGCCGGTTTCAAGCAGGGCGCCGCGGCCGTGAACAAGGACATCGAGGTCCAGGTCAAGTACCTGAGCCAGCCGCCGGACTTCAGCGGTTTCGCCGCGCCCGACAAGGGTGAGACCACGGCCCAGGGCATGCTCGACGCCGGTGCGGACGTCATCTACGCGGCTGCCGGTGGTTCCGGTGGCGGTGTGTTCAAGGCGGTCAAGGCCGCCGGCGAGGGCAACTGGGCCATCGGGGTCGACTCCGACCAGTACCTCACCGCCGAGGCCGACGTGAAGGACGTCATCCTCACGTCGATGCTCAAGCGGGTCGACACCGCGGTCTACGACTTCGTGAAGTCCTCGGTCGACGGCAGCGTGCTCACCGGCGTGCAGCGGTTCGACCTCTCGGACGAGGGCGTGGCCTACTCGGTGTCCAACGAGGCCGCGATCGAGCCGTTCACCGCCAAGGCGGACGAGCTCAAGGAGCAGATCATCAGCGGCGACGTCAAGGTCTCGGCCAAGCCGTAACCTCTGCCCTGGTACTAACCTGGCCGCCGTTCCACCCGTCCGACGGGTGGAACGGCGGTCCGGTGTCTCAACTGGAAACGGAAGTCCAGCAGTGGGTGAAGAAGGTGTGCCGTTGAAGCCCGAGTCGCAGTCCGGCGGTGTCCCCGCGGTCGAACTCACGGGGATCACCAAGCGGTTCCCCGGGGTGGTCGCCAACCGCGACGTGAACCTGCGGGTCATGCCCGGCACGGTGCACGCGGTGGTCGGTGAGAACGGCGCCGGCAAGTCCACGCTGATGAAGACCCTGTACGGCATGCACAAGCCGGACGAGGGCACGATCGCGCTGAACGGCGAGCAGGTCGTCCTGCACAGCCCGTCCGACGCGATCGCCCGCGGCGTGGGCATGGTGCACCAGCACTTCATGCTGGCCGACAACCTCACCGTGCTGGAGAACATCGTCCTCGGTGCCGAGCCTAAGCGCTGGGGCGGCTTCGGCCTGAACCGCGCGGCCGCCCGGGCGAAGATCCGCGAGATCGGTGAGCAGTACGGCCTCCAGGTCGACCCGGACGTGCTGGTCGAGCGCCTCGGCGTGGGCGACCGGCAGCGGGTCGAGATCATCAAGGTGCTCTACCGCGGGGCCCGCGTGCTGGTGCTCGACGAGCCCACCGCCGTGCTGGTGCCGCAGGAGGTCGAGGCGCTCTTCGAGGCCCTGCAGGTGCTCAAGGGCCAGGGCCTGTCGATCATCTTCATCTCGCACAAGCTCGACGAGGTGCGTTCGGTCGCCGACGACATCACCGTCATCCGGCGCGGCACCACGGTGGCCACCGCCGACCCGAAGACGGTCAGCTCCCGGCAGCTCGCCGAGCTGATGGTCGGCAGCGAACTTCCCTCTCCGCAGACCAGCGAGTCCACGGTCACCGACCGCGCGGTGCTGGAGATGAAGAACGTCGAGCTCCTGGACGAGGGGCGCCACCTCCTGCGCGACGTGACCCTCACGATCCACGCCGGCGAGGTCCTGGGTCTGGCCGGGGTCGAGGGCAACGGGCAGGCCGAGCTGGTCGAGTCGATCATGGGCATGCGCACCGTCGACGGCGGCACGATCACCCTGGCCGCCGAGGACATCACCCGCTGGCCCACCCGGCGCCGCCGCGAGGCCGGGATCGGCTACATCCCCGAGGACCGGCACCGGCACGGACTGATCCTGGAGGCCCCGCTCTGGGAGAACCGGATCCTGGGCCACCAGACCCGCCACCCCAACACCAGCGGACCGCTGGTCAACCGGTCCGGAGCGCGAGCCGACACCGAACGGATCGTCGGCGAGTACGACGTCCGTACGCCCTCGATCGACGTCCTGGCCTCCTCGCTGTCCGGCGGCAACCAGCAGAAGCTGATCGTCGGGCGCGAGATGAGCGGCAACCCCAAGCTGCTGATCGCGGCGCACCCCACCCGCGGCGTCGACGTCGGTGCCCAGGCCGCGATCTGGGACCTGCTGCGCAACGCCCGGGCCGAGGGTCTGGCGGTGCTGCTGATCAGTGCCGACCTGGACGAGCTGATCGGCCTGTCCGACAGCCTCACGGTGATCCTGCGCGGAGAACTGGTCGCCCAGGTCGACCCCTCGACCGTCACCCCCGAACAACTCGGCTCCGCCATGACGGGTGCCGGTGAGGCCGCGTGAACACCTTGAACGCCGACACCGCCCGCCGGATCGGGCTGTCCCTGGCCGCCCCGGTGCTGGCCATCGCCCTCTCGGTGGTGATCACCTCGATCGTGCTGGCCTCGGCGGGCAACGACCCGGTCGAGACCTTCACCCAGATGATCGAGTACGCGCAGCAGCCGCGGACCACCACGCTGATCATCAACGCGGCGGTCACCTACTACTTCGCCGCGCTCGCCGTCGCCTTCGGCTTCCGGATGAACCTGTTCAACATCGGGGTCGACGGCCAGTACCGGCTGGCCGCCCTGCTGGCCGCCTCGGTCGGTGGCGCGGTCAACCTGCCGCCGGTGCTCCACGTCGGGCTGATCCTGCTGGTCGCCGTGCTGGTGGGTGGTCTGTGGGCGGCCGTCGCCGGTCTGCTCAAGGTGTACCGCGGGATCAGCGAGGTGATCACCACGATCATGCTGAACTCGATCACCACCGCGCTGATCGCCTACCTGCTCACCGGCGACAAGCTGGCCGAGGTGGTGGAGGGCTCGAACAACATCGGCACCCCGCCGATCCCGGCCAGCGGCCAGGTGCCCGGCATCAGCCTCGTGCCGGACTCCAAGCTGCAGGTCTACGGCCTGATCGTGCTGGCCGCGGTGGTCGGCTTCCTCTACTGGTTCGTGATCGAGCGCAGCCGCTTCGGTTTCGACCTGCGCGCCACCGGCCGCAACGAGGAGGCCGCGGTCGCCAGCGGGGTCAACGTCAAGCGCATGGTGCTGATCAGCATGGCGATCTCGGGCGGCATCGCCGGTCTGGTCGGCATGCCCCAGCTGCTCGGCGCCTCGTACACCTACTCGCTCGACTTCCCGGCCGGCATCGGCTTCACCGGGATCGCGATCGCCCTGCTGGGGCGCAACACCGCGATCGGCGTGGCGATCGGCGCCCTGCTGTTCGGCTTCCTCGACACCTCCTCGCAGATCCTCGACCTGGAGGGCGTGCCGAAGGAGATCGTGCTGATCACCCAGGGCGTGATCGTGCTGTCCGTGGTCATCGCCTACGAGCTGGTGCGGCGCTACCGGATCGTCGCGCAGCAGCGTGAGGTCGGGCGCCGGCTGAGTGAACCGTCCTCTGAGGGCACCGGCAACAAGCCGCAGGGAGCGCAGGCATGAGCACCACGCTGGAAGAAGCTTCGGTGGAGAAGAAGGCCCCGCTGCTGGGGCTGAGCAAGCCCTGGCGGATGGCCCTGTACGCGTTCGCGGGCCTGGTCGTGCTGAGCCTGATCCGGGTGATCACCGGCGCGGACGACCTCACGTCGGCGGGCACGATCAACGCGGCCGTGATGCTGGCGGTGCCGATCGGCCTGGCCGGTCTGGGCGGGCTGTGGTCCGAGCGGGCCGGCGTGGTCAACATCGGTCTCGAGGGCATGATGATCCTCGGCTCCTTCGGGGCCGGCTGGATCGGCTGGCAGCACGGGGCCTGGGCCGGGGTGCTGATGGCGATCGCCTTCGGTGTGCTCGGCGGTCTGGTGCACGCGCTGGCCACCGTCACCTTCGGGGTCGACCACGTGGTCTCCGGTGTGGCGATCAACATCCTGGGGCTGGGCGCCACCCAGTACCTGGCCGGTGAACTGCTGGCCGACTCGCCCGGCGGCGGCGAGTCGCAGTCCCCGCCGAACTCCGGGCTGCCCAAGCCCTCGGTGCCCGGTCTGTCCGGCCTGCTGGAACCGGTCGAGGAACACCACTGGTTCCTGATCTCCGACATCGCCGGCATCCTGCGGGGCCTGCTCACCAACGTCTCGCTGCTGACCATCGTCGCGGTGCTGCTGGTGCTGGCCACGTACCTGATCCTCTGGCAGACCCCGTTCGGCCTGCGGCTGCGCTCGGTCGGCGAGGACCCGCACGCCGCCGAGTCGCTGGGCGTGAAGGTGCGGCTGTACAAGTACTACGCGGTCGCGATCTCCGGCGGCCTGGCCGGCCTGGCCGGTGGCTTCCTGGCGATCGTGGCCTCGAACCTCTACCGCGAGGGTCAGACCGGTGGCCGGGGCTACATCGGCCTGGCCGCGATGATCTTCGGCAACTGGCGTCCGGGTGGCCTGATGATGGGCGCCGGGCTGTTCGGCTACACCGACGCGATGCAGCTGCGTAACGCCGCCGCCGTGCACGCCCTGCTGCTGGTGGTCTTCGCCCTGCTGGTCGTGGTCACCGCGCTGAACATCTACCGGCGCCGGTGGATCACCGCCGGGGTCGGCGTGGTCTTCGCCGTGCTGTCGTTGCTGTGGTACCTCAGCTCCGACGAGCTCCCGGGCCCGATCACCGCGATGACGCCGTACGTCACCACCCTGCTGGTGCTGGCGCTGGCGGCCCAGCACCTACGTCCGCCCAAGGCCTCAGGCGAGGTCTACCGGCCGGAAGGAAAGTAAGTCATGGCATCACCGGAGCAGCAGGCTGCCGCCGAGGCGGACCCGGACCTGTACCCCGGCCGGGTGGCGGGCGACGCTGGCCCCGAGCAGATCGACTGGGCAGCGCTGCGCGCGGCCGCCCGGATGGTCATGCAGAAGGCCTACGCGCCCTACTCCGGCTTCCCGGTAGGCGCAGCAGCGCTGACCGACGACGGCCGGATCGTGACCGGCTGCAACGTCGAGAACGCCTCCTACGGGGTGGGGCTGTGCGCCGAGTGCGGCCTGGTCTCGTCGCTGAACGCCAGTGGGGGAGGGCGCCTGATCGCCTTCACCTGCGTGGGGCCGGACGGCGAGAACCTGATGCCCTGCGGGCGCTGCCGTCAGCTGCTGTACGAATTCGGCGGTCCGGAGCTGCTGGTCGAGACCAGCCACGGCATCGTGCCCTTCACCCAGGTGCTGCCGGACGCCTTCGGCCCGGCCGACCTGTCGCGGGCGACGGGGCCGACCCACCGCTGAGACCCGGATGCCGCACCGGTTGTGCAGTTGAGTCAACCGGGGGCCCGGCGTGTCGTGTTTCCCGGGTGGGCGGGGGTGGCGGTGGCGGTCACTACAGCAAGAGACGCCGAACCGGATTCGCAGCCGGCAGAAGAGCCGAACGGGTCCGTAACCGCCGTCACCCGGGCACCTTCGTTAACCTCACGGCATGACCGAACCCTTCGCCGCAGTCGACGTCATCCGGGCCAAACGCGATCGTGACCGCCTGAGCGACGAGCAGATCGACTGGGTGGTCGACGCGTACACCCGGGGCGTGGTGGCCGACGAGCAGATGTCCGCGCTGCTGATGGCGATCCTGCTGAACGGCATGAGCAGCGCCGAGATCGCCCGCTGGACGGCCGCGATGATCGCCTCCGGTGAGCGCCTCGACTTCTCCGGCCTCTCCCGCCCGACCACCGACAAGCACTCCACCGGCGGGGTGGGCGACAAGATCACCCTGCCGCTGACCCCGCTCGTGGCCGCCTGCGGCGCTGCCGTGCCGCAGCTGTCCGGGCGCGGGCTCGGGCACACCGGGGGCACGCTGGACAAGCTGGAGTCGATCCCGGGCTGGCGGGCGAAGCTGAGCAACGCCGAGATGACCCGGCAGCTGGAAGAAGTCGGCGGGGTGATCTGCGCGGCCGGTGAGGGGCTGGCCCCGGCCGACCGCAAGATGTACGCGCTGCGCGACGTCACCGGCACGGTCGAGGCGGTGCCGCTGATCGCCTCCTCGATCATGAGCAAGAAGATCGCCGAGGGCACCGGGGCGCTGGTGCTCGACGTGAAGGTGGGCTCCGGGGCGTTCATGAAGACCGAGGAGCAGGCCCGGGTGCTGGCCCAGACCATGGTCCGGCTCGGGGCCGACGCCGGGGTGAACACGGTGGCCCTGCTCACCGACATGTCCACGCCGCTCGGCCTGACCGCGGGCAACGCCCTCGAGGTGCGCGAGTCGCTGGAGGTGCTGGCCGGTGGGGGCCCGCCCGACGTGGTCGAGCTGACGATCAGCCTGGCCCAGGAGATGCTGGAGACGGCCGGCGTGTCGGCCGATCCCGAGCGGGTACTGAAAGACGGCCGGGCGATGGATGCCTGGAACCAGATGATCGCGGCCCAGGGCGGCGACCCGTCCGCGGAGCTGCCCACGGCCAAGCACACGCATCAGGTGCTGGCCCCGGCCGACGGCGTGCTGGTGAGCCTGGACGCGATGGCGGTGGGCATGAGCGCCTGGCGTCTGGGAGCCGGTCGTTCGCGGAAGGAAGACCCCGTACAGGCCGGTGCGGGCGTCGAGATCCACGCCAAGCCCGGTGGTGAGGTGCGCGCCGGTGAGCCGCTTTTCACGCTGCACACCGACACGCCCGAGCGTTTCGAGCAGGCCGAGGCGGCGCTCGAGGGCGGCTACCAGATCGCCCCGCAGGGTTCCCGGCCGGACCACCGGCCGCTGATCATCGACCGCATCACGGTCTGAGAAGCCAGCCACCACAGGACGTCCGCCGAACCGCACAAGGGGCGGCGGGCGTCCGTAAACCGAACCGACAACGGACGTCTGCGGTCCCGCTCAAGGGGCGGGTGGGCGTCCTCAAACCGAACCAATAACGGACGTCTGTGGTCCCGCACGAGGGCGGGTGGACGTCCTCAAACAAACAACGGACGCCCACCAGCCCCCATGAGGGCTGGTGGACGTCCGTTGTTGGTTGCCTTCGAACGCCTATCGGCGCATCGGCTCCCGCCCGAACGGCTGGGACGGCCGCGGGTGGGTCGGCGTGGGCGGCACCGGCAGGGTCACCGGGTTGCCCAGCTTCAGGGTGTGAAGGTCACCGTGGTGCAGGATCTCGAGCTCGTCGGCGGGGTTGCGCTCGTGATCGCTGAGCAGGTAGGTGGCCTGCTTGCCGTCGGTCTCCACCCGCAGGCGCAGGCCCTTGTGGGTGATCGTGAAGGCGAGCCGGTCCAGACCGTCCGGAAGACGCGGCGCGAAGGCGAGAGTGCCCGTCGTGTCGCGCATTCCACCGAACCCGGCGACCAGTGACATCCAGGTCCCGGCCAGCGCGGCGATGTGCAGGCCGTTGGTGGTGTTGCTGTGCAGGTCGTGCAGGTCGGTGAGGGCGTTCTCGATGGTGTAGTCGTACGCCAGGCCCAGGTGCCCGACCTCGGCCGCCATCACCGACTGGGTGCACGCCGACAGCGACGAGTCGCGGACCGTGATCTTCTCGTAGTAGGCGAAGTTCGCGGCCTTCTGCTCCGGGGTGAACGCGTCGCCCCGCATCTGCATGGCCAGCACCAGGTCGGCCTGCTTGACCACCTGCATCCGGTACAGCTGGACGTAGGGCATGGTGAGCAGGAGCGGGTAGTCCTCCTCGGTGAGCGCCTCGAAGTCCATCACCGCGTGCTTGGTGAAGCCGTCGGCCTGCGGGTGCACGCCGAGCTTCTCGTCGAACGGGATGTACATCGAGTCGGCGCACTGCCGCCAGCCGCTGATCTCCTCGGAGTCGACCTCGAGCTTCTCGGCCTCGTCGGAGTACTCGGCCGCGGCGTTGGCCGCGGCCCGCAGGTTCCGCTGCGCCATCAGGTTCGTGTAGACGTTGTTGTCGGTGATCGCGCTGTACTCGTCCGGCCCGGTGACCCCGTCGATGCGGAACCAGCCGTCCCGGTCGAACTGGCCCAGAGAGCGCCACAGCCGGGCGGTCTCGACCAGCAGGGGCAGGCCGATCTCGCGGTCGAACTCGTCGTCCTCGGTGGCGCCGTGGTAGCGGATCACCGCGTCGGCGATGTCGGCGTTGATGTGGAACGCCGCGGTGCCGGCCGGCCAGTAGCCCGAGCACTCGTCCCCGTTGATCGTGCGCCACGGGAACGCCGCGCCCTTCAGGCCCAGCGTGGCGGCGCGGTCCTTGGCCTTCTGCAGCGTGCTGTGCCGCCAGCGCAGCGCGTCGGCGGCGGCCCGGGGAGCGGTGTGGATCAGCACCGGCAGGACGAAGGTCTCGGTGTCCCAGAAGCAGTGACCGTCGTAGCCGGGCCCGGTCAGGCCCTTGGCCGGGACCGGCCGCTGCTCCGCCCGGGCGCCCGCCTGGATGATGTGGAACAGCGCGAAACGCACCGCCTGCTGCAGCTCTTCGTCACCGTCGACCTCGACGTCGGCGCGCGCCCAGAACTCGTCCAGGTACTGCCGCTGCTCGGTGAGCAGGTCGTCCCAGCCGGTGTGGATGGCGCCGGTCAGACCGGCCGCCACCTGGTCCCGCAGGGCGGGCAGGGAACGCTGCGACGACCAGCCGTAGCTGACGAACTTGATCAGCCGCAGCTTCTGGCCGGGCTTCAGGGTGGCGGTGACCGTGAGCCGGCCCCAGTCGGGGCGCACGCCCCAGTTGGTGGAGACCTTGACGCCCTCGGGCACCTCGATCACGTGCTCGGCGGCCGCGGCCACCCGGCGGCCGCTGTGCCGGGTCTCGTGCACCAGGGTGATCCGGTTGCCGTTGCAGTCGTGCTCCAGCGCCTGCAGCGGGTTGTGCATGGCGGCGGCGACGCGCGGGTCGACCGAACCGCCCTCGGGCAGTTGCTCGTTGGCGACCAGTTCGGACTGCAGCACCACGCGGGCGGTCTCGTGCAGCGGCTCGACCTCGTAGGCGATCGCCATCACCGAGCGGTGGGTGAACGAGACCAGCCGGGTGGAGGTGACCCGTACCGCCTGGTCGGCGGGGGAGCGCCACTCCACCTCCCGGCGCAGCGTGCCGGCCCGCATGTCCAGCACCCGCTCGTGCTTGTCCAGGTGGCCGTAGCGCAGGTCGAAGGGCTCGTCGTCGACGAGCAGGCGGATCAGCTTGCCGTTGGTGACGTTGATGATCGTCTGACCGGACTCGGGGTAGCCGTAGCCGGCCTCTGCGTAGGGCAGCGGGCGGCGTTCGTAGACCGAGTTCAGGTACGTGCCGGGCAGGCCGTGCGGTTCGCCCTCGTCCAGGTTGCCCCGGATGCCGATGTGGCCGTTGGAGAGCGCGAAGACGGATTCGGTGGACCCCAGGTCGTCCAGGTGCAGCTCGGTCTCCCGGATGCACCACGGCTCGACGGTGAAAGCGGCTCGGCGGTTCATGCGCGGTTATCTATCAGTTGCGCCAGATCCGTCACCACAACGTCGGCCCCGTGCTCGGCCAGGGCGGCCGCGTGGCCCACCCGGTCGACCCCGACGACGATGCCGAACTGACCGGAACGCCCGGCTTCGACGCCGGCGATGGCGTCCTCGAAGACGGCGGCCTGGGCGGGCTCGAAGCCCAGCAGCCGGGCCCCGTGGATGAAGGTGTCGGGAGCCGGCTTGCCGTGCAGCCCGGCGGCGATCGCGGCCTGCGCGTCCACCCGGATCTCGACGAACTCGGCGATCCCGGTGACCTTCAGCACCTCGGCGGTGTTGGCGCTGGAGGAGACCACGGCCACGCGCAGCCCGGCGGCCCGCACGGCCTCCAGGTAGCGGAAGGTGCCGTCGAAGATCGTGACACCCTCCTTCGCGATCTTCTCGTGCACCAGGTTGTTCTTCCGGGTGCCGAGCCCGTTCACCGTCTCGGTGTCGGCGGAGTCCTCGGGGGTGCCCTCGGGCAGGACGATGTCGCGGGAGGCGAGGAAGCTTCGGGTGCCGTCCTGCCGGCGCTTGCCGTCGACGTACTTCACGTAGTCGGTGGCGATGTCGAACTCCCGGAAGGGCTCGCCCAGGCGGGCGGCGCGCTCGGCCAGGTAGGTGTCGAACATCTCCTTCCAGGCGGAGGCGTGCACCGAGGCGGTGTCGGTGAGCACTCCGTCCAGGTCGAAGAGACAGGCTTGGACGTGCTCGGGCAGGCCGACGTCAACCGGCCGCGCGATCTGCGGATCGGACATGTGCCCAAGCAGACCACAACGGACGCCCGCCCGCAGACGGGAGGAGCATCGTGTGCGGCGACGTTGCCCGATCGTTTCCCGCGCGGCGACCACCTGCGGCCCACCGGTCGCAATCGGCCCGTGGCGGCCCGGGCGGTGTCAGGATGGGCGGCATGGACCTGCCCGTGATGCCGCCGGTCAAGCCGATGCTGGCCAAGTCGGTGCCGAAGATCCCCGATGTCGGTCACGTCGAACCCAAGTGGGACGGCTTCCGGACGATCGTGTTCCGCGACGGCGACGAGGTGGAACTGGGCAGCCGCAACGAGAAGCCGATGACCCGGTACTTCCCGGAACTCGTCGAGGCGCTGCGGCAGAATCTGCCACCGCGCTGTGTGGTGGACGGGGAGATCGTCACCATCGTCGGTGACCGGCTGCAGTTCGAGGTGCTCCAGCAGCGCATCCACCCGGCGGCCAGCCGGATCCAGCTGCTGTCCGAGCAGACCCCGGCCTCGTTCATCGCCTTCGACCTGCTCGCCCTGGGCGACGAGAACCTGATGGAACAGCCGTTCTCGCAACGGCGGGCCCGTCTGGTCGAGGCCCTGTCGGCCGCGAAGGCGCCGGTCTACTGCACCCCGGCCACCTCCGACCTGGACACCGGCCAGGAGTGGTTCGGGATGTTCGAGGGGGCCGGTCTGGACGGGGTGGTGGCCAAGCCGCTGGACGGCCCCTACGAGCCGAACCAGCGCTCGATGTTCAAGATCAAGCACGCCCGCACGGCCGACTGCGTGGTGGCCGGGTTCCGCTGGCACAAGAGCGGCCCGATCGTCGGCTCGCTGCTGCTGGGGCTCTACCGGGAGGACGGGTCGCTGCAGCACGTGGGCGTGGCGGCGTCGTTCCCGATGGCCCGCCGGGCCGAGCTGGTGCAGGAGCTGGAGCCGTACCGGATGGCGGTGGAGGACCTCGGCACCCATCCGTGGGGCAAGTGGGCCGAGGCGCAGGCGCACGAGCACCAGCGGATGCCGGGCAACGTCTCGCGCTGGAACTCGACCAAGGACCTGTCGTTCGTGCCGCTGCGGCCGGACCTGGTGGTGGAGGTGGCGTACGACCAGATGGAGGGCGACCGGTTCCGGCACACCGCCCAGTTCCGGCGCTGGCGTACCGATCGCACGCCGGACAGCTGCGGTTACGAGCAGCTGGAGCGGCCGGTGAACTTCCGGCTGGAAGACGTGTTGTCGCCGGTCGGGTCGAAGGCGCCGAAGATCGTGGGCGATTAGTTCCGGGGGGCGGCACGGTCTCCAGTTCGAACCAGACCGACGAGAGGACGACGGTGGCGGCCAAGAACGCGGCGGTGCAGATCGAGGTCGGGGAACGTTCGGTGCGGTTGTCCAGTCCGGACCGGGTGCTCTGGCCGGAGGTGGGCCTGACCAAGAAGGACCTGGCCGAGTACGTGGTCGCCGTGGGCCCGGCGTTGCTGCGGGCGATCGGTGACCGGCCGGTCTCGCTGGAGCGCTTCCCCGAAGGTGTGGACGGAGAACGGTTCTACTCCAAGAACCCGCCCCGCGGGGTGCCGGACTACGCCCGCTCGGTGAAGGTGACCTACCCCAGCGGGCGCAGCCATCCGCAGCTGGTGGTGGACGAGGTGGCCACCGCGGTTTGGGCGGTGCAGATGAACACCCTCACCCTGCACCCCTGGCCGGTGCGCACAGCCAACACCGACAACCCCGACGAGCTGCGCCTCGACCTCGACCCGCAGCCCGGCCGCGACTACGCCGACGCCGTGCAGGCCGCCCTCCAGTTGCGTGACCTGCTGAAAGAACTGGGCCTGACCGGCTACGTGAAGAGCTCCGGCAACCGCGGCGTCCACGTGTTCACCCCGATCCGCCCCGAGCACGAGTTCCTCGACGTCCGGCACGCCGCCATCGGGATCGGCCGGGAGCTCGAACGCCGGGCGCCCGACCTGGTCACGATGGCCTGGTGGAAGGAGGAGCGCGGCGAGCGCATCTTCGTCGACTTCAACCAGTGCACCCGCGACCGCACGATGGCCGGCGCCTACAGCCCCCGTCCGCTGCCGCACGCCCCCGTCTCCACCCCGCTCAGCTGGGACGAACTGCCCGAGGTAGACCCGAAAACCCTTACCGTGCGCACGGTTCCTCAGTTGCTGGCTGACCGGGGCGACCCGTGGGAGGGTATGCACGAGAGCGCCGGAGACATTGCGCCGGCCCTGGAGCTGTGGCGGCAGGACGTGGAAGAGCGCGGCCTGGGCGAACTTCCCTTCCCGCCCGACTACCCCAAGATGCCTGGCGAGCCGAAACGCGCCCGCCCCAGCGTGTCTCGGGCTGACACGGAGGGCATCGCCGACCGGGACTGGTACGCTGACCCGAAGCGATGGGACGGGGACAAGCCGAAGGAGTGAGTCAGGTCAGGCTGTCGCGGGGGTCGGCGTCGCCGTAGAAGCGGCGCCACAGGACGGTCAGTTCTTGACGGAACTCCTCGTCGGTGTCGAAGTCCCAGTCGGTGTGGCGCTCGAATTCCTCGGGAGTGAGCCGGCCGGTGAGGCTTTTGGCGAAGCCTCGCCGGAAGCTTTCCCGGCGCTCAGGGATCCGGACCCGCGAGACTGCTTCGACGAACTCGGTCTCCCAGTCCCGGCCGAGCGCGTTGATGTTCATCATGGTCGCGGCGAAGTCCAGGAAAACTTCGACGTCCTCGTCGTTCGCCACGATCAGTCCTTCGGCCTCGGGTACATGGTCCTCAGACGGTAGACCCCGGCGGTGTCCTGCCAGAAGGCCGCGAACACCGTGCCGTCGGTGAAATCGACCATGGTGGGGGGAGCGCTGCCCGGCGGGTCGCCGGTGGGGTGGGCTCGCGTGCCGTTGCGTCGGACACCTCTGACGTGCTGGCGGTAGTCCGGGCCGTAGACCGACGCCAGAGGAATTTCGGCGCGGATGTGCCCCATGCCGGTGGCCTCGTCCTGTTGCCTTGCATCCCTGAACGCCTGGCTGGCCGTGATCGCGTCATAGGCCTTGACGAATGCCTCTTCCGAGGTGAACTTGGTGGCTTCTCTCCCGCACTTGTGTCGGCGGCCGCTTTCCCCGTCGGTGGTGCTCCCGGTCATCGGGTCGATCCCCCTCAATGCGCGATCGGTCAGTTGGTCTTCCGTCACCGCCGGGCCGTGGCGTTGTGGGCCGTGGCCGTCCCCTTCCAGTTGCTGGATGTCTCGGGCCGGGGCGGACGAAGCGTCGGCCGGACCGGATCGCCCCCTTGCAGCCTCGAGGTCGGCCTCCACCTCGTCCTGGATCTCCCCGCACTGCTGCCTCGTCTCCAGCAACGACGTGACCAGACCCTGTAGCCGCTCGGCCAGGTGCTCCGCGCCCACCTGTCGGGCCTGCTCCAAGGCGTCGTCGACGTCGGCGGCCGCGCCGTCCAGTGCCGTGACGGCCTCGTCGAGCCGCGCGGCGATCGTCTCCAGGTCGTCGCCCACCTCGGGGTAGGACCGGTCCTGACGTACCCGCTCGAGAACCGGTACCGCTGCGCGCAGGCCCGACACCAGCGTCTTCAGTTCGGTCTCGACCCCCTCGAGCACCTGCTGGGCCGCGCCGTAACCCCAGGCCAGGCCGTCCCAGCCGTGTTCCTGGGCGCCCTCCGCCAGGGCCTCGGCCAGCTCGCCCGCGTCGTGCGCATCCCGGCCGTACCGCACCACGTCCTTGATGACGTCGGTGAGGGCGCGGGCGGTCACCGTGCCTTTACTACTCGTAACAGTGCGAAGGTGACAAGGGGAGTGCCACCCCCGGAGGAGACGCCCAGTCACGATCCAGCGGCGGATGGCTGACGTAGCGCAGTCGTTCGGGTACTGGGCTATAAGCTCGACGGGTGACCGGTCCGACTGACTCCGAGATCCTCCAGCGCGCCCCGAAGGTCCTGCTGCACGACCATCTGGACGGTGGGCTCAGACCCTCCACGGTCGCCGGGATCGCCGCCGAGATCGGCCATGAACTGCCCGTCTCCGACCCGGCCGAGCTGGGCGAGTGGTTCCGGCGCAGTGCCGACTCCGGTTCCCTGGAGCGCTACCTCGAGACGTTCGTGCACACCGTCGCCGTGATGCAGCGCCGGCAGGACCTGGTGCGGGTGGCCCGGGAGGCCGCGCTCGACCTGGCCGCCGACGGTGTGGTCTACGCCGAGATCCGTTATGCACCCGAGCAGCACCTCGAGGGCGGGCTCGACCTCGACGAGGTGGTCACCGCCGTCGCCGAGGGTCTGGCCGAGGGCGAGAAGGAAGCCGCTGCCGCCGGTACCCCGATCCGCACCGGTCAGCTGGTCACCGCCATGCGGCACGCGGCCCGCAGCCGGGAGATCGCCGAGCTGGCCGAGCGGCACCGGGACAACGGGGTGGTCGGGTTCGACATCGCCGGGGCCGAGGCCGGCTTCCCGCCCTCGCGGCACCTGGACGCCTTCGACTACCTGCACGAGGCGAACATGCACGTCACCATCCACGCCGGGGAGGCCTTCGGGCTGCCCAGCATCTGGGAGGCGGTGCAGGTGTGCGGCGCCGACCGGCTCGGGCACGGCGTGCGGATCATGGACGACATCGAGGTGATCGGCGGCCGGGACGAGTACGGCCGCCCGGCCGCGAAGCTCGGCCGGCTGGCCGGCTGGGTGCGCGACAAGCGCATCCCGCTGGAACTCTGCCCGACCAGCAACGTGCAGACCGGCGCCGCCAGCAGCGTCGCCGAGCACCCGATCGGCCTGCTCAAGGACCTGCGGTTCCGGGTCACCGTGAACACCGACAACCGGCTGATGTCCGGCACGTCGATGACCCGTGAGATGACCGGTCTCGTGCAACAGGCGGGCTGGACGCTCGAAGACCTACGATGGGTCACGATTAATGCACTAAAGAGTGCTTTTATCCCGTTCGACGAACGGCTTGCGCTGATCGAGGGCGTCGTGAAGCCCGGGTACGCGCAGCTGGGCGCGTCCTGAGCAGTCCGAGCCCGGATGTGAGCCTGATCTGAGCCTGAGGGAGGAGTGAGGGTGGCGTACCGGCCGGCCCGCTTCCCGGGCTCCCGGCGCGTGCTCGCCGCGGACGCGGTGGCCCGCTACGACCTGCGCCGGACCATGATGGCCCGGCTGCTGGCCGCCAACCCCGCGTTGTCGCTGCTGGTGCTGGTCGGCGACGTGGAGATGGAAGAGCTCGACCTGGAGCCGCACGGCGGCGCCGATGCAGTGTCGGCCGCCTTCACCCGGCCCGAGCCCGAGGTGCACGGGCTGATCATCGTGGGCGGTCTGCGGGTCGACCGGGCGGTGCAGCACCCCCGCTCCACCACCGGCATGTCGCTGTACGTCCTGGGCGACCTGCAGGCGCGCAACGTGGCGATCAGCGGGCTGGAACTCGTGGTGCGCGGCGACGTGCAGGTCTCCGAGGTCTTCGCCGGGGCCGGCCCGTCCGGCGGGGCCCGTCTGGACGGTGACGTGGCGGCCAAGCTGCTGGTCTCCGACGCCTTCCCGATGCTGGTCGGGGGTGCGCTGAAGGCCCCGGTACTGGAGAACGGCCGCACCCGGATCGGGGTGGTCGACGGGCCCGGGGTGCGCGAGGCCCGGGGCGAGGTGCTGCCCTCGCTGGTCCTCGACTCCACGGTGCTGGAGAACGGCGACGAGTTCTCCTGGCCCCGGCTGCGGGCCGCGATCGGCGCCGGCCGGGCCAGCCTGACCGCCGACTACCTCACCGGCCGCACCAATCTGGAGTCGATGCGCGAGCTGCGCCGGCTCGAGGCCGAGATCGAGGTGGTGCTGGCCGAGCACCGCTACGCCCGCGGCGCCGAGCTGCTGCGCAAGGCCCGGGCCCTGGGCGCGCCGCGGCAGGAGACCGGGCTGAAGCTGGCCGACGCGATCTACCGGGTGCACCACGGCACCGGCAGCCGGGAGGCCCTGGCCGAGGCGCTGGAACTGCTCGACGAGGCGCTCGGCCCGCGGCCCGACCCGGCCGCGGTGATGGCCCACCCGCAGGCCCTGCTGCAGCGCGCGGCCATCCTGCTGCAACTGCGCGAGCACGACGACGAGGCGTTCGAGCAGGCCTGGCGCGACTGCTCGCTGGCCGCGGTGACGATGCCGGCGCCGGAGCGGGCCGGGATCGCCGGGCTGATGGGGCAGTGGCTGTTCACCCGGCACCGCTACGACGAGTGCGTGCCCTACCTGCGTCAGGCCCTGGCCGCCGACGGCGAGGACGGCGCCCAGCACGGCCGGCTGGCCCGGGCGCTGTGGATGCTCGACCGTGAGGCCGAGGCCCTGCCGCACGCCACCCGCTCGCTGGAACTGAATCCCGCCGACGACCGGATGTGGTTCGTCCGCGGCAAGTGCCAGCAGGTGCTGGGCGAGGTCGAGGAGGCCCGGCTGGACCTGAGCACCTACCTCGACCTGCACCCGGACGACGACCTGGCGGTCGAGGCGCTGATCGTGATCCACCTCGACGCGCAGGACACCGACGCGGCCGTGGAGAACGCCCTGCAGTTCATCGAGCAGCACCCCGAGATCGACGGCGCCCCGGCCCGTTTCGGCCGCCTGCTGCACCTGCGCGGGCACTACGACCTGGCCGTGCCGCTGCTGCGCCGGGCGATGCAGACGCATCCGGAAGACGCCACGATCGTGCGCGACCTGGCGGTGGCGCTGAACGAGAGCGGGCACGACCACACCGGTCTGGACACCGCGCTGCGCCGGGTCGAGATCGACCCGGACGGCGACCATCTGGCCTACCTGCGGGCCGAGGTGAACCTGGCGCTGTCCGACCCGAACGCGGCCGAGGACGACCTGGAGGACTACCTGCGGCGGTTCCCCGAGGCAGCCCGGGCGATGGCCTCGCTGGCCGGGATCCGCCTGCTCCAGCTGCGTCCGGCTGATGCCGAGAAGCTGCTGGAGAGTGCCCGCGAGCTGGCGCCGGACGACTACTACGTCGAGACCGTCATCGAGAAGGCCGGTTTCGCCGAGAAGATCGACCTGACCGGCCCCCCGCCCGCCGCCGTGGTGCTACCGGCAGAGGGCGAGAGGCCCGCCGTGACTCAGCTTTCGTTCCGGGACGCGGGCTACCGCCGCCACACGCCCTAGGAAACCTGGACGCCCAGGGCCTGCTGCACGTCGGCGGTGATCCGGGCCAGCCGCTCGGCCGCCGCCTCGCGGGCGGCCGCGACCGAGTCGCCCTCGGCCGGAACCACCACTTCCAGATAGCATTTCAGCTTGGGCTCGGTGCCGCTGGGGCGCACGATCACCCGGTCGCCGTCGGCGGTGCGGTAGCGCAGGCCGGGGGTGCCGGGCAGGCCGTCCACCCCTTCGGACAGGTCTTCGGCCGACTTCACCACGCTGCCGGCCAGGGTGGCGGGCGGGCGCTGGGTGATCCGCTCGAGCATCGTGGCGATCTCGGCCAGATCCTGCACCCGTACCGAGAACTGGTCGGTGGCGTGCAGGCCGTGGCGCCGGGCCAGGTCGTCCAGGGCGTCGAGCAGGCTGCGCCCCTGAGCCCGCAGCTCGGCCGCGTACTCGGCGATCAGCAGGGCGGCGCTGATGCCGTCCTTGTCGCGCACCGAGGCCGGGGCCACGCAGTAGCCCAGCGCCTCCTCGTAGGCGTAGGACAGCTCCGGCACCCGGGCCAGCCACTTGAAACCGGTCAGCGTCTCGCGGTGCTCGGCGCCGTGCGCCCGGGCGATCCGGGCCAGCAGCTGCGAGGACACGATCGAGCTGGCCACCACCGCGGACCCGGTGCCGCGGCGGCCGAGCAGGTACTTACCCAGCAGGGCGCCCACCTCGTCGCCGCGCAGCATCCGCCAGCCGGCCTGGTCCGGCACGGCCACGGCGCACCGGTCGGCGTCCGGGTCGTTGGCGATGACCAGGTGGGCCTTGCGCGCGCGGGCCGCAGCCAGCGCGAGGTCGAGGGCGCCCGGTTCCTCGGGGTTGGGGAAGCTCACGGTGGGGAAGGCGGCGTCCGGGGCAGCCTGCTCGGCAACCACGTGCAGGGCCGGGAAACCGGCCGCCGCGAAGGCCCGGACCGCGGTGTCTCCGCCGACGCCGTGCAGCGGGGTGAGAACGATGTCGATGTCCCGGGCCGCTCCCGGGGTGAGCACCGCGGCGACCGATTCCAGGTACTCGTCCACGATCTGCTCGCCGACCTGCTCCCAGCCGTCCAGGGCCATCGGCACGTCGATCGCCGGGGCCACGTGGGCGATCTGGTGGGCGATCAGGTCGTCGACCGGCGGGACGATCTGCGCGCCGCTGCCGGGGGAGGAGTCGGCCCGGCCACCCAGGTAGACCTTGTAACCGTTGTCCTGCGGCGGGTTGTGGCTGGCGGTGACCATGATGCCCGCGTCGGCGCCGAGCCGGCGCAGAGCGAAGGCCAGGACCGGGGTGGGCAACGGCCCCGGCAGCAGCTGGGCCACACAACCCGCGGCGGTGAGCACCGCGCAGGTGTCGCGGGCGAAGGTGTCGGAGTCGGTGCGGGCGTCGTACCCCACCACCACCCTCGGCGCCTCTGGCTTGACCACTTGGTGCAGGTACGCCGCGATCCCGGCCGCGGCCCGGATGACGACAGCCCGGTTCATCCGGTTCGGCCCGGCCCCCAGTGCGCCCCGCAGACCTGCGGTACCGAACTGGAGCGAGCCGGAGAAGCGCTGTGCGAGATCGTCGCGCGCTGTCCCGGAGACCGTGGAGTCGCCGGAGGTGACCAGCTCGATCAGCCGGTCCACCTCGAGCCGGGTACGGGGGTCGGGGTCCGCGTCCCGCCAGTGCGTCGCGCGGTCGACCAGACCGGCGAGCTCGGTTTCGTCCACACCGGAAACTTACCTGGTCGCCATCCCCTGGACGGGTACCGGACGGTTGTTGTGACCGGAACGGCTGATCTTTCCGGGTGAAAGGGGCGTGGCGGGCGCCACAACCGGCCGATTTCGACCCTACTGAACACGACTTGAGGACGCCGATGGCCGCCTCAGGTGGCCACCGACGTCCTCAAGGCGTCTCAGAGCCGGCGGACGACCTCGGCCAGCATCGAGCCGACCCGCTGGGCGGCGGCCCGCCCCTCGGCGAGCACCTCCTCGTGGCTCAGCGGCTGGCCGGAGATGCCCGCGGCCAGGTTGGTGACCAGCGAGATGCCGAGGATCTCCAGGCCCGCCTCGCGGGCCGCGATGGCCTCCAGGGCGGTGGACATGCCGACCAGGTCGGCGCCCAGCCGGCCGGCCATACGCACCTCGGCCGGGGTCTCGTAGTGCGGGCCCCGGAACTGCGCGTAGACGCCCTCGGGGAGGTCGGGCTGGACCTCCCGGCAGACCGCGCGCAGCCGGCTGGAGTACAGGTCGGTCAGGTCGACGAAGGTGGCGCCCTCGAGCGGGCTGGCCCCGGTCAGGTTGATGTGGTCGCTGATCAGCACCGGTGTTCCGGGAGGCCACTCGGGGTTCAGCCCGCCGCAGCCGTTGGTCAGCACCACCATCGAGCAGCCGGCCGCCGCCGCGGTGCGCACGCCGTGCGCCACCGCCCGTACGCCCTTGTTCTCGTAGTAGTGCGTGCGGCTGCCCAGGATCAGCGCGTGCTTGGGGGCCGCCGACGACCCCTCGGGCGCGGCGATCCGGACCGAGCGCAGCTGGCCGACGTGGCCGGGCACCCCGGAGACCGAGAATCCGGGGACCTCGGTGGCCGGGATCTCGGCCAGGGTCTCGCCCAGCAGGTCGGCGGCCGGGGCCCAGCCGGAGCCGAGCACCAGGGCCACGTCGTGCTTCTCGATGCCGGTGAGTTCGGCGAGCCGGGCGGCGGCGAGCTCGGCCGTCTCCTTGGGCGAGGTCTCGTGCGTGGTCATGGAGTTCACCGCTCGTTCGGGGGAAGGTGCTCAGGGGTGTCGCTGGACTGGCAGGGGCGCGCGCGCAGGTTGTGCACGTAGTCGTCGGGGGCGCCGCCGGCCTCGGCCGCGTCGGCCAGCATGCCCAGGTAGTGCGCGGCGGGCAGGCCGCCCTCGTACGCGTCGAGCACGTGCACCCAGGCGACCACGTCACCGTCGAGCGTGTGCACCCGGACATGGATCTTGCGGGACAGGCCGGTGGCCAGGCCCTCCCACTCGTCCAGGGCCTGCTCGTCGCCGGGGGTCACGTCGTAGACGCTGACGTAGACCTGGGCGGACGGATCCTCCACCAGGGTGGCCAGGGCCCCGTCGACGGCGTTCGGCACCTCGGCGAAGGTGAGGCGCCAGCCGGTGATCCATCCGAGCCCACGCAACGGCGAGTGCGGCGCCCGCAGCGCCATTCGCTCCGGGTCGAGGTTCGCGCCGTAGGCGGCGTAGAGATCCATGGAGGACAGGGTAGAGATTCCCGCCCGTCCCCATGCAAACGCCTGGCCTGCTGTCCTGGGGGACAATGACCGGGTGAGCGCGAAGAGCAGAATTGTCATCGTCGGCGGCGGGCCCGGCGGGTACGAGGCCGCGCTGGTGGCGGCGCAGCTCGGCGCCGACGTCACGGTGGTCGACCGGGACGGGCTGGGCGGGGCCGCGGTCCTGACCGACGTGGTGCCCAGCAAGACCCTGATCGCCACCGCCGACGTGCTGGCCACGGTCGGCGGCTCGCGGCAGCTCGGCATCCGCGGCCTGGGCCGGGTGCAGGCCGACCTCGCCGCGGTCAACCGCCGGGTCAAGGGCCTGGCCCGGGCCCAGTCGAAAGACATCCAGCGCCGCCTGGAGGCCGAGGGGGTGCGCATCGTCCAGGGGCAGGGGGTCCTCGACGGGCCCTCCCGGGTGAAGGTCGGCGATCTGGTGATCGAGGCCGACACGCTGCTGATCTCCACCGGTGCCAGCCCGCGCGAGCTGCCCGACGCCATGCCCGACGGCGAGCGGGTGCTCAACTGGAAGCAGCTGTACGACCTGGAGGAGCTGCCCGAGCGGCTGATCGTGGTCGGGTCCGGGGTCACCGGGGCCGAGTTCGCCAGCGCCTACCACGCCCTCGGCGCCGGGGTCGCCCTGGTCTCCAGCCGCGATCGGGTGCTGCCCGGAGAAGATGCGGACGCCGCCGAGGTGCTGGAGCACGTGTTCCGGCGCGGCGGTATGGAGGTGCTGTCCCGCTCGCGCGCGCAGAGCGTCAAGCGCACCGATGCCGGCGTGGTGGTCACGCTCTCCGACGGGCGCACGGTCGAGGGGTCGCACTGCCTGATGGCCGTCGGGGCCGTTCCGAACACCGCCGGTCTGGGGCTTGAGGAGGCCGGCGTCCGGCTGAGTCCTTCCGGGCACATCGAGGTGGACCGGGTCTCGCGCACGAGTGTCCGCGGTATCTACGCCGCCGGTGACTGCACCGGCGTGTTCCCGCTGGCCTCGGTGGCGGCGATGCAGGGCCGGAAGGCGATGCACCACGTGCTCGGTGACGCGGTCTCCCCGCTGGAGCTGCGCCTGGTCAGCTCGAACGTGTTCACCTCACCGGAGATCGCCACCGTCGGCGTCACCCAGACCCAGGTCGACGGAGGGCTGGAGGCGGTGGCGGTGAAGCTGCCGCTGGCCACCAACCCCCGGGCCAAGATGCAGGGCATCCACGACGGTTTCGTGAAGCTGTTCGCCTCGCCGTCGGGGCGGGTGCTCGGTGGCACGGTGGTCGCGCCGCGCGCGTCCGAGCTGATCCACCCCATCGCGCTGGCGGTCTCGGCCCGGCTGACGGTCGACGAGGTGGCCGCGGTGTTCACGGTCTACCCGTCGATCTCCGGCTCGGTGGCCGAGGCGGCCCGGCAACTGCACACGAGCTGAACGGCAACCGGAGGACGTCGGTGGGCACCGGCGTCCTCCGGTCGCGTTCGGTCAGTCCTTCAGTTCGCAGATGGGTGCGCCGGAGGTGACCGTCTTGCCGATCTCGGCGCTCAGACCGGTGACGGTGCCGGCCTTGTGCGCGGTCAGCGGCTGCTCCATCTTCATCGCCTCGAGCACCACGACCAGGTCGCCGGCCTCGACCCGCTGACCCTCCTCGACCGCGATCTTGACGATGGTGCCCTGCATCGGCGACGTCAGCGCGTCACCGCTGACCGCCGCGGCGGCCTTGCCCTTCGAGCGGCGCGGGGCCGCCTTCTTGGCCTTCGGCGCGGCCCCCACCGAACCCAGCCCGGCCGGGAGCACCACCTCCAGCCGCTTGCCGCCGACCTCGACCACGATCCGCTCGCGGGGTTCTTCCTCGCCGCTCTCGGCCGCGGTGCCGGACCAGGGCTCGATCGTGTTGTCGAACTCGGTCTCGATCCAGCGGGTGTGCACGGTGAACGGGTCGCTGGTGAAGGCCGGGTCGCTGACCACCGCCCGGTGGAAGGGCAGCACGGTGGGCATGCCCTCGACGACGAACTCGGCCAGCGCCCGGCGGGAGCGCTCCAGCGCCTGCTGCCGGGTGGCGCCGGTGACCACCAGCTTGGCCAGCATCGAGTCGAAGCCGCCGCCGATCACCGACCCGGACACCACACCGGAGTCGAGCCGCACGCCCGGGCCGGACGGGGTCTCGTAGCGGGTGACCGTACCCGGCTGGGGCAGGAAGTTACGGCCCGCGTCCTCGCCGTTGATCCGGAACTCGATCGAGTGCCCGCGGACCTGCGGGTCGTCGTAGCCCAGCGGCTCCCCGGCGGCGATCCGCAGCTGCTCACGCACCAGGTCCAGGCCGGTGACCTCTTCGGAGACCGGGTGCTCGACCTGCAGGCGGGTGTTCACCTCCAGGAACGAGATGGTGCCGTCCGGGCCGACCAGGAACTCGCAGGTGCCCGCGCCGACGTAACCGGCCTCGGTGAGGATCGCCTTGGACGCGCGGTACAGCTCGGCGGTCTGCTCGGGGGTCAGGAAGGGCGCCGGGGCCTCTTCGACCAGCTTCTGGTTGCGCCGCTGCAGCGAGCAGTCGCGGGTGGAGACCACCACCACGCTGCCGTGCTCGTCGGCCAGGCACTGGGTCTCCACGTGGCGCGGGCGGTCGAGGAACCGCTCGACGAAGCACTCGCCGCGGCCGAAGGCGGCCACCGCCTCACGGGTGGCGGACTCGAAGAGCTCGGGGATCTCCTCGATCGTGCGGGCCACCTTCAGGCCGCGCCCGCCGCCGCCGTACGCGGCCTTGATCGCGACCGGCAGGCCGTGCTCCTCGGCGAAGGCGACGATCTCGCTCGCGTCGGCCACCGGGTCCTTGGTGCCGGGGACCAGGGGCGCGCCGGCCCGCTGGGCGATGTGCCGGGCCTTGACCTTGTCGCCGAGGGCGTCGATGGCCGCCGGCGGCGGGCCGATCCAGGTCAGCCCGGCGGCCAGGACGGCCGTGGCGAAGTCGGCGTTCTCGGCCAGGAAGCCGTAACCGGGGTGCACCGCGTCGGCGCCGGAACGGGCCGCCACGGCCAGCAGCTTGTCCACCACCAGGTAGGACTCGGCAGCGGTGGTCCCCTCCAGGGAGTAGGCCTCGTCCGCGACGGTGACGTGCACCGCGTCGCGGTCGGGCTCGGCGTAGACGGCCACCGAGGCGATGCCGGCGTCGCGGCAGGCGCGGGCGATACGCACCGCGATCTCGCCCCGGTTGGCGATGAGAACCTTGCTGATCGAACGGGTGGCACCCGGTTCGGGGGACGGCGTGGTCATCTCGCTCCTCTCCTCTGCCCGGAGAGTATCCCCGGCCTCTGCGGCCCGGGCGGTCGCGGACGTGACCCGGGCCACGTCGCGCCGGACGGGCGGTCCGCGGGCCCGGCCCGGTCGGCCCGGGAATTCAGCCGGAGCGAATTTCGCTGGAGGGGTCGTGGCTACTATGACTATGACCCAGGATAATCACGACGAAACGGTCAAGGACGGCATCGTCCTGATCGACTTCTGGGCGGAGTGGTGCGGTCCGTGCAAGCGCTTCGGCCCGGTGTTCGAGAAGGTGTCCGAGGCCAACGAGGACGCGACGTTCGCCAAGGTCGACACCGAGGACCAGCAGGTTCTGGCCGCGAAGTACGGGGTCCGCTCGATCCCGACCCTGGTGATCTACCGCGACGGCATCCCGCTCTTCAGCCAGCCCGGGGCGCTTCCCGAGGCGACTCTCACGAGCCTGCTGAAGGAGGTCCGCGAGCTGGACATGGACCAGGCCCGCGAGCAGTACGAGGCGCAGAAGAAGGAAGCCGGCCGGGCCTGACCGGCCGCCCCCTCCAGGGGCGGAAAGTGGCGGTTGAACGAGCCCGCCGCACTTGAATCCGTCGGCGCCGACGGGCCCGATCAGCCCGTCGGCACCTCCAGTGCGACCACCAGCGCCCGGTGCGGTGAGCCGCTGATGTCGACCGTGGCGGTCGAGGCGACGCCGATGCCCTCGTCGACCAGCAGGTGGTCGGCGGGCGTGACCGGCAGCGGCGACCAGGCCGGCCAGGTCGGGCGCAGGCCCTTGCCGACCACGTCGGCGGCGTCTTCCCAGCCCGCCTTCTCGAGCGCCCGGAAAGCGGGCTGCCAGGGCGCCGCGTTGAGGTCGCCGACCAGGAACGAGCCGGTCTCGGCCCCGGCCACCTTCTGCTCGGCCAGCCGGCGTAGGTCGGCCCGCCAGTCGGGGCCGGGCATCAGCACTCCGCCCGGCATCTGCGCGACGGTGAGGCCGATCCGCGCGGTGCCGGCCTCCAGCACCCCCGAGGCCGCGGGCTTGCTGAAGCCCTCGAGCTCGGTCAGGTCCGAGACCGCCAGCCGGCTCCAGATCCCGATGCCGTTGCTGCCCTCACTGCCCACCTGGACGATGCCCTGGGCCGGGGCCTGCCGGTCGAGCCCGGCCTCGGTGAGGTCGTGGGCCAGGGTGGTGTTGAGCCCGGTGACCACCACCACGTCGGCCGCGTAGTCCCGGGCCGCGTCGGCGATCGCGTTCGCGTCGGCCGCGCCGTGCGAGCCCTCCACGGTGAGAACCCGGACGGTGGCCAGGTTGCCCGCGGGGGCGTCGCGCGAGGAGGCGTAGCCGGCCACCATCGCCCAGGGCAGCAGGGCGGCCACCGCAGCGATGCCGGTGGGGATCCAGTGCTTGCCGCTGAGGCCGATCGCGAGCACCGGCAGGGCGAAGATGGCGACCAGCGGGGCGAGCGCCGAGGGGGCGGTGAGCAACGGAGAGGCCGAGTCGACGAACATCGTGGCCGACCACAGCCCCAGCAGCAGAGCAACGCCGGTCAGCCCGATCGCGATACGGCGGTGCCGGCGCGGGTCGACCGGCCGGCGCGGCTCGGGTTCTTCGTGCTCTTCGAACTGGTCGTCGAACTCGTCCTCGAAGCCGTCGTGCTCCTCGTCGAAGTGTTCGTCGAAGTGTTCGTCGAGGGGTTCGTCCGGAGAGGGGCGCAGACGGGCGCCACGGTCGCGGCGCGACGTGGTGCTCCCAGGCCGGGGTAGAGCATTTTCACGAGCCTGAGGACGTCGTCCGGTCTCGGTCGGTGCGTCGGTGCGGTCGATCGGGTGGTTGCCGGTGCGGTCGGGGAGGTCTTCGCGGCGCATCTGGACGCCGTTGAACGGGGTCGGGCGCGCGGGGAAGCGCTCGCTCAGGGGGCCGCGTTCGGGCTTCTCCGGCTGGCGCGCGGTCTGCGGTTCCGGATCGTCCCAGGGCCGGGGGGCCTGTCGTTGCGCTCCTCGCCCGGGGGCCGGGTTCTGCTGATGAGGGCCCGGAATGCGTTGACCGACACTGGGCCTCGGCTGCTCCGGGGCTGCGCCCGGGCGCGCGGGACCCTCGGGTCCCGCCGGCTGGTCGAACCACGAGCCGCTGCCGCCGGCACCCGGACGACCGGCCCCGGGACGACCGCTGGGGGGCATCGCGGGCTGGGCCGGGCGGGTGGGTTGCTCGCCGGTGCGGGCGCGCTCGGCCGCCTCACGCTCGGCCCGCAGTTCACGGCGGGTCTTGCGGGGCTGCTGCGGTGCGGCGCCGTTCTCCGGAGCGCGGCTGGATCCGCGTTCAGGGGAGCGGCCGTCCATGGCGTTACAAGTTATCGCAGTCGGCCGGGCTGCCGTACTTCCCCGACTCGCTCAGGGCCGATCAGTGCGGGCGTCGGCGTTCGTCGGACACCGTGCGTAGTCGTTCCAGGAACTCGGGGGCGGTCATCGCGGCGCCGTAGGCCAGGCCCTGCCCCACGTCGCACCCCAGGTCGGCCAGCCGGTGCGCGGTCGCGGCCTCCTCGATGCCCTCGGCCACCACCCGGGCGTCCAGGCCGTGGGCCATCGCGATGGTGTGCTGCACGATCATCTCGGTGTTGGGGCGGGCCAGGTCGGCCACGAAGACCCGGTCCAGCTTGACCTCGTCCACCGGCAGTTGGCTGAGGTACGACAGCGAGGAGTACCCGGTGCCGAAGTCGTCGATCGACACCGACACCCCGTCGGCCCGCCAGCGGCCGAGCAGCCCGGCCGCCGCCGCGGGATCGGTCAGCAGCGACTGCTCGGTGATCTCCACCCGCAGCGCGGCCGGGGGCAGCGACTGCCGGTTCAGGGCCGCCCAGACCCGGCCGGGCAGGTCCTCGTCGCGCAGGTCGCCGGCGTCCAGGTTGACGCTCACCGGCACCTGGTAGCCCGCCTGCCACCACGACGAGCAGGCCTCCAGGGCCCGGTCGAGGATCAGCGCGGCCATCGGCCGGTTCAGGCCGGTGCGCTCGGCCAGGGGCAGGAAGGCGGCCGGCAGCAGCACCCCGTCCTGCGGGTGGCGCCAGCGCACCAGCGCCTCGGCCCCGACGATCTGCCCGGTGCGCAGGTCGACCTGGGGCTGCACGTGCACCTCGATGTCGCCCCGGACCAGGGCCTGGCGCAGTTCGCCGGTGCGGCGCAGCCGCTCGCTGCCGTCGTCGCCCGCCGGGTCGTAGTGAGCCAGGCCGCTGCGCGTGCGCTGGGCGTGGTGCAGCGCCACGTCGGCCCGCCGCAGCAGGTCACCGCCGGTGCTGCCGGTGCCCTCCGGGCTGGTCGCGATGCCGATGCTGGCCGCCACGTGCAGCCGTGAGCCGCCCACGTCGAACGGCTCGCGCAGCGCCGCCCGCAACGCCAGCGCGGCCGACTGCGCCTGCACCCGGTCGGCCCCGGGCAGCAGCGCGGCGAACTCGTCGCTGCCCAGCCGGGCCAGCATCTGCTCGGGGCGCAGGGCCGACCGCAGCCGGGCCCCGACGGCGGCCAGCAGCCGGTCGCCGGTGGCGTGCCCCAGCGCCTCGTTCACGTCCTTGAAGTTGTCCAGGTCGACCAGCAGCAGGCCGGTGCCCGGGCGGTCGGCGCGGGCCGGCCCGTCGCCCGGGGCGGCCAGGGCCTCGGACAGGGCCCAGCGGTTGGCCAGCCCGGTGAGCTCGTCGGTGCTGGGCCGCGGCGGGCAGGCCAGGGCGCGCTCGCGATCGGCCCGCAGCGCCTCGCGGGTCCGGAACACGGCCGCCACCAGGCAGACCAGGGCGATCCCGGCTCCGACCCGAGGGGCCTGGGGCAGGGCCAGCGACACCGCCACCAGCACCGCGCACCCGGCCACGACCAGGGCCGCCGGCCCGTCGCCGCGGGGGCCGGGCAGCAGGCGGGGCAACCCGGCCCAGCGCCTCGTCCGGCCGCTCCGGAACCCGCTCGGGCCCGCCCCGGCGCCCCAGCCGACGATGGCGTGCCCGAGCAGCACCAGCAGCCCGGTCCAGGCCGGGGCCGAGGTGGCCGGGTCCAGCGCGCTGAGCAGGGCCGGGCTGCCGCTGGCCCGGAAACTGAGCAGGTCGGCCACGGTGACGGCGATCAACCCGACGGCCAGCCAGTGCAGCTGCGAGCGCAGCGGACGGCTGGTGGCCGCCATCGTGGTCACCGCCAGCACGAACACCACCACGTCGACCAGCAGGGGCACCCAGGGCACCGGAGCCGTCGGCCCGGTCAGCGCCGCCGAGGTGCGGTAGGTCAGGGCCAGCTCCACGGCCAGCACCCCGAGCGCCAGCGCGCCGGTGACCACCACGGCCGCGTCCAGGCCGTCGCTGCGGGCCCAGCGGGGCGACCCGCCACGCAGCAGCATCACCACGCCGGCCACCTGGCCGATCCGGCCGATCGTGATCGCGGCGACCACCAGACCCGCGTGGGCCGGGTCGGTGGCGGCCCACCCGGCGACGGCCAGGGCCATCGCCGCGTAGCTGCCGGCCATCACCCGCCAGGCCCGCGCCACGATCGGCGAGACCAGCTCCCGCCGGGCCGAGCGGAGCAGGCACAGGGCGGTGCACAGCATCACGAACGGGGCGGCGACGGCCAGCGTGTGCCGGGGGTCGGGCGGGGTGATCGGCATGACCGCCAGGGCCGCGCCGAGGATCACGACCACCTGCAGCAGCGAGAGGGCCAGGCCCCAGCGGTGCGACGGCTCCGGGGCCGGGTCGGACGCCGGCCCGGTCACGGTACCGGCCGGAAACCCTTCCCTTTCGGGCATGTCGTCGCGCTCGGTGACATCGCTGTCAGTCGGGCGCAGGCGCTCCGGTTCGGGGCCGGCCGGACGCGGTACCGATGCGGTGCCGGTGCGTCCCGGGGCCGGCGCGGCCACCGTGCGGATCTCGGTGGTCACGCTCTGACCTGGCGATTCGGGGGCAATCACGATCGGATCGGACATTTTCGCCACGGTGACCGAACGGCTGTCGTCCGGTCGCGTCATGCCCATGCGAACAGTGTTGGCCGTCACAGCAACCCCGGCAACCGAAACGCATCAATGCCATCAAGCGGTGTCAGTTAAAATTATCGGCCACGCTGCGTGACATCCAGCCGGATTCACCGGTCGCGCGGGGTCCAAAGGCTTGGCCAGGCCACACCCAGCTCCTTGGCGAGGTCACGCAGCAGAGGCAGCGAGACGCCGACCACACCGTGGAAATCGCCCTCGATCCCGGAGACGAACGGTCCGCCCAGGCCGTCCACGGTGAACGCGCCGGCCACGGCGAGCGGTTCGCCGGTGGCCACGTAGGCCTCGATCTCGGCGTCGGTGACCTTGGCGAAGTGGACCGTGGTGACCGAGACCGCGCCCAGCGTGCCGCCGGTGCCGCCCTCGTCCTCGTCGCGCAGGTCGATCAGCCAGTGGCCGGTGCACAGCCGCCCGCTGCGACCGCGCATCTCCTTCCAGCGCCGGACCGCCTCGTCGGCGTCGGCGGGCTTGCCCAGGGCGGCGCCGTCCAGGTCGAGCACGGAGTCGCAGCCCAGCACCAGGCCGGGCGCCGGGCCGTCCTCGTCGAAGTACTCACGCTGGGCGGCACCGGCCACGTTCTCGGCCTTCTCCTTGGCCAGGAGCAGGGCCACGTCCTCGGGGTCGGTCACCCCGGTACGGGCCAGGACGGCCGGCTCGTCGACCGAGGAGACGCGGACCGACGGTTCGATCCCGGCCGAGCGCAGCGTGGCCAGCCGGGCCGGGGAGGCCGAGGCCAGGGTCAGGGGGGTATGAGTGCTCACGGCCGACAGTGAAGCAGCCCGGTGCGGCCGCGCCACATCGGCCACCCGTCTGCGATCAGCGGGTCCGGCCCGATGCCCGCCAGGCTCCCGGCCCGGGGGAGACCGGCCGGCGCAGTAGAGAGCCCCGATCCGCCCAGGCCGAACCCGACCGCTTCCCAGGCGCACCCTCGTCCTCAGTTGCTGAACCGACCGCACTGATCACGGCGAGCAGCGCCGCGATCTCCTCGGCCGACGCATCTCCCCGGACCAGGTGCAACGCAGGCCGGCCCCCCTCGTCCTCAGGCATTCCGGACCCCTCTCACAGCGGGATGTTGCCGTGCTTCTTGGGCAGCGCCTGCTCGCGCTTGTTCCGCAGGGCCCGCAGCGCCCGCACCACGTGCTCGCGGGTGCGCGAGGGCTGGATCACCGCGTCGACGTACCCCCGCTCGGCCGCGATGTACGGGTTGGCCAGCGTGTCCTCGTACTCGGTGACGAACGACTGGCGGGCCGTCTCGACGTCCCCGCCCTCGCTCATCACCTTCTTGATCTCGTTGCGGTACAGGATGTTCACCGCGCCCTGGGCTCCCATCACCGCGATCTGCGCCGTGGGCCAGGCCAGGTTGATGTCCGCGCCCAGGTGCTTGGAGCCCATCACGTCGTACGCCCCGCCGTACGCCTTACGGGTGATCACCGTGACCAGGGGGACCGTGGCCTCGGCGTAGGCGTAGATCAGCTTGGCGCCGCGCCGGATGATGCCGTTCCACTCCTGGTCGGTGCCCGGCAGGAAGCCCGGAACGTCGACCAGCGTGAGCACCGGGATGTTGAACGCGTCGCAGGTACGCACGAACCGCGCCGCCTTCTCCGAGGCGTTGATGTCCAGGCAGCCGGCGAACTGCATCGGCTGGTTGGCCACCACCCCCACCGGGTGACCCTCGACCCGTCCGAAACCGACCAGGATGTTCGGCGCGAACAGGGCGTGCACCTCGAGGAACTCGCCCTCGTCGAGGACGTGCTCGATCACCGTGTGCATGTCGTACGGCTGGTTCGCCGAGTCGGGGATGAACGCGTCCAGCGCGTCGTCCGGGACGAAGTCCTCCTCCGGGCCACCGAGAACGGGCGCGTCGGAGAGGTTGTTGTCGGGGAGGTAAGAGACCAGCGTGCGCACGTACTCCAGGGCGTCGGCCTCGTCCGAGCCCAGGTAGTGCGCGTTGCCCGACAGGGTGTTGTGGGTGCGCGCGCCGCCCAGTTCCTCGAAGGTGACCTCTTCACCGGTGACGGTGCGGATCACGTCCGGGCCGGTGATGAACATGTGCGAGGTCTGGTCGACCATCACCACGAAGTCGGTGAGCGCCGGGCCGTAGACGTGACCGCCGGCAGCCGCCCCCATGATGAGCGAGATCTGCGGGATGACCCCGGACGCCTTCACGTGGCGGGCGAAGATCTCGGCGTACAGGCCGAGCGAGACCACACCCTCCTGGATGCGCGCGCCGCCGCCCTCGTTGATCCCGATCAGGGGGACACCGGTCTTCACGGCCAGATCCTGGACCTTGACGATCTTCTCGCCGTAGACCTCGCCCAGCGCACCGCCGTAGATCGTGGCGTCCTGGCTGAACACGCACACCTGACGGCCGTCGATCGTTCCGTACCCCGTGATCACGCCGTCGCCGTAAGGACGCTTCTTCTCCATGCCGAAGGCGGTCGAGCGGTGCCGCGCCAGCTCGTCCAGCTCGACGAACGAGCCCGGGTCGAGCAGGGCCTCCAGCCGCTCCCGGGCGGTCTGCTTGCCCTTGGCGTGCTGCTTCTCCACCGCCCGGGCGGAACCGGCGTGCACGGCCTCGTCCACCCGGCGGTGGAAGTCGGCCAGCTTGCCCGCGGTGGTGTGCACGTCGATGTCCTCGGGCACCTCGGGACCGGACGCTGCTTCCGACATCACGTGACTCCTAGGTCGCTGGACTGGGAGCGAGAGTAGCCCGCAGGGGGCCTGTTCAACTGGGCCCGGATCGGGACGCAGGTCACAACGGTCCTATCCTTTCCGCATGCCGACCGGTGCCTGGGAAGACCTCGAACGCCCGCCCCTGCGGCAGGCGGCGCTGCGCGCGGCGCTGACCTCCGGGCCGCAGGCGTGGCGCTCGGTCGACGTGGTCACTGAGACCGGTTCCACCAACGCCGACCTCCTCGAGCGGGCCCGGGCGGGCGAGCCGGCCGGAGCCGTGCTGGTCGCCGACAGTCAGAACCAGGGACGAGGGCGGCTGGGCCGGGTCTGGTCGGTGCCCCCCAGGTCTGCGCTCACCTTCTCGGTGCTGGTGCGGCCCACCGCGCCGGTGGAGACCTGGAGCTGGCTGAACCTGGTCAGCGGGATCGCGGTCACCGACGCCCTGATCCGCGTCTGCGGGCTCCCGGCCACCCTGAAGTGGCCGAACGACGTGCTGCTGCCCGCCGGGGTCGCCAACGGCTACGCGGGCGACCGGCTGAAGGTGGCGGGCATCCTGTCCGAGGTCGTCGGCGACGCGGTGGTGATCGGGATCGGGCTCAACGTCAGCCAGAGCACCGACGAACTGCCCGTGCCCACCGCCACCTCGCTGGGGCTGGCCGGCTCGGCCACCACCGACCGGGACACCGTGCTGCGGGCCGTGCTGCGCGCCCTGGCCGGCCGGCTGGCCGAGTTCGAGCAGGAGGGCGTGGCCGGCCTGGCCGCCACCTACCGGGAACGCTGCTCCACGATCGGTCTGGACGTGCGGGCCGACCTGCCCGGCGGCATCTCCCGCACCGGCCTGGCCGACGGGGTGGACGACAACGGCCGGCTGCTGCTGCGGCTGGCCGACGGTTCGTCCCAGGCGTTGTCCGCAGGCGACGTGGTGCACATCCGCAACCCGGAAACGGCATGATCAGGGCATGGGCTTCCCACCGCAACTGCTGGCCGACGACGAGGAACTCGTCCTCGTCCTCCGGCGACACGTCAAGGTCATCGCCTGGCCGATCCTGCTGCTGGTCCTGATCCTCGCGCTGATCGGCGCGAGCTTCCTGCTCGATCAGACCCTGGTCACCCTGGTCGCCGCCGGCGTGGGCCTGGTGGCGGCGCTGCGCTGGGTGCTCTGGCCGGTCCTGGTCTGGTGGAACGAGATCTACGTGCTCACCACCAAGCGGCTGATCCTGCGGCGCGGCGTGTTCAACCGCTCCGGGCACGACATGCCGCTGTCCCGGCTGAACGAGGTGTCGTTCGAGCACAGCCTGTTCGAGCGGATGCTCGGCTGCGGCACGCTGAAGGTGGAGAACGCCAGCGACGGCGGCCCGCTGCTGCTCACCGACATCCCCAAGGTCGAGCTGGTGCAGCGCTCGCTCTACGAGCTGGCCGACGACCTGCGCGGGGTGCGGGGCGGCCCGCTCGACGAGTCGGTCGCGCGCAACCTGGACGAGGCGTTCGGCGACGAGTACCAGTACCGGGGCACCCGGGACGCAGCCGCGTCCGACACCCCGGAAGACCCCCGGCGCCGCCGGTGAGCGACCGCGAGGAGTTCACCTCCGCCCTGCTGGGTGGCCCCTGGACGCTGCGCCGCCGGGAGGTCGCCAAGCGGGTCGGCGTCTCGCTGCTGTCGGCCCGCAAGCTCTGGCGGGCCCTGGGCTTCCCCGGCGTGGACGACGACGAGGTGGCGTTCAACGAGACCGACGGCCGTGCGCTGGAGCGGGCGGTCGGCCTGGTCCGGCACGACCTGATCGACGAGGAGACGGCGATCGCCTGCGCCCGCGCCCTGGGCCAGACCACCGACCGGCTGGTGTCGTGGCAGATCGACGCGCTGCTGGAGTACCTGGCCAGCCGCAGCCCGAGCGGTCAGCCGGACAACCCGCTGAAGCTGATCGAGCAGCTCACTCCCGAGCTGGAGGAGCTGCTGGTCTACTCGTTCCGCCGGCAGCTGGTCGCGGCGATCAGCCGGATCGACGCCTCTTCGGGGCGCCCGGCCGACGCGGTCACAGTGTGCTTCGCCGACCTGGTCGCCTACACCCGGCTCTCCCGCCGGCTGCCCCGCCGTGAGCTGTCCCGGCTGGTCCAGCGCTTCGAGGGGCTGGCGTCGGACGTGGTCACCGCGGGCGGTGGGCGGGTGATCAAGACGGTGGGCGACGAGGTGCTGTTCATCGCCCAGGACGCCAAGCGGGCCGCGCTGATCGCGCTGTCGATCTCGGCCCGGATGGCCGACGACGACCTGGTGCCCGACGTGCGGGTGGGCATGGTGCACGGCCCGGTGCTGCGCAGCCTGGGCGACGTGTACGGCACCACGGTGAACCTGGCCAGCCGGCTCACGTCGCTGGCCGAGCCGGGCACGGTGGTCACCGACCCGGGCACGGCCAAGACCCTGGAGGACCACCCGGGCATCGAGCTGGTCGCCCAGCGTCCCCGCCTGGTGCGCGGTTTCGGTCAGGTGCAGCCGTTGCTGGTGGCGCCGATGGGCATCAGCCAGCAGCTGATCAAGGTCGATTGAGGACGTCGGTGCCGGGCAGCGCGGTCGGGCGCAGGTCGGTCTCGCCGCCCCGGTGGGCAGCCCGGTCGTGCTCCTCGGCGAGGTCCTCGGCGATCGCCTCCGGCGTTCCCGGGGGTGTCAGGTCGTCGGCCGGGTGCTGGTGGTCGTGGGTGAACACGAACGTGCGGTAGGCCCAGAACCGGAACAGCGTGCCGAGCGCCAGGCCGATCACGTTGCCCGAGATGTTGTCGGCCAGCGGCGAGTCGAGGTCGAGGATGTAGCGGGAGAAGCCCAGGCAGGCCAGGGCGATCGCCAGGCCGGCCCCGTTCATCACGCCGAACAGCACGAACTCGCGGCGCACGGAGGCGCGGCGGCGGTGCCGGAAGGTCCAGTAGCGGTTGCCCAGCCAGGAGACCACGGTGGCGACCAGGACCGAGATGGTCTTGGCGGTGAGCGGCTTGTGGTCCAGGCCGACCGCTTCGCCGACGGCGCTGTGCAGGAGCAGGTTGAAAACGCCGGTGTCGACCACGAAGGCCACGCCACCGACCGCGCCGAACTTCATGACCTCTCGGTAGAGGAGATCGACCGAGCGGCGCAGCCGGGTGAAGAGGGCGGTATCGGCGGACATTGGCCTAACAGTGCCACGGGTACCTGAGGATCGCCCAACGCAACCGGCAGGGCCGACGCGGCTGGAGGCAGGGTCTGACCGGCGGTGATCAGGCCCCTCCGGGCAGCACTCGTTCCTGTGGGCGACCCTCTCCCCATATGTCTGGCCTGCGCCCAAAGCCCACCCTCCCCCAACGCCTCCGGCTCCGGGCGGTACCCCCACCGGGGAGACACGTCCCGATTTCCGGAAGGTTGAGCCGGGTGCAGCGCGCAGGCGGAACCGGCTCAGCTCGCCCGCCTGCCCGGTCGACGCCGGTACTGACCTCGCCAATCGTTACGCTGACCGCCGTGGTCTCCACTTCACCTGATTCTTCCGGCGTGCCGGCACCAGACGGCGCCGCAGCCCCCTTCGGCACTGTCCGTCTTACCCCGCTCACTGCGGCCGACCCCATCCCCGGCGGGTTTCCCACCGTCGGTGTGATCGGCGGCGGTCAGCTGGCCCGGATGATGCAGCCCCCGGCCGTCGCCATGGGCGTCCGGCTGCGCGTGCTGGCCGAGTCGGAGACCAGCAGCGCGGCCCTGGCCATTCACGAGGCTCCGGTCGGCGACCACCGCGACCTGGCCACCGTCGCCGACTTCGCGGCGCAGTGCGACGTGCTCACGTTCGAGCACGAGCACGTCCCCGGCGCGATCCTCGAAAAGCTGGTGGCCGACGGCGTCCCCGTGCGCCCCGGCCCCGCGGCGCTCGCTTTTGCGCAGGACAAGCTGGCCATGCGCCGGAAGCTGACCGAGCTCGGCCTGCCCAGCCCCCGCTGGGCCCAGGTGCACACGTGGGAAGAGCTGGCGGCGTTCGGCGAGACCGTGCCCAGCGTGGTGCTGAAGACCCCGCGTGGGGGATACGACGGCAAGGGCGTCCTGGTGCTGTCCGAGAAGACGGCCGAGACAGCGAAGCAGTGGCTCGAAGCGGCCGGCCCGGACGGGCTCCTGGCCGAGGAGAAGGTGGCCTTCACCCGCGAGCTCGCGGCGCTGATCGCGCGCAGCCCCTCCGGTCAGGCCGCCGCCTGGCCGGTGGTGGAGAGCACGCAGAAGGACGGCATCTGCCACGAGGTGATCGCCCCGGCGCCGAACCTGACCGAGGAGCAGGCCGCCGAGGCCACCAGCGTGGGCCTGCGGATCGCCGGCGAGCTCGGCGTGGTCGGGGTGCTGGCGGTCGAGATGTTCCAGACCGAGGACGGCCGGGTCCTGGTCAACGAGCTGGCCATGCGCCCGCACAACTCCGGCCACTGGACCATCGACGGCGCCGTGACCAGCCAGTTCGAGCAGCACCTGCGCGCGGTGCTGGACCTGCCGCTGGGTGAGGTCCGGGCCCGCTCCCGGTGGACCGTGATGGTCAACGTGCTCGGCGGCGAGTACGCCGACCTCTACCGCAGCTACCTGCACGTGATGGCCCACGACCCCGGCGTGAAGGTGCACATGTACGCCAAGGAGGTCCGGCTCGGCCGCAAGGTCGGGCACGTCACCGTCTGCGGCGACGACCTGGACGACTGCCTGGCCCGCGCCCGGCACGCAGCCGCCTTCATCCGCGGCGACATCGACGAGTGAGCGAGGAATCGGTAATGAGCAGCAAGCCCCTGGTCGGCCTGGTGATGGGCTCGGACTCGGACTGGCCGACCATGGAGGCCGCGGCCCTGGCGCTGGAGGAGTTCAGCGTGCCGTACGAGGCCGACGTGGTCTCGGCCCACCGGATGCCGCAGGAGATGATCTCGTACGGAGCCGCAGCGCATGAGCGCGGGCTGCGCGTGATCATCGCAGGCGCGGGCGGCGCCGCCCACCTGCCCGGCATGCTGGCCAGCGTCACCCCCCTGCCGGTGATCGGCGTGCCCGTTCCGCTGAAGTACCTGGACGGGATGGACTCGCTGCTGTCCATCGTGCAGATGCCCGCGGGGGTGCCGGTGGCCACGGTGTCGATCGGCGGCGCCCGCAACGCCGGCCTCCTCGCCGTGCGCATCCTCTCGGCCGGGGAAGGCGAATTCGCGGCGGGCCTGCGCAGCGCACTGGTCGACTTCGCCGGCAGCCTGCGCGACGTGGCCACTGCAAAGGGCGAAAAGCTCAGGGCCAGAACAAAGGACGCCGGTGTCACCCCGGCCGCCGAAGCGGCGGCCCGTCCCGCCACGGGTTTCACAGCCGGCTGAGACCGGGCCCAGCCGGTCCCGACCGGCTGGGCCAAGCCCGGCACGCCCAGCCCGGTCACGCCAAGCCGGTTCACGTGGAGCCCGGTTCACGCGGAGCCCGGTTCACGGGAGCCCGGGGCACGCGGAGCCCGGTTCACGCGAAGCCCGGTCACGCCAAGCCGGGGCACGCCAAGCTGGTCACGCGAAGCCCGGGGCACGCGAAGCCCGGGGCACACGAAGCCCGGGGCACACGAAGCCCGGTCACGCGAAGCTGGGGCACGTCAAGCTGGTCACGCCAAGCTGTTCACGCGAAGCCCGGGCACACGAAGCCCGGTCACGCGAAGCCGGGGCACGCCAAGCCCTCACGCCAAGCCGGGGCACGCCAAGCCCTCACGCCAAGCTGGGGCACGCCAACCCCGGTCACGCCAAGTCCGGCACGCTCTGCGGACGCGTGTCGCCAGATTCGCCGTCCAAAAACCGGTGGAGGAACCGCTGGGCGAGGACCAGCCGGCCAACGCCCAGAACTCCCATCAGGCGCCCGGCCAGGCCGGCGCTCCCTACCTGGCCCCGGGCCCGTTCAGCACCCGGCGAGCATGGAGCTCGGTGTGATCGCCGGTGCCGGGACCGCTGTCGGTGCGCACCCGGAGCATGAAGTACTCATCGTCCAGTTCGTGCGGCTCCAACGAGGTGGTACGCCCGCCCGGGATCTCGAGGCGGGGGGTGTGTCTGGGGTGGGTGCGCCCGAAGCCCGGCACGTCGGAGGTGGGTGCGTCCGAGTCCCACTCGTTCCCGGCATCATCGGTGAGCCTGCCCAGAGCGCGGCGCCCGGCCCATCCGGAAACCCTGGCCCTTGTAAGCCTCAGCTGATCCCGGCATCCAGCTGGTCTGGGAGAACGGCCGATCGGAAGCTCGGTGCGCACCCCAGGTCCGGCCAGCCCTTGGGCTTGGCCGCGGACCTGGGGAGGGCTTCGTGGATCCGGCTCAGTCGAGAACGGCGGCGACGGCTTCCACCTCGACCAGCTGGTCGGTGTAGCCGAGCACGGTGACGCCCACCAGGGTGCTGGGCGGATCGTGCGGGCTGAACTCGTCGCGGACCACCTGCCAGGCCGTCACCAGGTCGGCCTGGGAGGTGGAGGCGACCAGGACCCGGGTGCTGATCACGTCTTCCAGGTCGGCGCCGGCGTCGGCCAGTGCAGTGCGCAGGTTGGCCATGCACTGCGCGGCCTGGGCCGCGTAGTCGCCCGGGCCGACTGTGGAGCCGTCTTCGGCCAGGGGGCAGGCGCCGGCCAGGAAGATCAGGCGGGCATCGGCCGGGGCGGTGGCGGCGTAGGCGTACTCGGCCACGTCGGACAGCGTGCCCGACCGGATCAGACTGACTGCACGTGCGGTCATTTCGCCTGTTTCTTCTGCTCCTCGGCCATGGCCCGCAGCACCTCGGTGTCGTCGTTCTTCAGCGCCTCGAACATCTGCAGCGCCTTCTCGGTGTCCCACTTCACCGCCGACATCCCGCCCACGCGGAAGTCCGGGTTGCCGATCGGCACCGTCATGGACAGGCCGTCGCTGCCCGAGACCGCGCGCATGGCGAGCACGAACTTGGTCAGCGCGATCGGCCCGGTGGACTCGTCGACGGTGAGCGCGCCGCCGCCGGCCTTGGCGGCCGGGATCGCGCGCCAGGGCTGGATCAGGGTGCCGGGCGAGAGGGTCTTCTTGGCGATGGCGGCCAGGGTCTCGCGCTGGCGCTCGACCCGGCCCAGGTCGCCACGGGGGTCGCTGTAGCGGGCGCGGGCGTAGCCGAGGGCGGTCTTGCCGTCCATGTCCTGGCAGCCCTTCTTCAGGTTGATGTGCGCCTTCGCATCCTTCATCGCGCGCTTGGGGCACAGCTCGACCCCGCCGATCGCGTTGACGATGTCGGCGAAGCCGCCCAGACCGGTCTCGACGTAGTCGTCGACCTTCACGCCGCCGACCTCTTCGAGGGTCTTGATCAGCAGGGTGGGGCCACCGATGGCGTAGGCCGCGTTGATCTTGTTGCTGTCGTGGCCCGGGATCGGCACGTAGGAGTCGCGCGGCACGCTGATCAGCACGGTGGGGCCGTCGCCGTCCGGCACGTGCAGCAGCATGATCGTGTCGGTGCGCTGCCCGGCCGCCGAGCCGGTGCCCAGGTCTTTCTTCTCCTCGTCGCTCAGGTTCTCGCGGGAGTCGCTGCCGACCACCAGATAGGTGCGCCCCGACGTCTCCTCCAGCTTGGAGCCCTCGTGCGCCGGGCCCACCGCGTCGACCCGGTTCAGACTGCTCCAGGCGGTGAAGCCGAGGATGATCGGATAGGCGATGAGCAGGCCGACGAGCACCAGCACGACCAGCTTGACCCGCGGCCGGGGCAACTGGCGCCCGCTCGGCCGCACCGACGGCGGCCGCCCCGGACCACCGGGACCACCGGGCCCGGGCCTACCCGGGCCCCCAGGACCGGCCGGGCCCCGCCCGGAAGGACGGCCGTCGGTGCCCCGCCCGCCCGACCCCGCGCCGTACTGCCCGTAGCCGCTCACGCCGTAGGGCTCGTCGCGCTCGTCGACGTGCTGCCCGTACTGCGCGTTCGGATCAGCTCCGCCGTGCTGCCGGTACATGTCGCCGACCTGGTCCTCTTCTTCCGGCCAGGCGGACTGGGACGACTGAGAAGACTGGGACGACTGCGGACGGCCGCTACGCGCGGGCCGCCCGGCGGCCTCCTCGGGCGACCAGAACTGGACCGCATCGTCTTCGTTGTTGTTACCGCCACGGCCCCGGCGGGGATCGTCGTTGCTCATGCCACGCCCAGCCGGGGTGCCTCGATCGCGGGGCACGTGTCCATCACGACCTGCAGACCGGCCGCCCGGGCGCGGGCCGCCGCGGCCTCGTCGACCACGCCGAGCTGGAGCCAGACCGCCTTGGCACCGATCGCGATCGCCTCGTCGACCACCTCACCGACCCAGCGGCTGTGGACGAACAGGTCGACCACGTCGATCGGGCCCTCGGCGGCGGTGGCCTCGGCCAGGGTGCGGTAGCCCTTGGCGCCGTGCACCGTGTCGGCGTTGTGGTGCACCGGCACGATGCGCATGCCGAGGTTCTGCACGTACCTCGCCACGCTGTGGGCGGGGCGGCTGGTGTTGCTCGACAGCCCGACCACGGCCCAGGTGGCGGGGGTGGTGAGCAGGCGCTGCACCACCCCGGGATCGTTGCGGTGTGCCCTCGGCGTACCGGTTTCCATGGACACAGTCTGCCCTGCGGCACCGACAATTTGCCGTCGGGCGGGAAGGAACCGGAAAAGCGGACGGTGCGTGAAAAGTTCGCTACCCAGCGGAACCTGGGGTGTAGGGGTACATGCTGACGGTGGCAGCGGGGGCGGACCGGGCGGGGGCGGACCGGCCGGCAAAGGCCGGGCCCGCCCCGCGACCAGGTGCTACTTGACCGCGGCCTGCCAGGCGGCCCAGGCCGAGGAGACCATGTCCTCCAGGCTGTGCCGGGTGTCCCATTCCAGGTCGCGCCGGGCCAGCTGGCCGTCGGCCACGATCTTCGCCGGGTCGCCCGGACGCCGGTCGAGAATCTCCGGCTCGAAGGCGATTCCGGTGACCTTGGCGACCGCGGTCATGATCTCGAGCACCGAGGCGCCGCTGCCGCTGCCCAGGTTGTAGACCCGCTCGATCGGCTGGCCGGCCTCCATCCGGGCGGCCGCCGCGACGTGGGCCAGGGCGATGTCCTGCACGTGCACGTAGTCGCGCACGCAGGACCCGTCGGGGGTGGGGTAGTCGTTGCCCCGCACCTTCGGGATGCCGCCGTCGGTGAGGGTTTTCATCACCAGCGGGAACAGGTTGTGCGGGCTCACGTCGTAGATGTCCGGGTGCCCGGAACCGACCACGTTGAAGTAGCGCAGCGAGGTGTGGGTGAGGTCGGAGACCCGGCCCACGTTCCGCAGCAGCCACTCACCGATGAGCTTGCTCTCCCCGTAGGGGGATTCGGGCGTGGTGGCGGTGCTCTCGGTGACCAGGTCGACGTCCGGCGTGCCGTACACCCCGGCGCTGGAGGAGAACACGATGTTCTTGACGCCGACCTCGGCCATCACCTCGAGCAGGTGCTGGGTGCCCTGCACGTTCTGGGTGTAGGTGTGCAGCGGGCGCTTCACCGACTCGCCCGCGTACTTGAAGCCCGCGCAGTGGATCACGCCGGTGATCGGCGAGCCGTCGGTCTCGGTCAGGGCCGCCCGCAGCACCTCGGCGTCCAGGATCGAGCCCTGGTGGAACCGCGTGCCGGAGCCGACGAAACCCCGGATACCGGTCGAGAGGTCGTCCAGGACGGCCACGGACCGCCCGGACTCCTCGAGGCAGCGGGCGATGTGCGCGCCGATGTACCCGGCGCCACCGGTCACAAGCCATGTCATATCGGCAACCCTACTCACCGGATCGGCGGGCAAGATCGCGGGAGGTCCCGGGGTACCCGGCCAAACCGGCCCTGATCGGGCGAAACTAGCGCGTGCGGAGGTCGAGAGCCACCCGAACGGCACGATGGTCGCCCACCGGAAGGTCGGGTACGAGCTCGCCGCTGGCACTCACCCCCGGAGGCAGACCGGCGCCGAGCACATGGTCGAGCTGCACTCCGGGCCGAAGCGCGGGGAAGGTGGGACCGCTGACCAGGGGGTGCCATCCGGTGGCCCGGCGGGCCGGCATCGGGGGCATGTTCAGGTCTCCCATCACGATCACCGGCCGACCGGGAGCCGGCAGTTGCAGCCCTTCCAGCCAGCGCCGGATCTGCCGCAGTTGACGCACGTTCACCCCGGGCACGAACGACAGGTGGGTGCAGACCACCGTGACCCCCGTGGCCAACTGGGCGGCCAGGGCCACCCGAGGCTCGTCACGCAGCCACATCATGCGCGCAGGACGGCCCGGCACGACCAATGGGAAGCGCCCGCGCGAAGGGGGCAGCCGCAATTCGTGCCAACGCTCGACCTCGATGCGCGACACCAGACACACCCCGTAGGCGGGTCCGGCTGACGAGTCAGATCTACGGACGTCGGTGGCCTGGCTTCCAGAAACGTCTCCACCTACGTGAGGGGAGACTTCCCGACCCGGAGGCGCACCGACGTCTGTAAGCACGTTTTCGGTGACCCCCGTCCACCCGGGCTCGCCGGGCGTGCCGAGCACCGTGGCAGCAAAGCGTGCGTACGGAGCGTTCATCGCCTGGGCGATCTGGGCCGCCTGGTTGGCCCCGCCCGAACGCGGCTGCCCGGAGTCGACCTCCTGACCTGCGAGCACGTCCACGTCGAGCGTGCGCACGGCCTCGGCCAGCGCCTGCGGCCCGGCCATCACGCCCCGGGAACTGCGCCCGGAGAACAGGTTCAGCGAGCCCAGACGCAAGCGCGCTCTCACCAGGACTCGTCACCGACCCCGGCCTCCAGGTCGGCCAGCATCTGCACCGCGTCGTCGACGATCGCCGAGTCGTCGGTGTGCACCCCGTGCAGCAGCCAGCGGGCGATCGCGAACTCGCCGGACAGCCGGGCCCGCCGGCGCAGGTCGGCGTCGGCCGCCTCGCCCCGCGCCTTCAGGTAGGCCTCGAACACCGGGGCCATCGCCGGCTCGGTCGCCCCGATCGACACCCAGGCCAGGTCGTCCGCGGGATCCGCGACCCGGGTCTCGGACCACTCCATCACCCCGGTCACCGCCTCACCCTCGGCCAGCACGTTGTCGCCGGCCAGGTCGCCGTGCACTACACAGGGCACGAAGCGCCAGGCCCCGACCTCCTCCACCGCGTGTTCCCAGCGGGTCAGCAACCGCACCGGGGTGAGCCCGGTGGCGGCCACCCGGTCCAGCTCGGCCAGCCGCCGGAACCGGTACTCCTCGGCCGTGTACACCGGCAGCCCGGCCTCCTCCACCAGCCGGGTGGGCAGGTTGTGGATGGCCGCGATCGCCTCTCCGTAGGAGGCCGCCAGCGTGGGGCGGTGCAGCAGCTCGAGCGGGCGGATCGGCCGGCCCGGCAGCTTGCGGTGAACCAGGGCCCGGCCCCCGTTGCGCAGCGGGGCCACCCCCTCGGCCTCGGGCAGGCCGAAGGGCAGCCACGAGCGCAGCCGGCCGACCAGCTCGGACTCGGCGTCCAGCCGCATGCCGGCCACGTTGTTCCGGGGGGCGCGCACCACCCAGTGCCGGCTCAGATTGTCCTCGATGAGGGCGGTGTCGACGTCGTCGGCGGTCGCGTCGAGGGTCTGGGTGCGCATCGGCTCCAGGCCGTTGACGGCGGCGGAGGCGAGCGCGGCCAGGGCGAGCGGTGATCGAGCAGGCACCAGGTAACCGTAACCGCAGAACCCGATTAGGGTGCCGCTATGCCACTGGAGCGTCTTGCCCTGTCCCGTTCGACGCTCGACCGGGCGGCCGCCCGCCGCTCCGATCCGCAGCTGATCGAGACCCTGCTCGCCGACCCCCGCACCCTGGTCGCGTTGTTCCACGAGGGCGAGACCGCGGTCTCCGCGCAGCCCACCCTGCAGCTCTGGGCCGCGAACTCGGTCAGTGGGCTGAAAACCGAGTCCCCGTACTTCTTTCTGGGGGTAGACGGCGAGGGCCGGGGGTATCTCGCGCTGTCGATCGCCGAGCGGCCGCCTACCCCCGAGGGAGTGCGCTGGGCCTCGCTGCGCGAGATGGGCGCCCTGCTCGACGACACGGGCGCGGGCATCTTCACCACCGCGGTCGCGCTGATCGCCTGGCACCGTTTCCACACCCACTGCGCGAACTGCGGCGCCGGCACCGATGTGGTTCAGGGCGGCTGGGTGCGGCTGTGCCCGGTGTGCAACCGCGAGCACTACCCCCGCACGGATCCGGCGGTGATCATGACCGTGGTCGGTGCCGACGACCGGGTGCTGCTGGGCCGGCAGGCCGCCTGGCCGGAGCATCGCTACTCGACCCTGGCGGGCTTCGTCGAGCCGGGCGAGTCGCTGGAGGACGCGGTGCGCCGGGAAGTAGCAGAAGAGTCGGGTGTGGTGGTGGGTGCGGTGCAGTACCGGGGCAGCCAGCCCTGGCCGTTCCCGTCGTCGCTGATGCTGGGCTTCCGGGGCGAGGCGCTGTCCACCGAGATCCGGGTGGACGAGGTGGAGATCGACGACGCCCGCTGGTGGAGCCGGGAAGAGCTGCAGGCCGACATCAAGGCCGGGAACCTGGTCCTGCCGCCCGCCGTCTCGATCGCCCGGCGGCTGATCGAGGACTGGTTCGGCGGCCCGATCCCCGACGACCCGGCCGGCTGGTGAAAGAGCTTCTTGAGGACGCTCGTGGGCCTCGGTGCCCGAAGGTCACCTCGGGTGGGTGGGGACGAACGTCAGGGTGTTCTCAGGGCGGGCCGGTCCGGATGGTCGAAGCGGACCACCAGATCGGCGTGCCCGGCCGGGTCGTCCTGGTCGAGATAACGCGACCAGGCACCCGAGACGCGCCCGGCCTCCTCGGCCGGCAACCGGCGTCCTAAGGCACCGGACGACACGTCCAGGTGAACCAGCAGGTCGAAGCCCTCACGGACGTCCTTACGGGTGAGAAAACGACCGTCCACCACGGCGACCGTGCCCGGGGGAGCCGGCTGCGGGGCAACCTTCACCGACCGGTCGGTGTCGGGATCACGCAGCTTGGGCAGCCAGGTGTGCCGCCCCTGCGGCAGCAAGGCGTCCAGCACCTCGCGGCGCAGCGCCGGGAAGTCGTACCAAAGGTCGTACACCGCGTCCGGGTCGTCGTGGCCGTACTCCAGGCGCACCGAACGACCCCGCAGGAAGTCCCGGGCGCTCACCCGGGCCACCGGCACGGCCTGCTCGGCCAGCGCCGCGGCGATCTGGTCGGCCAGCGCGCGGGTGTCCTGTTCGACCGGGCCGTCGACGCCCAGCCGCAGCCGCGGGCGCTCGGTACCGGACTCGCCCAGCAGCGCGATCAGCTGCTGGGCGACCCGGGTGGCCAGTTCTCGCGGAGTCAGCGGTTCAGACCGCGGCGCCGAGCCGGGACTTGACCTCGGCCAGCGACGGGTTGGTGGCGGCGGTGCCGTCCGGGAAGACCACGGTGGGCACGGTCTGGTTGCCGTTGTTCACCGACATCACGTAGTCGGCGGCGTCCGGGACCTCCTCGATGTTCACCTCGGTGAACCCGATGCCCTCGCGCTGCAGCTGGCTCTTGAGCCGCTTGCAGTAGCCGCACCAGGTGGTGCTGAACATGGTGATCGTGCCGGGGGCCGGGGCGTCCATCGAGACCATCCTTCAGGTCGGTCGAACTCGTCGAGCGTTCAACATCGTGCCATCGGGCTGTGTTCCCGGCCGGTGCGGGGCACCTGAGAGGATGCCCCGATGACCACCCCTGCCCTTGGTGCCGACGGCATGCTGGCCGGGCTGGACCCGGAGCAGCGCGAGGTCGCCCTGGCCGTGCGCGGCCCGGTCTGTGTGCTGGCCGGGGCCGGCACCGGCAAGACCCGGGCGATCACCCATCGCATCGCCTACGGCGTGCACGCCGGCGTCTACATACCCCAGCACGTCCTGGCCGTCACCTTCACCGCCCGTGCGGCGGGAGAGATGCGCACCCGCCTACGGCAGCTCGGCGTAGGGGGAGTGCAGGCGCGTACCTTCCACGCCGCCGCCCTGCGCCAGCTCGGCTACTTCTTCCCCCGGGTGATCGGCGGGCGGCCGCCGGAACTCCTGGAGCACAAGGCGCGGATGGTGGCCGACGCGGCGGCCCGGCTGCGCCTGACGGTCGACCGCACGTCTGTACGTGACCTGGCCGCCGAGATCGAGTGGTCCAAGGTCTCGCTGCTCACCCCGGAGAGCTACATCAAGGCGGCGCGTGCGGCCGGCCGGGGCGAACCGGGCGGCTTCCCCATCGAGGCGGTGTCCAGGCTGATCTCGGTCTACGAGGACACCAAGACCGACCGCGGAGTGATCGACTTCGAGGACGTCCTGCTGCTGATGTCCGGCATCATCGAGAGCCACCCCAACGTGGCCAACGAGGTACGCGCGCAGTACCGGCACTTCGTGGTGGACGAGTACCAGGACGTCTCCGCCCTCCAGCAGCGCCTGCTCAACCAGTGGCTGGGCGACCGCAAGGAGCTGTGCGTGGTCGGCGACCCGAGCCAGACCATCTACTCCTTCACCGGGGCCAGCCCCGAGCACCTGATGAAGTTCCCGCAGCTCTACCCCGACGCCACCGTCGTCCGGCTGGTCCGCGACTACCGCTCCACCCCGCAGATCGTGTCGCTGGCCAACCGACTGCTGGCCCGCCGGGTGAAGACCTCGGGCCCGGCCCCGCTGGAACTGCGCTCCCAGCGTCCCTCCGGTCCCGCGCCCCGGCTGACCGTTCACGACGACGACAGCGCCGAGGCCGCGGCGATCGCCAAGCAGGTCTCCGGGCTCCTGGAAGACGGGGTGCGCGCCCGGGAGATCGCCGTGCTCTTCCGCACGAACTCACAGTCCGAGCAGATGGAACAGGCGCTGGCCGACGCCGGGCTGCCGTACCAGTTGCGCGGCGGGGAGCGGTTCTTCGCGCGCAAAGAGGTGCGCGAGGCGGTCATGCTCATCCGGGGGGCCGCCCGCGGCGGCCTCGGTGAGGGAACCCTGCCAGAGGCGACCAGAGACGTCCTTTCGCACTGCGGTTGGACGCCGAAGGCGCCCGCCGGGGTGCAGGCGGGCGGGGTACGCGAGCGCTGGGAGTCGCTGCAGGCGCTGGCCGCGCTCGCCGACGACCTGGCCGCCACCCGCCCCCAGGCCACCCTGTCCGACCTGGTCGCCGAACTGGACGAGCGGGCCTCGGCGCAGCACGCGCCCTCGGTCGAGGGGGTCACGCTGGCCTCGCTGCACGCGGCCAAGGGCCTGGAGTGGGACGCGGTCTTCCTGATCGGCCTGTCCGAAGGGCTGATGCCGATCTCGTTCGCCGAGAACTGGGACGCGGTGGAAGAGGAACGTCGGCTGTTCTACGTCGGCATCACCCGCGCCCGTGAGCACCTGCACCTGTCCTGGGCCCGTTCGCGCAACCCCGGGGGCCGGGCCTCCCGCAACCCTTCGCGCTTCCTCGACGGCCTCTTCGTCGACAGCGGGCAGAGCGTTGCCGCGGAGCGTCGCGTGCCCAAGGTGCGCGAGTCCCGTCCTCCAACGCAACGTCCGCCGGCGCTCTGCAAGATCTGCAACCGGGCGCTGACCAGCGCGGTGGAACGCAAGGTGGGGCGTTGCTCGTCCTGCCCGGCGGGGTACGACGACGAGGTGCTGCAACGGCTGCGCGACTGGCGTACCGCCGCGGCCGAGGCCGCCCGTATGCCGCCCTACGTCATCTTCACCGACGCCACGCTGATGGCCATCGCCGAAGCCAACCCGAGCGAACCCGGACAGCTGGCCGTCGTACCGGGAGTGGGGGCGTCCAAACTCCAGCGGTTCGGCGACGACGTGCTGGCCGTGCTGGCCGGCCGGCCTCTGCCGGGAATGGACCTGGAATCCCCATAGAGGCCCGTCTCCATAGGATGGTGGCGTCCTGACCACCTATCGTGGTCGGTGACGCATCGGTCGCTTTTCGGAGGATCTCTCGGTGGTCAGCGCGAAGGCCCTGTTCGAGCGTTCGGTGAAGACGCACCTCGAGGCCTGGGGTCTGCTCGAGGCGGTCCGTGAGCGCCTCGACCGGCTGGAGGCCGACTCCACCCACAGCGCCGAGTCGGCCCAGCAGCAGACCGCGCTCGCGGCCCGGCTGGAACGCGCCGCCGCCGAGGCCGCCCCGCAGTGGCTGGGCGCTCCCTGGCAGGTGGTCGGGGAACAGCGCTTCCCGCTGGAGCGCGCGGCCCGGCCCGGTGAGCCGACGATGATCCGGGTGGCCGACGCGCAACCCCTGCCCGGAGTGGGGTTCCCGGTCGTGGTGCCGTTCGTCGGGGTCGGGCACATCGCACTCGAGGCCGACGCCCGCGACCCCGCCGTGGCCGGTCTCCTGCGCAGTATCATCACGCGGCTCGTGGCCGCCTTCCCGGCCGGTCAGCTGCGCATCCTGGCGGTCGACGGCGGCGCGCTGGGGGCGCCGTTGGCCCCCTTCCATGCGCTCATCCAGGCCGGCGTGATGAACCGCCCGGTGAGCGAGGCCGAGCAGTTGCGCGAGTTGCTGGCCGAGGCCGAGCAGCAGGTGCACGCCGTGCAGGCCGGCACCGAGACGTCTCCCGACGTGCTGGTGATCGTGGCCGCCGCGCTGCCCGCCAACTGCACCCGCAACGACCTGGCCCGGATCGCTGCGCTGGCCCACGCCGGGCCGGCCGCCCGGGTGCACCTGCTGCTGGCCGGCTATCCCAGCCAGACCCGCTCGGCCTGGGAACCCGGCCTCGAGCGGACCACGCTGATCACCGCCGATCCGGCGGCCCGCGGCCACTTCCGGGTGGGCGACCCGCCGGGCGAGACCTTCGGGGCCGACGGCCGCGCCCTCAACGCCCCGGTCACGCTCGACCCGGCGCCCCCGCCGGACCTGATCGAGGAACTCTGCCGCCGGATCGCCACGAAGACCGAGGCGGACAGTGCCCTGACGTTCGCCTCCCTGCTGCCCGAGCGGTTGTGGCAGGGCTCCTCGGTGAACGGGCTGACCACCACGGTCGGCCGGGTCGGCCGGGGCAGCGCCGACGTCTCGCTCGACGACTCCACCCCGCACTGGCTGGTGGCCGGGCGCACCGGCTCCGGCAAGACGGTGTTCCTGCTCGACGTGCTGTACGGCCTGGCCGCCCGCTACTCGCCCGACGAACTGGCGCTCTACCTGCTCGACTTCAAGGAGGGCGTGTCGTTCGCGGAGTTCATCCCGACCGACAACGACCCGACCTGGGTGCCGCACGCCCGCACCGTGGGTGAGGAGTCCGACCGGGAGTACGGGGTGGCCGTCCTGGCCGAGCTGGTGCGCGAGATGAGCCGCCGCGCCTCGGAGATGAAGAAGGCCGGGGTCACCAGCCTGAGCGCGCTGCGCAGCGCCCGGGCCGACGTGGCGATGCCGCGCATCCTCGCCGTGATCGACGAGTTCCACGTGCTGTTCCAGGGCAACGACGACACCGCCAAGCAGGCTGTGCGGCTGCTCGAGGAGGTGGCCCGCAAGGGCCGTTCCTACGGCATCCACCTGATCATGGCGAGTCAGTCGATCTCCGGCATCGAGGCGCTGTTCACCAAGGGCACCTCGATCTTCGGGCAGTTCGGGATGCGGGTGGCGCTCTCCGGCGGGGGCGGCATCCTGGGCCTGAACAACGACGCGGCCTCCGCGCTGCCGACCGGTCAGGTCGTCCTGAACCACGCGGCCGGGGTGGCCAGCGCCAACCGCCGGGCCCGGTTCCCCTTCGCCGACCCGGCCAGCCTCTACACGCTGCGGCACCGGATGTACGAGATGCGCACCCCCGGGTCCAAGCCGCCCACGGTGTTCAAGGGGTACGCGGAGTACTCGGTGGACGGCGCCCGGATTCCCTCGCGCGGGGGCCGGCGCAAGGTGGTCGCGGTCGGCCGGCAGGTCGACGTGGGGCTGAACGTGGCCGGTTTCGCGCTCGACTCCTCGCCGGGCCGGCACCTGGGCGTGCTCGGCACCTCGCTGGTCGGGGCCGACGTGCTCACCTCGGCCGCCACCAGCCTGGCCCGCCAGCACCAGCCCGGCAGCGCCACCTTCCACCTGGTCAGCCTGGTCGGCACGGCCGAGGACGAGGTCTGGGCGCTGAGGCAGCGGCTGCACGCCCAGGGCCACGAGGTCACCATGCTCACCCTCACCCAGTACAAGGAACTGGTGCAGAAGCTGGCGGCCCGCGGCTCCGGCGACCGCGACCATCCGGAGTACCTGTTCGTCTACGGCGCCGACGCGGCCTCTTCCACGCTGAAGCAGAAGGAGGGCCGGGGCCGCGCCCCGCTCGAGGACTTCCGCACGATCCTGCGCGAGGGGCCGGGCTGGGGTGTGCACGTGTTCGGCTGGTGGCGCGGGGTCCGCCGGCTCAGCGACGACCTGGGCCTGTCCGGGAAGGACGACGTGGCCGGGATCGTCGCGCTGAACGTGAAGGGCAACGAGGTGGGCTCGCTGATCGGCCGGGTGCACCTGCAGTGGCAGCCCCGGCACAACCGGGCCCTGTTCATCGACCGGCACGAGGACAAGGACGATCTGATCGTGCCGTTCGTGTCACCCGGGCGCTACAGCGAGGAGTACGCCTGATGGAGTCTCTGCCGGGGCCGGTGCCCTCCCGGGGCTGGGCCGACTACGCCGAGTACGCCCGTCGGCTGGACGAGGTGCGGGCTCAGGAGAACGCGCGCACGGCGGGTATCCGTGAGGGCGCCGCCGAGATGTCCGAGCACGCCGACGACCTGCACGCCAAGCTGGACACCCAGCGCCGGGGGCTGACCGCGTTCGCCCAGAAGGCCGGGTTCAAGTTCCCGGCCGGTCCGGCACCGCGTCCGGAAGGGCACGTCGAACCCCAGACCGAGCTCTCCCGGGTGGCCCAGCTGTACGACGCGGCCGAGCGGGACGGTACCGACGCGATCAACCGGGCCCTGGAGCCGAACCTGCTGCCGCGCACCGGCGCCGGCCTACGCGGCCTGCTGGTCTACGGAGTCACGGCTCTGGTGATCATGGTGGTGCAGTTCGTCGGATTCGCCACCACCGGCAACAACCCGGACTTCCTGCGCTACGGCGTGATCGTGCCGCTGCTCGGGTTCGTGGCGGCCTCGCTGGTGCTGCGGCAGGGCAACAAGGCGCGCGATCCGGACGTGCCGGTGGCCGCGCTGCCCACCCGGATGGGCCTGCTGCTGTGTTTCGGTGCGTTGCCGGTGCTGTTCGGAATCCTTGTGCTCCTGGATCGCTGAGTCCCGCCGTTTCCGGCGGCTGAACGACCGCTCAGTCAAACGCGGGCTTCGGCGTTCTGCCCTGGGCAGCACGATGCACTCGCAAACTTTTTTCATTTACCCAAAGATCTTGTGGGACAACGGGAACGCCTGTTCCGCTGGACCGTTCGGGTGGGCGGCACGCAGTATTCGCCGTTAAATACGTTGTCCCTCGGGCGCGGGGGCGTCTACTCTCAACACGTTGTCGCCGCACTGGCGACCAGAGCCCAGCGGCTCGGCCTGAAGAAGGCCGGCCCGAGATGAATGGAGGTGGCGGAGACGTGAACACGATGACTATCGAGATGCGTAGCACGACCGTCACCACCGCCTCGGGCAACCCGTTCATGGGCTCCCCCCTGGGCGTCGGCCGGTATCGCGTCGGGGTCACCCTCCAGCCTTCCTTGGGTGGAGTGTGCCTGCTGGCCGCCACTGGCTGGGATCGCGCCAGGAGTGGCTTTGCCGCCGCCGAGGCCGGTCGTCCGACGACTGTGCGCCCGAACTCCGACTTCTCCAAGCCCCGTTACGGGTCTCTGGCCAGCGATGGCTCCGGATAGGCACCAAGCCCTTTCCGGCCTCGCCAAAAGCCGTGGACCCCGATTCGGGTCCACGGCTTTTTCGTTGTCTGGCAAGGATTTTCAGGTCAGTGATGAGAGATCTTCCCGTTCCTGTACCGACGAGAAATGAAACAGCTCCCGGCTCGACCCGGGAGAACAACCCGAGGGGGATGAAACCCGTGCAGCTCACCGCCTTGCTCGACGCCTTGGTGGAAGAGGTCGACCCGACCTCCACCGAGATGCCATGCCGGGTGTTCGACGCGGAGCTCTGGTTCGCCGAGTCTCCGACGGATGTGGAGCACGCCAAGGCACTGTGCCACGACTGCCCGGTGCGTCAGGAATGCCTGGCCGGGGCCCTGGAACGGCATGAGCCGTGGGGGGTCTGGGGTGGGGAACTCTTCGTCGCCGGCGTGATCGTCGCGCGCAAGCGTCCCCGGGGCCGGCCGCGGAAGGTCGTGGTGGCTGCCTGATCTGCTCCGGCGGATCAGGCGGTCACCCGCCACCACCGCGTGACACCCCTCCGGCACCTGGCCACCGAACTGTCGAAATCACCAACCAATGCTTGATTTTCGTTCTTGAGGGGAAATGCCGTGCACGCCAACCTGTACAACTTCGAACTGATCAAAATGCAACACGCCGAGGCCCAGCGCCTCGCGGCCGACGAACGATGGGCCTCCGTGGTGCGACGGGCGAACCGCCGGACCCGCCGAGGACTGTGGACCAAGGTGACCCCGGCACGGGCAACCGCCCGTCAGGCGGTCACGGGCTGAGATTCTTTGTCCAAAGATGTATCTGGGACGCAACGTCATGGCTCTGACTAGCGTTTCGGACTGAGTGGGGGCTGACCATCGGAGGGGGTGGTCAGCCCCCACTTCGGCTGTCCTAGGGTCGCCGTCATGAGCGACACCGTTCCGGCCGCCATCGCGGCCGCCCTGACTTCGCCCGAGTTGGCCGCCGTCGTCGATCTCGTCGCCTATCCGGTCGAGGACGCCGACGGGCAGCGGGCGGTGATGGTGCACGGGCAGCACGGCGTGGTCCGGCTGCGCGCGGGGGAGCGGCACGATGTGGTCACCGGCGTCGATCCGGTGGCCCACACCGATCCGCTGGCCTTCCTTCCCTACGAATCGGAGTGTGCAGAACCCTCACCGGAGAACCGGCGCAACGCCTATCCCGAACCTGCCCGCCGGCTGCTTTCGTTCTTCGCCGATGCCGACCGCAGCCCGGACGTGGTGGTCGTGCATACGCCCTCGCACTACTTCCCCGAGACCGGCGGGCACCGGGGAGAGCATGGTTCGCTGGACGTCATCCAGTCCCGAGCGCCTTTTCTGCTCTCCGGCGCCGGGGTGAGCGGTCGGGGTCTGATTCCGGAGTATGTACGGGTTGTCGACGTGGCCCCCACGTTGCTCGAGCTGGCCGGGGTTCCGGTGCCGAACGGTCTCGACGGAACGGCCTACCCCACGGGCGAGTCGCGGGGACGTTTCGTGGTCGGGCTGCTGTGGGACGGGGCGCACTGCTCGGATCTGCTGGCCTTGGCTTCCGCCGGTGAGCTCCCGGCCGTGGCCTCACTGCTGGGTGACGGGTTGGCGCTGACCGGCGGAGCCGTGGCCGAATTCCCCAGCGTGACGTTGTGCAACCACACCTCAGCGCTGACCGGGGTCGGGCCTGGACGCCACGGAATCCTGGGCAACGTGTTCTACGACCGGGCGAGGGGCGAGCGGATCAACGCCAACGACGAAAGCACCTGGCATCGAAGCGCCGAGTGGCTCCGGCCCGACGTGTCTACGGTGTTCGAGATGCTGACTGCCGCCCGGCCTGAGGCACGCAGTGTCTGCATCAATGAGGCGGTGGATCGCGGGGCCACGGTCTCGACCATGCAGCTGTTGCGGGAGGTCGCGCACGACGGTCCGGTCTCGGCCCTCTTACCCCCGGCTGAGCAGAGCCCGTATCTGGGCGAGTCGCGCCATCTGGCCGACCACTACTTCCGCTGGGCTACCCAGGTCGACGACTCCGGCCTGAACCAGGTGCTGCAGGAATGGGCCGATCCCGCGGCTGCGCCGGCCCTGACCTGGTGGGCCACGGTGGTCACCGACGCGGGGCATCATGCCGGTGGGCCTCGCTCACCGATCGCCCGGGACAGCCTGCGCGATGCGGACCGGCGGCTCGGCGTGTTCCTGACCCACCTCGACTCGCTGGGCCTACGTGAACAGGTCACCTTCCTGCTCACCGCCGACCACGGCTTCGAGAAGGCGGACGAGGCGGCCACCGGTTCGTGGAAGAGCGCTCTGGCCGATGTCTGTGAGCGAGCGGGAGTCACCTACCGCAACGAAGGGCCCGGCTTCGTCTACCTGAACGTGAGGTGAACGGTCGATCCGGTCCTGCTTTTGTGGTTATCCGTGAAAATGCCAGGTGAATGACCTGATCAGGTTCAGTGGAAAACCGGTTGTGTATTAGGCACGCCTAAATCTGCGGTCGCTGCAGTAAGGCGGGGCCGTTGCGGTGAGCGGCCGCGCCGCTCCTACCTCGGGGTGGGAGCGGCGACCTCGGCCCGGCGGGAGTGCTGTGAGGGTTGGTGGTGCGGCCGGGTGCTGTTGGGTGCTGCCGGTAAGCGCTGGTCAGCGCCGGGAGGGACGTACGTCCTGTCCGGCTTCGATCTCCAGAATCCGCTCCCGGGCGCAGCTTTCGCAGTCCCAGAGGGCAATTCCGTTGATCAGTGACCAGGCGCCGACAACCCGGTGCAGGCCCTCGGGGGCCGTGGCCAGGCAGGTGCGGCAGTGGGTGTGGGGGTCGGTCTGCGTGGGGATGGCAGACAGGCCGGTGGATTCGGCGGGGGAGGGGCGAGTCTCTGAACGCAGTGAGCCACTCATGGGTTTCAGGGTACGCATTCCGAGTAACGCGCGGATGTCGCTTCACCGTTCCGGCGGATATCTGGACGACATCTGGACGTAGCCCGCGGGGGTGCTCGGCGCGGAATTTCGTCTCGAAAGGCGGGATCAGAGTCTCAATTAACGGACGTCGGTAGCGCCTGGGTTTCCTGGGTCGCCTTGACGGCGGCAACCGTGTGTGACTGTGCCCAGAATGGAGGACTTGCTGGTCGCAGGCCGTGTGTGCAGTACGCAGGAGGCGGCCCGACCACCCTGGCGTGTCGGCTCCGGGCCTCACGCAGGGTCAGCCGGCGCGGGCCGTGACCCTCTCCAGGCCCGGCCCGCACCGGCAGGCGCCCTCACTCGCACTTACAAAGACGCGTGCTCACGAGGATCGGTTGCCGGAGCCGGATGTGGTGCGCATCACTGCAGCACCCGTACAGCGGAAGGGGCCGCCGGTTCCGGAGAGTCAGCCCCGCTCGACAGCGGGCGCCTCGAACTCGGGCAGCCACTCGGCCAGCACCTCCGGCACCGGCACGTCGCCGTCGATCTGGCAGAGCACGGCGATGCCGCCCAGCCAGACCCGGTGGATCAGCAGGTACTCCGGCGGCAGGTTGAGCTTCAGCCCCATCGTCCAGTCCGGCCGCCGCACGTCGTTGACGTAGGCGAACAGCGAGCGCATCCAGGCCCGCTCGAAGCGCCAGGTGGGGTGGCGGATCGGCTCGATGAACGGGGCCAGGTAGGTGAGCAGGGCCTCGCCGTCGATCGTGATCGAGGACTTGATGAAGCCGAGCTCGCGCAGCCCGTCCACGACCTCCTGCGAGCGGCCGGCCAGGGCCAGGGTGAGCAGCCGGCCCATCTCCGGCGGCATGCCGTCGGGCAGGCGCTTGACCGCGCCGAAGTCGAGGACGCCGAACCGGCCGTCGTCCAGCAGCCGGTAGTTGCCCGGGTGCGGGTCGGCGTGCAGCAGCCCGGCCCGGGCCGGGCCGGCCAGCAGGAACTCCATGTAGCGGCGGGCCCCGAGGTCACGCTCCTCCTGGGTGCCGGAGGCGATCAGCTGGGAGAGCGGCACCCCGTCGAGCCACTCGCTCACGATCACGTGCTCGCTGCTGACCAGGACGTCGGGGATGGCGAAGACCGGGTCACCGCGGAAAGCCTTGGCGAACCGGGCCTGGGTCTTGGCCTCGAGCGTGTAGTCGAGTTCCTCGACCATGCGGGCCTTCAGCTCGTCGAGGATCGGCTTCACGTCCAGGCCGGGGATCCACCCGGCGGCCACCCGGCCCACCCGGGTGACCTGGTTCAGGTCGGCGATCAGGGCGGCCCCGGCCCCCGGGTACTGGATCTTCACGGCGCACGGCCGGCCGTCCCGCCAGACCGCGCGGTGCACCTGGCCGATCGAGGCGGCCGCGGCGGGCTGGTCGTCGAACTCGCGGAACTTGCTGGTGCGCCAGCGCGGCCCGAGTTGCTCGGCCAGCACCCGGTGCACGGTGGCGGCGGGCAGCGGGGGAGCCGAGTCCTGCAGCTTGGTCAGGGTGGCGCGGTAGGGCCCGGCCACCTCTTCGGGCAGCGCGGCCTCGAAGATGCTCAGCGCCTGGCCGAACTTCATCGCACCGCCCTTGAGCTCGCCGAGCACCCGGAAGAGCTGCTCGGCGGTGCGCGCCTGCATCTCGGCGGCGACCAGCTCGGCGGGCTTCCCGCCCAGGCGCTTGCCGAGCCCCAGGGCGGTGCGTCCGGCAGCGCTCAGCGGGAGGGAGGCCAGCTTCGCCGTCCGGGTGACCGCGCGACGCGGCAGATCTGTCACGGCCACATTCTCCCTGCTGCCCCTCACCTGCGCGCGCTCGCACGACGCCCGAGTCGCTCCGGATGCCTCCGCCCGCGGTGACGAAGCTTCGGGAGGTGGCTCGACCGTGCTGACTTCAACCCCCGGCCCCGCAGCTGTGGGCGTCGGGACGCTTGGCAGGAGGGCGGACCGGTGGCCGGCGAGCGGAGGGGATCAGACAGGGCCCAGCTATCTGGTACATCACCTCGGTGTCGTCGACCAGGGCTGGAAACCGTGGGCGAACATGGCCGGCACTCAGCCAGGCGACCATGTCGGGCCGGACAGCGGTGCTGTCGCCGCGGGCTCGGGCCTGAACTTCAGGAAGCTGGGCCTGGTACCTCCAGATCCCCATACTTCTGGGCGGCCGCCTCGACCACTTTCCCGCTGACCTGGACCAGGTCAGGCCGGCGGCCACTGCCTCGGCGAAGTGGTGGGTGTCGGCACTGAGGTCGGCCGGGCGAGAATCGGTTCAAGCGCCTGATCTACGTCTAGGCCTGCCCGCCGCTGGCGAGCACGCTGTCCAGTACGCCGTCGGTGGTGACGCCCTCCAGTTCGGCCTCGGGGCGCAGCGGCATCCGGTGCCGGTGCGTGGCCGGGGCCAGCGCCTGCCTCCCCGGCCCGCCCGCCCGGCTGGCCGGCCCGCCTGCCCGGCTGGCCGGCCCGCCTGCCCGGCCTGGCCTGCTCGGCCTGGCCTGGCCTGCCCTGGCCTGCTCGGCCTGGCCTGCCCGGCCTGCCTGTCTGGCCTGCCGTGCCTACCCGGGCCGCGTTGGCGACGGGGTCGGCCAGGCGCACCCGCAGGCCGGATGCATCCGCCAAGGACGTCGCGCGACCAGGCCGTCCGGAAGCTCAACCTCCAGCGTGGCACCCACTGCGGCGGGCTGACTCAGGCCGTCCAGCTCGGCCAGCACCTGCAGCGCGGCCAGGCCCGCGGCCAGGCTCGCGCTGGCCGTTTCCTCGTGTTCTGCGAACGGGTGCTCCGGCAACTGGGAAAGCACCCGTGGCCAGTCGGGGTCGCGGTCCCGCCGGTGCAGGTCGAGGCAGCGCAGGCAGGGAGTGCGACCGGGCCGGACCAGCGGGCCGACCACCACTCCGTCCTCACCGACGACGACGGCCAAGTGCGGGATGTCGGCGCTCATCAGGTAGTCGGCGCGGGCTGCGTCGGCGATGCCGTGGCTGACCAGCACCACCAGATCCGCTTCGACGAGTTCGGGGTCGAAGGTGCCGTCGGGCCGGTGCGCTGGGGCCGGCCGCCGCGCGGTGGAGGGCCGACGCTTCGGTTCCGGGGGTGGCGGGGGCCGGCGGTGGGGGGATTCACGGCGTGGGGATTCTGGGTGTGGGGATTCTCGGTATGGGGATTCTTGGCTTGGGGGCGGATCGCTTTGGGGCTCGGCGGTGCTCTGCCCCGGTGGTTCGACGGGTTGGGGTGCCGTGTGCAGCCGCCTCGGTTCGTGGGGTTGAGGGGCAGGGTGCGGCCAGGTTGGTTCCTCGGAGTAGACGACTGCGGCTGACGAGGACGGCTGGGGTCGTGAACGGGCTGGTCCGGCCCGGTAGGAGCGGGCGTCTGCAGCGCCGGTTGAGCGGGACTGCAGGCCGAGTGGGCTGTGGAGATGGGGAGAGACGCCGGCCTGGCCTCTCAGGTGGAGAGGCGTGTCAGCCGGGTTGGCCCAGGGGAGGGGGGTGTCGACCGGGCTGCTCAGGTACGGAGGTGGCCCGGTGGGGTTGGTCGGGTGGGCGGGCCGTTCGGTCGGATGGCCCGGCTGAGGATGCGTGCCGGCCGGGTTGGGTGGGCGTGGAATTGGCCCGGCGGTATTGCTCGGGTTGTTCGGGCGGGGAGGCACACCGTCGGCACCGCTCAGGCCAGGAAGTGGGCTGGCTGAGCTCGTCGGGGGGTGGGGTGGGCCGGCCGGGCGGCGTTCGTGGGTGGGGCTGGGTGGGTTGGGCGAGGGGCCTGCTGGCTCGGCCGGGTGTGGGGGCGCGGGCTTGGCGGCCCAGGGCGCTGCGGTTGCTCTTGCCCCCATCGGGCTGCCCGGTGGTGAGGTGTGGGCGCGGAGTTGGGGGTGGCCACCGGCCCGGCGGACGATGTCCTGGGCGACGGACTGGCGGGTGCGCCCGAGGTCGGGCCGGCCTGCGCCTGCGGGGGCCAGGTCGGCGGCGGTGACGCGGCCGGCGTCGCGGACCAGGACGGTGCCCACGCCGGCGGCGGCCAGGGTGGCGCAGAGGGTGCTGCCGAGTCGACCGGCGCCGTGGACGAGCACGACGCGGGCTGCGCGGGCGGCCAGAACGGGCCAGCCGTCTGCCGAGCGGGGGTGGACCACGGACCAGACGGCTGCGTCGGGGGCCAGGCGGGCGGCGGCCTGGCCGAGCCGGCCCGGCTCAGGGGTGGCGGGGCCGGATACGGCCAGGACTCCTGCTTCGGCCAGCACCCCGACCAGGGCCCGGCCGCGGCCGGGATCGCCGTACGCGGTCAGGCCTCCGGGGACGGCGGCGTCGATGCCGTGGCGCAGGGCCTCCAGCAGGGGGATGTCCTGCAGGGTGAGGCCGGTGATCACGGTGCCGCGGCGCCGGGACAGCCCGATCTGCAGCGTGCCCGGATCGCGCCAGACCCGCCGGAGCCCGGGCTTGAGACGTAGACGCACGAGACGTTCCCCCTTCGACCCGGCAAGCGTGTCAGGAGGGGCGATCGCGTGCGTCCGACCGTCCACAGGACGGGCGGAGGCTGTGGATAACTCTGTTGGTGGTGGCGATGGTGGGCGGCCAGGACCTGATCGCCGTCCCGGCCCGCGCCACCGGTGCACCTTCGGCAGCCCGCGGTCGTGCTGATCGTGCTGGATCGTGCCTGCGGGCCTGCCGAGTGCGTCGCGCCGACCGGTTCAGCGGCCGGGCGACTGCCTGAAGGTGCTGGTCAGGCCTTGCCGAGGATGCGGTTCAGGTTCGTCCCGCAGACGGGGCAGGTGCCCTTGGCCATCCGGCGGCCGTTGGTCTCCACGACCTTGCCCTCGGCCTGACGCTTCTCCTTGCACTTCACGCAGTAGAACTCGCCGCTGTAGGTGTCCGACATCTTCGCTCCTGGTTACGGCTTGTGTGTGTGGATCTGGCTGCATCGACCGCTCGTGAAGAGGCGGTGCCCTGACTGGGCGTGACGCCTTCGGCGGCGACTCACCGGCCCGGTCGGGTCGTCACATTAGCTCAGCACGCGGGTTGTGCCTGCTTAGACGGCTAATCGGCGCGCCGGGAGGACCGTCGACCGGGGTAATATGTCGGTTTTATAACGACGTGTCCGGTACTGGCAGTAAGAACTGCCACATGCTCGAGGCGCATGAAAAGGGGCTCCGGGCCGATCACCGTGCGCCTTCCCCAGCGCGCGAAGATCGTTACCCGGAGCCCTGGCGCATCACGCTAGAAGGTGCTTGGCCCGACGTCAATCGGTTCTGGCATACAGGGCTGCACCGGTCGTGCCCCCTCCTGTGGACAAAGCTGTGGAAAAACGACCCGGCGCTCAGATCCGCACCTGCCCACCGCCCGGACATCGCGCGCAAGGGCAAGTCGTAGCTGCGGTTGTGCAATCACTTGGCTGCGGAAGGCAGCTTCCTGGGGCATTCGCCGGGTACGGTGCCCAGGTGGCCATTAGCACGCCGGAACCGGCAGACGACTCGCGGGTCGAGGTACGCCGGAGCGGCCGGCGCCGCAGCACGGTTACGGCCTACCGCGAGGCCGGCCGCACGGTGGTGCTCATCCCCGCCCGTTTCACCCCCAGCCAGGAGCGGGAATGGGTGCAACGGATGCTCGAGCGGCTGGAGGCCCAGGAACGTCGACGGCGCCCGGGTGACGAGGAACTGATGACCCGGGCGGAGACGCTGAACGAGCGCCACCTCCGCGGCCTGGCCACTCCGGCGAGCGTGACCTGGGTGCAGAACCAGAACACCCGCTGGGGGTCGTGCACCCCGGCCGACCGTTCGATCCGGCTGAGCACCCGCCTGCTCGGCATGCCGTCGTGGGTGCTCGACTACGTGCTGCTGCACGAGCTGGCCCACCTGATCGAGCCGGGGCACGGGCCGGACTTCTGGTCGCTGCTGGACACCTATCCCCGCACCGAGCGGGCCCGGGGCTTCCTCGAGGGCTTCTCCGCCGCGCGCGACCTACCTGCCGACGAGGACCAGCCCGGCTTCTCGCCGGACGGGGACAACCCGGCCGACCACGCGGCTCACGCAGACCAGGACGACGAGGCGGACGAGACGGTCCGGCCGGCCCGCGAGACCGACGTGGACGACGAGGACCTGGACGACACCGTCGGCTTCCTGCCGGTGCCGGCAGCCACCGGCAAGCCTTCGGGCAAACCGGTGGCGGGACTGCCGGCCACCAAGCCCGGCAGTCCGCGCAAGGCCCCGCAGATCACGTCCTGAAGGCCACCGGCCGGTCGACCGGGCCTCAGCGCTGCGCGGCCAGCACCTGCACGGCGCGCCGGACGAGCTCCGGCACTCCGGAGGCCAGGTTGTCGGGTAGTGCGTCGGCGGGCCACCACTGCACCTGGGGCGACTCGCTGCTCGGGGTGGGCGCCAGGACGTCGGCGAGCATCAGGTACTGCAGGTCGAGGTGCCAGTCGACGATGCCGGGCGCGCACGGCGCGGGGTGCCGCGAGAGCAGGACCGGCGCCCCCAGGACCCGGCCGGACAGGCCGGTCTCCTCCCGCACCTCGCGGGCCGCGGCCTGGTCACCACTGGTGTCGTCCGGCTCGAAGTGACCGCCGGGCTGCACCCACTTCTGCATCCGGTGGTGGAACACCAGGCAGGTCTGCGTGCCGTCCGGACTCAGCACCGCGGCCGAGGCCGTCAGGTGCGCCGGGGTCTGCTCACGGCGCAGCAGCCCGTCACCGGTGCTGGCCAGCAGCGCCAGCCAGGCGGTCTGCTCGAAGCGCTCGTCCGGGCCGTCCGGGCGGGCGTTGCGCAGGGCGGCGCCGACATCTTCCAGAAGCCGGCCGCCGCCCTGGGGCAGGTTGCTCACTTGTCGCCGTCGCCCTTTTCCTCGTCCAACCCGCCGTCGAGCATCCGGGCCAGCTCCGCGTCCATGTCGTCGCCCTGCGACTCGACCTGCGCGAAGCCCACCGGGTCGGCGAACGCGGCCTCGTCGGGAGCGATGTCGGGGTGCGCCCACAGCGCGTCGCGGCCCGCCGCCCCGCGGGCGGCGGTCAGCGCCGACCACACCGCAGCGGCCTCCCGCAGCCGGCGGGGACGCAGCTCCAGGCCGACCAGCGAGGCGAACGTGTGCTCGGCCGGCCCGCCCGCGGCGCGACGCCGGCGGATGGTCTCCTGCAGGGCGGAGGCGTGCGGCAGCGAGTGCCGGGCGGCCTCGTCGACCACCGTGTCCACCCAGCCCTCGACCAGGGCCAGGGCGGTCTCCAGCCGGTCGAGCGCGGCCTGCTGCTGCGGGGTGCGCTCGGGCTCGAAGATGTCCGAGGCCAGGGCCTGCTGCATGGCCTCCGGGTCGCTCGGGTCGATGTCCCGGATCGCCGACTCGATCCGGTCGGTGTCGATCACGATGCCGCGGGCGTACTCCTCCACCGCGGCGAGCAGGTGCGAGCGCAGCCACGGCACCCCGGCCACCAGCCGGGCGTGGGCGGCCTCGCGCAGGGCCAGGTAGAGGCGGACCTCGTCCTCCTCCAGCCCCAGGCCGTTGCCGAACTCGCTCAGGTTGACCGGGATCAGGGCCACCTTGCCGGCCGGCAGCAGGGGCAGGCCGACGTCGCCGCCGCCGATCACCTCGCGCGAGAGCCCGCCGATCGCGTGACCAAGCTGCGCCCCGAAGAACGTGCCACCCATCTTGCGCATCATCGGCAGGGCGCCGCCCAGCAGGGCCCGCATCTCCGGGGGAGCCTGCTCGGTCAGTGCCTTGGCCATCGCCTCGCCGACGCTCAGCGCCACCGGCTCGACCACGACCTTCCAGACCCCGAGCGTGTTCTCGATCCACTCGGCCCGGCTCCAGGCCTCGGTGCGCCCGGTCGCGGCGGGCAGGTCGCAGACCCGGTCCAGCCACAGGTCGGCGGTGCGCAGGGCCTCGGCGACCTTACGGTGCTGGGCGTCGCCGACGCTCGGGTCGCCGCCCTCGGCCGCGGCCTGGCGGGCCACGGTGGTGGCCAGCTCCCAGTTCACCGGGCCGTCGCCGCCGGACATCATCATCTGCTGCACCGAGTTGAGCATGGCCTGCAGCGACTGCGGGTCCTGCGGCATACCGGGCAGGTTCAGCATCCCCGGCGGAAGGTTGCCGAGCAGGTCCGGCGGCAGGTTCGGGCCCGCCCCACCGCCCATGAAGGCGGCGAACAGCCCGGCCAGCGGGTCCTGCGGGTCCTCGTCCGGCTTCGGCCGTCCGGCCCCGCCGGTGGGCAGGTCGGAGCCGAACCCGATGCGCGGCCCGGTGCCCCCGGCGCCCCCGGAGGGCGGGGTGCCCGGTTCGTCGCGGGGCTGGCCGGACTGCTGGTTCTCGTCGTCGCGGGGGCCTTCGGACTCAGCGTCCCGGCCGTCCCGGTTTCCCTCGCTCATGTTCGGTCTCCCTCGCTGACGATCGCCCGGCCGCCGTCGTTCGTTGCTCGTGCTGGTCTGCCCGGTGCGGTCAGGTGCTGCCCGCCGTCCCGGCCCGGCGCCCCACGTCTCTTCCCAGGGTCGCACCGATCGGCCGACGGTACCGGCGGGCGCACCGGCACCGGCCGGTGTTGTCCGCAGATCCTGCCCGGTCGGCGACGGTGGTGCCCGACCGGGGTGCATCCGGTTGTTCAGAGCGTCCAACGCGCGGGAGCCCGTCGGTGAGCCGTGATCCGCCAAGGGCGAAAAACACGTTCTGGCTGCCTCAAGGGGCACGGGCGCTGTTGCGGGGAGCGACCCGGGGTGCCAGGAATCGACTGGTGATGATGGGATTCTGCCGTGACCCCGAAACGCCGCCCCCGCTTCGTGCTCGGATCTGCCGGGCAGACCGGGCCCGGTGTGATCGCGGTCACCGGTGCGGCCGGTCCCGCCGGGCGTGCTCTGGTGCGCTCGTTGCTGCGCCGGATGAGTGATTCGCCGCAGACCGCCCCGGTGCGGGTGATCGCGGTGGACACCGCCGAGCGGATCGAGCGGCTCACCGCCCCGCCGGCGCCCCGTCCCACCGAACCGGTCCGGATCGCGGATGACGGCGAGACCGAAGCCGATGTGCGGGATCAGGCCAAGGATGAAGCCAAGGATCCGGCCAAGGGGCAGGCCAAGGATCTGGCCGAGGGTGAGGCCAGGGATCAGGCCAGGGACGTGGAACCGGCCGGGATCGAGCCCGGCCTGGAGTACGCCGCCCAGACCCACACGCCAGACCGGGGAACGCCGTCTCTCGCTCCCGCCGAGCCGGAGAAGGAACCGGCCGATGCAGGCCAAGGCTCTGCGTCGTCCGTAATCGACGAACCGAACGCAACCACCGACAGCTCCCGCCCCCGCCGCCGCTCCTACCTCCCCGCCGGTCTGGCCTCCACGCTGACCGCGACGCGCAAGGAGCCGAAAGAGGAGCCCCAGGAAGAGCCTGCCAAGCCTGCCAAGAAGGACGAGCGCCCGTCCTTTCCCGAGCTCGGAATCGTGCCCGGTACCGACACCGGCGTGGATTGGCGGCCGGCGGACATCTCCTCACCGGATGTCGTTGCTGCCCTGGACTCGGCCGACGTGGTCGTTCACCTCTCCACCGCCGACGACCTGGCTCAGACCGTCACTGGAAACTCGTCCGACCGGCGGCTGCGCGCGGTGCGAGCGGCGCAGGCAGTCAGCATGGCCGCCGCCGCGGTCGGTGCCCGCCGCTTCGTCGCCGTTACCAGTGCCATGGTGCTCGGCGCCCGCCCCGACAACCCCGTACCCCTAGAAGACGACGCCACCTGCCGCGCTGATCCGGACGATGGGCTGGTCGGCGACCTCCTGGAGGTGGAACGCGTACTGGAGCGCATCCCGCGGGTGCACCCCGGTCTGGAGTTCACCCTGATCCGCCCGGCGGCCCTGGTCGGGCCGGGCGTGGACACGGCGGTCACCCGGCACTTCGAGGCCCCCCGGCTGCTGGTGCTCCGCGGCACCGGCACCCGCTGGCAGTTCTGCCACGTCGACGATCTGGCCGAGGCGATCTGGACGGTGCTGGCCAACGGGATCAGCGGCGCGCTCACCGCCGGCGCCGACGGGTCGATGGACGAGACGCAGGTCGAGCAGATCAGCGGGATGCGTCGTCTCGAGGTCCCTGCCGGGCTGGCGTTCAGTACGGCCGAACGACTGCACCGGGTGGGGGTGCTCAACACCCCCGCGAGCGAACTCGCCTACGTCGTGCATCCCTGGGTCATCGGTTCGACCGGGCTGCTCGCCGCGGGCTGGCGGCCGGAGCACGACAACGAGACCTGCCTGAAGGGGCTGCTCGACGACCAACGCCGTCGCCGGGCCACGCCGGGTTGGCGGGTGGACCGCCGGGAAGCGGCCGCGATGGGTGCGGCCGGTGCGGCGGTGGCGCTGCTGGGTACTGCCGCGATCGTGCGGCAGGCCAGGTCGCGGCAGTCCAAACGTCGTCGTTCTACGCTGGAGGGGTGACCGACCGTCCCGTGACCGAACCGTTGAGCCAGCCGGACGAGCAGGTCGGGGAGAGATCGAGCCTGTTCGACCCACGCACCGCGGTGATGCTGATCGCCTGCCTGTTCGCCGTGATCCTCTCGTCGCTCGTGGTGCTACTGCCGGTGAAGTACGCGATCCTGCGACCCGGCCCGGTCCTGAACACCCTCGGCGAGGTCGACGGTCAGCCGCTGATCTCGATCTCCGGGCACCAGACCTACGAGACGTCCGGCACGCTCGACCTGACCACTGTCTCGGTGCTCGGCGGTCCCGACCGCAAGGTCACGCTGCTGCAGGTCTTCGACGCCTGGCTGCGCGACAGCAGCGCGGTGGTCCCTGAGGAGCAGGTCTTCACCCCGGGGGAGACCCAGGAGCAGTCCGAGGCGGAGAACGCCGCCGAGATGACGTCCTCCCAGGAAAGCGCCACCGCGGCCGCGCTGTGGGCGCTCGGCATCAAGGTGCCCACCACGCTGACGGTGGCCGGTACCGACCCCGCGGCCCCGGCGGCCAAGACGCTCCAGGAGGACGACGTGATCCTCGGGGTGGACGGGAAGGCGATCGGCGATCTGGCGCAGTTACGCACCACACTGGCCGATTCCGAGCCCGGCGCCGAGGTACGGGTCCGGATCCGGCGCGACGGTCAGGTGCGCACCGTGTCCACCGAGACCACCCAGAACGCCGAGGGCGACACCGTGCTGGGGATCTACATCGTCCCCGACTTCGACTTCCCGTTCGACGTGAAGATCCAGATCGAGGACATCGGCGGACCGAGCGCCGGGATGATGTTCGCCCTGGGCATCGTCGACACGCTTACCCCCGGCGATCTGACCGGGGGTAAGGACATCGCCGGTACGGGCACGATCGACGCAGACGGCACGGTCGGCCCGATCGGAGGGATCCGGCAGAAGCTGGTGGGGGCGCGGGACGCGGGGGCCGAGTACTTCCTGGCCCCCGCGGACAACTGCAACGAGGTGGTCGACCACATCCCCGACGGCCTGGACGTGATCAAGGTCGAGACGCTCGACCAGGCCCGCACCGACGTCGAGGCCATCGCCAAGGGCGACACCGGCGGGCTGGCCCGGTGCGATTCCTGAGAAGACCGAACTGAGGACGTAGGTGCGCGCCGACGGCGCTCGGCGCACCTCGGTCTAGTCGAGAGTTGCGGCTACCCCTTCGACCAGACCGGGCGCCAGGTCGGGGCCGACGGCCACGCTGTCGTCCGAGTCGTGGTCACGGGCCCGCACCGCGCAGCAGTACTGGCCGCTGCGCAGCACCGCGGCCCCGAGCCGGACGTCGCGGCGCTGCGGGTGCTGCTCGATCCACTCGGCCGCGGCGTCCTCGTCGTCCGGGATCTGGCTCTCGGCCTCGGGCGGCAGAACGGTGCGCTCCACCACCACCGCGGCCCCGTCCACCGAGTCCGGCCAGGCGATCTGGTGCAGCAGTTCCTCCAGGTTGGAGGCCTGCGGCAGACCCTCCTGCTCGACCGCGGTGAGGTGGTCGGGGTCCTGCTGGGCGTTCTCGATCACCTCGGTGGGCAGCCGGTTGGCCAGGGACGGGTCCCGCTCGATCGCCGCCGCGGTGCGGACCAGCGCGAACACCCGCACCGGTGCGTCCCAGCCGGCGGTGGCGACGTGGCGCTCGAGCTCCACGATCACGCGGCGGACGGACAACGACCGGGAGTCGGCGAGTTCTTCAGTCACGGCCCGCATCCTCGCACCCTGACGATCATCGGGCCTCACCAGTGGCGCCGAACTGATTCACAGTCCGGTATCAGCTGCGTCAGGTAGGGAACCGGGCGCAACGTGGGTAAGTTCTCCTTGCGTGACGTACGAGCGCGATCCCCGCGGCCCCCGGCCGGTCCTCAACAAGCGCCGGCGCGGAGCACTGGCCCCCACGCTGATCACCCTCGGGGTGCTCATCGTGCTGGGCCTGATCGCGTCCCAGATGTGGACAGAGGTGCTCTGGTACCAGTCGGTGGGCTTCACCCAGGTCTACCGCACCGAGCTGATCACCAAGGTCGTCCTGTTCGTCCTGGGAGCCGTCGTGATGGGCGCCGCGGTCGCGGCGTCGCTGATGATCGGTTACCGCAGCCGCCCGATCTACGCGCCGGTCTCGACCGAGCAGGTCGGGCTGGACCGCTACCGCGAGAGCATCGAGCCGCTGCGCCGGCTGGTCGGCGTGGCCGTGCCGATCGTCCTGGCCCTGTTCGCCGGGTCGGCGGCCAGCCAGCAGTGGCAGACCGCGCAGCTCTGGCTGAACCGCACGTCGTTCGGCCAGAAGGACCCGCAGTTCAACCTGGACATCGGGTTCTTCGTCTTCACCCTGCCCTGGCTGCAGTTCCTGGTCAGCTTCCTGACCGCGGCGGTGTTCCTGTCCGCGATCGCGGCGGTGGTCACGCACTACCTCTACGGCGGGCTGCGGGTGCAGGGCGCCGGGCAGCGCCTCACCCAGGCCGCCCGGGTGCACCTGTTCGTGCTGGCGGCCTCGTTCCTGCTGCTGCGCGGCCTCGACTACTGGCTCGGCCGGTACGCGCTCTCCACCAAGGACTCGCAGCTCATCACCGGTCTGACCTACACCGACGCGAACGCCGGGCTGACCTCGCGCGGCATCCTGGCCGGCATCGCGGTGATCATCGCGCTGCTGTTCGTCGCCGCCGCGTTCGTCGAGCGGATCCGGCTGATCCCGCTGTACGGCACCGCCCTGCTGGTGATCTCGGCGATCGTGATCGGCGGCATCTACCCGGCCGCGGTGCAGCGCTTCCAGGTCCAGCCGAGCGCCCGCGAGCTGGAGCGGGACTACATCCAGAAGAACATCAGTGCCACCCGGGCGGCCTACGGCCTGGAGGACATCGAGGTCCAGAACTACAACGCCCAGTCCGAGGCGGACGAGGCCGACCTGCGCTCCACCGCCGAGACCATCCCGGGCATCCGGCTGCTCGACCCGGCCCTGGTCAGCCCGACCTTCGCCCAGCTGCAGCAGATCCGGCAGTACTACTCCTTCGCCGACAACCTCGACGTGGACAAGTACGAGATCGACGGCGAGATGCGCGACGCAGTGGTCGCGGTCCGCGAACTGAACCTCGACGCCGCGCCGCAGGCCCAGCGCGGCTGGGTCAACGACCACATCGTCTACACCCACGGCTACGGCATGGTCGCGGCGTACGGCAACGAGCGCACCTCCGACGGCCGGCCGGTGTTCCTGCAGTCCGGCATCCCCTCGACCGGTGAGCTGGAGGAGTACGAGCCGCGGATCTACTTCGGCGAGAACTCCCCGAACTACTCGATCGTGGGCGCGCCCGACGGGGCCGCCCCGCAGGAGCTCGACTTCCCGGACGACGGCAGCCCGAACGGCCAGGCCAACTACACCTACACGGGTGACGGCGGGGTGGAGGTCGGCTCGACCTTCCGCCAGCTGCTGTACTCGATCAAGTTCCAGGACCAGAACATCCTGCTGTCCAACCAGGTGAACGACGAGTCGCGGATCCTCTACGACCGCTCGCCGCGCGAGCGGGTGCAGAAGATCGCGCCCTTCCTCACGCTCGACGGTGACCCGTACCCGGCGGTCGTGGACGGCCGGGTCAAGTGGATCGTCGACGCGTACACCACCACCTCGCAGTACCCCTACTCCCGCACCCAGGTGCTGGAGGACGCGACGTCCGACTCGATCACCGAGACCACCACCGCGGTGGCCGCGCTGGACAGCACCCGGGTCAACTACATCCGTAACTCGGTGAAGGCCACCGTCGACGCGTACGACGGCTCGGTCAACCTGTACAGCTGGGACGAGAAGGACCCGATCCTCAAGGCCTGGACCAAGGTCTTCCCCAACACGGTCCAGCCGATGAGCGCGATCAGCGCCGACCTGATGTCGCACATCCGGTACCCGGAAGACCTGTTCAAGGTCCAGCGGGAGCTGCTGCAGCGCTACCACGTGGCCGACGCGAACGCGTTCTACTCGCAGCAGGACTTCTGGACGGTCCCGGCCGACCCGACCCGCGACGCGCGCAACTCGCTGCAGCCGCCGTTCTACCTGACCCTGCAGATGCCGGGCGCCGAGACCACCAACTTCTCGCTCACCTCCACGTTCATTCCGGCCGGAGGTAACCGGGGCGTGCTCACCGGCTTCCTGGCGGTGGATGCCGACGCCGGCAGTGAGAAGGGCCAGCGGCGGGACGACTACGGTCAGATGCGGCTGCTCCAGCTGCCGCGAGACACCGTGATCTCCGGCCCGGGCCAGGTGCAGAACGCCTTCACCTCCGACCCGGACGTCTCCTACCTGCTGAACCAGCTGCAACGCGGTAACGAGACCCAGGTGCTGCGAGGCAACCTGCTCACCCTGCCCCTGGCCGGCGGTCTGCTCTACGTGCAGCCGGTCTACGTACAGGGCTCCGGCAACACCGCCTATCCGTTGCTGCAGCGCGTGCTGGTCTCGTTCGGTGACGAGATCGGGTTCGCCGACACCCTCGAGGGCGCCCTCGACCAGGTGTTCGGTGAGGCCCGGCCGGACACCGGCGACACCGGGGGCGGCGACGACCCGGGCGAGGGCGAGGAGCCCGGCAGCGGCGACTCGGCCGTGGCCAGCGCCCAGCGGGAACTGCAGGACGCCCTGGACGACGCCTCCAAGGCCTTCCAGGACGGTCGCACGGCCCTGCAGAACAACGACTTCGCCGCCTACGGCGAGGCGCAGACGGCGCTTGAGGACGCTCTGCAGCGGGCCACCGAGGCCGAGACCGCACTGGAAGCCGCCCAGCAGGCGGCCGGGGAGGAGCCCAGCGCCACCCCGTCCGCCAGTGCCAGCCCGTCGGCCTCCCGCAGCGCCACCCCGAGTGCGTCGTCGAGCGCATCACCGAGCACGACGGACTGACCGGACGGTGACCTGAAAGCCTCGCGGCGGTGTCGATTTGCTGTCCGACCCGGACAGCGCCTACAGTTAAGACATCGCCGCGGGGTGGAGCAGTTCGGTAGCTCGCTGGGCTCATAACCCAGAGGTCGCAGGTTCAAATCCTGTCCCCGCTACAAGAAATCAAGGCCCGGTCTTCTCAGTGAGAAGACCGGGCCTTGGTATTTTGGCCGAAAAGGGAGAGTGCCGGTGGCGAAGGCGAGTGCAGATGGTGAATGTGAAGAGCGCTCGGCGAATGTGAACTGTGGCCCGGCGAGTGGGGCCGCCGCCACCGCGAACATCGTGGTTTTCCGCGAGATCCGACGCCAGATCCGCACCTTCGCTTAATTTCCCCTCAAATCCCTTCCTGCGGGCAACTTCTTGCCGGGCCCCAGCAACTGGACAGACGCAACCTGTCCCGATCGTGGCCTCGCTGCCGCGTGCCCTGACACCGGAAGAAGACGTCCTCCATGAAAGCTCGACTCATCGCAGCCGCCTCCGCCGTCGCCGTGGCGGCCGGCGTGACCGGCGGCATCGTGCTGTCCAGCCCGGCCTCGGCGGTCAACACCACGATCTGCGGCCAGTACGAGAGCAAGAAGGTCCAGGGCGGTGAGTACATCGTCCAGAACAACGTCTGGGGCACCTCGGCCCCCCAGTGCATCGACGCTTCCGAGGACGGCTTCACCATCACCCAGCAGGACGGGGTGAACACCGGTGGCGCCCCGACCGCCTACCCCTCGTTCGTCTGGGGTTGCCACTACAACAACTGCACCAACGACTTCGCGCCGATCAAGGCCTCCTCCAGCGAGTTCGACACGATCGGCTCCAAGGCCACGATGAAGTACAACACCGGCGGGGTCTGGAACGCCTCCTACGACATCTGGTTCGACCCGACCGCGCGCCGGGACGGCCAGAACACCGGCGCCGAGCTGATGGTCTGGCTGAACAAGGCCGGCGGGGCGCAGCCGGTCGGGTCCAAGGTCGGCACGGTCACCACGGCCGGCGGCACCTGGGACGTCTGGTTCGGCAACAGCGGCTGGAACGTGATCTCGTACGTCCGCACCTCGGCGGCCACCTCGATCGACTTCAAGGTGAGCGACTTCTACGACGACGCCGTGCAGCGTGGGTACGCCCAGTCGTCCTGGTACATGACCAGCATCCAGGCCGGCTTCGAGCCCTGGAGCGGTGGCAAGGGCCTCGCCCTGTCGGGCTTCTCCGTCACCAAGGGCGCCGGGGGCGGCAACACCACCCCGACCCCGCCGGCCACCGACGAGCCGGTGATCCCGCCGACCACCTCGCCGTCCACGCCGGTCACCACCCCGCCCACCACGCCGCCGACCACCGAGCCCAGCAACCCGGGCAACGGGTCCACGAAGTGCACCGCCGACTACAAGGTCACGCAGTCCTGGAACGGTGGCTTCCTGGGCGAGGTCACGGTGAAGAACACCGCGGGCAGCGCCACGAAGAACTGGAAGGTGGACTGGTCCTGGCCGTCCGGCCAGAAGCTGGTCTCCAGCTGGAACGCCTCGGCCGCCCAGACCGGCACCAAGGTCAGCGCGGGCAGCCTGAGCTACAACGGCTCGGTGGCCGGCAACGGCAGCACCTCGTTCGGCATGCAGGTCGAGGGTGCGCCGGCCGCGCCCAAGCTCACCTGCAGCGCGGCCTGACGTTGAGCTGACCGGGTAGCTGCTCCGCCCCGATTCGCGTTCTCACCCGTAAGTGGCCTAGGGTTGAGGAACCGACGCGGGGTGGAGCAGCTCGGTAGCTCGCTGGGCTCATAACCCAGAGGTCGCAGGTTCAAATCCTGTCCCCGCTACAAGAAGAAGAGCCCGGTCACCTGGAAACAGGGGCCGGGCTTTTCTATTCGGTGCCGCGCGTACTCGGTGTGAGGCTCGGTACGGGGCGTCGCTGGGCCGGAACCAAGAGTGCAGGGCCAGAAGCAGGGGGGCGGGCCAGAAGCAGGGGGGCGGGCCAGAAGCAGGGGGGCGG
>NZ_JAJSOH010000009.1 GCF_021277265.1 Kineosporia rhizophila
GCCCCACGGCGTGGCCCACCGGCGCCAGCACGCATCGCCCGGTTCCCGCCGAAGACGTCACCCGCCCCAGCCAGACCCGTCCCGATGTGCAGGCCCGGCCGGCCCGGCCGTCGGCACCGGCGGCTGGGCAGGACCGCGCTCCCCGGCGCACGGCCTCGCTGTTCCCCACCCCCAGCGTGGCCATCACGGGCTCCATGCCACTGCCGCCCCGGGTCAAGAGCAGTAAGCGCACCGACGCACTGTTCGGTGGCGAGGGCTCCGCGGAGCAGTCGGCCGCACCCCAGCCTCAGCCTGCACCCCAGCCTCGGCCCACGCAGCAGCCCCAGGGCCGTTCCCAGTCGAGTCAGTCGCCGCAAGGCGGCTATCCGAGCCGGTCGTCGTCCAGCCCCTTGCAGCCCGCCCCCACCCCCCAGCGATTCCAGGGGCAGGGGCGCGGTGAAGCTCTCGCCCCGAACCGGCAGTCGGATCAGCGGGCAGCCCCGCCCCTGATGGCCGCGCCGCTGCGCCCCCAGCGTCCGGTGAGCAATCCGGCCACCGGCGCCAGGCCGCTGCAGCCCGGCCTGGGGCAGCCCGAGGCCACGTCGTCCGCGCCGCAGCCGCAGCCGCAGCCGACCCAGGCTTACGGGAACGAGTCGCCGCCGAGTCCCCCCGGGGCGGAGGAGGCGCAACAGAGCTGGGCCGAGCAGACCTGGGGCCGGTTGAACGAGCCTCTGCCCGATCACGCCCAGACGGCCTGGCCGGAACAGGATCAGGTCCGGTCGGCCCCGGCCCCGGCCCCGGCCAGCCAGCCCCAGCCGGGTCAGCACCAACCGGGTCAGCACCAGTCTGGCCAGCACCAGCCTGGCCAGCCCGAGGTCCACTACCCCCAGTCTGGTAGCCCTCAGCTGGGCCAGCCCCAGCCGGGGCAATCCTGGTTGCACCAGCCCCAGCCAGTTGAACCCGGGTTGCACCAGCCCCAGCCGGGTCAGCCCGGGTTGCCGCAGCCTGGGCAGCACCAGCCTGGTCAACCCGAGTCGGGTCGGCCCCAACAGGGTCGCCCCCAGCCCAGTCGTCTTCGGGCCACTCAGCCGCGCGGGCCCGAAACCCGGAACCGCCCAGAGCCTCAGAACCGGCCTCAGCAAGGAAGCCGGCCCGAGGGCGCAGGCCGGCCAGGCTCCGACGGTCGGCCCGCGCGCCGCACCGCCTCGCTGTTCCCCACCCCCAGCGTGGCCATGACCGGTTCGATGCCCCTACCTCCCCTGGGCAAGAACCGTCGCCGCACCGAAGCTCTCTTCGGTGACATCAGCCCCGCGGTCGACACCCAGGCCATTCCCGTGCCGCTGCAGGCCCTCGAGCAGGCCAAGAAGGCTGCTCAGCCGCGCTCTGCCGGGCAGCCGGGTCACTCCTCGCAGCCGGGTGGTCCTCAGCAGTCGGGTCGAGCGGCTCAGCCGGCCCAGTTCGCCCAGCCCCCGCGCACCCGCCCGGCGGCAAACCCGCTGGACAGTGGTCCGATCGCCACGGCCGCAGCAGCCCGCACCGCAGCCGGGATGCGGGCCGGCCGACCGGCTTCGCGGCCGATCGGAGACCCCGCCCCACAGGCACCGGGTCATCCGGGCGCAGACTTCGGCCAAGGCCCTGCCCAGGGCCAGTGGCCTGGGCAGGGCGCCGGGTCCGGCCCGGGGCAAGGGCAGAACCCGGGCTCGGCGTTCGGTACAGGTTCTAGCTCGGGCACCGGCTTCGGTCAGGGCCAGAACACCGCCGCGAGCTTCGGGCAAGGCCAGAACACCGCCGCCGGTTTCGGCCCGGACCAGGACGCCGCTGCCGGCTTCGCCCAAGGTCAGGGCGAGACGGCCGGCTACGGCCGGGGCGGCCAGGGTTACGGCGAAGACACCACCCGAGACTTCGGCCAGAGCGCCGGCCAGGGCTTCGGCTCAGACCGCAACCAGCGCTTCGGCCCGGCTCTGGGTTACGGCCCGGGCCAGGCCGAGTCGAATTCCCCGTCGCCCGAACGGATTCCCACGGCCCGGCCGGTGGTCCCGGGTGCCCCACCGTCACTGTTCGCATCACCCAGCTCATCCGCCGGCGACGCGCCCGGTGGTGAACTGGCGTCCCCGCACGAGGCGGGACAGCATGCCGGGATGGGTTCCGAGCGCGCTGCCGGTCCTGGTCGTCACCGTGGCCCCGCCGAGGGCCGCGCCTCGGCCGCCGCGAACTCGCGGCTGCCCTGGGAAGAGGGCTGGTCGCCCAATCCGCACTCGGTGGGCCCGCCCTCGGCCCTGGAGTCCAGCGGGCCGTTCTCCATCGTCATCCCGCCCGAGGCCCCGCCGAAGGACCAGTCGCGCAAGGTGCTGGTCGGCGTCCTGATCGTGTTCGCCGTCCTGCTCCTGGTCGCCGCCTGGTCGCTGCGAGGCCTGTTCACCGGCTCCGACGACAGCGCGGCCGGTCCGCGGGAGCAGGGTCCGGTGCTCACCACCGCCCCGATCGCCAGCAAGACCCAGGAAGAGGCGGCCCAGACCGAGGCCCCGGTCGCTCCGAGCCCCACCGAGGAGCCCGTGGTCGTCGAGATCGAGGCGGTCACCGCCATCGATCCGCTCGGCGACGGTGACGAGCGCTCGGCCGGCGCGGCCCGCGCGGTGGACGGCGACGAGGACACCTTCTGGGAGTCCGAGCGGTACCAGAGCGCAGCTTTCGGGGGGCTGAAGAAAGGCCTGGGGCTGGCGATCGAGTTGAGGCGTACTACGGCGGTAAGCTCCGCAGAGATCGATGTCGCCGGAACCGGCGGGCGCGTTCAGCTGCGCACCGCCGACGAGCCAGAGTTCGAGGGTTCGACCTCAATCGGTTCGGGGTCGTTCGAGAACGGCACGGTCACCGTCGACGCCAAGGAAGACGCCGACGCCGGGAAGTACGTCATTTTGTGGTTCACCGAGCTCCCGGCAGTGGAGAGCGGGTACCGGATGGAAGTCTCCGAGGTGCGACTGACGTGAGTGACGACGGTGAGGTCGACGACCGTCGTCTGATCGCCGCCCACCTCACCGGCGACCCGGACGCGTTCTCGGTGATCGTCCGCCGGCACGCCGACCGCCTGTGGGCCGTCGCCCTGCGTACCACCGGCGATCCCGAAGAGGCGGCCGACGCGGTGCAGGACGCGATGGTGTCGGCCCTGCGGTACGCCGACCACTACCGCGGCGACGCGGCGGTGAGCACCTGGCTGCACCGCATCGTGGTGAACGCCTCCCTCGACCGACTGCGCCGGCGGGCGGCCCGGCCGAGCGTGCCGCTCGGCGAGCGCGATGTGGTGGCCGGCGCCGACGCTCATGCCGCCACGGTGGCCCGCCTCGACGTGCGCAGCGCCCTGGCCAAGCTGCCCGAGGCCCAGCGCGTGGCCCTGGTCCTGGTCGACCTGGAAGACATCCCGGTGGCCGAGGCCGCCCAGATGCTCGGTGTGGCGGAAGGCACGGTGAAGTCCCGGTGCTCGCGGGCCCGGGTCGCGCTGGCCCAGTTGCTCCGTGGCGCAGGTTCCGGCCAGGCCGCCCCGCAGAACGCTCCCGCCGCAGGTCAGGCCCGTGACCGCCGGGCCGGTCGAGCCGGTACGGCGGCGCCCGGTTTCATCGGTGAGGCGCGACCGAGCCCCTACCGGAACGACCCGTACGACGCAGAGCCGGACCATCCGGCGGGGAACCACAGAGGCAGCGGCCGCGTCACATCGGAGGAGCCCCCCCGAGGACACAGCCGAGCAGGAGAAGGTTGGTGAGCATGCCCGCCCACCCGGAAGACGAGCTCCTGGCCGACCTTGCCGCCGACGTTCTGCCGGTCGACGCTGCCCGCCAGGTCGAGGCCCACGTGCTCACCTGCGCGCGGTGCTCCCAGGTGCTGTCCGACGCCGAGAGCGTGCGCACTCTGCTGCGTCAGGCACCCCGCGAGGCGATGCCGCCGCAGGTCATGGCCCGGCTCGAGCAGGCCTTCGCCGCCGCCCGGCAGGGCCAGGAACCCCAGCCCATGCCCCGCGCCCAGTCTCCGCAGGCCGCTCAACCGCCGCAGGCGGCACCGGCACCGCAGGCAGCGACCGGCCCTCTCCGACGAGGCACCCGCGCCGGCCAGACCGGCCCCCAGCCCCAGGGCTTCCACCCCAGCGGTCCGCAGCCCCAGAGCCTCCGCCCGACCGGCCCGCTGCCTCAGGGCCAGCGCCCTACCGGCGCACACCCCCAAAGCGCGCATCCCCAGCATCCCCAGCATCCCCAAGGTGCGAACCCGACCGGCCCCACCCCTCAGGGCCCGCGCGCCACCGGCCCGGTCCCCCAGGACCCGCGCCAGACCCCGCAGCAACCGGTGCAGCCCACGCAGAAGAAACCCCAGCGGCCGGCCGAACTCGACCAGGGCGCTCAGGCGGCATCCAACACATCGTCCTACCGCGTGCGTTCGTTCAAGCGCCAAGAGAACGAGACGGCTTACCCCGCCGAGAGCCCCACTGCACTCCACCCAGCCGTACGCGAAGACGCACCCGACCCGGAACTGACGCAACCCGTCCGCAAACGCCGTCGCGCCGTCGCCCCGCCGTCCGACAACACCTCCTCGATCACCCAGGTGATGCGCCCGGTCCGGGACAAGGGCCCGGCCAAGCTCACCCGGATGGACTCGACCCAGGCCATCCGCGTGCGCCGGCAGGCCCTGGAGGAACAGAAGGCCGACGAGCCGTCGCGCTGGCCCCGGATCTCCCCGCAGATCGCGGCGGCGGTGGTGCTGGTCATGGCTCTGGCCGGCGGCGTGGTCACCTGGCAGATCCGCGGCGGTGGCAGCGGGGCCGACGAGATGTCCTCCGGTGCCGCGAGCGCCTCCGACTCACAGGCCGGCCCGGTGCTGGCCTCGGTGCTGGAGACCGGCACGAAGTACCAGAAGGCCGAACTCGGCTCCCAGGTCGGCCAACTCGTGCAGAAGCGCAACCAGCCGCTCCTCGACGACCCGGCCGAATCGTCCTCTGGTGAAAGTGGTGACCAGACTCTCAGTGCGCAGGAGGACGGCTCCGCGAGCCCTGCGCAGGAGTCGGGCGCGCCGCAGAGCGCTCCCCAGGGCAACCAGATACTGAAGGACCCGGCGGCCCTGCAGGCCTGCCTCAAGGCGATCGACCGGGCCGACTCCCAGCCGGTCGCCGTCGACCTGGCCACCTACAACGGCCAGGAGGCCGCGCTCATCGTGCTGCCGGGTACCAGCGGCGGGTACGACGTGTGGATCGTGGCCAGAACCTGTCAACCTGGTGCCGACGGCACCATCGACGTCGTCGAGGTGGACTCGTGAGGCCCCACTGACCTGGTGCTTCCCGGGGCACCGGCGGGCGGGTGGGACAGGGAACACCACGACCGCCCACGCGGTTGCACAGCATCAGGCACTAGGCACTGGACTTGGAGAAGACGTGAGCGACGTCAGGAACGTCATTATCATCGGTTCGGGACCGGCGGGTTACACCGCGGCTCTCTACGCGGCCCGCGCGAGCCTGAACCCCCTGGTCTTCGAGGGTTCGGTGACTTCCGGCGGCGCTCTGATGAACACCACCGAGGTGGAGAACTTCCCCGGTTTCCCGGACGGGATCCAGGGTCCCGAGCTGATGGACAAGCTCCGCAGCCAGGCCGAGAAGTTCGGCGCCGAGCTGATCCCCGACGACGTCACCGAGCTGCACGCCACCGGTGACATCAAGGAGGTCAAGCTCCACGACGGCACCACCTACCGGGCCAAGTCGGTGATCCTGGCCACCGGTTCCGCCTACCGCGAGCTCGGCCTGCCGAAGGAGAAGGCGCTCTCCGGCCACGGTGTCAGCTGGTGTGCCACCTGTGACGGCTTCTTCTTCCGCGAGCAGGACATCGCCGTGGTCGGCGGGGGCGACTCCGCCCTGGAGGAGGCCACCTTCCTCACCCGCTTCGCCCGCTCGGTCACTGTCGTGCACCGCCGCGACTCGCTGCGCGCCTCCAAGATCATGCAGGAGCGGGCGACGGCCAACCCGAAGATCCGCTGGGCCTGGAACAGCGAGGTCGTGGACATCCACGGCGACGCGAAGGTCTCCGGCATCCGGCTGCGCGACACCGTCACCGGTGAGGAGCGCGACCTGGAGATCACCGGCCTGTTCGTGGCGATCGGCCACGACCCGCGCACCGAGCTGATCAAGGGCCAGCTGGAGCTGGACGACGCCGGCTACATCAGGACCGAGGGCCGCTCCTCGCGCACCAGCGTGCCCGGCGTGTTCGCCTGCGGCGACGTCGTCGACCACGAGTACCAGCAGGCCATCACCGCCGCGGCCTCCGGCACCACCGCCGCGATCGACGCGGAGCGCTTCCTGGCCGCAGTGGACGACGTCACCTCCGGCCTGGGTGAGGGCACGGTGGCCAGTGCGGCCGCAGAGCGCGCCGAGACCGTCGCGAACTGGAGTTCCGTGGTCCACTGAAGTACCTGGTCGGGCCCGCAACTCGCGGCCCCGACCTGCCCGCCGTGACCCTCCAGGTCCGGCATCATCGTCCGGGCCCCGGTCTCCCACCTGGTCCCGGTACGTCTGAAATCGCTTTACGCCCGCCACTTTCGAGGAGAACCGATGGCTGACACGACGAACGCACCCAAGGCCGTCACGGACGAGACGTTCGATGCCGAGGTGCTGAAGTCCGACAAGCCCGTGCTGGTCGACTTCTGGGCGCCGTGGTGCGGCCCGTGCCTGCAGGTGGCGCCGGTGCTGGCCGAGATCGCCGCCGCGCACGACGAGATCACCGTGGTGAAGGTGAACACCGACGAGAACCCCAAGGTGGCCTCGTCGTACGGCATCACCTCGATCCCGACGCTGAACGTCTACCAGAACGGGGAACTGGTGAAGTCGATCATCGGCGCCAAGCCGAAGCCGATCCTGCTCCGTGAGCTGGCGGACTACCTGAACTGATCCGACTTCACGATGGTGAGCACTTCCCCCCGCCATCAGGCGTCTGTCCCGGATCTGCCCACGCTGATGGGTAGGTCCGGGGCTGGGCGGCCGCTCCGCCTGGGTGACGACGACGAACTGGTTCCGGTCCTGCGGGCGCTCCTGGTCCGCGCCGGTGCACTGCTGCCTGGCGTGGTGGCGCAGCCACCGGCCCAGGAGACGCGGTTCGATCAGCCGCTCGACGCGGCTGTGCGCGGTTTCCAGCAGGACCGTGGGCTGGTCACCGATGGGGTGGTCGGCCCGCAGACTGCACTCGCGCTCGACGGCGCCCGCTGGCGTCTGGGCGACCGCACGCTGCTGCTGACGGCTGGTCACTGGATGCGTGGAGACGATGTCTCTGCGCTGCAAGAACGCATGGTCGTCCTCGGTCTGCACGCTGGGCCGGTAGACGGCATCTTCGGGCCAGCCACCGAGTCGTCGCTGCGAGAGCTGCAGCGGGGGCTTGGGCTGCCCGCTGACGGTATCTGTGGCCGTCCTACGTTCACGGCTCTGGGCGCCCTGGGACGTTCGGTCTCCGGGGGCGACGCCTGGGCGCTGCGCTCGCGTGGTTCCGTTGCCATGGCCGGCGTCAGCCTGGCCGGCAAAACGGTGGTGCTCGACCCGGGCTCCGACCATACGCCGGGCGCCGGCGGGGTCACCGAGGCCTCAGTGGCGTACGACGTGGCGCTGCGCCTGGCCGACCGGCTCTCCGCCGTGGGTGCGCGGGTCCGGCTGACCCACAACCCCGACCAGGACGTCAGCACCGAGGACAGGGTGGCCCTGGCCGAGTCGGAGAGCGCGGATCTGGTGATCAACCTGATCACCGAGCGCCATCACAATCCGGTCGCCTCCGGTGTGGCCACCTACTACTGGGGTGGCGGCCGGGTCGGGCAGCACTCGGAGGTCGGACAGCGCCTGGCCCAGCTGATGCAGCGCGAGATCGTCGCCCGTACGACGTTGCTCGACTGCCACAGCCATCCGTGCTCGTACGACCCGGTGCGGCTGACCCGGATGCCGGCCGTGATCCTGGCGCTGGGCTATCTGACCAACCCGGAAGACGCGGCTCACCTGGGCGATGCCGACTTCCGGTCCCAGGTCGCCGAGGCCATCCTGTTCGCCGTGCAGAGGCTCTACCTCGCCGAGAACGACGCTGAGACGGGAACCCTGAAGCTCAGCGACGTGCAGGCGTTCGCCCGGCAGCGCTGATCCGGCATGCAGAAGCCCCCACCCACACGGGTGGGGGCTTCGCGCTGGGGGCTCACAGACGTCTTTAGTTTAAGGACGTTCGTGAGCTAGGGAGCGATGCTCGTCCCGGAGAGCGCGGGGAGACGCACTGTTCCGAGAATCTGCTCCAGGGCCAGTTCGACGTCTTCCCGCCAGGAGATCGCCGTCTTGAGTTCGAGCCGCAGCCGTGGGAACCGCTGGTGCTGACGTACGGTCTTGAACCCCACAGCGGTGAGCAGATCGGCCGGTACGAGGCAGGACGCCTTCTCCTTGTCCTCGTCGTTGGGGTCAGCCGTCATCCCTCCCCCTGCGGTGAGGCCGAACGCCTCCAGCGCGCGCACCCCGCGCCGGCTCAGATCCTTGGCCGTAGCCTGCACCAGCATGCGCGCCAGGCCCGCGCCGGCGAACTGCGGGAGGACCCGCGCCGTCATCAGCAGTACCGCGTCACCACTCACCGGGGACGTAGGGAACTCCAGCGCTCTGGGCACCAGGGCCGGCGGGGCGTACATGACGAAACCGGCGGGCTCGTCGTCGACGTAGGCGACCCGCCCGCACGACCCCCACTCCAGCAACGTCCGGGAGACCCAGGCCTCCTTCTCGAAACCCGTGTCCCCCGCCTGGCCGGCCTGCTTCGCCGCCAGCGGATCGAGTTCCCAGGTGACACAACGCCGGCACGTACTCGGAAGGTCCGAGAGATTGTCCAGCGTGAGCGGTGCGAGCCTCCGGCTCATCCAATGGCTCCTGCGGCGGTGATCGGATCTGATGCGGGCAAGGGTGTCGGCGGCAGTGGCTTCGGCGGCAATGTCGTCATCGGAGTCTGTTTGTCGGCGCACAACGCGCGAACCACGAGATCACCGACCGGAAAAGATCGTAGGCCCGGTGGGCGTACCACGTGAATACGTCATGCAGTTACTTCTTGGTTACAGAAAGTTACCCCATAGACATCCCGGGACCTACCTGATGGTCTTACACGTCTGACGATGTCGCGAGCGGTGAAGGTGATCATGCAGATGGGCGAAGGCAATGTGGGCTCCCGGCTCGACCAGTGGCTGGGGTCGTACGCAGCCCGCACCCGGGGGATGACTGCGTCCGAGATCCGAGCTCTCTTCGCAGTCGCCAGTCGCCCCGAGGTCGTCTCCCTGGCCGGGGGTATGCCGAACCTGGCCGCGCTGCCGATGGACGTGGTGGGCCGCTCCCTCGCCGCCCTGGTCAGCCAGAACGGCCCGGTGGCCCTGCAGTACGGCTCCGGGCAGGGCGATCCGGAACTGCGCCGCCGCATCCTCGACGTGATGGCCCCGAACCGGGTCAGCGCGCACCCCGACGACATCGTCGTGACCACCGGCTCCCAGCAGGCCCTCGACCTGGTCACCCGCATCTTCGTGGACCCGGGCGACGTGGTGGTCGCCGAAGCTCCCAGCTACGTCGGCGCTCTCGGGGTGTTCCGCTCGTACCAGGCCGACGTGGTGCACGTGCCGATGGACGCCGAAGGCCTCATCCCGCAGGCCCTGCTCGACACCCTGGTGTCGCTCAAGCGCGCCGGCCGCCGGGTCAAGCTGCTGTACACGGTTCCCAACCACCACAACCCCGGGGGCGTCTCCCTCTCCGCCGCCCGCCGTCCTCAGATTCTCGAGATCGCCCGCCGGTTCGGCGTTCTCATCCTTGAGGACGACCCCTACGGTCTGCTCGGCTTCGACGGGGACCCACTTCCCGCGCTGCACTCGCTCGACCCCGAGGGCGTCATCTACTTGGGCTCGTTCTCCAAGACCTTCGCCCCCGGCTTCCGCGTCGGCTGGGCCGTGGCTCCGCACGCCGTACGCGAGAAGCTGGTGCTGGCCAGCGAATCCTCCATCCTGTGCCCGAGTTCGTTCAGCCAGATGGCAGTTTCCGCCTACCTGGCCGAGCACGACTGGAAGCACCAGGTGGGCGTGTTCCGCGAGATGTACCGCGAACGCCGCGACGCGATGCTGCAGGCGCTGAACGACATGATGCCCACCTCGAGCTGGACCAACCCCCAGGGCGGCTTCTACGTCTGGGTGAAGGTTCCCGAGGGTCTGGACACGAAAGCCATGCTCCCCCGCGCGGTCACGGCCCGGGTCGCCTACGTGCCGGGCACTGCCTTCTACGCCGACGCCCAGGGGCGCGACCACATGCGTCTGTCCTACTGTTATCCCTCCCCCGAACGCATTCGCGAGGGGGTACGGCGGCTGGCCGCAGTCATCGACGAGGAGCTAGAGGTGCAGACAACTTTCGGCCCTGCACCGCGTTCGGCCGCTCCGGGCAGCAATGTGCAAACGGCCGGCCCCGACCTCACCTGACCCCTGCTGATCCACGCATGATTCGCCCCGCACGGGGCTGGAGGTTTGAAAGCTGATGTTGTCGCCGCGGGTTCTGATCCTTGCGGGTGGTCTCTCGCACGAACGAGAGGTGTCGCTCCGGTCAGGGCGCCGGGTCGCCGAGTCGTTGCGGGAGAGCGGGTGCGAGGTCACCGTCACGGACGTCGACGACCAGTTGCTCGACACCCTCCGCTCCGGGCAGGTCGACGTGGTGTGGCCGCTGCTGCACGGGGTCAGTGGCGAGGACGGCGCGGTGCGGGACGTGCTGGAACTGGTGGGCGTGCCCTACGTAGGGTCCGACCCGGCTGCCTGTCGGCTCTCGTGGGACAAGTCCGTGGCCAAAGGCATTGTGCAGGAGGCCAAGATTGCGACGCCCCGGTTCGTCGCCCTACCCCACGGCATCTTCCGTGAGCTCGGCGCGAACCGCGTATTGAACTCGATCGTGGACAAGCTGGGTCTGCCGCTCGTGGTCAAACCCGCCCGTGGCGGCTCGGCGCTGGGAGCTTCAGCGGTGCGCGAGGCAACGGCTCTGCCCCGCGCCATGGTCGACTGCTTCGCCTACGGAGACGTGGCGATGGTCGAGCAGCGCATCACTGGGGTCGAAGTCGCCGTTACGGTGCTCGACACGGGGACGGGACCGGTCGCTCTCCCCCCGGTAGAGATCGTGCCCGACTCCGGCTTCTACGACTACGACGCCCGCTACATCGCCGGCGCCACCGAGTTCTTCTGCCCAGCCCGTCTTCCCGATGCTGCGTTGGAGGCGGTGAAGGCGGCCGCGCTCACGGCCCACAAGGCGTTCGGTCTACGGCACGTGTCCCGCACCGATCTGATCGTCGACGAGTCCGGCGAACCCTGGTTCCTCGAGGTCAACGTGGCACCGGGGATGACCGAGACCTCACTGCTGCCACTGTCGATCGAGGCGGCCGGCCTGTCGGCCCCCTCGATGTATCGGCAGCTGGTCGAAAGGGCACTGGTCTAGAGCCCTTTCAAGCAAAGGACGCCTGTCAGCGGTTGGGCTGACAGGCGTCCTTTGTCGGTTCGGGCCTATTCGTCGTTCTGGAACGCCTTGCGCAGCTCCGGGGCCAGGATGTCGAGGATCCGGTTGAGATCCTCCACGCTGGCGAACTCGACGCTCAGCTTGCCCTTCGCCCGGCCCAGCGCGATGTTGACCCGGGTGTCGAGCCGGTCAGCCAGACGCCCGGCCAGATCGTCCAGCTCGGCGTTGCGGCCGCCGGCCCGCGGCTTACGCCGAGCGCTGGTGCTGGGCGAGTCGCTGGGATCGCTGACCGCGACGGCCTCTTCGGTGGCACGCACCGACATGCCCTCGTTGACGATCCGCTGCGCCAGGGCGTCCATCGCATCGGCGTTCTCGAGACCCAGCAGGGCCCGGGCGTGACCGGCCGAAAGAACGCCTGCGGCCACCCGCCGCTGTACCTGCGGCGGCAGGCGCAACAGACGGATGGTGTTGCTGATCTGGGGACGCGAGCGACCGATGCGCGTGGCCAGGACTTCGTGCGTGCAGCCGAAGTCGTCGAGGAGCTGCTGGTAGGCGGCGGCCTCCTCGAGCGGGTTCAGCTCGCTGCGGTGCAGGTTCTCCAGCAGCGCATCGCGCAGCATGTCGTCATCGTTGGTGTCCCGGACGATGGCCGGAATGTGCTCGAGGCCGGCCTCCTTGCTCGCCCGCCAGCGCCGCTCACCCATGATGAGCTCGTAGGTCGCGTCACCGGCAGAACCACCACCGGGTACCGAGCGGACCACGATGGGCTGGAGTACACCGATCTCCTTGACAGAGTGCACCAGCTCGGCCATGGCTTCTTCGTCGAACGCGGTGCGCGGCTGGCGCGAGTTCGGCACGATGGCGCCGACCGGCAGCTCAGTGAAGTACGCCCCAGGTACGGGAACCAGCTCCGGGCCTGCGGGCCGGGCATCCGCCTTGGGCTCGGGGGTGCTGGTCTGGTCTGCCTTCTCGTTCGACTGACTGTCCGGCGTGGCTGCGTCGGCCGGCGTCTGGGCCTTGGCCTCGCTCGCCTTGGTGTCTGTCTTGGCGTCGACCTTGGTGTCAGCCTTGGCCTCGGCCGGCGCGTCACCGTCTTGACGGTCGTTGAAGAAGACGCCGTCCACCGGCCGGTCACCGGCGGGTCGGGCGGCCGGAGGCGGTGGGATCAGCGCTCCGAGGCCCCGCCCCAAGCCCCTTCGCTTGTCGCTCACACCTGCTCCTCGTCAGTACGCATGGTCTTTCCGCTCTGCCACGTGCTTGCGCCGGTTGGCCTAGTCGATCCCCGTTTTACGGCTTATGGTGCGCTGGCCCACACACGGGATCACCCATGTGGCGCAGCTTCTACATCCCGCTCGGCGGGTGAGCGCCGCAGCTGTAACCCCCAGCGTGCGACCAGGGCGGCTACCGTCTCGTTCTCGTCCGAACGTGCCAGCGGCCACCCCCGTCGTTGTCACTACCGGTCGATGGTGCCCGTCGCCTTGTCGGCAGGTGCCATCAAGATCGTCCCCCCGCACTGCCGCGTTCGCTCTCGTCCAGAACCTGTTCGGCCAGCTCCCGAGCCGCCTCCAGGTAGGAGAGCGCACCGCTGGAAGCCGGGTCGTACGTCATCACCGTCTGCCCGTGGCTGGGCGCCTCGGAGATCCGCACCGAACGCGGCACCGTCGTCCTGAGTACCTCGGTGGTGAAGTGTGCCCGAACCTCGTCGGCAACCTGCGACGACAGGCGGGTACGCCCGTCGTACATCGTGAGCAGAATCGTCGAGACGTGCAGCTTCGGGTTGAGGTGGCCCTTGATCAGGTCCACGTTGCGCAGCAGCTGGGACAGGCCCTCCAGTGCGTAGTACTCGCACTGGATCGGGATGAGCACCTCCTGCGCGGCCACGAAGGCGTTGACCGTGAGCAGCCCCAGGCTGGGCGGGCAGTCGATCAGGATGTAGTCGAGCCGGCCCGGCCCGGCCTCCTGCTCCTCGAGGTAGGTGGCGACCGCCTTCTGCAGACGCGACTCGCGGGCGACCAGCGAGACCAGCTCGATCTCGGCACCGGCCAGGTCGATCGTGGCCGGCGCGCACCAGAGGTTGTCGACGTCGGGGCACTTCTGCACGACGTCCTTCAGCGGCATGCCATCGACCAGCACGTCGTAGATGCTGGGGACCTCGGCGTGGTGATCGATACCGAGGGCGGTGGACGCATTGCCCTGCGGGTCGTTGTCGAGCACCAGCACGCGCAGACCGGCCTGGGCGAGGGCCGCAGCCAGGTTGACCGTCGTGGTGGTCTTCCCGACGCCGCCCTTCTGGTTGGACACCGTCAGCACCCGGGTCTCTTTCGGACGCGGGAACCGCCGGCCGGCCAGGGCGATGCGCCGACGAGTGTCCTCAGCAACCTCGAGCGCCAGGGGCGTGGAATCGTCCAGCAACGAGATCGATTCGACCAGCGGCTGACTGCCCGTGGTGGGCGGAGCCGTCGGTGCCGTGGTCGCCGCAGCATCCCGGGCCTCGACCGGACGCTGGACCGGCTGCCGGAATCCCGGCGTCGGCTCAACGCCCAGCCAGGGGCGGGTGACGGACATCGAGTATCCGGCCTCGGTGTCCGAAGTGCTGGGCTCGTTGCTCGCTGACATCCGAACCTCTGCAGATGGTTGGTGAGCCGGAGCTTCTGCCCCGGCCCGGCTGCCGTGGAACTCGGCGCTGGCGTGCTGCTGCTGGCGATCAGTGGCCGGCGTGCTTCCGTGCCGCTCAGCCGGGTTCATATCGATCAGAGAGCCATTCTCACTATGGGCCCGGCTCACATACGCCGCAACGATCTTGTCGATGTCTGGCGTGACGATCTGCTGGCCCGGAATTCCAATGGGTGTACCTCCCTGATCGTATCCCTCCGGGGGGAAAACTCCGCCTCCTGTGTTGAACCGATCCACGGGAGGCGGCGGGAGATCGTCACTTTCTCGGAGGTCCACAACGGTCTGTGGTGGGGAGATTGCCGGGGGTGCTTCTTCGCTTGTGGTTGGGGGGATGTGGTGGATCACCTGCAGGGACGGATCGGACGGGGCGGTTCCGGCTGAGGCAGGATGCTCGAGCTCCTGTGCGTCTAAGGCAGGGCTGTCATTCTCAAGCCCGACCGCAGAACTAGCTCCACCGTCTCGGGCTCCGGCCAAGCTTGCGGTGTTGGTGGTTACAGCCGGCCGGTCGCTCACGGCGACTGTGGGCTGGGCTGACCAGGTCGGCTCGACCGGTTCGGTCACCGCTCTTTGAACCAGAGCCCGCCGCTCTTCGTTGACTGACGCTGCGGTTCGCGCCCTGAAGGCACCGCCACCTTTATGGCGAGCAGGGGTCGGCTGGGGCGCCTCTACCGCGGACTCCTCGTCAGTCTTCGACAGCTCCACTTCCGGGCTGGCCGGGGCTGCCTTCGCGGCCGCTGCCTGTTCCACGGCTCCCGAGCGCGATGTTTCACGGGAAACCTTTGCGGGTTTGCGCTCACTCCTCGGCCATCCCAGGCCGTTGGCCATTCGCTTCAGTGCTGTCGAGGGCCAGCCCAAGTCGCTCACCAACGTCCTCTCCTTGACCACTCGAAGTCGTCATCTCGCGCTCCATCGGCCCGGGCCTTGGTTCTCCACAGCCCGCCCGTTCTTTGAGTGGGTGTGGATAACTTCTTGGGCCGTTAACGGCTGTGGAACGAACTCATCCGGGCTGGTCAAAGCCCGAATCGGAGTCCTGCTGCCTAGTCCGTGGTTAGAGACTTTCCCCAAGTTGTCCACAGGTGGACAGTGCATAGGTTGTGGATTACTCGGGCGCGCCCAGCGATGGATGGCACCTGCGTAGGCACGTGCTTACTCACCGCTGGTAGTGGAGTAAGTCAATCACGTCACCATCACATTGCTCACGAAGTAGCGGGGAAAAGTACCCGCGCGTCATGGGGCCTGCCTCATGGCGCGGTGGCGATGGCGCTGTTTCACGTGAATCAGCGGCAGACTTTGCCGGCTTGGGCTCAACTTGATCTGTCGCCATCCCCCACCCGAGTCGTGGCGAGGCGTGGGCTGACGCGCGTCGCGAGCCTGGCCCTAGGCCCTCTCGCCGTGCTGCCGTCACCTACATCTCGACCGGACCGCCTCGGATACGGTCGCGCGTTACCCACGCGAAGACGCTTGCGCTGCTTATCTCTGGCCCCTTCGAAGCGGCCGATTGACCGTCCGCAGACCCGGCCCCTCTCGGCCAATTACCTGTGACTGGCCTAAGCCGTTGCCAGCGCAGCGCCCAGGTCGACTCACTGCAGGCCCAGCCATAGGCCAAGGCACGATCGCCAAGCCGGGTGCCGCACCACAAAGGATCCATCCTTCGCAGGCAGATGACACGGCAGCGGCGCAAGATTGCGCTCGCTACTCCTGGCCCCTTCCCATGGCTGGCCAGGCAGGCAAGGGAAACCCAGCGGCGGGCCAGCGGCGCTGCGCATGTCTTCAGTGCCTATGCCTCACTGAGCTGTTAGCCCGGCTCAACTATACAGGACCAGGCGACACCGGCCGCGATCTCCTGCCACTCAAGACCACTGAAGGCACTGACGTATTTCGGGGCCCCAACCAGACATCGATCGCACAGGGCAGCCCGCACCGCCACCTCCTCGACGCTGCTGCCCTATCGCGTGCGGCAGCACGACTCATCCACTTTTGCCACTGCCGCTAGCCCTACCCGACCGCGCGCCTCTTGGGAGGGTCCCATCGCTAGCTTTCGCCCGCGCTGATGGTTTCGCCGAACCACACGCGCCCACCTACTGCCCATCACCTACTGCGCTCGACCTACCTGCCCATTACCAACCGCGCTCCACCCACCTGCCCACCTGCCCAAGGCTGCCTCCCCGACTTCCCGTCCTGTGCCCCTAGACGCGCGATCTTCACCTCGCGCTTCTACTTCATCCTTTGTCTTCTGCCTCATCCTTGTCTTCGCTCCCGCCCCCAGCCCTCCCCCGTTTCCGTTCCGCCTAGCTCTCCGTGCTCCGTTTCCGTGCTCCGTCCCCGTGCTCCGTCGGCGTGCTCCGTCGGCGAGCTCCGCCACCGAGCTCCGAAGCGTTTACCCCATTGAGCAATCTCTTGAGCGCACCCAAGGATGCAGCCACCCGAGCGAGCTAGCCGGCCTGCTCTATGTCTGGCAGCGCACGACGCAACTTCGCCGAGAACACTCAGACCCATGAGAAAGCCGGGGCTGCATATAACCCACGGGTCGCCGCCGATGTATGGCAAGAGGTCGGCACGAGCGATCCAGCCCATCGCCACTTTCAGCCTCTGACTCCTTGCGCCATTTCACGCGGCTTAGCCAGACATGGGGCGTCGCCGATCGCGTCTCGGCCGCCATGCACCGGCATCTTCAACATCGCTCAGGCCTGCCTGGCCGAACTTATTCAGTGCGCGCGGCAACGGCTTCCCGATGAAGCTTGTCTACTTAGCCAGCCGCGGATATCTCGGCACCTTCACTTTGCAGCGTCTCGACCCGGGCAGGCGGCTCATGGCGAAACGGCCGGCCGCAGCCACTTGCCAGAACAGCTATCTCCGTCTTGAGCGTCCTTTAGGCGGTCCTAGCTAGCTCTGCCACAACCAAGGGGCGGTCGCGACTGACTGCTCTTAGGTGCCGCCTCACTCAGTGGCAGCCGGAATGCTGATGGCCACAGTCGGACGACGCCGCAAGCTTCGAGCGCCCGTTCTCCGCGTAAGCCAAAGCACTGGGCTTCATGCCAAGCATTGTTCGTCTATTCAACGGGCGCTCGGCATTGCCAGGAGGGCTCGACTGACGGAGGCCCATTGGCAATGCAGGAGCCGCACTGAGGCATCGGAATACTGCATTTGATCTAGAAGCAAGCGGATCGTCATGCTCGAGATCAGGCCAACCAGTGGAGGTCGTGCCTTGGTCAGCCGAGGGCCTGGCATGAGCATCCCCCGAGACCGACGTCTAGGGCGGCGTACAGATTCATGGAACAAGAGAGATCCCCAGGCTGCAGCACCCATGCGGTCCTCCTCGTCGGCGGCCGCTGCGCGCATCGAGCTCCCCGCCTGCTGAGCGTCTCCCCTTTCTGCGCCCCGAGATCGGTAAGGCCAGCAATGACCGTGGACGTTAACGGATGTCCACGTCGTGGCGGCCAAGGCAGCTTCACGGTTGGCCTTCCGATCGCCACTTCCGTTTAGCCGCAGTCCCCGGAACCTGGCTCGCGCCCTCAGCCAGGCTGCGGACGTGTCAGAGTCTGCTCATCTTGGAAGGGAGATGGCAGGCCGCCAGTCATGCGGTCAACTTTCACCGCGTCATTCCTCGACCTCGGCCTTGTGCCAGTCGACAAGGCTGATCGCTGCATGCTGAGCCTCAATCTCAGTCAACGCCGGCCTCCGTCAGTTCGCTCAACACCTGGCTGGGCCTGCGCTCGTGAATGGGGTGCGCCCTGTGTACTCCTCCGTCCAACCGCCGACCACCGGTGGGTCAGCATCAGCCAGGCGGTCGGTTCGACAACACTCATCCTCCGCCGGCCAGCAGCCGCCATGCCCGTCACCGTCAAGGTTGCGGCCCGTTCGAGAAATGGCCCGGCTTGTAGGGCACATGCCCCCACGCAACAACGACGCCAAAAACCCACGCCGCCCTCGTTCCATGCTCCTCGCCGTTCACCTCCATCGCGCCGAATCCAGAAGCAGCCGGTTCAAAGAGGCACGTCGCCAGAACATGAGGAGGTGCCTTGGGCACCTGCACCCCCAGGCACCTACCTAGGTTGGTAAGACTGATCCGCTCACCTTCGCAAGCGCTTAACTGCTCGTCGTGCGATCCGTGCTCGCCTCTGCCAAGCCCGCCCCTGTACCGATCGCCTCACCTCTGGATCCTGCCCGTTGCCCTGATTCAGGATCTCGGCAAAGCCCCTTCAAGTTCACTTGACCGGTGGCAGCTTCAAGAGACAGGCCGCTTCGTGCTGGTGGTTCGCGCAATCCGCCGGCGCCGCGGGCCCCGTCCAACGAAGCTTCCGCATCAAGCTGCTTCTTCCGTCGAAGGTCATCTGCGTCAGTAGCGCCATAGGGCTTGGCTGCCGCAATTCTTTCGACGGCCTCCTCTGACCGAGGCGCTGGCTCCGACCGTCACTTCCGGCTGTGACGCTCGAATGGCCAAGCCGGACGACGCCTCAGCGGGGTACCGAATCGTTGGATACGTACCGGTGTCCTTCCTCCCCCGCCGAATTAGCCTCGCAGGTGCAGCGCCCATGCTCGGTAGGCGCTCGGTCCCGGCCCGACTTACTGATCCAAGGGGCAGTCCGTCGCAGCTACCAGGTCCGTTGGGTCACCCGCGAAGTTGCATAATTCGCTGCCCCATACGCTGAAAATGGGATCCCAGTCCGCTAGGCGTAGGGAAGGCCCTGAGCCGCTCCCGTCCCATAGGTCGGGGATAAGTGCTCCTGCCGAACGTCAGCAATTGCGCCCACGTGCACACCGAACTCCCCCATAGTCAGCATGCACCGGTGACTGTTCCGAACTGGTTAACGACTTTCCCCAACCACGATCCACAGGTGTGCACATCCGCGCATCGACCGTCGGCGCAGGTAGGGCCGCCTGATAGTGAATGGATCGGTTGCCGGTTGGAGCATCGCGACAGGCCGTTGCTTCGAGTCGCGCTTGGACGCACGACAAGTCATTCGTAGACCAAGGGGCTGGGACCTAGCGCCTAACGCATACGCCGGCATCGTCCGCCCCGGGAAGCGTGAGCTAATAGCTGGGCCCATCCCGCCCAGCGTCTTACTCAATGCGCTCGAGGCGCGCGCAGCAACGTGCCAACCCGCGCGGCAGGCCTAGGGCGGCTTACCCGCGCGGCGGGCTCAGGTCGAAATTGTTCGCTGAGGCCTTCGAGGCTCGCGGGGCCGTATTCACTTAACCGATGACCTCACCTGTGCCGACCTCTGACCAGCCCGGTCATGTGTCGCGATGAGGCTGGACCCCAGGCTCGACCGGCTTGTCTGCACACCCTCGCATGCTTATGAGTTGAGGCGTTGTCGATCCATTCTTAGGTCCCCAACTGCCCCAAGGCCGGCCGATCATGTCGAGACGAGCCCGCTCGTTCCACGTGAAACCCCATCTCAAATTCGGTGCCGCACCACACAGGTGCGGTGAGGACGGCAGCATCGACATGATGGTCCCGCAGTGCTCCAGGACTGCCGGAGCAGTTAGGGGGTCGCCGCCCCAGGGCGAGGCCCAAGGTTCGACGCTCTTGCGCCTTGCCTCCAAGGCTGCCTTTGCAAGCTCGTATGACTAAGTGCGCCCGAGTCGTGGTGCTGGCTGGCACCTACGGGCTGGCACCTATGCCCCTGCCTGCCCCCGCCCCGTGATGCATCACTGTCTAGGCGGTCAGCGGTCGCGGTCCCTTACGAGGTCCGCCAGCCAGCATTGCTGTGTGCTTTTTCCGGGCCACACTTACGGGGGCCAGGAATGAGATCTTGCGTAACCGCGACGGCCTTCCTGCGCCCGCCGGCACGGTCACGCCCCAGAGCGCTTGGATGACTGAGCTCGCCCGGTAGGTGAACTGCGGAAGACCATGCTGGGCCTCGTCTGCTGAAGGACTTAGGTCGATGGTTGCTCCAGATCCGATTGCTACCTGTTGCGAATCACCGCCCAAATACGAACTCATGAATCCACCTCGAGCGAGAGCCCCCCTTCAGGCGCGCCCCGCCGCCGTCGGAACCGCCTCGAGGAAGGAGCCCAGCTCAACAATCAATCTGGGTCTTGGTGCCGGTCATACGTCCTGAGCTCCCTCCCCGATCGAGCAAGTCGCCGCGCAGGGACCTAGTGCCCGGCCATGATGCCCCCGTCGTGCGCTGCCTTTGGCCATGGGCGCGGTCGTCAAAGTCTCGAGGACTGAGAAAGTAACTCGTCTACAGGCGCCGTCCGCGGATGACCTCCGTGCGTGGCGCGCTTGAAGCTACCTATCGGGCCTAACGGAAGAGGTCCCCTACCCGACGTTCGGAGCAGGTGACTCAGTTCCACGTGGAACCGCCCCACCTTGCTGGCCTTACTGTCATCGGGGAGCAACTCTGGCTGGAATGATGTCTCGCGCCTAGGCCGGCCTATCGCACAGCGATTTACCGGGCGTCTACTAGTCCGCTCGTACGAGGTGAGCCGTGGGTTCATCCATGGGCCGGGAGAACATGACCGTTCTGGTAAGCAGGAGAGGATGGCCGAACTGCAGGCGTCAATCTTCCCTCCCCTTGGCGTGGGCCCACCGCCTCCATGCATTCATCGAGCCGTATCGCGCATGCCGACGATCCTGACTCTGACGTGCCCCTGGAATCGTCGACGTCCGCCGGACGATGGCTCCGGCCGCCCGCGGCAGGCCCGTCGCAACACAGAGGCGGGCACCGATGGATCACTATCTCGAGCCCCTGGGTAGGCCGAAACATCGGCACTTACGGGAGAGCAACAATGTACGGGAAGGCTTCAGCGAAGTAGCGGTATTCGTGTTCTGGGACAGTGACGCATAGCTGGCGGCTTGGTACCGAAGACCTCGCTGGGATGCGTACCCAGCCAACGCAGCCGAACCAACAACGCGGTGCCGCCGCCCGTCGGCACTTACCTGTTCCACGTGAAACGGGTACGTAGCCCACGCTGCTGGTCGCGGCTACGTTCGCGATTTCATGGCTCGAACCTGGAGGCCTGCCGTCGCTCACATCCGCCAGGACGGCGGACCGACAACTGGAAAGCCACCTGTGCCCCGGGCTCAAACCGCAATCAATCCCAGAGTAGTTGGACCCACCTCGAGGGCGTCGATCGGCCGACCGCTCTTCAGTAAAAGTCACCGGACGGGCACTGCCGAAACCTGCCGGAGGTGGGTGCCACCTGGTCGTCCAAGTTCGGCAACTCGCTCATTGAACGTTGATCGTTCATAGTCCAGTCAAGAACCCAACGGGAGGTACAGCTCGTTAGCCTTGCGAATTGGTGGTGTGAAACACGACCGCTGGCTGCAATGGAGCCCATCACTTCAACGGCCGGCCAGCGAGTTAATCCACCTGCACGGCAGCAGTCGCTTGCTCGCGATTTACCGAGGCTGTGGGTGGCGGCCCTCATGGCTACCTCGTTGTGCAGCTCAAACGCCTTCCTATGCGCGGACGGATACACCACGGGCAGCGGGACGACCGCAGGCCCCTTTGCTCCCGGCCGGGTTTGGGCCTCGCAGAGCCCTGAGCTCGGGTCGCGAGAATCTTTGGCCGCATGGCCCGCGTCGGGGCTTCATCAACTCGTCTGTACGAAAGCGTTCGAGTGGTGATACTTCAGTGCCGCTCAGACAGGATGCTCATTGCGTTCGCTGTTGGACGCTAAGTTCCTCAGCCAAAGTTGAGCTTGAGCTGGCCATGGGGTCTGATGCTCTTCCCCACCGGCAAGAACCTAATCGCGATCCTCTGCATAGATCTGTTCGCCAGCATCCCGGGCGGCGGGATCGCCGAGGTCAGGTGCGGGAAGACTATCGATGGACGGACAGCTTCAGCCCTGACTACACGCGTAGTTCATCTTCAGACTCCTCTACCTGAACGTCCTCACTCCGTGGCCATTCAAATTGAGCACGGCCGGCAGCCCTCAAGGAAGGACGTGCGACTGCCGGTGCCGACGAGGCCTCTGGGCAGGCGACCCCGGAGCCGGCATCCGCCGGTCACGTAGAACTGCTGCCCCATCGACCACACGTTGGCGATTGTCATTCGGCCGAGGCCGGTTCGCTCACACTGATCGCCAGCCTTCGGAGCCCATTGGACGCATGTGTGCCAGCTACCGAACTGACCGCCACTTGCTCGTTCTGATGGCATGAGTCAGCTTGCCAATCGTGGGGCTGGAACGGGTCTGCACTGTGTGTGAGTTGTTACCGCACGACACACGTCGTCATAGACACGCCTTCTCATTGGACCGGGCGTGTTAGCGATCGGCTGGTTCACAGCACAGAAGATCCAAGTCGGTGCAGGTCACTGCTCCTCCCCTCCGTCCCGCGACTGCCTTTGGGGCAATCGCTCGGCGGCAGCATGTCTGTCGCTTGAGGGGGTAGACGCAGTGCCTGTTCACCAGCTCGTCGAACTTTCCAAAGATTGCCGCGCGTCTTCCACACGGTGCGTCTTGCCTGTGGATACACGCGACAGGGCGCCCTCGATCTCAGTTTGACCTGCAGGTTGTCGCTCACACCCCTGTGGATAGTCCTGGGGATAACTGGTGTTAGTAACCACCAGCCGTAGCTAAGTCCTGGCGACGCGCTTAAGGGGCTCACGACCGCAGGTTGCCTTCAGACCGATACGGCTTTCCGACTCGGTCTGACCCAACCTCGTGCGACAGGATCACGTGGCAACTGGCCACCATGCTCTTGTCATGGGGGCGTCGCAGCTAAGACCCATGCTGCGGCTGGCCGGCTCTGTCCGCGATCATCCGGGACTAGGCGACGACAGCTAAGAGCCATACGGATGACGGTCCCGCTATCGGGCTGAGCCATAGTCGCGGGTTGTCTCATGCCACAGACCCGTAGGCCGCATCCACTGAAATGCTCGAGGCCAGGTTGCCCGGGCGTCAGGCGCACTGACGCAAGAGCGCTGCCTAGGCATTCAGAACTAGGCAACTTCAAGATCGACCAAGGGCCTTGCTGTCCCGCGGCGGGTAGGGACAAGGCGATGACTCCTGGAAGGCGGTCTACCGCAATACTCTGGTGAGCTCGGGCCGGCCGACCCACGGTGCAAGGATCTGAGCTCAAACATGGTCATTTAAATGCCGCGTCGTTCCAGATGCTCACTGCGGGTCTTGCTGGCGCTCGTTTCTTTTCGACCGCAGTCAGGGGGCGACTGGGTGCGAAACTGAGCGCCAGTGGGCTGACCGTGAGCCTTGAAAGCCGCTGAACGTTCATGGCCAGCGGGCCGGAAGCCAGTTCCTCCCTTGCCATCCTTCCCAGGCGAACGTTGGCCTTGAGAGCCTAAGCCCGATACGCGCTGCCCAAGATCGCGTCCCTGTCGGGTTCTGGCCGGCCGCCAGGAACCGAGCCCATAGGTGCTGGCCAGACCATCTTGCTGCTCAAGCGTTGAGGGCCGGATTCACGAGTACAGGCTTCTGACTCCGACCAGACGAGCGCTAGCCATGTCGTCGTTTCACGTGGAACGGCGGAGGCTGCTCACATCCGACTGCGCAAGAGAAGCGCACGGCTGGCAGACCTGCGGGCGACCGGCGTTGCTCAACTCCGCCCTGGCGCAGTGCGCAGGTGCACGCAAGGAGCGGCGGCGCCAATCGGTCATGCTCGAAGCGCGCCTCTACGCGATCACCCCCTGGTCTATCTAGAAGCAGGGTGCGACTTCCATAGGGCGAGGCCCATGAGCGGTGGGGTAAGCGGATGTGCCGCGAGGTAGCTACCCTCTGCGCGAACACCATCCATCTACCGCGGCCCGGAAGACGAGTCCTTTCAAGCGCAGCCGGGATGGCAATGCTGCGCACCTGCCAGAGGCCGAAGAGCGATCGATAGCACCTCGGATCTGTAGTTGAGCCCGCGTTCGCCCCCGTCGGCCTCCCGCGCGACTCTGCCTCCGGCAGACATCAGATTGCTATTGCTCGATATCCACATGTGGGTAGTGCGGTGGATAACTCTGTATTGGATAGCTCGGTACTGGATAGCTAGCGCTGGCCGCGCTCTGCCGCCTGCATGGGGACACGATCTGACGTCCAACCTTCGATTGGCGGTCGGCCAAGATGGCTTACCCAGAAAGCGCCGGTCGGGAAGCCACGATGGCTCCGCTCAGACATGTCTGGATGTCGTGCGCCTAGGACGGCGTCAACGTGCCCTTGAACCTTGCGCCTAGCTGGTCCACGCAGCCTTGGCGGAGGTCGACATTGAGGCGGTCACCCCCGGCCCCAACCCGTGGCCGGTGGGCATCCGGCCCATCGCATTTACCGGGCTCTTGGTCACTCAGGCCGGCTCGGCAGCCAGTCCGTTCTTGCCACCTAGGGCGATGGAATTGAGGAAGAGGCGGAGACCCTGCTTGACGAGGATGAGTGACGCGGGCCCTTGGACCTGGCGGTGGGCATCCAAGCATGCCGGGGGATCAGGAGGACGGAGTCAATAGAACAGAGGCGCTGTCCCTCTCAGTGGACGAAAATTAGTTGATGTACCGGCCCCACGCTCTTACGACGCTCAGAGGGGCATCTGACCTATCAGTGATGTTCACCTTGGGCCGTAGCATGGTGTCGAGTTTCTAGCGCTGTGGATACGACAGAGCATGGGCTCAGGAGTATGAGCAGCCAGTTGTATCCGAGCCACTGGCAGGCTGGTTGTGGCGTAGCTGCGTACTGGCCAAGACGGATCGTCCGTGTTTTTGCCATCGCGACTAGGCGCCGGAGTAGCCGGCGCGCGGGAAGAGCGTCCATTGGCGTCGGGAGGGGCTTGCTATTCCGCCCGCCCTTTATTTTGCACGCAGTAAGTACAGCTTCGACCTGTTGCAGATCGGCATGTCTTCCCAAGGTGTCGTAGCGCTTCTTGGTCCTTGAAGGAGGGGCCGTAGCCCATGGTGGCGGGCGCCAGATGATTCGTCGAAGACTGCCCCCTTGCATCGCTGGCCACCTTCATGACCTTCTTGCCAGACCGGCGGCGCCTCCCGCTCTGGCCTCTCGCTGGACCTGCGCGCCGCCGGTCCATATTCCGGGCCCGGGCCACCTGAGGGTCAATGGTTCACGTCGACAGTTGCAGGCGCTCTTCAGCTCACGCAACGAAGCGGTCTTGGCATCGCCGCTGATTCACGTGAAACGGAGCCGCTACCTCGCGATCAGCAATCCATCGTCCGAGAGGGATCGAGTCGGGCAGCACCCCCGACCCATAGGGTCCGCGCCTGAGATTGTGCAAGCGCCTTGGCACACGCTGTCTCGGCGGCCCGCAATCGTGAGCGACCGACGCACACGAAGAGATGGTCCAGTCAGTGCAGTCACGGGCACGATGCCCAGCTCGCCGTGACGAGCCCCACCATAAACGCGCGTAGCGGCAGGGACCTCTCTGTACCTGTGCTCGTCCTCAGCCACCGGTGCCGGCGCATCCTTACCATGCAGTTGGTTCATCTCATTCGCTATGCCAGATCGCATGGCGTTCCCATGCGCCCAACATCTTTATGCGCCGACCTCATGCCGAGGCGCGAATAGCGGTCCCCGTATTCCGCATCACGGGGCTGGTGCAGGGTTAGGAACTGGCGCGGTCGGGCCGCGCCGAGGTGGGCCTCGCCTAGTGGATCCAGATGATGGCCTGTTGAGCGGACGGCGACGCTGTACTCGAGCGAGCAGGCCTCGGTCTACGAGTCTGAGCCGGCAAGTTCAATCGCGTCAATTCAGTCCCTTGAACGTCACCGAGCCGCGCTCACACTCTCGGGTCGCGCTGCCGCGTGCGCCATCCCGGGTGCACACCTACGCCGGTTTGTGGCGTACGAAGGGTGCTTGAACCCGACGAGCGGAAGTGGCCGCTGCAGTTGATCGCGATGACCACCGAGGAGACCCAATCAGTCGGGTGGTCAGTGACCGGTCTAATCAGTTCATGACCGGCGGCTCGTCCAACCCGTCTCAAGTCTTGATAGGTCAATCGATGCGACGGCACTGGGCTCAATGCTGGGGCGACAGCTCCCAAGGATTCTCCAATCGGTCGCGGATGGGCCTGTGAAGCTTGGCTTGGTGGCCAGGTCCGTGTTCAAGCCTCGGTCGGCGCTCTTCTCAGCAGCGCACAGGGCAGCCCGCAGCGCCACGAACTCGGACATGCGGGCCGGCGACATGGCGAGGCCGATGGGCACTGTTGTCGGTCGCATGCCCCGCGCAGGAGGCGGTCCGTAAAACAAACCACGCCGCTGCATGGCCTGCCGAGATTGGCTGCGAATCCATCAAGCCATGTAGCGGCCCAATGCTTGCATCTTGTGCCCGGTCCATGGCGGGCTTCTTGGGCCTGGTTGGTCACGGTCGGCCGCCTGCATGCCAGCATCGGCCACGGACCAAGGGCCGCTTGGCACGCTTACGCGGTAGGAAGATCGGCGTGGGTGGATTCTCGGCGGCATCCCTGGCCGCGCGATAGACGTTCGGGCATGCCGCTCGAATGTGGGTTGGCCTCGGTTGTTGTGCCCGACTAGCAGTGGATCACCTCGAGATCTTCAGATGCCTTGCGCAATGCTGAGCGGACTTTCCCACCTCGCCCCTCCATCGAGCCCCCATCGCGGTACGAAGTTGGTGACTTGCCTCGAACCCTGCTCATAGCGGGAGGGCCCCGACGAGAGCGGCGGGCTGGCCACGGATGCCGAGGATTGCCGCCTTCAAGTCTCGCGGTCGGCCCGCCGAACGTTAGCTTTACGGGCTGGCTTGGGCCACGAAGGTCTCCCCTAGTCACAATGGACAGGGAACAATCCTTGCTTCTCGAATGGCAGGGGCAACATAAGTAGGCCGGGTGGGCGCTGGCCCAGATATTCAGACTGAGGTCCGCCGCCCGGCGGGTGTCGACGGCGTGCTGTCAGTTCTGGACGAGGTGCTCGCTGTGCCAGCCCGGCCGCGACCGGCACTGCCAGAGCAGCGGTCGTCACTGTGGATCGGCGCAGCTGGCCTATGCATGGCCCAAGTAGTCCTCGACTGGCTGGCGTTGGGCACTAGGGCCACGTCCTGTGGCATCTGCCAAATGGTCACTGAGCGGTAAGGCACTGTGAAGGGGGCCTGCCCTGGTGGCTGGCCCAGCTCATGTGCTCGCGACGATTGAGACTGATCGACTGAAGCTAGGGCTGCTGCAGGGCTAGGCCGACTGGTGCGCCTCGCACACGCCCTGTGCGGCTTGCAGAGTCGCGATTGGCAGGCAGGGGCTGGGTCACGTCGATCCTTCGAAGGCCGATCGCGCCCTGGTCTGCGCTGCGTGGCCGAGACCGATAACCGCTGACAGAGGTGACGCTCGCGGGGTCACCTGTGGATTGGCACCGGGCCGGCTGTCGTCTGCCGCATATCGCGTTGTGGCATCGCGGGCTGAGCATGCTGACGTCGAGCCAAACACCTCGGCGACCGCGGTCCTTGTGGCACATGGCGGCCGCCTCAGTGTTCGTGACTCACCGGCCGGTCCACCACGTCCACCAAGGAGACGACCACTCATGCCGGCGGCTCTTTGATAGCGCTCGTCCATTCACGGGTTTTCAGCGCCTGGCTGGCCACCGAGACCGCTGAGACTACTGGCGTATTTCGGGGTCCCGATCCAGACATCGATCGTCTAGGGCGCTGACGCCCGCTGGCCCCACAGGGCATCCACCGGGCACCTGATCTGGCGGCAGGCAAGCCCAGGGCTGTCGCCATAATTCGCTCTCGTGACGTGCGGGTGGACTGTTCCGTCTCCGTCAGGCAATCAATGTGCCTGGGCCCGTAGATAGCACTTCAGCAACCGGTCGCGGGTTTCGGCGAACCGGCCAAGAGGGCAGAGCCTTCACGCGCTTGCAGCTGTGCAGACAGTCCAGCCAAATCTGGTCTCGGGATTGAATGGCTGTCCCCAGAGCGGCCGCTCACCCAAGACTCCCCTGCGGTCTCATGAGCGGCAGCGCCAGGGGACGGCAGCGCGCTCATGCAGCCTTCATCTTTGAGGGCCGCCCAGGCTCTGAAGAGGTCTACGCGAGTCATCCCTACTCGCCAGCTCGTCGGCCGATCACTGCGGGCGGCGGCCTGATTGCGCTCAACGAAAGTCGCCGGAGCAGCCCCGGGGGGTTCACCTGAGCGCCATCACGGCCAGCCACCCAGACCAGTCTGGGATGTCATGCTGCTGCGGTTGTGCCGACAGAGGAGGCGCAGAGACGATGGGCACGGCCATCTGCTGAGCTTGGGCGTCGGTTGACCTTTAGGGAGCCTCCGGGCCTTTGCAAGTGGCCGCGCTGTCGTGTCCAGACGGTGTCAACGGCCGCTGCCGGTAGTCGCGCGGTGCCGACCTTGTCGCCAGAAAGCTCACCCGATTCGGACGCTTGATGGTCCGACCGGCCGGTGAGGAACGGCACGCCGGATGACAGGCCCTCGTGATTCGCTCTCATCGCTTGCGGGACGGCTACCCGGGCGCGGACGGAGCCGGCAGTTGACGCATCCCTTTCCCGTACGGCAACCGCAGCACTTCTGCGCAGGCCGACAGCCCGCATCTCCTGCGTGTGGCTCTCCAACCAGCAGTGCCCAATCGCCGTCGACCGTTGAAATGAGCTGGGTACGCACACCTTCCTGGGCCAGCGGACAGCAAGGCTCCAGTCCTGCGGTGACAGGAACCTAAGAATGACTCATGGCTAGTTAGCCAGCGAGTCTGCCTACGTCTGTATCTATCCGCGCGCTGGGTTGTGGAGCTTCCGGCGGAAGGGTTTCCTGTATGCCGTGGTGCGCGGTCGCGGCAATGGCGATCTCCCCACCTAGCACTCACTCCCCGTGGCAATGAAGCCCACGGGCGGCTCGCAAGCAGCCGCACCGACTTGGGTTCGACTGGCGTCAGTCAGCACTTCGCCAGCCGTTGGGAAGAGTGGGTCGAGTCTCCTGCAGTGATCCGGGGCTGAGCCCAGGCGGGCGTCACGCGACCCCAGTGCGGCTTTAGCGCGCTGCGTCTGTTGTCTTCCCCAGATAGCCTGCGCGCATTCGTCTCCGTTTCACGTGAATCACGCATGGACCGCCACCGGCCTGATGGCCGGATTCTGGGGCCAGCTGCCCCCTGGAAAATGCGTCTTCTGCCCGTTGGAGGGGCCCCTGTCATGCCGGAAAGGTCCTCGCAGGATCCTTACTTACCTTGGGCCGGTGCCTATGAAGGAGGCCGTGGATGACCTTGGCTGGCCAATAGGTCAACTAGTCCCCGACAGCGATAGCAGGACGGTTCACGTGAAACATTGGCGCGACTACACCAACCGGCCCTGCTGTCATTAGCTGGGCCCCGGCGCTCGACGGTTGCCAGATCAGCCCTGCACGCAGGTCGCCCTTCATGTGTCATCGCCCCATCGCTCGCCCTTGGCACCCGCTTGGACTCCTGGCAGTTCCGCCAGACATCACACGGCGCTGAACCGACACATCCGCTGCCATAGACAGTCACGAACTGTCTTGGACCAAGTCGTGACCAAGCGGCTTTCCAGCCACGTCCTAGCGGGTTTCACTCAATCACGGACCTCCCCCATCCCAGCCTCCCGAGCTCCAAACAAGCCGGCAGCCTCGGGACCTCGGCGGTCTTTTGCTTCAGTGGGGCAGGCGTATGCGCTAGGCAACCCATGAGAGCGATCGTAGGGCCTTGTCGCGGACCCGCCTGTCGCCGCGCTTGGGCGGCGACAGGCGGCTCTACGTCATGAACCGGATAGCAAGACCAAACCGGCTGCATTCAAGTTCGCGCTCGTCCGCGATTTGCTGGCGATCAGCGATGCAGTGGTACCTGGCAGAAGTCTGCGCTTCAGTGAAGGAAGTGGTCTTGTCGCGGCCAACCATGGCGCGGAGACACCCTCCGCAGATGGGGTTCGCTGGCCCTCATGCTGTAGGCGCAGGACAGATGCCGTCATTAGGGGCCCGGCCAACGAAGCGCTGGCAGAGCCGAACTGCTATAGAGGTGAATGGCCTGTCCCCATGCCCGCACTGACCCGGGTAGCCATGTCCGCCATCGGCATCGAATGCACGTGCTTCTGACGAAGATCAATGGGGTCGCTGGAAGACCGCCCGTGGCAGCAGAACGACGGCCACACAATCCCCGAGTCCGAGCTACCTCGGCTTCACGCCCATGCGTCCCAGGCCCATTCGTTCCGGAAGGTAGCTCGAGGGCTAACGCAGACAAGCGGTGCGCACAGCGCCAAACAGAGGCTGACGCACGCCGCATCTCTTCAGAGGTAAGTAAGTGCCGGAATCCAACCCCCGTAACTGCACCGAGCTACATCCTCGGCCAGGCCCCGAACAGAAGGACCCCGCAGCCCGGACTCCTGTAGTCGGGCCCGAACGACAGCTGCCTTATGCCGACGACGGAGCTGAGCTAGGCCCAGGTCCCCCGCGCGAACGCCCGTAACTACGGCAAGAACCTCAGATGTCTCGCACCCAGCCAGCACGTAACCAGCCGCGAGGCGCGCGGCCACCACAACCGTCCAAAATAAGCTGCCTCACCGTGACCAAACCGAGAACTCCACACCCTTGTGGAAAGCGAATCGCCCTCGCCCCGGCGACGGGCTTTTCCACAAGGCCAGCCCGTTGTGCACAGCCTTCGACCCCAGGCCTCCCCAAACGCCGGACAGTGGCCTCCTGAACACGAACCCGCAGGTCAAACCCACGTCGTGAAATGGCAGGCCTTCACGCAAGCCCCCAGCCGGCTCATCCACCGACAGTCAGGGACTCATATCCACAAGAGTTATCCACAGGTCTGTACACAGGTGTCGGCAGCACTGTGCACAACCGAACGCGACCATCGAATTGGTAACTGCAGGTGACCAAGGCTGCGCACAAGACGTCCTAAATCGGACACCCAAAGGCCGCACAGCAACATGCCCGGATGCCAGGACCCCATAGCCAAAACGGCAAAGCCCCGACTCAGCGGCGAACCGCAGAATCGGGGCCAGGCGCAGCCAACAAACTAACGGCGACGTCCACCAGAGGGAGCGCGCTTCTTACCAGCACCGCCAGCACCGCCAGCACCGGCCGACTTGCTCGGCGGCGTAGCGGCCTTCTTCTTTTTCAACACCTGCCCGGTACGGCCGGCCACGATGCGGACAGCAGTAGTAGGCGTACCCAGCACCGCTTCTCCACAGTGCACGACCTCGGACGAAGCAGCGCCATAGGCAGCCAGAACCTCGCCGGCGGCCGTCAGCTCCTCCTGGGCAGTGTCCCCCTTGATCGCCATCAGCTGCCCGTCCTTGCGGACCAGGGGCATCGACCACTCGGCCAGCGTCGGCAACGCTGCAACGGCACGTGAGGTGACGACGTCGAAATGCTGCCCCGACTCAGCGACGATGTGGGCCTTACCCCGGATGATCTCCACGTTGCTCAGCTCGAGCTCCGCCACGATCTCCCGCAGCCAGGTGGTGCGGCGCAGCATCGGCTCGATCAGGTACACCGTCAGATCCGGCCGGGCGATGGCCACCGGGATTCCCGGCAGTCCAGCACCGCTCCCGACGTCGCCGACCTCGACGTCAGCCGGGATCAGCTCCTGGAGCACCGCGCAGTTCAGAAGATGGCGCTCCCAGATCCGCTCCGCCTCGCGGGGACCGATCAGACCGCGTTCGACCCCGGCAGTTGCCAGGGCCTGTGCGTACGCATGCGCGAGGTCGAGGCGGGGCCCGAAAACGGTCCGGGCCGCAGCCGCCTCTGCCTCGGTGGGTTCGACGGGCACGAAGCTCAGGACTCGGCCGGCAGCACGACGACGTGCCGGTTCGGGTCGACGCCTTCGGACTCGCTGGTCAGCCCGGCCTCGGCCACCACATCGTGCACGATCTTGCGCTCGAAGGCGCTCATCGGTTCCATCGCGACGGACTTGCCCGAGTTCTTGACCTGCTGGCACACCTTGGTGGCCTTCTCGGTGAGCTGGGTGCGGCGCTGGGCCCGGTAGCCCGCCACGTCCAGCATCAGCCGGCTGCGCTCGCCCGTGTTGGCCTGCACGGCCAGCCGGGTCAGCTCCTGCAGGGCTTCCAGCACCTCACCGCTGGAACCGACGAAACGACGCAGGGCACGCTCGCTACCGCCGTCCCCGACGATGGCCACCGACGCCCGGCCGTTCTCGACGTCGATGTCGATGTCTCCGTCGACGTCCACGATGTCCAGGAACTCTTCGAGGTAGTCGGCGGCGACCTCGCCCTCTTCCTCGAGGTCCTTGATCGAGGCCCTCGAGCGGGACTTCTTGGCACCGCCGGCAGCGCCTTCGTCAGTCTCCCCCGCCACGGTCTCGTCGACCGCCACCGCGGGCTCCGCCTCGTCCGCGGGACGATCCTGGACCGTCACTGCTTCGGCCTGTTCGCCGCTCTCCATGAACGTCTCCTCACATCGCAGCCGGCCCGCCGAACGGCAAGCCTGGCACCGGTCGTCCCCAACGACCGGCCACATGAATTCCATGCTGTCTGACGAACGATCCGCGACCGGGACTCCCCTACGTGCACGGGGAGTTCCGGTCGCTACGCCGATCGATCCGGCGCTCAGGTGCTCTTCTGGCTGCCGCTCTTCTTACGCGCGGACTTCTTCGTGGCCCCGGGCGAGCCGGGGACGGGGGCGTGCCCGTCCGAGGACGGCTCGGCCGTCGGCGCCTGACCAGTGGCGGCGTTGTCGTCCTTCTTCGCCACCTGGCCGGCAGTGCCCTGCTTCGCCCGCTGGGCCTTGGTCTGCTTCTTCGGCTGCACCCGCTGAGGAGCGGCGGCCGCGGCCTCTTCCTTGGCCTTGGCTTCCTCGGCCTCGACCGCGCCCATGCCCAGCAGCGGCTTGCCCCGCTTGGCCCGGCGCTCGTTGAGAGCCTTCTCGGCGGGCGAGCCCGGAGCCGGCATCCGCCGGATCACGTAGAACTGCTGACCCATCGACCACACGTTGGTGGTGAGCCAGTACAGCAGCACACCGATCGGGAAGTTCACGCCGGAGACCGCGAAGATCAGCGGCAGCACGTAGAGCAGGATCTTCTGCTGCTGCGCGAACGGGTTGTCCAGCGCGGCGGCCGGCATGTTCTTCATCATCAGCTGGCGCTGCGTCATGAAGGTCGCGGCCGACATCAGGATGATCAGGACGACGGTCAGGGCCTTGGTGCCCAGGTCGTCCGACTTCAGGAAGGTGTCCGACAGCGCCGACCCGAAGAGGGTGGAGGAGTTCAGCTGCTCGCGCAGTTCCGGCGTCAGCGGGCCGATCGCGAAGTTGCCGTTGAGCACCCGGAACAGGGCGAAGAAGATCGGTGCCTGGAGCAGGATCGGCAGGCAGGAGGCGAACGGGTTGGTGCCCGACTCCCGGTAGAGCGACATCGTTTCCTGCGTCATCTTCTGACGGGAGTCAGGATCCGTCTTGCCCTTGTACTTCGCCTGGATCTTGCGCAGTTCCGGCTGGATCAGCTGGAGCCCGCGGGAAGCCTTGATCTGCTTCACGAACAGCGGGATCAGGATGATCCGGATGACGATCACCAGACCGACGATGGCGAGCGCCCAGGTCCAACCGGAATCCTCGGGCAGGCCGATCGCAGTGAACAGGGAGTGCCATTGCACCATGATCCAGGCAACGGCGTACTCGAGGGGTCTCAGGATCTGCATCGGCTCCTCGCCGGATCAGGCGGCACGTCGCGAGGCGGACGGCGCGCAGTTCTGGTCAGTAGGAGCCACCCGGCTTCTCGCCCCGGGATCGGGCGACTCGGGCTCGGTGGCGAGTGACGCGGGCGCGTCGGCCTGCGCCGGCGCAGCAGAAGGAGTGGCTTCGTCAGACACCCCGTGCTCACCCCCGGCCTTGCTCCTGACCGGTGGAACGTGGTCGATCCCACCCGGGTTCCAGGGGTGGCAACGCAGCAGACGCCGCCCCGCCAGCCAGGAACCGCGGACGGCTCCGTGCCGCTGCACGGCGGTGAGCGCGTACTGCGAGCACGACGGATAGAAGCGGCAGGTCTGACCGTAGAGCGGTGAGATCAGCGCGCGGTAGAGCATCAGGAAACCGATGAGCAGGTACTTGGGGACGCTTGCGAGCAAGCGGGCACCTCGGCCCACCAGTGCGGTGGCCCGGCGAAGAGCAGTACCAGAGGACGATTCGTCCCCGGCGGTTGCCGACGGCGGCTCAGCCACGAGGGCTCCCGGTACCTGAAGAACCAGTTCCTGACGAACGGCGTCCGCGGCCGCCGGGGCCCGGGCCGGTGCCGGCCGGACTACGCAGGGCCGCAGCCAGAGCGCTGTCGAAATCCGCAGCGAGAGTGGTGGAACCGGCTGCCGCGGGATTGGCCCGAACCACGACAAGAGCGCCCGACGGCAGCGCCGCCAGGCGTTCTCTCGTGATGTGACGCAGTTGCCGCTTCACGCGATTCCTCACCACCGCCGGGCCGACCGCCTTGGACACGACGAAACCCACTCGTGCTGGCGAGGCCGGATCCGAACCAGTGCGGTTCAGATGGATGACCAGGGATTGCCGACCGGCGCGACGGCCTTTGCGCACAGCAGCGGAAAAATCGCTGCTGTGTCGCATCCGGTGAGCGCCGGGAAGCACCCTGAGACCGGGACGGCCGAATCAGGCGGAGAGTTCCGCGCGACCCTTCCGGCGGCGGGCGGCCAGGATGGCGCGGCCGGCGCGGGTGCTCATACGCAGGCGGAAACCGTGCGTCTTGGAACGGCGCCGGTTGTTCGGCTGAAACGTCCGCTTGCTCACCTGAGGACTCCCATGCAGTTAATTCAACGCAGTGTCAGTGCGCATGCTTTTGCAGTCGGCGCGGCCGTGCCGGAATGACATCGACCGCTGACACCGACCTCCATCGGACGCCCGCGCAAGGTCTGCGTGGACATGCGAAGAGAGGTCGCCGTCAAGCCCTCTCACGGTACGGGCGCACGCGCCCTCGGTCAAACTCACACCCGGGGCGCGGCCTTCGGCACGGCGATTCGTCGATCAAAGCACTGATCAAAGCCGGCGGCAACGCCGCCGTCGCGAACAACCCGCGAACGGGACGATCCCGGCGCGAGCTCGACCGGGCCACAGGTATGGCACCTGGACTGCATCGGCCGTCCTCCGGCCGCCGCGACGGCGGCTGAACGAGGAGCTTCCGGGGCCTGAACGGCCGGGCAACGTGGCGTCACGTGCAGATCCAGACCCGAATCCGATGTGATCTGCGTCGCGTAGTTATCCACAACCTGGCAGGTGGGAGCGGACGAATCGGATTTGCCGGTACTCCGCTCGGCGCCCGGTCGGACGACGGCCGCCCCCAAGGTCCGGTCCGAGCGGCTATCGTCCTCTCTTGCGCTTCCGTGACCCGCAACGACACGCCGAACTGGCTGGTCATTGACTTGTGGACGGACGGTGCGAACCGGGGGTCCCAGCTGACTGCAGCGGGGGTCACCGGCGGGTTCGACCGGGCTCGAGTGCACACTGGACCGGTCCGGCCTCTCGTTCATGCACAGGGTGTGGACAACGCTGTGGAAGAACGACCGCGTACGGACTGGTAACGGAGGTGAGCGGCGTGGCATCGCCGAACGAGGACTTTCCCTCAGTCTGGCGCCGGGCCCTCGACTCGCTCGACTCAGTGGGCGTGACTCCGCAGCAGCGCGCCTTCGTGCGACTCGCCCGGCCCGTCGGTCTGCTCGACGGCACCGCCATCCTCGCGGTCCCCAACGACCTGACCAAGGAGATCCTGGAGCAGCGGGTCCGCGACACCATCACCGGCCTGCTCTCGGAACATCTCGGGATCCCGATCCGCCTGGCCGTCACGGTCGACTCGTCGCTGGCCGGCGGTGAGCCGGTGCACGTGCGTACCCCCGCCGGCGGGATCCGGATGTTCGACTCCGAGGAGAACGCCACCTACGAGGTCCGCGGGCCGATGTCCCGTTCCGGCGACAGCGGCTTCGGTACGCCTCGCGCCGACTTCCGGGCCGAGGCGCCGGTCGAGGGCCCCGGGTCGTGGAACAACCCGCAGTCCCCCCGCGCCGTTCCGGACATGCGTGACCTGCGTCCCGACGGCACCGACCGGGCCGAGCGCAACCACTTCGACCGCTACCAGGACGAGTACCCGGCCGAGTACCAGCCGGTCCAGCCCGACTACCGGCAGGACTACCCCGGCACGTTCGGCAGCTACCCCGTCAGCCGTCTCGACTCCGACCGGGCCGAGCGCGGCGAGCGCGGTGACCGTTACGAGAACGAGCGCCCCCGCTACGAGAGCCGGCGCGAGCTCCGTCAGAACAACCGGTACGACGAGCAGCCCGATGCCCCCCGCAACGAGAACGACCTAGGTCATCTTGTTCAAGGCGGCCAGGAAGCAGATCGCGTCCAGGAAGAACGTCCGGAAGCAGACCGCTTCGACTTCGAGTCCGGCAACGACCGGTTCGAGACCGACCGTTACTCCGGCACCCGCTACGACGGCTCGCGTCTGGACCCCGGACGTCACGAAGGCACGCGTTACGACCTGGGCAACTCCGGCGGTGAGCCGGCCGACCAGGGGTACGAGCGTCCGCAGCGCCAGCGGTTCGGTTCCGAGGGTGAGCTGGGTTCCGACAACGCGAGCAACTCTCGGCCGACAGAGAGCCGCGAGCTTCCCTCGGGCGACCAGCCGGACCAGCGTGAGCCGCAGCCGGGGGAACCGCTGCAGGAGGACCTGTTCGGTTATCAGGGCGATTCGTTCGGCCAGGACTCGTTCAACCCCGACCGCCGCGGCGGCGAGGGAAGGTTCGGCTTCGAGAACCCCGCATCCCCGACCGGCCGTGAGCGCAATCCACAGCCTGACAGCGGGTTCCGCACCGGCCGGGGCGAGAGCTCGGACTCGATCATCGACATTCGCAATCTCGACCGGGCCAAGCCGCTGGAGAACAACTCCCCGGCCGGCCTGGCCACCGGTCTGCCCGCGGGCAACTCCGAGCCCGTGCCGCACCCCGAAGACCGTCCGGCTCGCCACCGCGCCACCAAGCCCACGGTCGAGCCGGCCCGGCTGAACGCGAAGTACACGTTCGAGACGTTCGTCATCGGGGCCAGCAACCGGTTCGCCCACGCCGCCGCGGTCGCCGTCGCCGAGGCTCCGGCCAAGGCCTACAACCCGCTGTTCGTCTACGGCCAGTCGGGTCTGGGCAAGACCCACCTGATGCACGCGATCGGGCACTACGCGATGAACCTCTACCCCGGGGTCCGCGTGCGCTACGTGAACTCCGAGGAGTTCACCAACGAGTTCATCAACAGCATCCGCGACGACAAGGCCAGCACCTTCCAGCGCCGCTACCGCGACGTCGACGTGCTGCTGATCGACGACATCCAGTTCCTGCAGAACAAGGTGCAGACCCAGGAGGAGTTCTTCCACACCTTCAACACCCTGCACAACGCGAACAAGCAGGTGGTGATCACCTCCGACTTGCCGCCCAAGCAGCTGGCCGGGTTCGAGGAACGGATGCGCTCCCGCTTCGAGTGGGGCCTGATCACCGACGTCCAGCCGCCCGACCTGGAGACCCGGATCGCCATCCTGCGCAAGAAGGCGATCGGCGAGCGTCTCGAGGTCAACGACGCGGTGATGGAGTACATCGCCTCGCGGATCTCCACCAACATCCGCGAGCTCGAGGGTGCCCTGATCCGGGTGACCGCGTTCGCCAGCCTCAACCGGCAGCCGGTCGACCTCTCCCTGGCCGAGATCGTTCTCAAGGACCTGATCCCCGCGGACGACACCCCGGAGATCACCTCGGCGACGATCATGGCCCAGACCGCGGCCTACTTCAGCGTCTCCCTCGACGACCTGTGCGGCCCGTCCCGCTCACGCACCCTGAGCAACGCCCGCCAGATCGCCATGTACCTGTGCCGCGAACTGACCGACCTCTCCCTGCCGAAGATCGGCCAGCTGTTCGGTGGCCGCGACCACACCACGGTCATCCACGCCGACCGCAAGATCCGCACGCAGATGGCCGAACGCCGCTCCACCTACAACCAGGTCACCGAGCTCACGAACCGGATCAAGCAGACCTCGCGCATGCCCTGACCTGAGCAGCAGCCAGTAATCCTCAATTTGAGGACGCTCGTGGCGGGCCCCAGCGAACCGTGGACGACAGTGGGCGGCTGGGTGGGTCCACAACCCCGTTCGCGTTCCGCCCGTGCTGTGTACGTTCCTCCGCGCAGCAGCCGGCCTGTCCGAGCTCGCGGTATGCCAACGGCTGACTGCTCGGCAACGGGACCGAGCACCGGCCGACCTGCCCTGGCTCACCCTGCAGCGCGCCACCGCTATCCCGCCTTCTCCCTGAGCCTCGACCTGGCCGACAACGAGCCGGCGCCAATGGCTATCCATCGCACTAGAGCCCCTTGGACCTACAGCTACGCCCACCGATCCCCGCCGTCAGCAACCTGTCCCGCCAAACCCCCCTCGGCATTCACCCCTGCCATCACCTCATCAAGAGCGGCCCCGCCAGCAGCCAGTCCACGATCGACCGTGTCCAAAACCTCGGCCGGCGACCGTCCCTGCCAACACCTGGCCAAAGCCGCCTTCGTCAAACCCGGGCTAGCCACCAGTCCTGCCCAACGCTCTGGCCGGTGATCGCCCCCTCGCTCGCCCGCCGCCAACACCTGAGCGAAAGCGCCTTGTGCCAACACCCGGCCGGCGATCACCCCGTCCAAACACCTTGGCCGAACCACCCCGCACGCTTTCATGCGCCGATCTTCACCACCACACGACCACCCACACCATCACCGCGGCCATCCTGGGAGTGGGCACCACGAAACGGCGTTGGGCCGTGCGAGGTCGCGCCCCGCCAACACCAACGGGAGTCACGCCGACGACGATTGAGTCGCCAACACGCCGACCGGCGGTCAGCCCTGCGGTCGACCCCGCCAGCGCCCAGGTCGACCATCAGCCCTGTCTAGACCGTGGCTGGCGACCGCCCCCCGCCAACACCGCGACCAAAGAAGTCCCCCGGCCAGCGATTGCCCCTGCCGCACACACCCCACCGAGACCGGCCCTGCCCAAACAAGACGGCCCACAACCACCTTGCCGACTCCAGATCGGTAGCCATCTGCCCGCCCCAAGGTCGGTAGCCACCTCCCCACCCCAAGGTCGGTGGCCACTTCCCCACCCCAAGGTGGGTAGCCACCTCCCCACCCCGAAGGTCGGTAGCCACCTCCCCACCCCGAAGGTCCGGAACCACCTCCCCACCCCGAAGGTCGAGCCCGCACCACAAGGTCGACAACCATTTAGGCCAAGTCGGTATCTACCTTGCTGATCGAGGTCGGTCACACCTTGTCGCCCCGTCGGCACCGACCTCCTTCACCGCTCGGGCACGCAATCCCCGCACCTGCTATCCGGCCCGCAGTCCACGGCTCTGCCGGCGCAGCCATCCATGCCCTCGCGTAAGGCGCGCGACCTCAGCGCCGTAGACAAAAACTGTGCCCGGTGGCCATCCACATACCTTCCCTAGGGCAAAAACCTCACGGCGAGCGGTCATTTTTGCGCGGCGCTCACAAAAGACAGCTTCATTCGCTTCTGAGTAGTCGCCGGGCCCTCGACTCGGCCTGAGCTGGTTTTTGGCGGGAATTTGCCACGCCAATATGTCTTCCCACAGAGTTATCCACGGGTTGTCCACAGCCGGGGCAAAATGAGGGTCGGGCAAAAACAGCTCTCCACAGTTCCGGTTGGAGACTGTCCGCCCAGTTCAGAGGCCAAAGTTGTGGCCTCGCAGCGGTGTTCTGGGGGGCCGGGACCTGGAAGGTCTGTCCACACTGTGTACAGACTGGGGACAAAAACTGTGGAAAACAGACCCTGAGAGGGCCTGACACGGGGCGCTGTCGGCGAAAGCCCTTTGCTGGCCTCGAGTTGCCACTTATCCACAGGGCTCGGAGCGTTGTGCACAGCCGTGGAAAAACTAGGCGTTTCGCGCACAGGTGGGGAGAAGTCTGTGGATGAACTGGTGTGGATCCCGACTGTCCACAGGAGTTACCCACAGGGCTGCGCTTTTGTGGGTAAGCCTCTCACCGGCCAAAACGGCCAAACTTGAGGCTGGTTCTAGGGGACGGTGGCAGTTATCTACAGCCCGTGGACAACCGGCGGCCGGCCAGTGGATAACTCGCGATTTTGGCCCGTGGATAAAGGCGTGGATAAAGGCCTGATTCCTGGGGATGAAGTGTGGATAACTGTGGGTCATCGGTGGAAAACTGGGGACAACCCTGTGGGTCTCCCCCAGTTTGTCCACCTTCTTTCCACGGACACCCCGATTTCATCCACCATCTATCTACAGGCCCTTAGGGCTGTGACCTGCAAAAACGAGGGTTATCAACAGTTTCCACAACCGCTACTACAAACACCAAACAGTTATCTTGAGGAAGGTTGTGAATCCGCGAACATTTGGCTTGGGCGATCGAGCGGGACTTCGAGAATCTGTGGGCTGGGGATAAACAAGGAGTCGAACAGATGTTCGAACGACAAGTGTCTGCTCGAACGTTGGCCTTGGCAAGACCTCATCGGTCGTCAGACAGCCAGACCTGAGGTGGACGCCCAGGCGAGTCCCGGTTCGGGATCCAGCAGCCGAGCCCCGCAACCGGCACGCAGCGCGAACCTCGGAGCTGAGGCTGGCGGGGGGCCGGGAAGGCAGGGAAGGCCGGGAGGCAGGGAAGGCCGGGAGGCAGGGAAGGCCGGGAGGCAGGGAAGGCCGGGAGGCAGGGAAGGCCGGGAGGCAGGGAAGGCCGGGAGGCAGGGAAGGCCGGGAGGCAGGGAAGCGGAGAGGCAGACGACAGGACAGCGGGAGGTGCGAGGCGGAGGTGCGAGGCGGAGGTGCGAGGCGGAGGTGCGAGGCGGAGGTGCGAGGCGGGAGCTGCCTGCCTTGGAAGCCGACGCCTGGCGAGGGGCACGACCTGATCGAGGTGCTGCTCAGGACTGAGCCCCACGGGGGAGTGTCAGGCGACCAGGTGGTCGTCCTTGCCTGGTGGGCTCGCTTGGTGAGGTCATGAACGTGCAGCCCCGCTAGCTGGTCAGCGTCGACATGCGTCCCTGCTTGGTAGCTGACAGACCCGAGAGGTGGGGCCCTGAGCTGACAGATCACGCTGGCTGCGCAGTTGAGAACGCTCCGGCCGAGAACAGCCGTGCCAAGAGCGCTTCGGGAAATGAGTGAGCGTCCGGCGGGCTGAACCGACCTAGCTCCGCGCATACAGTCGGCACCCATCTGACGCCGGCCCAGAACCAGCGTCAGCGCGCTCGCCCCCGCCCCGAGCCAGCAGGAACCCGAACTGCAGCCACCCAAGTCGCCCGAGCCCTCTTCCGGTTCCGCCCGCCCAGTCCGCCGACATTCAGCCCAAGTCCGCTCCCCGACCAAGCCGACACCGACGTCCACAAGCACCTGAGCACCCCCTCCGGGCCACCGAGCCCCGATACCCGCCCGAAGACCCACCCACGCCGCCCGCAACCGCCCAACCCGGCTTCAGCGCCTCGGTGCCCACGCTCGTCCTCAGGCTCTGGCGCGATGCCCACCACCACCGCAACCGCCACTGGCCGCTACCGGCATCCCACGACCCGCCGATCGAGTTCCCCCCGCCTCACCAACTCGCGTAATGTCGGCGGGCAAGAACTTCACACCTCCCAGCCCGGCGTCCGGCCGGGCTCGGCGACGTGTGTCGTCCGACCAGACATCAGCCAGTTGTGGAGGGGTTACCCGTGAAATTCCGGGTTGAGCGCGACGCGCTGGCGGACGCAGTGGCCTGGGCGGCACGGGCCCTGCCCAGCCGTCCTCCCGTCCCGGTCCTCGCAGGTCTCCTGCTCGAGGCGGACGAGGTGGGCGTGCTGCGGCTCTCCAGCTTCGACTACGAGGTCTCGGCCCGGGTCGAGGTCGCCGCCGACGTGATGGACGCGGGCACGGCCCTGGTCTCCGGCAAGCTGCTCGCCGACATCTGCCGCTCGCTGCCGGCCAAGCCGGTCGACGTCACCACCGACGGCTCCAAGGTCTCCGTGGTCTGCGGCTCCGGCCGGTTCACCCTGCTCACCATGCCGGTGGAGGAGTACCCCACCCTGCCGGTGATGCCGGATGCGTCCGGTACGGTCGCGGGTGACATCTTCACCCAGGCGGTGGGGCAGGTCAGCATCGCAGCCAGCCGGGACGAGACGCTCCCGATCCTCACCGGGATCCGGTGCGAGATCGAGGGTGACCAGATCACGCTGCTGGCCACGGACCGGTACCGGCTCGCGATGCGCACCCTGCCCTGGCATCCTGGCGACCCGAGTCAGAGCAGCGTCGCCCTGGTCCGGGCCCGGACCCTGAACGATGTCGCGAAGGCCCTCGGCACCAGCGCCGACGTCACCCTCGCACTCACCACCGGCGGAGCGACCGAGATGATCGGTTTCGAGGCCGGCGGCCGCCGCACCACCTCGCTCCTGGTGGAAGGCGACTACCCGAAGGTTCGCGCGTTGTTCCCCGACTCGGTGGCGACATATGCGCTGGTGGGAACGCAGGCTCTGACAGACGCGGTGAAACGTGTCGCGTTGGTGGCGGAACGGAACACACCGGTCCGACTCACCTTCACGGAGGGCCTCCTCACGCTGGAAGCCGGGCAAGGAGAAGATGCTCAAGCATCGGAGGCAGTTGAGTCGACGCTCGTCGGTGACGAACTCTCTATTGCCTTCAACCCGCAGTTCCTGCTCGACGGCCTCGGGGCGCTGAACTCGCCCCTGGTCCGCCTCTCATTCACACAGCCCACCAAGCCCGCGGTGCTGTCGCCGCAAACCGATCCGGAAGGGTCGGACGACAGCAGCTATCGGTACCTCCTGATGCCGGTGCGAATCGCGGGCTGAGCCCGAAGGGAAACACCCCGTGCACATCGGAATGATCGGCCTCGGCCGCATGGGCGGCAACATGTACAAGCGCCTGTCCGAGGCCGGCATCAAGGTGACCGGTTACGACCGGGACCCTGCCGTCAGCGACGTCGCCTCGGTACAGGAGCTCGTCGAGGCCCTGCCCGCCCCGCGCATCGTCTGGGTCATGGTGCCCTCCGGCGAGATCACCCGGAACGCCGTGACCGAGCTGGGCAACCTGCTCTCCCCCGGCGACCTGGTCATCGAGGGCGGCAACTCGCGCTTCAGCGACGACGCCGTCCACGCCAAGGAGCTGGCCGAGAAGGGCATCGAGTACGTCGACTGCGGCGTCTCCGGTGGTGTCTGGGGCCTGAAGAACGGCTACGGCCTGATGGTCGGTGGCGACGCCAAGAACGTCGAGCGCGCCATGCCGATCTTCGACGCGCTGCGCCCCGAGGGCCCGCGCGAAGAGGGCTTCGTGCACGTCGGTGAGATCGGTGCCGGCCACTACGCGAAGATGGTTCACAACGGCATCGAGTACGGCCTGATGCAGGCCTACGCCGAGGGCTACGAGCTGCTCGCCGCCAAGGACATCGTCAAGGACGTGACCGGCAGCTTCAAGGCCTGGACGCGCGGCACCGTGGTGCGCTCCTGGCTGCTCGACCTGCTGGTCAAGGGCCTCGAGGAGGACCCGGGCTTCTCGCAGATCACCGGTTACGTGAACGACTCCGGCGAGGGCCGCTGGACGATCGAGGAGTGCATCGCCAACGCCGTTCCGGCGCCGGTGATGACGGCTGCTCTGTACGCCCGGTTCACCAGCCGGCAGGACGACTCCCCGGCGATGAAGGCCGTCGCCGCGCTGCGCAACCAGTTCGGTGGCCACGCGGTCACCGCCAAGGCTGCGGCGGACGCGGGCCCGAGCTCGGGCGCCGGTTCCACCCAGGAGTAAGCACGCGACACCGAACCGCCGGGCACCCGATCTGGGCGCCCGGCGGTTCCGCTGTGCCGGGCCCGCTGGACTCCCGGCCGGGTGACCACGACGATGGTGAGCGAGAAACAAACGCCCACCTGAGGACGTCGGTGAGCACGAACGTCCGTAAGCGGACGTGAGTGTCGGTCACCTCTCGTACAGCTGTCATCACCCGACCCGGACCGGAGACCGATCCGCCCCGATGCACGTCACCCATCTCTCGTTGGCCGATTTCCGTTCCTACGAGAGCGCCGAGCTCCCGCTGGAGCCGGGAGTGACCGCGCTGGTCGGGCCGAACGGGCAGGGGAAGACCAACCTGGTCGAGGCGATCGGGTACGTGGCATCGCACTCCAGCCACCGGGTCAGCACCGACTTCCCCCTGATCAGGGCGGGTGCGGCGCGGGCCGTGGTCCGCACCGCGATCCAGCGTGACGACCGCAAGGCGATGGTCGAGCTGGAGATAGCGGCCAAGGGCAGCAACCGCGCTCGGATCAACCGGTCGCCGGTGACTCGCCCGCGCGACGCTCTGGGGATGCTGCGCACGGTGCTCTTCGCACCGGAAGACCTGGCCATCGTCAAGGGGGAGCCCGACGGCCGGCGCCGGTTCATGGACGACCTGCTCGTGCTCCGGGCGCCACGTTTCGCCGGGGTACGGTCGGATTACGACAAGGTGCTACGCCAGCGGAACGCACTGCTCAAGACGGCAGGCAAGGCGCGACGCGCTGGCCGTAAGCCGGATCTGAGCACGCTCGATGTGTGGAACACCCACCTCGCAGGGGTTGGGGCCGAGCTCCTGTACGGCCGGTTGTACCTGGTCAGAGCCCTGACTCCCCTGGTCGCGGGAGCTTACGAGGCAGTGAGCCGGGGCCAGGGCAACGCGACCTTGACCTACCGCAGCACGCTGGGCGAAGACATTGGCGGCCCGGTCTCAGACACCCCAGTGCAGATGGATGTCCCTGGCCGGGAAACGCTGCGCGAGCGCTTGCTCGCGGCAATGGAGGAACAACGCTCCAGCGAGCTCGAGCGCGGCGTGAGTCTGGTCGGGCCGCATCGCGATGATCTGCTGCTGAGCCTCGGGGGGCTTCCGGCCAAGGGGTATGCCAGTCATGGCGAGTCCTGGTCGTTCGCTCTGGCGCTGCGGTTGGCGTCGTACGACCTGCTGCGTGGTGACGGGGACGAGTCGGCCGAACCAGTGCTGATCCTGGACGACGTTTTCGCCGAGCTCGATGCGGGGCGCCGCGAGCGCCTGGCCGAGATGGTGGCCGGCGCGGAGCAGGTTCTGGTGACGGCGGCCGTGGCGGAAGACGTACCTAAGGCGCTCAGCGGGGGTCGGGTGGACGTGGTGAAGGGGGCAGTGTCGCGTGTCTACTAGGGATGGCCGGGGGGTAAGCAACAACTCGGTCTCGAACAAAGAACAGCCTTTATCCACAACTTCCTCACACCCTGTGGGAAACGCCGGGGAGGCTGGGGACAACTACCCCCGACGCGCCGCTCCCCCTGTGGAAAAGCATGTGGATACAGAGTCCCGTTCAGGTGTGGACTCCAGTCGTGGTGTCCCCCTCCCGGCCCCTGGCTCCTCCGGCGTATTCGCAGCTCAGGGAGCTAAAAATGATCCACAGGGGGATGTGGACAACGGTGCGGACGCGGTGCGTGCTGCCCTGGGGAGAGCGCGGGCGGCCGCCGCAGCCCGTGGGGATAAACCTGGGATTCCTGGCCGCCTGGGGGCCGCCGCGCTCGCCCGGCAGCGCCGCGAAGGCGCCAACACACGTTCCGGTGCACACCCCGACGCCCGTGATCCACAGGGGCTGGACTCGGTGATGGCCCGGCTGATCGCGGAGCGGGGCTGGACCGAGACGGTCGCGATCGGCGGCGTGCTCGGGCGGTGGAACCAGATCGTCGGGGCGGACGTGGCCGGGCACTGCCAGCCGATCAGTTTCGTCGACGGGGTGCTCACCGTGGGCGCGGACTCCTCGGCCTGGGCCACCCAGGTCCGGCTGCTCACCCCCAACCTGCTCGGGCTGCTGGCGCGCGAGGTGGGTGAGGGCACGGTCACCCGGATCGTGGTGCGCGGCCCGTCGGCCCCCTCGTGGAAGCACGGCCCCCGGGTGGCTCCCGGCTCCAAGGGGCCCGGCGACACGTACGGGTGAGTCAAAGCGTTACGGACGGTACAAATGGGTCTCCCCTCCGCTGCTTGAGGTGGGCTTGACGCGGGGTCCCTGAGGGCCGCTCAGACTTCATTGCGCTCCCGCAGACGTATCGGGAGTCATGAAGGGGTGGGCTGTGGCGCCAGAGATGGGCTCGCAGCCCTTAGGGAAGCAGATAGGCCCTGCGTTTGGACCCGCTGATGAGCGAATCCGGGCGAAGACCAGATATGATGGGGGAGTTCGGCGGCGCCAGGGTTACCGCACTCAGCGGGTCACCCTCGGGCCCGTACCGTCGGCCGCGCTGGCGTGAGTCACCGGCCCTTGAAGCTTCAGGAGTCCCCCCACTCGTGGCCGAGCAGACGATACCGAGCGCCCCTGAGTCCTCCGCCGTCGAGCCGGCCGTCGTCGAGGCCGACGGGGTCACGTACGACGCCAGTGCCATCACCGTGCTGGAGGGCCTGGAGGCGGTTCGCAAACGCCCCGGCATGTACATCGGCTCCACCGGCGAGCGGGGTCTGCACCACCTGGTCTACGAGGTGGTCGACAACGCGGTCGACGAGGCGATGGCGGGCTACTGCACCGAGATCGACGTGACCATCCTGGCCGACGGCGGTGTCCGGGTGATCGACAACGGCCGGGGCATCCCGGTCGACATCGTCGCCTCCGAGGGCAAGCCGGCCGTCGAGGTGGTGCTCACTGTGCTGCACGCCGGCGGCAAGTTCGGCGGTGGCGGCTACTCGGTCTCCGGCGGTCTGCACGGCGTGGGTGTCTCCGTGGTCAACGCCCTCTCCCGCAACCTCCAGGTCGAGGTCCACCGTCAGGGCTCGATCTGGCGGCAGTCCTACGAGATCGGTGTGCCCCAGGCCCCGCTCGCCCAGGGGGAAGACATCCCCGACGAGGACACCGGCACCATCGTCACGTTCTGGCCGAGCGGTGAGATCTTCGAGACGCTCGACTTCGACTACGAGACGCTGCGCACCCGGTTCCAGCAGATGGCCTTCCTGAACAAGGGCCTGCAGCTGAAGCTGACCGACGAGCGGCCGGAGCACGCGGACGAGGACGGCAAGCAGTTCAGCGCCACCTACAAGTACGACGACGGCCTGATCGACTACGTCAAGCACCTGAACTCGTCGAAGAAGAACGAGAACATCAACCCCGAGGTCATCTACCTCGAGGCGGAGGACAAGGACAAGGGGCTGGCGCTCGAGCTGGCCATGCAGTGGACCACGGCCTACTCGGAGAGCGTCCACACCTACGCCAACGCGATCAACACGCACGAGGGCGGTACCCACGAAGAGGGTTTCCGCGCCGCGATGACCAACCTGATCAACGAGTACGCCCGGGCCAAGGGCCTGATCAAGGAGAAGGACCCGAACCTGGCCGGTGAGGACATCCGGGAGGGGCTCACCGCCGTCATCTCGGTGAAGCTGACCGAGCCGCAGTTCGAGGGCCAGACCAAGACCAAGCTGGGCAACACCGAGGCGAAGACCTTCGTGCAGCGGGTGGTGCGCCAGGAGCTCACCGACTGGCTGGACTCGCACCCGAACGACGCGCGTGACGTGATCCGCAAGTCCATCCAGGCCGCCGCGGCCCGGATGGCGGCGCGCAAGGCTCGCGAGGCCACCCGTCGCAAGGGCCTGCTCGGCGGCGGTGGCCTGCCCGGCAAGCTGTCCGACTGCCAGTCGACCCACCCCGAAGAGTGCGAGATCTTCATCGTCGAGGGTGACTCGGCCGGCGGTTCGGCCAAGAGCGGCCGCGACCCGCGCACCCAGGCCATCCTGCCGATCCGCGGCAAGATCCTGAACGTCGAGAAGGCGCGGATCGACAAGGTTCTGGCCAACCAGGAGGTGCAGGCGCTGATCAGCGCGTTCGGCACCGGGGTGAGCGACGACTTCGACCTGTCGAAGCTGCGCTATCACAAGATCATCCTGATGGCCGACGCCGACGTCGACGGCCAGCACATCCGCACCCTGCTGCTGACCCTGCTGTTCCGCTTCATGCGGCCGTTGGTCGAGCACGGCCACGTCTACCTGGCCCAGCCGCCGCTGTACAAGATCAAGTGGTCGGGCAAGGGCTCGGAGCCGGAGTACGTCTACTCCGACCGGGAGCGCGACGCCGTCGTGGCGGCCGGCCGCGAGGCCGGCAAGAAGCTGCCGAAAGACGATGGCGTGCAGCGGTACAAGGGTCTGGGCGAGATGAACGCCAACGAGCTCTCCGAGACCACGATGGACGTCAACCAGCGCGTTCTCCTGCAGGTCACGATGGAGGACGCGGCGGCGGCCGACGAGATGTTCGCGATCCTGATGGGCGAGGACGTGGAGTCGCGGCGCTCGTTCATCCAGCGCAACGCGAAAGACGTTCGTTTCCTGGACATCTGATCTCGAAGCCGCCGGTGGGCACCCTGTGTGCCCTCCCCCAGCGCCTCCGGCTCCGGGTGGTACCCCCACGGCGTCCTCAATCGAAAAAGCTTGCTGAACACGAAGGATCGATGTGACCGAGCAGCCGCCCACCCTCCCGCCGTTGCCCCAGCCCGGCCGGGTCGAGCCGATCGACCTGCAGCTGGAGATGCAGCGGTCGTACCTCGACTACGCGATGAGCGTGATCGTCGGCCGTGCCCTGCCGGACGTCCGGGACGGCCTGAAACCCGTTCACCGGCGCGTGCTCTACGCGATGTACGACGGTGGTTTCCGCCCCGAGCGCGGCTACAACAAGTGCGCCCGCGTGGTCGGCGACGTGATGGGGCAGTACCACCCGCACGGTGACTCGGCGATCTACGACACCCTGGTGCGCCTGGCCCAGCCCTGGGCGCTGCGCTACCCGCTGGTCGACGGGCAGGGCAACTTCGGTTCCCCGGGTAACGACCCGGCCGCGGCCATGCGGTACACCGAGTGCCGGATGGCCCCGCTGGCCATGGAGATGGTCCGGGACATCGACAAGGACACCGTCGACTTCTCCCCGAACTACGACGGCAAGACGCAGGAACCCGACATCCTGCCCGCGCGCTTCCCGAACCTGCTGGTCAACGGCTCCGCCGGGATCGCGGTCGGGATGGCCACCAACATCCCGCCGCACAACCTGCGCGAGGTGGCCGACGGGGTGCAGTGGCTGCTGGCCAACCCCGAGGCCTCCGACGAGGAGCTGCTCGGCCAGCTGCTGCTGCGGGTCAAGGGCCCCGACTTCCCGACCCACGGCCTGATCATGGGTACCCGCGGGATCGAGGACGCGTACCGCACCGGCCGCGGCTCGATCACCATGCGCGCGGTGGTCACGGTCGAGGAGATCCAGAACCGCACCTGCCTGGTCGTCACCGAGCTGCCCTACATGGTCAACTGGGACAACCTGAAGGTGAAGATCGCGGAGCTGGTCGACTCCGGCCGGATCCAGGGCATCGCCGACATGCGCGACGACACCTCGGGCAAGACCGGTCTGCGCATCGTGATCGTGCTCAAGCGCGACGCGGTGGCCAAGGTCGTGCTGAACAACCTGTACAAGCACACCCAGCTGCAGGACAACTTCGGCGCGAACATGCTGGCCCTGGTCGACGGTGTGCCGCGCACGCTGAGCCTGGACAAGTTCGTCCGGCACTGGCTCGACCACCAGATCGAGGTCATCGTCCGGCGCACGCGTTACCTGCTGGCCGAGGCCGAGCGCCAGGCCCACATCTACCGCGGTCTGGTCAAGGCGCTCGACGCGCTCGACGAGGTCATCGCCCTGATCCGGGCCAGCGCCACGGTCGAGGACGCGCGCGGCGGGCTGATTGCGCTGCTCGACATCGACGAGGTGCAGGCCGACGCGATCCTGGCCATGCAGCTGCGCCGGCTGGCCGCCCTGGAACGCCAGAAGATCCTGGAAGAACTAGCCAAGCTCGAGGCGCAGATCGCCGAGCTCGAGGCGATCCTGGCCTCGCCGGAGCGGCAGCGGCAGATCATCTCCGAGGAGCTGCAGGAGATCGTCGACAAGTACGGCGACGAGCGGCGCACCCAGATCCTGCCCTTCGAGGGCGACATGAACGTGGAAGACCTCATCCCCGAGGAAGAGGTCGTCGTCACCATCACCCGTGGTGGTTACGCCAAGCGCACCCGCTCCGACCAGTACCGGGCGCAGCGGCGCGGCGGTAAGGGCTCCAAGGGCACGACGCTGCGCGGCGACGACGTGGTGGAGCACTTCTTCGTCACCTCGACGCACAACTGGCTGTTGTTCTTCACCAACTTGGGACGGGTGTACCGGGCCAAGGCGTACGAGTTGCCTGAGGGCTCCCGGGACGCCAAGGGCCAGCACGTGGCCAACCTGCTGGCGTTCCAGCCCGGCGAGCAGATCGCCCAGGTCATGTACCTGCGCACCTACGAGGACGCCGACTTCCTGATCGTGGCCACCCGTGACGGTCTGGTGAAGAAGACCCGGCTCGCCGAGTACGACTCCAACCGGGCCGGCGGCGTGATCGCGGTCAACCTGCGCGAGGGTGACGAGCTGGTCTCCACCCGCCTGGTCGGGCAGAGCGACGACCTGCTGCTGGTGTCGAAGAAGGGCATGTCGGTCCGGTTCACCGCCGACGACACGGCGCTGCGCCCGATGGGGCGGGCCACCTCCGGGGTCACCGGCATGAAGTTCCGCGAGGGCGACGAGCTGCTCTCGATGGACGTGGTGAAGGACGGCGCCGACGAGTACGTCTTCATCGTCACCGAAAATGGTTACGCCAAGCGCACTCCGGTGGACCAGTACCGGGTGCAGGGCCGGGGTGGCCTGGGCATCAAGGTGGCCAAGCTGACCGAGGAGCGCGGCGACCTGGTCGGCGCGATGATCGTCAGCGAGACCGACGAGGCCCTGATCGTGATGGAGCGCGGCAAGGTCGTGCGCTCGTCCGTGGCCGGGGTGCCGGCCAAGGGCCGGGACACCATGGGTGTGGTGTTCGCCAAGCCGGACAAAAACGACCGGATCATCGCGGTCGCCAAGAACACCGAGTCGGCCGAGCTGGAGGACGAGGAGGAGGGCGCGGAAGACGCCACCCCCGGCGAACTCTCAGCTGGATCTGACAGTGTGACCGCGGGCGAAGAGGCAGTACCGACCGAATCGACCGGAACCGACACTGACGGCGACGACGAGAGCGACGTCTGAGCCGCCGGATCGGTTGCCCTCCCCGGCCGTCACGTGACTAACACCAGACTCGCGAGACGGCCGCGGTGACATGCTCTAGGGTCGGGATACCGATCGCGGAGCGATAGGATCGGCTGAAACGGGTGTTGTTCGTGCCCACGTTCGGCTAGTGAGCTAGCAGCCGATCATGAATCTGACCGAATTCTGACGGCGGTTACCGCCGGCTGCTGAACGTGGAGGTGAGACGTGAGTCCGGAGAAGGAGAACCGACCGGCGAGCACGTCAGCACCGAAACCGGGTGGGGGAGCGTCTCCGATGACGACCGATGCATCGCCAAGCGTCTCCGGCGGGGGTAACAAGCCCTCGTCCTCCGGAGGTCCGGCGAAGGGACGCCCTGCTGGTAACAGCGGCCCCGCGCGTCCGGCCGGCAACGCGAGCGCCCCGTCCGGCTCGTCCAACTCCGCCACCCGGCCGGCCAACGGTGGCGCCAGCCCCGCCAGCCCCGCCCGCCCTGCCTCGGCGGCTCCGCAGGCGGCCCCCCAGCCCGCTCGCGCCAACCAGCCGGGCACCACGCCTCCGGCCCGGCCCGCAGCGTCCGCTCCCAGCGGTGCTTCCGCCCCCGCCGTGAAGCGCACCCCTGGTGCTCCGGCTCCCGCGGCAGGCAACAACCGCCCGCCCAGCGGCGACGTCACCCGCCCGGCCGCCACCGGCAACAAGCCTGGCGGTAGCCCGGCCGAGTCCGCCGCCGCGCGGGCCGTGGCCAACGGCGGCAGCAACGCCCGCTCCAACGTGCCCAGCCGCCCTGCTCAGGGCAGCGCCGGCGCGAGCAACGGTAAGAGCAGTGCCCCGGCCAAGGCTGCAGCTGCCGCCCCGGCCGGCCTGCGTCCCCAGCCCGCCGCTGCTCCCGCCAGCCCGGCGCCCTCCGCGGCCCGGCCCACCGGCAACAGCCCGCGGCCCTCTGCGCAGCCCCGCCCGGCCACGCAGCCGCGTCCCGCTGGCTCCGACTCCTGGTCAGACTCGATCAGCCCGAACGGCCGGCCCGAGAACGGCGGAGGTGGCGGCGGTTCCTACCAGACCGCCACCGACGAGCGCGGCGGCACCGACCTCGACACCCCCCGGGTGGCCCGCCTCACGCTGGCCAGCATCGACGTCTGGTCGGCCCTCAAGCTCTCGTTCCTGCTCTCCGTCGCCTCGGCGATCGCCCTGGTGATCGCCGTGTGTGTGCTCTGGCTCGTGCTCAGCGCGATGGGCGTGTTCGACTCGCTCAACGAGATGCTGAACTCGCTCGGCCTCGAGCAGGCCGACAGCAGCTTCGACATCTACCAGTACATCGGCTTCGGCAAGGTCCTGTCGATCAGCATCGTGCTCGGTGCCGTCAACGCGCTCATCCTGACCGCGCTGTCCACCGTGGGCGTGCTGCTCTACAACCTCAGCTCCGGCCTGGTCGGCGGCGTGCGCGTCACTCTGTCCGACGACTGACAGCCCTCCGAAGAGGCCCTCGTCCCCACTGGGGGCGGGGGCCTCTTCGCTGCCCTCGGCGCAAACGGGGGCGAAGCAGCCTCGGCGATCGGATTCGCAGAGACTCACGCGCGGGCCCGGTTTGGGAGGACCGGGCCCAGTGCGGTAATCTCTACGAGCGGTCGTCGCCACAGGCGGTGCACGCGGTTCGGGCCTATAGCTCAGTCGGTTAGAGCGCTTCCCTGATAAGGAAGAGGTCAGTGGTTCAAGTCCACTTAGGCCCACCGAAAAGCCCCAGCTCAGACTCAGTCTGGCTGGGGCTTCGTGGTTTGCGGGTGGGACGAGTATCAGCTGCCCACAGCGCCGTAGCTCTTGCGACGTGCAGTGGCCCTCACCGCGCCGCGGGGTGAGGCTCCTGCAGAAGGGTCCTCGTTGCAGAAGCGTCCTCATGGCAGAAGCGTCCTCGTTGGTGCAGCCGCTCCCCATGCGCACCTTGGGAAGCTCCACCTCAGACCACCGAGGCCGACCGACGTAGTCCTCAGCCGTCGGACAGACGATCGCGCTTCCGAGTTGGAGCGACCTTCAGGCGGAGTAGGGCGAGCAGTGCGCCGAAACCCGGGACGATCGAGAATGCCCTGATGGTCTTTTCTTTCGTGATCGTCCGAGTCAGCACAACAGCGATCAGTTAGGCGCAGCCGTTGCTGACCTCGGTCAGGCGGCGGCCGGCCAGAGCAAGGGCCAGAGCAAGGGCCAGAGCAAGGGCCAGAGCTAGGGCCAGAGCTAGGGCTAGGGGCAGGGCCAGGGGCGGGGCCAACAGGGGGGGGCGTCGGGTCTGGCTGGAGGTGCGTGACTTTGGAAGGATCCTGGGGTGGAGTCGGTGTCGTGCTCGGAGGATCTGTGAACGCTAGAAAGAGCTTTGTCTCACCGTGGTTCTTCGTGCTCGTCGGTCTGCTCGTGCTTGGGCTCGAGCACGTGTCCCCCGGTGAGGCGCCGGTCGCGCTGATCATTGGGGGTGTGCTGTTCGGGGTCGGGCTGGCTGGGGTGATCTTCCGGCCCGGCGCTGCGCACTAGCGGTGACGAGTAGCGCACCCGTACGGCATCGGGTCTGGTGAACGCGCGAACCAGGCACAAGCGTGGACGGCGCTCAGATGTCGATCTACGGGGGTTCGCGATGAGCAGGCTTCGCATTGCTGTGACGCAGAGCGGGATCAGCCGCGACGTCACCCGCAACGGGGAGGCGGTGCGCTCGGCGATGCGCCTGGCCGCCCGGAACGACGCGCGCCTGGTGCAGTTTCCCGAGGGCATGCTGTCCGGGTACCCCAAGGAGCAGGTGCGCGACTGGGCGCAGGTCGACTGGGTGCAGCTGGAGCACGAGCTCGACCTGATCCGCCTGCTCGCCCGGGAGCTCGGGATCTGGGTGGTGCTGGGCTCGGCCCACCGGCTGACCGCGCCGAACCGGCCGCACAACAGCCTTTACGTAATCGACGACCAGGGCCGGATCGCCGAGCGCTACGACAAGCGGTTCTGCTCGCACACCGAGATCACCGACTGGTTCTCCCCCGGCTTCCGGCCGGCCACCTTCACCGTCGACGGCTTCCGCTTCGGCCTGCTCACCTGCATCGAGGTCAACTTTCCGGCGCTGTTCGCCGAGTACGAGGCCCTGGGCGTCGACTGCGTGCTGCTGTCCGCCTACCCGGTCGACTCGATCTTCAAGGTGAAGGCGCAGGCGCACGCTGCGATCAACAACTACTGGCTGGCTCTGTCGGTGTCGGCCCGGCTCAGCCTCGACCTCGGCTCGTGCGTGTTCGGGCCGGACGGCAGCCAGCTCACCAACGCCAGTGACGAGCATCCGGTGGCGTTCGCCGACATCGACCCGGACGATCCTCTGTTCGACACCGCGCTGACCAAGGCCCGTCCGTGGCGGGCGCGGGCTCGCCATGGAGACATCTACAGCGGGCGCCGGGTGCACGACGATCCCCGCAGTGCCGACCTGACCTGCGTCTAACCCGAGGTCGGCAGGATCCGGAAGAACCGAAGCGCGTTGCCGTCGAGGTCCAGCACCGTGAACTCCTCGGTGCCCCAGGCCGTGCGCTGCAGCGGCCCGTTCGGATGCACGATCCCCGCCTGGGAGCAGCGCTCGTAAAGAGCAAGAGCCTCGTCCACCCGGATACCGCACGAGGCACTGCCCGCGAGATGCGGTTCACCGCCCGGAACGTCCGGCCGGTTCGCCGCCCACAGGTGCAGCTCTACCTCGTCGCGGACCAGGATCGCCAGGCCGGCCTGCTGATGGCGGCAGTGGAAGGGAAGACGGACGGTGTAGAACCCCACCGCCGCGGCGATGTCCCGGACGGGCAGGGAGGGGATCGCGCCCAGCATGGCCATGTCACCAAACGTAGTCCAGTGGATACGACCATCCCGATCAGTCGCACATAGGTAGATCAGGGGCACCGACCGGCCAAGACAAACCCGATCGGGCGCTGATTGACGGCTAAAGCTCTCCGTAGGGTCATGGTGACGGATCGTCTACCAGAGCGAGGTTCCATCGTGGGCGAGCGCCACCTCAAGCTTGATCTGCCCACGAAGCTCATCATCGCTGCCGTTGGCATGGGAGCCGTGCTCACTGCTCTGCCCGGCAGCGCGGAGCGGAGCGAGGCCGACGCTGTCTACAGCGCCCAGGTCGTAGGTACTCAGGCTGAGGATGCGATCCCCGGTCAGTACATCGTGGTGCTCAAGGCCCCGGCCACGGGTGAGGACAACGCCGCCCTGGAGGCCGCCGTCGAACGCGCGGAAGATCGCGGCGCGGAGGTCACGCAGGAGTATGGCGAGGCGATCAACGGGTACGCCGCCACGATGAGTGGCACCGAACTGAACAAGGTGCGCACCGACCCGGCCGTCGCGTACATCGCGGCCGACACGGTGGTCAGCATCGGCGGCAGCCGTACCGTGCCCTCTTGGGGGCTCGACCGGATCGACCAGCGCTCCGGCCTGAACAGCAAGCTCAGCACCACCGGCGACGGGAGCGGCGTCACCGCGTACGTCATCGACACCGGCGTACGGGCGACCCATGAGGACTTCGGCGGCCGCGTCACCTCGGGCTACACGGCCATCAATGACGGGCAAGGTACGGACGACTGCCACGGCCACGGCACGCACGTCGCCGGCACGGTGGCCGGCAGCAGATACGGAGTGGCGCCGGGCGCGGACATCGTGGCGGTGCGGGTGCTCGGCTGTAACGGTGAGGGAACCTCGTCCGGTGTGCTGGCTGCGGTGAACTGGGTCACGGCGAACGCGGTGAGCCCGGCCGTGGCGAACATGAGCCTGGGCGGCGAGGCCAATGCCCCGCTCGACAATGCCGTTGCTGCCTCCATCGCCTCCGGCATCACCTATGCCGTGGCGGCCGGCAATGAAACGGTCAATGCCTGCAACGTCTCCCCCGCCCGCGTGCCCGCGGCGCTCACCGTGGCGGCGTCTACGCAGTCCGACGAGAACGCCAGCTTCAGCAACTTCGGCTCCTGCGTGGATCTCTACGCCCCGGGTACTGCGATCGTCTCCGACTACAAGAACGCCGACAACAGCACGGCCACGATGAGCGGCACCTCAATGGCCAGCCCGCACGTGGCCGGCGCGGCGGCCCTCTACCTCCAGGCCAACCCCGGCGCCTCCCCCAGCGCTGTCGCCGCCGCTCTGGAGGACAGCGCGACCGCTGACGCCCTGGAAGATGTCCCCGCCAACACCCCGAACTTGTTGCTGTACAGCGGATCTGCCAGTATCCCCACTCCCACGCCTACCCCCACAACCACCACACCTACCCCCGCGCCGACCACCGCAACGCCGACGGCCACCCCGACCACCAGCGCACCGACCGAAACCCCGACCACGAGCCCGACGGCCACGCCGACAGCGGTGCCCACCACGCGCGTCCCCACGCAGCCCTCCCCCACCACAACCACCGTGGCGCCGAAGCCCGCTCAGAAAGCCACCACGAGCAGGGGCCGGGTCAACGCAAAGACCAAGAGCCTCACCGCCGCGAGCTACACCAGCAAGGCCACCGGCCCGCAGCGCGGCACCCTGACCGGACCGCGGGCCACGAACTTCGACCTCACTCTGCAGAAATGGAACGGCCGGAGCTGGGTGAAGGTGGCCGCCGGGAAGAAGGCCGGATCCAGCGAGAACGTCAGCTACACCGGAACTTCCGGCAAGTACCGCTGGCAGGTGGAACGGGTGAAGGGCCAGGGGACCTACACGTTGAAGATCGTGCGCACGCTCTAGAACCCGGTCAGAACGCGTAGCGCACGGTCAGCCAGGGTGCGCGCTCAGCGATCAGGTCGAGCAGGCGCTGCTTCCAGACCGCCTTCCAGGCCGCGCGGTAGCGCACGTTGCGCATCCCGTTCTGCGAGACCTTGAACTCCTGGATGTCGGGACGCCACAACAGGTTCTCGGCCTGCGGGTGCCAGCCCAGGTTCACCTCGTGCAGGCCCTGGTTGTGGGTCAGGAAGATGACCTCGGCGGCCGCCTGCGCCTTGGCCGCCGGGGAGAGCACGTCGTTCAGGTGGTCGAGGAGTTCGGCCCAGTCTTCCAGCCACTCCTCGTGCACCACCACCGGCGACAGGTTCAGGTGCACCTCGTAACCCGCGGCGAGAAAATCGTCCACTGCCGCGATCCGCTCGGTAACCGAGGACGTCCTTATGTCCAGCAGTTTCGCTGTCTTCTCGGGCATAACGGAAAACCGGACGCGGGTGCGCCCCTGTGGTTCGTAGGTGAGCAGATCGCGGTTCACCAGTTTGGTGGCGAACGACGCCTTCGCCGTGGGCAGGTCGCGGAAGGCCGCGACCAGGTCGGCCACGTTGTCGCTGACCATCGCATCGACCGAGGCGTCGCTGTTCTCCCCCAGGTCGTACACCCAGGCCTCGGGGTCGCACTGGTTCGGCTCGGTCTTCGGCCCCTGCCGGGCCACGTGCCGGCGCAGGTAGCCGATCATCTGCTCGATGTTGGCGTAGACGGTGATCGGATTGGCATACCCCTTGTGCCGCGGCACATAGCAGTACGCGCAGGCCATCGCGCAACCGTTCGAGGCGGAGGCGGCGATCCAGTCGGCCGAGCGCCCGTTCACCCGCGCAGTAAGCGTCTTGCGCACCCCCAGCGCCAGCACCTCGGTCTTCGTCCGCACCCAGCGCTGCACGTTCTCCTCGGCGTTGTGCACCGCGTCGATCCGGTTCGCCGAGGCCACCTCGATCACCTCGGCCTCGGGCCACCTCGCCACGATCTGCCGGCCCCGCTCGAGCTCGAGCGCGGCCGGTTCGGCGTAGATCGTGCGGACGTCCAGCAGCACCTGCCCATGCTCCCCTACGCAGGCACGACGAGCACCTCGGACATCGCCGTCAAGTTGACTCTTCAAGGTGCAAAGACGCCCTTTCCGGGTCATGATCTTGGCTCAGCACTTCGGCTGAGACCCGCCTTGGCATTTCAGGGAGTCAGTGTGACGGATCCAGCCTCCTCGCCGTCCGCCCTCGGCGTGTGGCCTGGTAAGGCCTACCCGCTCGGGGCCAGTTTCGACGGATACGGAACCAATTTCGCGATCTTCAGCGAGGTCGCCGAGAAGGTCGAGCTGTGTCTCTTCGACGAGGCCGGCAACGAGACCAGGGTCGAACTGCCCGAGGTCGACGCGTTCATCTGGCACGTCTTCCTCCCGGGGATCCAGCCCGGTCAGCGCTACGGCTACCGCGTGTACGGCCCGTGGGACCCGGCGCAGGGGCATCGCTGCAACCCGAACAAGCTGCTGCTCGACCCCTACGCGAAGGCGATCGACGGCAAGTTCGACTGGGACGAGTCGATGTTCGGCTACCCCTTCGGCGACCCGGACGCGCGCAACGACCAGGACTCGGCCGTCCACATGCCGAAGTCCGTGGTGATCAACCCGTACTTCGACTGGGGCGTCGACCGGCCCCCGCGCCACGAGTACGCGGACACGGTGATCTACGAGGCGCACGTCAAGGGCCTGACCCAGACCCACCCGGACGTGCCCGAGGCGATGCGCGGCACCTACTCCGGCATCGCCCACCCGGCGATCATCGAGCACCTGACCGCGCTCGGGGTGACGGCGATCGAGCTGATGCCGGTGCATCACTTCGCCAACGACTCCACGCTGATCGACAAGGGCCTGTCGAACTACTGGGGCTACAACACGATCGGCTTCTTCGCCCCGGACACCAAGTACTCCTCGACCACCACGCCCGGCGGGCAGGTGCAGGAGTTCAAGGCCATGGTGCGGGCGCTGCACGAGGCGGGCATCGAGGTCATCCTCGACGTGGTCTACAACCACACCGCCGAGGGCAACCACCTGGGCCCCACGCTCTCCATGCGGGGGATCGACAACCGGGCCTACTACCGCGTCATGGACGACGACCCGCGCTACTACATGGACTACACCGGCACCGGCAACACCCTGAACGTCCGGCACCCGCACTCGCTCCAGCTGATCATGGACTCGCTGCGCTACTGGGTCACCGAGATGCACGTCGACGGCTTCCGCTTCGACCTGGCCTCCACCCTGGCTCGCGAGTTCTACGACGTGGATCGGCTTTCCAGCTTCTTCGAACTGGTGCAGCAGGACCCGACGGTCAGCCAGGTGAAACTGATTGCCGAGCCTTGGGACGTCGGTCCTGGCGGATACCAGGTCGGTAACTTCCCGCCTCAGTGGACTGAGTGGAACGGCAAGTACCGCGACACCGTGCGGGACTTCTGGCGCGGCGAGCCGGCCACCCTGGGTGAGTTCGCCTCACGCATCACCGGTTCGGCCGACCTCTACGAGCACTCCGCCCGGCGCCCGGTGGCCTCGATCAACTTCGTCACCGCGCACGACGGCTTCACGTTGCGCGACCTGGTCTCGTACAACGAGAAGCACAACGAGGCCAACGGCGAGGACAACAACGACGGCGAGAGCCACAACCGGTCGTGGAACAGCGGGGTCGAGGGCCCGACCGACGATGCGTCGGTGCTGGAGATCCGGGCCCGGCAGCAGCGCAACTTCATCGCGACCATGCTGCTCTCGCAGGGTGTCCCGATGATCGCCCATGGTGACGAGCTGGGTCGCACGCAGAACGGCAACAACAATGTCTACTGCCAGGACAACGAGCTGTCCTGGGTGTCCTGGTCCGACGTGGACCAGGACCTGCTGGAGTTCACCCGGGCTGCAGCGACGCTGCGCCGCCACCACCCAGTCTTCCGCCGCCGGCGCTTCTTCAACGGCCTACCGGTGCGGGCCCAGGGCTCGGAGACCCAGCCGGACATCGCCTGGTTCCGGCCCGACGGTTCTGAGATGACCGACCAGGACTGGGGTTCCGGCTTCGGCCGGGCGGTGCTGGTCTACCTGAACGGGCAGGGCATCGACGACCTGAGCGCCCGCGGCGAGCGTGTCGTCGACGACTCGTTCCTGGTCTGCTACAACGCTCATGACCAGCCGATCGACTTCGTCGTCCCGCCGGAGAACTTCGGCGCCAACTGGGAACTCGTGCTGAGCACCGAGCCCGGCCGTCAGCCGATCCACGCTCCGGCGGTTCCGGTGCAGGGTTCGGCGATGTCGGTGCCCATGGTCACGGTCGAGCCCGGTCCGGTGGTCGAGGCCGGCAAGCCGCTCACTGTGGCTGGTCGGGCTCTGGCGGTTCTTCAGTTGCGTCCGGCTTCCTGAGTTCGGCCTGGCGCTTCTCGTAGCGGGCCTGCCAGAAGCACAGGGCCGAAGCGGCCAGGAACACCACGCCGACGGCGAGCCCCATGGGCTTGCCGTCGACGATGCCGCGCAGAACGAGTTCCGGCAGGGCGATACAGAGCAGCACGATCGCTGCGGCCAGCCAGGCCCGGGAGTTCGCCGCCATGCCTACCTCACGCTAGATCCACAGTTGTCCGGATCGGCTATCCAAGCAGGTGTTGGTCCCCGGCGCGACGGGCGCGTATTTCACGCCTGTCGCCCGGGGCTCCTCTGTATCTGAACCTCTTCTTACCCATCAGGAACAAATTCGCCTGCCACTGAACTTGTACAGACGTACTAGTACAGACGTACAGGAGTTGGCGATGGCGTACATCATGCTGGGCGCGGCGATTGCGCTCGAGGTTCTGGGCACCAGTCTTCTGCCCTCCACACAGGGCTTCTCCCGGCTCGGGCCGACGCTGTTGTGTCTCAGCTCCTACGCGGCCGCGTTCATCCTGCTCTCGCGGATCGTCGAGTACCTGCCCGTGGGGGTCGTCTACGCCACCTGGTCAGGCATGGGTATCGCGGCGATCATGCTGATCGGGGCCACCTTCCTGGGCGAGCCGCTGACCCTGGCCAAGCTGGCCGGAGCAGCGATGATCATCGGTGGAGTGGTGATCCTGAACGTGGCTGGGGTTCACTGAGGCGGGTGACGAACTCCCGGGATCCCGAAGGCCGGCGCCGCGCCCTGCTCGCGGCCACCGTCGAGGTCGTTGCGGAGGTGGGCGTCGCGCGCACTACGCACCGGGCGATCGCGGCCCGGGCCGGGGTGCCGCTCGGGGCGACCACCTACTACTTCCCCACCCTGCAGGACCTCGTCGCGGCTGCTCTGGAACAGGCCGCCGAAGCCTGGGACGCGGATCTGCTGCGGTGGGAACCCCAACTGCTGCGCGCTCAAGGTGAGCCGACTGACGGGAGGCCCGCAAACGTCCTTACGCAGTTGGTGTTGGAGTACTTGGCCGACCAGCCCCGCGCCCGGCTGGAGTGCGAGCTCTATCTCGCGGCGGGGCACACGCCCGAGCTACGGCCGTTGGCCACGCACTGGTTGCTGGGGCTGCGCGACATGTTGACGCGGGTAGCCGGCAGACCTGCCGGCTACGCCCTCGCCACCCTCGTCGACGGGGTGTTCTTGCAGGCCACGGTCACCGGCGAGGCTCCCGCGGCGGAGGATCTCCGGCTCGCGATCGAGCGCCTCTGGGATCTGAACTGAAGACGTTTGCCCGCCTGGTTCGCGGGGTTCACTCCGCCGCCTGAGGCTTCGGCCCGGGTCTTCCCGCCATGACCGGCAGAAGGAGAGCGGTCAGCGCGCGCCGCTGTTCCTCGTCCAAAGGCTCGAGGACCTTCTCCTCGACCTGCCGGATGGCCTGGAAACCAGCTGCGATGAGCGCACTTCCGGCCTCGGTGACGATCAGGTCGGCGGTGCGCCCGCGGCCCGGCAACGTGCGGCGCTCGACCGCGCCCAGGTCTTGGAGCTGGTGCAGCGTGGCCTGCATGCTCTGCGCCGTGACCCCGGCCCGACGGCCGAGTTCGCTGTAGGACAGGCCCGGTTCACGCGAAAGGTGCCCCAGGGCCGACAGGTGCCGCAGTGACGTGCCCCGTTCCTTCAGCACGGCCTCCACCTCGGTGCGGATCGTCCGGCCGATGTTCATCAGCAGGAAGCCGGGGCTGGGTTCGGGCGGTCGCGTCACCGGCTCATCCTGGCACTTGCGGAGCAGTTTAAGTCTGACTGTAACCTTGCCTGCATGAAGGCCGTCCTGCTCTCCGTCCACGTCGTGCTGGCGATCATCCTGATCGGGCCGCTCACCGCCGCCGCCAGCCTTTTCCCCCGCTACGCACGCGAGGCCGTCGCGGCTGGTGAGGATCGCGCCGGCCCGTTCTCGGTGCTCAGGGCGCTGCACCGGATCAGCACCGGATACGCGGTCGCCGGCCTGGCGGTGCCGGTGTTCGGCATCGGCACCGCCTCGGCCATGGGCGTGCTGGGCGACTACTGGATCTGGATCTCGATGGCCCTGACGGTGGTTGGCGCGGCCCTGCTGGCCTGGGGCGTCGTGCCTGCTCAGCGCCGGGTCATGGAACTGCTGGGCGCACCCGGCGACCCGTCCCCGGTGTCTTCGCTGCTGCCCCGCCTGGGCATGCTGACCGGGCTGTTCGGCCTGATCTGGGCCACCGTGGTGGTCCTGATGATCGTGCGCCCCGGCTCGTCGACGGGGGTGTGAGCGTGTCTGCTGGTGCTCTGCGCGGTCTGCGGGCCGCAGCTGCGGTGGAAGCCCTGTCGCTGGTGATGCTGCTGCTCAACCTGGCCACGGTGCACGTCGCAGCCCTGGCCTCGGCGCTCGGCCCGATCCACGGCTGCGCCTACCTGATAGCTGTTGTGCTGACCTGGACGATCACGAAAGAAAAGACCACCAGGGCATTCTCGATCGTCCCGGGATTCGGTGCACTGCTCGCCCTACGCCGCCTGGAGGCGGCCGATGCATAATCCCCAGGCTGTGAAAAGCCTTGTGGATAAAGGTGGGTCTATTCCTCGTCGCTGGGCCGGTGACCGGGAAGATGCGCGATCTTCGCGTAGAAATGGTCGATTCGCCGCACCACCTCGGTCAGCCCGTCGAGGTTCATCGGCTTCGTGACGTAGGCGTTGGCGTGCAGCGAGTAGCTGCTCAGGATGTCGGTCGGGGCCTGCGAGGTGGTCAGCACGACGATCGGGATGCTGCGCAGCTCCGGGTCGTTCTTGATCTCCGCCAGCACCTGCCGCCCGTCCATCCTGGGCATGTTCAGGTCGAGCAGGATCACGTCGGGGCGCGGCGCGTCCTCGTACTCGCCGGTGCGCCGCAGGAAGGCGACCGCTTCCTCTCCGTCGTTGGCCACGTAGACGTTGCGCGGGGCGCCGATCGACTCCAGCGCCTCCTCGATCATCAGCACATCGCCCGGATCGTCGTCCACCAACAGGACTGCCATCGCGCGGGTGGCGGCAGCGAGCATGAGAAACCCCTCGAAGTTGCACTGGAGCGGCCGAGGAACTACTTCGCCTGCTGTAAAGCTCGCACCTCGGGGGCTGCACTGGATCAGGTCCGATCCTAGCCGCCACCCGGCGCCGGCGGACAGAGATGAGCAGCCTCGGCGAGCCAATAGTTGTTAACCCCCGACTTCCCGTCCTGACCTGCTGCTTCGCCCCTGTGCGGGACCCGCTCCCGTAGCTGCGCGACCAGCCCTTGCCACCGCACCGGCCGCGCGTCCCGGGCGGTGGGCGGCGGTGATAATCTCGTCCTGCTCGAAGGGCGGCAGAGACGTCGCCCTCAAGGACGGGGAGGAAACCCTCATGAAGAAGCTGCTGATGGTCGCGGTCGCGTCCGCAGCCGGCGTCGCTGTCTGGCGTAAGGTCGGAACCAGCAAGCCCACCCAGCCGTGGGCGACGGCGACCGACAAGGTCTGAACCTCCCGTCCCGCGAGTAGCCCTTCTCGCTCGCGGACCTCGGGGACGTGGCGCAATTGGTAGCGCACCTGCTTTGCAAGCAGGGGGTTGTGGGTTCGAGTCCCATCGTCTCCACCACAGGTCAGGGGCCGTTTCCGAAAATCGGGAGCGGCCCCTTCCGTCTGCTGGGACCCTGGACGGGTACCTGAGCGTCCCCGGGCCGTCCGGTGATTCGGTCCCGGGCCCTGCTCGTTCGCAAGAGATTCCGGGTTCTGCGGTCGGCTACTCAAGCTGACCCCGTGCGTCGCCGCTGCGGTAGTACGGTCGAACCGCGCGATCCAGTGAGGTCCAGGGCCTGGCCCTGTCGAGCAGTGACGGGGGCAGCGTGGACGACGGTGACTTCGGCGGTGACGTCGGTGTGGGCTCCGACGGTGTGCGCGCGGCGGTGTTGCACCAGCTCCGGCAGTACGTGATCGCTGCGGTCGGCTCGACGCGCCGGGTAGTGACCGTGAATGCGGCGCTGCTGCGGGTTCTGGGCGGTTTCAACCCGGTGGGGCTGGAGTTGGTCGACTTCCTGGAGGGTGCTCAGGGGCAAGGGCTGATCGACATCTACGACCGGGCCTTCGCCGGGCAGCCGACCGACCTGAAGCGGACGCGGTTCGTGGTGTCCACGCCGCAGGGGTACCAGGAAGAAATCATCATCGATTTCGAGGTGAGCCCGCTGCGGAACCGGCAGGGCGAGATCGTCGGCACCGTCGGCACCGGCCGCGACACCACCGCCACCGTTCTGCGGGAAGAGGCCGAGGCTGCCGCAACGGCCGAGCTGACCCGGCGATTTCAGCGCGCCACCGACGTCATTGCCGAAGTTCAGCGGGCGCTGCTGCCTTCCCGACTGCCGGTGCTGCCGGGACTGGACGTGTCTGCGAGCTATTCGATCGGGGGAGCCGAGCAGGCAGCCGGTGGTGACTGGTTCGATGTGCTGCCCTTGCCCGGGAACGTGGTCGCGGCGGTGGTGGGCGACGTCGTCGGTCACGGTGTCGATGCCTCAGCGGTGATGGCGCAGCTGCGGGCCGTCACTCTGGAACGGTTGCACTCCGGCGCCGATCCGGCCCAGGTGGTCGCCGCGCTGGACCGTTTCGTGGAAGTCATGCCCGGCGCCCGTGGCAGCACCATCTGCGTGGTGTCACTCGACGTGGCCGACGGCCGGTTGCAGTACTGCTCGGCCGGGCACCCGCCGCCGCTGATCACCGGGCCGGCCGGCGCCAGCATGTATCTCGACCCCAGCGGCGCAGGTCCGCTGGGTGAGGGCGGGCCCAGGACGATGCTGACCGGGCAGCTCGAGCGAGAACGGGTGCTCCTGCTCTACACCGACGGCATCATCGAGCGGCCAGGAGTGCCGGTGACCCAGGGCACCGTCGAACTGCGCCAGATCGCCGAGGCTGCGTTGCGGGACGAACTGTTCCCAGTGTTCAGCCTGCCGGCCGCGGTGGACCGCTCGACCACGCAGGTGCTCGAACGACTGACCCGCGAGACCGGGGCCAGTGACGACATCACCCTTCTGGCGTTGCAACGTGCCCCCGCTCTGACCGATCTCAGCCTCGAAACGAAAAGTACCGGGGCCGGCGGTGTGCGCCAGGCCCTGAGGGCCTGTTTCCGCCCCGACCAGGTGGACGGGGCCGCTCTGGCCGAACTGGACCAGATCGTCACGGAGTTGTGCGAGAACGCGGCCGAGCATGCCTACGACGGCGCCGGAGGTCCTGTCGGGGTGGATGCCGGCGTTGATCAGCGCGGAATGCTGGTCCTGCAGGTGACTGACCAAGGGAGCTGGCGACCCCGCACACAGGTCGACGACGGCCGGGGAATCGGGCTGGCTCTGATCCAGCAGCTCTCCGAGTCGGTGTCGATCGAGTACGACCGGGGCCCGGACGACGGCACGCAGGTGCGGGTCGAGTACCGGCCCTGGAAACAGTCGAACCATGCCGACCCGCGTCGCCCGGTGGAGCATGCCCTGGTCGCGGACGTCTTCCTCGAGCCCCAGGCCGATCAGAACGTGCTGCGCGTCAGCGGTCCCATCGACGCGGCGACGACCGGGGAGCTGGAGGCGCAACTGGCTCTGTGCATCACGCCGGGATCGCCCACGCTGGTCCTGGACCTCCAGAAAGCGACGATGCTGTCCAGTACGGCCGTCCGTACGGTGCGCCGAAGCCTGGACCGAGCCGGAAGCGCCGGGGTGCACATGCGGGTCAGCGCTCGTCCCGGCAGCGTCGCCCACCAGATCCTGGCCCTGGTGGCGATTCCTACAGACGGCTGAACCGGCGTCCTCTTCGTTCGGTCCGGAGGCAACCTGGGAGAGCACCGGATCCGTACAGGGAGCGAAGGAGGTACCCACATGCCGCGCTCCAATCGTGACGAAGAGTTCGCCACGTTCGTCCGGACAAACCGGACTTCGCTGTTGAAGTTCGCCTGCCTGCTCACGGCGGGCGACGGGCACCAGGCCGAGGACCTGGTGCAGACGGCGCTGACCAAGGTGTATCTGGCCTGGCCGAGGCTGCGACGCAAGGACGGCGAGCTGGCGTACGCCCGGCGCACCCTGCTGAACAGCCACATCGACGAGACCCGGCGTCCCTGGTGGCGGCGGGAACGGTCCACGCCCGAGCTTCCGGAAGTGCCCGCGTTCGAGGGCCCGGAAGGGATCGCGGGCCTGGACGAGGGGCGGTTCGGGTCGGACGGGCAGCGGGTGAGGGACGCCTTGGCCGCCCTGCCCAGCCGGATGCGGGCCGTCGTGATCCTGCGCTACTGGCTGGATCTCAGTGTCGAGGAGAGTGCCCGGATCCTCGGGTGCACCCAGGGCACGGTCAAGTCCCAGGCGGCGAAGGGGACGGCGAAACTGCGGGACCTCCTCACGGTGCCGCCGCAGGCCGTGGCACCCGCGTATCAGATGGGAAGGACCAACCGATGAACGAGCTCAAAGACATCCTGGACAAGGCGGTTTCGGTGCAGGACAGGCCGGTGGACCCGGCTGCGGACATCGCCCGCGGCCGCGGTGAGCTGCGCAAGCGGCGGATGACCCGGTTCGGCGCCGGGGCGGCCGGTATGGCTGTGATCGCCGCAGTGAGCGGAGTGCTGGTCACCGGTGGTTCGGACGGCGGTTCCACCCCACCGGCCCTGGCCGGTACGACGGCCCCCGCCACCACCGCAGCCAAGGGTTCCTTGCCCGGGATCCAGCTCGTCGCCTACACCGGCGAGCAGCTGCCGGGTTACGACGTCGGGTTCGTGCCCAAGGGCTGGGAGATCCAGGGGGGCGACGACTTCACGCTGACGATCGCGCCCAAGGGGTTCAAGGACCAGGACTACAACAGCTTCGTGGGCAAGATCGCGGTCATGCTCGAGTCCAAGGACGCCGCTGGTGCGGAAGAGGACTACGTGCCCACCGACGAGGAGCTCAAGTCCTGGGGGATGGAGCCCGGCAGCCTCGACAGCACCACCACCGAGATCGAGGTGAGCGGTCAGGAAGGCAAGCTGCGCCGCGACAAGGAGACCAATGACTCGCCCATGGTGAAGGTTTCCTTCACCGACGCGAAGGGACACAACGTCGTGGTGCAGGGCCCGCTGTCGTTGGGCTGGACCGACGCCCAGTGGGTCGAGTTCGCCGAGGGGGTCAAGGTTCTGGGTAACGCGGAGGCCGGCGTCGGCTGATCCGGGGTGACCGGAACGTCGCGCTCGTCAGGTACCGGACGAGCGCCCCGTTCCGGTCACACAGCAGGTCTCAAAAAGCGGTACTCTCTGACCGCATTCGTCCTCGATCGTGCCGGATGCCCCCTGAGCTCGTTGCGTATCCAGCTCCTGATCCTGGAGATCCCCTCATGGCTGAGCGCCGCCGTCCCCGTTCGCTGCTGAGTCTCGCGGCGGTCGCCTCGTTGCTAGGGGTCGGCCTGGCGGCCATCAGCTTCGGGGACCGGGCCGACGCGACCGAGGCCGGGGCGAAGGCCAGCGCGCGCGTCGTCACCTACGAGGACGGGGCCGAGGCGGGGATCCAGTACCTCGAGTACCGGGGTGCCTACGGGCAGCAGAGCGACCTGACCATCACCGTCGAGAAGGTCGGCTCCACCCGTAATTTCACCTACACCCTCGACGACAACGCCAACATCTCGGTGTTCCCGGGCTGTGAGTACCCGGTCGCAGGTGACCTCACCCTCGTGACCTGCACGATCGCCAGCGTCGCCCCGAAGAACAGCGAGGGGCCGAGAGCGCACACGATCATCCGGCTGTACGACCTGGACGACACTGTGCGGTTCGAGAACCTCAGTGGCACCGAACTCCGCAACAACTTCACGCTCGGTGAAGGCAATGACACGTTCACCGGCACCGGCTCGAACGCGCGCACCACGGTCTGGGGCGGCGCCGGCAACGACACCATCACTGGCGTAACCGGAATCACCGTCGAGGCCGGCGAGGGCAACGACACCCTGGCCGCGTCCGGTAACGACACCACGCTCAGCGGAGGCGAGGGCAACGACACCATCACCGGTGGATCGGGTGCTCAGACCATTCGTGGTGACGCTGGTGACGACGTGATCCGTGGTGGTGCCGGCGACGACTTCCTCTACGGAGACGAAGGCAAGAACAAGGTGTACGGCGATGCCGGCAACGACGGCATCAGCGGCGGGAGCGGCAGCCTGCTGTACGGCGGTGCGGGCAACGACATCATCAGCGGCGACGGCAAGGTCAAGGCCTACGGTGGGCCGGGCAACGACCAGCTCACGGGCGGTTCGAAGAACGACCTGCTCTACGGCGAGGCAGGGAAGGACCGGCTCGACGGCCGCGAGGGCAACGACCAGCTCTACGGTGGTTCCGGTGCGGACAAGCTGTTCGGGCGGGCCGGCAACGACCAGCTCTACGGCGGTCCCGGCAAGGACCTGATCAACGGTGGCCCCGGCAAGAACAAGCTGAAGAACTGAGCTGCCCGTTCGAAGGCCGCTTCCGCCAGCGCGGGAGCGGCCTTCGGCGTTTGCGGGACGAACAGTTGACATTGACGCAGCGTCAACTCCTACCGTGGATCCCGTAACCGAGTGCGGGAGTGATGGCGATGGAATGGTCCATCCAGGAGATCGCCCGGCTCACCGGGGCGACGAGTCGCACCCTGCGGCACTACGACGACGTGGGACTGCTGGCGCCGAGCCGGACCGGGCCCAACGGTCAGCGCTACTACGACCAGGCCGGGCTGGTCCGGCTGCAGCGAATCCTGTTGCTGCGTCAGTTCGGACTTGGGCTGCCGGCCGTCGCCGAGGTGCTGGACGGGGAGAAGGACGAGGTCGTGGCGTTGCGTCGGCACCTGGAACTGCTTGAGCGAGAACAGGACCGGATCGAGCGGCAGGCCGAATCGATCCGGACGACCATCCGCAGGATCGAGAGAGGGGAGCCACTGATGGCTGAGGAAGCACTGGACGGGTTCGACCACACGCAGTACGAGGAAGAGGTCACCCAGCGCTGGGGCCGCGACGCGTACGAGAAGGGCGATCGCTGGTGGCGGTCACTCACCCCGGAGCAGAAGAACGAGATCAAGCAGCAAGGGCTGGACGTGGCCCAGGATTTTGCCCGGGCGAAGCAGGCCGGGGAGCCGGCGCACGGTGAGACTGCCCAGGAAATCGCGCGCCGACACGTCCATTGGTTGTCGTTGTCCACCGAAGTGAGCCGGGGCTACGTGATTGGCCTCGGGGAAATGTACGTAGCTGACCCGCGTTTCGGTAGCTACTACACTCCGGACGGTGAGGATCCCACGCCGTACGCCGAGTACGTGCGCGACGCCCTCATGGTCTATGCCGAGAACAATCTCTAGCTGACGGCCTCGGTGCGGGACAGGCGCCGCAGCCGCCGCAGGAAGTAGACGGTCAGCACAGAGCACACGAGCACCGAGAACAGGCTGGCCTCCGGGCCGAACTCACCACCGGAAATCAGCAACGGACCGTCGAGCGTGCTCTCGAGGATGCCACCGCCGCTGGAGTCCGACCCGGAGACCGGAGCCCCGAAAATACCGGCCTGAGCAAAGTTCCAGCCGAAGTGCAGTCCGATCGGCGGCCACAGCGAACGGCTCACCGCGTAGTAGGCGCCCAGCATGAGACCGCCCTGGATGGCAATGGCCACCGCTCCCCAGAGGGAACCGTTGGGGTTGATCAGGTGCAGGAAGCCGAACACCAGGGCCGAGCCGACCAACGCGCCGACGGTACCGGTGAGCTGTTCGAGCAGCCGGAACAGAATGCCCCGGAACACGATCTCCTCGATGGTGGCGACCGCCGTCATCATCCCTGCTGTCGCAAGCGCGGCCCAGAGCGAACCTCCGCTCAGGGAGTCATATCCGCCAAAGGTGGCGATCAACAGCACCACGACAACGAACAGTCCGAACCCGGCGAGAGCACCGCGCACCAGGCCGGCCCGGGCTGTACCCGGCTCGACCTCGCTGGCCTGGCGATTCTCCAGCTTGCCAATCACCCAGCGGTACAGTCGGATCGACGCCACGGCCGCCAGCACACCCAGCGCCAGCACGACCAGGGCCATGAACGGCGACGTGGTCTCGACCATCGCTGACAATGGACCAGCCACTGCCGCGTTCAGGGCGAGGAACGCCACCATCAGTACGACCAGGCGGGCCGCGGTGTGGTTCTGCAATCGGGCGAGCATCGCGATCTCCTCGTTCTCGGTAAGGTTTTCGGCCGTTTCGGCCACACCCAGAACGCTAGAAAACGGACGCCGGTGGGCGCGTCCCGCACGAGAGCGCACTTCGGGTAGCTCACCTGAGGGATACCAGGGCTCAAAACCCGATTACGGACGTCGGTCAGCCACCTTTGCGCAGTGGTGGGCCGTGCCTAGTCGGCCTCGGTGACCAGTCCGTTCCGATGCGCGAACACCACCGCCTGCACCCGGTCCCGCAGATCCAGCTTGGTCAGGATGCGCGAGACGTGGGTCTTCACCGTCTCCCGGCTCACCACCATCGCGTCGGCGATCTCAGGGTTGGACAGGCCCTCGGCAATCAGGCGCAGCACCTCGACCTCGCGCGGGGTGAGGGCCGCCAGAACATCGCCGGCGGTCGAACGAGGACGCACCCGCTCGCCGAACCGCCCGACCAGACGCCGCGTGACGGCCGGGGCGAGAAGCGCCTCACCAGCTGCGATGACCCGGATGCCGTTCAGCAGTTCGGCCGGCGGGGAGTCCTTCAGCAGAAACCCGCTGGCCCCCGCCCGGAGCGCCTCGTAGACGTACTCGTCCAGTTCGAACGTGGTCACGACCAGGACCTTCACCGGGTTCTCGACCCCAGGCCCGGCGATCTCGCGAGTGGCCGAGATGCCGTCGAGCACCGGCATCCGCACATCCATCACCACGACGTCCGGCCGCAGTTCAAGGGCCAGATCCACCGCCGCCCGGCCGTCCCCGACCTCGCCCACCACGTCCATGTCCGGCTGGGCCGACAGAATCGTGGCGTAACCGGTCCGGATCAGCTCCTGGTCGTCCGCCACCAGCACTCGCAGGGTCACGAGCGCCGAGGCTATCGGCAGTTCGGAAGAGAGATCAGCTCTCGCTACGCAGCTTGGCCGCCAGCCAGTCGCGGGGCTCGACGCCGAGCCGGCCGACCAGCTTGTCCATCCCCAGCCAGGCCATCTGCCCGGCCGCGATCGCCCCGCTGACCAGGATGCCGGTGTAGACGATCTCTCCCACGGTTCTCCCTGTTGTTTCAGAGTGCGCGTTCACTGCCTGCGGTGTAAGCGCAAGCGAGGCTACGCGATGAACAACGTCGGACGCCGCGTCTGAACACTGTGAAAAATGCCCGGACCCATCGGGCAGGCCGTGATGATCTTTGCTGCGCGTGGTCGGAATGATGCCGGTCAAGATCAGCTGAGAGAACCGTCGACGGTAATGGATCGCGCAGGTCAGGACCTGATTTGTTGGTGGCGGGAAGCTGCTGTGCGGGCAAGATCATTCAGGTCTCAGGAGGGCCTTTGAATGGCCTGCCGCGGCCTGCGGATCTGATCATTCTGTGTCGACCAGGATATGAATCACTGATTCGGCCGCTGCCCTTTCGTCCGGGCGTTCGGGGCAAAGATTGGTCATGAACGGTTCAGGACCGATCCAGCTTCTTGAGCGGCTTGGCAGTTCGTGCCTTCCCGAAGCCGGACGCGGAAAGCGCCCGCCGCCCCATCCGCTGACCGTCGGTGGCTCTACGTATGAAGAAACAGCCTCATAGCGACAATTTCTTAATGCGTAGAGGCCGGGCCACCCGCGGGCTGCAGCCGCGAGTCGCCCGGCCTCCTGGCTGAAGGACCTCTGCGGCGGAGGTCTGGTCAAGACGCCGCAGGCCTGACGACACAGCACCGCCCCGCCCGATGTGGGCAGGGCGAAGGCGGCTCGATATTGGGCTGGGGGATGGCTCGGCCTCGGTAGCGGGGTGAGCGGGGCGGCTGGAAGGAAGTAGGTCAGTCGGCTGGCGCTGCGTGGGGGTTGCTCAAGGCGGCGAGGTACGGGGTGGCTCAGTAATGGCCGGGATGTGTGGGGATGGGTAGCCGGGTGCGGGGGCTCGGGTGTGGTCAGTGTGGGCGTGGCCGGTGTGAGTGTGGTGCGGCTGGGCGGGTTTGAGGGTGGCGAGGTGACTGGTGGGTTTGGTTGTGGCCGGGTGGGGTGGCCCAGAGGTGGGGGTTGGTGGCTCGGGCGTGGGTATGTCTGGCAGGTACGGGTAGGGGTGGCCCGGGTGCGGGCCCGGGTGCGGGCCCGGGTGCGGGCCCGGGTGCGGGCCCGGGTGCGGGGCCGGGTGCGGGGCCGGGTGGCCGGGGGTGGGTGTAGCCGGGGTGTGGGTGTGGCCGGGTGTGGGTGTAAGGCGCTGTGGCCTGGGGCAATGCGGCTTTGGGGCGCCGCCCCACCTGGGGGAGTGGGGCGGCGCGGATGGGGGGTTAGCCGGCTGTGGTGGTGGAGGTGGTGGGCTGGGTGAGGTCGTAGACGGTGGTGTCTCCGATCGTGGTGGTGGAGTAGTTGGCCTCTACCCAGGCGGTGATCTCGGCGGCGGCGTCGCTGCCGCCCATGCTGTTCTGGCTGATGCTGCCGGCGGAGATGAAGTAGTGGATCTCGCCGTTGGCTACGTACTCCTGGAACTGGGCCAGGGTGGGGGAGGGGTCGGTGCCGTTGAAGCCGCCGATGGCCATGACGGGTTCTTCGGAGACCAACTGGTAGCCGGAGGCGTTGTTGGAGCCGACTGTGGCCGCAGCCCAGGTGTAGGAGTCGGCGTCGGCCTGGAGGGCGGCGACCAGTTCGTCGCTGGGTGTCGTGGCGTTGAGCAGGCCGCCCATGCCACCTCCGCCGCCGCCCATGCCGCCGCCACCGCCGGTGCCCCGGCCGAAGGACTGGCCGCCCTGCGGCTGGGACGTGCCGCCCTGGGACTGCGAGGTGCTGCCGCCCTGGGACTGGGACGTGCCCCCCTGGGATTGGGAAGTGCTGCCGCCCTGGGACTGGTTGGGCGTGGTGGTGGAGCCGTTGCCGCCGGTTGCCCCGCCGGTGCCGCCACCCGTGCCGCCACCGCCACCCATACCGCCTGGGCCGCCGCCTTTTCCGCCCGCGCCCATGCCTCCGAAGCCGCTCTGGCTGACGCTGGGGCCGGCGGAGGGGATGGAGCCGGTGTGGGCGGTGGAGGCGGTGTTGAGGGAGTAGCTGAGGGGGCCGAGCAGGGCGGAGAACACGGCGAGGGCGCCGATGCCGAACATGATGCGCTGGCGGGCGGGGCCGCGGACCTGGCCGGCGAGCCAGCTGGAGGCGGCCAGGCCGACGGCGGCGAGGAGGCCGCTGACCAGTACGGCGTAGCGGATCCAGGGGTGCCAGTCGGAGCTGCGGGCGAGGAGGGTGTAGCTCCACAGGGCGGTGGCCAGCACGGTGCCGGCCAGGACGAAGGTGGCCACGACCGAGCGGGTGCGCCAGAGGGTGGCCACGCCGATGCCCACCAGTGCGGCGATGGCCGGGGCCAGGGCCACCGTGTAGTAGGCGTGGAAGATGCCCTGCATCAGGCTGAAGGTCACGAAGGTGACCACCAGCCAGCCGCCCCAGATGACGAAGGCGGACCGGGAGGTGCTGGTGCGCGGGAGCTTTCGGGTGACGACCAGACCGGCCACGAGCAGGATCAGGGCGGCCGGCAGCAGCCAGGTGATCTGCCCGCCGAACTCGGACGTGAACAGGCGGGTGATGCCGGTCTCGCCCCAGTTGCCGTTGCTGCCGACGCTTCCGGTCTCGTCACCGGTCAGCCGGCCCAGGCCGTTGTAGCCGAGGGTGAGTTCAAGGATCGAGTTGTTCTGCGAACCGCCGATGTAGGGCCGGGCCGAGGCGGGGACCAGTTCGACGATCGCGATCCACCAGCCGGCCGACACGATCATCGCGGCGAAGGCGGCCAGCAGGTGACCGATGCGCTTGGCGAACGTGGTGGGCGCCGCCCACAGGTAGGCCAGGCCGAAGGCCGGCACCACGAGCAGGGCCTGCAGCTGCTTGGTCAGGAAGCCCAGGCCGACCATGACCCCGGCCAGGATCAGCCAGCGCAGCCGGGCGTGCTCGACGGCCCGCAGCACGAAGTAGGCCCCGGCCGTCATCAGCAGGACCAGCAGGGCGTCGGGGTTGTTGAAGCGGAACATCAGGGCCGCCACCGGCGTGGTGGCCAGCACCGCACCGGCCAGAAGGCCTGCCCCGGCGCCGAAATGACGCCGGACCGTGGTGAAGAGCAGGCCGACCGTGGCCACACCCATCACCGCCTGCGGCAGCAGGATGCTCCACGAGCTGAGGCCGAAGATGCGCACCGACAGGGCCATCGGCCACAGAGCGAGGGGCGGCTTGTCGACCGTGATCGAGTTGGCGGCGTCGGAGGAGCCGAAGAAGAACGCCTTCCAGCTCTCGGAACCGGCCTGGACGGCCGCCGAGTAGAAGGAGTTGGCCCAGCCCGACTCGCCGAGCCCCCACATGTAGAGGAAGGCGGTGGACACCAGCAGGCCGGCCAGCGCCGGGCGCACCCAGGCCGGATCTTCTTCGCGGCCGCGGACCAGCCGGTTCAGCCGGGAGCGGGGCGGTGAGAGATCGGGCGGGGCCGCATGTCTTCCGGACTCCGAGGACCCGGCGCCGGCCGAGGTGTCGAGAGTGGTCGTCATCAGAGGTGGTCCTTGTCGTGGGGATCGGAAACAGCCGGAAGACAGCTGCCTTCATCAGGTAGACGTTCCGCAGGCACCGGAACGTGAGGTGCAGGCGTCATAAATCTCAATGGACGGCGTGGGTGGGCTCGAGAGGACGGGTGTGAGCAGCCCAGTTGCCGGACAGGACCTCGTCCTCACCAACTGTGATCAGGCGGGCGGGCACCCAGAGCTGGGTGAGCCAGTCGCGGGCCCGCGCACCCCGGACCAGTGAGGCCGTGGCGTAGGTGGTGGCCTCCAGGCAGGTGAAGCCGATGGCACTGACCATCCGCCAGACCGGGAGCGGAAGGTCACCGGTGTGCGGATCGATCAGGTAGCTGACCGGGACGTCGCGCCGCCGGGAAGAACGGGTGGGCCGGGCCCCGGCCCGGGAGGTGGCCATCGCGGAGCCCGCAGACAGATAGACCTCGCTGGGCAGCGAACCGTCCCGGTCCAGCACCGGCACGCGCCAGCCCTCGTCCGGTGCCGGTCCGGCCGAGGCGACGTTCCCACCCAGCTGCACCAGCACCCCCGCGTCCACCCGCTCGCGCACCCGGGCGGCCGCCAGGTCGCAGATGGCGGCCTTGGCCGTGGCGCTGAGATCGAGCGTGGTGCCGGGCGGCACCTGCAGACGGCGGCCCTCGAGCCGGACCTGCTCCCAGCCCGGCGCGGGCCGCACGCCGGTGGCCCGCGACCCGCACACCGGCAGACCGGAACGGTCCTGACCTGCGTAATGCAGTGCGGTCAGGGCCGCGCCGACCGTGGGGTCGACATCGCCGGCCGTGCGCTCGGCCACCGCCAGGGCGGCCGCGACCAGCTCGGCCAGCAGTGGGCTGAGGGTCACCGGACGCCCGGCGGCTCCGTAGAGCCGGTGCAGCTCGGCGTCGGGCCGCGACCGCGCCGCGGCCTTCTCGGCGGCGGCGAACTGCCGGGCCACGATCCGGCGGGCCACGTTCAGCGCGGCCGGGTCGTCGACGGTGACGGATGCGATGGTGCCCCAGGCGTTCCAGGCCGCGCTGGACCCGGCCGGCGACGGCTGGGGACGGCGCCGCCGGGGTACGACGATGTCGGTGATGGCCACGGCTTCCTCCTGAAGTTCTGAGGTGATCACCTTCTTCCGGGCAGCTGGGCCGATCGACATAGCAGTCTGAATGTGAGCTGTGGGAAATTCTTGTGGGACGTCTGTGAATCCGTGTGAACCCTGTGCCGGAAGAGTGGAATTCGAATCGGGTCATCGAATGACCGATTTGCAGGGGGCACCCCCGAAATGAGCCTCGGCTTGGTGGAAATTCGCGCCCTCTGCCCCGTCTACACCTACTCCGCAGTCAGTTTCGGGTTAGGCTTCGACAGAAGTTGATCAGCGTCCGGATCAGGGGGATTTCGTGGCTTGGCTGGCCTTGGCAGGGGCTATCGCACTGGAGGTCATTGCGACGCTCAGTCTCAAGACGGCTGACGGATTCACCCGTTTCTGGCCCAGCGTGATCGTGGTGGTGGGCTACGTCGGGTGTTTCACACTCCTGGGTTTCGCGTTGAAAACCTTCGACGTGGGCCTGGTTTACGCGATCTGGTCGGCGATCGGCACGGCCGCGATCACCATCGCCGGGATCATGCTGTTCGGTGAGTCGCTCACCTTGCCGCGGGTCTCCGGGGTGGTGCTGATCGTGCTGGGGGTCATCGTGCTGAATCTCAGCGGGGGCGAGGCGCACGCGGCCAGCAGCAAGAGCCCGGAGAAGATCACCTACCGCATCGGCCAGGACTCGACGATCTCCTCTTCGGCCTACGACGGGGCGATCTCGCTGGACCGGGTGAAACTGGCCCGGGCGAACGCCTCCGTGCCGGTTCCGCGAAAGGCCGAGCCGGAATCCGGGGAAGTGCCCATGCTCACCCCCCGCACCGGCCTCATTCCGAGGCAGGCGCGGCCCCGGCACGACATGAAGACTGCCCCGGATTCCGACCTGGGACCGATCTTTCCCGACCTGCGCCGCCGGGAAACCTGACCTTCGTCCCGCAAACCGGCGCCCAATCGTCCTCAATTCGACGCAACGGACACCAGAAAGCCCGCCCGGCCACCGATCATCGGTGAGCGCATGACAGACTCGAGGCATGCGTACGCCGTTCGGCCTGCTGGAGCCCTACGTCAGCTTGACCCCCCGAGCGGTGCGGTGGGCCACCACGTTCGCTCTGCTGTGCAGCATCGGCATCATCCTGACCGGCGGGATCGTCCGGCTGACGGGTTCCGGTCTGGGCTGCCCGACCTGGCCCAAGTGCACCGACGACTCGCTGATCGTGCCCGCCGAGATGGGCATCCACGGCACCATCGAGTTCACCAACCGGATGCTGACCTTCGTGATCTCGGTCGCGGTGGGGCTGGCGATCATCACCGCCCGGCTGCAGAAGGTGCCCAACCGCTGGCTGGTGCGCACCACCTGGTCGCAGTTCTTCATCATCGTGCTGAACGCGGTGCTGGGCGGGATCACGGTCTGGACCGGGCTGAACCCGTACATGGTGGCGATCCACTTCTGCGCGGCCACGCTGCTGCTGACCACCACGACGCTGAGCTACGACTACGCGCACAGCCCGGCCTTCGCGGACTGGAGCCGGCACTCCCTGCCCGAGGGCCCGGGTACTCGTTATGCCCGGGCCAAGGCCCTCTTGCGCAGCCAGGCCACCGAGGGTCCGGTCGTCCTCAATCAGGTTCCGGTCGACCCGACGCGCCCGCGGCGCACCCGACTGGCCTGGGTCCTGGTCGCGGTCGCTGCGCTCCTGGTGGTCGCGGGCACCCTGACCACCGGCGCCGGCCCGCACCCGGGCGACTCCAGCGAGGTGCACCGGATCGACCTGGACTGGGCCGGTCTGGCCTGGGTCCACGGCCTGCTCGGCACGCTCGTGCTGGTCCTCGCCGGTGCGGTCACCTGGGCCGCGCACCAGGCCGCCGACCTGAAGACCCGCCGGCGCGGCCTGATCCTTCTCGGCCTGCTGGTCGGGCAGATGACGATCGGCGTCTACCAGAGCCTGGACGGCCTGCCCTGGGTGGTCGTGGCGGCCCACATGGTCGGCGCGGCGCTGGTCTGGGTCGGTGTGCTGCGGGTTCTGCTGGCCACCATCCACCCCGACCCGGTGGTGCTCACGCCCGAGACCGAGGCTCCGGCGCCGGTCAGCGCTTGACCTGAAGCGCGGTTCACTTCCTACCGTGGCCATCCGTCCCTGAGCAGGAGGTAGCGCCGTGGCGATCGCCGAATACCCCGACGAGCAGGTGTCGGCCCAGCCGATCGGCTACTGGAGCCGGGTGGCCTACCAGGCCACGGTGGGCCGGCTGCGGGCCGAGCTGGCAGTTCAGCAGCTCACCCAGCCGCACTGGTGGACGCTGAACCACGTGGCCGGTGATCCGGGGAAATGGACCCGGACGGAGCTGGCCATGAGGCTCCAGCCCTTCGACGACCTGGGTATCGAACTCGAGGACGTGTTCGACGACCTGATCGAGCGCGACTGGCTGGAGGAGTCCGACGGGTTCCGCCTGACCGCGCTCGGCGAGCAGGAACTGGCCAAGGCCCGCGAGCGGATGTCCGGCGCGCAGCAGGACACCCGCTCGGGGATCTCCACCGAGGACTACGTGACCACGATCAACACGCTGCGGCGGATGATCGGCAACCTCGGCGGCGACAGCGACCTACCGGGCCAGTAGCTCGCGCAGCGCCTGAACGATCAGCGTCGGGTCCTCCTCGGCCATGAAGTGCCCGCAGTTCACCGTGCGGTGCACCAGGTTCTCCGGCTGCTGCACCCAGGCCTGCCAGCGGGCGACGGCCTGGCCGGTCATCTGCGGCCCCCAGTCCTGCTGCAGCACCGCGACCGGCATCTGCAGCCGGGTGCCTTCGCGGCGGTCGGCCTCGTCGTGCTCCACGTCGATGCCGATCGAGGCCCGGTAGTCGGCGACGATCGAGGTGACGGCGTCGCGGGACTTCTTCAGGTACACCTCGCGCACGTCCGCCGGCAGCGGGGTCCGGGCCCAGATGTCGAGGAAGTGGCCGAAGAACTCGTCCGGCACGGCGTTGATCATGGCTTCGGGCAGGCCCGGGGGCTGCGCCATCAGGTAGAGGTGCCAGCCCACGGCCGCCGACCGGCCGGCCATCACGTCCCACATGTCCAGGGTGGTGAACACGTCGAGCGAGGCCAGGTGAGTGATCACCCCCGGATGGTCGAGGCCGGCCCGGATCGCCACCAGGGCACCGCGGTCGTGGCCGGCCAGGGCGAACTTCTCGAAGCCGAGGTTCTTGGCCACCGCCACCACGTCGGCCGCCATCGTGCGCTTGGAGTAGGTCTCGCCGGTGTCTTCGGGCTTGTCGCTGTCACCGTATCCGCGCAGGTCAGGGCAGATGACGGTGTTGGTCCGGGCGAGTTCGGAGGCCACCTCGCGCCAGCAGACGTGGGTCTGCGGGAAGCCGTGGAGCAGGACGATCGCCGGGCCGGAGCCGCCTACGGCCACGTTGAGGTGGACGCCGTTCGTGCCTTCGATGCGCTGCTGGGTGAAGTTGTTCATGGGCTCTACGGTGGGGTGGGCCAATCAGTGTTCAATCAGTGCCGGGTGCAGTTTGGGTTCTCAACCTTGCTTCGGGCGTGTCGTGTTTCCCAGGGCGGGTGGGGGGCTGGCGGTGGCTCGTCAGCACGCCGAACAGCTTAAAGTGAGGCCCGATGCTGAACTTTGCCGTGCTTGGCCCCCTGGAGGTCGAAAGCGACGTACAGCCAGTCAAACTGGGCGGCCCCCGGCATCGTGCTGTCCTGGCCAGGCTTCTGATTGCCGCACCGCGCGTGGTGCCGGTGCAGTGGCTTATCGATGACCTTTGGGACGAGCCGCCCGAGGGGGCGCTCGGCTCGCTGCAGACGTTCGTCGGGGCGTTGCGGAAGGCTTTGGAGCCCCGGCGGCCGGCCCGGACCGCTTCTCGGCTGCTGGTCACGCAGGCGCCGGGTTATGCGCTGCGCCCGGAAGAGGTGGATGCCTGGCGGTTCGCGGACGGAGTCCGCGAGGGGGAGCGGCTGCTCTCCGTAGGGCAGCCGCTTGCGGCCCATGACCAGCTAGAACGTGCTTTAGGACGATGGCGAGGGCCTGCGTACGCAGAGTTCGCTGATCAGTCGTGGGCTCGCGGGGAGGTGCAAAGGCTGGACGAGCTCCGGTCGCTGGCCGTAGAGCGTCGGGCCGAGGCTGGGCTGGCGCTGGGGCGTTCGGCGGCGGTCGTTCTCGACCTGGAGGCGCAGGTCGACCGGCAGCCGTTGCGGGAAGACGGGTGGCGGCTGCTGGCTCTCGGGCTGTACCGCAGCGGCCGACAGGGGGATGCACTGGCCGCGCTGCGGCGGGCCCGTGAGGTTCTGGCCGAGCAACTGGGGATCGATCCCGGTGAGCCGCTGCGGCAGCTCGAGAGAGACATCCTCGACCAGGCTCCCCATCTCGAAAAACCCTCTCAAAATCAGGTTTCCGGTGACGGCCTCTGGCACGCAGCGATCCGAACGCAGGATCCGAACCCGGTCGGGGCGATCGGGCGGCGGCAGCGGCTGGAGGCGCTGATGGGCCTGGTGCGGGCGCTCGCGGTCACCGGCGAGCTGACCCAGGCGCGGCAGTACCGGGCGGAGGCCGTGCGGGCTGCTGGCGATCTCGCCGATCCGCTGCTCTTCGCCCAGGTGGTCGGCGCTTTCGAGGTGCCCGCGATCTGGACCGCGAACGACGACGAGGAACTGTCGACGTTTCTGGTCGAGTCGGCGGAGCGGGCGTTGGTCGGGATCGAGGCGCTGGGGGAGGAACACCCTTCCGAACGCGCCCGCCTACTGATCACGATCGCCCTGGAGCGGCGGGCGGACAGCGGTCCGCGCGGAATGGAAGCGGCTCGGGAGGCGGAGCAGCTGGCCCGGGGGCTGAACGATCCGCACCTGCTCGCCCTGGCCCTGAACGGCCGATTCCTGCAGACCTTCGGCCGCGCCGGCCTGGCCCGCGAGCGCGCTCTCATCGGCCATCAGATTGTCGAGATCGCCGCAGGTCAGCCCGCCGAACAGGAGCTACCGACGGTGGCCGTGCTGGGTCACCTGATCCTGGTCCAGTCCTACGCCGCGCTGGCCGACCTGTCGGCCGCCGACCGACACGCCCGGGCTGCGGACGAGCTTGCCGAAGCCCACGGCATTCCGCTGATCGGGGTGTTCACGGCCTGGTACCGAGCGTTGCGCGCCGCCCTCACCGGTCCGGCCGAGGTCGCGCAAGCCGCGTACGCCCAGGCCGCGGCCAAGTTGCCGGGCACGGGGATGCCCGGGGTCGAGAACGGCATCCTGCCGTTGGCCCTGCTCGGCCTCGACGTGATGCACGGCGGTACCGGAAAGCACTTGGCTGATCTGGACTTCGGCCCCTATCGACCCTGGTTCGACGCGCTCACCGGCGTGAGCCCGCCACCGGCGTCCCCTCGTGATCTGCTCTTCGAGGCCCGCACGGTGCTGCACGCCCTGGCCGCGATCCGGTCCGGTGACCAGTCGGCCATGAGAAAGACTTACGCGCAACTACTTCCAGCAGAGGACGAGGTGGCCGGGGCGGGGAGCGGAATGCTGGCTCTGGGGCCGGTCGCCGGGTATCTGGGCCGACTGGCCCGTGCTCAGGGGGAGAACGACCGCGCCGAGCGGCATTTCGCCAAGGAACGCGCGGTGCTCGCCCAACTGCGGCAGCAGACGGAAGGCCCGGCCACCCACGAGGGGTGACCGGGTCGTCCAGCTGCTCGGATCAGCGGTCCGTCTTGGCGTCCCGGCCGATCACGTCGGCCTCGTCCTCCTCGACCGGGACCACGGGGGTGCCGGGCGTGGCGAGCGGGGTGCCGTTGGCGGCGCCGTTGATCGTGGTGACCCCCGGGTCGGGCGTCCACGGGTCCTGGGCGGCGCTGCGCTGCTTCCAGACCACGGCAGCCGCACCGGCCGCCGCAGTGATCACGGTGAAGATCAGGAAGCGACGACGACGCTGCTGGCGACGCGCCTTCTTCTGGGCCTTCTTGTTGGCCGGCAGGTTCTGCACCGCCACGGCGGCGCGCTCCTGCGCGTGGTCGACGGCGTTGTCCCGGGCCGCGATGGCCGCGGCGGAGGCCGCGGCGATCGCCTCGGCCAGCTTGGGCAGCAGGTCGTCGACGACCTTGTCGCGGCCCTGGGCGACCACCGGGGCGGCCTTCTCCCGAGCCTGCGCGTAGCCCTTCTCCAGGGCCGGACCGGCGTGGTCGGCGGCGTTACGCACGGCCGGGACCACCTTGTCCTTCGTCACGACGGTCACCTTGTCCTTGGTCGCGTGAGCGACCGGGGTGACCCGCTCGACGACCAGGGTGCCACCGGTGCGGGCGTTGACCGCCGCGGTGTCGAGCGCGGACCGCAGCTGAGCCCGGGTCTCCTTCTGTGCCTTGGCCCTCTTGCTTCGCGCCTTCACGGCATCGTCCTCCTTCTCGTGCGGTCACTCGCCGAAGCTCTGGGTGGTGCCGCGTTGGCGTCCATCGTTCCGCGATCTGAGCAATCTGCCACCCGAGCTCTGTCGTCCGATCCACTATGTGATCTTTAGGCGCGACGGCCAAGTCGGGATGCCATCCCCGGGATCATCCCCGGGCGCCGGTGCGTTGTGCGTACGGACCGCAAAGGTCGCGAGGCACCGTCCGTGACAGACTTCCCGGGCACGCAACCGCCACTGAGAAGGGGTACACCCCGTTGACCGAGCAGCTTCCCTCGAACCTGTACGCCGACATGCTGACCAACCACGGTCTCATCCGGATCCAGTTGTTCCCGAACCACGCGCCCAAGACGGTGCGTAACTTCGTCGAGCTGGCCGAGGGCACCCAGGAGGGCGCCAACAACGGCAAGCACTTCTACGACGGCATCATCTTCCACCGGGTCATCGAGGGCTTCATGATCCAGGGTGGTGACCCGACCGGCACCGGTACCGGTGGCCCGGGTTACAACTTCGACGACGAGATCCACCCGGAACTGTCGTTCACCCAGCCCTACCTGCTGGCCATGGCCAACGCCGGGGTCCGGGGCGGCCGGGGCACCAACGGCTCGCAGTTCTTCATCACCGTGAGCACCCCGACCCACCTGCAGGGCAAGCACACGATCTTCGGCCAGGTCGCCGACCAGTCCAGCCGGGACGTGGTGGACAGCATCGCCAAGACCCCGACCGACCGTCGGGACCGTCCGGAGAAGGACGTGGTGATCGAGCGGGTCACCATCGAGCGCGGGTGAGCTCTCAGCCCTCCACGGGTGGCGCGGCGGCCGAACCGGTCTGTCCGCGCCACCCGGACCGCGTCTCCTACGTCCGGTGCCAGCGCTGCGAGCGGCCGGTCTGCCCGGAGTGCCAGCGCGCCGCGGCCGTAGGGGTGCAGTGCGTGGACTGCGTGCGTGAGCAGAACAAGGGCGTACGCACGGCCCGCACCCCGTTCGGGGCAGCAGTGACACAGGGCGGCCGGCCCGTCGTCACCCTGACGATCATCGGCCTGTGCGCCGTCGCCTGGCTCCTGCAGCAGGTGAACTCGCAGGTCACGGTCGACTTCTCGTTCTACCCGCCGTACGCGCTGTCCGAGCCCTGGCGGCTGCTCACCGCGGCGTTCCTGCACTCGCAGTCCAGCCCGCTGCACATCCTGTTCAACATGTACGCCCTGTGGGTCACCGGGCCGTACCTGGAGCAGTTGTTCGGCCGGGTCCGTTTCGTGGCGCTGTACCTGATCAGTGCACTCGGCGGCTCGATCGGCTACCTGGTGCTGGCCAGCGCCGACCTCGAGAACGGCTCGGGCTGGCTCACCCCCACCGTGGGTGCCTCCGGCGCGGTGTTCGGCCTCTTCGGCGCGTTCTTCGTGGTGCAGCGCCGGCTGAACCGCGACGCCACGCAGGTCCTGGTGCTGATCGCGATCAACTTCGCGTTCGGCTTCGTAGTGCCCAACATCGCCTGGCAGGCCCACCTGGGTGGGCTGGTGACCGGGGTCGTGGCCGCTGCGGCTCTGGCCTACGCCCCCCGGGCCAACCGCACCGCGGTGCAGGCGGTGGGTCTGGCCGGTCTGGTCCTGGTGCTGGCCGCCGCCTACGCGGTCAAGATCAGTACCGTTCCGGAAGGGCTGCTGGTCCCGCTAGGCGGGTAGCAGTCCCAGTTCGACCAGCACTTCGCGGCAGGCCTCCGGTGTCGTCCACCGGTGGGCCTGCCAGCCCCGCTCCCGGGCCGCGGTCACGTTCGGCGGCCGGTCGTCGAAGAAGACCAGTTCCGGGCCGGGGCGCCCCAGCCGCTCCTCCACCGCCCGGTAGATCCGCGGGTCCGGCTTGACCAGGCCGAGGTCGCAGGAGAACACCCGCTGGTCGAACCCGGCCGACCAGTCGCTGTCCTTCACCACCCGGGCCATCGAGGCCGGCGCGTTCGACAGCAGGGCCGTGCTCACCCCGGCGTCCTGCAGGCCGGTGATCAGCTCCAGCCGGCTGGGGGCCAGGTGCAACCAGCGCCGGGCGTCGAAGAGGTCGAAGCGGGCGATGTCCTCGTCCGACCACTCCAGGCCGAGGTCGGCCGCCACCTTGGCCCAGTACTCCCGGGGCGAGGTGCCGCGGTCGTAGTCGGCCCGGTGCGCCCAGTACGGGCCGGCGAACCGCTCACGCTCGACCCCGATCAGGTCGGACAGTTCGGGCACGCCGCCCTCGGACGTGGTGAGCACCCCACCGATGTCGAAAACCACTGCGGGCACTGTCGGTTTCACCGGCATTTCGGGATTTCGTCCGTCTCGCGGGTTGGGTGACGATTCGGCCCGTCATGCAGGGTTTTTCAGCCCTGCCGACGGGCCGGCCTGCGCTTTTCCACACCTGTGGATAAGTCTGGGGAGAACTTTCACAGGTGTAATTCCACAGGGGGAAGATCAGCGCCAGCGGGTGAGCATGCCGAACCCGACCAGGGCGATGCCGATGCCCACGACCAGGTTCCAGTCGCCCAGGCTGGGCACCGGGTAGTCGCCCTGGGTGAGGTAGTAGGCCACGATGTAGGCCAGGCCCAGCAGCAGGAACGTGACCATGATCGGCGCGAAGAACCGGCCGTTGGGCTTGGGGGCAGCAGCCTTGCCGCGGGGGGCTTCGTACCCACCCTTGTTCCGCTGCTTCGACTCGGGCATGGGAATACTCCTCCGGGGACAGGTGCTGCTCTCAAGGGCGACTGCACGCGCCACGGGGGGCCATGGGCGTGCGGCGACTTCCTCTAGCGTAGTGCCGTGGCCCCCGCATCGGACGATTCAGCTGAGGTACACAGTCACGGCCCAGTTCGCCCGGTGCCGGCCAACCCCCGTCTTCCGCTCGGAGGCACCGCCCGGCCGGTGGTCGGGCCGCCCCGCCGCACCCGGGCCGGGGCCCTCGGCGTTGGGGCCGTGCTGGTGGTGGCCGGTCTGCTGTTCAGCACCAGCGCCTACACCTCGCACGGCACCCAGCTGCGGTCGGAGCGGGCCAGCCTGGCCGACCTGCTGGTCGCCGAGAACCATCGCGTGCAGGAGCAGTCGACCCGCGTCGCGGAGCTGCGCGAGCAGGTCCGGACCGACACCGAGGCCGCGGCCCAGACCGATGCCACGATCCGGGGGCTGGAAGAGGGCTCGGCCGACGTGGAGGCGGTGGCCGGTCTGCTGCCGGTGAGCGGGCCCGGGCTGACCATCACCCTGGACGACGCGCCCCGCGACTCCTCGGTGCCCGACCAGGCCCGGCCGGACGACCTGGTGGTGCACCAGCAGGACGTGCAGGCCGTGGTCAACGCGTTGTGGGCGGGCGGGGCCGAGGCGATGATGCTGATGGACCAGCGGGTGATCTCGACCAGTGCGGTGCGGTGCGTGGGCAACACGCTGATCCTGCAGGGGCGGGTCTACTCCCCTCCCTACGTCATCCGGGCCATCGGCGACGTGGACGGCATGCGCTCGGCGGTCGACGCATCCCCCCAGATCAACATCTACCTGCAGTACGTGGCGTCGCTGCGGCTGGGCTGGGACGTGGAGAGCTCACAGGCTCTGGACTTCCCCGCCTACCAGGGGCCGCTGAGCCTCAGCCACGCCCGGGTCGCGGGGACGCCGGGTGCTTCGCCGACCTCCCCGTCCAAGTCCAAGAAGACCACCGAGAGCCCGCAGGAGTCCTGAGTGAAGTCCGTCAGAGTGCTCGTCGTCGACAACTACGACAGCTTCGTCTACACGATCGCCGGCTACCTGACCCAGCTCGGCGCCGAGTGCGTGGTGCGGCGCAACGACGAGGTGGAACTTGAGGACGCCGATGGGTACGACGGGATTCTCCTGTCACCAGGTCCCGGGGCACCTAAGGATGCGGGCATCTGCCCGGAGATGGTGCTGCACTGCGCCGAGCGCCAGCAGCCGATGCTCGGCGTCTGCCTGGGGCACCAGGCGCTCGGGGAGGCCTTCGGCGCTACCGTCACCCACGCCAGTGAGCTGATGCACGGCAAGACCAGCGACGTGCTGCACAACGACACCGGCGTCCTGCACGGCCTGCCCACGCCGTTCACAGCCACCCGCTACCACTCGCTGGCCGTCGTCGCCGACACCGTGCCGGCGGAGCTGGAGGTCACGGGCCGTACTGAGGGCGGGGTAGTGATGGCCCTGCAGCACCGCGAGCTGCCGCTCTTCGGGGTGCAGTTCCACCCCGAGTCGGTGCTCACCCAGGGTGGGCACCGGATTCTCGCGAACTGGCTGGCGGTCTGCGGCGACGAGGGGGCGGTGGAGCGCTCGGCCGGGATGGCACCGCTGGTGCGCCGCTGATCGTCCTTTGTTCCAAAGCAGGTGGGGCCCGGGCTGAGTAGCCCGGGCCCCACCTGCTTTGCCGACGTGGATCAGGGGATGTCGATGATCCCGTCGGCGTTCTCGTCGTCTTCTTCGCCCTCGTCCCCGCCGCTGTCGTCGCTGGACGTGACCGACGGAGCGGGGGTCGTGGTGGTGACCGACGGTTCAGGCTCTTCGCTCTGAGTCGGCTCTTCCGTGGGCTCCGTGGTCTCTTCGACGGCCGGGGCCTTGGCTACGTTCAGACCAACGGTCGAGCCCCGGGGCACCGACTCACCGACACCCTTCTCCGCCTCGAACACCTGGTTGGCCGGGTAGTCCGCAGTCTCGACGTTGTTGCGCTGAGCCTTCAGGCCAACTGCCTCGAGCGCCTTCTTGGCCGCTCCGTAGTTCAGGCCCTCGAGCTGGGGCACCTCGACGTTCTCCGAGGTGATGGTCAGCGACACCGAGGAGCCGGGCTTGACCTTGACGCCGTCACCCGGATCGCTGCCGACCACGATGCCCGCAGTGGTGGAACTGCTGCGGGTGGCTTCCTTGGTCTCCCCGACCTCGAGACCCTCTTCATCCAGGGCGGCCTTGGCCTCGTTCAGAGTCAGACCGTTCAGCGTGGGAACGAGGGCGCTGTTCGCGTCCTTGCCGACGGTCAGGGTGACTGTGTCGGCAGTGGTGATCCTCTCGCCCTCATCCGGGTCGACCTTCGTGACCTTGCCGACCTTGGAGCTGTCGTCGGTAATTTCGGTCTTGGTCTTGATGTTCTCTTTCGGGATCCCGGCTTCGACCAGGTTCTGCCGGGCTACCTTCACAGCCGTGTCCAGGAGGTTGTCCGGGATGGTGACCTGGGTCGAAGTATCGCCGCCCCCACCGCTCCCGCCGTCGCCGTCGTTGCCCTTAAAGACGGTCTGACTCAGGATCACCGCGAACACGACGATCACCGCCAGCACCGCCGCCGCGATCGCCAGCGGCTTGCGGTTGTTCGGCTCGACCTCGCGCGAGCGGCGGCCGTACTCTTCCGGCTGCTGACCATACGGGTCGTAGGGGTTGCCGCCGACCGTGGTGGCCTGGTCGCCGTACATCGCAGCGCCCTGCGCAGCCGCGTTCGGCACCGGCGGCATCGCCCGCGTGCCGTCGGCCGCCGGCATGAACTGCGTGGTGGCGTTGGAACCGGTCATCGCCGGCATCGGCGCGTAGATCTGCCGACCGCCGCGGGCCGCCTCGACGTCGGCGCGGAAGTCCTGAGCGGTCTGGTAGCGCTCGTCCCGGCCCTTGGCCAGGGAGTGCAGCACGATCCGGTCGACCGCCTCGGGAATCCCGCCGACCACGTGGCTGGGCGGGATCGGCTGCTCACGCACGTGCTGGTAGGCCACCGACACCGGCGAGTCGCCCATGAACGGCGGACGGCCGGTGAGCAGTTCGTAGAGCAGGCAGCCGGCCGAGTACAGGTCGCTGCGGGTGTCGACCTGCTCACCGCGCGCCTGCTCAGGGGACAGGTACTGGGCGGTGCCGATGACGGCCTGCGTCTGCGTCATCGTGGAGGAGGAGTCGGCCATCGCCCGGGCGATACCGAAGTCCATCACCTTCACGTCGCCGACCGGCGTGAGCATCACGTTGGCCGGCTTGATGTCGCGGTGCACGATGCCGATGCGGTGGCTGTACTCCAGCGCGGCGAGCACGCCGGTGGTGATCTCCAGCGCCGCGTCGACGTCGAGGTGGTGGCCCTCGCCGAGGACCTCACGCAGGGTGCGGCCCTCCACGTACTCCATGACGATGTACGGCAGGTTCACCACCCCGCCGCTGGCCTCGACCATCGACTCCTCGCCGGTGTCGTACACGGCGACGATCGAGGGGTGGTTCAGCGCGGCGGCGGACTGGGCCTCGCGCCGGAACCGGGCCTGAAAGGTGGCATCGCGGGCCAGGTCGGTGCGCAGCAGCTTGACCGCGACGGTGCGGCCCAGGCGCAGGTCGCGGCCCTCGTGGACCTCGGCCATGCCACCCCGGCCGAGCAGGCCGCCGATCTCGTAGCGGTTGCCGAGCACCCGCACGTTGTCGTTCACCGGTTCCATCCTCGCGTCGTCCAAGCCGCGTCCATCATCCTCTGATCCCGACGCTCGTGACCATGTCCGTGTTGCGCTCGACGGACACGGAGGAGGTGACGTGACCTGATCGCAACCCGGCCGCCTCCGACAGAGTCGCCGCGCTCGCCTTGCTCACGCCGTAGACGATCGCCACCAGCACCACGAGAGCGATCAGCGCGATCAATGGGATCGACAGCTTCCGCCGGCCGCCCGAGGAGGCCTCGCCGGGGAAACCGCCGGACTGCGAGGACCGCCCGTGGGTGGCCCGGTTCCGGCTGGGACCCCGGTTGGCGCTGCGCGAGGGGTAGTCGCCCCCGGCACCCAGCGACGAGAACGGGTCGTCGTCCTGACGGCCACGCCCGCCCGAGGGGCCGCCGGCGTAGGCCGACCGCTGATCCCTCTGATCGCGCTGGTCGTACCCGGAGTCCAGGTACTGCTGCTGGTCGTAGCCGCCGTTGTTCTGCGGGCGGTATCCGCTGGGCTGCTGCTGACGCGGATCGCGGCGGTAGCTGTGATCCGGGCCGGGGGCGTAGCCGGTGTCGGCCAGGGGCGCCTGACCACGGGGGTCACGCATGTCGCGGGGGTCGCGCTGACCTCGCGGATCGCGCTGGTCGTACTGCTCCTGCTCACGCGGGCCCCGGCCCCGGGACTCCCAGGCCGTCGGACGGCCCGGGCCGGGGTTGCGGTCGGGCGCCGGACCACGACGCGCGGCCGGATCGGCCTGCGGCCACGCCGGCTCGGCGTTGCCCCGCTGCGGGCTGACCGGGGCGGCCATCTCGTCGGAGTCCGGAGCGGACGTCCGCGGGCCGCCCAGACCGCGCAGCCGGGCATCTTCCATCAGCGAGGCCAGCGCGTCGGCGCCCTGCGGGCGCTTGGCCGGGTTCTTGGCCATCGCCGACATCACGATGCTGCGGATCTGCGCCGGGATGGTCTCCGGCAGCGGCGGCGGCTCGTCCTGCAGGTGGGCCGTGGCGACGGCGACCTGGTTGTCGCCCTCGAACGGCCGCCACCCGGTGAGGCACTCGTAGGCCACCACACCCAGCGCGTACACGTCGGACAGCGGCGAGGCCGTCTCCCCCCGGGCCAGCTCCGGTGCGAGGTAGTGGGCGGTGCCCATCACCTGGCCGGTGGCGGTCAGCGGCTCGTGGTCGCGGGGCCGGGCGATCCCGAAGTCGGTGACCTTGACCCGCAGCTCGGGCGTGACCATCAGGTTCGCCGGCTTGATGTCCCGGTGGATGACGCCGTGCCGGTGGGCAGCGTGCAGTGCGCGTGCAGCCTGACCCACGATCGACAGCGTCCGGTCCGAGCCCAGCGCCCCCTCGTCGGCGATCATCGCCGACAGCGGATCACCCGGCACGAGCTCCATCACCAGGTACGCCGAGCCCAGGGCCTCGCCGTAGTCGTAGACCGCGGCGATACCGCCGTGGCTCAGAGCGGCCGCGGTGCGCGCCTCGGCGCGGAACCGGGCCTGGAAGTTCGCGTCCGGCGCCAGGTCGGTGCGCAGGACCTTGACCGCGACGGGCCGGTTGAGCACCTCGTCGACCGCGGCCCAGACCTCACCCATGCCACCCACGGCCAGGCGCTCGCGCAGGACGTAACGCTCACCAAGTCGTTGACCAACATTGGTGATCATTCGATCACCGCCTCCATCATGGCCTTGGCGATCGGTGCCGCGACCGTACCGCCGTAAGCCTCGCTGCCTGCGTTTCCACCGTTCTCGACCACCACAGCGACCGCCACCTCCGGGTCATCCGCAGGCGCGAAAGAGGTGAACCAGGCATGCGGTGCGGCGCCTTCCGCATTCTGCGCGGTGCCCGTCTTGCCTGCCACCTCGATACCGCTCATCTGTGCGGCGGTACCGGTTCCTTCGCTCACGGTCGCCACCATCATCTCGGTCAGCTGTTCGGCCACGTCGGGGGTGACCGCCTCGGAAAGTTCTTCCGGGCTGCGCTCGGAGACCGTCTTGCCGTCGGCACTGAGCACCCGCTTGACCAGGTTGGGCCGCATCACGACACCGTCGTTGGCGACGCCGGCCGCGATCATGGCCACCTGGAGCGGGGTGGTGCGGACCTCGAACTGGCCGATGCCGGACTGGGCCAGCTGCGGCGCGTTCAGTTCGGTGTCGGCGAAGACGCTGTCGGCCACCTTCTGCGGGATGGTCAGTGTCTGGCCGAAGCCGAACTTGGTGGCCTGTTCCTGCATCACGTCCTGGCCAAGATCCATGGCCAGCTTGGCGAACGTAGTGTTGCACGAGATCTCGAAGGCCTCGAGAAGCGTGGGGGTGCCGTCCGCACAACCGTGGTTGCCGCTGTTGCTGATCGTGGCCGTGGTCTCCGGCAGATCGAGGGTGACCGGGCCGATGATCCCGTTCTCCGAGTTGGCCGAGTAGTCACCGTTCGACATGGCCGCCGCCGAGGTGACGATCTTGAACGTCGAGCCCGGCGGGTAGAGCTGGCCGATGTTGCGGTTGATCAGCGGTTCCAGCTCGTCGGCGTTCAGCTTCTTGTACGCGTCGAGGGCGGCCTTGGTGTCGTGCGTGGCCAGGTCGTTCGGGTTGTACGAGGGCTTGCTGACCATGGCCAGGATGTCGCCGGTCTTCGGGTTCAGGGCGATCGCCGCCCCGCGCTGGTTGCCCAGCGCGTCCCAGGCCGCCTTCTGCGCCTTGGTGTTGATCGTGGTCTCGACCGAGGCGCCCTTCGGCTGCTCACCGGTGAGCAGGTTGGTCAGGCTGCGCAGGAACAGTTCGTCCGAGGAGCCGGACAGGTACTCGTTCTCCGCGCTCTCCAGCCCGTACGGGGTGTTGACCAGGGAGTAGTAGCCGGTGATCGGCGCATACATCTGGGGGGCCGAGTACTCCCGCAGGAACTGGTACACGTCGTCGCTCGGCGTCGAGGTGGCCAGCACCTTGGTGCCGGCCAGGATCTGGCCTCGTTCGCGGCTGCGTTCCTTGATCAGAGAGCGGGTGTTACGGGGGTGCTCGTCCAGTTCCTTGGCGGAGACCACCTGGATGTAGGTGACGCTGACGAAGAGCGAGGCGAAAAGCAGGGTAATGACGGCTGCCAGCCTGCGGATCGGGCTGTTCACCGGACCACCACCGTTTCCTGATCACTTTCCGGGCCGGCCAGCCTGCGCCTGTCCTCCTGGAACTCCGGGTCGTTCTTCAGCTCTTCGGGCAGCTCGTCGAACGGCAGGTCGAACAGCGGGCCGTCGGCAGCCACCGGGGGGCGGCGGCCGGAGTCGGAAATACGCAGCAGGATCGCCACGATCGTCCAGTTGGCCAGCAGCGAGGAACCACCGGCGGCCATGAACGGCAGGGTCAGACCGGTCAGCGGGATGACCCGGGTGACGCCGCCGACCACGATGAACACCTGCAGGGCCAGCGTGAAGGCAAGACCGGTGGCCAGCAGCTTGCCGAAGCCGTCGCGGGCGGCGATGGCGGTGCGCAGGCCGCGCTCCACGATCAGCGCGTACGCCACCAGGATCGCGAACAGACCGGCCAGACCCAGCTCCTCGCCCAGCGAAGCGAAGATCATGTCGCTCTCGGCGAAGTACATGGTGTTGCCGTAGGGCCGGCCCTCGCCCAGGCCGGTGCCGATGAGGCCGCCGCTGGCCATGCCGAACAGGCCCTGGACGATCTGCACGCTGTAGTCGATCAGGTCCGGGCTGAACGGGTCGAGCCAGTAGTCGACCCGGCGCTGCACGTGCGAGAACAGCCTCCAGGCCACGAGCGCGCCGCCGACGAACAGCAGCACACCGAGCAGGGCCCAGCTGGCCCGTTCGGTGGCCACGTAGAGCAGGCCGACGAACATGCCGAAGAACAGCAGCGAGGTACCGAGGTCACGCTCGAACACCAGCACCGCGAGGGTGACACCCCAGGCGGTGAGCAACGGGCCCAGGTCCTTGGCGCGCGGCAGCTGCACCCCGAGCACCTTGCGCCCGGCCAGCGAGAGTGAGTCTCGTGCGGTGACCAGGTAGCCGGCGAAGAAGATGGTGAGCGAGATCTTGGCGATCTCGGCGGGCTGGAACGAGAACGGGCCGAGCCCGATCCAGATGCGAGCGCCGTTCAGGTTCTTACCCAGGAACGGGGTCAGCGGCAGCAGCAGCAGCACCAGACCGGCGGCCATAGCCACGTAGGTGTAGCGGCTGAGCATGCGGTGATCGCGCAGCCAGACGATGACCACGGTGGCTGCGACCACCGCCAGCGACGTCCACAGCAGCTGCCGGAACGCCTGCGAGTTGGCGAAGTCCAGACCCCGGCCCAGGTCGATGCGATGGATCATGACCAGGCCGAGGCCGTTGAGCAGCATCGCCAGCGGCAACAGGGTCGGGTCGGCGTAGGGCGCGAACCGGCGCACGGCCAGGTGCAGGACCAGGGCCAGGGCACCCAGACCGGCGCCGTAGCCGAGCATGCCCGGCGGCAACGCGTCGTTGATCGCCAGGCCCACCATCGCGTAGGCCCCGATCGCCAGGCCGATGGCCACGACGATCAGCAGGGCCTCGATGTTCCGGCCGGTGCGGGGCGAGGTGGATCTCGCGGCCGCCATCAGTTCGCCTCCGCGCAGTCGGACGCGGTTCCACCACCCGGCGCCGTTGACGTCGTGGTCGGGGCGGGCTCACTGGTGGTGGTGCCCGGACCCGTGGTCGCTGCAGCGCCGTTGTTCTTGCCCGTGGTGGCGCTGGGCGAGCCGGTCGGCTCGACGGTGGGCGTGACCGTGGGCGTGGGGTTCGCGGCCGCCACTCGGCAGTCGGCCTCGGTGCGAAGCTGGCCGACCTTGCTCTGGGCGTCCGCCTTGTCGTCGGCCGCGATGCCGTCTTCGAGGCGGCGCTGGGTGTCTTCGGACAGGTTGGTGACCTGTACCTCGGGCACCCGGGTGTCGATGCTCTTCAGGTTGATCGGGCCGACCGACTGCGGCAGGCCCTTGAAGATCGCCACCGCTCCGGCCTCGGACCCGACGAAGTACTGCCCCTGCGTCCACCGGTAGGCGCCGAAGGCCCCGGCCGCCAGAACCAGCACCAGGAACAGGCCCAGACCCAGGCGCAGACCGCGGCGGCGCTTGCCGCCACCCTCGCTCTCGCCACGGCCACCGGCCCGGCGACGGCCGGGCGGCGGCTCTTCCTGGCGGGAGGAGTCCTGGTAGCGGTCGTCGTACTGGTCGCGGTAACCGTCGCTGTAGTCGTCCTGGTACGGCTGCTGCTGGTACTGGTCCTCGTAACGGTCGGAGTACCCGTCGCCGTACAGCTGCTCGGCCGGGTGGTCACGCTGGTCGTAGTCGCGCACCACCGGGATCGGGGCAGTGGATGTCAGCTCGGCCGCTCGTTCAGCCGCGGACCCGCCGAACCCGATCCGCGGCTGGGGATGAAGAGAGGCGGCTCCCACGACCACCGGCTCGATGCTGACGGGGGAGCTGACCGAGTCGACCACGTCGGCGACGATGCACGTGACGTTGTCCGGGGCGCCGCTGCGCAGGGCCAGCTGGACCAGCTGGTCGCAGGTGCTGGCCGGGTCCTTGCCGAAGGCCAGCGTCTCTTCGATCGTCTCGAAGCTGACCACGCCGGACAGGCCGTCCGAGCACAGCAGGTACCGGTCGCCGATCCGTGCGTCGATCATGGACAGGTCGGGGTCGACGTCGTCCATCACGTCGCTCAGCACCCGCATCAGCACCGAACGCTGGGGGTGCTGCTCGGCCTCGGCCAGCGTGATCCGGCCGTCGTCGACCAGCCGCTGGACGAACGTGTGGTCGCGGGTGATCTGCTCCAGCCGCCCGTTGTGCAGCACGTAGGCCCGCGAGTCGCCGATGTGGGCCAGCGCCAGCCGGCCGTTGCCGACCCGCAGCAGCGCCGTGACCGTGGTGCCCATGCCCGACAGGGCCGGCTCCTCGGCCACCCGCTGCTCCAGCTCACGCTGGACGTGCCGCAACGACTCCAGCAGCTCGCCCTGCGCCGCGTCGGACCCGTGCTCCATGTCGTTCAGCGGGGCCATCTCCCCGATGGCCAGGGAGGACGCGATGTCACCGCCCGCGTGTCCGCCCATGCCGTCTGCGATGATCAGCAGATCGGGGCCGGCGTAGCCGGAGTCCTGGTTGTTGGACCGGACCAGGCCGACATCGGAGCGCGCCGCATACCGCAACGCGATCGCCATGTCTTACCTCCGCAGCTCTAGGACGGTACGCCCGATCCGGACCTGTGCTCCGGGGGCGATCGGTACCGGGTCCTGAACGCGGTTGCGTCCCAAGAAGGTCCCGTTGGTTGACCCGAGATCTTCGACCATCCAGACACCGTGCCGCAACGACAGCCTGGCATGCCGGCCGGAGGCGTAGTCGTCGTCGAGCACGAGCGTGCTCTCCGGGGCCCGTCCGATCAGGATCGGAGCCTGGCCCAGGGGAATCACGGTGCCTTTCAGTGATCCCGCAGTCACGACAAGTTGTGTCGGAAGTGGCGGTTCGGGTTGCTGGGTCTGGGGCCTGCCACCACCGCCCCCCGGCATCGGGGCCGGGGCTCCGGCCATCGCCGGGCGGCGCCCGGCCCGGGCACTGTTGAACAGGTCGCGGCGCAGGACCGCCACGACCGACAGCACCAGCAGCCAGAGCAGTGCGAGGAAACCCAGCCGCAGCAGGGTCAGCGTGAGCTCGCTCATCGCGGTTTCATCACCATGATCCGAAGCGGACGACGAGGGTGCTACGGCCGATCTTGATCTGGCTCCCGTCGACGACCTCGGCGGTACTGATCCGCTCGCCGTCGACGAAGGTGCCGTTGGTCGACCCCAGGTCGGCGGCGACCAGGCGGTCGCCCTCGACCCGGACCTCGGCGTGCCTCCGGGACACACCGATGTCGTCGACGATCACGTCGGCCTCGGTACCGCGGCCGATCACGGTGACCGCCGCGGTGATGGGGTACACCCGGCCGTCCACGACCAGAGACGGATGATCCGGCTGCTGGTGGACCGGGGGCTGGTGACCGTAGCCCTCGTACCCCGGCTGCTCGTAGCCCTGCGGCTGGGGCGCGCGGGAGAGCGCCTGCTGCTGCGGGTGAGCCTGCTGGGGACGGGTGCCACGGGTGGTGGTGCTGCGAACCCGGAACAGGCCGGTGTCGAGGTCTTGCGCCTCCTCGAAGCGGACCGAGATCGGCCCGACGAAGGAGTACTCCTGGGTGCCGGCGTGCTCGGCGACCACGTCGCGGAGCTCGTCGCCGAGCGTGTCCTGCCATTCGCCGAGGCGTGAGTAGTCGCCCTGGCCGAGTTCCACCACGAAGGTGTTCGGCGCGAGCGTGCGGCCACGGGCGACCACGGTGGCGCGGTCGTCGATCTCGCGGCGCAGAGCGCTGGCGATCTCGACCGGCTGCACCTCACTTCTGAAGGCCTTGGCGAAGGCGCCGTTCACGGCGCGTTCGATGCCCTTCTCCATGCGGTCGAACATTCCCACGGCTACCTCCTCCCGGTCCGGTGAGTGACTGGCGGTCGGGGTAGATCCTGCCGCAGTCACTGCGCAGTGCACGACCAGTCCGTATCTCGGCGGCCGCCGCGTCGTTCCCCTACGCCCAACGGGTGAGGGGTGCGCGACGATCCGCGTCATGGAACCGGTCACCTCCAGCGTATCCGCGAGCCGGTCCAACTCGCGGATGCGACGGGTACCGGAGATCACCACGATTATCCCCAGATGCCCGGCTCCCCCACGACGGCGGGGGCGGCCGGCTCGTGGGCCGTCCTGAGCGCCCTCCGAACCGTGCTAACGTTCTGCATGCAGCAAGCGCGAGTGGCGGAATAGGCAGACGCGCACGGTTCAGGTCCGTGTGCCCGAAAGGGCATGGGGGTTCAACTCCCCCCTCGCGCACCGCACATCAGAAGGCCCCCGGGAAACCGGGGGCCTTCTGAGTTTTGTCCGGTCACGACGAACGCCGGTGTGAGGCGGCACCATCAACGTTACCCACCTCACACCAGGCAAACTCAGCTCACAGCGTCACCGCGCTGCGCCGACCGGTCGGGGCCTCGACGGCACGAACTCCAGCAGCGACTCGACCAGCTCGTCGAGCGCGCCGGCCCGGGCCCCCTTGACCAGCACCACGTCCTCCGGCTCGAGGTTCGAGCGCAGCCACTGCAGAGCCGCTTCCGGGTCGGGCAGGTGCTCCCCGCCGGCCTCGCGGGCGGTGGGTCCGGCGCCCGGGCCGATCGCCACCACCCGGTCGATGTCGAAGATCCGGGCCAAAGCACCGATCTGACGGTGGGATTCGGCCGCGTGGGAGCCGAGCTCGTGCATCTCACCGAGCACCGCGACGGTGCGCCCGGACCGGCCCCGGCCGATCCGCTCCAGACAGGACAGCGCGGCCATCACCGCATCCGGGTTGGAGTTGTACGTGTCGTCGAGCACCAGCAGGCCGTCGGCGCGGGTGCGGGGCTGCAGGCGGTGCGCGGTGGGGCCGACCTGGCTGAGCCGCTCCGCGACGTCCTCCAGCGCCTCGCCCACGGCCAGCGCCATCGCCGCGGCTGCGGCCGCGTTCCGGACCTGGTGCTCGCCGCTGCGCAGCAGCCGCACCGGAGCCCACCGCCCCTGGTACCCGAGTTCGAAGGCCGGCCGGCCCAGATCGTCCATTGTTGTGCGCCTCCAGGTCACCTCGCCCCGTCGCCCGAAGGTGGTCACCGGCGCCACGGTCCGGGGAGCCATGCTCATCACCCGGGGGTCGTCCCCGTTCAGCACGGCCACCCCGTCTGCTCCGAGCGACTCGATCAGCTCCCCCTTGGCCTGCGCGATCAGCTTCGTCGAGCCGAAGCGGCCCACGTGCGCGCTGCCCACGTTCAGCACACTCGCCACGTCGGGCGGGGCGATCGTGGTCAGCCAGGACAGGTGCCCCACCGCGCGGGCGCCCATCTCCAGCACCAGCTGATCCGTGGTCGCACTCACGCCCAGGCAGGTCAGGGGCACTCCGAGCTCGTTGTTCCGATTGCCCGCGGTGGCCACCGCACCCGGCAGGGCGGCGGCCAGGAAGTCCTTCGTCCCGGTCTTTCCGTGCGAACCGGTCAGAGCGAAAACCCGCGGCCGCACCCGCTGCACCACCCGGCGGGCGAGCAGCGCGAGTGCCACCACCGGATCGGGGACCACCACCGTCGGTGCGTCGGTGGGGCGGGATCCGAGCACGGCGTGCGCGCCGGCGGCGTAGTCGTGCCCATCCGACTCGGCTCCCTGCAGAGCCACGAAAAGACCACCGGGAACCGGGTTACGGCTGTCCAGATAGGCGCCGCCGGTCACTTGGACGGTGCGCCGGCCCAGGTTGCCCTGGACCTCACCGCCACAGGTAAGGGCGATCTCGCCGAGAGTCATCGGGATCATTCCTCGACTCTTTCGCGCGAGGGTGGGTCAGCGCGTCATACCTAGGTCTCACTTGCTGTCCCAATGGGCAGCCCTCTAGTACCTGAGGGGGACGCGATCAATCCGTCCGAACGCCGATGTTGTTCATCGTGACAGTTCTTCTCTCCGACCCCCGGGTGTCCGCCGTCCCGGTGCGTGAGTCCGGCGAACCCATGGTGCGCCTGTCTCCCGCCTATGGACCGGCTCAGGCCCCGGTGCGCGCGAGTCTGGCCAGTCGGCTGGCCTCGGCGCAGACCATGCTGCCCCGGGGGCTGCGGCTTCGGGTGGTGGAGGGGCACCGTCCGGTCGGACAGCAGCAGGCCATCATCGACCGCTACAGCGCCGAGGTGCGGGCCGCTCATCCGGATGCTCCCCCTGAGGCGCTGAAGAGCCTGGTGGCCCGGTTCGTGTCACCGATCGATGTGGCTCCGCACGTCGCCGGCGCTGCAGTGGACCTGACCATCGTGGACAGCGACGGGCAAGAGCTCGATCTGGGCACCGAGATCGACGCGACCCCCGAGACCTCGAACGGGGCCTGCTACTTCGACTCTCCCCTGATCGACGCCGCGGCCCGTTACAACCGCCGCCTCCTGGCCGCCGCGCTCCACTCGGTGGGCCTGGTCAACTACCCCACCGAGTGGTGGCACTGGTCGTTCGGCGACCGTTACTGGGCCCTGGGAGTCAGCGCCCGGTACGCCGTCTACGGACCGGTGCGGGAGACGAGTGCGGCATGACTCTTGTTGATCATGCCCGTTCCCTCCCCCTCGGCGGGGCGGAAACGGGCAAGCCCGAGCTGAGCGTGGACCTGACCGCCGTGGCCGCCAACACCCGGCACTTCCGCCGGCTGATCGACGGTGAACTGATGGCGGTGGTGAAGGCCGACGGCTTCGGCCACGGTGCCACCCAGGTCGCCCGTACCGCCCTGGTCAACGGAGCCACCCGGCTGGGCGTGACGAGCCTGGCCGAGGCCCTGGCGTTGCGCGCGGCCGGCATCCGAGCCCCCGTTCTCAGCTGGCTCAACCCGGTCGCCACGGACTGGCGCCAGGCGGTGGCGGCCGAGGTCGAGGTGGCCGTGCCCAGCCTGCAGCACCTGACTGCGCTGCCTGCGGGCACCGCGGTGCACCTGCACCTGGACTGCGGCCTGGCCCGCGACGGCGCCGAACCGGCGGTCTGGCCCGCGCCGTGTGCCGCCGCAGCTCAGGCCCAGCACCTTCGGGTGGTGGGAGTGATGGGCCATCTGAGCAGCGCCGATGTGCCGGCCGACCCGGTGAACGCGGTGCAGCGCGAGCGCTTCGACTGGGGTGTGCAGGTGGCCCGGGCGGCCGGGCTGCAACCCCAGCACCTCCACCTGGCCGCTACCGCCGGCACTCTGAACGACCCGCTGAGCCATCACACGATGAGCCGGATCGGGGCCGGACTGTTCGGTATCGACCCGCTGAACCGGCTGCGCCCGGCGCTGACCCTGACCGCTCCGCTGGTGAGTGTGCGGCAGGTCGGTGCGGGCACCGGGGTGGGTTACGGCCACGGCTGGGTAGCGCCGGAAGCGACCGTGCTGGGGCTGATCGCCCTGGGCTATGCGGACGGGCTGCCCCGCGCAGCCTCCGGTCAGGCGCAGGTGCTGGTCGGGGGAAGGCGGCGGGCGCTGGTCGGCCGGATCTCGATGGACATGGCGGTGATCGACCTCGGCCCAGGCAGTTCGGCGCGGCCGGGAGATCTGGTCACCGTCTTCGGACCGGGCGAGCAGGGCGAGCCGACGGTGGCCGAATGGGCCTCGTGGGCAGGAACTATCGAGCACGAAGTAGTGACCGGTCTGGGTACCCGGCCGGTTCGTAGGGTGCGGTCCGCCGGCCCGGGGAGGCAGAGATGAACGACAGGATCCGGGTGGCCGTGATCGGCGGCGGGCAGAACTGTGAGCACGAGGTCTCGCTGGCCTCCGCCGCTGCGGTCGAGAAAGCCCTGAGCAGTGAGGGTTACGAGGTGGTCCGGCTGAGTGTCGACCGGACCGGGGTGTGGCGTGACGAGGAGTGGCGTCCGATCGGCCTGGCCGGTGCGGTGCGGGTGATCGGGACCTGCGACGTGGTGCTGCCGATGCTGCACGGGGCGCACGGCGAGGACGGGACGCTGGCCGCACTCTGCGAGCTGGCCCAGGTGCCCTACGTCGGTTCAGGCGTACGGACGGGTGCGGTCGCCATGGACAAATGGGTCACCAAGCTGGTGGCCCAGGCGGTCGGGATCGCGGTTGCCCCGGGCCTGCTGCTTACCCGGAACACGGCCGCTTCATACGTTTTCAGCCATCCGGTGGTGGTCAAGCCGGTGTCGGCCGGGTCGAGTCACGGGGTGGCCCTGATCGAGGACGAGGCGGGGCTGGCGAAGGCGCTCGAGGTGGCCTTCGGTCTCGACGACCGGGTGCTGGTGGAGGACCTGATCGCCGGGCGGGAGGTGGACGTGGCCGTGCTCGGCCGCCCGGACGGCTCCCGGCTGATCGCTCCCGCGCTCGAGATCGTCGTCGGGACCGGGATCTTCGATCTGGAGAGCAAGTACGACGGCAGTGCCGACCTGCGGGTGCCGGCCGACCTGACCGGGGCCGAGCGCAAGGCGCTGGAGACGGCCGCGGTGGCGATGTACGACGCGCTCGGCTGTGCCGGGGTGGCCCGGATCGACTTCTTCCTGACCGCCGACGGGCCGGTGCTCAACGAGGTCAACACCGTGCCCGGCTTCACCGAGCAGTCGCAGGTGCCGAAGATGTTCGCGGCCGGCGGCACCGGCTACCCGGCCCTGGTCGACCTGCTGGTGCGGGACGCTCTGTCATGAGCTCCACCGCATCGAGGAGGCGGACCCGGTGAACCAGAGCAACATCTCCCAGGACGACCTGCTGCGGCTGCTGCGCGCCTGGTGGCCGGACCTGCTGGCCGGGCTCGTGGTGTTCTTCGCCGGCTTCGCCGAGACGGTCTTCGTCAGTTACTACATCAGTGGCCGACCGCAGGTCGGGGTGCTGGTCCTGGGCATGGCGGTGGCGGTGGCCCTGGCCCGGCACCACCCCCTGGTGGCGCTGGGAGTGGTCTGGGTCGTCGGCCTGGTCCAGCTGTCCAGCCAGCTGGACATCATGCTGGTGCAGTTCGCGATCGCGTACATCGCCTTCGCCACCGCCCGCTGGGGCAGCACGGTGACGCTGTGGGCGAGCCTGGCGTCGGTGCCGGCCGGGGTCCTCGGTGGCCTGGTCTTCATGACCGCCATGGGCCGCGACTCGATGTCGGTGTTCGCCGGTGGGGTGCCGGTGGAGCTGGCCGCGGAGGCGCTCGGGCTGTCCTGGCCGGTGATGTCGGCCGCGTTCATCCTCACGCTGCTGCTGGTGCCCTGGCTGATCGGGCTGGCGGTGCGGTTCGGGGTGCGGGCCCACGCCTCCGAGGCCTCGCTGGAGGTGGCCGAGGCCGACACCGCCCGCGCCCAGCGCGAGACCGAGCAGGCCCGGGAGATCGCCGCGCTGCGGGAGGAACAGGCCCGGCTGGCCTCCGACGTGCACGACGTGGTGGGGCACTCGCTGGCGGTGATCCTCGCCCAGGCCGAGTCGGCCCAGTTCCTCGACGACGACCCGGTGGTGCTGAAGCAGACCATGGCCACCATCGCCACCTCGGCCCGTTCGTCCCTGCAGGACATCCGCCAGGTCCTGGCCGGCGCCCAGCAGGCCGCGGCGGCCGCCTCGCCGGGCTCCTACGAGGAACTGATCCAGGGCGTGCGCTCCAGCGGGCACGAGGTGCAGGCCACCGAGATCGGGCAGTCCCGCCCGCTGCCGCCGGAGCTGGAGGTGGTGGCCCACCGGGTGGTGCAGGAGATGCTGACCAACGCGATCCGGCACGGCCGCCGGGACCGCCCGGTCCAGGTCGAACGCCACTGGCCGGAGGGCGCCTGGGGGCAGGATCTACGGATCGAGGTGCGCAACTGGTCCGGCGGGCCGCTGGGTGACACCGCCGAGATCCCGATCGACCCGGACGGCTCGGGGCCGCGGCGCGGGCAGGGCCTCGAGGGGATGCGTCGCCGGCTGGAGGCGGTGGGTGGCAAGCTCGACGTCCGTAAGCGTTCCGAGCCGGAAGGACAGGTCTTCACCGTGACCGCGTGGGTGCCCGTGAGCGGAAGATGAGCGAGACCGACATCCGTGTGCTGCTGGTCGACGACCAGGAGCTGTTCCGGGCCGGCGTGCAGGTGATCATCAACGCCCAGCCCGGGATGAGCGTGGTCGGCTCGGCCGGCGACGGCCTGGAGGCCGTCCGGCTGGTCGACGAGCTGGAACCGGACGTGGTCCTGATGGACATCCGGATGCCGGAGATGGACGGGGTGGAGGCCACCCGGCAGATCTTCCAGCCCGACCGGATGAGCCGACGGTCCCGGCCGGTGCGGGTAATCGTGCTCACCACGTTCAACCTGGACGACCGCGCGGCCCGGGCGATCCGTTACGGCGCCAGCGGTTTCCTGCTCAAGGACACCACCCCGCTGATGCTGCGCGACGCCATCCGCACGGTGCACACCGGCAACGCCGTGCTGGCCCCCAGCGACCTGTCCACGTTGCTGGACAACCAGTTCCAGGAGGCGGTCCCGGTGCCGCCGGCCTACGTCTCGCTCACCGAGAAGGAACGTGAGGTGTTCGAGGCGGTGGCCCGGGGCCTGTCGAACACCGAGATCGCCGCCCGGGTGTTCGCCAGCGAGTCCACGGTGAAGACCCACGTGGGCTCGATCCTGCGCAAGCTCGCGCTGCGCGACCGGGTGCAGATCGTGGTGTTCGCCCACCAGCACGGTCTGGTCAGTCTGTAGAGGTCCCGGGCCGCCCGGCCCGGGACCTCTACAGATGCTCAGACCAGGGCGGCGTCCAGGCTGATCTCGGCGCTCGCCAGGGCCTTGCCCACCGGGCAGGTGTCCTTGGCCTTGGTGGCCAGGGCGGCGAACCGGTCGGCGTCCACGCCGGCCAGCTTCACCCGCACGGTCAGGGCGATGGTGATGCGGTTGCCGCCGGCCGGGTCGGCGCCCAGCCGGGCGTCGGCCGAGACGTCGATGTGCTCGGCCTCCAGGCCCTCTGCGGCCAGGACACCGGAGAAGTTCATCGCCAGGCAGGACGAGTAGGCCGCGGCGAGCAGTTCCTCGGGGGTGGTGTGCCCCTTCTGAGCCTGCAGCCGGGTCGGCAGCGAGACCTCGAACGTGCCCAGTTCCGAGGAGTCCAGGGCGACCTGGCCCTTGCCCTTCTGCAGATCGCCGGTCCAATGAGTGCTGGCGCTGACCATTGCTTCGAGCTCCCTGTTGCTTCGGGGGTGGGACAGTCCGGGTGGTGCACCCGGGCCGGAGACAGTTTGAGGCCGGCCGGGTCCGACGTCATCAGCCGGAAGACCTATTGAGGGCGAAGCGGGTGCTGGCCCGGTCCTGCCGGCGGGCCTGCAGGTGCGCGTGGGCGGCCCGCAGGTGGTGCACCGTCTCGGCGGGCAGGCCCAGCGTCCGGACCAGCAGGGCCTCGTCCACCAGTTCAACCGCGTCGGCGAGCCGGGCCTGGGCCAGGGCGGCGGCCACCGCCGGGCGGACGGCGAGCAGGGCCGGGGCTGCGTCGCGCAGCAGCTCAGGGGAGGGCAGGGGCAGTTGCTTGGCCTCGCTCGGCTCCAGTTTGAGCAGTCCTCCGCCGTAGGAGCGGCCAATGGTCTCGCAGCCCAGCAGGGTCACCGAGCACAGGCCGGCCATCGGCAGGAGCCCGGCGGCCCAGGCCGCTCCTTGGCTGAGGTGAAGGCCGTGCACGGAGTTCAAGTGATGCGCTCGGGCGGTGTTCTCGACCAACCGCGGAGCATCGGCGTTCATGTAGGTCAGGAGCAGATCGGGCGGGGGTACCAGGCGTACCTGCCACCACGGAGTACGGATGCGGCACTTGTAGGCCTCGTGCACTCCCAGCTCTTCCCCCGCTCGTACATATGCAGTGGCAGCCGGGGTACGCCGGTCCGGCGGGCGGAAGAGCCAGGTGGCGGCACCGGCCCGGCCGAGTTCGGCCAGGTCTTCGGCGGAGAACTCCAGGTTGCGCAGGTGCGAGGAGCCGGGCGGGGAGAGCGGCAGGAGGTCGGCCGGGCCCAGGCCGAGCCCGGCGGCCTGCTCCGGGCTCAGGGCGAAGAAACCGTTGTTGCCGGTGACGATGCCGAGCGAGACCTTGCCCCAGTCGCCCAGCACGCCGAAGCCCGCACTCGGCAGCAGCTTCTCAAATGCCCTCAGCCCTCCGGCCGGGATCAGCGCCGACGTCCACTTCTGCTCGGGGGCCCGCACCGTGAACGAGGCGAACTCGAGCTCGTCCGAAAGGGCCGCCGCATTACGGACCTGCAGCGTCTGCAGCCGGTGCGGGGCGGGCCCGCCCTGACCGAAGCCCTCGGCCAGCAGCAACACGATCTCGGCCACCACGCCCGGGAAGACGCGCTCGGTGAAGGCCACCAGCCGCACCTGGGCGAAGTTCTCCAGCAGGTAGCGACGCACCGGCGCGGCATAGTTCACGCTGAGCAGTTCGGCCGGCAGCACCAGGCCGAGTCTGCCGCCCGGCCGCAGGAATCCGGCCGCGTGCACGGTGAACGCTGCCCAGCTGGAGGCCATGCCGCTGAGCTTCACTCCGGCCCGCCGGGCCGCCTCCTGGGCCCGCACCCGGTCGCCGCCGGTGAAGTCGTGATAGCGCACGTAGGGCGGGTTCCCGATCACCGCGTCGTAGTCGCCGGTCGGGGGCAGCGTGAAGAAGTCGGCGGTGGTGACGCTGGCCTGCACCCCCGTCGCCTCCAGGACCGAACGCGCAGCCGCCGCTGACGCTGGGTGGAGCTCAATGCCGTCCAAAAGCCATTCGGAACCACCCGACTCGGCGGCCGCGAGCAGAAAGGCGGCCTCCCCCGAAGCCGGCTCCAGCACTCGGCCCCCCGGGCCGCGCAGGGCCCAGCGGGTGACGTGGCGGGCGATCGGTGCCGGCGTGAAGAAAGCCCCCCGCGCCTTGACCGGATCGAGCGTGGTCACCCGCCCGCACCCTGCGCCTTCGTGCAGGCGGCGGTGCCGGCACAGGCCTCTGCCCGGCGCACCGCGGTCTGGAGTTCCTTGAGCCGCTTGGCCGGCATCTTGGCGGCGATGTTGTTCAGCTGGAACGGGTCCTTGGACATGTCGTAGTACTCCTGCTCGCCGCTCTCGTACAGAACGTAGAGCCAGTCCGCGCCCCGGATCGCCTCGTAGTCCGGCGGATTACCGCCTTCCGGCAGCGGGTAGTCCGGATCCTTCTTGTCGGTCACCGGACCGTGGTGCTCGACCAGCACGAAGTCGCGGCCCTCGCCCTGGCCGCCCTCCCGCCAGAGCGGGGCCAGGCTGGTGCCGTCCACCGTGTCCGGCACCTCCGCCCCGGCCAGATCACCGAAGGTGGAACGGATGTCGATGTTGGAGGCCAGCGCGTCGACCGACTTCCCGGCGGGCACGTCCGGCCCGACCACCACGAAGGGCACGTTGATGTCGGTGTCGAAGGCGGTGGTCTTGCCGTTGGTCAGCGAGTGCTCACCCATGTGGTAACCGTTGTCGGAACTGAACACCAGGTAGGTGTTGTCGGCGATGCCCAGCTCGACGAACTGCTTGCGCAGCGCGGTGATCATCTCGTCGATGCTCAGCATGGTCTGGGCCCGCAGCCGGTGGTCGCGGTCCATGTTCTTCTGGTCGGCCTTGGTCAGCTTGTAGCGCTTGAGCCAGGAGGGCGCGTTCTTCGGCCGGGCCCCGTAGGCCTTGGTGCGCGGGGCCTTCACGTCCGGCAGGGCATCGGCATGGCGCGGCGCCGGGATGTAGGGGGCGTGCGGCATGAACGGTGCGACCTCGAGCATGAACGGCTGGTGCTGCTCGCCGGCGCGCTTGACGAAGTCCTGGGCCCGGCCGGAGAGGACGTCGGTGATGTAGTCCTCCGGGGCGCTGCCGTACTTCACCACCGCACCGTTCTGGTTCAGGCTGTAGTTGAAACCGTTGTAGCCGTACCCGGCCACCGCCCACTCGCTCCAGCCGGCCGGGACCTTGCGCGGCTTGTCCGGGAACCCGGGCTGGTACTGGTTGAGGTACTTGCCCATCATCGCCGTGCGGTAACCGGCCTTCTGCAGGTCCACCGCCATGGTGTCCGACTCCAGGCCGAGCGCCTTGAACGTGACGTACCCGCCGTCGTCGCCGACGTTGCGGTAGATCCCGGTGTTGTGCGGGTAGCGGCCGGTGAAGATGGACGCGCGGGAGGGGCAGCAGAGCGAGTCGGTGACGAAGTAGTTGCTGAAGGTGGTGCCCTCCTGCTGCATCGTGGTCAGCGAAGGCATGTACTGCATCAGGTTCATGGACATGTCGTCGACCAGCACCAGCACCAGGTTGGGCTTGTCGGGGTCCTGCGCCGTGCGGGTCGGAGAAGCCTGCTTGCCACCGTCCGGGCCTCCGGTGCAGGCGGCCAGCAGAGCCACCAGCAGAACCGTCACCAGGCCGGGCCGTACCCGCTTCTTCCCCACCACTGCCCTTCCGTCCGCGGCCCGGCGATCGGACCGTCGCAGTAGTTTCCCGGTTCTTCCTGAGCGCACGCACCCAGGTGCCCGGCCCGGGCGCGCCGTCGATGTCGGACCACGCGTTTGACCGGGCGCGTAGGGTCGGACCCGTGACCGCTCGCCCACTCTCCGACCGCGGATCGTCGGCGGTCGAGTACGGGCTGATCGCCGGGGGCGTGGTGGTGACGTTCCTGGTCGCCTTCATCGGGCTGCAGGCGGCGGTGGGCACCGTGTTCGGGCGTGGGGTGGACTCGGTGGAGCAGGTCGGGCCGGGCGGTCAGAGCCGGGACGCGACCCTGCTGCGCAGCCGGCCGATCACCCCGGCCCCCTCGGGCACCCCATAGGAACCGCTGCTGTCGCGGACTCGTTCTTCGGAGTGCAGTGTCTCGGTGTAAGGCCGTGACACCTATTCGGAGGAGTGTGACCCGTCGTGGGCTTCTTGGACAGGCTGCTGGGACGGGACAAGCACCAGCAGAACCAGGGCTACCAGCAGCAGGGCTACCAGCAGTACGGCGCGGGACAGCAGCCGCCGTCCTGGGGTTCGCCGGCGCCGCAGCAGGGTGGCTACCCTCCGCCGCAGCCGGCCCGCCCGGGTGCCGAGCCGGGCAGTGACGCCAAGGCCGACCAGGCCGCGATCGCCCGCTACCGCTACATGCTGAAGACCGCGCCGCCCGAGCGGATCGAGGAGGCGCACGCCGAGGCGTTCGCCAAGCTCTCGCCCGACCAGCGGCGGATGGTCCTCGCCGGGCTGTCCGAAGAGGTACCGCCGCACGAGCGCGCCACCTCCGACGACCCGCGGTCGCTGGCCCGGATGGCCACCCGCGCCGAGATGCGCCGCCCCGGCACCCTGGAGCGCAGCTTCGGCCGCCCCAGCTACGGCGGAGGCATGGGCGGGATGGGCATGGGCGGCGGCATGGGCATGGGCGGCATGGTCGCCGGTGGTCTGCTGGCCGGGGTGGCCGGTGCCTTCGTCGGCACCGCCATCGCCGACGCCATGTTCGACGGCTTCGACGAGAGCGAGTTTCAGGAGGGCTACGAGGCCGCTGCGGACGACTTCACCCAGCAGGCCGACGCGGGCCAGCAGGAGTTCGAGGACGCCGGGGGCAGTGACTTCGGGGACTTCGGCGGCGGTGATTTCGGGGGCGGCGACTTCGGCGGGGGCGACTTCGACGTGTGAGCTGACAGCGGCTGACAGCCGGGCGTGCGCGGCCTGACAGCGCGCCCGGCCACCTTGGACGAGTCAGAGCACCACCTGAACTCATCCGAGGGAGCCACCCATGGCATTCGCCTTCGAGGCCGAGGGCCTGGTCAAGCGCTTCGGCGCGACCACCGCCCTCGCCGGGGTCGACCTGGCGGCCACCGAGGGCACCGTTCTCGGGGTCCTCGGGCCGAACGGCGCGGGCAAGACCACGGCGGTCCGGATCCTGGCCACGCTGCTGCGGCCCGACGAGGGCCGGGCCCGCGTGGCCGGTCTGGACGTCGTCTCCCAGGCCCCGCAGGTCCGCCGTCAGATCGGGCTCACCGGCCAGTACGCCTCGGTCGACGAGGACCTGACCGGCACCGAGAACCTGGTCCTGATCGGCCGTCTGCTCGATCTCAGCCGTCGCGACGCCCGGGCCCGGGCCCGGCACCTGCTGGGCCAGTTCGACCTGGCCGAGGCCGCCGACCGGCCCGCCAAGAACTACTCCGGCGGTATGCGCCGCCGGCTCGACCTGGCCGCCAGCCTGGTCGGGCGGCCCAGCGTGATCTATCTCGACGAACCCACCACCGGCCTCGACCCGGCCAAGCGCGACGACGTGTGGCGGCTGGTGCGCGGTCTGGTCGCCGACGGCACCACCGTGCTGCTGACCACGCAGTACCTGGAAGAGGCGGACGCGCTCGCCGACGACATCACGGTGATCGACCACGGCCGGGTGATCGCCCACGGCACCCCGGCCGAACTGAAGCACGTGGTCGGTGGGCAGACCCTGCAGGTGCGGCCCACCGACCCGGCCCACCTGGAGAGCGTGCGCACCCTGCTGGGCCAGGTCTCCGGCAAGGCGGTCGACTCACCGGCCCGCGGGGTCCTGAGCACCCCGGTCGACGGGGACGGCGCGCTGACCGCGGTGGTCGCCCGCCTGGCCGAGGCGCAGATCGCGGTCACCGAACTCTCGCTGCACCTGCCCAGCCTGGACGAGGTCTTCTACAGCCTGACCGGCGTCCGTGACCGCGACCGTGAAGAGGAGCGTGCGGCATGACCAGCACCCTGATGACCGAGGCGCCGGACGTACCCACCGCGCCGACCTCCGAGACCCCCGCCAAACCCTTTGCCCTGGTGCGGCATTCGCTGGTCCTGGCGGGCCGCTCGATCACCAAGATCAAGCGCACCCCGGAACAGCTGATCGACGTGACCATCCAGCCGATCATCTTCACCGTGCTGTTCGTGTACCTGTTCGGCGGCGCGATCTCCGGCTCGCAGCAGGCCTACCTGCAGTTCGTGCTGCCGGCCATCCTGGTGCAGTCGATCCTGTTCGCCACCCTGGCGATCGGGGTGAACCTGAACACCGACATGAGCAAGGGCGTGTTCGACCGGTTCCGCAGCCTGCCCATCCCGCGCTCGGCGCCGTTGGTCGGCGCGGTGCTGGGCGACCTGGTCCGCTTCGTCACCACCATCGTGGTGCTCTTCGCGTTCGGCTACGCGATCGGCTTCCGGGTGGAGACCAACCTGCTCCAGGCCCTGGCCGCCTGTCTGCTGGTGCTCTTCTTCGCCTTCTCGCTGACCTGGGTGGCGGTGTTCCTGGGCACCGCGGTGCGCAACTCCGGCACCGTGCAGGGCATCGGCTTCCTGGTGATGTTCCCGCTGACCTTCGGCTCGAACATGTTCGTGCCGGTGGACACCATGCCGGGCTGGCTGCAGGCCTGGGTGAAGATCAACCCGGTCACCCACCTCACCGAGGCCTGCCGGGGCCTGCTCACCGGCGGCGCGATCGCCACCCCGGTGCTGCAGACCCTGGTCGCGGCCGTGGTGATCATGGGGATCTTCGCGCCCCTGGCCGTCCGGACCTACCGCTCCCGCACCTGAGAAGCTACGACGACGCCGCCGGGTCCGAGGGCCCGGCGGCGCTCTGCTGCGCGATCCGGGTGGCCAGTTCCAGCGCCTCCGGCCGCTCCAGCGAGCGGCCCTTCTCGTAGGCCGCGGTGAACACTCCTTCGTCCAGGCCGAGCATGGCGGCCCGGCGGGCAACCGAGACGTCCGGATCGCGCAGACCCTCGTAACCGCGCAGAACGGCCGAGGCGCCGAGCACTTCGGCGGCCAGGGGCCGCTGATCGGTAGCTGCCAGATAGTGGACGAGGGTCAGCGTCACCCGGGCGGCAACGGGCATGTCCCGGCTGCCGATGGCCTGCTCCATCACCTGGGGCAGCCGGTTGCGGGCGGTGCTGAGGTCGCCGGCCTGGATCTCGAAGAGCGTGAGTTCGCTGAGCATCAGCGCGCGCAGCTGCGGCACCCCGCGCGGGGCGTTCAGGCTCAGCTCCAGGCCCTGCTCGGTCAGCCGCCGGGCGGTGGCCAGGTCGCCCTCGGCCGCGGCCACCGAGGCCAGACCGGAGAGGGTGAAGGCCCGGGTCATCCACGAACCGGCCTCGGTCGCGAGGTGCTGGGCGGCCTCGAGGTCGCGCCGGGCCCCGGCCAGGTCGCCCTGGTCCTTGCGCAGCCGGGCGATCCGGATCCGCGCGTAGCCCTCGTCGTCGGCCACCCGCAGCTCGGTCATCATCCGCGCGGCCTGGCTGAGCAGGGTGATCGCCTCGTCGAGTTCGCCCTGGGTGCGCCGGATCTCGCCGAGCTGACTGCTGGCGGTGGCGATGCCCCAGCGGTCGCCCAGCTGCCGGAACATCTCCAGCGCCTGGGGTATCTGCTGCGCCGTGACCTCGAAGTCGCCCTCGTTCTCGGCCAGCACCGACGACATCAGCCTGAGCATCGCCCGGGCCCACGGATCCGGGTGGTCAAGGCTCTGCTGCAGGGCCTTACGGCCTTCGGACATGCCCTCGCGGAAGGCCTTCACGGCCGGTGCGACGACGGCCAGCAGGGGATGCGCGGAGGGCAGGTCGACCTGGGCCGCGAGCTCCTCGATCGCGTCGAGGGCGTCGTCGGAAGGCAGGGAGTCCTGGGTCAGGGAGGAGCTGATCGTGCTCATGATCAGCGCGAAGAGCCTCGGCCCGGGCGGACTCTCACCTGGAACCCGGATCGCCTGGTCGGCCCAGCTGCCGGCCTCCTCGTGCCGGCTGGTCATGGTCCAGTACCAGCCCAGCGCCCCGGCCAGTCGCACGGCCAGGTCGGCGTCCTGGTTCTCCACCGCGAAACGCAGTGTGGCCAGGAGGTTCTCGCGTTCGGTGGTCAGCCGGTCGAGCCAGGTGAGCTGGTCGGGGCCGCGCAGGTACGGATCTGCGGTCTCGGCCAGGGCCAGGAAGTAGCTCGCGTGGGCCCGGCGCACCGTCGCCATCTCGCCCCGGGCCGAGAGCTGCTCCAGGGCGAACTCGCGGATCGTCTCCAGCATGCGGTAGCGCGGCTGGGCCTGATCCACCCCGGTCACCACCAGCAGCGACTTGTCCGCCAGGGACAGCAGCAGGTCGGCGACCACGTCCTGGTCCAGCTCGCCGCCCGAGCACACGGCCGCCGCGGTGTCGGCGGTGACCCCGCCCGGGAACACCGAGATCTGCTCGGCCAGGGCCCGCTCGTCGTCGGTGAGCAGTTCCCAGCTCCAGGCCACCACCGCACGCAACGTCTGGTGCCGCGGCATGGCCGTACGGTTTCCGCCGGTCAGCACCCGGAAGCGATTGTCCAGACGCCCGGCCAGGGCCTCCGGGCCGAGCGTCCGCATCCGGGCGGCGGCCAGCTCGATGGCCAGCGGCAGGCCGTCGAGGCGGCGGCAGATCTCTGAGACTGTGGCGCTGTTGTCGGGGGTAAGCGTGAAGCCGGGCCGCACGAGGGCAGCCCGATCGGTGAACAGCCGCACGGCGGGGGAGTCGAGCGAGTCGGACGCCTGGGTGGACAGCGGGCGCACCGGCCAGATCGACTCTCCGACGATGCCCAGCGGCTCACGACTGGTCGCCAGCACCGTCAGGTCGGGGCACCGCGCCAGCAGGAAACCGGCCAGCTCGGCGCAGGACTCGATCAGGTGCTCGCAGTTGTCCAGCACGACCACCGCGTCCTGGCCGGCCAGGGCCTCGACCAGGCGGGCCCGGGCGTCGCGCAGCGGGGGTTTCTGCTGTACCCAGGTCTCCACCTGGGAGCGCTCGATCGAGCCGATGCTGTCCAGCACCGTGGAGGGCACGTCGTCCGGGTCCATCACCGGGGCGAGCTCGACCATCCAGACGCCGTCGCGGGTGTTCAGGCGCCCGGCCACCTCACCGGCCAGCCGGGTCTTGCCGGCGCCGCCGGTGCCGACCAGGGTGACCAGCCGCGCGCGTCCGAGCTGCTCGGTGATGCCTTCCACCTCGGCCTGCCGCCCCACGAACGAGGTCAGCGGCACCCGCAGATTGGTGCGGCGAGGGCCCAGGTCCTCGGCCACGGACGGGGCGCGCAGCGCAGCATCGTCCCGCAGGACCTGCGCCTGCAGTTGCTGAAGCGCTGCCGGTGGGTCGAGCCCCAGCTCGTCGGCCAGCGCCCGACGCAGCCGCTCGTACACCGCCAGAGCCTCGCCCTGACGCCCATCGGCGGCCAGCGCCCGGATCAGCAGCTCGTGGGTGCGCTCACGCAGCGGGTGCTGGGCCGCCACCTCTTCCAGGTCGGCGATCGGTTCGGTGGTGCGGCCCAGAGTGAGCAGGGCGTCGGCCCGTTCGTCGATCGCGGTCAGCCGCAGCCGTTCCAGCCGCTCCACCCAGGCTTCGGCGTAGGGCGCGTCGGTCACCTCGGCCAGCGGGCTGCCCCGCCACAGCCGCAGCGCCTGGCTCAGCAGTTCGACGGCCTCGGCCGGGGTGGTGGCCCGCCGGCCCTGGCCGACCAGACTCTCGAAGGCCAGGGCGTCCACGTCGTCCCGGTCCACGACCAGGCGGTAGCCGGCCGGGCCGGACTCGATCAGGTCGGGCCGGGGCAGCGCCCGGCGCAACCGGGAGACCAGCGACTGCAGGGCGTTGACCTCGTCGGCGGGCGGGGTGTCGAGCCACAGCGACCCCACCAGCCGGCTCACCGGAACCCACGACCCGGCATCGGCGGCCAGCCTGACCAGCAGGGATCGCAACCGCGCCCCGCCGATGTCGACCGGCGCGCCGTCGGCCTCGAGTGAGAGCGACCCCAGAACCCTTACCTGCACCGAATCAGTCTCGCAGGGAGTTCAGACCACGGTCGGCGTCGGCCTGAGGATCGGTGGGTTCAGGCTCTGCGTCGGCCCCTGCCGGAACAGCTGGGCCGGCCGCCCGCCACCGCGCGTGGTCATCTCGCCGGTCGGCTCCAGGAACCCGAGGGTGCCGGTGACCTTGCGGTGGAAGTTCCGGGCGTCCAGGTCCACCCCCCAGACGATCTCGTAGACCCGGCGCAGCTCGCCCACGGTGAACTCCTCCGGGCAGAAGGCCGTGGCCAGGCCGGTGTACTCGAGCTTGCCGCGGGCCCGCTCGACCCCGTCCCGCAGGATCCGGCTGTGGTCGAAGGCCAGCAGGGAGGGGGAGTCCGGCAGCGTGCTGTCCAGGAACGTGGCCACCGGCGACCACTCGGCCGAGGCGGCGTCGCTGCCGCCGGCGACCGCCGGCGGGTTCGGGATCAGCGCCAGGTAGGCCACGCTCACCACCCGCATCCGCGGATCACGACCGGGATCGCCGTAGGTGCCGAGCTGCTCCAGGTGCATGCCCTCGGCGCCGGTTTCCTCCTTGAGCTCCCGGGCCGCCGCCGTCGCCAGCGTCTCGTCGGGCTGCACGAAACCGCCGGGCAGCGCGTAGGTGCCCTTGAACGGCTCGGCCCCCCGGCGCACCAGGAGCGCGGCCAGGCTGTCCTCGATGATCGTCAGCAGCACCACGTCCACGGTCACCGCGACCGGCGGATAGCTGGACGGGTCGTAGCGCTCGGTTCTCTCGTTGCCGGACACGGCTCTGGGTCCCTTCGAGTGACGCTCTTTCGTCCGGCTGACGATAACAGCGGGCGTGGAGGACGTCACCCCGAGATCAACAACTCGCGACCAGGGATCAGTGCGGCGGCGTGAGGCCGAGCGCCTCGAGCTCCTCGGGGTCGGTTCCCTCGGCCAGCTTCCACAGCGGCACCCCGAGGGCCCGGCACAGCGGGCCGAGCTCGTCGACCTGCACCCGGCGGGCGCCCGTCTCCAGTTCCGACACCTTGGTGCCGCCCCAGCCGAGCTGCTTGGCCAGATCCTTCTGCAGCCACCCGCGACGAGCGCGCTCGGCCGCCACGTTGCGCGGCAGCACATCCAGAAGAGTGGGCATGTCCGGACGGTAGGAGCTTTCGCCGGTCAGATGCATGGGCCGCCGGAGTGAAAGCGGCATCACCGTGCTCCACTCGGCTTAATCCGGCCTGGTTCGGCTAATCCGAACTCGGATGCCGACAAAACCACAGATAGAGGACGTCGGTGAGCCTCTCGGTCTCTCGGTAGCAGCTACGGGGTCGCGGCCGAATAACCGGGCCGATCCGGCCGCTGCGGCATAGCCTGACCGGGTGGCGAAGGAGAAGGGCACGGTCCTGGAGGTCGCCGGGCACGAGGTGACGGTGACGCACCCCGACAAGATGGTGTTTCCCGAGGCCGAACGTCCCGGCGGTGGGGGCACCGGCGTGACCAAGCTGGATCTGGTGCAGTACTACCTGGCCGTGGCCGAGGGGGCGCTGCGCGGGGTCTCCGGCCGCCCGATGGTGCTCAAACGCTTCGTCAAGGGCATCGACGAGGAGGCGTTCTTCCAGAAACGGGCGCCTTCCAACCGTCCTTCGTTCGTGGAGGTCGCCGAGCTGAAATACGCCTCGGGCCGCTCCGCCGAGGAGGCGGTGATCCGCGACGCCGCCGGGCTGGCCTGGGTGGTGAACCTGGGCTGCATCGACCTGAACCCGCACCCGGTGCTGGCCGAGGACCTCGACCGGCCCGACGAACTGCGCATCGACCTGGACCCGATGCCCGGGGTGGAGTGGGGGCAGGTGGTGGAGGTGGCCTTCGTCGCCCGCCAGGTGCTCGCCGACCACGGGCTGACCAGTTGGCCCAAGACCTCCGGCTCGCGGGGCTTCCACATCTACGCACGAGTCGAGCCGACCCGTCCGTACAAGGATCTTCGCCTGGCCGCCGAGACGGTGGCCCGGGAGGTGGAGAACCGGGTGCCCGAGCTGGCCACCGCCCGGTGGTGGAAGGAGGAGCGCGGGTCGCAGGTGTTCGTCGACTTCAACCAGAACGCCAAGGACCGGACGATCGCCTCGGCCTGGTCGGTGCGGGCGGTCGCGGATGCCCGGGTGTCCACACCGCTCAGGTGGGACGAGGTCGAGCACTGCCGGATGGAGGAGCTGACCATCGCCACGGTGCTGCCGCGGTACGCCGAGCAGGGTGATCCCTGGGCCGGGATCGAGAACGAGCGCGGCACCCTGGACGCCCTGCTCGCCCTGGCCAAGCAGCTCGGGCCGGCCGAGAAGCCGCCGAAGGGGGTGGGCCGGCGGCAGTCGACCATGCCGCTGATCGAGATCGCCCGGACCAGAACGAAACCCGAGGCGCTGGAGTGGCTCGAGGTCTGGAAGGCGAAGTACCCCGAGGTGGCGGCCCAGCTGGAACCGGTCGACGTGCTGGTCGACGGCATGCGCGGGCGCAGCTCGCTCTGGTACCGCATCCGGATCAACCTGCAGCACGTGCCCGAGGCCCAGAGGCCGCCCCAGGAGGAGCTTCTGGCCGACTACAACCCCTGGGCCGGTCAGGAATGGTCGAGCAGGGGGTCCGGCAACTCCAGCACCACTTCCCCGGATCCCTCGGACTCCGAATAGGGCCGTACGCCGTGCTTCTCGAGCCGCTCGAACAGGGTGGCCACCGTCTCGGCCCGCTCGCGGTAGAACTCCGAGGCCCGGATTCGCCAGAACGTCCAGCCCAGCCGCTCCAGCTGCCGCTGGCGGCGCAGGCCGTGCTCCCAGCCCTCGTCGCCGGGGTGCTGCTCGCCGTCGCACTCGATCGCCAGCCGCCGCCCGGACCGCCCGACCACCACCAGGTCGATCCGGTAGCGGCCGACCGCGTGCTGCACCTGCACCTGGTAGCCGGCCTGCTGTAGTTCGCGCAGCACCGCGAGCTCGAACTCCGACTCGCAGCGTTCCTCCAGCCCTTCGGCCGGCGGCACCCGACGGCCCGCGTCCCGCACGTACTCCAGCAGCGCCCGGCGCTGGTCGTCGGCGTGCAGGCGGCCCGGCTCCACGGTGTGGAACACCCACACCTGGTCCTGCGCCCGGGAGGCGGCCACGTTGATCCGCTGCTTGTCCGCGTTCTTGGTGGCGGCCCAGGTGGCGTCGTCGGCCACCACGCTGATGAACACCACGTTGCGCTCGTCGCCCTGGAAGGCCGGCGGACTGCCCACCCGCAGACGACGCTCGGCGAACGCCTCCGGACCGAGCCGCTCGCGCAGCAGATTCTCGATCAGCGGAGCCTGGGCCGCGCCCTGCAGCGTGACCACACCGAAAGTCATTCCGGCATAGGCGCTGTCGTGATGGCAGGCCAGGACCTGCTCGACCAGGGCCGCCGCCTCGGCCGGGTTGACCTTGTCGCCGCCCGCCGAGCCGGTGGTGGCGCCCTCGGGTACCCGCACCAGCTGCAGGGGAGCGCCGATCGCGGCGCTGGACGGTTCGCGCAGCGGCAGGATGTCGCCGTCGTAGTAGCGGTTGGAGAACTCGATGATCTCCGGCACGCAGCGGAAGTGCTCCCGCAGCAGGATCGTGCTGGAGAAGATCAGCTCGGCCAGCGCGTACAGGCTCTGGTCGGCGGTGAGCAGGCTGCGCACCCCGATCCCGGCCAGGTGCGCGTTCTGCAGCTGGATGATCCGCTCCACGTTCACCCCCACCGCGGCCGGGCTGGTCTGCTGGTCGTCGCCGACCACCACGGCCTTCGCACCCAGCGCCAGCACCCCGACCGAGAGCAGGTCGCACTGGCTCGACTCGTCCACGATCACCACGTCGAACGGCTGGGTGACGAGCGGGTCGAAGTTCTCGATCACCCGGTGCACGGGCATGATCCAGACCGGCACCGCGCCCATCGCACTGGGCATGAACCGGCGGGCCTCGCTCTCCCAGTGCGGGGCGTACTTGCCGGTGCCCTTGCCGCGCTTGCCCAGCGCCCGCAGCCAGGCGGCCAGTGCGCGGCGGTTCACCTCGCGCAGGTTGTGCTTCAGCCCCAGGGCCGCCCCGCGCCGGGCCCGCTGCCGCACCAGCGCCTGCTCCCGCTGCTGCAGGGTGATCACCTGAGCCTGCCGATGAGCCAGGTCACCGGCTCGGAGCAGGGCGTCCAGCCAGGTCGCGGTGATCCGCCAGTGCCAGGTCAGGGCCGCCCGCGCGGCCGTTCCCACCACCTCCGGATCGGCGCTGCTGCTCACGATCGCGGCCGCCCAGCCCGGGGTCACCGTGGCCAGCCGGGCGGCGAGTCCGGCCTGCTCGGCAGCCACCGGTTCCAGTCCGGCCAGCCGGGCCACCTCGTCGAGGGTCACGCCCCAGGCCACCCAGTCGCGCTCGTCGAGGGCCGTGCGCAGGGCGTTGAACAGCGGCGATGCCGCGGGCCGGTCGGCCCCTCGGCGCAGTTCGTCGCTCAGGGCGGTGAGTTCGGCGGTGGCCGCCCGCTCCTGCGTCCGGGCTCCGGCGGCGGCCAGAAGGCGGGTCAGGGTGGTCAGGTCGGCGGCGGTGAGTTCGGGGCCCAGTTGCGGTACCAATGGACGCAGTCGGGCCAGGAGGGCGGGTCGGCGTTCGGTTTCCCACGAAAGGGCCTGGGTGAGCTGTTCGGCGAAAACCGTCGTTCCGTGGATGGAATCGTCTGCTGGGGACTCGTCGATCGGGAGCCCGGCCAGCATGCGCCGGGTGGCGGCGCGCTCTTCTTCCAACTGCAGCCAGGTGCCGGCCAGATCGGTGTCCTCGGCCGTGCGCAGGGCCCGTCCGTCGATCCGGGCCTGCCCGTGCAACTGCTTCAGGTCGCTCCCGCCGAAACGCGGAAGTCCCTTGCCCGCAGCGAATCTCTGCCCGAGTTCGGTGAGCAGGCGGCGCTGCTCGTGCGGATCGCCGGGCGGGAGCTGGATCTCGTGCCCGAACAGGGCGGCCTGCAGATCGGCGGCGGCGCTGCTGCGGCGACGCAGTTGCTCGGCCTGGTTCGCCCAGGAACGGGCACTGGCCTCGGAGTCGCGCACCTCGGTACGGATCCGCACCAGCCCGGGCGACTCCAGCCCGGCCAGATGCCCGGCCGCCTCGGCGACCTCGGCCCGCAGTTCGGTCAGCCGCCCGGCGGTCAGTTCGTCGAGCGCCCCCACGTCCACCCCGGAGCGTTCCAGGACGGCCACGTCCTGACGCAGCTGGTCGAGTCGGCTGACCAGCTCGAACAGCTGTGTGGGAGTGGGGAGATCACCTCGCGGGCGGGTGGTCCGCAGGGCGTGGGCGTCGCCCGGGCCGAGCCGCTCGCTCAGCTCGAACAGCCGGTTCAGTTCGTCCGGAGTCAGCGGCGGCACCGCGTCGACCGGCAGCTCGTCCGGGATCCGGCCCAGTTCCGGCTCGTTCTCGCTGAGCCAGCGGGCCACCTGCGGGGCCCGGTGCGGCGTGCGTTCCCGGCCGTTGGGCCCGCTGGGCAGGTCCCACTCGGCGTCCTCGGTGCGCAGCGCCTCGAGCACCGCCCGCTCCACCTCGGCCAGCTGCGCGCGCACCTGGTCGAGCTCGGCCTCCAGCCCGGCCACCGCCCGGGTCTCGGCCTCCACGTCGATCTGGGCGGCGATGTCCTGCACCGCCTGGGCCGAACCGCGCAGCTGCTCGATCGACTCGGCCGACGAACCCAGCACCGCGATCGACAGGTCGCGCAGCTCTTCGGGGATCTTGTCGCGCAGCACGGTCAGCGCCTGCTCGTTCTGCGCGGTGACGAGCACCCGTTTGCCGTGCGCGAGCAGATGACTCACCAGGTTGGCGATGGTGTGGCTCTTGCCGGTGCCGGGCGGGCCCTGCACCGTGACCCCGCGCTCGCGGGCCAGTTGCCGGGCGATCCGCTCCTGCTCGGCATTGGCCGGCAGCGGCATCAGCAGGCGCTCACCGATCGCCTTCCAGGTGGCGTCGTCGGGCCGCTGGCCCAGCTCGTCCTGGGCCACCCGGAGCTCGTCCTCGTCGGCCACCACCGCGGCCATCGCCTGCGGCAGCACCGAGTCCTCCTTGAGGCGCTCGGCCAGCTGCAGGTAGAAGCGCTCGTGCCGGGTGGGCCGACGGCGCAGGAACAGCACCCAGGTGTCGGTGATCACCGGGACCGGGCCGGGGGTGGCGATGTGGGGGCCGGCGACGACGGCGGCGTCCAGGTGCAGAGGAGCCAGCAGACGGTCGTGCAGAGCCCGGCGGGCCGCGTCGTCCCACACGTCGAGGTCGTCGAGATCGGTGAGCCGGTTCAGGTCGCCCAGCACCGGAAGGTCCAGACCCTCGAGCGCAGCCAGTTCCAGCTCGGCCGGCCCGTCCGGCACCACCCGGAGGGCGCCGGTGGCCGCATCCAGCTCGACCCGCACCCCGGTGAGCACCAGGGGATGCCGGATCTGCTCCAGGGCGACGTCCCACGAGAGCACCGAGTGGCCCCAGACCAGTTCGTGCGTGCTCTGCTTGCGCTCGGCCTCCAAATGCAGGGCGAAGAGACGCTCATACAGGTCACGAGCCTGCTGGCCGTTGGCCGCGCTTTCGGCCCAGGGGCGCCAGGTCTCCTGCAGCCAGGTGCGGAAGGGCAGTTCCAGTTCGGGCGGTGCCCCTGGGGAGAGAGCCGGTTCACGGACGTGTGTGGCGACGTAGGCGGCCAGGTCACCGGGGACGCGGGGCGGCTCGGGCGGCAGGGGTACCTTGCGCACCTCGAGCCAGTCGGCCGGGGTGCCCAGCCGGACCTTCGGGTGCTTGGGGACGTCGGTGGGCAGCAGAGCGGCCGGCCCACCGGAAAGATCGGGTCTGAGGACGTCGCGGACCGGCCGGACGGTCAGCTCACGGGCGGTGGCGGCCAGGAAGGTGAGCAGACGACGGGTGCGGTCGAGGACCTCCTCGCTCCGCTCGCCCACGGTTCTCCTCAGGTCGCCCTACGGGTGTCTGCACTGGATTGTGGCAAAACCGAGGGACATCACGAACTCGACCGGCCGTCGGTGAGCAGATCGTCCACGCCCTCGCGCAGTGTGGCCCGGGCGGTTTCCGGATCGTTCAGGTAGCCCGAGATCATCGCGCCGTCGCGCAGCAGCATGAACCGGCGCCCGGCCCGGTCGGGCGCGGAGTGCCCGATCCGGCGGAACGCCTCGACCGCGAGGCCCAGCATCCAGGTCCGGTGCTCCTCGATCGCCTGGCGCACCGGGCTGCCCTGGTCCGGGTACTCGGCCGCGGCGTTGATGAACGCGCAGCCGCGGAAGCCCGGCTCGCAGATCCGCTCGCTGTGCTCACCGATCAGGGCCTCCAGCAGCGCCCGGGGGTCCGGGTCGAACACCGCCGGCTCCACGTTGGCCCTCACGGTGGAGTCGAGCGAGCGCAGGTAGCTGAGCACCAGATCCTCCTTACCGGGGAAATGCCGGTAGAAGGTCGAGCGGGTGACCTCAGCCTCACCGAGGATGCGGTCGACACCTACCTCGTGGATGCCTTCGGTGTAGAAGAGCGCCGTCGCGGTCCTCAGCAGGCGCTCGCGTGCCTTCGAGGGGCGGGTGGAACCGGTGCTGACGGCCTCGCGCGTTGCCATGACCCCAGTCTATCGGACCGATCGTTCCGTCTTGACAGATCCCGGAGCGGCACGCGAGAGTTGCCCACGACAGAACGATCGGTCCGATTCCTTGGAGGAAGTTGTCATGGCCGCTGTTTACACCGCTGTTGCTACCGCTACCGGTGACGGCCGGGGTGGTCACGCCCAGTCCAGCGACGGCGTCATCGACATCGACCTGGCGGTGCCGAAGGAGATGGGCGGCCCGGGCGGCGAGAAGACCAACCCCGAGCAGCTCTTCGCGGCCGGCTACGCGGCCTGCTTCCACGGTGCCGCCCGTCTGGTGGCCGGCAAGCAGAAGGCCGACGCCACCGGTTCGTCGGTGACGGCCGAGGTCGGCATCGGCTCCAACGGCCAGGGCGGCTTCGCCCTCGAGGTCGTGCTCAAGGTCAACTTCCCGGCGATGGACCAGGCCACGGCCGAGTCCGTGGTCGAGACCGCGCACCAGGTGTGCCCCTACTCCAACGCCACCCGCAACAACATCCCGGTCGAGCTGGTCGTCACCACGAACCCGGCCTGATCGGTACGACTGGCTGCGGCTCCTCCGCGGCGGGTGATCGATCACGGTCGAACACGTCCGGCCCACCGGTTCACTGCACCGGTGGGCCGGACGTGTTTTTTGGCGAGACCTTTCGGGGCGCAGTTAACGGGCCACTGGCCCAGGCTTGACCAATCCTCATCGGTGGCCTGCGAAAAGGCGCTCGCCGACCGGGGTTTAGGGGCGATTCGACAGGTAACGATATGACAACGCCTTAACCGGCATTCGTGCTAAACCTGCTGGCCATGTCCCTGACACGTCACCAGAAGTTCCGTCCGCTGCTGATCGGCGCTGTCACCGCAGTCGTCGTCGGAGGCAGCGGCGCCGCCTGGGCCTGCAACGGCCTGCTGAGCAACGACACCGAGGCTCCCCGGGCCCAACTCGCCACTCACGCCATCGAACTCGGCGCCGCCGCCACCGACTCCCGGCCGAAGTCCGAGGCCAGGGCCGAGCGCAAGAAGGCCCAGGAGGAGCGGAAGAAGGAGCGCCGCAAGAAGCACCGCAACCACGGTCACCACCGGCCCGGCCACGGTCACGGTCACGGTCCGATCGCCACCACCGAGCCGGGTGAGACCCCTGAGCCGGGTGAGATCACCGATCCGGGCGAGACGACCAGCCCGGAAGAGCCGACCACCGAGCCGACCACCGAGCCGACCGGCCCGACCGAGACCACCGAGCCGGACGAGACCCAGACCACCGAGCCGACGGAACCGGACGAGACCGCCACCACCGAGCCGTCCGACCCGGGCCCGACCACGCCGGAAGAGCCGACCACCGAGCCGACCACCGACGTCCCCACCACCGAGCCCACCACCGAAGCGCCGACCACCACGCCGGACGAGACCACCACGTCCCCCAGCGGCGACAGCACGCTGGCCACCGCGGTGATCAAGATCGTGAACACCGAGCGGGCGGCGGCGGGCTGCGAGCCGGTCACCCAGGACCAGGCGCTCACCCAGGCGGCGCTGACCCACTCCGAGAAGATGGAGGCGGCCAACCAGATGTCCCACCAGTTGCCTGGTGAGGCCGACCTGGGCACCCGCTTCACCGCGGCCGGCTACACCGGCTGGCGCTCGATCGGCGAGAACGTGGCCTACGGCTACACCTCGGCCGCCAGTGTCATGGACGGCTGGATGAACAGCGCCGGGCACAAGGCGAACATCCTCAACTGCTCCTTCGACGACATCGGGGTCGCCGCGGTGACCGGTGACAACGGCACCATCTGGTGGACGCAGACGTTCGGCACCCAGGGCTGAACCAGCTGACCCACCTGAACCGGCCGCTCGTCCCGGGCCTGCCTGAACTCGGAAGTCAGGCAGGCCGGGTCGAGCGGTTGCTCCGGGCCGTGGCCCGGGTCGTCTCCGTGGTCCAGGCCAGGGCCTGCAGGTAGGCCTCGGCCATGGCCGGCAGCGGCACCGGGCCGCGGCCGGCTTCCTCCAGGTCCTCGTGCTGGTAGGCCCGCACTGCGGTCAGCAACCGGCGCAACGGATGGCTGGGGTCGCCGGTCAGGGCGGCCGAGAGCTCGGGCGTCAGCGTCGGCATCCGGTCCAGAAGCGCCGAGGCGGGCAGGCCGAGACCCTCGGCGATGCCGTCGAGCAGACCAGCCGTGAACGCCGTGTCCGGAGTGACCACCCGGCCCAGCTCGGCCACCCGCTCGCAGGTCCGGGCCCGGGTCAGCGCGCCCACCATCTGGCTCTCGCTGCGTCCGTCGGAGTTCAGCGACAGCAGGATCAGCCAGGCCCGCAGCCGGCTCAGCCCGACCATCACCAGGGCGTCGCGGATCGAGGCGACCTGCCGGCTGGAACCGGTCGAGGCCGAGTTGGCGATCCGCAGCAGCCGGTAGACCATGGCCGGGTCCAGGCGCACCGCCCGCTCGATCTCCTCGGTGGTGGCGTCCGGGTCACCGAGCCGCCCGATCAGGTGCAGGGCCAGTTGCTGGCCGGGGGAGAGCGTCTCGATCGACATGGTCTCGGGCCGGCCCAGGTAGTACCCCTGGAACAGCTCGAACCCGGCGGCGATGCAGCGCTCGTAGACCTCCTGGGTCTCCACCTTCTCGGCCAGCAGCCGGACCGGGTGCGGCCGGCACTTCTCCACCGTGAACAGGACCTCGTCCCAGGTCATGGCCAACACGTCGATCTTGACGATGTCGGCCACCGCGAGCAGCGGCTCCGACTCGGGGGTCCAGGTGAAGTCGTCCAGGGCCAGGCGGTAGCCCTCGGCGGCCAGCCGCAGCGCCCCGAGGACGACCTCGGGGTCCAGGTCGATGGTCTCGACGATCTCCAGCACCGCCGCGTCCGGGGAGAACGGCAGGGGCAGGTCGCCGACCAGGAACTTGCGGGTCAGGTTGATGAAACCGGGCTTTCCGCCGAGCAGTTCGGCCGCGCCGAACTCGGCGAAGGCGGCCAGGATGGTCTGCGTGGTGGCGCCGTCGGTGTCCAGGTCCGCGCGGGTCGCTCCGGCCGTTCCGCGGAAGAGCAGTTCGTAGCCGTAGAGGTGGCCGTTGGCGTCGTTGATCGCCTGGCGGGCCACATGCACGATCGCTCCGTTTCCGGGGGCCGGACTGCGACGGCCGTCCAGTTGCTCGGTGACCGCGGACTCAGCGGTTCCGTGTTTCGTATCGGCCGCGCCGGGGCAGCAGTTGAGACACCCGTACTCCTTCCGGGCTACCCGCCGGATCACGGAGAGTCTGGCGTTCACCCGGACGGCCGTGGGCGCGACCCGACCGGAGCACCGGGCGGAACAGGGCGTGGTGCCACGCGTTCCGCTCCGCCCGGGACCACCTCAGACCCCGAAGGTGTGCCGCAGCGGGTAGTCGGAACGTCCCCGCTCGTCCGGCCGCACCGCCAGCACCTGGTGCAGTTCGATCTGCCGCTTGTCGAAGCCCAGGCTGCTGCCGGCCAGGTACATCCCCCAGATCCGGGCCGTCGCCTCGCCCACCTCGGCGACCGCGGCGTCCCAGTTCGCGGTGAGGTTGGCTCCCCAGGCCGCGCAGGTGCGGGCGTAGTGCTCGCGCAGGTTCTCCTCGTGCCGCATCTCCAGCCCGGCGTTCTGCAGCGCCACGATCATTCCCCCGGCGCCGGTCAGCTCGCCGTCCGGGAAGATGTAGCGGTCGATGAAACCGCCTCGCACCCGCGGCTCGTGGATGTTGTCGGGCCGGGTGATGGAGTGGTTCAGCAGCCGGCCGCCGGGGCGCAGCCGGTCCCGCAGGAACGAGAAGTAGGCCGGGTAGTTGCCCACCCCGATGTGCTCGGTCAGGCCGATCGAGCTGACCGCGTCGAAGTCGCCCTCGGTCACGTCCCGGTAGTCGCCGTGGCGCACCTCGGCCAGGTGCTCCAGGCCCTGGCGCTTGATCTCCTGCTGGGCCCACTCGGCCTGCTCGGCCGAGAGGGTCACGCCCAGGGCCTTCACGCCGTAGTGCTCGGCGGCGTGGCGGACCATCCCGCCCCAGCCGCACCCGACGTCCAGCAACCGCATCCCCGGCTTCAGGCCGAGCTTGCGGGCCACCAGGTCGTACTTGTTGAACTGGGCCTCTTCGAGGGTGGCGCCCTCGTGCGGGTACAGGGCGCAGGTGTAGGTCATCGAGGGGCCGAGCAGCATCTCGTAGAACTCGTTCGAGACGTCGTAGTGGTGATGGATCGCCTCGGCGTCGCGGTGCCGGGAGTGCCGCAGCCCCTCCAGCGTGCGCCGCCAGTCCGGCAGCGCCTCCTGCGGCGGAGGCGGCGGCGGGACGAGTCGCTGCAGGCCGAGGCTGCGGGCGATCCGGACGGTGGTCCGGACGTCGGGTCGCCGCCACTTCAGCTGGTCCATCGCGGCCAGCAGGGCGTAGGGGTTGCCGGGGTGCACACCGGAGACCTGGATGTCCCCGCTCACGTAGGCGCGGGCCAGTCCCAGCGACCCGGGGGCGGTGGCCACGTAGGCCGCGGCCCGCGGGTTGTTCAGGCTGACCGTGATCTCGGCGTCGGCCGGTCCGGTCGAACTGCCGTCGTACGCGGTGAAGCGCACGGGGGAGGGCTCCGCGAGGAGCACGTCGAAGATTTCGGCCAGCAGAAAGGGCCGGAAAGGCTGGGGTCCGGCGTCCGTCCGGCCCAGGATCGTGGTGAGGCTCAACTCGTCTCCTCGAGACAAAATTTTCAGTTGCCTCAGGCACAAGTTGAAAATGTGACGATCAATGCCCGACGTCCACCGAGTGAGATCGGGATTCGCCCGGACGGCCGTACCTCAGTGACGGCCCACGACCTTGGAGTAAAGATCCAGCAGGCGGCCGTCGCCGTCGTACCGGGCCTTCAGAGCGGGGTAGTTCTCGCCGCCGTAGGCGGCCCAGAACGTCTCCTCGTCGTAGTAGGCGTCCGAGTACAGCGACTTGTGCCCGCCGAACTCGGCCACGGCCTGCTCGATCTCGCGGTTCTTGGCGCCGTCGGCCTGGCCCGGCCCGATCGCCACGGTGCCCCAGAACCCGGCGTTGACATACGTCTCGCCGGGCCGCAGCGGGTACAGCGACCAGGTGCCGGAGCCTTCCCTCAGACGCAGCGGGCACAGCCAGACCGGGGTCATCGGCACGTTCTGCAGGTACCAGCCGAGGAACTCGGCGGTGCGCCCGACCGGCAGCTCCACGTCCTGGATCACCCGCTCGCGGGCGGGCCGGCCCCGCCAGGCGTCCAGCCGGGAGACCAGCCCGTACCGGGTCTCCAGGCCGACCAGACGGTGGAAGACGTCGCTGCGCCGCAGCCGGGCCGGCCAGTAGCGGCGCACCGTGGGGTTCTGCGCGCCGAACGCGGCCGAGCACCAGAACCAGTCGGTGTCCCAGCGCCACAGGTAGTCGTGGATCGACAGCCGGTCGGTGGAACGGCGCTGGATCGACCGGTAGTACGGCTCCGCGCCGGTGTAGTCGCTCAGGCCGCCCACCTCGTCGGTCCACGACCCCAGGGTCAGGTACCCCTCGGTCGCCGAGAACACGACCCCGTCGAGGAAGCCGACCTCGGTGCCCTCCCAGCGGTGGTCGGTGCTGATCGTCTCGATCGCCCGGGCCAGGCTGTCCAGGTCGTCGAAGCGCACGTGCCGCAGGTCTACGGCCGCGTGCACCGGCTCCAGTTCGATCCGCAGGCGGGTGGCGTAGCCGAGGGTGCCGTAGGAGTTGGGGAAACCGTGGAACAGGTCGGCGTGCTCACCCTCGGGGTGGGCGGTGACCAGGTCGCCGTCGCCGGTGAGGATGTCCATCTCCAGCACCGACTCGTGCGGAAGGCCGTTGCGGAACGAGGTGGACTCGATGCCGAGCCCGGTCACCGCCCCGCCCAGCGTGATGGTCTTCAGCTGGGGCACGACCAGGGGCATCAGGCCGTACGGCAGCGTGGTCGCGACCAGCGTCTCGTAGGTGCACATCGCCTGGACGTCGGCGGTGCGGGCCTGGACGTCGATCGAGATCACGCCGTCCAGCCCGCTCACGTCCAGCCCGGTGGTGGTGCCCTGGCTGCGGGTGCGGAACAGGTTCGAGGTGCGCTTGGCCAGGCGCACCCGTTGCCCGGCCGGGATCGCCCGGTAGGAGGCGAGCAGCCGGTCCACCGCGGCCCGGTGGCTCTGGGCCCCGCGCACCAGCGCGGTCAGTGGCGGCACGGCCGAGGTGGACAGGACCGGGGTGACGGTGGTGGTGGTCGGCGTCATTTCTCGGTCCTGTCCTTCTCAGCTCTACAGCACGGCGTTCACCAGGTCCTTCGCGGCCTGCTGCACCTGAGCCAGGTGCTCGGGCCCGCGGTAGGACTCGGCGTAGATCTTGTACACGTCCTCCGTCCCGGACGGGCGGGCGGCGAACCAGGCGCTCTCGGTGGTGACCTTGAGCCCGCCGATCGCGGCCGAGTTGCCCGGGGCCTCGGTCAGGGTGGCGGTGATCGGTTCGCCGGCCAGTTCGGTGGCGGTGACCTGCTCGGGCGACAACTTGGCCAGAACCGCCTTCTGTTCCCGGGTGGCCGGGGCATCGATGCGCGCGTACACCGGATCGCCGTGCCGGTTCACCAGATCGGCGTAGTGCTGGCTGGGCGTCTTACCGGTGTTCACGGTGATCTCACTGGCCAGCAGGGCCAGCAGCAGGCCGTCCTTGTCGGTGGTCCAGACCGTCCCGTCCTTGCGCAGGAACGAGGCCCCGGCCGACTCCTCGCCGCCGAAACCGACCGATCCGTCCAGCAGGCCGGGGACGAACCACTTGAACCCGACCGGCACCTCGACGAGCTTGCGGCCCAGGTCGGCGGCCACCCGGTCGATCATCGAGGAGGAGACCAGGGTCTTGCCGATCCCGGCGTCGGGCGACCAGCCGGTCCGCGAGGCGAACAGGTAGCTGATCGCCACCGCGAGGTAGTGGTTGGGGTTCATCAGGCCGCCGTCCGGCGTGACGATGCCGTGCCGGTCGGAGTCGGCGTCGTTACCGGTGGCGATCGCGTACTGGTCCTTCGCCCCGATCAGCGAGGCCATCGCCGAGGGCGAGGAGCAGTCCATCCGGATCTTGCCGTCCCAGTCCAGCGTCATGAACCGGAAGGTGGCGTCGACCAGCGGGTTGACCACCTCGAGGTTGAGCCGGTGGCGCTCGGCGATCTCGCCCCAGTAGGCCACCGCCGCCCCGCCCAGCGGGTCGGCCCCGATCCGCAGCCCGTTCTCGCGGATCGCGTCCAGGTCGAGGATGCTCGGCAGGTCGTCGACGTAGGTGCCGAGGAAGTCGTAGCCCGCGGTGGTCTCCGCAGTGCGGGCCCGGGCGAACGGGATGCGCTGCACCCCGGCCAGTTTCGCGGCCAGCAGCTCGTTCGCCCGGTTGGCGATCCAGCCGGTGGCGTCGGTGTCGGCGGGCCCGCCGTGCGGCGGGTTGTACTTGAAACCGCCGTCGGCGGGCGGGTTGTGGGAGGGGGTGACGACGATGCCGTCGGCCCGGCCGGAGTCGTCACCGGCCCGGCCCCGGTTGTACCGCAGGATGGCGTGCGACACGGCCGGGGTGGGGGTGTAGCCGTCCCGGTCGTCGACCAGGGTGCGCACGCCGTTGGCGGCCAGCACCTCCAGGGCGCTGGCCCAGGCCGGTTCCGACAGGGCGTGGGTGTCCCGGCCGATGAAGAGCGGCCCGGCGATGCCCTGGCCCGCGCGGTAGTCGCAGATCGCCTGGGTGGTGGCGACGATGTGGGCCTCGTTGAACGAGCCGTTGAGACTGCTGCCGCGGTGGCCGGAGGTGCCGAACGAGACCTTCTGGGCGGCCTCGGACGGATCCGGCTGGACGGTGTAGTAGCTGGTCACGACGTGAGCGACGTCGATCAGGTCTTCCGGCTGCGCCGGCTGACCGGCCCGGTCGTGTGGCATGAATCCTCCTGACGGCACGGACAGCGTTCGGTCAGGAGGTTATCCAATGGGTAGGCACCTCTCCGGTGGCCCTACGGCCCGCGGCGCCCACCGGCCGCTCACTCCGGCGCCGGGCGGCCCTGGAGCACTTCCTCGATCCGGTCGAGCATCCGGCTGGTGGCCGCCTCCCAGTCCGGCCGCTGCACCCGGTGCGGGCCGGTGGCCAGGCTCATCAGCACCCCCGCCGTGCGCAACCGCAGCCCGAGAGCGTCCACTTGTTGCTCGAAAACCGGCCGCCAGAGCCGGGACAGGGCGTACGAGCGGGCCGCGTGCCGCTCGGAGCTGAGCGCCAGGGCCTCGCAGTGCGCGAGCGCGCAGGCCAGGTCGTCGGCCCGGGAGCCGGGTCCGACCGTGTCCACGTCCAGCAGACCGACCACCCGGCCCGAGGCGTCCACCGTCAGCTGCGCCTCGTAGAAGTCACCGTGGGTCGGGTCGCTGCCCAGCGGAACCCCTTTCAGCCCGGCCGCGACCACGTCGGCGAGCTGCCGGGCCCGGGCCGCCTCGGTGGGCAGCGAACGGCCGATCATCTCGGCGTACTGCGGGGCACGGCGGCTCCACGGACGGCGGCGGTTCAGTCCCAGCACCCCGGGCGGGAACTTGTCGAGCACCGAGATCAGCTCTTCCGGACGGGGCAGCCCGGCCTCCCCGGAGCCCGCGGCGTTCGAGGACAGCAGCCGCCGGCGCAGCGGGGTGCCGGGCAGGTTCTCCAGCACCAGCAGCCCATCGTCGGTCCAGCCCAGGCTGTGCGGCACCGGAACGCCTGCCTCGTAGAGCATCTCGTGCCGTCGGTGCAGCGCCTCCACGTCTGCGGGCGGCAGCACCTTGGCGTACAGCACGCCCCCGGCCGAGCTGACCCGGATCACCGCCCGGCGCTTGGGCCGGTACGAGACCACCTCGGTGCGCAGCCCCTGCGGGTCCAGGCCGAACGAGCGCAGCAGCCCGGGCAGCGCCTCGGTGCTCAGTGCCGTGCTCAGCCCGGGCAGCCCGGGATCGTCCGGCAGCCGCCAGACACACACCCGGTTCTGCCCGTCCGACAACGTCAGCGTGCCCGGGACCTGGGGCGGTTCGTCGCCCGCGGCCAGCGAGGTGGCTCCCAGCACGTCGTCGGTACGCCCGGTCGGCCACTGCACGGTGGCCTGGTAGGCGACCGTGGTGACCTCCCCGCGATGGTCGACCTGGGTCACCCGCCAGTCCTCCAGGTGCCCACCGGCGGTCGAGACCGCGGCCTCCAGCAGGTCGCCGGCGTCGGGGCCGGTGAGCATCTCCAACGCCATCCTCAGGCCACCTCGACCAGCCGGTAGCCCATCCCGCGCACCGTCTCGAACCACTGCACGCCGAGCTTCTTGCGCAGGTAGCGCACGTACACGTCGACCACGTTGGAGCCGGGGTCGAAGTCGTAGCCCCAGACGTGGCTGAGCAGCTGCTCCCGGCTGAGCACCTGCCCCGGATGCCGGATGAAGGTCTCGGCCAGCGCGAACTCCCGCGCCGACAGCTCCACCGTGCGGCCCTCCACCGCGGCCCGGCGGCTGCGCAGGTCGAGCGCCAGGGCGCCGTGCGTGAGCACCGTCGCCTCCGGCTCCCGCGGATCCTCCCGCAGCCGCAGCCGGATCCGGGCCAGCAGCTCCTCGAACCGGAACGGCTTGGACATGTAGTCGTCCGCCCCGCCCTCCAGCCCGGCCACCGTGTCGGTGATCGACTGCCGGGCGGTCAGGATGATCACCGGCAGCGAACTCCGGCCCGACCGCAGCCGCTTCAGCACCTCGAAGCCGTCCATCCCGGGCAGCCCGATGTCCAGCACCAGCAGGTCGAACTCGCCGGTCGTGGCGTAGTCCAGGGCGCTCACCCCGTCACCCACCACGGTGGGGGTGAAACCGGCGGCCCGCAGGCCCTTCGAGACGAACGAGGCGATCCGGTCCTCGTCCTCGGCCACCAGGATCCGGTTCACGGCACCTCCTGCACCATCGGGACGGTCGTTGCTGAGGCGGGCACGGGGGCCTGCGGAATGGTCAGGGTGAAGATCGCGCCGGACTCGCCCGGCGCCGACGAGAGGGACACCGAGCCCTCGTGCGCGGCGGCGATCGCCCCCACGATCGACAGCCCCAGCCCGGAGCCCTCCACCCGGCGGGCGTCGGCGCCACGTCCGAACCGCTCGAAGATGCGCTCGGCGTCCTCGGCCGAGACCCCCGGACCGGTGTCGCGCACCGACAGGTGCACCACCCCGGCCTCGGCCCGGCTGCCGAAGGCGATCACCTGGCCCGCGGCGGTGTACTTCACCGCGTTGTGGGCCAGCTGGAGCAGGCCCTGGGTGATCCGCTGCGGGTCGGCGTTGATCCAGACCGGCGTCTGCTCGTCCAGCCGCCAGTCCCGGTCGGCCAGGCCGACCGCCTTGTCCAGCACCAGGGCCATCAGGTCGCGCACCGCCACCGGCTCGCGGCGGACGAAGTCCGGGCGCCGGGTCTGGGCCAGCAGGATCAGGTCCTGCACCAGCCGGGCCATCCGGTCCAGCTCGTCCATCACCAGCACCCGGGTCTCCTCCACGTCGGCCTCGTCGCCCGCGGCCATCAGTTCCAGGTGACCACGGATGATCGTGATCGGCGTCTTCAGCTCGTGCCCGGCGTCGTCGAGGAACTCCTGCTGGGCCCGGAAGGCGCTCTCCAGCCGGTCGAGCATCCGGTTGAAGGTGGCGGCCATCTCGCTGACGTCGTCGGAGCCGGAGACCTCGAGCCGTTCGGTCAGGTCGGTGTGGGAGATCCGCTCGGCGGTGGTGCGCAGCTGGCGCAGCGGCGCCAGCAGCCGGCCGGCCACCAGCCAGCCGACCACCCCCACCACGATCAGCGAGACCAGCGACACCAGGGTGAACCGGGTGGCGATCTCACTGATCTGCTTGGCGTTGCGGTCCAGGCTCTGGGCGACGACGTAGCTGCCCACCCCCGGGTCGCCGGGCACCGTGACCTTGATCGCGGCGTAGCGGATCCGCTGGCCGGAGGTGGTGGTGACCTCGCGCAGGCGGGTCGGGGCGTCGGCGCCCAGGGCGGTCACCGCGCCGACCACCGCCTGCTCGTTGTTCAGGTTGATGAACTGCTCGAAGCTGGGCTCCCAGCGCTCGCTGCCGAGCATCGCCAGGAACGCTTCGTCGCGGTCCGGGGCCTGTTTGGCGATGGCCGCCTCGAGCAGGCTGCTCACCGAGGTGAACCGGGTGGCCGGGGTGTCCTTGGGCGGGCTGGCGATCGCCGTGAACTCCTCGACCTCGCCGCGCAGCGAGGTGTTGACCCGTTCGTCCAGGGCGTTGCGCTGCATGATCACGATGCTGCTGCCGGCCAGGAGCATGCCCAGGGCGCTGAGCAGCAGCACCGTGGCCAGGATCCGGGTGCGGACGCCGAACGTGATGCGCCGCATCAGCCCGCTACGGCGTTCGGGCAGGACCGCGGTGTGTCCGGTCATCGTCACTCATCATCATCGTCGTCGTCATCGTCTTCGTCATCCTCATCGTCCCCGTCGTCCCCGTCGTCGTCATCGTCGTCGCCCACCTTCTTGGGCTTGGGCGGGGCCACCTTCTTGACCTCGGACCCGGCCGAGGCGGTGACCGTGGGGGTGGCCGTGGCGGTGGGGGTTGCCGCCGGGGAGGTGGCGGAGGGCTCGGCGGCGTCCTGAGCGGAGGGGGAGGCCGTGCTCCCGGCGGCCTCGGTGCCGGCGACCACGGCCGGGCCGAGATCGGCGTCCAGGTCGCTCGCATCGCCCGAGGCCGCGCTGGCGAACACGAACACGGCAAGCCCGCCGACGCCCAGCAGCGCGGCGGTGATCAGCACGTTCCTTCGTCCCATGGGCATCACCCTGACGGAGGCGGGGACGCTGCTCGATGAGAGTCGGATGAGAGCCCTCTCATCTGAGGTTCCGGAACGAGCCCTCGCGCCCGACTGACAGACCGGGGGGTGCCGGGGCATGCTGGGGGCGTGCCTGAGTTGCCGGAGGTCGAGGCCCTGGCCGGTTTCCTGCGGGAACGGCTGGTCGGCCGGGTGGTGGACAGCGTGGAGATCGGCGCGATCAGCGCGCTGAAGACGTACGACCCGCAGCCCGGGGCCCTGCGCGGGCTGAGCGTGACCGCGGTGCACCGGCACGGCAAGTTCATCGACCTGGACGCCGACGGCCTGCACCTGATCTTCCACCTGGCCCGGGGCGGCTGGCTGCGGTGGAACGACACGGCGGTCAAGACGATGCTCAAGCCGGGCAAGAGCCCGCTGGCCCTGCGGGTGCGGTTCACCCCGCGGCTCGACGACGAGGACGACGAGTCGACGCCCGGGTTCGACCTCACCGAGGCCGGGACCAAGAAGCGGCTGGCGATCTACGTGGTGAAGGCCCCCGGACAGGTGCCCGGCATCGCCACCCTGGGGCCCGACCCGCTGGCCGAGAGCTTCACCCAGGAGGTCTTCGCGGGCATCCTGCGCGGGCAGCGGCAGCAGATCAAGGGTCTGCTGCGCGACCAGAGCGTGATCGCCGGGGTGGGCAACGCCTACAGCGACGAGGTGCTGCACGTGGCCCGCATGTCGCCGTTCGCGATCGCCGCCAAGCTCGACGACGAGCAGGTGGGCACCCTGTACGAGGCGCTGCAGAACACGCTGCGCAGCGCGGTCTCGGCGGCCTCGGGCAAACCGGCCAAGGAGCTGAAGGACGCGAAACGGGCCGGGCTGGCGGTGCACGCGCGCACCGGCCAGGAGTGCCCGGTCTGCGGTGACGTGGTGCGCGAGGTCTCGTTCGCCGACTCGTCCCTGCAGTACTGCGCCACCTGCCAGACCGGCGGCAAGGTGCTGGCCGACCGCCGGATGTCCCGGCTGCTGAAGTAACGGCCGAGGCCCCCGCTCACGATCGAACGAGGGCCCCGGCCGGAGAACGACGACTACTTCACGGTCACCGAGACCGAGTCGTAGTACGAGGCGATCGCACCTTCCACGTCGGCCTCACGGGTGCTGCTGAGCACGTCCGAACCGTCGCCCGGGTCGATGTCGACGCGGCTGACGAGGGTGTTGCTGGACGGCTGGTTGTTCAGTTCCTTGATGAGCTCTTCGAACGAGTCGGCGGGCTCCTCCTCCGGCTCCTCCTCGTCCCACACCAGACCCCCACCGGCGTCGATGCTCAGGCTGCCGGTCGAGCCGCTGGGGCTTTCGTCAGGAACCGAAACCGTGAGGGGGACGGTGATCGTGTCGGTGCTGCGGTAGGCCTTCAGGGTGGCCCGCAGCGGGATGCTGGCCCCCGGCGCGACCTCCACGTCCTTCAGGGCCACCCACTTGTTCTGGTCCTTCAGTTGCACCTTGCTGACCGAGTACTGGCGCACCTGGGTCGAGACCTCACCGGTGATCTCCACCCCGGTGACCTGGATCTCCTCGTACTCCTGCTCGATCAGCGGCCACATCAGCGAGTAGAGCCGGTCGGCGGTGGCGTAGCTGATGTCGTAGGTGTCGGCCACGTAGTCCTTGTGGGTGATCTTGAAGTTCTTGCCGTCGGCGCGGCTGCCCTTGATCACGATCTTGATCTCGGACGAACCGGCCGGCTGGGCCCCGAGAGCCTTCACCACCGCGGCCTGGAGGTGGGTGGCGGCGATGTCGGCGGCCCAGGGCTGGTACACCGCCACCGTCTTACCGGTGGACTTCTTGCCGTGGTCGTTGGTCAGCGACGTGGTCACCGGGATCTGGTGCTCCGGGTTCTGGCCCAGGGTGCTGCGCAGGCCGACCGTGCCGTCCCAGGTGATCGTGCCCACCACGCCACCGGGGTTGCCGACCTTGAACGGGCTGAAGAGGGGGTCGCGCTGCACGAACAGGGCCTGGGCCGGGTGGGCGCTGTAGCTGACCGGGCCGGCCGACAGGAGCGGGTGGCCCCAGGCGACCGCCGTCTTGTCACAGACGTAGGTGGTGGTGCCCAGACCGTAGAACGAGACGTCCCCGTACGAGAGGGCGGCCGCGTAGTTGGAGCCGGCGAAGATCTCGCTGGGTGAGGACTTGACGGTGGCACTGGCCCCCGACCCGGTGCCGACCCGAACGGTGGTGCCGCTGGAGGCCTCGATGTTCTTCAGGAACTTGGCCGTGTTCTTCTTGGCCAGGCCGGTGGCGGTGAGCGGGGTGGAGACCGCCCGGAAACCCTTGGCGGCCAGGGCGGTGCTGACCTCGCCGGTCCGGGCGATCCGGGCGGCCTTGTCGCTGCTGACCGCCACCTTCTGGTTCGCTTCGGTGGTGGCGGCGCGGCCCCGGGCGTTCGACGGATCGTTGCGCAGGGCGAGCATGTCGGCGGCCGGGGTGAGACCCGCGATGCTGGTGTTGCCGCCGGTCAGGGTGTACGAGACCGCCCCGATCAGCTTGCCGTCGGCGGTGTAGACCGGCGAGCCGGACATCCCGCTCCACACCCCGCCGGCCCGGTCCAGGGCGGCCGAGTCGACGTCGGCCATGATCATGTCGATCCCGGGCCCGATGCCGTCGGTGATCCGGCCCAGCACGGTGGCGCTGAACGGGTCGGCCTGGTTGCCCTTCTCGACCGTGTAGCCGGTGCCTTTCAGCCCGTCCACCGCCTTGTCGGTGGGCAGTGCCTCGGGGCACGCGGCCGCCGCCTTGGTGGCCGGGTTCGCGGCCGACGAGTTCATCGCCGGCACCGCCACGAGCAGGCCGCAGACGACTGCTCCGGCGGCGAACCCGGTGGTTGTACGACTTCTGGACATGGAGCCCCCACTTGTCCGGGACACCCGGCACCGCTGTGCCGGGCAGCCTCTGGGCCGGTGCCGCAGGAGCGCGGACACCGGTTCCCCAGGTGGCGAGCATCACCATAGGGCCTCGGAAAGTGTTAGCGGTGAGTAGCTTTCGATGTCGTGCCGGGTGTTTCTGCTGAGCGTGCCGGGTTTTTCGGGTGCCCCGGGAACGACAAGGGCTCCCGGTCCGGACGGAACGGGAGCCCTTGAGGTGGGGGACGCTACTTGACCGTGATGGACACCAGCTTCTGGTAGGGGCTCACGGCCGCGTCGAGGCGGGTCTCGCGGACGCTGCTGCGCACCCCGCCCCGCGGGGCGTCGAGGTCGATCCGGCTGACCACCGAATCGCTCGAGGGGGTGTTGCGGATCTGGGCGAGCAGGCCGTTCAGCGAGTTCGGTTCCTTACCGGTGGTGGCCGCGCCCAGGCCGTCCGAGATGGTCAGCACGCCGGTGTAGCCGCTGCTCCGCTTCGGCACCGCGACCGAGATCGGGACCGTGACCTTCCGGTTGCTGCGGTAGGCGCTCAGCGTGGCGCGCAGCGGGACGGTGGAGCCGGAGGTCACGCTCTGGGTGCTCCTGACCGGCACCCACTTGCCCTTCTTCTTGGTCTGGACCCCGGTGACCCGGTACTGCTCCACGTCGGTGGTGACCTTGCCGGTGACCTTCACACCGGTGATGTTCACCTTCTCGTACGGCTGGTCGATCAGCGGCAGCAGCATGAAGTAGAGGCTGTCGGCGGTGGCGTAGCTGATGTCGTACGTGTCGGCGAAGTGGTCGGTGTGGGTCAGCCGGAACTTCTTGCCCTTGGCCCGGGTGCCGGTGACGGTGATCCTGACCTCGGACGATCCGGCGCCCTGGGCGCCGTTGGCCTTGACCACCGCGCTCTGCAGGTGCAGGGCGGCGATGTCGGCGGCGTAGGGCTGGTAGACCCCCACGGTGCGGCCCTTGACCGCCTTGCCGTCCTCGTTCACCAGCGAGGTGGTCACCGGGAACCGGTGTTTCGGGGCGCTGCCCAGGGTGCTGCGCAGGCCGGCCGTGTTGTCGCGGGTGACCGTGCCCACCACACCGCCGGCGTTACCCACCTTGAACGGCCCGAACACCGGGTCTTCCTGCACGTAGACGGCCGAGGCCGGGTGCACGCCGAACTCGGCCCGCCCGGCCGACAGGAAGGGGTGGCCGAAGGCGACCGCGGTGCCGTCGCAGACATAGGTGGTGGTGCCCAGGCCGACCAGCGAGATGTCGCCGTAGGACAGGGACGCCGCGTAGTTGGAACCGGCGAAGATCTCACTGGGTGAGGACTCGGCCCCGACGCCGATCGCGGATCCGCCCCGGCGGACCGCCAGACCGCTGCTCTTCTCCAGGCCGGCCAGGTAGCGCCCGGTGTTCTTCTTGGCGATGCCGGAGGCGCTGACCGGCACCGGCAGACGCTCGAACCCCTTGGCCGCCAGCGCTTTCGAGGCCTCGCCGGTCTTGGCGATCCGGGCGGCCTGGGACTTCGGCACCGAGATCTTCCGGGCCCCGGTGGCGCTGCCGCGCAGGGCCATCAGGTCTTCGGCGGGCGTGATCCCGGCGATCTTCGAGGAGGCCGCCAGACCGTACGACACCGACCCGATCAGCTTGCCGTCGCCGGTGTACACCGGCGAGCCGGACATCCCCGCCCACACCCCGCCCGCCCGTTCCAGGGCGGGGGAGTCCACCTCGGCCATGATCATGTCGATGCCCGGGGCGATCCCGTCGGTGATCCGGCCCAGGACGGTGGCGCTGAACGGCTCGGCGGTGGTGCCGCGCTCGACCGTGTAACCGGTGCCGCCCACCCCGTCGACCGCGTCGGCGGTGGGCAGCGCCGCCGGGCAGTCGGTCGCCGCCGCGGACGCGGTGGCGGCCGGAAGAGCGACGAGCAGACCGGAGACCGCCGCCGTCGCAATGAAACCGCCGGCCGCACGAGATCTGATCATTTCAGCCCCCACTGAATAGAGATCCGGCCGGGCACGAGCGTGCCGGACCGACACCGGACGAGCTGCCCGCTCTGGCACGCTCCGAACAACCCCCGGCTGTGATCGTCACCATAAGCCCTGGGAAGCCGCTGGAAAACACCCCTTTCGGACGGCTTGTGCCCGGTTCCGTCCGATGCGGGGGGTTTTCGTGATCTTCCTCCTGGGACGCCGGAGGTGAGCAGGGGATTCTGGGGCGGGCGGGAGGTCCGGCGACGGTCGCCGAATCCGGCCTTATTGCGCGCTTGGCTCAGTGATTTTCGGCAGAAGGGGGGTGAGTGCGTCCCAGCGCGAGATCTCGCAGCCGTCCTGCCGGCTGAAGGTCGCGTTCACGGCCTTACCTTGCCACGTGCCGGTGACAACAGCGGTCTGCTCGCCGCCGAAGATCTGGGTGCAGACGCTGTCGGTGGGAGTGGTCGGGACGGCCTTGTCGCCGTTGCTCTCCAGGGCGGCGCAGGCGGCCTCGGCGTCCGGGTGGTCACCGCCGGCCGGGTCGCAGGTGAGTTGCCAGGTGGTCGTCCGCCCGTCGGTGACCTCGATGGACAGGTCGGTCGCCGGACTCTCGGCCGTCGGGGCGTCCTGCGGGGTGACGGTGCCGTCCGAGGAGTCGGAGCCGCAGGCACTCAGGGCGACGACCGCGCAGAGCGAGAGGGGGGCGAGCCAGGGGCGACGTGAAGATCGGTGGTCCACAGGTCTCATCCTTTCGTGCGGGTGCCGGTGCAGGGTTGTTGTCGGGGGTCGTGGAGTGTCGTTGTCCGGGCCATCCGAAGTTGGACGCAGTGGGTGACCGACCGGTTCCCCCGGCCGACCTACAGGCCGACATCCGGCGGATTTGCCCGGGGCAGCCGGATTTGCCGACCGTTCTGCCGAGACCGGGCTCCTACGCTCCGACGACAGGCCGCCTCCGACGGCCCGGCGGGTGTCCGGGCCTGAGAGGATGACCGGACCCCGACAGCAAGCCCCCGGAGGTTGTCATGTTCCCGCCGCAGGTTCCCTCGGTGGACCCCAGCCAGGTACCCGCCGACGCCGCGATCCTGGATGTTCGTGAGCCCGACGAATGGGAGGCCGGCCACGTCCGCGGCGCCGTCCACATCCCGTTGATGGAGCTCCCCGCCCGTACCGCCGACCTGCCCGAGGGCCCCGACGGACAGGTCTACGTGATCTGCCGGTCCGGAGGCCGTTCTGCCCGCGCGGCGGCCTGGCTCGGGCAGAACGGTTTCGAGGCGATCAACATCGACGGCGGTATGGGTGCCTGGCAGGCGGCCGGCCGCGAGATGGTGAGCGACACCGGTGAAGCACCCACGGTCCGCTGAGAGCGTCGCGGCGCTGACCGTGGCCGACCTCGGCGAGCCCGGCCCCGGCGCCGAGCTCGTCGACCACCTCGGTCCGGTGCTCGAGCGGCTGGCCCGCGGAGAGGTGGCCGAGGTGGCCGCCGCTCCGCCGGCCGCCGCGGCCGACGAGGGCCAGTCGCCCGACGTGGTGGTGCCGGTCGACGGCACCGACGAGGAGGCCCCGCTCGAGGCGCTGCGGGCCGACCTGCTCGACCTGTTCGAGGCCCAGGCGGCCAGCCGCTGGCTGGACGTGGCGGCCCGGCGGATGGCCGCCGCCGGGCTGGGCAGTCACACCGTGGCCTCGGCCGGGCACGAGGGCAACGCCGCCGTGGCGATGGCCCTGCGCAGCAACGACCCGGCGCTCCTGCACCACCGCTCCACCGCGTTCTACCTGGCCCGGCTGGCCTCGGCCGGGCTGGAAGAGGGCATCGCGGCAGTCGCCCGCGGTCTGGCCGGCAGCTCCGACCAGCCGGCCGGCGGCGGTCGTCGGCCCACCCCGGCGCACCCCGAGGTCGCGGTGCTGCCGCCGGCCGGCACGGTCGCCGGTCACCTGCCCCGGGCCCTGGGCCTGGCCTGGGCGATCGGCCGTCAGCCGCGCAACCGCGCCCGCCTGGTCGGCGGCCGGCTGAACTGGCCCTCCGACGCCGTTGCGGTGGCCAGCTTCGGCGACGGCACGGCCGGCACCGGCGCCGCTCTGGGCGCGATCAACGCTGCCCTGTGGGCCTCCCGCCAGGGTGTGCCGCTGCCCCTGCTGCTGGTCTGTGAAGACAACGCGCTGGGCTTCTCCACCTCCAGCCCGCCCGGCTGGATCCGCTCGGTGTTCGGCTCGCGCGAGGGGCTGCGCTACTTCCCGGCCGACTCCGCCGGCGACTCCGCCGCCCTCTTCGCCACCGCCCGACGCGCAGTCGAGACCGCCCGTGCCCACCGACGTCCTGTGTTACTGCACCTCAGCTGTGTCCGCATCGGTGGGCACAGCGGGGCCGACCACGAGCTGAGCTACCGCAAGCCCGGCCGGATCAGCGCCGAACTGGCCCGCGACCCGCTCGTGGCCACGATGAACGCCCTGGTCCGGCACGGCGCGATGGCCGGCGACGAGGTCGGCCGCCGGCTGCTGCACCTGCGCGACCAGGTGGCCTCGGCCCTGGAGGACGCCACCCACCGCCCCCGCCCGCAGAGCTCCGCCGAGGTGATGGCCCCGCTCTCGCCGCGCCGCCCGGCCGTGGTCGGGATGGCCGCGTCCCGCGAGCCCGCGCCCGAGCGTCGCCAGGCGCTGTTCGGCACCCGGCTGCCGGAGAAGGAGGGCCCGCTCACCCTCGCCGAGTCGATCAACCGCACCCTGCTCGACGCCGCCCTCGCCCATCCCGGGGTGGTGGTGATGGGCCGTGACGTGGCCCGCGCCGGGGGTCTGCACGGAGTCACCCGCGACCTGCACAAGAAGCTCGGCCCGGCCCAGGTCACCGACACCACGCCGGACGCCCAGTCGATCCTCGGCCTGGCCATGGGCGGGGCGGTCAGCGGGCTGCTGCCGATCGCCGAGCTGGGCCTGGACGACCTGCACGCGGCCGGTGAGCTGCTGCGTTCCGAAGTGGCCACGCTGGCCTTCAGCTCCGACGGGGCCTACCGCAACCCGATGGTGCTGCGCGTGCCCGGGCTGGGCTACCAGGACGGTTTCGGCGGCGCGGTCGCGGTGGACAACGCGCTCGGTGGCCTGCGCGAGATCCCCGGCCTGGTGATCGCCTGCCCGGCGCATCCGGCCCAGGCCCCGGCCCTGCTGCGTACCTGCCTGGCCGCGGCCGAGGCCGACGGCACGGTGAGCGTGATGCTCGAGCCGGTGGCGCTCTACCACCAGCGTGATCTCGGGGCCGAGGGGGACGACGGCTGGCTCGCGCCCTACGCCCCGCCCGCGGAGTGGGGTTCGCAGCACGCGGCGATCGGCCGGGCCGCGGTGCACGGCAACGGCGAGGATCTGGCGATTGCGGCGTACGGCAACGGGTTACGGATGGCCCTGCGGGCCGCAGCCCGGCTGGAGCACGAGGGCATCGGCTGCCGGGTGGTCGACCTGCGCTGGCTCGCCCCGCTGCCGGTGGAAGACGTGATGAGCGCCGCCATGGCCACCGGGAACCTGTTGATCGTCGACGAGACCCGCCGTACCGGAGGGATTTCCGAGAGCCTGGTCACGGCGGTGCTGGAAGAGGGCTACGACGGCCGGCTGGCCCGGGTCACGGCGAAGGACAGTCCGCTGCCGGCCGGTCCGGCGGCCGCGTTCGTGCAGCTCACCGAGGCGCGGGTGATGTCCACGGCCCGGGCCCTCTGCAATGAGTGAGAACGATTACGGCGTAGTGCTTCTGGTTGATGTCGCGAACGTGATGGGCAGCCGGCCGGACGGCTGGTGGCGTGATCGGCTGGGGGCGGCCACCCGGCTGCTCGGTGGCCTCGCGACGGTCACCAAGATCTCGCTGAGCGGTGAGACCTTTTCTGTGGCAAGTATTCTCGCGGTGGTCGAGGGCAAGGCCAAGGGAGCGGCCGGGCCGGAGGGGGTGGAGGTCATCCGGGCCACCGCCGACGGGGACAGCACGATCGTCGCGGTGGCTCACGAGGTGGTCGCCGCGGGCGGGGTCCCGCTGGTGGTCACGGCCGATCGAGGGCTGCGGGCCCGGCTCCCGGCGGCCGCCCTGGTGGCCGGGCCCCGGGCCCTGCTCGACGTGCTCGGACCGAACCGCCCATAAAACGCTATTCGAGGCTCTAGTACTGGGCGTAGACACGCGGATACGCTCTGATCGTGGACCCGGTGCGCAATCCCTACGCCCCCGGCGCGGGCCAGCGCCCGCCCGAGCTGGCCGGCCGCAACACCGAGCTGGACAGCTTCGACGTGGTGCTGGAACGGATCAGCCGGGGCCGCCCCGAGCGCAGTCTGGTCCTCATCGGCCTGCGCGGTGTGGGCAAGACCGTGCTGCTCAACGCCCTGCGCTCGGCCGCGGTCCGGCGGCACTGGGGCACCGGCAAGCTGGAGGCCCGGCCCGACACGCCGCTGCGCCGTCCGCTGGCGGCCGCCCTGCACCAGGCCGTGCGCGAGCTCGGCCCGGCCAACAAGGACGATGCGAACCACGTCCTCGGCATTCTGAAGTCGTTCGCGATGAAAGAGCCGCCTGCGCCGGTCACCCGGGGTCGCACGGCGCTGCGGGACCGCTGGCAACCGGGCATCGACGTGCCCGCGGTACCCGGCCGGGCCGACTCCGGCGACATCGAGATCGACCTGGTCGAGCTGTTCACCGACATCGCCGGGGTGGCGGGCGGGGCGGGGCGCGGCATCGCCGTGTTCATCGACGAGATGCAGGACCTGCTGCCGGAAGACGTCTCGGCGCTGTGTGCCGCCTGCCACGAGCTCGGCCAGCAGGGTCTGCCCCTGGTGGTGGTCGGGGCCGGCCTGCCGCACCTGCCCGCCGTGCTCTCGGCCAGCAAGTCCTACTCCGAGCGGCTCTTCCGCTACGCCCGCATCGACCGCCTCGATCCGGAGGCGGCCGCCCAGGCCCTGCGCAGCCCCGCCCAGGAAGAGGGGGCCGACTTCACCGAAGAGGCCCTCGACGCCATGTACGAGGTCACGGCCGGCTACCCGTACTTCATCCAGGCCTACGGCAAGGTCGCCTGGGACGTGGCCCCGCGCACGCCGATCACCGCCGACGACGTGCGGGTGGCGGCGCCCGAGGCCGAGGCCGAGCTCGCGGTCGGGTTCTTCGGTTCGCGCTACGAGCGGGCCACGCCGTCCGAGCGGGAGTACCTGCGGGCGATGGCCGAGGTGTCGGCCGATCTGCCGCCCGGGCTGTCGATGGGCGACGCGGGGGTGGCCACCTCCGAGATCGCCGTGCTGCTGGGCCGCAAACCGCAGTCGCTGTCCCCGGCCCGCGACTCGCTGATCAAGAAGGGCCTGATCTACTCCGGGGAACGTGGCCGGATCGCCTTCACCGTTCCGCACTTCGGTCGTTACCTGCGGCGTCAGGCCGGCGACTAGATCCGATTGAAGACGATAGTGGCGTCTAGTTCTCGGGGTAGACGGCTTTAGAGCGTCTTAGCCCACCAGCACGGCCACGGAGTGGATCACCAGCCCGGCCAGGGCGCCGACCACCGTGCCGTTGATCCGGATGAACTGCAGGTCGCGCCCGACGTGCAGTTCGATCCGCCGGGAGGCGTCCTCGGCGTCCCAGCGCTGCACCGTCTCGCTGATCACCATGGCCAGCTCACCGGCGTAGTTGCGCACCACGTAACCGATGACGTCCTCGGCGTAGCTGTCCAGCCGGGCCTGCAGGGTCTTGTCCCGGCCGAGCCGGTTGCCCAGGTCGACCAGGGCGGTGACCATCCGCCGGCGCAGCTCGCCCTCCGGGTCGGCCAGGGCCTCGATCAGCATCCGGCGCACCGTCGACCACAGGGCGATCGAGGCCTTGCGCAGTTCCGGGTGCTCGAGCAGCCGGATCTTGATCGCCTCGACCTTGGCCTGGGTCTCCGGATCGGTGCGCAGGTCGCGGGCCAGCCGGCGGAGCAGGTCGTCCAGGGCCTGACGGGCCGGGTGCTGCTGGTCGCCGGCGATCTCGGTGAGCCAGCGCTGCATCTCGTCGTACACCCGGCGGGCGATCCGGTTGTCCACCCACTGCGGGGTCCACCCCGGGGCCTGCTCGGTGACCAGCAGCATGATCCGGTCCTGATTGATCTCGAGCCACGAACTGCCCTCGTCGATCAGGAGGTCCACCAGCCGTCGGTGCGCACCATCGTCCAAAATCCCGTCCAGCAGCCCACCGGCCAGCGGGCTCACCGGGATGTCGGCCGCCCGGGGCACGACGACCTGCTCGAGCATCGCGGCCACGTCGTCGTCGCGCAGCACGCTCAGCACGCCGTGCCCGGCCGTGGCCAGTTCGGCCCCCACCCGCTCCGCGTGGTCGGCCTCGGCCAGCCAGTTGCCCACCCGCCGGGTGACCTCGGCCTGCCGGATCTTCTCCCGCACGATGTCCTCGGAGAGGAAGTTGTCGGCGACGAACTCCTGCAGGCTCTCGCCGATCTGGTTCTTCCGGGTCGGGATCAGGGCGGTGTGCGGGATCGGCAGGCCCAGCGGGCGGCGGAACAGCGCGGTCACCGCGAACCAGTCGGCCAGCGCGCCCACCATGGCGGCCTCCGCGGCCGCGTTCACGAAGCCGAGCGGCCCCTCCTGATTGAGCGTGACCAGGTAGATCACCGCGGCCACCACCAGCAGGGCGGTCGCCACCGCCTTCATCCGCCGCAGCCGCACCCGGCGCAGCTCGTCGGCCTCGGCCGATCCGGCCAGACGGGGTGACGCGGGCGCGGTTGAGGACGCCGGTTCTGGTGCCGAGGTACGCGTGGGGGCGACGGACATGGGTAGATCTTCTCCCGTGATCGCCGACTCCGCCCGATCCGGGTGACGTTCACATTGCCGTTCGGCCAAGTGCGGGAATTTCTCCGGCCAGAGGTAGTTAGGTGAACGTTGAATCATCTAGGGTTCAACCAGCACCGCGATCCACCGACGACTAGGGAGCACCGAAATGAGCAACTTCCCCGCCGAACTCACCGGCACCTGGGTGATCGACGCCGGCCACAGCACCGTGGGCTTCGCCGTGAAGCACGCGATGGTCAGCACCACCCGCGGCAAGTTCAACTCCTTCAGCGGCGAGGCCACGATCGACGCCGCCAACCCGGAGGCCTCCTCCGCGTTCATCGAGATCGACGCCACCAGCGTCGACACCGGCAGCGAGCAGCGGGACGGCCACCTGCGCTCCCCCGACTTCTGGGACGCCGAGAACAACCCGAAGATCACCTTCCGCAGCACCTCCGCCAAGCTGGACGGCGACGACCTGATCCTCACCGGTGACCTGACGATCAAGGGCATCACCAAGCCGGTCGACATCAAGTGGGAGTTCACCGGCGTCGGCTCCGACCCGTGGGGCACCACCAAGGCCGGCTTCGAGGGCACCGCGACGATCAACCGCGGCGACTGGGGCGTGTCCTGGAACGCGGCCCTGGAGACCGGTGGCTTCCTGGTCTCCGACAAGGTCAAGCTGGTCCTCGAGATCGAGGCCGACAAGAAGCAGGCCTGAACCTTCCGGTAACACCCCGTCGGTGGTTCCCGGCCGGTCCCCGTGCACTGCGCGCGACCGGCCGGGAACGCCGGTGTTAACGGCCGGCGAGCATTCGCCGGCCTTTCGCATACCGTCTCCCACCTGCGGCGATCATGTGTCACGCTGTTCCGTGTGACTTCGCCACGGCCTCAGGTCGTCGCCCATCGGGGAGCCAGCGACCGCGAACCCGAGCACACCCTCGCGGCCTATCTGCGGGCCGTCGAGACCGGTGCCGACGCACTGGAGTGTGACGTCCGGCTGACCGCCGACGGCCACCTGGTCTGTGTGCACGACCGCACGGTGAACCGCACCTCGAACGGCACCGGCATCGTCTCCACGCTGGAGCTGGCCCAGCTCGAGGGGCTCGACTGGGGCTCCTGGAAGCAGCTGTCCCGGCAGCAGGGCGACCTCGGCACCGAGACGCCCGACACGGTCGACGCCTCCGACCGCTCGCACCTGCTCACCGCGCGCAAGCTGTTCAGCGTGGTCGCCGACCTGAACCGTCCGGTGCAGATCGCGGTCGAGACCAAGCACCCCACCCGCTACGGCGGCCTGGTCGAGCGCAAGCTGCTGCAGTTGCTGCAGGAGTTCGGCTGGGACAAGCACACCCCCGACCGGCCCTCGCCGGTGCGGATGATGAGCTTCTCCGCCCTGGCCGTGCGCCGGATGCGTGCCCTGGCCCCCGAGCTGCCCCTGGTCTACCTGGTGGAACGCCGGATGCCGGTGGCGATGATCGACCAGCAGGTGCCGGCCGGGGTGGCGATCGGGCCGGACGTCGAGCTGCTGGCGCAGAACCCACGGCTGGGCGAGCGCATCCGGGCCCGCGGCCGGGACCTGCACGTCTGGACGGTGGACACTCCCGAGCACGTCCGGGTGTGCCTGGACTCCGGGGCCTCGGTGATCATCACCAACCGGCCCGCGGAGACCCGCCGGACGCTCGAGAACCTGCTGGTCCCGGCCTAGGACTTCAGAACCTCAGGACAGGACCGCGGGTTCGGCGAACGGCAACTGCACTTCGTGTTCCCACGACCAGCTCTTGTCGGCGCGGCGTAGGGCCACCAGTGACAGGTGCCGCACGTCGATCGGCGTCAGGTCCTGCGAGGTCGTCGCCAGACCGGCGGTCAGTTCTTCACCGCTGATCGCACGGTCGGCGTAGGCGATGCTCACGTGGGGCACGAAACCGCCTGCCGAGGGCGGGAACTGGTAGACCTGCTCCGGGCCGAGCAGTTCGGCCGCGGCCAGCTGGATCAGGTCGCGCAGGGCCACGAGCTCCTCGGCCGGATACACCGGCAGCACCACTGCATCGATGTCGTCGGTGGCCGGGCCGGCGTACAGCCGGGGCAGGTTCCGCCGGGCCACCACGGCGCCCACGGCCTCGGCCAGGTGCTCGATCTGAGCGTCCGGCACCAGGTCGCGGAACGTGACGCCCTGAACGGTCAGGTGCAGTCCCGAGCGGGGGATCGGGCCGAGGCCGGGGATGCCGCTCAGCGCGGCCTGGTCGTGCTCGATCCGGGAGTGCAGTGCGCTCGCGTCGGCGAAGGTCAGGTAGAACGCCCAGAGCTCGCGCCCCGGCTGCCATTCCGGCAGGTCTACCCAGTGGTCCAGCAACCCGTTCATCGAAGTCCCGTTGATCGTCGGTGGTCGTCGCGGAGCATCCTTGCGGGCGCCCATGCTCGGGTGACAACCGGGTGTACAGCTGAATTGCCTTGTCTAGACATGTCTAGCTCAATCGCTAGAGTTTGTTAGACGTCCTGATCCTCATCGGGGATCGCTAGGCTCGCGGCCCATGGGAAAGAAGCAGCGCCGAACCGGATCCGCCCCCGTCGCCGTCGCCGACGGTGACATCCCGGTCGTCGGTGGACGTGAAGCCTGCCCCTGCGGGTCGGGCAAGCGGTACAAGGCGTGTCACGGGCGGGCGGCCCGGATCGAGGCGATGAAGATGGTCGTGCGCCCCTTCGAGGGCCTGACCGGCGAGTGCGACCTGGTCGCGATGCGCGAGATCGTCCCCGCGGCGACCGCGGTCGTGCCGGTCAAGGAGGAGTTCGGCGGGGGCGAGGTCACGATCGCCACGATCCTGCCGATGGCCTGGTCGGCGCTGCACCGCGCGGACGGCACGGTGCTGGTCGGTCTGCAGACCAACGGCGGTTCCGGCGACGCCAGCCGCGACATCGCCGCCGCCCTGCTGAGCGCGCGTGAGCTGGAGGCCGGCAACCCGGTGGCCGAGGGGGACCTGCCCGGTCCGGGGCCGCGCCTGCAGGACGTGCTCGACCTCTCCGGCGGGTTCGACGTCGCCGTGCACGAGGGCTTCGACTTCTGGTTCGCGCAGGACAACGAGCTCACCCCCGAGGTGCGCGAGTCCCTGGAGCAGGCCAACGGTGCGGCAGTGCCGACCAAGCGCCTGAACTCGGTGGACGCGGCCTACTGGGTGCAGATGGGCGCCCGCCGTCACCTGCGCTGGGTGCTGCCGGACGACGAGACCAAGGTGCTCGACGGCATCGCCCGGCTGCACGCCGCCGGAGAGTCCGCCCTGCTGCCGGAGACCAAGTACGTGGGCTCGTTCCGGGCCTGCGGTCTGATCGTGCCGGTCTGGGACCTGGCCGACGACACCGAGCCCGAAGAGCTGGAGAAGCCCATCGTGGCGTTCGCCGAGCGGCTGCGCGAGGCAATGGGCCGGACCGAGCCGCTTACCCCCGACGAGCGTCGCGCCCGGGCGGGTGTGGTCTCCCGCCAGGTCACCTTGCGCTGACCCCAAGGCAACCAGAACAAACTATGGACGTTTGTGAGCGCCTGGCTCACAGACGTCCATAGTTCGTTCGGGCACCGGTTGGTTCGGAACACCCGCACTACCCCGTGGTCCGCGCTACCCCCTAGCCTCTGTGGCGTGGCAGACGAGACACATCCGGGTTTGCCTGGCGGGCTCGCCGTCGTCATCCCGGCCAAGGACGAGGCCGAGCGGATCGCCGCAACCGTCACCGCGGCGCTGGCTCTGCCCGGCGCCGACCTGGTGATCGTGGTGGACGACGGCTCCGGCGACGACACCGCCGAGATCGCCCGCAAGGCCGGTGCCCAGGTGGTGAGCCACGAGGTGAACCGGGGCAAGGCGGCCGCGATGGAGACCGGGGCGGCCCGCGCAGCTGTGCTCGACGGCACCTCCGCCCCCCGGGCCCTGCTCTTCATCGACGCCGATCTCGAGGCCAGCGCGGCGGCCACGGCCACCATCGTGGAACCGGTGCTCGCCGGCGAGGCCGACATGACCATCGCGCTGATCCCGCCCCAGGCCACCGCGGGCGGGGGCAGCGGCCGGGTGGTGCGGCTGTCACGCAAGGGCATTCGCCAGGCCAGTGGCTGGACGGCGACGCAGCCGTTGTCCGGAACGCGGTGCATCAGCCGCCCGGCCTTCGACGCCGCCCTGCCCCTGGCCATCGGCTGGGGCGTGGAGACCGGGCTGACCATCGACGTGCTGGGCGCCGGGTACCGGGTGATCGAGGTGCCGTGCGAGCTGCACCACCGGGTCACCGGCTCGGACCTGCGAGGTCAGCTGCACCGCGCCGGCCAGTACCGGGACGTGTGGCTGGCGCTGCTGGAACGCCGCACCCGCACCGTCCCGGTGGCCAACCGGGTGTTCCGGCCCGCCTCCAAGGTGGTTCGCAAGGTTCTCGGCGGGTAACAGTGGCCGTGGTCTGGGCCACACCGACCTGAACTTCCGGGCAAATCGGCGTGCTGTTTCCAAGCCGAGTCCGGCCGGCGGCCCTTTGGGGCCGGCGATGCTGGTTCGATGGGCTCGTGTCGTCCGCGCGGGTCTTCAGCTGGTCGGGTGCGATTTCCGTCCTGCTGCTGGCCGGGGTGGCACTCGCCGGTGACTCGGCCGCCGTACCCGGCCTCGGCCCGGCCACCTGGTACCCGTCGTGGGACCTCGGTCTCGGGCTGAACTCCGGCACGGTCAGTGCCGTCCTGGCCGTGGCGGCCGTCCTCGGAGCGGTTGCCGTGGTGGCGGGGCTGCGCGCCGTCGGCGGTTCCTTCCTGGCGCCCCGGCAGGTGCTGATCGCAGTGGTGGCCGCGGTTGCCGTGCTCACCCTGCTACCGCCGCTGGGCTCGGCCGACCACCTCTCCTACCTGGCCTACGGCCGGATCGCCGCGGCCGGCGACGACCCCTACGTGGAAGACCCGGCCGCCTGGCGCGACGGCACCGACCCGGTGGCCGGCGCCGTGCAGCCGCCCTGGCAGCACACCACCAGCGTGTACGGCCCGGTGGCGACCGCGGCCCAGGCGCTCCCGGCCTGGGCCGGAGACGGATCGCTGCGGCTCACGGTCTGGATCTGGCAGATCTTCTGCGGCCTCGCCTTCCTCGCGGTGGCCCTCACCCTCGACCGCCTGACCCGCGGGGATCCGGCGGCCCGGGCGCGCACCTGGGTGCTGTGGACGCTGAACCCGCTGCTGCTGGGGCAGATCGTGCTCGGCGGCCACCTGGACGTGATCTCGGTGGCCTTCGCGATCGGGGCGATCGCGCTCGCATCGCGGCGTCCGGCACTGGCCGGTGTGCTGATCGGTGCTGCGGTGGGCAGCAAGATCACCTTCGGCCTCTTCGCCCTGGCCATCCTCTGGGGCCTGCGGCACCGGCCGTGGCCCGAACTGGCCCGGCACCTGGGCGTGATGGCGTCGGCCGGACTGGCCGTGCTGGTCCCGGTGCATCTGTGGACGGGGTGGCACACCTACGACCGCCTCAGTGCCGCCAGCAGTCAGGTCTCGCTGGCCACCCCCTGGCGGCTGGTCACCAACCAGCTCGACCCCGTCTTCGGCAGCGTGGTGCGCGACGTCGTCGGCCCGCTCTCGATGGCCCTGGGCGCGGTTCTGGTGGTTCTGCTGCTGCGCCGGCTGCGTGCGCACCCCACCGGGATCTCCGGCGACACCGAGACCGCCGCAATGGCCCGGGCGGCGTTCGCGCTGGCTGCGGGCTGGTTGCTGATGACGCCGTACTCGCTTCCGTGGTACGACAGCATGGTGTGGGCACCACTGGCGCTGCTCGCCCCGACACTGCTGGACGGGGCTCTGCTGGCCCGGTTGTTCGTGCTCGTGCTGGCCTACGTCCCCGGCCGGGTTGTCGGGATGTCCGTACAGGTCGAGGAAATCACGCTGGGTTTCCGTAAATCCGTAGCGCCCTGGCTGGAACTCGCCGTGATCGTCACGGTCGTGGTCTGGACCTGTCTGCGCTGGAAGGATTTTCGGGCCTCAGCAACACCGGACGACGAAGAGCAGCGCCGCTCCTCGGCCTCCCTGGCCCCGGGATCGACTGATTCGACGCCGGCCAGGCCGACTGAATAGGTTGCGGGAATGACCGTGTGGCAATGGGATCCGTCGCTCTACTCGGGTAGCGCCGACTACTACGCAACCGGGCGCATGCCCTATCCGCCGAGCGCGGTGCAGGCGATCGTGCACACGCTCGGGCTGGACGGCACCGGCCGGCTGCTCGACGTCGGCTCCGGGCCCGGTTCGCTGACCCTGCCGCTGGCCGCGCACTTCGCCGAAACCGTGGCGGTGGACGCGGATCCGGAGATGGTCGAGGTCGGGCGGGCCGAGGCGGAGGCCCGGGGGGTGCGGTCGATCTCCTGGCAGGCGCTGCGGGCTGAGGACCTGGACGCCGGGCTGGGCCGGTTCCGGCTGATCGCCTTCGCCCAGTCCTTCCACTGGATGGAGCAGGCCAAGGTGGCCGGGATCGCGGCCGGGCTGCTGGAAGAGGGCGGCTCGGTGGTGCACGTGGCGGCGACCACCGACAAGGGCACCGGCGAGACCCCGCGCACACCACTGGCTTTCCCGCAGCCACCGTGGGAGGAGATCCGCGACCTGGTGGCCCGCTACCTGGGTGAGGAGCGGCGCGCCGGGCGAGGTGTGCGCCCGAGTGAGATGTTCGGCACCGAGCGTGAGGCCTTCGCCGCGGCCGGTTTCGGTGAGCCGCAGACCGTCGAGGTGCCGCACAACGTGGCCCGGGTGCGCACGGTCAAAGAGGTCGTGGCCGCGGTGTACTCGCTGTCGTACTCCGCGCCGCACCTGTTCGGTGAGCGCAAAGACGAGTTCGAGGCCGAGCTGATCGAGCTGCTCACGGCGCGGGCGGCCTCGGGCGTGCTGTTCGCCGAGCAGGTCGGCTCGGTCCGGCTCACGTTCTGGGCCGCTCCGAAGGTTTCTTCTGACGAGGCGGCGCCTGCGCCTTCGACGCCCAAGGCTTCAGCCCGTAAGGCCTCGGCCCGTAAGGCCTCGGCGGGGCGTAAGGCGTCCGCGCCCGCTCCGCGTAAGGCCGCCGCGAACGCGAACACGGCCTCGGCCGGTAAGTCGGCTGCCCGGAAGTCAACGGCTCCCGCCACGGTCGGGCGTAAGACGGTCAAGGCGGAAATCACGGCTCCGAAGACGGCGACTCCGAAGGCGACGGCTCCAAAGACTGCGACTCCAAAGACTGCGACTCCGAAGACGGCGACTTCGAAGACTGCGGGCCGGAAGCCGGCTTCGCGGAAGTCCGGATCCGAGGTGGCGCCGGTTTCTACTGAGGTGGCGGTTCCCGCGCCTCGCCCGAAGGTGCGGCGCGCCGTCAAGAAGGCCAGTTCCTAGGTCTGGTCGCATCTGAGGTTGCGCCGGTTCCTGCCGAGGTGGCGGTTCCCGCGCCTCGCCCGAAGGTGCGGCGCGCCGTCAAGAAGGCCAGTTCCTGGGTCTGGTCGCATCTGAGGTGGCGCCGGTTTCTACTGAGGTGGCGGTTCCTGGGCCTCGTCCGAAGGTGCGGCGCGTCGCTAAGAAGGCCAGTTCCTGGGCCTGGTCGCATCTGAGGTGGCGCCGGTTTCTGCCGAGGTGGCGGTTCCTGCGCCCCGTCCGAAGGTGCGGCGCGCCGTCAAGAAGGCCAGTTCCTAGGCCTGGCTGCCTACTGCTGGCGCCTGCATCGAGTCCCTACGAGGGGTGTCCGCCGGGCCCGGCCAGTGCGTCATGGGTGCGCCTGCCTCCTGCACCCCGCACCCCCGAGGCAGAGCTGGGCTGAACCGGGCGCATCCTCGTCACGATGCGTATCCGCGGCCTAGCCCCCAGGTGCCGTCGTGTACATCGAGTACCACGTGTACACGATGTACACCGCCGCGACGGGCGCGTCGGCGGCTACCGACTCGCACGATGGCGAGCCGGTAGCCGAGGTAGACCGGAGGTCGTGCCTAGCCCTCGGCGGCCGCGGCCTCTTCCGTTTCCGTGGCCGCCGGCGGGTCGGTGTCGCTCAGCTCCAGGGCCCGCACGCTGACCGCGATCAGCAGCGGTACCGCCACGGTGGCGGCCACCGCCGGGATGGCGATGCCGGAGTCGTTCATCACGAACCCGATCAGCATCAGCACGCCGAACGCGATCATGCCCGACTTCAGCACCGGCGAGCGGTTGTAGGCCAGCTGCAGGGGCCGGACCCCCCAGGAGACCGGGCGGGCCAGCACCAGCACCACGAAGGCGATCCCGACCGGCACCAGGATGCTGAGGTTGGTCGTGAACAGGATGCCGAGGTTGGCCAGGGCCTTGCGCTGGATCACGGTGAAGGCGCCGCCGTCGATCACCGTCTGCACGAACCGGCCGAGGTGGGTCCGGTCGTCCGCGCCCCGGGCCCAGTCCAGCACGCTGATCAGGACGATCACGGCCACGGTGACGGCGGTGATCAGGGCCGCCCGACGCAGCGTGATCCTGACCCCCAGGGCCAGCAGGGCGAGCACGGCGAAGGCCGGAATGATCGCCGGGGGGCCGCCGAAGTCGCTGCCCCAGCCGGGGGTGCCGTCGATCACCGTGGCGAAGATGCCGACCGCGACCACAGCGGCTGCGGCGAGCATCCGGCGGTTGCTCCGCACGAACGTGTCGGCCAGCGCGACGCCCAGCAGGATCGCCCCGGTGACGAACACCGAGAACGCCACGTTCCCGAAGCCGTAGAAGCGGCCCGCCACCACCGCGCGCAGACCCATCATGCTCGACATCTGCAGGTGCGAACCGGTGACCACGTCGGCGGCCAGGACCAGCACCGTCATTCCGCCGACCGCCCCCATCGGGCCGAGCAGGCCGTGTTTCCAGGGCCCCAGGTTGGCGATCAGGGCCATCGGCACCACGAAGAGAATGACCGCTCCGGTCACCGCCAGGGCCGGGTTCTCGTACCGCCACCAGGGCAGCAGGTTGGCCAGGAAGGTGGCTGCCGGGACGCAGGAGAACAGCACGGCCACGCGGCGCAGCCAGCGCAGCAGCGTGAGCCGCCGCTCGGGCAGCGAACGACGGCGCAGGATCAGGGTGGCGGCCAGGTAGAGCAGGACCTGGGCCACGATCAGGCCGGCGAAGAACACCGGCACGATCGGGTTCACCGCGATCTCGGCCTCGTCCAGGTCGAGCAGCTTGCGCTTGCGGTCCGCGTCGGCCATGTCGGTCGCCACCGGCTGCACCACCGAGCCCACCGCAGCGGCCGGCCGGTCCACGCCGATGGCGGCCAGGACCGTCGGGAACAGGTCGGTGGTCTGGACCAGGCCGTCCTGCCGGGTGGAGGAACTGCCCAGCAGGGAGTTGCCGTAGGAGCCGCCGTCCGGTGCCGGGCCGGTGGCCGCCAGGAGCCGCAGTTGCGACTTCGACCCGGAGTCGGCCAGCGAGGCCAGGTAGACCGTGGCGTCGTTGGGGATCTCGGCCAGCACTGCTTCGAGGCGCTGCTCGAGCGCGGTGACCTGCTCGGCCCGGGGCTGGGCGTAGGAGCCGGTCAGCGGCGGGATGTTTTTGGGAACCTTGTACTTCTGCTCGGCCGGATCGATGACCGCGCCCAGATCGACGGCGAGAACCTGCGGTCCAGTGGCCAGAGCCGCGTCCACGTCGGCCGCCAGATCCTGCGGATCAGCGCTGCCGGCCCAGACGTTAGGCGCCTGGCCGTCCTTGTCGGCCAGGGCGATCGCGCCGCCCGCACCGACCGCCGCACTGCTCACGTTGTTGGCGGCCAGTGTGGTGCCGAGCAGACCCGGCTGGGCATCGAAGTCCGCGTCCGAGGCCGAGGCCAGGTAGCGGTCCCACCCGCCCACGGTGCCGCTCTGCCCCGGATCGGTCACGGTGACCTGCGGGTCTTGGCAGACCGCGGCGCCGTTCGCGGGCTTGATGTCGCCGGCGCGAGCCCCGGCCGAGACCCCCAGCCAGCCGTCGGCCGGGCAGGTGGTCTGGCGGATGCTGCGCACCGACAGCCAGCCGGAGGAGGCGTCCTCCTGCAGGCTGGTCAGGGCCGGGTGCTCCTCGGTCACATCCGTCCAGCGCAGCCCTCCGGTGCCGAGCAGGATCACCGGGCCGGGCACCGACGAGTCGGTGGCCGCGCCTGCCGCCGGGACCGTGGCACCGGTGATCAGCGTGGTCAGGACGCCGAGTGCAGCCAGGCGGGGGCGCAGTCCAAGTCTCACCCGGGCCACTGTATTGGGCCTCGCCGACCGGCCCGTCCGTCAGTCGGTTCCGCCCGTCTGACCAGGCACTTGCGGAGATTGTCGGTGGGACACGCAAGAATCTGTCCGTGGACAACCCGGCAACGCTCAGGCAGCGCGCCCCCTGGCTGGTGCTGGGGGTCCTGGTGCTGGCCGCGTCCGCGTTCCCGCTGGCCTGGCACTACCTGGTCACCTACCCGCGCGAGAACTGGCAGGTCGACCTCGAGGTCTACCGCGAGGGCGCCCGGGCCGTGGTCACCGGTTTCCCGCTCTACGAGCTGCGCACCGTCCAGCCCCAGTTCCTCCCGTTCACCTACCCGCCGTTCGCCGCCTTCACCGCGTTCCCCCTGCTCATCGCCCCCTTCTCGGTCATCGGCTGGGTGTGGACGGTGCTGCAGTGCGCGCTGCTGTGGTGGATGGTGGGCGTCGCCTTCCGCCCGCTGCTGCGCCGCTTCGGTCACCGGGCCGGCCTGGCCCAGGGCGTGCTCGCCGCCGGTGGCGTCTGGCTGCTGCCGGTCTCCGACGGCATCCGCTTCGGCCAGGTCAACGCGGTCATCGTGGCCCTCTGCCTGTGGGACGTGACCCGCCGCTCCCGAGACACCGGCACGTGGGCCGGCGGCAGCGGGGTGGGCGTCGCCCTGGCCACCGCGGTCAAGCTCACCCCCGGCGTCTTCTGGCTGCACTGGGCCTTCACCCGGCGCTGGAAGGTGCTCGCCACCTCGATCGGCACCGCTGCCCTGGTCACCGTGGTGGCCTGGTTCCTGCTGCCCTCCGCCTCGGCCACCTACTGGACAGACGCCCTGCTCGACCCCGGGCGCCTCGGCCCCAACGGCGGCACCTCCAACCAGTCCCTGCGCGGCGTGCTCCTGCGCCTGGGCCCCGGTGAAGGCAGCCTGGCCTTCACCGCGGTCAACGGCCTCATGGTCATCGCTGTACTCGCCGCCGCCCTCCCCCTCGCCCGCCGCTTCGACCGCCTGGGCGAGCCGGTAGCCGTGGTCGCCGTACTCGGCATGACCGCCTACCTCATCTCCCCGGTCTCCTGGGTGCACCACATGCACTGGGGCGTCGTGGTGATCGGTGCCGTCCTGGGCGACGGCCGAGACCGCCGCCGCGTCGCCGTGGCCCTGGCCGGCGCCGTGCTGCTCTGGATCCGAATGCCCTGGTGGGGCGCCAACCTCCTGGCCGGCAACGACGTGCCCAACCTCGTGGCCCGCGTCGTCCAGAACTCGTACAGCTGGTGGGCCGCCCTGGCCCTGCTCGCCCTCTGGCTCCTGGTCGCCCGAAAACAGCAGGCGCCCCCAGCACCCGACCAGAACGACCCCGACAACCCCGCCCAGGACGACCTCACCCCCGCCCGAGCCTGACACCTTCCTAGTCCTCGGGCCCTGGGCTCAGACCCCCTGCCCGGGCCGCAACCTTCTGCCTGGGGCGGTGACCTTCTGCCCGGGGCCGCAACCCTCAGTCGGTCGTGGCCCTGGCCGGGCTGTGAGTCTCGCCGGGCCGAGAGCCTGGTTGAGAGTGGGCCTTGGCTTGGCGAGGCGGGTGGGCCTTGGCCTGGCGGTGGTCTTCGTCGGGCCGTGACCTTGTCGGGCCGTGACCTTGTCGGGCCGTGACCTTGTCGGGCGGTGGGCTCGTTGGGCGGTGGCCTTCGTTGGGCGGTGGCCTTGTCAGGTCGTGGACTCGCCGGGCCGAGAGAGCCTGGTTGAGAGTGAGCCTTGGCTTGGCGAGGCGGGTGGGCCTTGTCGGGCGGTGGTCTTCGTCGCGCCGGGAGCTTGTCGGGTGTTGGCCTTATCGGGTCGTGGCCTTGTTGGGCTGTGACTCGCCAGGCGGTGACCTTGTCTGGCCGCGGACTCGCCGGGCGGTGCCTAGTCGGGCGGTGGCCTTGTCGGGGCGTGGCCTTGTTGGGCGGTGGTCTTGTCGGGTCGTGGACTCGCCAGGCCGTGACCTTGTTAGGCCACGGACTCGCAGGGGGTGGCCTTGTTGGGCCACGGACTCGCCAGGCGGTGGCCTTGTCGGGCGGTGCCTAGTCGGGTGGTGGTCTCGTTGGGTGGTGGTCTTGTCGGGTCGTGGTCTTGTCGGGCTGTGGACTCGCCAGGCGGTGGCCTTGTCGGGACGTGGCCTGGTCAGGGACGTGGCCTTGTCGGGCCGCGAGCTTGTTGGGCGTAAGCCTGGGCACGTGTGAGCTCGGCCGGGCCGTGAGCGGTGTCGGCTGGGCTCTGTGCTCGGCACGCGCCTTGGCCGGCGTGTTCTTGACCGGGCATGAGACCAGCCCGGGGTCTTGGCCTGCCCAGCGATGGTTCGCTCGGCCGGAATCTCTTGCAAGCCAAGAACGGATGCCAAAAGTGGGCTATACGGCCCAAAAATACATCCGATCTCGGCTTGGCGCGAAAAAGACATCCGATCTGGCGGCCAAGGCAGCACCTGGGACCGTCAGACGGTGGTGATCACCCACCTGGCCATCGGCGGTGGCGGGCGGGTGGCTCCCATTCGTCCCAGGAGCTGTCGGAGTTCGGGGCGGGCCGGGGGCTGTGAAGGGCCGGGCCGAAAGTTGACCATGGCGCTGGTCCGGCCCGGCGTGTGACGAGGTGGTGAGTTCGAGGTGTTGTGGTAAGCCCGGGCGCTGAAGACAACTCCCAGCGTCATGGGTCAGCCGGGCACCCGGACTATCAGCGCTAGCGGGTCGACGCTGGCCTTGAGTGTCTGGGCCTTTCCGGCCGGGTCGCCGTCCAGCTGGGCGAACATCGGGCGGTCGGCCTGGATCTCCACCGTCTGGCAGCGGAAGTGCTCGACCGTGGCGTGGTTGCGTCGCGTGAGCACCGCCCCGACCACCGGCAGCCAGCCCGTCATGCCCCTGGGGGAGACCACCACCACGTCGAGCCAGCCGTCGTCCGGCAAAGCTCCCGGCATCAGCTGGATTCCGCCCTGCAGCATGCCCACGTTGCCCACCACCACGGCCCGGATCTTGCGCTGTTGCACCGGTCCGTCGTCCACCCGCATGGTCACCGGCGTCCGTCGGCCCCGCAGGCGGCTCGCGCCGGCCACCACGTAGGCCACCCAGCCGATCTTCTTCTTCAGCTCCGGTGCCGTCGTCGCCATCACCTCGGCGTCGAAGCCCAGGCCGGACATCACCAGGAAGGTCTCCCGGCGGGGCGGGCTGCCCAGGGTGTCCGACATCTCCACGTGTCCCACGTCGATGGTGCGATTGCGCCCGGTCAGGGCGATGTGCAGCGAGGACTCCAGGCGGTTGGGCGGGATGCCCAGGTTGCGGGCCAGGAGGTTGCCGGTGCCGGCCGGCAGCAGGCCCATCGGTACACCCGTCTGGGCCAGTGACCCGGCCACGGCCCGGGTGGTTCCGTCACCCCCGAAGGCGACCACCACCGACGCCCCGTCCTGGACCGCCTTCTTCGTCTGTCCGCGTCCCGGATCCTCGGCCGTCGTCTCCAGCCACACCGGGGCGCGCCAGCCCAGGCGCCCGGACAGCACCTCGATCTGGCGGCGCCGGGCGTCGTGGTCGTCCACCTTCTTGCTGTGCACGACCACCGCGGCCTGCGGCGCCCCCGCCCCGTCCAGCGAGTCCTCGCGGCGGCGGGCGAAGAGCAGGCGGCGGCGGGTGAGCACGAGCGAGACCAGGACGGCCACGGCCAGCAGGAGAACGACGACCAGAACGACGTCCCTGACGACATCGCTACTGATCGACATGAAGTGCACGTTAGCCCGGGTTCGGGGCCCGGCCCTCCCAGACGCGGGGTGACGAGACTTGCGGTTTGAGATCCGCAGGCCCTGTCACCTCGACTTGGCCTTCGTCGTCATCAAACGACCCCGTTCCGTAACCTCCGGCCGATTAAACTCGGCGAATGACAGACCACGTGATCGAGAACCGTCCCCGTACCGACCCCGCCGCCGACCACTGGGCCCCCAAACTCGTCGCCCTGGACATCGACGGCACGATCCTCGACCACGACCAGCGGCTGACCGACCGGGTGCGCGAGGCGGTGCGGTCGGTGGCCGACCTCGGCGTGCACGTGGTGATCGCCACCGGCCGCTCGCTGAACGAGACGCTGCCCGTGCTGGACCGGCTCGGCCTGGTCAGCGGCTGGGCGGTGTGCAGCAACGGCTCGGTCACCCTGCGCCTGGACCCGCTGGCCCCGAAGGGCTACGAGGTGGCCGAGACGGTCACGTTCGACCCGGCCGACGTGCTCACCGTGCTGCGCGAGCACCTGCCCACCGCGCTCTACGCGCTGGAGACCGGAGCGGGCAACTTCCTGCTCACCGCGCCCTTCCCGGCCGGCGAGCTGGAGGGCCCGCACGTGCGGGTGGTGGACACCTTCGAGGAACTCATCGTCGAGCAGGCCTGCCGGGTGGTGGTGCGCAGCCCCGATCACACCTCGGACGACTTCATGGCGCTGACCCGGTCGCTGGGCATGCACGGGGTCAACTACTCGGTCGGCTGGACGGCCTGGCTCGACCTGGCCCCGGAGGGGATCAGCAAGGCCAGCGCGCTCGAGGTGATCCGGGGCCGCCTGGCCGTGGACGCGGGGGCCACGCTGGCGGTCGGCGACGGCCGCAACGACATCGAGATGTTCGGCTGGGCCGGCCGGTCGGTCGCGATGGGCAACGCCACCGAGGACGTGAAGGTGCACGCCGACCTGGTCACCGGCCCGGTGGCGGAGGACGGCCTGGCCGAGGTGCTGGAAGGTCTGCTGGGGCGGTAAATCACTTCCGGTCCCCGGCCCGGCTCGGCATGATCGCCGGATGGGGACGACAGACAACGCTGGTGCAGGGACGAGCGCGGCCGGGAACCGGCCCGTCGTCCTGGTCACCGGCGCCGGAAGGCTCGTGGGGATCGCGGCCGGCATCGCGACCAGGCTGGCTCAGGACGGCTGGGACGTCGCGACCACGCACTGGACGCCCTACGACTCGCGGATGCCCTGGGGCGAGCAACCCGAGGACGTCGCCGAGCTGGGGTCTCGCCTGAAGGCGACCGGAGCGAGAACGGTTGCGGTGAACGCCGACCTCACCGACGTCCGTACGCCCGAGACCGTCTTCGACGCCGTGAACGAACAGCTCGGGCCGGTGAGCGCCCTGGTGATGAGCCACGCCGAGTCGGTGGACTCGGATCTGCTGAGCACCACGGTGGAGAGCTTCGACCGGCACTTCGCGGTGAACGCCCGGGCCACCTGGCTGCTGGTGCGCGAGTTCGCCCGCCGGCTGGCCGAGCCCGGCGACCGGGCCGTCGACCCCGCCCGGATCGTGGCCCTGACCAGCGACCACACCACCTTCAACCTGCCCTATGGGGCGAGCAAGGGTGCCCTGGACCGGATCGTGCTGGCCGCCGCCCGGGAGCTCGCCCACCTGAGGGTGACCGCGAACGTGATCAATCCCGGCCCGGTCGACACCGGCTGGATGGACACCGAGTTGCGCGAAGAGCTCCGACTGAAGACGCCTTTGGGCCGCCTTGGGAGCCCGAAGGACACGGCCGCGCTGGTCTCTTTCCTGCTGTCGCCGGACGGCGGCTGGATCAACGGCCAGCACCTCTTCTCCGACGGCGGCATACAGAGCTGATCCGCCGTCCTCGGGATGCCGCGAAGATCGGAACGCGCCACGATGGTCAGGGCGCGCCTTTGCGCCGGTCAGAGGGGAGTTCGCCGTGGATCTGTGGCAGTGGGTCGTACTGGTCGTGGGGGTGCTGATCCTGTTGACTGCGGTGGTCTACGGCATCCAGGCCCGGCGGCGTAGGGGCAGCGTGGTCGCGCAGCGCTCGCGTGGCGGCAACGTTCCGCCCGGCGGGGTTCCGGGAGATCGGTCGTGAGCGTCCTGCTGCGGGCCGCCGAGCTTCTCAAGCGGCCGGTGGTCACCCTCGCCGGCGAGGACGTCGCGCAGATCAAGGACGTGATCTACTCCTCCGGCTCCGGGGAGCTGGCCGGTTTCACCCTGAACGGCCGGGGCATCTTCGCCGGGCCGCTGAAGCAGACGCTGCCCTGGGCGAACGTGCACGGCCTGGGCCCGGCCGCGGTGATGATCCGCAGCGCCGAGAGCCTGGCCGACCGGCACGCCTTCGACGGTGAGCTGGAGGGCGCCGGCGGTGTGGTGATCGGCTCGATCGTGCTCACCGAGGGCGGCCGTAACCTCGGCGTGGTCACCGACGTGATCCTTTCGGTGCACGAGAAGAGCACCGACGCGGTCGGTTACGAGATCGAGCCGACCGACAAGTCGGCCCCCCGGCGGCAGTTCGTGCCGCTGCCCGACACGCTCTCGGTCTCCGGCGAGGCGCTGATCCTGCCCGAGTCCGCTCTCGACTTCATCCGTGACGACCTGGCCGGCTTCGGCGCCGCGGTCGAGGAGTTCCGCGCCCGCCTGGGCCGCAGCGCCGGGGAGGCCCCGCAGTGATCAGGTTCAGCGACATCTCCGGCAACCCGGTGATGGACACCTCGACCGCCACCACGGTGGGACGGGTGGAGGCCCCGATCATCGATCCGGCCACCCAGCGGGTGGTCGGGTTCCGGGTGAAGAAGAGCAAGGGCCCGGGCGACGTGCTGCTCTGGAGCGCGCTGGCCGGTCTCGGCCCGGACGCGATCACGGTGGCCTCGACCGACAAGGTCGCCGAGCCGCCGGAGGAGCTGAAGGAGCGCTCGGGCCGCAAGCTCGACGTGCTCAAGCGGCCGGTGCTCACCGAGCACGGGCACCCCCTGGGCAAGATCCGGGACGTGGAGTTCGACCCGGCCGACGGCCGGGTGACCAGCCTGCTGCTGAAGGACACGTTCGTCGACGGTGGCCGGCTTCTGGGAATCGGCCGGTACGCCGTGGTCGTCGCTGGCTGACTTTGCCCCGCGCTGTGGTTACCGTCGGTGTCATGGGGGTTGACCCGGAGGAACAGGTCGCGATTCTGCAGGCGCGCATCCACGAGCGCCTGGCTGAGTTGCGGGCGGTTGCCCGGGGTGTGCCCGGCCAGGCTGCCGGGCGCGAAAGCCTCGATCCGGACAGTGATCTGGAAGCCGGGTCCGAGGTCCGCGAGATCGACCTCACCGACGGCATCGACCTGAGGGACGCACGGCCGGGCTGGGACGAGGACGGCGACGTGCTCGACCTGGACGACAGCGACGAACCCGAGCGCGACGAGTTGGACGACGACCAGAACGAGGACGACTGGGGCGGCGACCAGATCGACCGGACCGAGCGGGCGGACCGGATCGACCGGAACGACCGGGCCGGGCGGAGCGCCTGGGGGGAGCGGGCCGAGTGGGGTGAGACCGACGAACCCGGCCCGAAACTGCTGGGTGATCTGAGCCTCTCCACCGACCTCGACGAGCCGCGCCACCCAGCCCGCCGCGAACGTCCTTCATTGCAGGAGGCCACCGACGCGGTCATCGCCGCAACCCGCGAACTGATCAACTACGAACGCCGGCTGCCGATGCTGATGGACGCGCAACCGCGCCGGCTGAGCCTGCTCATCGTGCGCTGGTCCGGGGTGCTGACCGCCGCGGTGGCTGGATCGGTGCTGCTCGCGGCCCTGGCCGGCTGGCTGCCCCGGTGGTGGGCGCTGCCTGCCCTGATCTGCGGCGGCGCGGCCTACCTGCTGCTGCGGCTGCCGGTGCACCCACCCGGAGACCGGCACGAGTCGCTGCGGCCGGGCTCGGTCGTGGTGGCGTTCGGCGCACTGGTCACGGCGATCTGCGCGGCCTCGGGCCTGCCGGCCACGGTGCTGCTGCTGGGCGTGGTGGCGATCGGCGCGGGGATCTGGCACGTGCAGCAGACCCCGCTGCGGATCGCGGCGCTGCCGAGAAGGGTGCGCGACTCATGGCACTGATCAGACCGCGCCCGGCCCCGGACACCGAGCTGCACCATGCCGTCCTGCAGCTGCGCAACGACGTCGAGGACCTGGGCGGGGCGATCGCCGACCTGCCCGACCGCTTCGACACCCTGAACTCCTCGCTGACCGACGTGCGCAACGCCCTGCACCTGGTCGAAAGACGTTCCGAGGAGGCCGAGCTCACCGCCCAGGACCTGGCCGCGCTGGTGAAGCGGCTGAACGCCCGGGTGGAGTGGCTGGAGCGCAACATCCGGCTGCAGTCCGACGTCCCCGAGGCCGAGCTGGACGCCCTGGACCGCCGCGAGCTGGAACTGGCGCAGGTGGCCGAGGAAGGGCACCTGGCCAAGGCCGGTCTGCTGCAGGCGGCCAACCGTTCGTCGCTGGAGGCGGCGGTGTCGGCCCACGCGGCGGCGGTGCGCCAGCACTCGCATCATCGGGAAGCCGCGATCGGCGCCAGCGAGGTGCTCGCCGACACCCATCGTGACGATCCGCGTCACTCCGCCGCGGTGGAGGAGTTCGAGCTGGCGGTGAGCGGGCTCGACGAGACCCGTAAGCGCCTGCGCGGGCTGGCCGCGCCGGCCCTGGAGGCCGCCGAGCTGCTCGCTGCCGACGAGGAGAACCAGGTGGCGGTGGCCGACGTGATCGCCGAGGGGGAGCGGGCCTGGGCCGCGCTGCAGGTGCGCCTGCGAGCGCGGGTGGCGGACGCGGTGGGCGGCGGGGCGCTGCTGCCGAGCTGGTTCACCTCGGTGCTCGGCCCGATGCCGGCCGCGCAGGACACCCGGGCCTGGATGGACGTGGCCACCAGCCTGCTCGCCTACCGCGCGACCTACGCGGTGACCGACCCGGTGATCGCTCTGGGCCTGCCTCCGGTCGACGGGGAGAACCCGCGCCGCCGGGCCTGGTACCACCAGCTGCGCCGCCAGTTCGACGACCTCGACCGGGCTGCGCTCAGCTAGCTACTTGCGCCGGGCCCGGGCCTCACGCCGGGTGCGGGGCTGGTCGGGGGCGTAGGGCCGGCGCGGCTCGTAGCCCTCGAAGAAGCTGTCTCCCGGCTCGTACGGCTCGGCCTCGGGCACCAGGGCGGGCTGGCCGTAGGCCGGGGTGGCGTGGCGGGCCATCCCGGTCGGCGGGGTACGGCGCTGGGTGGCGTTGGGCCCGGTGACGGCCTGGATCGCGCCGGTGATCGGATCGTCGGCGGGAACCGGGCGACGACGGGGTTGCGCCTGACGCGGCGGCTCAGCAGCGGCGGCCGCGGCCGAACGGCGAGGGGATTCCGAAGCAGCCGCTGCGGCCCGGGCCCGCCGCCGGGGGGAGTCGGCGGCCGCAGGCCGACGCGGTGCTGCCTCGCCTGCCTGGGCTGCTGGCTGGGCCGCGACCGGAACCGGCGGCGAGGCGACCGGAATCACCGGCGACGTGACCGGGGTGACGGGGGGAGTCCGGCGCTGGACCGGATGAGACCCGGTGACCGCCTTGATCGCGCCGGTGATCGGATCGTCGGCGCCGTTGCCCGACGGCGCGTTCTTGATCGTCTTCTCGACCAGCAGCAGGGCGAGCGTCGGGCAGGAGGCGACCGCGCGCTGGGCATGCGCCTGCACGCCCCGGGTGACCGCCCGGTCGGCCAGGATCGGATAACCCCACTCGTCCAGCGTGATCAGCTCGGGAACGAGCTCGGCGCACAGCCCGTGCCCCTTGCAGGCCGGCCAGTCCACACTCAGCCGTCGCTCCGCCGCCATGAGCGGAATCTACCTTCCGACCCTGGGTCCGCGTTCACTGAGCAGGGCCTCGATCACCTGAGCGACCCCGTCCTGGTCACAGGGCGGAGCCTGACGACTCGCCGCCGCAATCGCGTCGGGGTGCCCGCCGGACATCGCATAGCCGGTTCCGGCCCAGGTCAGCATGGGGATGTCGTTGGGCATGTCGCCGAACGCGATCACGTCGCCGGCCTCCACCCCGAGCTCGCCGGCCAGCCAGGCCAGGGCCGTTGCCTTGGTCACGCCCGAGGCCGAGATCTCCAGCATGTGGCCGTTCGGGTCGGAGTGGACGGCCTCGGCCAGATCTCCCAGCGCCTCCCGGGCCAGCACCAGCAACTCGTCCGAGCTCAGCTCGCCGTAGTGGTCGGCGGACTGCTTGCACAGCACCTTCACCACCGTCGGGGCATCGTGCAGCAGTTTCGGGACCGGGCCGGTCAGGGCCTCCGGGTCGGCGGTGTGCACCGGCATGTAGTCGGCCTCCCGCCGGTAGCCGTCCAGCGTCTCCAGCGCGAAGGCGGCGCCGGGGATGCGCTCCCGCAGCCGCTCGGTGACCGCCAGCACCGCGGCGGCGGACAGCGCCCGGCTGCTCACCACGTCGCCGGTGGCCAGATTCAGCACCACCGCGCCGTTGCCGCACAGGGCCAGCCCTTGGTGACCGGTCATCTCCACGATCGGGTTCATCCAGCGCGGCGGCCGGCCGGTGACGAACACGACGTGGATGCCCAGCCGCTCGCAGGCGGTCAGCGCAGCCAGGGTGCGCGGTGAGATCCGGCCGTCCGTGCGCACGATCGTTCCGTCCAGGTCGCACGCAACCATTCGCATCCGTACATCCTGCCCTGCCAGGGGCATTCCCGCGCACGCCCTAGAGTGACCAGCATGGACGAGGAGGACGACCGCGGGGTCCGGCTCTGGTCGGGCAACGGCCTGACCGTGTGGGCGGCCCTCGACGACGGCGAGCTGACCATCACCGGCGAGGACCTGAACGCGCAGGAACTGTTCGGCGAAGAGGTCTCGGAGTACGCCTACGGCCTGACCGTGGCCCCCGAGGACGTGCCCCGGGTGCTGGACGCCCTCGACGTGGCCGAGGGCGTGGGCATCATCGACGCGCTCGTGCTGCGGGGGGCCGACCTGGTGAAGATCGGCGAGGCCGCCTGGCTGGAGAGCATCGGGGTGGAGGCCGAGTTCTGGTCGCGGATCAGCTGATCGGAACATCGGAAGAAGACGCCGGGCGGGCGCGACATCCTTCGCGGCGCCGCCCGGCGCCGAGGCGATGAGATCGAGCCGGATCCGCAGGGCCCGGTCCTCGCCTCGCCGGACACCCCCCGCGGCGTCCCGGCCACTCATCACGCTAGGGGCCTACCCCCGAGTGGGCATGCCCCGATTTCGGGGGACCGCTGGTCAGTCGTCGTGCCTGCTCTGGGCCTCGTGCAGCAGCCCGTCCTCGACCGCGCGCCGGTGCAGGGCGATCTTGGTGCGCGCCTCGCGGCCGGCGTGCGCGTACTTCTCCCGAACCCGGGTGAGATACGTCTTGGCCGTCTCTACCGAGATGTCCAGCTGCCGGGCAACGGTTTTCAGGGGCAGCCCGGAGGCGTAGAGCACCAGGGCCCGGCGTTCCTGCGGGCTCAGGGCGGGCCCTGGCTCGCCGTGCTCGTCGGCCACCAGCATCGCCGCCAGCGCCGGCGTCACGTGCCCCTCGCCACGGGCTGCGGCCCTTACGGCCTGGGCCATTTCGTCGGCATTCTCGCTCTTCGGCACGTAGCCCAGAGCACCGGCCGAAACGCACTCGCGCACCCGGCGGGGGTCGGAGAACGTGCTGACCACCACCACCGCCACCCCGGCGGCCGACAGCTCCACGATCTTCGCACCCGCCGGGACGTCGTCGCCCAGGTCGATGTCGAGCAGGACCACGTCCGGTGGGAACTCGCTGTGCCGCACCAGCTCCCGGAACTCGGTGACCGCGATGACCACGTCCAGGTCGTCGGCCCGGGTGGTCAGCCAGGTGCTCAGCCCGTCGAGCATCAGCCGGTGGTCGTCCACAATTCCGACCCGGACTCGGGAGACAGGATGCTGCCGGGGGATGAGCTCGAGCCGGTCCTGATGCTGCAGGTGCACTTCGCCGGGCTTTCTGGAGTGGGTCTCCCTCAGCCGGCTCACCTTGTCGCGCTCGTCCACCCCGCCCTCACATCCTCCCCTTGACTCGGCCCGGCGAACTTCGCGCGGACCGTCCCGCCCGCTCGCCATCATGCCCAGTCGGCAGCACTGTTCCCGCAGGTCAGATCGGGAGAGTCTGTGCAGGTCGTGAGCGCGCCCGAACCGTTACCGGAGCGGATCGGGACTCCCCGGACGATTGGGCCCACCCGCGTCCGCAGGTTCTGACCAAGACCCGACCAGACCAAATGGGGGACGTCCGTGGGCACCAGGCCCACGGACGTCCCCCATTCGGTGGTGTCGGTTCAGTTCAGGGCGCTCTGCTCCTCGTCGGTCAGCAACCGCGAACGGATCAGGAACCGCACCCCGTGCGGGGCCTCGAGTGAAAAGCCCGCTCCCCGGCCGGGAACCACGTCGATCGTCAGGTGGGTGTGCTTCCAGTACTCGAACTGGTTGCGGGACATCCACACCGGCACCCGCTCCTGGTCGAGGGGCAACTCGGCCAGCAGTACGTCGGCGTCTCCGGTCAGGAAGTCGCCCAAGGGGTAACACATCGGCGAACTGCCGTCGCAGCAGCCGCCGGACTGGTGGAACATCAGCGGGCCGTGCTGCTCGCGCAGTGTGCGCAGCATCTCGACCGCGGCCGGGGTGAAGGCCACCCGGGTGTAGGGGTCGTCCTTCACCACGTCGGCCAGTTCGGCCGCCACGACTGTGTTCTCGGCGTTCTCGGGCATCCTCGACCACCTCCTTCACTGAGTCTCACCGAGGAAGGGGCCACCGGCCATCCCATCTGCCCGTGCTCGTTACCGAACGGGATGGCCGGCGGTCCTTTCCCGCGTCGGACGTGACCTGGAGAAGGGCCACGCCCAGCACCCCCGCCCAGCCGGGAGTGCGCGTCAGGGGTCGGATCAGAAGAATCCGAGCTTGTTCGGCGAATAGCTGACCAGCATGTTCTTGGTCTGCTGGTAGTGGTCGAGCATCATCTTGTGGTTCTCCCGGCCGATGCCCGAGCCCTTGTAACCACCGAATGCCGCCGCCGCCGGGTAGGCGTGGTAGTTGTTCGTCCACACCCGGCCGGCCTGGATGCCCCGGCCGAACCGGTAGGCGGTGTTGATGTCCCGCGACCAGACCCCGGCGCCGAGGCCGTACAGCGTGTCGTTGGCGATCTTCATCGCCTCGTCCTGGCTGTCGAACCGGGTCACCGAGACCACCGGGCCGAAGATCTCCTCCTGGAAGATCCGCATCGCGTTGTCGCCCTCGAAGATCGTCGGCTTCACGTAGTAGCCCTCGGCCAGGTCGCCGCCCAGGTCGGCGCGCTCGCCGCCGGTGACCAGACGCGCGCCCTCGGCCTTGCCGATGTCGAAGTAGGACAGGATCTTCTCGAGCTGGTCGTTGCTGGCCTGGGCGCCGATCATGGTGTCGGTGTCCAGCGGGTTGCCGGCCACGATCGCCTCGGTACGGGCCACCGCGTCGGACAGGAACGAGTCGTAGATCGACGACTGGATCAGCCCGCGCGAGGGGCAGGTGCAGACCTCGCCGTTGTTCAGGGCGAACATGGTGAAGCCCTCGAGCGCCTTGTCGTAGAAGGCGTCCTTCTGGGCGGCCACGTCCTCGAAGAAGATGTTCGGGCTCTTGCCGCCCAGCTCCAGCGTCACCGGGATGATGTTCTGGCTGGCGTACTGCATGATCAGCCGGCCGGTGGTGGTCTCCCCGGTGAAGGCGATCTTGCTGATCCGCGGGCTGCTCGCCAGCGGCTTGCCGGCCTCCACGCCGAAGCCGTTGACGATGTTGACCACACCGTCCGGCAGCAGGTCACCGACCAGGTCGATCCAGTGCATGATCGAGGCCGGGGTCTGTTCGGCCGGCTTGAGCACCACGGCGTTGCCGGCGGCCAGCGCCGGGGCGAGCTTCCACACGCCCATCAGCAGCGGGAAGTTCCAGGGGATGATCTGGCCGACCACGCCCAGCGGCTCGTGGAAGTGGTAGGCCACGGTGTCGTCGTCGAGCTGGCTGATCGAGCCCTCCTGGGCCCGGATCGCACCGGCGAAGTAGCGGAAGTGGTCGATCGCCAGGGGCAGGTCGGCGGCCAGCGACTCGCGCACCGGCTTGCCGTTGTCCCAGGACTCGGCGACGGCGAGCGACTCGAGGTTCTGCTCCATCCGGTCGGCGATCTTGTTCAGGATCACGGCGCGCTCCGCCGGGGAGGTCTTTCCCCAGGCAGGCGCGGCGGCGTGGGCGGCGTCGAGGGCGAGCTCGATGTCCTCGGCGGTGCCCCGGGCGACCTCGCAGAACGGCTTGCCGGTGACCGGGCTGGGGTTTTCGAAGTACTGACCCTTGACCGGGGCGACCCGGCGGCCACCGATCCAGTGGTCGTAACGAGAGGCGAAAGTGGTGGGGCTGCCCGGCTGGCCGGGCGCTGGGAAGACAGCCATGGAAAACCTCCGACTCCCTCCGGCCCGACGGTGGACCGGAGCTGCCCCGACGCTAGGACGGTGAAGGTTGCAGCTACGTTGCGGCCCGACGTTGTCACCGACCGTTCGGCGTACTTGCGGGCATATCAGTGCCCTAGGCGGGCCAGACGGGCGCGGGCCAGGGCCTGCCGGGGCGAGCCGTCGGGCAGGGCCTCGACCAGGGCCTGCCAGGCCGCCGCATCCTCACTGCCCTCGGCCAGGCCGACCCAGCGTTCGAGCACCGCCACATCGCCCGAGCCGAGCACCGCCTCGCGAACCTCGCAGACGAACTCGTCGGTGAGGGAACGGATTCCGGGGGCGTCGGAGCCCGGTAGCGGGCTCCCGGTGAACTGGTCCATCGCCTGCAGCAGCCGCCCCTCGGCGAGGTGGCGGCGCACCTGGGAGACGTCGGTGCGCACCGGCAGGTTCAGCCGGTACGGCCGGGAGGAGAGCAGGGTGGGACCGAGAACCCGGCGCAGCCGGTTGATCTCGGCCCGCACGGTGATCAGGTGCTCGCCCTCGTCGTGCAGGGCCACGTCCAGGGCCTGGGCCGAGAGCCCGTTCGGGGCGCTGGCCAGCAGCCAGACCAGCTCGGTGTGCCGCCGCGACAGGCTGACCGTGCGGCCTTCCAGCTCCAGGCTGCCCGCCTCGGCGCCGAGCAGCCGCAACCGGGCGCCCGGAGGCGTGCGCGGTGCCGGCATCGGGCTGGGGGCCCCGAACTGCTTGCTGGGCCAGCTCTGCAGCTGCAGGCCGGACTCCACCGCAGCCGCGCAGGCCCGCACCAGGGCCAGGGTGCGCGGCCCGGCCACGTCCGGCCCGCCGGTCAGGTCGATGACGCCGAGCAGGTCACCGGTCAGCGGGTGGTGCACCGGGGCCGCCACACAGCTCCAGGTGCGCGCCCCCAGGCCGAAGTGCTCGCCCGCGCTGATCTGGACCGCCTTGCCCAGGGCGAGCGCGGTGCCGGGGGCGTTGGTGCCGGTGGCCCGCTCGCTCCACAGCGAGCCCTCGACGAACTGCATCTGCTCGGCCCGGCTGCGCAGCCGGTGGTGCCCCTCCACCCAGAGCAGCCGGCCGAGCGCGTCGCCCACCGCCACGATGTGCCCGGCCTCGTCCGCGTCCTCGGTGAGCAGCCGGCGGATCAGCGGCATCATCGCGGCCAGCGGATGGTTGGCCCGGTAGTCGGCCAGCTGCCCCTCGCTCATGTCCAGCGGGGCGGCCTCGGCCTGCGGGTCCACGCCGAGCGCCAGCGAACGCTTCCAGCTCTCGGCCACCACCGGGCGGACGATGTCGTCCGGCAGCGGCGTGCCGGGAGCGGCCAGGAAATGCTCCTGAACGGCCGCCAGCGCTCCGATCCGCTTCAGCGAGGACATGCCGCCGATAGTAAGTGAGGCAGGTCACCGACGCACCGGGCCACCGGGGACTATTTGCGCCCCGGCGCTGGCCGGTGCCTGCCTCAGGCCGGAACCACGCCGAGCGGGGCCGGCGGGCGGGTCAGCACCGCATCGACGAGGCCGTACTCGGCGGCCTCGGTGGCGGTGAACCAGCGGTCCCGGTCGGCGTCCGCCTCGATCTTCTCGAGCGGCTGGCCGGAGTGCTCGGCGGTGAGCCGGGCCAGTTGCTGCTTCATCCGCAGCATCTGCTCGGCCTGGATCCGGATGTCGGTCTCCGAGCCCCCGATGCCGCCGTGCGGCTGGTGCATCATGACCCGGGCCCGGGGCAGGGCGAACCGTTTGCCCTTGGCTCCCGCGGTGAGCAGGAACTGCCCCATCGAGGCGGCCATGCCCATCACCACGGTGGAGACGTCGCAGCTGATGTACTGCATGGTGTCGTAGATGGCCATGCCGGCGTCGACGGATCCGCCGGGCGAGTTGATGTAGAGCGAGATGTCCTTGTCCGGATCCTGCGCCGCGAGCAGCAGCAGGGCCGAGCAGAGCTGGTTGGCGTTGTCGTCGCGCACCTCGGAGCCGAGCAGCAGGATGCGCTCGCCGAGCAGCCGGGTGAGGACCTGGTCGGAACCGGGCACGTGCAGGGTTTCGGTCATGCCTCAACCCTCGGCCGCGCACCGGGCCCGGTTCCAGCGATTCGCCTGTGCGGAGATCTGCTGCGGGCAGACGATTTTCGATTGAGGACGAGTTTCCGCCGGCTTCCCGGGGTGGCTGCGGTCCGATCTGCTGTGAGCAGAGCTGCTGCTTTCGGGTTGCCCGCGGCCCGATCCTGACGGTGGTGCGCCGTAGGCTTGGGGACATTCGCCGAGGGAGGGGTTGCCATGCTGCTGCGAGGCCTGATCGGGACCGTTCTGCGCCGGATCCGCCTCGGCCAGGGACGCACCCTGAAAGACGTGGCCGAGACCGCCCGGGTCTCGGTGCCCTACCTCTCCGAGGTGGAGCGCGGCCGCAAGGAGGCCTCGTCCGAGCTGCTGGCCTCGATCTGCGAGGCCCTCGGGCTGGACATGATGGACCTGCTGTCCGAGGTCCGCTTCGAGCTGGAGACCGAGCGCCTGGCCGAGCTGGCCACCCAGCCCCGCACCATCGGCTTCACCGCCCTCGCCCAGACCGAGCTGGCCCCACGCCCGTCCCTGTCCTCCAACGCCGTGGGGCTGCACTCGGTGTCCATGGCCGCCGCCTGAGCCCTCGCCGTCGGCGACAGGGAGGCCTGCCACACTTACCCCCTTATGCGTATCCGGGTCGCGGTCGTCAGCAGCGTCGTGCTTCTTTCGAGCGGATGCACCCACGCCACCTCCGGCCAGGTGCTCGACGCCTCGGCCGGCCCTGCCACACCGCAGACCTCGAGCAGCCCTTCGCCTTCGGCACGCGCTGAACCGGTCGAACTGCCAGCGAGGGAGCCGGACACGCAGACGCTTCTGCAAGCTTCGGGTGCAGGCAGTTCCGCGCAGACGTGGCCGATCGAAGTGCAGGCAGGCGCGGTCTGGGTGGCGGTCAACTGCCTGGGCAAGGGGCAGGTCCAGGTATCCGCACAGCCTGCCGTCGACATCACGATCCCCTGCGACGCAGCTTCGATCACCCCGTCGCTGAACGAGATCAACGTGGGCAAGGCCCAGAGCTGGACCGTGAAGTTCACCGCCTCAGCCCCGGTCGTCTGGGCCGCCCGGGTCTCTCAATAGGGCCTCTGAACCCACGAACAACTTGCTGCTGCAAGCCAGGCCGCAATGACGAACGGCCCGTGACCAGCGGTGCTGGTCCCAGGCCGTTCGCACTGCTCACCAGGCGGAGAGCGAGGGATTCGAACCCCCGGAGGCTTTGACACCTCAGTGGTTTTCAAGAGGACCGTTTATTCGCTCTTGACCAGGGCAATCACCTTCGTGAGCAGCAGTCCTGCCTCGGCCCTGCCCCGGAGCAGCGTTACGCGGACTGTCAGCTTGGGAACTGTCGCCCGCTCGGATTGACCAGCAGCCACCTGCTCGGACGAGTGGCCGCGAGCGGCCTCACCTGCCCCCCGCGTGTCCCGGGCTATTAGCCCGTAGATGGCCCAGAAATGTGCTGCGTCGTCGTTACTTAGTCGCGCTCAATTCATTGGTACGAGGTGGCTAGCCGGACTGTTCGCTCCGCCTGAGGGACGGAGCTTCATAGATATCTGTTTACGCTGACGCTCCAGTGGTCTCATTGGCCGGCGTATCGCCTCACTGCCAAAATGCGAAAGCGCGCGTAGCCGACGCTACGCGCGCTTTCGTTCAGCCTAGTTGGCGCGCTTACCGCGAGAGGACGAACCGAAGTCCTCACTCTCCCCTTGGCTGTGCGAGTATTCTTCGCCAGACCAACGCCTCACCCAAGCTGCGCACAGGAGATATCCAAGCGCTACACCGGCGCTATTTAGGATGACATCGGTGATGTCAGCCGCGCGACCGGACATTGCAAGACATTGGTAAACCTCGATGGCGAGCGAGAGAACCGCACCCATGGCAACCGCAATCCGCCAGTTCATCAGCCACCCCCACCCCAGCGAAAGCACTGCCCCTCCGGGGATGAACATCAGGAAGTTTCCGACGGTTTCCGTATAGGTGCGATATCCTCCACCGAATGGGATGACATTGAACCTGCGGGTCGCTCCCACTACCTCAATACCAGGCAGCGTGAGAAAAAACACTCCCAGCAACCAAGCCACCAACAGGCCTGCGCAGAGTCGTCGTGCAAGGAGGTCGTTACCCTGCAACCAGACCCGCCGGATAGCCCTCATGATCAGCACGAAGCCGACGAGTCCAATGGCCATGAAGGTGGGAGCGTCCGCTAGCGTGGGTCTCATGGCGAAACACTAGCCTGTCACGTATAGGTGACCTTGCCGTCTCCCGCGAGCAACTGATTTTGCACGTGCACGGTCTTTGTTATGTGGAGGTACACCTTTTTATTCTTGGGGACGCCGGTGTAGCACTGTTTCCCCGCTGAACCAACCGTGAAGTTGAATGTGCCGACTCGGGAGTCACTGCCGGTCTTGTTTTGCCAAAGCTGAATTTTATACCTAAAGTCACCCCCGCCCTCCTCGAACGCCGGACGCGACTGGAAAAGATCAGGCCTGACGCAAATCTTTCCGCTTGCATTGCTGGAGAAGTTTGGCGTCTTAACGCCATTATCAGCACCGGAAATGAAATCGATCTTGAAGGTGTAAGGAAGTCCGACGTCAGCCAGAGCGGGCTGGGCCAGCAGGCCCACGCTCATTACAGCCGCGCCGAGGGCGATACCAAAGGATCTTTTTCGCACTGCGTCTCCTTGTGTCGGTTGTGCCCTTTGAACCTATTAACTTGGGCTTCCAGCCGTCAAGTGACGAAGAGCACCCCCCGGAAGCGCGACATTAGGCTGTCGGTTGGACGCTGCATCTGTTAAGCGCACGCGATTCGATATTGGGTAAGTGGCCCAAGCAACGTCGGCTGCTGTACTCGAAAGGGTTAGAACTGTGATAGTCCACGCAATGTTAAGTAGTTTCTCAGATCAGCGCCGAGGCAGAATTGTTAAGAGAGTCTCCGGCTCAGCCGTTGAAGGAGGGCCATTCAGAACGGCCTGACCGGCACGTTCGTTGGATCCAGGGACGGGCCGTGCCCTAGCCCTGGTCTCCGGGACCCGGAACTCAAACCCATCGGGCGTAGCTCGGCCGGCGAATGGTTCCGTGATTGTTCTGCTCGATGCTTCCAAAGTGCGGGATGCCGAAAAACCCCTGTTCGCAAGGCAATTCCCAAGGCGAACAAGCAGGTCAGAAGCAAGTTTTGCCGTGAGGGCGAGTCCAGGACAGTCCTGAGTAGTCGCCGCCGTCCCGGAGCGTTGTCACTCAGCCCAAGTGTAGGCGATTGCCGCTGCAGGGCTCCCGAGCCGTGTTCTGCAACTGCACAGCGGCCACTGCGGACTGCTTGAATTACTCAGCGAGAATAGTCGCGACAAGATATCGGCCAGAAGTCTCCGGTTCGCTTTATGATCTAATGACGTTTTTTGCGCTTCCGCTCAATGTGTCGTCACGGAGGGTCATCCGTTGTGTTTAATTCTCGCTCGCTGGTGCCTAAAGGTTAGGCATCCACTCCCCCTGGCTGTACTTGTGGTAGACGATTCTAGTCCGGGGGGGGGGATCCTTGTCGACGCTTTTAAACAGCCGCTCCTGGCTAGCCCACGCCATGGACTTCGCGGACATGAAATGGCCGCACGCGGCGGCGAAACACTGTGCCAGCATTGCCGATGCACTGGCCTCTCTCACACCTGCTCTGGTGACCACCGATCGAGGACGCCCTTCTCCGAAGGAACTGCGGTCCGCCCTCTATGGATGGGCTTTCAATAAAGGTCGTCGAGAATCCCAAGCTATGCCGGACGACATTGCGCGAATCATTAGGTGGGGCGAACGAGAATACGGTGCACGTCACCGCTTTGTCGGATGGCGCCTTGGTTCGGAAGGCTCTGGACCAGGCTGCCGTCAAGCTCGAGGGTACGGGTGCGGTGGCCGCAAACACGATCAACCGGCGCCGCGGAATCTTCTATGGGGCAATGAAGTACGCGGTCGAGTTGAACCTTCTCACCGCACACCCGTTCGATCGTATTTCCTGGAAGGCGCCCAAGTCAGACGGCGCGATCGACACGCGAACCGTTGTCGGCCCGGCCGCAGCGGCCATGCTCATCGACGCGGCAGGAGAGATGGCACCCCATCTCAAAGCGTTCTACGCCGTGATGTACTACTCGGCGCTTCGGCCTGAAGAAGCCCTGCATCTCAGGCCGGAGAACTACATCCGACCCAACGACGAAACAGGTTGGGGTTGACCAAACCTCACCGGATCTACGGTCGGCATGAATGCTGCTTGGAACGATGGCAAGGACTACTACGAGGATCGGACGCTCAAGCACCGCGGCAAGCAGACCGCCCGCCGCGTGCCTGCGCCGCCAGAACTGGTGGCCCTGCTGGACGAGCACATCACGACCTACAAGGTGCCGCAGGCCGGCCGATTGTTCATCACCCGGACTGGACACAGTCCAGGGCGGCCGGTCTCAACCACCACTTACACCCGGATTTGGCGTCAGGCGCGCGAGAAGGTCCTGACAGAGGCTCAGCAATCTTCACCGTTGGCCCGGGTGCCGTACCAACTCAGGCACGCCTGTGTGAGCCTCTGGCTCAACGCTGGAGTACCCCCGACCCAGGTAGCCGAATGGGCAGGCCACAGCTTGCATGTGTTACTGAAGGTTTATGCCAAGTGCATCGACGGCGAGGAGGAGCAGGCTCGCCGCCGAGTTGCCGACGCTCTGAGGGGCAGGGTCGAGGCACGGCCGAATGCTGCGTCCCCGTCCACTAAGCAGGATGCCGCGCTACTGACTCAGGACGGCGATCACGATGATTAAGAGAAACAGACCGATGACCGCGAACGAGACGTAGGGGTGAATCATCGTTGGCCCTCGTTCCCGGTTCCCGGAGAGAGCGTTCGAAGCGGCGGTCTGCGGCTGGCCGCACTTTGGGCAGGCTGGAGCGGCCTTGGCGACCGTGTGGCCGCATGCAATACATGTGCTGAGGAACTGATTATTCGTGGTCTCAGACATGGGGCTCCTCATTCCGGGCCGGGATCACCTCATGTGCTGCATCGGCAGCACTTCGCCCCCCTGTAGAGGGGGGTCCTTCTCCTGGCGTAGTCAGGGTGGGACCTCTTGTGGCCTGCGGAACTGCGAGATCTTGCCCCACCCTTGCCCCAACCAGTGAGATTCAGCGGCTCCAACTGAGACCGGGCGAGACTCGGACCACTCACACAAGAACGGCCCCTGACCCAGATAGTGCCAGGTCAGGGGCCGTTTTCACTGCTCACCGTGCGGAGAGCGAGGGATTCGAACCCCCGGAGGCTTTGACACCTCAGTGGTTTTCAAGACCACACCAGGCACGCCCCTGAGCTGGGCATTCTCAAATTTCGACCAGGTCGGCGACACGCCGGCGACAGGGTTCAAGCCCGCGTTCCCGATACACGGTTTAGGAAACCGATGCGGCTCTGCTCCTGACCTGGGCTCTACGTCCGCTGAGCTTGCTGTGGGACACAGGTGGGAAACAGACCTATTCGGCCGTGATCAGACGCAGGCCGTTATGGTCGACGAAGCGTGCGAACCGTACGCTTGAAAGCTCTTCTCCATTCTGTCCGGCCAGCGGGCAGCGACCATTGAATTGAGTAGGTCAGTTGGCGTGGAACCTTCTTATCGGTTCACCCGTTATCGTTCGTACCTTCTGGGTCGCCGCTAGTTTGCGCCTGGGGGAGCAACTCATTCGGCAGCACCAGAAACGACATTTCCCTCGGAAAAAGAATCAGTCTATTGCGCTTAGTCACGCGAAGGGAGAGCTTCACACCCACTTCGGATCCTTCATAGGCGGCAGTTATGGAAGTGTCCTTACTTTGCAGCTCCAGAATCTCGCAGCACACAGACGCTTTGCCTCCGTCAGAAACAATGCATATTACATCCCCCTTCTCAAGCGCTGAACTTACGTTGTAGTAGCCGGCAATGCTGTTCCTAAAAACTCTATCGGGGACGCCCAGATCACGCCCCAGAGTTTGTGCAACATACTCGGCCACCACGCTTGCAGACTTGCTGTATAAAGCACCAGCAAAAGCTTCTACGACCCTGATGTAGGCGAGTAACAACTCTGGTGCCAAGAGTTCGACCGTCCCACCATGGGCCACCGCGTTTCGTCGTTCAGCTAGGTCGTCAATGGCGAAGAAGGGGTTGTTCTCGTCGGGAAACACCTCCTTCACAGCAGCTATATAGATTGGGTCCTGTTCAAGTGATGATAGATCAATGCCGGCCCGATTGAAGAGCGATCGAACGGTCTCAAAACGAAAGTTGGCCGTGTGATGCGAATAAACTTGATGGTTAACTCGAACGGGACTGAGTTCTCCAAGCTCGTGACTTAGCCCGGCGATCAAGTCCTTTCCATTGAGGGGGCCATGGTAGCGACCTGACTCCATGGCGTTCAGGACTTCTAATGTCAATAGTTGGTGATGTCGACGCAAAGTCTCGGGTAGTTCCTTATAAGACTTGCAGTAGGTGGCAATCTTTTGAACCGTCTCCTGCATCAGCCCTTCGACGAACTGCTCGAAGGCAGCATAAAGTAATACGATCGTTCCGGAGTAAACGAATTTCTGGACATCAGTGGTTGAAACCAAGTTGCTTTTAATCGCGGATATCGCAGAAGTGGATGGCGACACCACTTGCAAGTCGGAATCGGGCACAGAGAATGCGTCAAGGATGGACTCATGCAGATCCAGATTTGCACGCAGCCTCTCCGCGGACTGGAGTAGCTGGCGATACTCGCCCCTCACGTCGCATCCGCTGGCACGTATCGGCCATTCTCTAGCACGCTGTTGACAAAATCTGCCGCTAAACGATCACGTTCACGAAGATTGCTCATGTTAGTCATGCGGGCATCAAAACTGTCTACGTGAGTTTGATAGAATTCCTTCACGGACTCCTGGAACTGCGGTGCCAGCTCACGCATTTTGTGAGCTCGATCAAGATTTTGGCTGAACACAAACATAAACGCATCGTAAGCTGTAGTGGTAGGGCGCTCTAGCCAATCCCAGTGATTATGCCGGTATCGCCAAAGCCAAAAGGCGCGCTCACCCAAGACATCGTAAAGCAATTCTGTGGTCTGCACGAAGAGGTGGCGAAGGGATTCGAGTGTCTCTTGCGAGAACATGTTTCCCTGTTTTAGGTAGGCGTCTAGGTAGGTGCTAAGCGCTCCGCCGCCGATGCGTCGTCTCTGCCGATGAGCGAAAAAGCGTAGCACCAACTCCACGTCGAACATTGTTTTATAATAGCGATTGAGTTCGAGTTCCTTTGCTTCGGCACCGTTTAGCCAATTGGTAGGGTCGTAAAGCTCTTCAGGAGTCGGCTCAGGAATGCCCCACATTCGGCAAAGGTTCCTGTCTCGGGACAGTTCTATACACAGTTTGTTGAGCCTCCCATTATAGATGGCGTTGCGCGTTTCCTGTTCTCTGAGCGCCTCGCCACCACTATTGATCCGCTCGAAAACCATCTGCTTGAGCCGCTCCGCTTCTCCGGCCGACTTTGCCGTCTCGCGAAGCAGAATAATGGAGGAAAGGTATCGCCGGTCGATCCCCTTTTTCACCTGTTCCGGGATTCTCGAGTAAGTGCGCCCTTCCAGTTCGCGCCATTCGGTGAGCCCGGTGAGCTCAAGTTCGTTGCGATAGAACGACAAAATGGCAGTCAGTCGTTGCAGTCCATCCATAACTTCATAGTGGGAGAATTCATCTTCGTATAAGAAAATCGGCGGCACGGGCACGTTCATAATAAAGGATTCGATAAGTCGCGATTGCTTTTCGGGTGACCAGCGATGCCTGCGCTGAAACTCGGGGTTTAGTTCGTAATCACCGCTTGCGATTAGGGAGGTAATAGTACTTAGGGGATATCGCGCCTGTTCGGTTATGATGCGAACGTCTCCCGAAATGTACTTTTCATTGATCAACTCGTCGGGAATGGTCGTTTCGGCATCATTTCCGGACCGAAGATCGACCTCCTCTCCTTCGAACAGCTGCATAGTGATGGGCGACGTGCTGGCCGCATCTGTCGAGGCTGAGGCAGCAGGCTCCAGGCTTGGCTTTCTGGTTCGTCCCGCTGGCTTGGGCTGCTTGGACTTGTCCCCTGGCACTTGAACTCCGCTCCGTGGTGGATGGCTACGCCCGAGAATACTTGGATGCAGGTGATCCTCAGAGCTTTATCCGCGATACCGCGGCCTTGATCCAGAAGAGAGTAATTCGGCAGTGCCTGGCTGTCGCTGGCGTCGAGCTGCCGGGTGCCCCGTCGGGTCGGTGCCGCAGGTGCCGCATGCCCGGCGGGGCGTCCCGGCCTTCCTCGGTGTTCGGCAACTGGTCTCAGTGCTGCCGCAGCTGAGGCTCTGCTGGAGTCGCGGCGTGGTCGCGGTTGTTCGGCAACTGCTGTTTGGGCGTGAGTTGAGGGCAGGAAGCACACCGTTGGTGCCTCCTGCCGTCATCACGTCGGGGCTGGTGTCAGCCTGCTGTGGGTCGTCGCAGGACGATGGGGGCGCCGTCGCCGCCGAAGGTAGGACCGGCCGGCCAGAGTTCGGCAAGCTCCGTCGGGGTATGGGGATGGTGGTAGACCGCGGTGAGGACCTTCTTGATGGTCGCCTCGTCGGCCTGGTCCCCGAGGTTCATGAACCAGTCGGTGCCGGCCGTGTACGACCACAGGTAAGACCTGAGCAACGGCTCGGTGCCCCGGTCGGACAGAAGGTTGCCGATCTGGTCCAGGCTCAGCCACGGAGCGCGGGCCAGGACGTGTTCGGCAACCTCGCGTAGCGGGAAGCCGGCGTTGATCGCCCGGTGCACTTCTCCTCGGACGATGTGCAGGTAGTGGTTGAGTCGGGCCTTGGCCATGAGCGGGGCGTTGTGGGGCTCGGTGTAGATCGGCCACGCCGTCGCCAACCCTTCCAGCAGCGGCTGGTAGGGAAGGTGCACCGTCATGGTGCGGACCCAGTCCACGTCTTCGTTCTCGGCGGTCTGCGCGAAGCTCGACAGCTGCAAGGCGTGGCCCAGGAGCTCGTGCTGGGCGAAAAACCGCAACCCATCCTCGGTGAACACGGCAGTGCGCTGGTTAAAGCGCAGCCGCGAGTGGTGGCCGGCGCCGTCGACCCAGAACGACCAGTAGTCGTCGATGTCCACGACCTGCACGTCCACCGTGTAGGTCGCCGTGGTTCCGGTCAGCTCACGCACCACGGGCTCGGCCTCATCGGCCAGCACCTGCACCTGCGTCGCGGCCCGCTCGATGGTCATGGGCGTTTCGAGCTGCTCCACGGCGTCGGCGAGGTTCGCGTCCCAGGTGATGCCCAGGTCGGCGTACGCCTTGCGGGCGCGGTCGCCCAGCTCGACTACGTATTCCTCGGACCAGCCGGCCGTGCCGCATCCCTGCGTGGCCCGCATGTACGCGTCCAGCTCCGGCCGCTCACCCAGCACGCACGATAGATAGGCCAGGTGGGCGCGGGTGGTCTGCTCGACCTTCGTCTCACCATCGGCCTTGGCCTGCTGGTTAAGCCTGGTGAGCTGGTCGTAGACGTCGATGCGGCTGGTGGCCGGGGTGATGGGTGCGTCGGTGGGGGCGCAGTCGTAGTCGATGACCTGCCGGCCGCCGCGCGCTTCCTCGTAGGCTCCCCAGGAACGGACGAGGGATTCGACCTGGTCACGCAGTCGCACGGGCCACGTCCCATCGCAGCGTCACACTCTGGTTGGACCGCAGGTCGCGGCGGGTCAGATCGATCACGGTCACGCTCTCCTCAGACTCCAAAGACAGGCTCTCGGTCGCGGTGATCTCGGAGCCATCGAGGCGCTCTTCAACCGCCGTGCAACCGCTGAGAGCTTCTACCCCGTGCAGGCGTAGCTGCAACCGAAGGAGCTGAGTGGGAAGGAAAACCGTCTGACGCCAGTACAGTTCGCTGGCGAACTGCCCACCGGTGGCTGTGTAGCCGACCGTGGCGGACTCGCTGGGAGCGAGGGCGGGGAAGATCTGCGCCATGAACTTCACCTGCACGCCCACGTCGTGGATGGGCTTGATGAAGACGCTGCGGTCGCTGTCGGTGGCCTCGATCACGATCGGGGCGTGGGTGTGCTTGAACCAGACCTGGCGGGTGAGGCCGGTGACCGGGGTGTCGCCGTGGTTGTTCAGGTGGTGGACCTGGCGGACGTCGACGCGCCCGTCCGGGTAGACGTCGAGTGTGACGTCCAGGCGCTCATCGACCAGCTCACCGGCCGCTGTGGCGGGGGCGAATTGAGGACGCTGGGCGCTCGGTAGTCCGGTCGCTGCGGTGTCGGTGGTGGTCCGGTTCGGGTCATGGCTCTCCCACAGCCGGGGCGCGAGGCCGAGGAAGCTGCCGGGGATGTGCAGGCCGTCTGCAATGCGCTCGACCACCTCGACGGAGGCGATGCGGTCCTTGCCGGTCATGATCCGGCTGACCCGCGATTGGGTCATGTTCTCGATCGGGGCGGCAATGCGGTCCTGGCTGGTGTGGTCCCACTGCCTCATCAGGTGGAACATGCGCTGGAAGTCGCGCTCTCGGCACGCTTCCTGGAAGTCGGCACGGGCCAGAAGGTCTTCCGAGACCGTGTAGTCCGACAGCTCCCGCATGCTTCCCCCTCGCTGGTGGCACCCACTGCTGCGTTGCGTTCGGTAGGCGGAAGGTTACCGCGCCCAAGTCAACCCTGTATGAGCGGCATGCCGCTTTTCAAGCGCTCGGGCGCTCCGAAAGCGTTCGGCAACCGCCGACAGGCATCCGTTCTGGGCAGGGTCCATGCAGGGTCGGTATAGATGCGCCGTGCGTTTCCGCAGGTCTTGCCGCGAAGCAGGCTTGTCTCACCGGCCTTTCCCGGGTGACAGCGGCGCAAGTCCTCGGGAGAGGCCGGCTCCAAGGATCGGAGCGGGAGGGAAGCTGTGAATCTGAGCCGTTTTCCACGCCGACGTATGGCGGGGCAACGCGTGAGAGTAGGACGGGCAAGAGCGGTGCCGGCCGAACCGCGCGGAAGCGAACCACCGAAGGGTCCGGCTCGACGCGCCGTGATCCCTCGGCAGAAGACTCCCGGCCAGTGAGGGCCGGGGGCGGCGCCTGGCTCCCGGTCAGCCTCCCTCCGCTGCGGTAAGAGCGGCGCCGGGGTGCGTGTCGGCCTCATTCGGGATGAAGGCCGGCACGCACCCACACATTGACTGCCCGCGCGCACTCGACGGGGAAAGTGCGCGCGGGCTTCCCGTTTTGCTGGCTAAAGGGAGTCGGGATGGATGCAGAGGAGCTTGCTTCGATGCTGCGTGAGCACGGGGTCACGGTGCATCGCACCTCGCCGCTGCCTCGGGCGCTCACCGGGGAGTCGGCGGTGGCGGTGTTCCTGGATCCGACGCGCAATCAGCGGGAACTGGCTCGTGGCTGCGTGATGCAGCTCGATGGGGTGAGCTCGGTGAAGTTCTCGGCCATCACGTCTTGGGTCATGTTCGTGACGTACTCGTCCCTGGGCCTGAACTCACGCGCGTGGGTCTGAGCCGGTCGGCCGGTCGGCCCGCAGGTGGTTCTCGACGCTGGCCAACCGGTCGCTGAGCTGCTGTAACGTGCGCTCGACCCGGGCTATCGCAACGGCCACCTGGTCCCCGGCGGGCTCTTCGGCCGGCACCTGTCGCTGGGGCGTGACCAGGATGCTGATCAGGTGATCGGCCGGCCAATTCAGGGCAACGGCGATCGCTTCCAGCGTTTTGTTCTGCACGCGTCGACTCGCGCCGTGCTGGACCGTGCGCAGTGTCGAGACGGAGATGCCTGACAGGCGTGCCAGTTCCTGCTGGCCGATCCTGCGGGCTGCCATGCGCTCGTTGAGCGCTGCTGCCACTGCCTGCCAGTCTTCGCCGTCGACCTGCCCCCGGGCCGTGTACACCGTTGGCGTTCCCCGCTCAGCCATGACCGAAATAGTAACCGCCGATACCAGCATTTCTTACCCTCACGCACTGCCTTTCTGGCCACTATGCAAACCATGTCTATTTCCGGCTCCGCGCTCATATGAGGTTGGCATAGAAAATATGAGGTCTGCCTTGTACCGCCTACCTAAGCGTTGATGCGCGCTTGTCGAGCGGTTCACGATGTTCTCGCAGCTCAGACAGGGCTGACACCGCAGCGAAAGCACTTCGCACCGCTCGTTAGGGGCGGGGAGGTGTGGGCGGTTGAATGGGGAGAGTGGGAGCCGAAGAAATGGCTGTTGAGGGTCGTATCAATGTCCGTCACGAGGACGTGTTCACCCAGCCCATCATGGTTCTTTCGGTGGACGCTGTGGAGGACTTCGACAAGCGCAAGGCGGGAAATGTCGACCCGCAGGAACTGGACAAGCAGACCGGCCAGCGACTGTGGGCGGTCAGCATCCTGGACCCGACCGCGCAGCAGGGACGACGCGAGATCAAGATCAAGATCCCGGCCGATCACCAGCCGGTACCGCCGGCCGGGCTGATGGCTCCGGCGGAGTTCGACGGCCTGCAGGTGATCCCCTACCTGGACTCCAACCGCGCCAAGCCGCGCGTCGCTATCGCCTACCGGGCAACGGGTTTCCGCGCCCCGGCTCGAGCGCAGCGTCAGGCGTCGTAGTCCAGGTCCTCTCGTTCGGATGGATGTGGCGTCCCGTCCCATCACTGGGTTCGGGGCGCCCCCTTCCGGGCATTGCCCGTCGTCGATCAGCACGCGTTCCCCAGGATTGAGGTTTGAAATGCGTTCCAGCACTGGCAGTAAGCGTCGTGGGCCGTTGGCCAAGCCGTGCCGTACCTGCACCGAGATTCACCCGGTGGGGCGGCTGCACTTCGGGCAGTGCCCCGACTGCGCACACCTGGTCGCCCTTCCCCTGCGGGGTGAGGGTGGCCGGTTCATCTCCTTCACCAGCCACACCGATGGCGGTGGCCTGTGATGGCCGGCGGCCTGGATTCGTTCTGGTTCGACCAGTACCAGGAAAGCAACCAGCGGGTCCTGGCGGCCTGCCGCGCCGTGGGTATGGCCGGCTCCCTGCTGGACCCGGATGAGCGCTGGGACGACACCGATCGTCTGGTGCGCCTGCGCGACGTCGTAGATGACCTGCGTACGGCCCTCGGCCTGCCCGAGGCGCCCGCCCCGCGCACCAACACCCCCTCGACCACCGCGACTGAATCCACGGATGGGAGCACCCTCTGATGCTGGTCAACGGCACCCGGGTAGAAGACCTGGCCGGAACCGGCCTCACCACCCGGCAACGCTACGTCGTGCCCCTCCGGGTCACCGTCCCACTGTTCCTGTTCAAGCACCTGGCCCGGGCCTCGGCGTGGCTGCTGCGCCAGACGCTCACGTACTGGGGCCTGTCCCTGCCCGCGTTCGTCCTGCTGGTCATCTGGTCTCGCCTGGGCGGGCTGTGGGCGCTGACGGCGCTGACCTGGTGGCTCACGCTCGGCCTGGCATGGGCCTACAAGTGGCCGACCTCCTTCGACATCGCCGTCTCCCAACCGGCCCGGGGTGTGTGGCGTTGGTGGACGAAGTACAAGCGTCGCTGGCATCCCGCAATGGACGGAACCGGACTGACCCGCGTCACCCCCGACCGTGAGGTCTACGTCCCGGCCGTCACACGTGTCCGCTCGACTGGGGTGGTGGACACGCTGCACCTGCGCCTGCTGCACGGCCAGACACCGGCTGATGTGGCTGCTCGGGCTGAGGGCTTGCGGCACGTGTATGCCGCTCACCGGTGCAGCGTGATCGAGGACGCCCCGGGGCGGGTGCGGGTGCTGTTCTACGCCAAGGACCCGCTCCGCCATCTCGTCGCACCGCTGGACCCTGCGCCGGTCCCGGTCCTGGATGCCCTGCCCGTCGCCTTGGGCGAGGACGGTCAGCTCTTCCTGCTGTGGCTGCTGGGCCGGCATGTCCTGCTGGCCGGCGCCTCGGGCTCGGGCAAGGGCTCGGCGTTGTGGTCGACGGTGCGTGCGCTGGCTCCGGCCGTTGCTGATGGCACGGTCCGTCTGCGTGGGGTGGATCCGAAGGGTGGGATGGAGCTGTTCCCCGGGCGGGCGCTGTTCGCCGAGTACGCCGATGAAGACCTGGACGCCATGCTCGCCCTGCTGGCACGGGCTGTGGCGGACATGAACGACCGCAAACGCCGCCTGAAAGCAGCTGGTGTGCGGGTTTTCACGCCGTCGAAAGCGGATCCGTTGGAAGTGATCGTGATTGATGAGCTGGCTTTCCTGACGGCCTATGCACCCAAGGATGTCAAGGCGAAAGTTGCTGCCGCGATGCAGGTTCTGTTGTCCCAGGGCCGGGCGGTCGGTTACAGCGTCCTGGCCGCGTTGCAGGACCCTCGGAAGGAGGTGCTGCCGTTCCGGGACCTGTTCACCTACCGGATCGCGCTACGGCTGGCCGAGGACTCCCACGTCGACATGGTGCTCGGGGAAGGAGCGCTGGAACGGGGCGCGGCCTGTCACCTGATCCCGGCCAGCCTGCCCGGCATCGCCTACGTCCGCGTCGAAGGAGCCCTGGAACCGGTCCGGGTGCGCTTTTCCTACCTGTCCGACACCGACATCGTCGACATGGCGTCGCAGTGGCCGGCACCCGAGAACACCGACTGGACACCCCTGCCCGACACGCCGGCCACCGACCCGATCACCGACCCGACTGCCGGCCTGGAGACCGGCCCGGATGAGTCCTACCCCTTCCGCTTCTGGACTACGGGTGAAGGTGACGACGCGTGAGCGAGAACCCGGCCACCCCTGGAACGGCCATGCCAGAACCCAGCCCCGATCAGAACGCGGCCGGGGAGACGAGCCCATCGTCCGGCTGGTGGTCCCGCTTCCACAGCCCTACGGACCCCGACCACGACGAGACCGTCACCGACGAGACCGACCCGGCCGACGACGTGGCCCTGCCCGATGCACCTACCTCGGCACCGCCCCGGGCGGTGTGGCCGGAAGGGTGGGCCGTCGTCCCTCCGGTTGGCTCGATCGTCACCGACGTCGGCGTCACGTTCTCCCTGGCCCCGGCCTCACCGACGGATCGGCCAATGCGGGTGCGGTGCACCTCCTGTGACTGGGACAAGACCGCCCCCCAGCCACAGGCCGTCGACGCCGTTCGTGTCCATGCCCTGCGCCACATCGCCGACCCACGCCCCCGGATCGCTCACCTGCCGAGCTGGCTCCAGCCTCGACTGAAGGGACGCCGATGACCACCACCCCCACGCCTCCCGCGACCGCCTCGGAGAACCTGGGCAACCCGATGCAGCCCTCGGGCGCCTCGATCTCGAACCTGACCCGCAACAGCCGCGCCGAACGCGCCCGCATGCCCGTCGCCCTCCACGTCGCCGAAGACGTCGCCATCGCCAACGGCGTGTGTGTCCGACCGATCACCCAGCGGGTGACGGACACCCTGACCGGGGAAGTGACCCTGGTCGACGTCCCCTGCGGTGCCACCCTTGAGTCCAAGTGCCCGACCTGCGCCCAACGTGCCCGCCGCCTGCGTATGCACCAGTGCCGGGTCGGCTGGCACGCCGAGTCCGACCCCATCCCCGACGAAGACCCCTCCACCTCCGCCCAACAGGACCTGGTGGCAGCCCGCGCCGACGTCACTGCCGTCCGGGATGACTACCTCGCCCGAGGGGACCACGACGTCGCTGAGGCCGCTTCCGAGACGCTGGACGTCATCGACGCCGAACTGGCCGAAATGGGCGTGCGCGGCCCCCTCGAGCGTGGGAAACCGGAAACGGCCCGGCGCAAGCGCTCCACCCGCCGACGTCAGGACGCACCCGATCTACCCAAGCGCACGATGGCGAAAACCACGGTGGGACAGACATTCCCTGGCAAGGATGGCAAGGTTTACCGGCCATCGATGTTCGTCACCGTGACCCTTCCCGGCTACGGACGTGTCGACGGCAATGGCGTGCCCCTGGATCCGGGACGGTACGACTACCGGCGGGCGGCGCGGGATGCGATCCACTTCCCCAAGCTCCTGGATCGTCTGGTGCAGAACCTGCGCCGCGTGGCCGGTTATGACGTGCAGTACTTCGCCACCGTCGAGCCACAGAAGCGCCTGGCCCCGCACGCGCACATCGCTGTTCGGGGCACGATCCCGCGGGCCCTGGTACGCCAGGTCATCGCCGCCACCTACCACCAGGTCTGGTGGCCCCAGGCCGATACGCCGGTCTACGTCCGCGAAGACGAACTGCCCGTGTGGGACGAAGACGCCGACACACCCGATGCGGCCGGCAACTCTGCCGGGGAAAGCGTGGGCTACCTCGACCCGACCACCGCGGCGGTGCTGCCGACCTGGGACGAAGCCCTCGACGACCTCGACACCGTAGACGACCTGGAACCCCAGCACGTGGTCCGCTTCGGCATCCAGTCCGACATCCAGGGCCTGCTGGCCGGCTCCCCCGACGCTGACCGGCGCGTGGGCTACCTGGCCAAGTACCTGACCAAGTCCATGGGCACCGCCCACGGCGAAGACGAGAACCCGGCCGTCAAAGCGCACGTTGACCGCCTCGTCCACGCTCTGCGCTACGAACCGTGCTCCCCACGCTGCGCGAACTGGCTGCGCTACGGGATACAGCCGAAAGACGCTCGCCCCGGCTTGATCCCCGGCTCCTGCAAGGCCAAAGCCCACCGGCGCGAACACCTCGGCTATGGCGGCCGGCGCGTCCTGGTCTCCCGCAAGTGGTCGGGCAAGACCCTCACCGACCACCGCCACGAACGCCGTGCCTTCGTCCTGGCCCTGCTCGGCGTAGACCCCGACAGCGCCGACGCCACCCGAGGAGACAAGACCGCCGACCGGTACGTGTGGGAGCCGGTCAATCCGAACGAACTGCCCCCGTTGTCCACGCGGCTGCTGCATGCGATCAGCCAGCGCCAGACCTGGCGGGCGGCTTATGAAGCTGCGAAGGAAGGCAACGGTCCGCCGCCGACTGTGGCTGCCTGACTTGACTAACGAGAGGAGGAAGTAGTGAGTGCTCGGACGTTCCGCCCAAGCAACGGCGGCGAACTGCTCCCGCTCGTGGAGGTGCTGCGCATCCTCGGCGGTGACGGCGGCGAACCGCTGCCCAAGTCGACGTTCTTCCGATGGAAGGCCATCGGCAAGGCACCGCGTGTCGTGAAGTTGCCCAACCGGAAGATCTACGTGCGTCGGGCTGTGCTGGACGCCTGGCTTGATGCGCACGAGGAGCCCGAGGCCGCGTGAACACCACTTACGACGTTCGGGTCCACTCGATCCTGACAAACACAGGCCAACGAGGGAAGACCTACACCGTCCGTTGGAAGGTCGAAAATCGGCCCTTCCGAGACACTTTCGCTACTAAGGCTCTGGCCGAAAGCTACCGTTCCAAGCTGCTTATCGCCCAAAGGGAGGGCACGGCGTTCGACGTCGCGTCCGGTCTCCCTGAACCAATCGCCCGCAAGCTCCAGAGCCGTTCCTTCCTTACCCACGCTCAGGAGTTCGTCGACGCGAAGTGGCCCCACTCGTCCCCCAAGCACCGCATCAGCATCGCTGAAGCCCTCGCCACCATCACCCCGGCGCTCCTCACCTCCGACCGGGGGGCGCCCGCCCCGAAGGAGCTGCGCGCCGCCCTCTACGGGTGGGCCTTCAACAAGACCCGCCGAGAGTCCGGTGAGATGCCGGACGACATCGCCCGCATCCTGGCCTGGGTCGAACGAAATGTACTGAGCATCAATGACTGTGGTGACGCGGCGGTAATCCGAAAGGCACTCGATCTCCTGGCCCTACGCCTGGACGGAAAGGCCGCCGCACCGAACACCATCGCTCGTCGGCGCGGGATCGTCTACGGGATGCTCAAATACGCCGTCGAACTCCAGCGTCTCGACACTCACCCCTTCACCTACGTGTCGTGGACGTCCCCCAAGGCTGACGACCAGGTCGACCGGCGCACCGTGCCCGGGCCGGCCCTCGCCCGGAAGCTCATCGACACAGCGGGCGAGATTCGCCCCGACCTTCGAGCGTTCTTCGGGTGCCTGTACTACTCGGCCTTGCGCCCAGAGGAAGCCCTACACCTGAGCCGGTCCAACTACGAGCGGCCGGGGCGGGAGGGCGACTGGGGTTGGTTCACGCTGACCGGCGCCACCATCGCCCTGGGCAAGGAGTGGACGGGCGCTGACGCTTTCCACGAAGACCGGGGCCTCAAGCACCGGTCGCAACGCAGCACGCGACGTGTGCCCGTCCCTCCGCAGCTCGTCCAACTCCTGGACCGCCACATCGTCGACCATCAAGTGCCACCCACCGGCCGACTCTTCGTCACCAGACGCGGCTCGAACCCAGGGCTCCCTCTGTCAGCCGAGACCTACACCCGGATCTGGCGTCAGACTCGTATCAAGGCTCTCACCGCTGAGCAGCAAGCGGCCGGTCTGGCTCGAGTTCCGTATCAACTCCGGCACGCCGGCGTCTCGCTATGGCTCAACGCTGGCGTGCCGGGTACGCAGGTGGCGGAGTGGGCGGGCCACAGCCTGCACGTGCTCCTCAAGGTCTATGCCAAGTGCATCGACGGCGAAGAGGACGCCGCCCGACAACGCATCTCAGCAGCTCTGAACGCGTAGTGGTACCCAAGGCGTGGCCCGGAACCGGCATCCGGGCCGCGCCTCATTTTGCTTCCCATTTTTGCCGCATGTAGCAGCACAACTGAATCAACCAGCGTGAGAGGGCAGTGCGAAAGTCAGTTCCACCAGAAGAGATACGTGTCCTCCGGTTGGCTATCGATATGACACCACCATCCGCTGGGGAATCCTGCCCGCCAATCGACGCCAGCCGATGCGTCCGGGTCCGTCGCTCGGTTTGAGCAATAACGAAGGGCCTCATCCTGCCGTGGAGCAAGGATCGCCGGCCCCTGAAAATAGATCAGACCAGCGACCATTACGAGCAGGGTCGCGATTATCGTGAGGCGTCGGCGGGTCATCACGGCTGCGCCCCTCGCGTCGTGGATCCGGGGAGCTTGGCTTCCCAGTGTTTAACCGCCAGCACGTCGAGGTGTTTGCTCCATGCCCGAGCAAGATCATTCATGCGCAGATCGTAGGTGCAGGTTCGTACTCACCGGTTCAGGCTGTCCCGTCATGCCTCTGCCGGACGCCGGCCAGACGCCTGGAAAGTTGGCGGTCGACGCACCAGCAGATTGACGTAGCCTTTTGCCATGAGCGCCCAACCGATCCAGCCCGACGCCACACCGGCCGCGGAGTCGGACAAGGTCCCGTACGAGGTCATCCACCTCGGCGGTCAGAGCGCCGTAGTCGTCCCGATGGCGGACTTCCTCCGGCTTCGTGCCCTTGAGCAGTCAGCCACCCGGGAAGCCCTGGAAGACGCCGAAGACCTCGCCGCTATCCAAGACTGGCAGGCACGCGAAGCAGCCGGCACGACGTCCTACACGTACGCCGACGACGCCCGCCGCCGTCTGGGCCTCGACCGGTGACCTTCGAGGTCGTCTACGAAGCCCGAGCCCTCGATCAAGCCTCCGCCTTCCTGGCTGACGATCAGGAGGGCCTGCGCCAGGTTATGGACGCCATCGATGCCCTGACCGCTGATCCGCGGCCGGCCGACTCGTTCCCCTTCGGCTCCCCCGACCTTCGCCGCATCCGCATCGGCCGCTACCGCGTTGTCTACGAGATCAAGGGCGAAACGGTCTCCGTCGGCCACATCGCCCGGACCACGGCCAAGCCGTAGCCCAGGCGGCCGCGAACGCCGACACGCATCCGACACAACGAGCGAGATCCGGCCGGTCTTCGTGAGAGCGAGCCAGACCTCGAAGCGCCAAACCAGATCGGCCCCCGACCGGCATACAACCTGGTCAGGGGCCGTTTTCGTGGTGCTACCGGCGGAGAGCGAGGGATTCGAACCCCCGGAGGCTTTGACACCTCAGTGGTTTTCAAGACCACCGCCATCGGCCACTCGGCCAGCTCTCCTCCACAGCCCCAGGGCCCGTCAGCCCCAAGGATGCGCACACCAGTCTGGCACAACGATCGGCGCCTTCCCCTATGAAGGGGCTCAACTCACCGCGCGTACCTGGCGGGGGGTCAGGAGGGCGGTCATCGCCGGGGGTTCGACCGGGCGGGAGAAGTACCAGCCCTGGGCTGCGGGGCAGCCGGCCTTGTCCAGGGCCTCGGCGTCTTCCAGCTCCTCCACGCCCTCGGCGATCACCGTCATGCTCATCGCCCGGGCCAGCCAGAGCACCGCGGTGATGATCGCGGTCTTGTCCTGGTCGTGGGACAGGCCCACGACGAAGCTGCGGTCGAGCTTGACGATGTCGGCGGGCACGCTCTGCAGCCAGGTCAGGGACGAGTAGCCGGTGCCGAAGTCGTCCAGGGCCAGCCGTACGCCCAGGGCCTTGATCGCGGCCAGGCGCTCGCTCAGGTCGATGCCGCGTTCCAGCATCGAGGTCTCGGTGATCTCCAGGACCAGGCGGGAGGGGTCCTGCAGGCCGGAGCGGGTGAGTTCGTCGGTGAGCATGGGCACGAAGCCGGGCTCGGCCAGTTGCTTGGGGCTGACGTTGACCGAGACGTAGGGCATCGCCTCGCCCCATGCGTCCAGCTGCTCCAGGGCCGTGCGGAGCACGTGTTCGCCGAGCGGGACCACCAGCCCGGTCTCCTCGGCCAGGGGGATGAAGAGGCCCGGGGGGATCAGTTCGCCCTCGGGGGTGCGCAGCCGGACCAGGGCCTCGGCGCCGACCACCGTGCGGGTCTGCAGCGAGTAGATCGGCTGGAACCAGACCGGCAGGGAGGACTTCAGGTCGCCCTCCAGGGCCGCGCGCAGGGTGCGCTCGGCCCAGACCCGCTGCTGGGTGGCCTCGCGCATGCTGTCGTCGAACAGCTGCACCCGGGCCCGGCCGCCCTGCTTGGCCGCGTACATGGCCAGGTCGGCGTTCTCCAGGGTGGCCTCCGGCCCGGTCGCTCCGGCCAGGCTGAGCCCGACGCTGGCGGTCACCGTCAGCTTCCGGCCGGTGGGCAGCGGGAAGGGCGCCTCGAAGCAGCCGGCCACGCTGATCGCCAGGTTCTCCACCGCAGTGGTCGGGCCGACCAGGGCCACGGCGAACTCGTCACCGCCCAGCCGGGCCAGCACCGCAGTGTCCGGGACGACCGCGCGTAACCGGGCCCCGATCGTCCTTAAGACCTCGTCTCCGGCGCTGTGGCCGTAGCTGTCGTTCACGCTCTTGAAGCGGTCCACGTCGATGTAGATCACCGACACCTCGCCGGCGTACTCCGAGACCAGCATGTTCAGGTCGGCCTCGAAGGCGCGGCGGCCCAGCAGCCCGGTGAGGGCGTCCTCCCGGGCCTGCTTGCGCAGCGCCTCCTGGTGCTGGTGCTTCTCGGTCACGTCCAGGTAGTGCGAGACGATCACCTGCAGCCGGCCGGCGCTGTCGCGCAGGGCACTGGCGTGCATCTCCACCTGGTGCACGCGGCCGTCCACGTTGTGGAAGGTGCGCTCCTCACGCAGCACGTCGGCCTCACCCTGCAGGATCCGCCGGTGCAGCCGGGTGTCGCGGGCTCCCTCGATCTGGATCGGCAGGTCGCTGAGCTGGGCGCGCGGGGGCAGCGGGCCGGCCATCCCGGTCCAGCTCTTGAAGGCCGGGTTGACCCGCAGCACGGTGCCGTCGGCCGCGAGCATGGTCATCGCGATCGGGGCCTCCTCGAAGGCCGCGGTGAACTGGGCCTCGGCCTGGCTCAGGTCTTCCAGGGCCCGGCGTTCCTCGGCCTCGGTGAGCCGCCAGGCGGTGACCTGGGTGGCGGCCGCGAGCAGCACCGCGACGCCGTGGATGGCAGCCCAGAACCAGGGGTGCCCGATGCCGGAGTCGTGCTGGAAGGTCATGTGCGGCATCCACGACCCGAACAGGGCGTGGTGCAGCGTGGTGGCGACCAGGAAGGTCAGGAACGGCACCCAGTCGCGGTAGAGGGCCAGGGCGCCGACCGCGACGAAGAACGAGAAGTGCGCCTCGGTGCGGCCGTCGAACAGCATGACCAGTTCGGCGCAGACGACGGTGAGCCCGACGGCCACGGCGGACGCGGCCAGGCGCTGCGAGCGCAGTTCCACCGCGCCGGCGATCATCGCGGCGATGAGCAGGGAGGCGACGCCCCATTCGACGTCGAGCCGGTCGCGCAGGGCGGCCACCGGCGCCAGGGCCAGGCCGCAGACGATGGTGAGCCAGGTCAGCAGCCGGTGCCGGTTCTGCCAGTCGGCGTGACTGAGTCCCGTTCCGGCCGGGAGAACGGCCCGTAGCCGGTGCACGTACTGGGTCAGTCGCAGCTTTACCGGCACCGATCCCCCCTCCGCCTCGGCTCAGAATGCCTCGCGGACTATCTTCGACCGTCAGGGGGCCCGGCTGAGGTGGATTCACCCGGACAGACTCGGTGGATCAGTCCTCGTAGCGCCACCAGAACCAGCGCGAGGGTCTGCCCTCGGTCAGCAGCGGCCGCCCGAGAGCGGCCGAGGCCAGGACGTCGGAGCAGCGGGGGCACAGCGGGGCCCCGTCGTCGTGCCGGGGCAGGGTGTCGCGCGCGCAGCCGACGCAGCGGATCGGGCGGACCCCCTTCCCCGGTGTGACCAGGTGGGCGTCGTTCGCGAACATCTGGCTCATGACAGTTTGTCTCCGTCACACGTCCCCTGAGAGCCCGCAGACCGGAGAGAGGGCGCGGGCCGACGAACCAATGCGCTGAGTAATCGTATCGCTACAATAAGCGAGGCCGATACATAGCGCACCGGAGTGAGCTCTGTATCGGCCGACCGCCTGAACGGCTTGACCCGTTAGATCATCCGGATCATCGGATGGGTTGTTCGGGGGACTCAGATGTAGATCGCCGGGTCTTCCGCCCACTGGTTGTTCACGTCGACCTGCGGGTGCCGGATCACACCCGGCACGCCGACCACCACGGCACCGTCGGGCACGTCGCGCACCACCACGGCGTTGGCCCCGACCTGCACGTCCCGGCCCAGGGTGATCGGCCCCAGCACGCGCGCGCCGGCCCCGACCACCACCCCGTCGAGCAGGGTGGGGTGCCGCTTGCCGGTGTTCAGGCTGCGCCCACCCAGCGTGACGTCCTGGTAGAGCATCACGTCGTTGCCGATCTCGGCGGTCTCCCCGATCACCACACCGGTGGCGTGGTCGATGAAGAAGCGCCGCCCGATGGTGGCCCCGGGGTGGATCTCCACCCCGGTGACCACCCGCGTCCACAGCGAGATCAGTCGCGCCGGGACGCGCCATCCACGCAGCCACATCCGGTGGGTGATGCGGTGGCTCCAGATCGCCTGCAGCCCGGGGTAGCCCAGGATCAGCTCGGTGTTGCTCCCGGCCGCGGGGTCGCGCAGCTTCGCCGCCTGCAGGTCTTCCCGGAGTACCGACAGCATCGACTTGAGGATGATGGCCAACGTGATCAGTCCAGGAGGTCCTTGAAGAGGATCGTGGACAGGTAGCGCTCACCGAACGACGGGATGATCACGACCACGATCTTGCCCGCGAACTCGGGGCGGCGGGCGACCTCGTTGGCCGCCCACAGTGCGGCCCCGGAGGAGATGCCGACCAGCAGGCCCTCTTCCTTGGCGGCCCGGCGGGCCCACTCCACGGCGTCGTCGACCTCGGCGTCGAGCACCTCGTCGTAGACCTTGGTGTCGAGGATCTCCGGCACGAAGTTGGCGCCGATGCCCTGGATCGGGTGCGGGCCGGGGGCGCCGCCGTTGAGGATCGGCGAGGCCTTCGGCTCCACCGCGAAGATCTTGATGTCCGGGTTCTTCTCCTTGAGCACCTGGCCCACGCCGGTGATGGTGCCACCGGTGCCGATGCCGGCCACCACCGCGGCGACCTGGCCGTCGGTGTCGGCCCAGATCTCCTCGGCCGTGGTCTTGCGGTGGATCTCCGGGTTGGCCTCGTTGGCGAACTGCTTGACCTGCACGGCGCCCTGCTCCTGGCCGATCTGCTCGGCCTTGGCCACGGCACCCTTCATGCCCTCGCTGCCCGGCGTGAGCACCAGCTCGGCGCCGTAGGCGCGCAGCAGCGCCCGGCGCTCCTTGCTCATCGTCTCGGGCATGGTGAGGATGACCTTGTAGCCGCGGGCGGCACCCACGAACGCCAGCGCGATGCCGGTGTTGCCGCTGGTCGCCTCGACGATCGTGCCGCCCGGCTTGAGCTGGCCGGAGGCCTCGGCGGCGTCGATCATCGCCACCCCGATCCGGTCCTTGACGCTGTTGGCCGGGTTGTAGAACTCGAGCTTGGCCGCGACGGTGGCGCCGGCGCCCTCGGTGAGTCGGTTGATCCGGACGAGCGGAGTACGCCCGACGAGCTGGGTCGCGTCATCGTAGATCGGCATTGCTGCAGGTCACCCCTCTGAGAGACATTCCTTGGCGATATGGTCGAGAAACAGATTGTTCACGGCCGGGTACCCGCGGGACAACCCTTCGGAGTGCTTATCCCTCCAGGAAGGACAGCCGCACCCTCCGGTTCGGGTTGTCCCCGTTGCTGTCCACCAGGACAACGCTCTGCCAGGTGCCCAGGGTCGGCTCCCCGGCCAGGACGGGGATGCTCACCGACGGGCTGACGAACGCGGGCAGGACGTGGTCGCGGCCGTGACCGAGGCTGCCGTGCCGGTGCCGGTAGATGTCCTCGGCCGGCAGCAACCGGTCGATCGCTCCGGCCAGGTCGGGCTCGCTGCCCGACCCGGTCTCCATCAGGGCCACCCCGGCGGTGGCGTGCGGGACGAACACGTTGACCAGGCCGTCGCCCCGGCCGGCGCAGAATCGCGCCAGTTCCCCGGTGAGGTCGGTGACCAGACGGTCCCCGGAGCGAACGGTGATCTCGGTGCTTTCCATAGGGTGAACCCTAAGCCCGTCTTGCAGGCCCCCCAAGGGGGGCCTTCATCTCACTCCCGGATCCAGGCCGTGGTCTCCCCGGGCAACTGGCCGTCGGCCAGCGGTCCGCTGGCCACCAGAACCTCGCCGGAAGGCAGAGGAACGGGGGTGGTGCCGAAGTTGGTGATCACCAGCCAGCCACCCGGTCGCCGGAAACTGAGGACGTCGGTGGGCACGGACGTCTCAAATTCGAGCGTTTCGGTGGTTTGCAGTTCCCGGCGCAGACGCAGCGCCGTGCGATAGAGCGCCAGCACGGAGTCGGGGTCGACCTCCTCGGCCTCGACCGAGAACTGACCGAACCAGTCGGGCTGGGGCAGATGCGCCCCACCGCTGCCGAAACCGAACGAGCTACCGCCGGCCGCGTCGCGGGCAACGGTCCAGGGCAGGGGGACCCGGCAGCCGTCGCGGCCTTTCAGTTGGTGGCCGGTGCGCAGCCAGATCGGGTCGGCGAGCTGGTCGCGGGGGATGTCCGGCACCTCGCGCAGGCCCAGTTCCTCACCCTGGTAGAGGTACATCGAGCCGGGAAGAGCCAGAAGCAGAAGTGTGGACGCGGTTGCGCGCCTGAGTCCGGCCGCGTGGTCGGGCAGTGGGTCGAGTCCGTCGGACAGCAGCCATTCGTCCAGCCCCTCACGGCCGAGGCCGGTGGGCAGGGCGTAGCGGCTGGGGTGGCGGATGACGTCGTGGTTGGACAGCACCCAGGTGGAGGACGCACCGCTGGCCGCCGACTCGGCCAGGTTCTCGGTGATGCTCTTGCGGAAGCCCTCGGCGTCCCAGTCCTCACGCAGCAGGTCGAAGTTGAACGCCTGCCCGAGCTCGGTGGGGCGGGCGTAGAGGGCACGGCGGGTGGTGGGCACCCAGGCCTCGGCCACCGCCGCGCGCGGCGGGCTGTACTCGTTGAAGACCTCGCGCCACTCCTCGAAGATGGTGTGCACGTCGTCCCGGTCGAACAGCGGGTTGGTGCCGTCCACCTGGATGTCCAGCTCCGGGATCACCGGCATGCTGCGCAGCGGCTCGGCCAGGTCCTTGGCCAGGCCGTGGGCCACGTCCACGCGGAAGCCGTCCACCCCGCGGTCGGACCAGAAGCGCAGGGTCTTGCGGAAGTCGTCGCGGACCTCGGGATTGCTCCAGTCGAAGTCGGGCTGCTCGGGGGCGAACAGGTGCAGGTACCACTGCCCGTCCGGCACCCGCGTCCAGGCGCTGCCGCCGAAGTGCGAGACCCAGTCCGACGGCGGCTGGTCGCCGTTCGGCCCGAGGCCGTTGCGGAAGATGTAGCGGTCGCGCGCCGGGGAGCCCGGGTCGGCGGCCAGCGCCTCCTGGAACCAGACGTGCCGGTCGGAGGAGTGGTTGGGCACGATGTCGACGATCAGCCGGATCCCGGCCTCGTGCAGCTTCGCGCTCATCTCGTCGAAATCGGCCAGGGTGCCCAGTTTCGGGTCCACGTCGCGGTAGTCGTCCACGTCGTAGCCGCCGTCGGCCAGGGCCGAGGGGTAGAACGGGCTCAGCCACACCGCGTCCACGCCGAGCGCCTTCAGGTAGGGCACCTTCGCGGTCACCCCGGCGATGTTGCCGATGCCGTCGCCGTCACTGTCGGCGAAGCTGCGCGGGTAGATCTGATAGACGACGGCCTGACGCCACCAGTCGGCTTCCGGGTGCGGGGTCTGAGCCACGGCATTGATCCTTTCGGCGCTGTCCTTGCCTCACCCTCGCACGCTGGGCCGGGCGCTGCTCACCCGGCCCAGCGTGCGAGTTCAGCCCTTCACACCGCCGGCGGTGAGACCGCTGACGATGCGGCGCTGGAAGAGCAGCACCACGATCACCAGCGGCACGGTGACCACCACGCCGGCGGCCATCGTCTGGGTGTAGGGAACGATGTGCGGCCCGGCGGTGAAGTTGGCGATCGCCACGGTGGACGGCTCGACGCTCTTCACCCCGTTCGAGAGCACGCTGGAGAGCAGGAACTCGTTCCAGGAGGCCAGGAACACCAGGATCGCGGTGGTGAACATGGCCGGGGCGGCCAGCGGGATGATGACCTTACGGAACGCCTGCAGCGGGGTGCAGCCGTCGACCCGGGCGGCCTCCTCCAGTTCCCACGGCATGTCCGCGAAGAAGCTGGTGAGGGTGTACACCGCCAGAGGCACCGAGAACGAGACCTGCGGCAGGATCAGCGCCTGGTAGGTGCCGAGCCAGCCCCAGTCGCTGAACAGCTGGAACAGCGGCGTCAGGATGGCCACGCCGGGGAACATCGAGGCACCCAGGATGCAGGCCAGCACGATCGACTTGCCCCGGAAGACCAGACGGGACAACGCGTACCCGGCGAACACCCCGACGATCATCGCCAGCGCGGTCACCGCGAAACCGATGATCAGGCTGTTGACCAGCGACCGCCCGAAGGTGTTGATCCCGGTGTCGAACGCGTACCGGAAGTTCTCCAGGGTGAAGTCGGTGAACCACGGGGTGTTGTCGAAGGTGTTCTGGTTGTCCCGCACCGACAGCACGAGCATCCAGTAGAACGGCGCCAGGCACCAGAACACGATCAGCGTGATCGCCGCGGCCGTGCCCAGCTGGTTCCAGTTGAACCCCGGCTTGTAGGCGGTGACCGGCCGGTCCGCCGCCTGGCCGACCGGGGCACCGACAGAGGTCGTGGTCATCGCGTTCCCCTCTCCACGATGTTGGCGTTGAAGAGGCGGACCAGGAGCAGGGCTATCGCGAAGATCAGGATGAAGGTGATCGTGGACAGGGCCGAGGCCGAGTTGATCCCGCTCCTCAGCTCCTGCACCACCAGGATCGAGATGGTCTGGGTACCGTTGGCCCCGCCGGTGAGGATGTACGGCAGGTCGTACATCCGCAGCACGTCGAGCGCCCGGAAGATGACGGCCACCGCCAGCGCCGGCTTCACCAGCGGCAGGGTGATCCGCCAGAACCGTTGCCAGGCACTGGCTCCGTCGACCTTGGCCGACTCGTAGATCTCGTTGCTGATGCCCTGCAGCCCGGCCAGGATCAGCAGGGCGATGAACGGCGTGGTCTTCCAGACGTCGGCGATGACGATGGCCATCCGCGCCGCGCCGACCTCGGAGGTCCAGGCGAAATTGGTTCCCAGCACGTTGTTCAGCACGCCCTGGGGGTCGAAGATGACCACCCACAGCTTGGCGATGACGGCCGTGGGGATCGCCCACGGGATCAGCACGGCCACCCGGACCAGCGAACGGCCCCGGAAGGCGCGGTGCATCATCAGCGCGAAGCACATGCCGATGATGACCTCGAGAATCACCGTCACCACAGTGAATCCGAGGGTGATACCGACCGAACTCCAGAACTGCGCCCCGGTGGTGCCCTCGGGACAGGAGGTGGTGCCGCCGGCCGCGGTCGGGCACTGCTGCAGGAGCCAGTGCTTGTAGTGGTCGATACCGTTCCAGGCGCCACCTTCGTCGAACAGGCCGGTGGTGGCGTTGAGTCCCTGGTCGGTCTGGAACGAGGACCAGATGGCGCTGAGGATCGGGTACCCGACGATCAGCGCCAGCATGATCATGGTGGGGGCGAGAAGAATCAGGGCGAGCTTGCTGTCGCCGGAGCGAAGGCCCCGGTTCCGCCCGCCGCGACGCCGTTTTCCGCTTGTGTCGGCCGCATTTTCCGCGATCGGCTCGGAGGTGATGCTCATGGCTGCTCCTGAGCTACTGGTGTCCTAGGGCTGGTGCGGGCAGACCGGGCGACCTGGTCGAGGTCGCCCGGTCCACTGGGGATCACCGCTTTCGGTGGGCGTCACGAGCCCCGGAGCGTGGGAACCCGCCGGTCTCCGCCGGAGACCACGCGACGATCCTCCCGAACACGCACTCAGCCGCCGGCGGCCGCCGAGTCGATCGCTTCAGCCATGTTCTTCAGCGCATCGGCGGTGGACGTCTCACCCTGCAACGCCGCGTAGGCGTTGGTCTGGATGGCCTGGGTGACCGCGGGGTAGAACGGCGTCACCGGGCGCGGGACCGCCGACTCGATGCTCTTGAGCAGGTCCGGGAGGTAGGTGAACTCCTTCACCAGCTCCGGGTCGGTGTACAGCTCGGCCAGCACCGGCGCCAGCGTGCCGACCGTGAGGTCGTTGCGCTGAACCTCTTCGGACTGCATGAACTTGATGAAGTCGAGGGCGCTGGCCTGGGTGTCGGAGTAGGTGCTGATCGCCACGCTGTGCCCGCCCAGGCTGGAGGCGCCGTGGCCGTCCGGGCCGGGAAGCGGTGCGATGCCGTACTTGTCGGCCACCTTCGAGCTGTCACCGCTCAGGATGGCCGCCGCGTAGGGCCAGTTACGCAGGTACATCAGCTGGCCGGCGGAGAAGGCGTTCAGGCTCTCGGTCTCCTTGAAACCCAGGGCCTCCTTCGGGATGTAGCCCTCCTTGAAGCCGTTGACCAGGAAGTCGAGACCGGTGGTGGCCTCGGGCGAGTTCACCGTCGCGCTCTTGCCGTCCTCGCTGACCACGGTGCCGCCGGTGGCGTTGATCGCCTCGGCCGCGTTCACCGTCAGGCCCTCGTACTTGGCCAGCTGACCGGCGTAGCACGCGGGCTTGTCGCCCTTGATCGTGCCGCTGGTGGTCTTGCCCTCGCAGGAGGAGATCAGCTCTTCCCAGGTGGTGGGCGCCTTTTCGACCAGATCCTTGCGGTAGTAGAGCAGACCACCGTCGGAGGCGTAGGGCGCTGCGTACTGGGTGCCGTTGTAGGTGGCCGCCTCGACCGTGGCCGGGAGCAGTGCGGCCTGGTCGAGTGCGAAGTCGTCCTTCAGGGGGACGAGCCAGCCCTTGGCCGCGAACTCGGCCGTCCACACCACGTCGACCGTGACGACGTCGTAGTTCGCGTCTTTCGACTGGAAGTGCTGCTGAAGATCGGCGAGCTGCTGGTCGGCCGAGTCCGACTGCTGCTTGATGGTGACCTTCTCGTCGGGGTGGAGCTTGTTCCACTCCTCCTCGATGTACGGCATGGTGCCGCTGTTGTCCTTACCGGTGACGAATGTGAAAGGGCCCCGGGCCTCCCGGGCGGCAGAATCAGAACCGCTTCCCCCGTCGTCGTCACCGCCCCCACATGCGGTGGTCAACACCAGAACCGTGCCTAAAAGACCTGCTAGGGCCGCGGCGCCTTTGCCTCGCATGACCTGTGTCCTTTCCGTTGGGACCGGACTCGTCGATTCGTTTCGACTATTTCAGGGAAGCTAGGTCTTCCCTGACCGGCTGTCAACGGCGGTAAACCTACTGCGATCGACCTGTTATTGATGAGAGTTCAGATAACTTGTGGTGATCACCGCAGGTACCGACGTTGTCGAGACCCGGATCGGGCCTCGGAATTACCCATGAGTTGATCGGCGACCGGGGCTGGTGCACATGAGCCCCGAAGATTCAGTTCCCCCCTGAAGAGCAATTGCCGGGCAGGCCCCTTCTCACCGTCCAGACGCCGCAGCAACAAGTCCACGGCCGCCTGACCGATCTGCGCGGCGAACGGTCCGACCGTGCTCATCGGTGGCGTTGTCAGTTCTGCGACCGGGGGCGCCATGTCGATGCACATCATGGACAGATCATCGGGAATTCGCCTCCCGAAATCCGCGGCGGCCCGCATCAGGCCGGGCACGGCGTGCTCACCGGAAACAATGACGGCAGAGACCCGGGCCTCGGTACCGACGAGTTCCTCGAATGCGGCCCGGCCTTCGGCCTCCGACCGCCCGGCGCGCACCGAGACCAGTTCCACCCCCGCCCGCCGGGCCGCCGCAGCGAGCGCCCGGCCCAGTTCCGGCACCTCGTCGCCGGGCGGATGGTCGACGAATCCCAGGATGTGGTGCCCCAGTTCGGCCAGGTGCCCGACGGCCAGCTGGGCCGAGGAGTCGAAATCCGTTGTGATCCGGTCAGGGCCGTCCGAACCGTCGGAGCCGTCCGGGCCGGCGTGGTGACCGATCGTCGTGAACGGCACCCCCGCGTCGGCGAGCACCGGGATCCGCGGGTCCTGGGCCCGCACGTCCATCACCAGCACCCCGTCGACCAGTCCCTGGCCGGCGAAGTTGGCCAGGTCGTCGACGGCCTCGATGCCGGTGGTCCAGAGCATCAGGTGATAACCGCGCTCCTGGGCGTGATCCGAGGCGCCCAGGACGTATTCGAGGGTGCTGAGGCGCAGGTTGCCGGTGTGGGCCGGGAGCAGGAACGCGATGATGCGGCTGCGTTTGCTCTTCAGCCCGCGGGCGAACGCGTTGGGGGTGTAGCCCAGGTCGAGCATGGCCTGCTCGATGCGCTCGCGGGTGGAGACGGAGATCGGGCGGGTACCCGAAAGGGCGTACGAAACGGTGCTGACCGACACACCGGCCAGCCGCGCGACGTCCGCCATCGTAGCCACAGCGCACCTCATCCTCCGAAAGGCGTCGACACTGACAGGACCTCTCGTCTGGCCAGATGTTACGGCGATCGGCTCACCGCCGGAAGGCGTCGGGCCGTCTCGCCTCGATCTCGCGCAGCGTGCCGCGCAGCCGGGCCAGCGCCCGAGGGCGGCTGGTCGGGGCCGTGGGCTGCACCAGGGGCGGCGGCACGTTGATCAGCGAGCCGTCTTTCAGGGTCACCCGGACGGACTCGGAACCCTTGATGCCGGAGGCGATCTCGATCCGCTCGATCTGCTCCCAGGTGGCCCAGCGCTCCCGCAGGAGGTAGCGCACGGCCACGCCCTCCTCGTCCGCCTCCAGGTACATCCGCAGGCAGCCCAGGGCGACGGCGAAGAGCCCGGCGGCGATCACGCCGAGGATGCCGCGCGCGGTGGGCGGGACGTCGAGGTAGATGGCCACGAACGAGCAGGCGCAGACCGCGAGCATCACCAGGGCCACCACCGGCACCGGGATCCGCAGGATCAGCGGCGGCAGGGGCGAGTGACGGTCATCGGCAGCGTCGACCACGCCCTCACCATACGTTCAGCGCTCGGGGTTGTCTCCCGGCCGCGGCTGCGGCACCCCCGGCTCGCCCGTGGACTCCCGGCCCTTCTCCGACCCCGAACGCAGCCCGGCGAGCATCGCCCGGACGTGGGCGGCCCGCTGACGGGTGGCCTCCGCAGGAGCAACGGCCTGGCCGGCCAGGGACGACCGGCTGGCGCTGACCATCGGGACCGGGCCGGTGGCTGCGTGCCGGGGGGCGGGGCGGGCCGGCTCCTCGTCCAGCGGCTCGCGCGGTCCGGGCGGCTCCGGCGACGTGAGGGCCGTCGGCTGGGCGGTCGCCTCTTCGAAGCCGGGCTCGTCCTCGGCCGCGGCCGCCTGGGCCGGGATCGGGGGAGCCTCGGTGGGCTCGGCGGGCTGCTCCTCCGGGCTCTCCGGCCAGTCCGCGACCGGCGGCGGGCCGAACTGTTCCGGCGGGGTGAGGTCGTCGTCGGCCGGGACCTGGAAGTTCGGGTCGTCGAGCGGGGTGACCTGGGCCGGGACCGCCGCCTCCGCCGCTGTCTCCGCCTCTGCGGCCGCCTCACGAGCCTGCCGGTTCAGCACCTCTTCGAGCAGCGACACGGAGTCCTGGGACACCGGCTGTACCGGCTGCATCGGCTGCATCGGCACGGCGCGAAGGGGCTCGGCGGTGGCCCGGGGCAGGCCGGGCTGAGTCGGCAGCGGACCCCGGACGGTCAGTCCGGCGGCCTGCGCGGCCTGGGCGGCGGCCTGCGCGCCGGCCTGCATTGCGGCCTCGGCCCCCTCCTCGAGCGCACGACGCTGACGGCGCAGCTCGGCCCGGCTGGGGTAGCGCCGAGGGGCCACCGGCTCGGGCTGGGCCGCAGGCTCGGCCTCGTGGGGGTGGGACACGTGCGGCGGGTGGCTCAGCGGGTCGGCCGGCGAATCGGGCTCGGACACCGTGAAGGTGGCCGGGGGCTCCGTCGTCACTGGTTCGATGGGGGCGAAGAACGTCTGGGGGACGGCGGCCCGCCGGCCATGTCGGCGGGGCACTGTCTCGTCGACTGCGGGCGACTCGTCCAGGTTGTGAACATCGTCCGGCGACCCGAGATCGTCCGCAATCGGGTTCGGTTCAGCGGTCAGGGGTTCGTCGTACACCTCGGTCGGCTCGAAAGACTCCTGTTCAAGGGGGTCATGAAGCTCGGACGAGGTCTGCGGCTGCTCGTACGAGACCTCCGGCTCGCTGAACGCCGGGTCCTCGTCCGTTGCCGAAATAGCTGCCAGAGCGGGTGTCTCGGCAAAGGTTGGCGCCTCGCCCGGGGTTGTCGCCTCGTCGAAGGGCTGCGTCTCTTCCGGCAGCAGCGGAGCATTCGCCCCGAACGGCTGGTCGAGCGAGAGCGGCCCGGCCACGGCCACCGGATCGGCCAGAACGGCCGGTGGTTCCGGCATTCCCGGGTATTCGGGCCGGGGCCCGGTGGAACCGAAATCGTCTGCGGCGGGCATGACCTCGGGCTCGGGCACCGGAAGGTCGGTGTAACCCTGCATCTCGGCGTACTCGGAAAGGTCGGTGTGATCGTCGTAGTGCGTGTAGTCGGCCACCGGCGCCTCCGCAAAGGTGGGCTGAGCGCCGTCCTTGAGTTCGATCTTCTCGGCGGGCCGGGCCCCGGCTCCGGTGACGAAGGTGCCCCCGGGCAGGTCCACGCTCACGCACACCCCGCCCGACTCGGCCCGGGACATCTCCACCGTGCACGGCACCTGCCGGGCGAGCCGGCTGACCACGAACAACCCCAGGTCGAGCGCGCCGATCTCCTCGGTGACCACGGCTTCCGGGTTGCGCAGGCGCTGGTTGGCCCGTTCCAGATCGGCGTCGGAGAAGCCCGGACCGGAGTCCTCGATCCGCACCCGCACCGCGTTCGTCCCCCGCACCGGATCCGCCTGGACCCGGACCCCGCCGGCCGGGAAGGCGTAACCGACCGCGTTCTCGAGCAGTTCAGCCAGCAGGTGCCCGAGCGGGACCACGTGCTCGGCCCGCACCGCTCGGTCGAGCGAGTTCGTGGTGACCACCCGGGAGCCGTTCTCGATCTCGGCGGTGGCGGCCGAGATCACCTCGGACAGCGGCATCGGCTCACTCGCCCGGCGTTCGGTCTCGGCACCGGCGACCACCAGCAGCGATTCGCCGTTGCGGCGCAGCCGGGTGGCCAGCTCCCCCACCCGCCACAGCCCCGACTGAGTCTCCAGCGAGCCGTTGCCGTCCGCCGACAGCTGGTCCAGGCAGGACAGCTGACGGGACACCAGCACCTCGTTGCGCCGCGCCGCCACCACCACCAGTTCGGCCGGGTACTGCCGGTGTTCCCGCGGTTCCCGTTGGGCCGGACGGTCCGGTTCGGCCGGTGGCTGGATCACGATCGGCAGCGGGCCTCGCTGCACCGGGACCGCGGGCATCATGGACGAGTGGTGGCGGGTGGCCGCGGCGGTACGGGTCTGTTCGTCGTGCCCCAGGCCGTTGCGCAGCAGGCTCGGCCCGATCGCCAGGGTGAACAGGGTCAGGAGCAGACAGAGGCCGAGCAGCGCGAGCAGGACCGTGCGCGCACCGCCCTCGTTGGCCGCGGCCACGCCGACGGCGCAGACCACGTCGAGCACGAGGGCCGGTACGACTAGCAGGCCGAGCAGCCGGCGTTCACCTGAGGGGGGCACCGTGAGGGTCTCGGCGGCCTGACGGCGCAGATTGAGTGACATCCGATCACGGATTGCAGCCGCCCGGTCACCGCCACGCCGGTGACGTCGAAGCCTCGGCTCCCCGATCCCGGGGCTTCTCGGCCGTATCGTCCTGTTCCATGAAGGCCGTGGTCATCAGTGAGTTCGGCGACCCCGACGTGCTCCGGACGCAGGACGTGCCGGATCCCACCGTCCGCGCCGGCGAGGTCCTCATCGACGTCGCCGCCGCCGGGGTGAACCGCGCCGACCTGCTGCAGCGCGCCGGCCACTACCCGCCCCCGCCCGGCGCCCCGGAATGGCCCGGCATGGAGGTCAGCGGCACGGTCAGTGCGGTCGGCGCCGAGGTCGACCACTGGACCCCGGGCGATCAGGTCTGCGCCCTGCTGACCGGTGGCGGTTATGCCGAGCGGGTAGCCGTACCCCAGGGCCAGGTGCTGCCCGTGCCCAAGGGGATCGACCTGGTCGACGCGGCGGCCCTGCCCGAGGTCACGGCCACGGTGTGGAGCAACGTCTTCATGGCGGCGGGCCTGCGGCCCAACGAGGTGCTGCTGGTGCACGGTGGTTCCAGCGGTATCGGCACGATGGCGATCCAGCTGGCCCGGCAGGTCGGCGCCCGGGTCGCGGTGACCTGCGGATCGGCCGACAAGCTGGAGCGGTGCCGCGAGCTGGGGGCCGAGATCCTGGTCAACTACCGGGAGCAGGACTTCGTCGAGGTGCTGCAGGAAGCCACCGACGGCCACGGCGCCGACGTGGTGCTGGACAACATGGGCGCCTCCTACCTGGCCCGGAACCTGGCCAGCCTGGCCTACGGCGGCCGGATCGTGATGATCGGCATGCAGGGCGGGGCGAAGACCGAGATCAACCTGAACCACCTGATGCGCCGCCGCGCCGCCCTGATCGCCACCACGCTGCGGGCCCGGCCGGCGGCGGAGAAGGAGGCGATCGTCTCCAGCGTGGGGCAGCACGTCTGGCCGCTGCTCAGCTCGGGCCTGGTGAAGCCGGTGATCCACGCCCGGATGCCGCTGTCGGAGGCGGCCGAGGCGCACCGGGTGATGGCCGCGTCGCAGCACATCGGCAAGATCCTGCTGACGACCCACTGACCACACCAAGCACAGCCAGAATCACGTTCCGTAGTGGAAGTTGAGTCTTGAAGCACCGGCTCTTGCGGGCGTGATGCAGAACACTTCACTCCCAGTCATGGTTCTTCATCGGCTGACCGGCTGATCCGGAGCATCGCCGAGCGGCGGAGATCCGTCTACGCGGAGGGCGAACGCCTCGCGCGGCGCCGAACGGCAGGGCACGATGGGAGCCATGACCAGCCAGCCGCACCCGTCTGCCACCACGGGGGACGTAACCGACATTTCCGATTCCAGCCAGGAGGCCGGCGCCGACGGTGTGGCGGAACGAGTTGTCGTGGTCACCCCCGAGGGCATGGCGGTCACCGGCCCGTCCGACAGCGAGACCAACCCGGCCAACCAGATCGAGCAGCCGGCCAAGGTGATGCGGATCGGCAGCATGATCAAGCAGCTGCTGGAAGAGGTGCGCAACGCCCCGCTCGACGAGGCCGGCCGGGCCCGCCTGGCGGCGATCCACGAGCGCTCGCTGAAGGAACTGGAAGACGGCCTGGCCCCCGAGCTGGTCGAGGAACTGCACTCGATCGTCCTGCCGTTCAGCAGCGACACCGTGCCCACCGACGCCGAGCTGCGGATCGCCCAGGCCCAGCTCGTCGGCTGGCTGGAGGGCCTGTTCCACGGCATCCAGACCGTGCTGTTCGCCCAGCAGATGGCGGCCCGCACCCAGCTCGAGCAGATGCGCCGAGCCCTGCCCGGCAGCCCCGGCGGCGGCCTGCCCCAGGGTGCCGAGGGGCTCGCGGGTCAGCCGCAGGCCCGCCCGGGCGGCACCGGCCAGTACCTGTAGGTCAAGGGCGTCAGGCAGAGAGACGAAGGTCAACCGTGGGGATGCTCGACTGGATCCGGACGCCGGTCATCGGCCCGGGCCCCCTCGGTAACGGCGTGTGGCGCCGCGTGCACGATCGGTTCGCGCGGTCCGTCCGTCGCTACCGGACGGTCATCGAGGTCGTGCCCTCCCGGCCGGTCCGGGCCGAGCTGGCCGAGATCGCCGAGGACCTCGACGAGATCCTCGAACTGGTGCGCGAGGCCTGTGAACACGCCCAGGCGGTGGCCCCCAGCGAGGGCCCGGACGTACCGATCGGCCCCGGCGACGTGTACCTGGACGTGCACCGCCGCCTGGCCCGCGCCGCCACCCTCTGCAGCCGCGCTTCGGAGTCGGCGATGATGACGCGGGTAGCTGTGCGGATGAAGGATGCGGACGGGGTACGCGACCACATCGACGCGGCCCGGCGCACGGTGAAGCAGGTGCGGGAAATGGTCGAGGGCGCCGTCATCTGAGGCGACCGGGTTCACCGGCCTTGGTCGCGAAAGGTGCCACGCAGAAGTTGAATCCGCGCGGTTATCAAGCCTTTGCCCGTGCCTTGAGTCAGCCTCATGCCGTGATGGTCGGTGCCCGGACATGACCTCAAGGGGGAGTTTGTCGAGAGAACACTTGGACGTCCAAGCGTTCTCTCGGGAAACTCCCTCCCCTCCCTGAGGGTGCTCAGCGTGAACACTGGGACCGGAAGCGGATGTCATCATCGCCGCATGGCCAAGACCTTCTGCCGCCGTTGCGGGGTCGAGCTGCGCCGGCGGTTCGGGCGCTGGGTTCATGTGGCGCAGATAGGGCCGGTCGCCTGCCCACAGCCGGAGCCGGAGCCGGAGCGGTAGCGGTCAGGAGCGGGGGGTGCTGGGCAGGGCGAGGGGCTCGGTCGAGGCGGCGACCAGCTTGGACACCACCTCGGCGGGGCCGGGGCGGCCGAAGTGGTAGCCCTGGGCCATGGTGCAGCCGAGTCGGCGCAGGGCCATCAGCTGGCCGTGCTCCTCGATGCCCTCGGCGATCGTCTCCAGTTTCAGGGTGTGGCCCAGCTGCACGATGCTCTGCACCAGGTTGTCCTCGGCGTCCGCCCCGGACAGGCGCTCCACGAACGAGCGGTCGATCTTCAGGATGTCGACCGGGAAGCGGTGCAGGTAGCTCAGTGACGAGTAGCCGGTGCCGAAGTCGTCGATGGCGATCCGGATGCCCAGGTCCTTCAGGGCCTGGAGGGTGCGCACCGTGCTCTCGGTGTCGTTCATCAGCACGCTCTCGGTCATCTCGAGCACCAGGTGCTCGGCCGCCAGCCCGCTCTCGAGCAGCGCCCGATTCACCTCGTCGGCGAAGTCGCGGCGCTGCAGCTGCTTGCCCGACACGTTCACACCGATGCTCAGCGGCATCGACGGTGACAGCTGGGACCACTCCTGGCCCTGGAAACAGGCCTGGCGCAGCACGAACCGGCCCAGGTCGTGGATCAGGCCGGTCTGCTCGGCCAGCGGGATGAAGACGTCGGGCGGGACCATGCCGCGCTCGGGGTGCGGCCAGCGCACCAGGGCCTCCACCCCGACCAGGTCGCCGGAGTCGAGGATGTAGGTGGGCTGGTAGTGCACCTGCAGCTGCTCGTCGGCGATGGCCTTGCGCAGCTCGGCCTCCAGGGCCAGCCGCTCGACCAGGGTGCTGTGCATGCTCGGGTCGTACAGGGCCGGCTCGCCGTCCTGGCGCTCCTTGGCCCGGTACATCGCCAGGTCGGCGTTGCGGATCAGCTGGTCGGCGCCGACCGTGCCGACCGGGGCGCTGGCGATCCCGATGCTGGCCCGGATGAACAGGTCCCGGCCGTCGATCACGATCGCCGCCTCCATCGCCTCGCGGATCCGGCTCGCCACCGTCACGAACTCGTCGCCGGAGGTGGCGCCCTCGACCAGGATGGCGAACTCGTCGCCGCCGAGCCGGGCGATCGTGTCGCCGGGGCGCAGGCAGCCGGTGAGCCGGCGGGCCACGTCGACCAGCAGGGCGTCGCCGGTGGCGTGGCCCAGGCTGTCGTTGACCTCCTTGAACCCGTCCAGGTCGAGGAACAGGACGCCGACGCTCTCGGTGCCGTTGGTGCGCCGACGCATCGCGTGCCGCACCCGGTCCAGGAACAGCGAGCGGTTGGCCAGGCCGGTCAGGGAGTCGTGGAAGGCCTGGTGGACCAGTTCGTCCTCGAGCTGGCGGCGCTCGCTGATGTCCCGGGAGTTCAGCACGATGGCCTGCACCGACGGGTCGTCGAGGAGGTTGGTCATGGTGTTCTCGATGGTCACCCGGCGCCCGTCGGGGAAGATCGCCCCGATCTCCAACGTGGCGGTGGCCAGCGGCTCGGCGGCGATGCCGGTGAGGGTCTCGGTCATGCTGCGCCGGGACGGCTCGTCCAGGTACTCCTGGATGTCCCGGCCGATCATGATCTGGGGCGGGACGCCGAAGACCCGGGCCACCGAGTCGCTCAGGTAGATGATCCGACCGTGGCGGTCGACCATCGAGACCACGTCGGAGCTGTTCTCGACCAGTGCCTGGAACCGCTTGTGAGAGGTGTTCAGTTCCTGGGTACGGGTGCTCACCCGCTGTTCGAGTTCGCGAGTCAGGGCCGCGTTCTCCTGCAGGCTGAGTAGCTGCCGCACCACCATCAGCAGGATCAGGGCCGAGCGGATCCAGCGGGTGGTGTCGTCGTCGACGCCGGTGATCTCGGGGATCACCAGAGAGGCCGCGGTGGCCGCCACGATGAAGAAGTAGGGCAGCAGTTGGCCGATCTGGCGGGGAATCCGCTCGTTCTCGGTCTCGCTGGGACGCTGCGGCATCAGGGCGGCGACGAACAGCAGGGTGAGCCCGGCCAGCCAGCCGGCGTCGCTCGGGTGGCCGTTGTAGTACTCGCCGGACAGCGAGAGGTAGGTGTAGGCGCTGTCTCCGAGGCAGAACGCGATCACGGCGGCGGAGATCTGCTCCACCGGCAGGGTGGTGCGCACGCCGTCGCCCCGCACGCGCAGCACCAGGTAGGTGGCCAGGGTGATCAGGGCGACGTCGCTCACCGGGTAGTAGAACAGGACGACCTTGCCGAGCACCCCGGTCGAACTGGCCTGGACCACCGGGCCGATCACGCTGACCCAGCCCACCAGCAGCACAGCGGCGCCGATCAGCAGGCCGTCGAGCAGGGCCCGCAGCCGGGCGGCCAGGTTGGGTTCCGGCACCGCCATCTGCAGCAGGCCGACCGCGAACAGCGGGGCGATCAACAGGAAGGGCAGGTCCGCGAGGGACGGGGTGGGCGGTACCCGGTCGAGCAGGACGTAGACCGTCTGGATCGAGGTCCCCAATGCCCAGAACAGGGCCGAGGCGCCGAACATCCGCCAGGTGGTCCGGACCCGGCCCGGAGCACTGCGCTGGGCCCGGACCAGGCAGGCGACCCCGGCCAGCGGGCCCGCCACGAGCAGCGAGAACTGGGAGATCAGGGCGTCGGTGGACCGGGACCCCGGCTGGAGGACCAGGAGCACCGTCACGGTGAACCACCCGGTCACGGCCAGGGCGATCAGCACGGAGCGCAGTCCGGGACGGGTGGTCGTCATGGTGCATCCGTCGTCCGGTGACTATCCGTTAATGATGGTCCGTTGGAGTGCCTCTTTCCCTACTCCCGATCACGATGCCTCTCTCACCGACCCGCCCAGAGGCCCACGAACGTCTTCAATCAGGCGTTCTTCCAGTCGGACAGCGAACTGAGCATGAACCCGGCGCCACCCGGGTCGGCCACTCCGGCCAGCCGCCCGAACGGCGTGTCCTCGGGGCTCATGTTCACGCTGCCCCCGTGCTCCACGATCTTGGCCACGGTGGCGTCCACGTCGTCGCAGCCCAGGTAGAAGTGCCAGTTGGCAGGTACCCCGGGCGGCAGGAACTTGGCGTCCATGATGCCCGCGACCTGCACGCCGTCGGCGATCTGGACGGTGTAGCGGAAGTCGTCGCTGTCGCCGGTGATCTCGGTGTCCCAGGCGAAGGCCGACTTGTAGAACTCGACCGCGGCCGGGTAGTCGGTGGCGTGCATCTCCACCCAGAACGGGGCCCCGTCCTCGTTCCAGATCTGCGTGCCCTGGTGCTGCCGGGGCTGCCAGGCGGCCACCAGGGCGCCCGAGGTGTCGGCCGCGATCAGGAACCGGCCCAGGTCGGCGATGTCCATCGGGTCCATCACGACCGTGCCGCCGGCCTCGCGGACCTTGACCGCGGTGGCATCGGCGTCGTCGGTCTGCAGGTAGATCATCCAGGCGTCGGGCTGGTCGGGCTGCTGCTTGGCGCCCAGTCCGGCCACGTCCCGGCCGTTGTGCCGGAACATCACGTAGTTGCCGAACTCGTCGCCGCTGACCTCGTAGGTCCAGCCGAAGACGCCGGCGTAGAAGTCGCGCATCCGCTCCGGGTCGGAACTGCTCAGGTCGAACCAGATCGGGGCACCGGAGGGGGCGGTCTCGCGGAAGGGCATGACAGGTCTCCTTGAACGATCTTCGTCTGCGCGGCTCACAGCGTAGTGTGATCAAGCGCTCACAGTGCGGCTTGTCGGATGCTGGACGTGATTCGATGGGGGCGTGGAGCGCATCTGGCTGGACGTGCCGTTCGACGAGAAGGACCAGGCCAAGGCGGCGGGAGCGCGCTGGGACACGGGCCGCCGGTCCTGGTACGCGCCGCGGCCCGGGATGGGCGAGCTGGAACGCTGGACAGCGGCCGAACCGCTGCCCGACCTGCTGCCCGGCGAGGACCGCTCGCTGGGGGCCGGGCTGTTCGTCGACATGGTGCCCTCGACCTGCTGGTTCACCAATGTGCGCTCGTGCGTGAGCCCGCGCGACTGGGAGCGGATCCGCCGCATGGTCACGGCCCGCGCCGGTCAGCGCTGCGAGACCTGCGGTGCCCCGGAGGACCGGAGCCGGCGACGCTGGCTCGAGGTGCACGAGCGCTGGACGTACGACGAGCCCACCCGGGTGCAGCGCCTCGGCCGGCTGATCTGCCTGTGCAGCGACTGCCACACGACCACCCACTACGGCCTGGCCGGGATCCGGGGCCGGGCCTCCGAGGCCCGTGCGCACCTGCAGAAGGTGATGGGGCTGAGCGCCAGTGACGTGGGCATCCTGATCGAGGTGGCCACCGAGCAGTACTACCGGCGCTCCAGTCACCCCTGGGAGCTGGACCTTTCGATCCTGACCGACACCGGCGTCACGGTGACGCCGCCGCCCAGCGCCGAAGATCGGCCGGCCGCGGCCCGGGAAGGGCTGTACCGGTCCTTCAGGGGGCCGAGATGAGTTCCAGCCCGCGCCATTCCGCGCGCCAGCGGTCGAGGTCCTCGGCCGGCATCGGCCGGGCCAGCAGATAGCCCTGGGCCGTGTCGCAGCCGAAACTCACCAGCTTGACCAGGGTCTCGGGGTTCTCCACGCCCTCGGCGACGGTGGTCAGGCCCAGGTTGCGGCCGAGTTCGACCACGCTGCGCACGATCAGCTCCTCGCCCTCGTCCTGTTCCATCGCCTGGACGAACGAGCGGTCCACCTTGAGCTCGCTGATCGGCAGGCTGCGCAGCTGCTTGATGCTGGTGTAGCCGGCCCCGAAGTCGTCGATCGAGATGGTGATGCCCTGCGCGGCCAGGCGCTGCAGCAGCTGCTTGGCCCGGACCGGGTCGGCCATCAGGGCGCTCTCGGTCACCTCGAGCAGCAGCAGGGAGGCGTCCACCCCGTGCTTGGCCAGCAGGCTGCGCACGGTCCGGTCGAACTCGTCGTCGTGCAGGTTGCGGGCCGAGGTGTTCACCGCGATCCGCAGCGGGACCCCGGCGTCCATCCAGACCCGGGCCTGGGTGAGCGCCAGGTCCAGCACGTGCCGGGTGAGAGCCCCGATCAGGCCGGTGTTCTCGGCCAGTGGGATGAAGGCGTCCGGCGGCACCAGACCCCGTTCCGGGTGGCTCCAGCGCAGCAGGGCCTCGACCGAGTGCACCTCGCCGTCGGTGAGCGAGACCTTGGGCTGGTAGACCAGGTACAGCTCGCCGTTGCTGAGGGCCCGGCGCAGGTCGCCGAGCAGGGCCAGGCGCTGGGGGGTGTTCACGTCGTCGCGCGGGTCGTAGCCGGCCACCCCGGTGCTGCGGCCCTTGGCCACGTACATCGCCACGTCGGCGCGCTGCAGCAGGCCCGCGGCCGAGTCCTCGCCGGCCGGGTCGGACACGGCCACACCGATGCTGGCCTCGACGTCCAGCTCGACGCCCTCCACCACGAACGGCTCCTCCAGCGCGTCGTGCAGCTTCCAGGCCACCGCGCAGGCCCCGTTCAGATCGCTGACCTGGGGCAGGAGCACGGCGAACTCGTCACCGCCGAGGCGGGCGACGGTGTCCACCCCGCGCAGCGCCCGCTCCAGGCTCCGGCCGACCTGGATCAGCAGCTCGTCGCCGTAGTGGTGGCCGAGGGTGTCGTTGATCTCCTTGAACCGGTCGAGGTCGAAGATCAGCAGGCCGACCCGGATCCCGTGCCGGGCGCCGTCGCGCAGCGCCTGCTGGGTGCGGTCGGTCAGCAGGGCCCGGTTCGGCAGGCCGGTGAGGTCGTCGTGCAGGGCGCGGCGGCGGATCTCGTTCTGCAGCTCCCGCTGCTGGGTGATGTCGTTGGCGGTCAGCAGTACCCCGGCCAGGTCGGGGACGGCGGTGTGGTCGCGCAGCGAGACCTCGTAGGTGCGCCACAGGCCCTCGTCGTCCTTCTCCCCGCTCTGGTGGGCGGCCGCCTGGATGCGTAGTTCGGTGCGCAGCACCCCGTCGCCCGGCCGCACGCTGACCAGGCTGGTCAGCAGCGTGCTGCGATCGGCCGGATGGACCCGGCGCAGGACGCTGTCACCGGTTTCCGGATCGTCCGGCCGGACCTCCAGGACACGCGCGGCCGTGGGGGTCAGGAACGTGGTCGTGCCGTCCCGGCGGACCACGGCGATCAGGTTCGAGGACTCCTGGGCGATCAGCCGGTTGCGTTCGGCGATCCGCTCCTGCTGCTCCTGGAGCACCCGGCCCAGCCGGCGGCCGCTGCCGAGCAGCCCGATCATCACGGCGGCCGCCGCGAACGCCACCACCAGAGCACCGTCGCTCAGCCACCGGGCCCGAGTGGCGGCCGACCCGACCGAGTCGGTGAGCTCCTGAAGCCGGGTCAGCATGGTGTCCAGCATCGGGTCGGCCCCGGCCGAGTCGGTCTCGCCCAGTTCCCGCTCCACCACCCGGGCGTAGTCGTGGTGGGCGTACAGCAGTTCGTTCACCCGGTCCTGGTCCAGCCCCGGCCCGGACAGCTGCGAGATCTGCTGGGCAACGTCCTCCTGACTGTCCCGGGTCCAGGTCCGGGCGGCCTCCTCGGTCATCTGCCCGGCCCCGGTGCGCCAGCGGATCGCGTCCTGGGCGTGCACCGCGCTGGTGATCAGGGCCAGTTCCCGTTCGGCCGTGGCCCCCCGTTCGGCCGTGTACCCCAGCCAGAGTGTCGCGGCGGCCGTCACCAGCAGGACCAGCAGGGCGACCCGCACGGCTCGGCTGTACCTGCGCACCTGCTCCGGCCGGGGCGGCCCTGGGGGCCGGGCGCGACGCAGGGACAAGGGCATGTCGTGGGTTTCGGCGGACGCGGCGCACCAGTCAAGCTCTGATACCGACAAGCTTTGGGTACTGGTAACCCCCGGGCGTCTGACGGCCTCCGTGGGATGTCACCGATAATCGGGTTTGTGGCGTCCCCCTTGATGATCGCGCACCGCACCCCGGCCGACCGGACGAGCTGCGAGGCCCTGGTGGCATCCGGCGCGAACGTGTTCGAAGTGGACCTGATGCTGGCCGCCGACGACGAGATCGTGCTCTCGCACGACATCCCGTTCCTGACCAGCGTGCCCTGGTTGCGGCACGACGGACTGCGGTTCATGTTCGGCCGGCACCCGGTGGGCCCGCCGCTGGCGGCGGTCGCCGAGCTGCTCCCGTCCGGGGTGGAGATGCTGCTGGACCTGAAGTGCGACCGCGGCACCGAGGCGTTCCGGCTGGTGCGCAAGCTGCTGACGCTCGGCCTGGACCCGGCCCGGTGCTACGTGAGCAGCAAGAACTGGCGTTCGATGGAGGAGCTGGAGCGCGAGGGCTTCCGTACCTGGCGCAGCGTGGCGCACCCATGGGCTCTGAAGGGACTGCTTGAGGACGACGCGGCGCCCGGTTACGCGGTCACGGTCCGGCACCCGCTGCTCACCTCGGGACCGAACGGCACGATCGAACGTCTGCAGCGCCTGGGCAAGGTGATGGCCTGGACGGTGAACGACCCGCAGCGGGCGGGCGAGCTGGTCGCGGCCGGGGTCGACGGGGTGACCTCCGACCTGCCGGCCGTGTTCAGCTCGATGAGCGCCGAGGTGACGCGCCGGGCCGGCTGAGGGTCACTTACGCCGGGCCTTGGTCTTGGCCGGCCGGTCCGGCTGCTTGCGCATCCGGACCTGCCCGAGGTTCTGCTCGTCGATCTTCTTGGCCTCGGACCAGGCCTTCCAGCCGCAGACCCCGAGCCAGAGCAGGCCGATCACGAAACCCAGCAGGTTGCCGTGCATCGCGCCGAGGACGGCCCGGACGAAGCCAAGGAAACCCAGGACGGACCAGAAGATGATCCTCAGACGCTGTTCCTTGGTCATGCCGTCAATCTACCTGCTGGTCACCGGCCGGTGGCAGTCACGATCCGGTCACCGCCGGCCGTAGCGCTCCCGGTCGAGCTTGCTCGGGGCCGCCTTCTTGGCCCGTTCGCGCATCACCATGACCACGGCGATCGCACCGCCGCACCAGGCTCCCAGCAGGCCGCCGGAGACTGTGCTGTTGATTTCGGTCAGCACCGTGACCACGACCAGAACCGCCAGAACGGCCAGCCAGACCGCGATCGCGATCCGCACCCGCGGGGTCAGCTTGAACTCGCCCATGAGCATCAATCTAGCGGGGCGCCTGACCGTGTCGGCGGGTCGTCCACACGCCCAGGCCCAGAGCCAGGGCCACCCCGCCCAGTTGCAGCGCCGGCACGAGCCCCTCGGCCCACTCCAGGAGGGCGGCGGCCACGGCGGCGCCGACCACCAGGGCGATGAGCAGGGTGCCGCTGTGCGAGACATCCTTTAGAGGACGTCCGGAGGCCAGTCGGACGACCAGAGTCGTCAGGGTGCCGGTCATGTAGGTCGTGGACAGGCCGGACACCCCGAAGCGCGTGATCGCACTGCTCTGCAGGCCCAGGGCGAACGAGTTCAGCGCCAGCAGGGCGGCCATCAGCAGACCCTCCGGGTGGTTGCCGCTGCCCCAGTAGAAGCCGGCGTAGACCGCGAGGACCACGAGTTCCACCAGCAGGGCCCGGTTCACCGCCGCCGGCCAGACCGGGTCGGCCGCCGAGGAGGTGCCGGCCACCCGCGTGCCGATCGCCGCACCGGCCACGAAGGCGGCGATGGCGGCCAGGGCGTGGGCCCAGACGTCCGCTTCGCCGTGGGCCAGACCGGTGCCGAAGAGCACCAGGTTGCCGGTCATCACGCTGGTGAAGGTGCCGCCCAGGGCGAGGAAGCCGATCGCGTCGGTAGCACCGCTCACGAAGGCGAGCACCACCGCAGCCCGGTCGCGGGCCCGCCCGGCCGCCACCCGTCCATCGTTCTGCTCCGCGGCCTGCTCGTCCTGCTGAGCAACCATGCCGACGCCTCCTTGGGATCCAATCAACGTCTGATTGTGCACGATCCTGAGGAGCGGCGGTCAGGCGCCTCGCAGGGCCTGCAACAGGTCTGCACGCCAGATCTGGGTGGCGGGGTCGAACACGCCGAAGTCGGTGGCGAAGTCCCAGTGCACCCAGCCCAGGCCGAGCCGCTCGCACTCCGAGCGCACCCAGCCGGTCCAGGCCACGCGGTCGGCCCAAGGAGCCTTCTCGTAGGCGCCGAACTCGCCGATCACCACCGGTAGGCCATGGTCGGCGGCCCAGGCGGCGGCCCGGGACAGATCGTTGGTGACGGCCCGCCGGTCGCGCTCGGCGTCGTCCCAGTGCGGCCCGCCCGGCCAGCCGTTGCCGCGCGCGTTCGACTCCCCGCCCAGCCAGCGGGTACCGGCCCAGGCGTCGGCGCCCTCTTCCCAGTGGGCCGACTGGTGGGTGAAGGCGAACGGCTCGTAGTAGTGCAGGGTGGCGACCAGGTGCTCGTCGCGCGGCACGTCCAGCTCCAGCAGGCCGGCCGGCGTGCCGGCCCGGGCACCCGAGACGATGACCGGCCGCGACCCGTCCTCGGTTCGAACTGCCTCCAGAACCTTTGGCAGCAGGGAGTTCCAGCCGCTCGGCGTGAGCGCGTCGCGGGGTTCGTTCAGCAGGTCGAAGGCCAAGCGGGCGTCGGGCTGGTCCGCGAACCCACGGGCCAGGTGCGCCCACAGCCCCACCAGCTTCTGGGCCGCGCCCGGCTCGCCCTGCATCAGCCCGTCGGCATGGTGCATCGAGAGCACCACGGCCAGATTGCGGGCCAGCGCCTGCTCGGTGATCGAGCGCACCACCTCGTCGAGGCTGCCCAGGGGTTCGTCCCACCACCGCACCGGCAGGCGCACGCAGTCGAAACCCGCCGCCGCTATGGCGTCGAGGTGCTCCGGCCGCAGCTCCCAGCCCGGCCGGACCCCCTCCCGCAGGTCCAGCAGACCGCCCAGATTGACTCCACGAACCTGCCCCCATGCATGCACAACCGCGACAATACGGTCGGCACACACGGATGGCGAGGTTCCGGATCTGGGGTGAGGATCGGCGGGTGACCGAATCCCCGCAGTCACCGACCATTTTTGTCCTGTTCGGTGCCACCGGCGACCTTGCCGCCCGGATGGTGCTGCCCGCCTTCTACACCCTCGCGCAGAAGAATCTGCTGCCGCCGCAGTGGCGCCTGATCGGCAACGGCCGGGGCGACGTGGCGCACGAGGACTTCCGCAAGGACGTGCGCGCCGCCCTCGACGAGTACGGCCCGGAGGTGGACGAGGCCTCCTGGGACGAGTTCGCCGGGCGCCTGCTGTTCGCCGGGGGCGGGTTCGACGAGACCGGCCCGGGCAGCCTGCTCGACGTGATCCGCGACGTCGAGGACGAGCTGGACGACACCGCCGAGCCGGACTTCGTGCACTACCTGGCCATCCCGCCCAAGGCCTTCGAGTCCACCGCCCGGGCGCTGAAGAAGCACGGGCTCAGCGACCGGGCCCGGGTGGTGTTCGAGAAGCCCTACGGCACCTCGCCCGACGACTTCCGGCAGCTCGACTCGGTGGTCCACGAGATCCTCGACGAGGAGCAGGTCTTCCGGATCGACCACTTCCTGGGCAAGGAGGCCACCCAGAACCTGCACGTGCTGCGGTTCGCCAACCAGACCATGGCCGGGATCTGGCACCGCGAGCACGTGGCCGCGGTGCAGATCGACGTGCCGGAGACGCTGGACGTGGCCAACCGGGCGGAGTTCTACGACGCCACCGGCGCCCTGATGGACATGGTGGTCACCCACCTGATCCAGGTCGCCGCCGAGGTGGCGATGGAACCGCCGCTCAGCCTGGGGGCCGACGACCTGCAGCAGGCCCGCGAGTCGGTGATCGCGGCGTTCCGGCCGCTGAAGCCCGAAGAGGTGGTGCTCGGCCAGTTCGAGGGCTACCGCGAGATCGAGGGGGTGGCCGACGACTCGCAGACCGACACGTTCTGCGCGGTCCGCCTCTGGGTCGACACCGACCGCTGGCACGGCGTGCCGTTCCTGCTGCGCACCGGCAAGAAGCTGGGGATCAGCGAGCAGCGGGTGAGCCTGGTCCTGCGGCCGGTCGAGGGCCCGCTGCCTGCTCCGGAGCAGCCCAGCACGATCGACCTGTCCCTGGCCGGGGCCGGTTCGCTCGAGGCCGGTTTCGTGCTGAAGCGCCCGGGCGAGGGGCTGAAGCTGGCCCAGGTGCGGCAGCGGCTGGAACTGCAGGACGTGCAGGACGCGGATCCGTTGCCGCCCTACGTGGCGCTGCTGTACGACGTGCTCACCGGCGACCGTTCGCTCTTCACCGGCAGCACCGGGCTGGAGCACGCCTGGCGGGTGGTCGACCCGATCCTGCGGGACCGGCCGCAGCCGCAGCCCTACGCCCCCGGCAGCATGGGGCCGGAGGCCGCGGACGAGCTGGCCGCCCCCTACGGCTGGCGGTCAGGCGAGCACCGAGACGACTGACACGGCGAGCGAGGTGTCCGGCTCCAGACCGGCGACGGTGACCGGAGCCGGACCCTCCAGCCGGAACTCCGGCGCCGGGCCGAGCACGAGCTGGCGCTGCCAGACCGCGGTGAGCGAGCCCGTCTCCACCCGGGCCTCCAGGTCGGAGAACAGCTCCGCGTAGCTCACTCCGGCGCGCTTGCGCCCCCAGCCCACCCAGGCACCTTCCACCGGGGGAGCGGTGCCGGCGCGCAGCCCGTAGAGCCCGCCGGTGCCGTCGAGCACCGCGCCGGCCAGGGCGTCGTGCCGTTCGAGGCGCGTCTCGTCCACCGCGGCCTCGGCGAGCACGCCCAGCGAGGCGTAGCCGTCGATCAGGTACCAGTCTTCGTAACCCGGGGTGCTCTGCCAGGGCAGGGGCGGCACCCGCAGGGTGTACGAGGCCAGGTAGCCCGGGACCTGCCCGGCGCCCAGCATGGCCAGGCGCTCGTGGAAGAGCGCCAGGTCACGCTCGTAACCCTCGGGCGAGATGCCGTTCTGCGGGCGGTGCCAGAAGGTGTACGACAGCGTCACTCGCGGTCTCCCCAAGGTCTCACCGAACAATTGGGGACGATTGTCGCGGACCCGGGACGGACGTCCATAGTTTGTTTTTCTCAGGACTCCGAGGAGGCCTTGGGCGGCCCGTCGAGCGGCTCCGCCGCCACCGTGTACCCCTGCGGCGACCACTCCGCGAGCACCGAGTAACGGTCGGCGCGGACCACGGTGTGCCGGTACTCCATGCGCCGCTGCTGCACCGTGCTGACCCGCTCGATCTGGAAACAGGCCACGTCCGGCGGCACCGCCAGCAGTTCCCGGTCGCGCTGGGTGGGCATGATCGCGCCGATCCGCTCGCGCCCGCCGGCCATCGAGACCCCGCAGCGGGCGGCCAGCTCGTCGTACAGGCCGGAGACGGTGAAGTCGACCTCGAGCAGCGGGCTGGCCACCTCGGCCGGGATCCAGACCCGGTCGTGGGCCATCGGCAGCTCGTCGGCCAGGCGCATCCGCTCCAGGTGGAACAGCGGCACGTCGGGCTCCAGGCCGAGCTCCTCGGCGGCCGCCGCCCAGGTGACGATCTCCTGGGCGATCACGATGCTGCGCTGCAGGATGCCCTGCGCGTCGACCTCCCGGAACAGCGAGTACAGACTGCCCAGCGGCGGGTTGGAGTCACCGCCGCGACGCACCCACGAGCCCCGGCCCTTGGCCGAGTCGATCAGCCGCGACTCGCGCAGCCGGCGCAGCGCCTCGCGCACCGTGTACCGCGAGACCGCATAGGCCTCGACGAGCTCGAGCTCGCCCGGGAACTCCTGATCGAACGCACCAGCCTGCAGCCGGCGGGTGAGCTCCTGCTGGAGCTGCGCCCAGAGCGGCATGGGACTCGAGCGATCAAGGGCATGAACCTCGTCCGGCCCCGTCACGGTGACCACCTCCGGGCCGACGCGTATCTACGGCAGTAGCTTAGTGGTCCTGGTGGGGCGACTCGCCCTCGCCTTCCCCCGCCTGCGCCCCGGGCGCACTGCCGGAGCGCGCCAGGAGCGGGAAGAGCGCCCAGGCCGCGAGCAGGATCACTCCCAGACCACCGGTGATCACGAGCGCCGTCGACCGCCCCAGGACCAGGTCGAGGACCAAGTCCACCGCACAGCAGATGGCCAGCGCCAGGAAGAACAGGCCACCGATGGCGAAACGGGAGGCGACCAGGACCACCTGAGCCTTCTGCCGGCGGCCGAAGAGGGCGCGGTGGTAGGCCACCGGTGCGATCAGGCAGACGGTGGCCCCGGCCGCCAGCAGCAGCGCTGCCACCCAGACGTTGCGCTCCCAGCGGTCCAGGTCCTCGAACCGGCTCTGCAGCGGCAGGGTGAGCAGGAACGCGAACAGGATCTGCACCCCGGTCTGGGTGACCCGCAGCTCCTGCAGCAGGTCGACGAAGTTGCGGTCGGCCCGTTCGGCCGGGGTCTCACCAGGGCGATGCGCGTTCATCCGCCGCATTCTCCGGGGTGCGTGATCTGCGCTGCATCGGGGTCTGCGGCCGGTCGCCGTGTGGAATTCTGTCCGTCTCATTCCACCTGGCCGTCAGGAGGCCCGGCTTGCTCGCTCGGATTCGGTTCGGCGTCCCGGACAGGCCCGGCAGTCTGGGGCGGGTCACCTCGGCGATCGGCTCGGTGGGGGCCGACATCGTCAAGATCGACGTGCTCGAGAGCGAGTCCGGCCGGGCCCTGGACGACGTGTTCGTGCAGATCCGCGACGCCGCCCACCTGGAGCGGGTGGCGACTGCGCTGGACGCCCTGGCCGGGGTGGCGGTGACCGGCGTGCAGCATCCGGCGCCCCCGGTCACCGGTCACGCCGACCTCGGCCTGATCGACCAGGTGCTCTCCCGGCCCGAGCGCGGGCTGCAGACCCTGGTCGACGGTGCACCCCACTGCTTCGGGGCGGAGTGGGCCGCCCTGGTGGAGTACGGCTCCGACCTGGCCGCCGTGAGTTCCGTGCTCACCGTCAGCGTGGCCAGCCCGGGTCCGGAACACGTCGCCCTCACCTCACCGCTGCGTCTGGCCACGGTGCGGATGACTGCGCCCGGGGCGGCCGAGCCCTACAGCGGTACCGCGCTGGTCCCGATCGGCCCCGGTCCGCTGGCTCTGGTCCTGGTGCGTTCCCGCGGTCTGGACTTCCACCGTTCGGAGCTGTGGCGGGTGGGCCAGGTCGGCCAGATCGTCGGGACCGTCCTCGCGCCGGTGTAAGAGCCCGTGCTGCGGACCATGACCTACTGCGGGGCGCCCGGTGGCCGCCTGGACGCGTCCGGCGTGGCCCCACGTAGAAACACCGCTATGAGGGGCCCCACCGGCCACGCCCAGACAGCCACCGGACGTCTCCTCGCTACGGCCCTGATCCGCAGCACGGGCTCCCGCTCGTGTGAGGATCACGCCTGTGACCTTGCATGAACCTGAACTCTGGCTGATCCGGCACGGGCTGACCGAGTGGGCCCGCGACCGCCGGCACACCGGCCGCAGCGACATCCCGCTGCTGCCCGAGGGCGAGGCGGCGGCCGCCAAGCTCGCTCCTCGCCTGGCCGACGTCCACTTCGACCTCCAGCTGTCCAGCCCGCTGCAGCGGGCTTGGCGCACCGCCGAACTGGCCGGACTCGACCCCAAGGCCGAGCCCGACGCCCAGGAATGGGACTACGGGCAGTACGAGGGCATCACCACCGCCCAGATCCAGGAGCAGGTGGCCGGCTGGTCGATCTGGACCTCCCCGGTGCCCGGTGGGGAGACCCTGGAACAGGTCTCGGCCCGGGCCGACCTCGTGATCGAGCGGGTGCGGCGCGAGGCGCAGACCCGCGCCGTGGTCGTGGCCCACGCCCACTATCTGCGCATCCTGGCCGCCCGCTGGATCGGGCAGGACGCCTCGCTGGCCGCTCACCTGGCGCTGCACACCTCGACACTCAGCGTGCTGGGCTGGGATCGTGGGACCCCGGTCATCGATCAGTGGAACGGCTGATCTCCGCATTTGGGGAAACCCCCACCTGGTCGTGACCGTTGGGCAACACACCGATGTGTCCCACGTCACGACGAGGTGATTTGTGTGCGCAGCACCATGCAGAACGTTCCCCTGATGACCTCCCGCATCATCGACTACGCGGGCACCGTCTACCCCGCGTCGGAAGTGGTCACCTGGGGCGCGGAAGGCCCTCGGAGGCAGTCGTTCCCCGAGGTGGCGAAAGACTGCCGCAGGCTGGCGCACGCGCTGCGGGCACTCGGGGTCGAGGGCGACCAGCGGGTCGGCTCGTTCATGTGGAACAACGTCGAGCACCTGGTGCTCTACCTGGGTGTTCCGGCGGCCGGGGCGGTGCTGCACACGATCAACATCCGGCTCTTCCCGCAGCAGATGGTCTACGTGGTCAACCACGCCGAGGACAAGGTCGTCTTCGTCGACAACTCCCTGGCCCAGCCGTTCTCGGCGCTGCTGGAGCACACCCCGCTGGTCGAGCACGTGGTGGTCAACGGCCCGGTGCCGGACGAGGTGAAACAGGCGCTCGCCGGCGGCGGTAAACGCCAGGTGCACGACTACCGGGCACTGCTGGACGCCCAGCCCGACACCTTCCAGTGGCCGGAGCTGGACGAGAACGACGGCACGCTGATGTGTTACACCTCCGGCACCACCGGGCACCCCAAGGGCGTCGTCTACTCGCACCGCTCGAACCTGCTGCACGCCACCTTCTGCGCCGGCGCCAACGGCCTGGGGCTCACCCACTCCTCCCGGGCGCTGGCGATCGTGCCGCTCTTCCACGCCAACGCCTGGGGCCTGGCCTACGCCGCGATGATGGCCGGCTCCAGCCTGATCATGCCCGACCGCTTCCTGCAGCCCGAGCCCCTGGCCCGGATGATCGAGGGCGAGAAGGTCACCTGCGGCGGGGCGGTCCCCACCCTGCTGACCGGGCTCCTGGAGTTCCTCGACGGGCATCCCGAGGTCGACGTCAGCAGCCTGGACCGGATGATCGTGGGCGGCTCGGCCTGCCCGCCCGCGCTGATGCACGCCTTCCATGAGCGCTACGACGTCACCCTGCTGCACGGCTGGGGCATGACCGAGACCTCGCCGCTGGGCACCGTGGCGATTGCCCCGGAAGGCGTGGAGGGCGAGGAGTACTGGAACTACCGGCACTCCCAGGGCCGGCTCGCCCTGCACGTCGACGCCCGCCTGATCGGCCCGGACGGCAGTCCGCAGCCCTGGGACGGCAAGGCGGTGGGCGAGATCGAGGTGCGCGGGCCCTGGATCACCGGCTCCTACTTCCGCGACGACGACCCGGCCTCGGCCGACAAGTTCGACGACGGCTGGCTGCGTACCGGTGACATCGGCAGTCTCACCCCGGACGGCTACCTGACCATCAGCGACCGGGCGAAAGACGTGATCAAGTCCGGCGGCGAGTGGATCAGCTCGATCGACCTGGAGAACGAGCTGATGGCGCATCCGGCGGTGCGCGAGGCCAGCGTGGTCGGGGTGCCGGACGACAAGTGGGGCGAGCGCCCGCTGGCCATCGTGGTGCCGGCCGAGGGGCAGACGCCCGCGGTCGAGGAGCTGCGCGACTTCCTGCAGGCCCGGGTCGCCCGCTGGCAGGTGCCGGAGCGCTGGGCCTTCGTCGAGGAGGTGCCAAAGACCAGCGTGGGCAAGTTCGACAAGAAGGTGCTGCGGGCCCGGTACGCCGAGGGGGCGCTGGACGTGGTCCAGGTGCAGAAGGCGGCCTCGGCCTGAGCCCGGCTCAGCAGACCGCGTCCACGTCCTGAGCCCGGTTCGGGTTGGCCGCCTTCGGCTGCCCCGAGGGGTTCCTCGGCCGGGACGGCCCGGGTGACGCGCTCGGAGTGGGCTCCTGCGGGGCCCGCTCCGAGCTCGCGATCGCCCGCTTCACCAGCTTGTGCACCTTGTCGAAGTCCGGGGCGGTCACGTCGACCACGGCCTTGGTGAACGGCAGGCTGGTCACCTTCGCGCCCTGGACGCGCCGGCTCAGCTCGACCCAGGCGTCCAGGTCGCGACGCGGGATGCCGGTGGTGATGTTCCGCTTGGCCGCCCGGGCCAGCCGGGGGAACTGCAGGGCCACGGTCACCGGGTCGACCTGGTCGACGAAGGCGGCGATCACGCACCGCTGCCGCTGCATCCGGCTGTAGTCGTCGCTGGCCCAGCGCGAGCGGGCGAACCAGAGGGCGTGGTAGCCGTCCAGGTGCTGGTTCTCGCCGATCTCGATCCAGCCGCCGGTGGCCTTGTGGTAGATCGGCGACTCGGGATTGCCGTCGCCCCCGATCGGCAGCCGCTCCCGCACGTTCACCTCGAGCCCGCCGATCGCGTTGACGAACTCGGCGAAGCCCTTCAGGTTGAGCATCGCGTAGGTGTCGATCTTCAGGCCGGTCACGCCCTCGATCGCGTCCTGGGTGGCCGCGAGCCCCGGATTGCGGAACCGGTCGTAGCCCGAGCCCGCACCCTCGGCCCAGGTCCAGACCGCGTTCAGCATGCACGGGTCGCCGTAGCAGTTGAACCCGTCCGGCCAGGCGCTGTTGCCCGGGGTGCCGAACGGGAAGGGGGCGTTCTTCAGGTTGCGGGGCAGGCTGAACAGCACGGTGTTGCCCGACCGGGTGTCGATGCTGGCCACGATCATCGTGTCCGGGCGCACCCCGATCCGGGAGTCACCGGCGTCCGAGCCGAGCAGCAGCACGTTGATCCGCGGGGTACCGGCCCAGGGGTCGGCCTCGGTGGTCTCGGTCAGCGCCGTGCTGGTCTCGGTGTCGACCGTCTGCCGGAACATCGTGTCCACCAGGTCGCGGCCGATCAGCGCGTAGCGGCCGGCCTCGTAGGCGGGCATCGCCACCGCGGTGACCAGGGCCACCACCACGAGCGAGGCGAACAGCCGCTGGCCGCCGCCCAGGCTGGCGTAACGGCGCAGCTGGACGTGGGTGAGCAGGATGGCCAGCACCCAGAGCGTCGCGATCACGGCGATCGACACGGTGGCCACGACCAGGCGCCCGGGTGCGATCACCAGGGTCTGGACGCGTTCCAGCGGGTCGTCGCCGAGCGCCAGCCAGCCCAGGGCCAGGCCGCCGGCCGCGGTCAGCCCGAGCAGGAAGCCGCCCGCCCGGCGCCGCCCGGCGGCCAGGAGCCCGCTGCCGGGCAGCAGCGAACCGAGGATCGTCCAGCTGATCACCCAGGCGAAGCCCTGGCCGTGCGCGGTGGCGTGGCTGCCGCGACGGCCGGTGGAGACGACCGGGGCGCCGGGTGCGTCCTCACGTGACCGCCCCGGGCGTCCGGGGGCGGGGTGGCGTTGACGGACGTCGGACATTCCACCCCACAAGGTCGCGTTCCCCGGAACCCGCCTAGAGGTGGCCCGGGCAGCCGCGGATCGCGCACTGAGCCGCGAGTATGCCTGCGCAGCAGCCCGTCTCGACGGCATTGGGCGCGGCAAAGACGGACAAGGCGGCTACTTGTGTGCGAGTGGGGGACACCAGAACGCCGGTCGGCCGATGTGGAGGTCGGCCGACCGGCGGAGGTGGATCAGCAGACGGCCGCGACGTCCTGTGCCTCGGTGGCGTCGCCGGTGGCCTTCGGCTTCTTCGGCTTCTTGGTGGTGGTCGTGCCCTCGGTGGCGCTCACGCTCGGGCTCGGGGTGGACGCCTGGGTGCTCTGGGCCTTCTTGGCGGCCTTCTCGGACTTGGCGATCGCCTTGTCGACCTGCTCGTGGATCAGGTCGTAGTCCGGGTTGGCCCGGTCCGGGATCACCTTGTCGGTGAACGCCAGGCTGGTCTGCTTGCCGCCCTGGACCCGGGTGGCCAGCTCGACCCACGCCTGCAGCTCGTCCTGCTTGATGCTGGTCGACATGTTGCTCTTCAGCGCCTTGGCGATCTTCGGGAAGTTCGTGGCCAGGGTGACCGGGTCGGCCTGCGAGGAGACCGCGGCGATCAGGCAGCGCTGACGTTCCATCCGGCTGTAGTCGGAGGTGCTCCAGCGCGACCGGGCGAACCAGAGGGCGTGGTAGCCGTCCATGTCCTGGTTCGTGCCCGGCTCGATGTATCCCTTGGTCTTCTCCGGGTTGGTCGAACTGCCGCCGATCGGCAGACGCTCGTAGACGTCGAGCTCCACCCCACCGATGGCGTCGATGAACTCCTCGAAGCCCTTGAGGTTGAGCATCGCGTAGGAGTCGATCTCCAGGCCGAGCACGCCGGTGATCGCGTCCTCGGTGGCCTTCAGACCGGGGTTCTTGAACTTGGCGTAGCCGGAGTTCGGGGTGTCTTCCGCCCAGCGCCAGATGCCGTTGATCATGCACTGGTTGGCCTCGCACCAGTAACCGTCCGGCCAGTACTTGTCGCCGGGGCTGCCCTCCTTGAAGGGCACCCGCTCCAGGTTGCGGGGCAGGCTGAACAGCACGGTGTTGCCGCTCGAGGGCTGGATGCTGGCCAGGATCATCGTGTCCGGGCGGATACCGGTACGGGTCTCGCCGGCGTCGGAGCCGATCAGCAGCACGTTGACCCGCTTCGTGTCGGCCCACGGGTCGGCCGCCTCGGTGTTCGGCTTCTGGTCGTCCGAGTCCTCGTCACCGTCGCCGCCGAAGACGGTGTTGACCAGGTCGCGCTGTACCAGGGCGTAGTTGCCGACGGTGTAGGTGGGCACGCCCACGCCGACCACCAGGGCGGCGACGACCACCCAGCTGAACGCCTTCTGGGCGCCGTCGAGGGTGGCGTAGCGGCGCAGCTGGCTGTTGGTGAGCAGGACGACCAGGGCCCACAGCACGCCGATCACCACGGCCGCGATGGCCAGCATGAGCAGCTTCTGCGGCTCGAGGGCCACGGACAGGCCGCGCTGCAGGATGTTGCCGGTCAGGGCCCAGACCGCGAAGCCGGCGAACGACACCGCGATTACCCCGAGGACGGCGGCGCCGAGCCGGCGCCAGCCGGCTGCGATCAGGCCGAGGCCGGGCACCAGGGCGCCGATGATGGTCCAGGCCACGACCCAGGAGAAACCCTGGCCGTAGGTGGTGGCGTGGCTGCCGCGGCGGTCGCTCTCGTCGCCCGGCGGGGGCGCGGCCAGACGGCTCTTCGGCTCCCGGGCCTGGGCGTGGCCACCGGGCTCGCGGTCGTCGGCGGCGCGAGGCCGCTCAGGCGCCGCTGCGGCGCTACGGGCGCCCGGCCGGGGGTCGTAGCCGCCGTTGCTGCTGCGGTCGCTGGGGCGGGGGTCGTAGCCGCCGTTGCTGCTACGGCTGCTGGGCCGGGGGTCGTAGCCGCCGTTGCTGCTACGGCTGCTGGGCCGGGGGTCGTAACCACCGCTGCGGTCGCTCGGCCGCGGGTCGTAACCACCGTTGCCACTGCGGTTACCGGGCCTCGGGTCGTAACCGCCGTTGCTGCTGCGGTTACCGGGCCGGGGGTCGTAACCGCCGTTGTCGCCGCCGGAACGACCGGAGCGGCTCTCGGCGTACTCGTCGCGCTCGTCATAACGCCCGCCGCGATCGGAGCCGCGGCCCCGATCGGCATAGCGGTCACCCGCCGCGGAGCCCTGACCGGACGACTGCTCGCCGTAGTGCTCGGCGTCGGCTCGTCGTGGGCGCCGCGAGAAGGGCTCGACCTGCGTCACCCACGCCTCCTGCCGTGTGAAGTGGTGCCTGCTGAATGAGCTACCGGTAGTAGATGCACCACTGGTTCCAACCCTCTGCCTCGCTGCAGACGGCAGAATCGTTACCGCATCCGGGTCGTGCCGTGAGTCACATGGGCAAATCGTTACTCACGTGACATGGGCCGATTCGCACCGTATGCAAGTGATATGCGCGGATCCGCCCTCGGCGCTAACAATAAAGCTCTTGGCTGTGTTGGCTACCCACACGCCAGGATCTTGACCCCTTCGGAACGCTTCGACTGCCCGGGGGAACGCTGTGAATCCGGACGGACACGACGCGCCGGAGCATCTGCTTTGCCGCGGACCGGGCTCGACCGGTAGCCTTGCCGCATCACGGGGAGGCGTCGCCTAGTCCGGTCTATGGCGCCCGCCTGCTAAGCGGGTTTGGGGGTTATTCCCCATCGCGAGTTCAAATCTCGCCGCCTCCGCGGTCCGAAAGGGCCCTGCGGTCAGCCACACGGCTGGCCACAGGGCCCTTTCTGGTTTTGCGTGGCGGCCCGGACGCGCTGGGTGATGCACTCGTTCGGCGCAGCGTTTGCAGCCGGGATGCGCGCTTCGCCGGGGTCGTGGTCGGATGGGTCGACTGCCCGCATGTCACAAGCGACCCACAGCCCCCGGAGGTGCTCCTCGTGCGTCCCGCTCGCCCCCTGCAGAACCGGAAACTGCTGATGGGGGTGGGAGCGGCGGCTCTGGTCCCGCTCGTGCTGGCGGGCTGTCAGTCGGATTCGGCCCAGACGGCCCAGACGGCTCAAACGGCTGAGACCGCCGGGCCGCCGGCGGCGAGCCCGGCCCCCTCCGACCCGGACTCGACCCCGGCGTCACCGGGCCCGACCGCATCGACGAGTCCGTCGTCCTCAAGTTCGCCGGTGAGCCCGAGCGACACGAGCACTGCCCCGGGCACGACGACCGCCACCGCTACCCCTTCGGGCAGTCCCGGCGTTCAGGAACTGCCCCGTGGCGGCACCGCACTGTTCCCGCGCTACCGGCTCGTCGGCTACTCGGGCGGGGCGGCCGAGGCTTTCGGTCGGCTCGGCATCGGCAGTCTCCAGAAACGCACCGAAGAGATCGAGAAGCTGGGCACGAAGTACGACGGGGACGGCCGGGAGCCGCTGCCGGTGCTCGAGCTGATCGCCACCGTCGTGCAGGCCTCTCCGGGCAAGGACGGTCTGCACCGCAGCCGCACCAGCGACGCCGAGATCGAGCGCTACCTGAAGGTGGCCCGGGCCAACAAGGCGTTGCTGCTGCTGAACATCCAGCCCGGCCGGGCCGACTTCCTCACCGAGGTCAAGGCGATGAGCCGCTGGCTGGCCGAGCCCGACGTGGGCGTGGCGCTCGACCCGGAGTGGGCGGTCGGCGCGAAGGAGCGGCCCGGGCGGGTGTACGGGCGCACCAGCGCGGCCGAGCTGAACGAGGTCTCGCTGTGGCTGTCGGAGTTCGTGGCCGAGAAGCAGCTGCCGCAGAAGCCCTTCGTGGTGCACCAGCTGGCCTCACGGATCATCAGTGACGTGCCCGGTCTGCGGGCCCGCCGCAACCTGGGCTTCGTGATCAGCGTGGACGGCATCGGCTCGCGCGAGGCCAAGGAGGAGACCTGGCGCAAGCTGGTCAAGCCGCTGCCCGAGGGCATCCACACCGGCTTCAAGCTGTTCTTCGAGGAGGACCGCGAGCACGGCCGGCTGATGACGCCCGCGCAGGTGCTCAAGCTCAAGCCGCGCCCGGAGTACGTGCTGTACGAGTGAGGGCCCGGCCCACGCCGTCGGTGAGCCGGGCGCCGCGTCAGCTGCCCAACCGGGCCTTCAGAGCGTCCAGCTCGGTCAGCAGGGTCACCGGGGTCTTCTCGCCGATCTTGTCGAACCACTCCTGGATCAGCGGGATCTCGGCCTTCCACTCCTGCGCGTCCACGTGCAGCGCCTGGGCCAGCTGCTCCTCGGACACGGCCAGGCCGTCGAGGTCGAGCGAGCCGGGCGCGGGCACGTGCCCGATCGGCGTCTCGACCGCGGCCGCCGCACCCTCCAGCCGGTCGACCACCCACTTCAGCACCCGGCTGTTCTCGCCGAAACCGGGCCAGAGGAAGCCGCCGTCGGCGTCGCGCCGGAACCAGTTGACGTAGAAGATCTTCGGCAGCTTGTCGGCGTCGGCGCCCTTGCCCACGTCGAGCCAGTGCTGGAAGTAGTCACCGGCGTGGTAACCGATGAACGGCAGCATGGCCATCGGGTCGCGGCGCACCACCCCGACCGCACCGGTCGCCGCCGCGGTGGTCTCCGAGCTCAGGGTGGCGCCCATGAACGTGCCGTGGTTCCAGTCCCGGGCCTGGGTGACCAGCGGGATCGTGGTCTTGCGGCGCCCGCCGAACAGGATCGCCGAGATCGGCACCCCGGCCGGGTCGTCGTACTCCGGGGCCAGGATCGGGCAGTTACGGATCGGCGTGCAGAACCGCGAGTTGGGGTGCGAAGAAGGGTTTTCCGAGTCCGGCGTCCAGTCGTTGCCGTGCCAGTCGGTGAGGTGCGCCGGGGGCTGCGGCGTCATCCCCTCCCACCACACGTCGCCGTCGTCGGTCAGCGCCACGTTGGTGAACACCGAACCGCCCACCTCGATCGCCCGCATGGCGTTGGGGTTGGTGTCCCAGCCGGTGCCGGGAGCCACCCCGAACAGGCCGTTCTCGGGGTTGGTGGCGTACAGCCGGCCGTCCCGGCCGAACCGCATCCAGGCGATGTCGTCGCCCAGCGTCTCCACCTTCCAGCCCGGGATCGTCGGCTCCAGCATGGCCAGGTTGGTCTTGCCGCAGGCGCTGGGGAAGGCGGCCGCGATGTACTTCACCGTGCCGGTGGGTGAGGTCAGCTTCAGGATCAGCATGTGCTCGGCCAGCCAGCCCTCGTCGCGGGCCATCACCGAGGCGATCCGCAGCGAGTAGCACTTCTTGCCCAGCAGCGCGTTGCCGCCGTAACCCGAGCCGTACGACTGGATCTCGCGGCTCTCCGGGAACTGCACGATGTACTTGGTGTCGTTGCAGGGCCAGGCCACGTCCTGCTGGCCGGGCTCGAGCGGAGCGCCGATCGAATGCATGGCCGGTACGTACTCGGCGCTGTCACCCATCGCCGCGAGCACCCGGGTGCCGGTCTTGGCCATCACGTTCATCGAGACCACCACGTAGGGCGAGTCGGTGATCTCGACCCCGAACATCGGCTTCTCCGCGTCCAGATGGCCCATCACGAACGGGATCACGTACATCGTGCGGCCTTTCATGCAGCCGCGGTACAGATCCCGCATGATCGAGCGCATCTCGGCCGGGTCCATCCAGTTGTTCGTCGGGCCGCAGTCGGCCTCGTCGAGCGAGCAGATGAACGTGCGGTCCTCGACCCGGGCCACGTCGGTCGGGTCGGACGCGCACCAGTAGGAGTTCGGCTTCTTGTCCAGCTTCACGAAAGTGCCTGCGGCGACCAGCTCGTCGATCAGGGCCTGGTGCTGCTCGGCCGAGCCGTCGATCCAGACCACCCGGTCGGGGGTGGTCAGCTCGGCCGCCTGCGAGACCCAGTCCAGCAGGTTCGCGTGCCGGGTGGGGGCGTCGTTCTCGATCGTGGTCACAGATGCTGCCCTTTCCTCGTGGATGGGGGGCCGGGTTGCACGGCTCTGCACTGCTGTTCCGGTCTCCGCCAGAATCCGGGCGCGACGAGATAGAGCGCCGTTCTGGTACTACGAACGGTGACGCCCGCGGCGGTCTCCTTCACGTTACCTGTCCGGACAGGTGTTGTGAACCTGTCCGGACATGCCAATCGGTGACCCTCTTCACACTCCTCTGACGTGCTCAGATCCCTTCGCAAGGTCTTTCCGGGGGCTTGCACGAACTTGCGGGCCTGGTGACGGACCCGGACAAGCAGAAGGGCCCGCCACCGACCGATGACACGGTCGGTGACGGGCCCCGGGGGCCGGCGGTGGACTCAGACGGACTGCTTCTCCCGCTTCCAGGCGGTCGCCAGCGAGGTCTTCGTGCTGGTCCGCAGCAGCGAACCCTCGTACAGCCGGGCGGCGAAGGCGATCAGCAGAAGGCCGGTGACCGCGATGATCCCCAGCGAGATCAGCGCCTCCCACCACGCCGCGTCGTCGATCAGCAGCCGGCGGGGCATGCTGAGCGGAGACGTGAACGGCACGTAGGAGAGAACTTTCAGGGCGGTGCCCGGGTCGGTGATGTACACGCCGGCCAGGAACGGGGCGATCAGCACGATCTGCAGCGGCATGGTGGTGGCCTGCAGGTCCTCCTGCCGGGCGGCCAGCGCGCCGGCCGCGGCCCAGACACAGCTGAGCATGATGAACCCGAGAGCGAAGAACAGCAGGAACCAGCCCCCGGAGTCGAGCAGCAGGGTGGTGGCCACGCTCTGCCCGGTGGCGCTGGCCGCGGCCAGGCCGATAGCCAGCAGCAGGGCCACCTGCCCCAGGGCCAGGGCGGCGTTGCCCAGCACCTTGCCGGCCAGCAGCACCCGCACCGGGGTGGCCGCCACCAGGATCTCGATCACCCGGCTCTGCTTCTCCTCCACCACGCTCTGCGAGATCGTGATCCCGAAGGTGAGGGCGGTGAAGTAGAACAGGAAGGCGAAGGCCAGGGCCAGCACCATGGCCACGCCCTCGTTCTCGGCGCCGCCCTCGAGCAGTCGCTCCGAAGGTGTGCCCACGTCCTGCAGCTCGGCGATCTGGTCCGGGGTCATCCCGCCCAGCTCCAGCATGCCCTGGGTCTGGTAGGTCTGGAAGGCGGCGGCCACCAAGCGGCTCAGGTCGCCCTCGATGTCGTTGTTGCCGACGATCTCGACCATGCCGTCGGACTTCTCGACCAGGGCCGCGTCGGCGTCGTCGGAGCGCACCAGGGCGATCGCGGCGTCGGCCGAGTCGGCCTCGACCAGCGTCACGTCGGCCGCGGGCACCCCGGTCCCGACGGACCGGGTGAGCAGCGGCACGTCCTGCTCGTCGGCCTCGTCGTCGGCCTTCTCGCGCTCCTCCTCCAGGCGGATCGCGGCCTCGCCACCGCTCTTGGCCACCTCGCCGACCTGGCTCGCCGTCTGCCCGGCAACGGCCAGCCGGTACTTCGGGTGGTCGTCGTCGTTCAGGAACAGCGCCGGCAGGATGATGCCCAGCGCCACCAGCACCAGCATCACCACGCTGGAGATGATGAAGCCGCGGTCGCGCAGTTTGGTGCTCATCTCCCGGGCGGCGATCACCCGGACCATCTCGAAGTTCACTTGGAGACCTCCCGGTAGATGTCGGCCAGGGCCGGGACGACCCGGCTGAACTCGTGCACCGGCCCACGCTGGACGGCGGCGGACAGAAGCATCTGGTCGTGCGTCACGTCAGGCAGTTCGACCAGGGCCCGGGGACCGTCCACGTCGAGGACGTCGATGCCGGGCACGTCGCGCAGCCAGCCCGCGTCCTCGCCCAGCACCAGCCGGAACCGCGCACCGGCCCGTTCCTGCCGCAGCGACTCCACCGTGCCCTGGGCCACCACGCCGCCCCCGGCGATGATCACCAGGTCGTCGCAGATCCGCTCGACCAGGTCGAGCTGGTGGCTGGAGAACAGCACCGGCACGCCCCCGGCCGCGCTGGTGCGCAGGATCGAGGTCATCGTGTCCACGGTGATCGGGTCCAGACCGCTGAACGGCTCGTCCAGCACCAGCAGGACCGGATCGTGCAGCAGCGCCGCGGCCACCTGCACCCGCTGCTGGTTACCCAGCGACAGCGACTCCAGCTTGTCCTTCATCCGCTCGCCGAGGCCCAGCTGCTCGAGCAGCCCGGTGGCCTTGCGGCGGGCCTCGGCAGCGCTCAGCCCGTGCAGCCGGCCCAGGAAGACCAGCTGGTCGACGGGGTTCATCTTGGGGTAGAGACCGCGCTCCTCGGGCATGTACCCGAACTGCTGGCGGGCCGGCCGGTCCAGGGCCTGCCCCTTCCAGCGCACGGTCCCGGCGTCCGGGGCGAGGATGCCCAGGACGATCCGCATGGTGGTGGTCTTACCGGCGCCGTTCGACCCGACGAAACCGGTGAGCCGGCCGGGCTCGACGCTGAACGAGATGCCGTCCAGTACCCGGCGACCGTCGAACGAACGACTGATGCCGTCCAGCTCAAGCATGATCCGCGCTCCTGATGGTGAGGATTTCTCCTGACCCTCAGAAAGCTATGCCTGCGAACGGGCACCGGTCGTCCGGCGCGCGACGGAACCACCGCATCCCCCTCGCGACGGACGTCGGTGCCCACCGGCGTCCTCAACCAGAAAAGAGCATCGAGGACGAGATCAGCCCGGCTTCTGCCCCGGAGTCACCACACCCGTCTCGTAGGCGAACACCACCGCCTGGATCCGGTCGCGCAGACCGAGCTTCTGCAGGATCCGCGAGACGTGCGTCTTGACCGTGGCCTCGCCGACGAACAGCTGCTGGGCCATCTCGGCGTTGCTCGAACCGGTGGCCAGCAGGCGCAGGATGTCCCACTCCCGCTCGGTGAGCTGGTCGAGCAGGTCGGGGCGCTGCACCACCCCGGAGCGCACGGCGAACCGGTCGAGCAGCCGCCGGGTCAGCTCGGGGGCGAGCATCGCGTCGCCCCGGGCGACGATCCGGATCGCCTGGATCAGCTCCTCCGGGCTGGCGTTCTTCAGCAGGAACCCGGCCGCGCCCGCCTGCAGCGCCTCGAACAGGTAGTCCTCCCGGTCGAAGGTGGTCAGGATGACCACCTTGGCCGTGGAGTCGCGGGTGATCTCGCGGGTCGCGGTCAGCCCGTCGGTGCCCGGCATCTGCACGTCCATCAGGATCACGTCCGGGGTGAACCGGGCCGCCCGGGCGATCGCCTCCGCCCCGTTCGAGGCCTCGGCCACCACCTCCAGACCCGGCTCGCTGGACAGGATCATCCGGAAACCGGCCCGCATCAGCTCCTGGTCGTCGGCCAGCAGCACCCGGATCGGGGGCTGTTCCTGGTCCTCTTCGTACTGCTCGGAGCCGCTCACCGGGGCACCGCCGTCCTCTCGTTCTCCGTGTTGCCCGTAACTGCCGCCCGCACCAGGGGAATCCGCGCCCTCACCCGGTAGCCGCCCTCGGGCCGGCGGCCGATCTCCAGGGTGCCGCCGTGCATCTCGACCCGTTCCCGCATCCCCACCTGGCCGAGCCCGGAACCCTTGCCTCCCAGAGGTGCCTGGCCGCGGCCGTTGTCCACCACCTCGACCTCGACCGCCTCGGCCAGATAGCGCAGACGACAGTCGATCCGGGACGCTCCTGCGTGCTTGAGCGCGTTGGTCACCGCTTCCTGGGCGATCCGGAACACCGAGACGCTCACCGCCGCGGTCAACGTCGCCGGAGTGCCGACGACCGTGAATTCGGTGGCCAGGCCCGGAGTTGCGGCATTGCGCAGGAGCTGTTCAAGGGCATCGACACCAGAGGACGGGGGACTCGCCGTGGTCTCGTCGCCGTCCTTTTGGTCGTCGGAGTCGCGCAGAACCACGAGCAGGCGACGCATCTCCTCCACCGCGGACCGGCCGGATTCCTCGATCACGCCCAGGGTTTGACGGGTCAGCTCGGGGTCGCGGTCGAGCACCCGGCGGGCGGCCCCGGCCTGTACCCCCATCAGGCTCACGTGATGGGCGACCACGTCGTGCAGTTCGCGGGCGATCCGGACGCGCTCGGCCAGCACTGCCCGCCGGGCGCTCTCGTCCCGCTCGCGCGCCAGCTCCAGCGTGCGGCGGCGCAACTGCTCCTCCTGTGCGGCCCGGTTCCAGGCGGCGTTGCCGAAGTACCAGGCCCCGGCGAAGAACAGGATGTTGATCAGGGTGGAGTAGATGACACTGGCCAGGTGGGCAGGGATCGGGCCCTCGTCGGGCTCGGCGTCCGGCCCGGTCTCGGCCCAGGCGGTGGCGCTGATCAGGTAGGCCAGCCAGCAGAACATGATCACCACGACGAGCAGCCGGACGATGTTCGCCACACGCCGGTCCTGGGTCCACGCGCCGGTCGTGTACAGGGCGCTGAACAGGGCGATCGAGCTCATCGTGCCCTCGATGACGGCGCGCGACTGCATCCCGATGAACATCGCCGAGACCACCAGGAGCACCGGCACGGGGTGGCGCCGGCGCACGCACAGGGGCAGGGCGACGGCCAGCGACCAGAGCACCGACTCCAGGATCGAGATCTGCAGCACGTCGTTGTCCCGGCCGACGAAGCTGCGGTACAGCAGGGTGCTGGTCAGGGTGCCGGCCGCCAGGAGCAGGCCGGTGACCACGTCCCAGCGCTGCTGCCGCGGGGTCGGGGTCGGCCGGGCGTAGTCGGGATCCTCGTCCGTTTCCCGGGCAAGCTGCGTGAACTGCTGGATCCCACCCTTCATACCGGCAGCGTACGACCTGGCCCTAGGGTGGGCGGTCATGAGCTCGGAGCCCGCGGCACGCGCCGAGAGCCTGCAGTCGCTCACCCGCGGGCTGGCGGTGATCCGGTGCTTCGACGCCGAGAACCCGGAGCTGAGCCTGTCCGACGTGGCCCGCCGTTCGGGCACGTCGCGGGCCACTGCCCGGCGCATCCTGCACACCCTGGAAGACCTGAAGTACGTGCGGCTGCGTGACGGCCGGTTCTCCCTGACGCCCCGGGTGCTCGAGCTGGGCGGTGCCTACCTGGCCTCGTCGCCGCTGCCCACCCTGGCCCGCCCGCACCTGGCCGACCTCACCGCGGCCACCGACGAGTCGAGTTCACTGTCCGAGCTGGACGGCGACGAGATCGTCTACGTGGCGCGGGTGGAGCGCCGCCGGATCATGACGGTGGCGATCGGTCTGGGGACGCGTTTCCCCGCCTACGCGACGTCGATGGGACGGGTGTTGCTGGCCGGGAAGCCGCCTGAGTGGGTGGAGGGCTACTTCTCGCGGGTCGAGTTGGTGGGGCTCACCGAGAACACGATTGTGGACGTAGAAGAGCTCCGGGCCGAGCTGGAGCAGATCCGCCTCCAGGGGTGGTGCCTGGTCGACGAAGAGCTCGAGCCCGGCCTGCGCTCGGTGGCGGCGCCGGTCCGGGACGCGGCCGGGCTGGTGGTCGCCGCGGTGAACGTGTCGACCACCACCCGGCACAGCGTGGCCCGGATCCGCGAGCAGCTGCTCGGGCCGCTCCTGGTCTGCGCCGCCGAGATCAGTACAGATCTGGCGTCACAGGGTGGTCGTTGAGCGTGAGCGAACCGGCCTCTCGTTCGGCCCGCACCCGGACGTCGTGGCGGATCTGCCGGTCGAGGGCCTCGAGCCGGGGCTGCTCCTCGGCGGTGGGCTCGTAGGGCGTGAGCTGCTCCGGCGGGAACAGCGCAGGACCCTGCCCAACCCGCACCACGGCCACGAAACCTGCCGTCATGAGGTGATCCACCCGTCCAAAATCTGTGGTTCCTGACTCGCTCGCCGGGGTACGCACGATCTGGCCCGGAAGCAGCGGACGGAGGTCGGCCACCTCGTCGCTGGTCAGGCCCTGCTGCTTGAGCTGCTCCTCGAGCACCCGGTCCTCGTCCGAACGCAGACGCCAGGCGGGCAGGGCCGTCTCCGGATCGCCGAACGCGTCCAGCAGCAGGGCGGTGGCGCGGGCGTGCACCTGGCCGGTGCCGCCGAACGTGCCGGTGTGCAGTTCCCCGCCGTCTACCTGCAGAGTCAGCCGGTGCTGGTCAGGCAGGTCGTCGCGGTACTCGCCCGCCCCCTGACCGGCCCACAGGTCGATGTCGACGATGCGCGGATCGCTCAGGTCGCCGCGAGGTACCAGGGTCGAGGCCAGGGCCTCGGCCTCCTCCTCCAGCCGGTACACCCGGATCCCGCTGGAACGCTGCCGCAGGCCGCGCCAGGTCTGCATGCGCAGCGCCCTCTTCTCGCTCTCGATCCAGTTCTGGACCTCGGGCGAGGGGTCGGGGACGTGGGTGAGCGAGTCGGGATGGTGCAGGCCCAGGCCGCTGTCCTGCTGGAAGACCATCACCTCGACGGCCGGCTCCCCGGTGTCGGTGCCGCTTTCCGTTCCGTTGGCCAGGAAGCCCTTGATCCAGCCGTGTCCGGCCGGGACCTGCACGACCGTGTCCTCGCGCATCCAGGTGGGCAGATGGGTCCGCGACGGGGCGGGCTGCGAGGGCTTGGCGGCGTCCAGGGCCCGCTCGTACCGCGTGCGGGTGTCGTACTCGAACTCCGGGCTGTCCGGAGTGGGGCGGGCGGCCAGGATCAGCGCCGCCTCGTGGGCCAGCAGCTGGGCGTAGTCGAACCGCAGGCCGCTGCTCAGCAGGGCGAACCGGTCGGTGAGGTAGGTGACGCCGGCGATCCGGGCGGTCAGCCGGTACCGGCCGTCCGGTTCCTCGATCAGGTCGATCTTCACATCGGTCACGTAGTAGCTCATCCGGGTCGATCGCGCGGGACGGGGGGCGCCCATGATGACCGACCCCTGGCTCGTCGGGAAGGCCCGGGTTACCCTGTTCTCAGAACGCACAAGCGTTCGCTCAGCGAACAGCCGGAGGTTCTCCGATGCCCGCCGCGTACGTCTACCGGGCCCTGCGCACGCCGTTCGGGCGCTTCAACGGCGCCCTGGCCGGCACCCGCCCCGACGATCTGGCCGCCCACGTGGTCCGGGAGCTGGTGGCCACCGCACCCGGTCTGGACCCGGCCCGGATCGACGAGATCGTGTTCGGCAACGCCAACGGTGCCGGGGAGGACAACCGCAACGTGGCGCGGATGGCCGGCCTGCTCGCCGGCCTGCCGGTCTCGGTGCCGGGCACCACGGTGAACCGGTTGTGCGGGTCCGGGCTCGACGCGGTGATGCAGGCCTCGCGGTCGGTCGAGACCGGCGACGCCGACCTGGTTCTCGCGGGTGGGGTGGAGTCGATGACCCGGGCGCCCTGGGTGATGATGAAGCCGGACCGGCCCTTTCCCGCAGGCGACGCCTCGCTGGTCTCCACCACGCTGGGCTGGCGGCTGGTGAACCGGAACATGCCGGCCGAGTGGACGGTCTCGCTCGGTGAGGCGAACGAGCAGCTGCAGGAACGGTTCTCGATCAGCCGTCCGGAGCAGGACGAGTTCGCCCTGCGCTCGCACCGGCTGGCCCAGCAGGCCTGGGACGAGGGCTTCTACGAGCAGTTGGTGACGCCGGTGGGCGAACTGTCCCGCGACGAGGGGGTACGGGCCTCGTCCACGATCGAGAAGCTGGCCTCGCTCAAGCCGGTCTTCCGGCCCGACGGCACGATCACCGCGGCCAACGCCTCACCGCTGAACGACGGCGCCTCGGCCGTGCTGGTCGGCTCCGGGGCGGCCGAGGATCTGCTCGGGCTGACGCCCCAGGCCCGGATCGCCGGGCGGGCGGCGCACGCGTGCGAGCCGCAGGCGTTCGGCTATGCGCCGGTGGCCGCCGCTGAAAAGGCGCTGAAAAAGGCCGGGATCGGCTGGGGTGATGTCGGTGCGGTCGAGCTGAACGAGGCGTTCGCCGTGCAGTCGCTGGCCTGCATCCGGGCCTGGGACGTGGATCCGGAGATCGTGAACGTGCGCGGCGGGGCGATCGCCATCGGTCATCCGCTGGGCGCGTCCGGCGGGCGGCTGGTGGGCACGCTGGCCGCGGTGATGGCCGAGCGCGGCGAGCGCTGGGGAGTTGCCGCCATCTGCATCGGGGTGGGCCAGGCCCTTGCCGTGGTTCTGGAGAACGCCCGATGACCGCCACCGAATACCCCGATGCCGATGCGGCCGTGGCCGGGATCTCCGACGGGGCAACCATTCTCGTCGGCGGATTCGGGTCGGCCGGGCAGCCGGTCGAGCTGATCGACGCGTTGCGCCGCAGCGGTCCGCGCGACCTCACCGTGGTCAGCAACAATGCCGGCAACGGCGACTACGGCCTGGCCGCGCTGCTGGCCGCCGGGCAGGTGCGCAAGATGGTCTGCTCGTTCCCCCGGCAGAGTGACTCGTACGTCTTCGACGAGCTCTACCGGGCCGGCAAGATCGAGCTCGAGGTGGTGCCGCAGGGCAACCTGGCCGAGCGGATGCGGGCGGCCGGGGCCGGGATCGGCGCGTTCTTCTGCCCCACCGGGGTGGGCACCGCGCTCACCGAGGGCAAGGAGCGGCGCACCATCGACGGCCGGGAGTACGTGCTGGAGTACCCGATCCGGGGCGATGTGGCGCTGATCAAGGCGCACCGGGCCGACCGGGCCGGGAATCTGGTCTACCGCAAGACCGCGCGCAACTTCGGCCCGGTGATGGCCACCGCCGCGACCACCACGGTGGTGCAGGTCGGCGAGATCGTCGAGGCCGGCCGGATCGACCCGGAGACCGTGGTCACGCCGGGCATCTTCGTCGACCGGATGGTGAGGATCTGATGAACACCGCCGAAGGCCCGCTGAGCAAGGCCGAACTGGCCGCCCTGGTCGCCCGGGACATCCCGGCCGGTGCCTACGTGAACCTGGGCATCGGGCAGCCCACGATGGTCGCCGACCACCTGGCCCCCGACAGCGGGGTGGTGCTGCACACCGAGAACGGCATGCTCGGGATGGGGCGGGCCGCGGTCGGTGACGAGGTCGACCCCGACCTGATCAACGCGGGCAAGGTCCCGGTCACCGAACCACCGGGCGCCGCCTACTTCCACCACGCCGACAGCTTCGCCATGATGCGCGGCGGTCACCTCGACGTGTGTGTGCTCGGTGCCTTCCAGGTGTCGGCCCGGGGCGACCTGGCCAACTGGCACACCGGCGAACCGGGGGCGATCCCGGCCGTCGGCGGTGCGATGGACCTGGCGATCGGCGCCAAGCAGGTGTTCGTGATGATGACCCTGTTCACCCGGGACGGGCAGCCCAAGATCGTCCCCGAGTGCACCTACCCGCTCACCGGCCTGGGCTGTGTCAGCCGGGTGTACACCGAGAGCGGGGTGTTCGACATCGAGCCGGGCGGGGTCCGGGTGCGCGAGACCTACGGCATCACGCCGGCCGAACTGCAGGCCCGCCTCGACGTCGAACTGCTCTAGGACCGCTGGTTCTCGGCCGAGGTCTGTTCCTCGGCCGGGGGCCGGTTCTCGACGCCGGGCGGGGCGGGTGGCAGGGCGTAGACGTGGTCGGTCCAGACCTCGCCGTCCCACCAGCGCAGCCGGCCGCTGAACTCGCCCTGCTCGCGGTACCAGCCGGGCTTGCCCGGCGGCTCGGGCTCGACGTCGTCGCGCAGCGCGATCCGGATCTCCCGGCGGGCCGGGCCGCGGGGGGCCGGCACCTCGGCCACCGGATCGCGAACGTTGTCCACGGCCTCGAGCTCGTCCAGCCCCTCGATGTCGCCCAGCTCGTCGAGGACCTGGAGCTCGCTGAGCCGGGGCAGTTTCGTGGTCGGGGCGTCGTCGGCGATCTCGAACAGCAGGGCTCCCGAACGTGGGTGCTCGAGATAGTGGATCAGCTCGCCGAGGACCCAGACCGCCGCCGGTTCCCCGGCCGCGCCCTCTTCCCGCTCCACCACCGCCTCGGCCACGATCTTGCTCCACGGGTAGTGCAGCAGCGCCACCTGCCCGAGCTTCTCCTTGGCCACCGAGGTGGGGTGCTGCCCGGCCACCGGCGGGATCTCGTTGCTGATCGTCAGCAGGGCGTCGATGCCCTGTTCGGTGGCCAGGTCGAGGTAGGCCTCCAGCCGGGCCCGGCGCAGCGGGCGAGGACCGGTGCTGACCTCGACCAGCGCCGTCCACTGCCGGCCGCCCTCGCGCACCCGGACCACCCCGTGCGGCAGGCACTGCGTGGGCCCGCTGGAGAACGGCACCTCGACAAAGGTCTCGATCACGCCTTCGGGCGCCCCGAGCGGCCCGGTCAGGGCCCGCCCGAAACGCGGATGTGCGCTCATGGTGGCCAGCAGCGCGGCGCTCGCCCGGCGCTCCTGCTCCACCTGCGAGGCGATACCCGTGGTCGGGATCAGCCTCGCCTGGTGCCACCCTTTGCTCTTCATTCCGGCCCCCTCCAAGAACGGATCAGGCTAGTGGCCGTCAACCGGTCAGTTGCGGCAGTCTGCCCGATCCGGCGGATACTGGCCAGGGCTGGTCACTTTGGCCACACCAGTAACAGAATCGGTGCCCACAAGCGTCCTCAATGAGTGGTTTGACCGGAAACGAGCAGGCTGAGAAGCAGCGCCAGGGGCGGCCATTCGGAACGGCCTGCGCGGGTCACCGCATAGGCCCGCAGGATCACCCCGGGGTCGCGCAGCGGCAGCAGCCGGACCCCGGCACGCACCGGATGGTCGACCGGGAGCAGTCCGATGCCCTGCCCGGCCAGCAGGAGTTCCTGCACCAGCCCGAGACTGTCCACCTGATGGCTGATCCTTGGCTCGAAACCGGCCATCGAGGCCAGGGTCCGCACCGCGTCCTCGTCGGCGGTGTTGCGCGAGTTCACGATCCACGGCTGGTCGGCCAGGGCCTTGAGGGTGGCCGGGGCACTCGTCCGGGCGGCGCCGGCGAGAGCCTCCGGGACGGCGACCGCCCAGGGTGTCGTCCACAAAGGAATCCACTGCGATGCCGGATCTTTCGGGCGGGGAGCCAGGTTGTAGTCGTAGACCAGGGCCAGGTCGATCTCGTCCGCGGTAACCATGCCCAGCGCCTCGAGCGGCTCGTACTCATGGATCAGCACCCGCACCGGGGGTGGTCCTGGCCGAGCTGCCGCACGATCGGCAGCAGGACCCGGCGGATCGCGCTGGCGAAACCGCCCACCCGCAGCGTGCCCGCGGGTTCCGCCGACGGGTCCAGATCGCCCTGGGCGGCCTCCACCGCGGCCAGGATCGTGACCGCGTGCTCGGCCAGGCGCCGACCGGCCGGAGTCAGCCGCACCCGCCGCCCGTCCGGCTCGACCAGGGCCGTGCCCACCTCCTTGGCCAGAACGGCGATCTGCTGGGAAACCGTGGACGTGGTGGTGCCCAGTTCGTCGGCCACCTCGCGCATCGAGCCGAGCCGGGAGAGCTCGAGCAGGAAAGCCAGGCGCCGGGTGTCCACTGCGCGATTGTCCATGAATCCTGAACGGTGTGTCCATGATTGGCACGTGGACGCGGACGATTCGTCTGAGGTGACATGCGGGTGTGACAACGTCCTCCTCCGCCCGTAGCGGTTCGCTCCTCGCCGTCGGTGCCATCCTCAGCGTCCAGCTCGGCCTCGCCGTCGCGGTGCCCCTGGTCGACGAGATCGGCCCGGTGGCCACCGCCTGGCTGCGCCTGGCCTGGGCGGGCCTGTTCTTCGCGATCCTGCTGCGGCCCCGCCGGGGTGAGGTGAGCCGGGCCGGTCTGGTCAGCGGCCTGCTGCTGGGCGCCGTGATGGCCGGCATGACCATGCTGTTCATGGCCTCTCTGGTCTACCTGCCCCTGGGCACCGCCAGCGCGCTGGAGTTCCTCGGTCCGCTGGGCGTGGCACTGTTCCGGGGCCGCGGCCGGGCCCGCCTGCTGGCCCTGCCCGCCCTGGCCGGGGTGCTCCTGCTCACCGAACCGTGGACCGGCGACGTGCACCCGGCCGGCATCGCCCTGGCCCTGGCCGCCGCCCTCTGCTGGGCGGCCTACATCCTGCTCACCCAGCGGATCGGCGACGAGGTCTCGGGCCTGCGCGGGCTGGGCATCTCGATGCCGGTGGCCGCCCTGGTCGGTACCGCGGTCGCGCTGCCCGGCCTGGCCGGCGGCGAGATCCGCCCCGGCCCCGACGTCGTGCTCTTCGGGCTGCTGCTGGCCGCGCTGGTGCCGGTGGTGCCGTTCACCCTGGAACTGCTCGCCCTGCGCCGCCTCACCGCTGCGGCCTTCGGCACGCTGATGAGCCTAGAGCCGGCCGTGGCCACGGTGATCGGTCTGGTGCTGCTGGGGCAGATGCCGGGAGCCGGGGCGGTCTTCGGGGTGGGGCTGGTGGTGCTGGCCGGGATCGGTGCCGAGCGCACCGGGGCTCGTTCTGAGGAGCCCTCGGCTGCTGAGTCTTTCGGGCGGCGTGAGGGTGATGCCGATGTCATCTCGTCCCTAGCTT